>NZ_BAAHYJ010000017.1:0-485 GCF_054657615.1 Methylosoma difficile | reverse complement strand
GACATCCTTTACGGTGGCGACGGTGCGGATTACTTATACGGCAACGCAGGCGCGGACGTGCTGAACGGTGATGGCGGCAATGATGCCTATGTCTACGACGGCTATACGGGCATCTCATCTAGCGGCGGCCTCTATGGCGGTGATGGCAACGACACCCTTAATGGCGGCGATGGCATCGACTACATCAGCGGCGATGCGGGCGACGACACTCTCAATGGCGGCAATGGCGACGACACTTATTTCTACGGTTACGATGCCAACAGCTATTACATCGAACAAAACGGTGGCCTGTACGGTGGCGATGGCAACGACACCCTGAACGGCGGCACCGGCAGTGATTATCTTGAAGGCGGCGAAGGTGCGGACACCTATGTGTTCGCACTGGGCGACGGCATGGACACCCTCAACAACTACCACACTGATGCCAGCGTCGACGTGGTCAAGTTCAGCAACGTTGCCAGCACCGCCGTCAGCAGCATTACCCG
>NZ_BAAHYJ010000016.1:0-784 GCF_054657615.1 Methylosoma difficile | reverse complement strand
CTCAGCTAATGATCTGGTCATGGGTTACGGAAGCACCGATGTGCTGACGGTCAGCAGTTTCTTTGCAAGCACTGCTTACGCGATGGGCAGTTTCCAATTCTCCGATGGCTTAACGCTCAACAACTTCATTATTGGCTCCACTGCCAACGATAGCTTAAACGGTACGGCATTAAATGATGCCATTAATGGTTTGGCGGGGGCAGATACGATGTCCGGCGGACTAGGCGACGATCTGTACTTTGTTGACAACACCGGTGATGTCGTCACCGAAGCGTTGAATGCGGGCAATGATACCGTCTTAACTGCTATCAATTACACCCTCACCGCCAATGTGGAAAACGTGGGCTTGTTGGCAGGTGCGTCGACCGCTACCGGCAACAGCCTGAACAACGTGCTGACCGGCAACGCTGCTGTCAACACCCTAAGCGGTTTGGATGGTAATGACACCTTAGACGGCAAAGCCGGTGCCGACATCATGACCGGAGGCTTGGGCAAAGACAGTTACTTTGTTGATGACCTGGGCGATCAAGTTATCGAAACCAGCACTGCCTTAGAAGACGATTTAGTCACCAGCTCAGTCACCTTCACCTTGGGTGCCAATGTAGAAAACCTCACCTTAACCGGCAGAGCCAACCTTAAAGGTACTGGCAACAGCCAACAAAATACCCTACGCGGCAACGCGGGTAACAATACCCTTGATGGTAAAGCGGGTGAGGACACTATGATTGGTGGCTTGGGTAACGACACCTACATAGTTGATAACGCAGGTGATATCGTAACCGAG
>NZ_BAAHYJ010000015.1:0-799 GCF_054657615.1 Methylosoma difficile | reverse complement strand
TTCGGGTAATGATTTGGTGATTGGTTACGGAACTACAGATGTATTGAAGGTTGCCAATTTCTTTAGTGGGCAAGCTATCAACACCGCTTACGCTATCAGCAGCTTCCAGTTCAGCAACGCCGTCACTTGGGGATACGCCGAACTGCTCGCCCGCCAGCAAGGCACGGCAGGTAACGACACCCTCTATGCCATCAACGGCTACGCCAACACCATCAACGCCTTGGCAGGTGATGACACCGTCTATGGTGGCGATGGTAAAGACACCCTCAATGGCGGCGACGGTGCGGATAGTCTCTACGGTTACGGCGATGCGGACACCCTCAACGGCAACGCCGGTAACGACGGGCTGTCCGGCGGCGACGGTACTGACACCCTCAACGGTGGCACGGGCAGCGATGCCCTAACAGGCGGCGAAGGCGCGGACACCTACCTCATCAGCAAAACCGACGGCGCGGACACCCTCTACAACGTTGACAGCGATGGCAGCGTCGACACCATCAAATTCACCGACCTGAAATCGACCGAACTCACCGCCCTTTACGACGACGGAGCAGGCAACCTCATCCTAAAATACGGCACGGCGGGCAACCAGCTGACGGTTTCAGGGTTCTTCAACAACTACGCCAACGCCAAAGTCGATAAATTCACCTTCACCGACAGCACCCTTACTGCCGACACCATCATCACCACGCGCCATAACGGCACCGACGCTAACGACATATTGTATGGATTGGCGGGCAACACCAACACCCTTAACGGCCTAGGCGGCAACGACAGCCTGAACGGCGCGGAACTGGCG
>NZ_BAAHYJ010000014.1:0-1269 GCF_054657615.1 Methylosoma difficile | reverse complement strand
TATGATACTCCCCATATTTTAGACCAGCAGTTAAGATAGAAAGCCTTACCCAAAAAGGCAAACTAAACTATGGCCAATGTACGCAAGAACCACACAATGGAATTTAAAACCCAAGTGGCCGTCGAGGCGATCCGCCAACAAAAAACGGTTAACGAACTGACCAGCGAATACGGTGTCCACGCGACCCAGATCAACCTCTGGAAAAAGCAGGCGTTGGCGGTGATCCCGGAAGCCTTCAGCGGGAAAAAGGAAAAGGCACGGGACAATCAGCAACAGGACATTGACGAGCTGCACCGCCAGATAGGCCAGCTCATCGCCGAACGGGACTGGCTCAAAAAAAAGTCCTCGGCCAGCCATTAGCGACAAGGCAACTAGGGATTGACCCGCAAGACCCACAGTTCAGTGTTCGGCAACAATGCGGCCTGCTGGGGCTGAACCGTTCATCCCTGTACTACCAGCCTGCGGGTGAAAGCGAGGAAAACCTAGCCCTGATGCGGCTTCTGGACGAACAATACACGCGGACACCCTGTTATGGGGTATTGAAAATGGTGGCGCATTTGCGCAACCTGGGGCATGAGGTGAACGCCAAGCGGGTCAGGCGTTTGCTGCGGAAGATGGGGCTGGAGGCGGTGTACCAGAAACCCAACACCAGCCAGCGGAATCCGGAACATCAGGTCTACCCCTACCTGTTGCGCGGGCTGGTGATTGACCGTTGCGACCAAGTGTGGAGCACCGACATCACCTATATCCGGCTGGCATCAGGCTTTGTCTACCTGATGGCGGTGATTGACTGGTACAGCCGATACATTCTGGGCTGGGCGTTGAGCACCACCTTGGATGCGGATTTCTGCATTGAAGCCATCGGCACTATAACCGAACGCCAGCAATGCGAAATCTTCAACACCGACCAGGGTTCGCAGTTCACCACGCCCCGCTTTACCCAGCCGCTGCTGGACAAAGGCATCAAAATCAGTATGGACGGGCGTGGCCGGGCATTGGACAATATTTTTGTTGAGCGGTTGTGGCGCACAGTCAAGTATGAGCATGTGTACTTGCAGGATAGGCACACCGTCCAGGAAACCTGGCTAGGATTGAAGGATTTCTTTCATTTCTACAACCATCATCGTCTACACCAATCGTTGGGCTATCGGACACCCGCCGACGTGTATTTAGGGAAGTGTTATGAGAAGGATGAAACAACCCATTTTTATCAACCGGCTTCTATCTTAATTTTATGAGATTTTGGTCTAGACAATGGGGAGTACCTTA
>NZ_BAAHYJ010000013.1:0-1413 GCF_054657615.1 Methylosoma difficile | reverse complement strand
AACATCAAGCCGCTTGCAAGCACAATCGTGCTGCTTTTCTAAGCTGCCTGTGCGGCAGTGAACCGCCGCCAATGCCTTTGTTAGCAACGTTTTCATTTCTAAGCTGCCTGTGCGGCAGTGAACTTAAACAGGTGTCCACAGGGAAATTTATCCAATTTCTAAGCTGCCTGTGCGGCAGTGAACACGATTACCTTGTTCGGCAAGAGCAAATAATATTTCTAAGCTGCCTGTGCGGCAGTGAACTCCATTTTCGCCGTGGTGCCGCTTCTTCCCACTTTCTAAGCTGCCTGTGCGGCAGTGAACGACGAGCTGTATGGCGTATACCCTAGGGCATTTTTCTAAGCTGCCTGTGCGGCAGTGAACTGGATAGCGCATGGTTTAACCAGGCGTTTTTGTTTCTAAGCTGCCTGTGCGGCAGTGAACGTTAGGCGCGGAACAACACGCCGCAACCGAGCTTTCTAAGCTGCCTGTGCGGCAGTGAACAGAATGTTCCGATTTGTGGAACGACTGATGGTTTTCTAAGCTGCCTGTGCGGCAGTGAACAAAAGGTTTCGACCGTAACGGGTTTGGCGCATTTTTCTAAGCTGCCTGTGCGGCAGTGAACAACAAGACGCCCTTAAACAAGCTATTAAATTGTTTCTAAGCTGCCTGTGCGGCAGTGAACTCACCACACATATAAAAACGGACGGCTCCAACTTTCTAAGCTGCCTGTGCGGCAGTGAACAAGATGGATTCTGCTCATAAGACGACGTTGGACTTTCTAAGCTGCCTGTGCGGCAGTGAACTTCTAAGTTTATTCCTAATTTCAATTTTTGGTTTTCTAAGCTGCCTGTGCGGCAGTGAACCCCGATAAACTTGCAGCAACTGACAAACACGCTTTCTAAGCTGCCTGTGCGGCAGTGAACGTTCCGAACCGCGCCGGGTTCGCTTCCACCTTTTTCTAAGCTGCCTGTGCGGCAGTGAACATAAAACTGAATTATCAGCTAAATCATAATATTTTCTAAGCTGCCTGTGCGGCAGTGAACCTGTGAAGCAAGAAAAAAGCCTTGCTGTTGACTTTCTAAGCTGCCTGTGCGGCAGTGAACTTTTTGCCGCACAACGCCGCGCGGCTTTAGTGTTTCTAAGCTGCCTGTGCGGCAGTGAACTTGAAGAAATTGCCCGACTAGGTTGGACGGTCGTTTCTAAGCTGCCTGTGCGGCAGTGAACTAGCACACCCATGCCCATACCATTCTGGTCAATTTCTAAGCTGCCTGTGCGGCAGTGAACTTCCCTGATGGTGTTTGGCGGCATATGGTGACTTTCTAAGCTGCCTGTGCGGCAGTGAACGGCTTTTGGCAGTAGGGGCAATGGGTTTTCACTTTCTAAGCTGCCTGTGCGGCAGTGAACCTTTGCAGGATTATTTTGGGTTGCCGA
>NZ_BAAHYJ010000012.1:0-1741 GCF_054657615.1 Methylosoma difficile | reverse complement strand
CAGTGCGAACTTACTGGACGGAGGCGCAGGTGCGGACAGCCTAGCGGGCGGCTTGGGCAATGACAGTTATGTCGTTGATGATTTGGGCGACACCGTTACAGAAACCTCAACACTGGCGACTGAAATTGACAATGTGTCCAGCTCGGTTTCTTTTGTCTTGGGCGCAAATCTGGAAAACCTTGCCCTGACCGGCACAACTGCCATCAACGCCACCGGCAACGGCTTGAACAATGCGCTACTTGGCAACGACGGCAACAACGTGCTGGACGGCAAAGCCGGTGCGGACACAATGAGCGGCGGTTTGGGCAATGACAGTTATACAGTCGATAACAGTGGAGATACGATAACAGAAACCTCCACCTTGGCAACCGAAGTGGATTCGGTAAGCAGTTCGGTGTCGTTTGTATTGTCAGACAACGTCGAAAACCTGACCCTGACCGGCGGCAAGAACCTCAAGGCCACCGGCAACGCCAAGAACAATGTCCTGAAAGGCAATGCCGGCAGCAACACGCTGGACGGCAAAGCCGGTGCGGACAACATGAGCGGCGGCACCGGCAAGGATACTTACATGGTTGACAACGTCGGCGACAAAGTGACCGAAACCTCGACGCTGGCGACCGAGGTGGACACGGTCATCAGTTCGGTTTCCTTTACGCTGGGCGCAAATCTGGAAAACCTAACCCTGACCGGCACGGCGAACAGCAACGCCACCGGCAACAGCCTGAACAATACTCTGGTCGGCAACGACGGCAACAACGTATTGGACGGCGGCGCAGGTGCGGACAGCCTGGCGGGTGGCTTGGGCAATGACAGTTATGTGGTTGATGATGCGGGCGACACCGTTACGGAAACCTCGACACTGGCGACCGAGATTGACAGCGTGTCCAGTGCCGTGTCGTTCACTTTGGGCGACAACGTGGAAAACCTAACCCTGACTGGCACAGCGAACAGCAACGCCACCGGCAACAGCCTGAACAACACCTTGGTCGGCAACGACGGCAACAACGTGCTGGATGGTGGCGCGGGTGCGGACACTATGGCGGGCGGCTTGGGCAATGACAGTTATGTCGTTGATGATGCGGGCGACACCGTTACGGAAACCTCAACACTAGCGACCGAGATTGACAGCGTGTCCAGCTCGGTTTCTTTTGTCTTGGGCGCGAACCTGGAAAACCTGAACCTGACCGGTACGGCAAACATCAACGCCACCGGCAACAGCCTGAACAACGTGCTGGTTGGCAACGACGGCAACAACATATTGGACGGCGGCGCAGGTGCGGACAATATGGCAGGCGGCTTGGGCAATGACAGTTATGTCGTTGATAATACGGGCGATGGGGTGACAGAAACCTCAACACTGGCGACCGAAATTGACAGCGTGTCCAGCTCGTTCTCTTTTGTCTTGGGCGCAAATCTGGAAAACCTGACCCTGACCGGTACGGCGGCAAATGCGACAGGCAATAGCTTGAACAACGTACTGACCGGTAATGCGTCAACGAACGCGTTGGTTGGCGGTACGGGCAACGACACCTTGGTGGCGGAAGAAGGTGCGGATGTGCTGACTGGCGGCACGGGCAAGGACGCGCTCAACTTGGCGGAAACCGTTGCCAAAACCGACACGGTGAAAATCGCCACGGGCCACAGCACGGTCACGGACTTTGATGTCATCAGCGGCTTCCAAAAGGGTCTCAGCGCCAGCTCGGCGGCGGGCGTGGACAAGCTGGATTTGGTCAGCACCAGT
>NZ_BAAHYJ010000011.1:0-2046 GCF_054657615.1 Methylosoma difficile | reverse complement strand
GGTGGATGTGGTGCAAATATTTTCCACAAGCTATGCCTTTGCCGCCCTGCGTAGCGACGGCTCGATGGTCACTTGGGGGGAGAGTAGTTATGGCGGCGACAGCGGCGCGGTGGCGGCACAGATCAACGGCAACGTGGATGTGGTGCAAGTCTTTTCTTCTTACGGAGCCTTTGCCGCCCTGCGCAGCGACGGCTCGGTGGTCACTTGGGGGGATAGCACTTATGGGGGGGATAGCAGCGCAGTGGTGGCACAGCTCAATGGCAACGTGGATGTGCTACAAATCTTTTCCACAGACTCTGCCTTTGCCGCTCTATGCAGCGACGGCTCAGTGGTTACCTGGGGGTATAGCAGCTTAGGTGGCGACAGCAGCGCAGTGGCGTCACAGCTCAACGGCAGTGTGGATGTGCTGCAAATCTTTTCCACAAGCGCCGCTTTTGCCGCCCTGCGCAACGATGGCTCGGTGGTTACCTGGGGGGATAGCGGCTGGGGTGGCGACAGCAATGCGGTGGCGGCGCAGCTCAACGGTAGTGTGGATGTGGTGCAAATCTTTTCCACAAGCGCCGCTTTTGCCGCCCTGCGCAGCGACGGCTCGGTGGTCACTTGGGGGTTTAGCGATCTAGGCGGTGACAGCAGCGCGGTGGCGACGCAGCTTAACGGTACGCTGGATGTGGTGCAAATCTTTTCCACAGGCTATGCCTTTGCCGCCCTGCGCAGCGACGGTTCGGTGGTCACTTGGGGGTTTAGCAGCTTTGGCGGTGACAGCAACGCGGTGGCGGCGCAGCTCAACGGCACGGTGGACGTGGTGCAAATCTTTTCCACAGGCTTTGCCTTTGCCGCCCTGCGCAGCGACGGCTCGGTGGTCACTTGGGGGTTTAGCGCTTACGGCGGCGACAGCCGTGCGGTGGCGGCGCATCTGAACGGCACGGTGGATGTCGTGCAAGTTTTTTCCACTGGCCATGCTTTTGCCGCGCTGCGCAGCGACGGCTCGGTGGTCACTTGGGGGTTTAGCGCTTACGGCGGCGACAGCCGTGCGGTGGCGGCGCAGCTCAACGGTACGGTGGATGTGGTGCAAGTCTTTTCCACTGGCAGTGCCTTTGCCGCGCTGCGCAGCGACGGCTCGGTGGTCACTTGGGGGAGTAGCAATGGCGGCAACAGCAGTACAGTCGCCAGCCAGCTCAGCTCAGGTGTGGTCAGCGGTGCCAATATCTACACCAACGACATCTTCCACGCCGACCCCGACCAAATTCTCACAGGCACCAGCGGCAACGATCTGCTGAAAGGCGGAGATGGCAACGACACCCTTGACGGCGGCACAGGTGCAGATACCATGACCGGCGGCTTGGGCAACGACACTTACAGCGTCGACAACACGGGCGACACAGTGATTGAAACCTCCACCTTGGCGAATGAAATTGACACCGTCAACAGCAGCATTGCTTACACGCTGGGTGCGAACGTCGAAAACCTGACACTGACCGGCACCGCCGCCATCAATGCCACGGGCAACGCCCTAAACAACACGCTGGTTGGCAATGCTGCGGACAATGCCTTGAACGGCAAGGACGGTGCGGACACGCTGATTGGCGGCTTGGGCAATGACAGCTACACCGTAGACAACGCCCGTGACGTGGTAACGGAAACCTCAACACTCGCCACTGAAATTGATGCCGTCAACAGCAGCATTTCTTACAAGCTGGGTGCCAATGTCGAAAATCTGACCCTGACCGGCACCGCCACCATCAATGCCACGGGCAACTCCTTGAACAACACACTGATTGGCAATGCTGCCAATAACATCTTAGTGGGCGGTAGAGGCGACGATGTCATCAAAGGCGGATCTGGCAATGACACGATTACCGGTGGTGACGGCAATGACGTTTTAACCGGCGGCTTAGGGCAAGATATTTTCCGCCTCAACAATGCTTTAAACGCCACAACCAACGTCGACAAAATCACCGACTTTACGGTGGTTGATGACACCATTCAGCTGGGAAAAAGCATTTTTACCCAATTGACTACTACCGGCATATTAGCCGCCGACAATTT
>NZ_BAAHYJ010000010.1:0-2135 GCF_054657615.1 Methylosoma difficile | reverse complement strand
TCGTGACAACACAAGAAACCGCCGTACCAGCACATGCGCCGCCCCAACTGTCAAAGCTATAGCCTACAACGGGTGTCGCTTTTAACGTCACTAATACATCGCTAAGGTAGTTGGCGTTACAGAGGGTATAAGTATAAGCAGCCACCGTACCGCAATTGATGTTAGTCCCTTTAACTTTACCATTTGCAGGTTGGTTGACGGTCAAACCGAAGCCTGTGCCAAATTTAGCGCTGACGCTAGTCGCCGCACTTATCGTCACCGTACAACTGCCTTGCCCTCTACATGCACCGCCCCAGCCCATGAACACCGTATTGGCATCACCAGGCGTAGCCGTCGAGCCGTAACCATAAATCGCGCTACAGCTGGTCCCGCAGTTGATTCCACCTGTGTCGCTGGTTACCGTGCCGTTCCCTAGCTTGCTGGTTTTAAGCGTATACGTGTTGAGATTAAAGCTTGCGGTTACTGCTTTCGCCGCATCCATTGTCAACGCACAGACACCCGTACCGGAACACCCTGCACCGCTCCAACCCGTAAAAGTTGAATGGATGTCGGGGTAAGCCGCCAACGTGACCGCCGTGTTGATAGCAAAATCCGCACTGCAAGCTGTGTTGCAATCTATACCAGCGGGTGTGCTCATCACACTGCCTATACCCGTGCCTGTTTTGCTAACGTTTAAAGTGTGTTTACTAACACCGAAGCTTGCACCGACTGTTTTATCGGCATCCATAGCTAAAGTACAAGTGGTCGAGTTGCCTGTACATGCACCTGTCCATCCTTTAAAAGTATAACCAGCATTCGCTGTAGCCGTTAATATGACGCTTGCGCCTAAACTGTAAGTACCTGTGCAGGTCGTGCCACACAAGATACCGCCGACGTCACTTCCTATGCTGCCGTTATTGGTAGGCGTGATGGTGAGAGTGATTGCTGGTGTCAATAAAAATGCGTGTTTAACATTACCGGGTACAATGCCAATACCTGTTATTTGTCCGGCATCGTTAATACTACGCCCTTCAGTGAGGAGAATCCCTGCAGTTCCTCCAATTACCATCATATTCAGATCATGCATAACACCATCGATGGTGACGAAGGCGTGAGTAGGCTGCCCACGTTCACAGTCAGAAAGTCCCGTCACTTGTCCCTTGTTGTTAATATCAAGGCCCCAGCTTCTTGTGACTTCGGAACAACGCGTACCCAATTCAGTCGCTGAAAGAACATTCAAATCAGTCATTGCGTGAGTGGTGGCATCGGTCACGAAGGCATGGACATAACCGTTAGCGGTATTGGCCCAACCCGTCACTTGACCACTATTATTAATGCCATAACCATAACTTGCTGAGCCGCCGAGCGTACCTAAATCGGTCACGACAGTGTGGTCTGCATTAGTCAAGAAAGCATGAGGACCAGTTGAAGACTGGATTTCGCCCGTCACTTGTCCGCTGTCGTTAATGCCCCTGCCAGTACCTATGAAACCTAAACTCACCATACCAAAACCATCAGACACAAAGGGTAAAAAGCCTCCAGCAATTTCAGAAACACCCGTCACTTGTCCGCTATTGTTAATAGCATTAGCTTCGCTATTTTTGCCACCGAGTGTACCTAAATCGGTCATGACGTTGTCGCTGGCATTGGTCACGAAAGCATGACTCCTTAAATCACCAGCAATTCGAATAGTAGAATTGCCTGTTACTTGTCCGATGTCGTTAATGGCTAAGCCATAACTACTCATATTTGTTACTGAATCAGGGGCAGGAAATGTACCTAAATTGGTCATGGCATTAGTGCTGGCATCAGTCACGAAAGCCTTGTATCTCAATAAATCGGAATAACCTGTCACTTCTCCCCGGTTGTTAATGCCATTGCCATAACTCTCTGATCCTCCAAGTGTTCCTAAATCAGTAAGGGTATAAAGGGCTTGGGCAGGCATAGACAAACCCAAAGCGACTAATAACGTCCAATGTTTTATTGAAAATTTTTGTTTGTTTGTTTGTTTGTTTGTTTGTTTGTTTGTTTGTTTGTTTGTTTGTTTGTTTGTTTGTTTGTTTGTTAAACATGATGTTCCCAGTTTGTTGAAGAACGGAAGATTAAAATATGGTTTTTTGTGCAGGTCTAGCGCACGGACAGACTCTAACATATTT
>NZ_BAAHYJ010000009.1:2500-5446 GCF_054657615.1 Methylosoma difficile | reverse complement strand
TTTATGGCGCTTGGCAATTCCCTACTTTCGCATGGCAAACTGCCACACTATCATCGGCGCTAAGCGGTTTCACTTCCGAGTTCGGGATGGGGTCGGGTGGTTCACGCTCGCTATGGTCACCAAGCAAACTGGTGCGGCGGGGGCAGGCCCCGCCTCCGGCAGGCCCTGCGGCCCGCCCTGGAAATCTGTAACGGCTTCATGTCAACAAGCCCATTGGGTGTTATATGGTCAAGCCTCTCGGGCAATTAGTACACGTTAGCTCCACACATTGCTGCGCTTCCACACCGTGCCTATCAACGTCGTAGTCTCCAACGGCCCTTCAGGGGACTTAGAGTCCCAGGGAGGTCTCATCTTGGGAGGGGCTTCCCGCTTAGATGCTTTCAGCGGTTATCCTGTCCGCACATAGCTACCCGGCAATGCCATTGGCATGACAACCGGAACACCAGCGGTGCGTCCACTCCGGTCCTCTCGTACTAGGAGCAGCTTCCCTCAAACCTCCAACGCCCACGGCAGATAGGGACCGAACTGTCTCACGACGTTCTGAACCCAGCTCGCGTACCACTTTAAATGGCGAACAGCCATACCCTTGGGACCTGCTTCAGCCCCAGGATGTGATGAGCCGACATCGAGGTGCCAAACACCGCCGTCGATATGAACTCTTGGGCGGTATCAGCCTGTTATCCCCGGAGTACCTTTTATCCGTTGAGCGATGGCCCTTCCATACAGAACCACCGGATCACTATGACCTACTTTCGTACCTGCTCGCCTTGTCGGGCTCGCAGTCAAGCACCCTTATGCCATTGCACTCATTGGCTGATTTCCGACCAGCCTGAGGGTACCTTCGTGCTCCTCCGTTACTCTTTGGGAGGAGACCGCCCCAGTCAAACTACCCACCAGACACTGTCCCTAGCCCGGATGACGGGCCGAGGTTAGAACTCCGAACAGACCAGGGTGGTATTTCAAGGATGGCTCCACGCAGACTGGCGTCCACGCTTCACAGCCTCCCACCTATCCTACACAAATCGGTTCAAAGTCCAGTGTCAAGCTATAGTAAAGGTTCACGGGGTCTTTCCGTCTAGCCGCGGGGACGCTGCATCTTCACAGCGATTTCAATTTCACTGGGTCTCGGCTGGAGACAGTGTGGCCATCGTTACGCCATTCGTGCAGGTCGGAACTTACCCGACAAGGAATTTCGCTACCTTAGGACCGTTATAGTTACGGCCGCCGTTTACCGGGGCTTCGATCAAGAGCTTCGCTTGCGCTGACCCCATCAATTAACCTTCCGGCACCGGGCAGGCGTCACACCCTATACGTCCTCTTTCGAGTTTGCAGAGTGCTATGTTTTTGCTAAACAGTCGCAGCCACCTATTCACTGCGGCCCGCTTTCACGGGCATACCTTCTCCCGAAGTTACGGTATCATTTTGCCTAGTTCCTTCAGCCGAGTTCTCCCAAGCACCTTAGAATACTCATCCCACCCACCTGTGTCGGTTTAGGGTACGGCTACTTATGACCTGAAGCTTAGAGGTTTTTCTTGGAAGCAGGGCATCGAACACTTCGTCCGCAAGCGGACACGTCGTCACGCCTCAGGATTGGCTTTCCGGATTTGCCTGGAAAACCTCCCTAAACGCTTGAACCGGCACTTCCAACCGCCGGCTGCTGTAGCCTTCTCCGTCACCCCATCGCAGTCATAACCAGTACAGGAATATTAACCTGTTTTCCATCGACTACGCCTTTCGGCCTCGCCTTAGGTACCGACTCACCCTGCGTCGATTAGCGTTGCGCAGGAAACCTTGGGTTTTCGGTGTGGGGGTTTTTCACCCCCATTGTCGTTACTCATGTCAGCATTCGCACTTCCGATACCTCCAGCCAACTTTCCAGTTGACCTTCGCAGGCGTACGGAACGCTCCTCTACCACCACATTGCTGTGATCCGTAGCTTCGGTACTAGGCTTAGCCCCGGTAAATCTTCCGCGCAAGCCGACTCGACCAGTGAGCTATTACGCTTTCTTTAAAGGATGGCTGCTTCTAAGCCAACCTCCTGGCTGTCTATGCCTTCTCACATCGTTTCCCACTGAGCCTAGATTTTGGGACCTTAGCTGACGGTCTGGGCTGTTTCCCTTTTCACGACGGACCTTATCACCCGCCGTGTGTCTCCCGTGTATTACTTGTCGGTATTCGGAGTTTGCATCGGTTTGGTAAACCTAGACGGCCCCCTAGCCGAAACAGTGCTCTACCCCCGACAGTGTCCGCACGAGGCGCTACCTAAATAGCTTTCGAGGAGAACCAGCTATCTCCGAGCTTGATTAGCCTTTCACTCCGAGCCACAGCTCATCCCCATCTTTTTCAACAGATGTGGGTTCGGCCCTCCAGTCAGTATTACCTAACCTTCAGCCTGGCCATGGCTAGATCGCCCGGTTTCGGGTCTAATCCCAGCGACTTGACGCCCTATTAAGACTCGCTTTCGCTACGCCTCCCCTATCCGGTTAAGCTTGCCACTGAGATTAAGTCGCTGACCCATTATACAAAAGGTACGCAGTCACATAACAAGTATGCTCCCACTGCTTGTACGCATACGGTTTCAGGATCTATTTCACTCCGGTCTCCCCGGTTCTTTTCGCCTTTCCCTCACGGTACTGGTTCACTATCGGTCAATGAGGAGTATTTAGCCTTGGAGGATGGTCCCCCCATGTTCAGACAAGGTTTCACGTGCCTCGCCTTACTCGTTTTCATGTCGGCAGGTTTTCGTGTACGGGGCCATCACCCTGTATCGCCGGACTTTCCAGACCGTTCCACTAACTTTGCCGCCACTTAAGGGCTGTTCCCCGTTCGCTCGCCGCTACTAAGGGAATCTCGGTTGATTTCTTTTCCTCCGGGTACTTAGATGTTTCAGTTCCCCGGGTTCGCCTCCAGCAGCTATGTATTCACTGCAGGATACCCTTGCGGGTG
>NZ_BAAHYJ010000008.1:0-5780 GCF_054657615.1 Methylosoma difficile | reverse complement strand
ATGCCGTTAAGCTGCGCCGCCACTGCACTGCTGTTGCCGCCGTAAGCGTTAGACCCCCAAGTTACCACCGAGCCGTCGGCTTTTATCATGGCGAATGCGCTACTATTCCGCCATTCACCCAAAGTGTGCCCAGGAAATGATTTTGTGTTGTTGGTTATTGTCACTGCCATGCGTTTATCCCCTCTGTTGAATTAAAAATTACCGCCGTATCGTCTTAGAATATTTTTGGATAACCACCGTACATCTTTTGCAATTTGCTTTTACATCATGCGCTTGATAGTTAGGCAATGTGCGTTGTTGCATCAAACATTCCTAATCATTCTATTCATAAATCAAAGCCTTGTCTTTCATAATTAACAACCTTGTAGGGTATGCATTGCGTACCTTTTAAAACCTTTCCATTGCGCTTATCTTTAAAAAGGTACGCGATGCGTAGCCTACGCCATCGAAGTGGAACATTAGCCCAAGCCATCAGGCCACCCCGTTTGTTGACCATTACGCCTAACACCCCAAACAGTCTGTTAAGTTTTTCACTTTCCAATGCTGACAATACGTTAAAATACCGGCAGCCAAGCTGATTGCTTATTCTTCCCCTAGGCTGACGCGCGTGTCAGCCGCATCCCTGTGCCAAGCCTTTGCCGTGACCGAACTCGACCTTTTTTTTAGCCCCGATGGCGGCTTAGCCAAAACCGTTGCGGGCTACCAGCCGCGTGCTGCGCAAGTGGAAATGGCCCGCGCCATTCACGAGGCTATCGAAAATAAACAGCATCTGATTGCCGAAGCGGGTACGGGTACGGGTAAAACCTTTGCTTATCTGGTACCGGCGATTTTATCGGGGCGCAAAACCATCATTTCCACCGGCACCAAAAACCTGCAAGACCAGTTGTTTAACAACGACTTGCCGATTATCCGCAAAGCCATCAAAAAACCGTTCACCGCCGCTTTGTTAAAAGGCCGCAGCAACTATCTGTGCCATTACCGGCTGAAAAACGCCTTCTCCTCAACCTTGGGTTTCAGCAAAGAAGATGCTGCCGCGTTGGCAAAAATAAAATCGTGGGCGAAGCGCACCCAAAGCGGCGACACATCAGAAATGACCGAGGTGGGCGAAGGCGACCCGATTTGGTATCAGGCCACGTCCAGCGCCGACAATTGCCTAGGCCAAGAATGCCCGGATTATGCGGAATGTTTTTTGGTGAAAGCCCGTAAGAAGGCACAAGAAAGCGATATTTTGGTGGTCAACCACCATTTGTTATGCGCCGATTGGTCGATTCGAGACAGTGGTTTTGGCGAGCTGCTGCCCAATGTCGAAACCGTTATCATCGACGAAGCCCATCAGCTGGCGGACACCGCCTCCAATTTTTTGGGCATTAACATTGGCGGCAAGCAGATGACCGATTTAGCCAGCGACACCTTAATTGAATACTTTAAGGATGCGACCGACATCCCTGCCCTACGCACGGCTTGCGAAGATTTGGAACATGAAATCAAAGATTTGCGCCTGGCATTTGGCATGGAGCTGACACGCGGCGAGTGGCGCGATATTGAACAAAACCCAAACCTATTGGGCGGTTTACAGGCTGTTAAAGCACAATTGCAACGGCTGACCGAGCAATTGCTGTTGGCTTCGGTGAAAAGCAAAGGCTTGGACCAATGCTTCAAACGCGCTGACGAACTCAACAAGCAACTGGCGGTCCTGATCGACGACAACAGCGGCAAATGGATACGCTGGTATGAAGTGCATAAAAAAACCTTCACGTTCAGCCGCACACCGTTGGACATCGCTGGCGAATTCCGCGTGTTTATGCAGCAACATCAATCGACGTGGATTTTTACCTCGGCAACCCTCAGCGTCGGCAATAGGTTTGACCATTTCGCCAATAACTTAGGCTTGGGCAAAGCCCAGAGCGCCAGCTGGGAAAGCCCGTTCGATTACGCCAATCAATCGCTTTTTTATCATCCCAGAGGTTTGCCGAAACCCGATGATGAAAACTTCATCCCGCTGATTCTTGAATTTGTCGTGCCGGTGCTGCAAGCCAGCCAAGGCCGCGCGTTTTTTCTGTTCACCAGCCATCGGGCTTTGCAGCAAGCGGCTGGCTTGTTAAAAGACAAAATCAGCTACCCGTTGCTGATCCAAGGCAGCCAGCCCAAAAGCCTGTTGCTGGAACAATTTAAGGCTAAAGGCAACGCGGTGCTGTTGGGTACGTCGAGTTTTTGGGAGGGTGTGGACGTGCGCGGCGAGGCTTTGTCGTGTGTGATTATCGACAAATTGCCGTTCTCGTCGCCGGGCGATCCGGTGCTGAAAGCGCGTTTGGATGCCATGACCAAGCAAGGCCGCAATCCGTTTTTCCATTACCAATTGCCCAATGCGGTGATTGCCTTGCGCCAAGGCATCGGACGGCTAATCCGCGATGTGACCGACCGTGGCGTGCTGATGGTCTGCGATCCACGTTTGTTGAAACGCTCGTACGGACAGATTTTTCTCGACAGCGTACCGCCCATGAAGCGCAGCCGCGACCTTGCCGATGTGCAAGCTTTTTTCCAACAAGAGAACAAACCATGAAATTACTGGCAGTGGAAACCGCCACCGAAGCCTGCTCTGCCGCTTTATTGATAAACGGCGATATACGCGAACGTTTTGCCATCGCCCCGCAGCAACATACCAAACTGATTTTGCCGATGCTCGATGACTTGCTGGCGGAAGCGGGTTTAAAACCACAAGACTTGGATGCCTTGGCGTTTGGCTGCGGGCCGGGTTCATTTACCGGTGTGCGCATTGCCACAGGGATTATCCAAGGCATTGCTTTTGGTGCCGATTTGCCGGTAGTGCCGGTTTCTACGTTGGCGGCCTTGGCGCAGGATTTTTTTGACCAACACAGCGGCGACACGGCGTTTGTAGCAATGGATGCCCGTATGGCAGAAATTTTCTGGGGTGTCTACCAACGTAACCGCGACGGCTACGCGCAATTGCTGGGCCAAGAAGCCGTCACACCCGCGTCTGAAATCGACATACCGGCTTTCAGCGGTATTGGTGTGGGTTCTGGTTGGGGCGTTTATGCTGACGTGTTACTGGCAAAACTAGCCGGACGCGCCAGCCACTACCACGCCGACCCCTTACCCAGAGCCGCCGCCATTGCCAAGTTGGGCGCGTATGGTTTTGAACAAGGCAAGGCGGTCGGGGTTGACGAAGCCATGCCCAGCTATTTGCGCGATAAAGTGGCTAAGAAAGAATCGGAACGCTAAGGCTTCGAAGCCCAAGAAAACGAGGTGAAGCTTTAAAACTACTCAATAATCACTTTAAGCAAGGCTTTGACTTGATCGACCGTTGCTTGGGAAACACGCTCAATCAATACGGCATCGCGTTCCTTAAAATCCAGCGATTTGACTTGATGCACCAAAATCGCACCCTGGGTTGCCAAGCCGTCATCCAGCACCACCTCCAACTTAATCCCCCGAACAGTGCTGCTAATGGGTGCCACCAACGCCAAGCCGGTATGTCCGTTAAACAATTTCCTAGAAAGCACATAAGCGGGGCGACGTTTGATAATCTCCCTGCCGCTACTGGGATCAAAACTTAACCAAACAATATCGCCTTGTTCAGGGATATAGCTCATAGCGATTCTTTACACAGCAGGATCGCCCAGCCATTGCCTATCCTCTTCTGTCAACGCCAAAGCCGATGGGGGGCTGCCCGCCAATACCGCTTCCAAACTAAGTGCTTGGGGAATCGGGCTTAATACAATTTTATTGTTCTCTAAAGTCAGTTCCAAGCGAGATCCGACTTGCAAATGCAGTGTGTTTAAAATGACTTTAGGCAAACTGATGATCGTTGCCCCGCCGGATTGCCTAATTGCCACTTGCGCCATAATTGCCTCTCCCGATCAATAAAGTTTTACTAATGTATAACATAAATAGATTTTAACCCCACAAATCCGCCAAAGAAAACGGCGCGGCATCAAACGGCGGCACCGCCACTTCGTCATCATCCTTCAACGTGGCAATCAGCACCCAGCGACCTTGCTGCAATTCAAACGCCTCCAAGGTTTGCGCCAACGGATCGACCATCCACACATGCGCCACGCCATAGCGGGCATAAATCGGCAGCTTTATCACCCGGTCTTTCTTCGCGGTTGACGGCGATAAAATTTCGCACACCCAATCCGGCACCACTTCAAAACGATGGTCGTCCGGCACGCTGGGCATACGCTCGCGCCGCCAGCCTGCCAAATCGGGTACAACAACTTCTTGGTTACGGATGAAATGCACCTCAGGTTCAACAATAATCCACCAACCGCCAGGGCCACTTTCCCCAAATCCAAAGGGCGGACCAATTCGCATGTTAAGCACGCTTTCCGCCAAACCATGCCGACCCGATGGACGTGGTACCGCATGCAATTCACCATTCAAAATCTCTCCGGCAACATTGTCCGGCAAAGCTAACAATTGCTCGTAAAGGCTTATTTTTAAAACAGCATTCATCTCAAACTCCCAAGAAAAACCATTGGCATTGGGGATTTTAACACGGACAGGGGTTGCGTAAGTTGGGTTGCGAAAAGCATAAAATTCAACCGACAGCGCTGTTATTTAAGATAACTATTATATTCAGCCAAAGTCATCATCGGCGGAGTATTAGAACAGGCTTGCAGATCGATAATATCAGCATCGCCTAACACCAATACCTCGGCTTGTCCGACGACGGCAAGCACTAAAAACTTTAGGTCGTCAGGGTCGCGAATACTGGGCAAACCTTCGGGGATTTGTTCGATAACAACGGTTTCGGTGTAAGGCAAAAAATCAGCAAGCAATAACGCCTGTTCAATTTTACTGAGTTTAAATTTTGGATAAGCCAGTACTCGCATCAGTTCGCTTACCGTCTCTTTACTGGCTAATGGCGTAATGTCGGCATTTTGCCAACTGTGCCGTAACCAAGCCAGGCTTTGCTTGGAAAACAATAACGCCGAAACCACAAAATTAGTATCCAGCACCACACGCTGGCTCATACATCGCCTTGCCTTGCCCACTCGATAGCATCACCCACATCCTGTTCATTAATACCCAAAGCCTCCAGCTTAGCGCGGACGGCATCCGCTTGTTGAATCCGCACAGGCGTAAGGACAATACGCCCCGATTCAACAGCCACCTCATAATAATCTGCCTTACCCACTGACATAACCACGGATTTTGGCAGTGTCAGTTGGTTTTTACTGGTTAATTTCGCTAACATAATGACCTCCAAAGTAATGGAGTAAGATTATATTACCAAAAGCACTTTAGGCATCGATATAAAAATGCTTTTGGAAAAGCTAATGGCGTAGGTTCGGTTGCGCTTTTTGCAAGCCAACTGGATTGTCGATGGTGTAGTAACAAAGGGCATAAAGATTTCGAAAAGCATGCAAACCAACCTACATCCTATTTTGGGCGGAATTAGGAGGCGAAAATGATAAGTAAAAGACCAAAGGCAAAACTATGAAGATTTCGCTTTCTCTGCAAAGCTACAAAGCTACAAAGCGTATCTAAAAATTGTGAAATTTATCACACCAAATATGTTAACTAGTTAAAACAAATAGGTCATTTAAAATCAAAAACTTGAATATACATTAAGAAACAGTAAACTTTGCCAGCAAAACCGCTACTGAAATAACGACCATAACCAATAACAATATGGAGCAAGCATGGCAATTTACAACGGCACAGCTAACAACGACACCTACACCGGCACAACAGCGGCCGATACTATCAATGGCCTAGGTGGTAATGACAATTTATCGGGCGCGGGAGGAAAC
>NZ_BAAHYJ010000007.1:0-151729 GCF_054657615.1 Methylosoma difficile | reverse complement strand
CGGTCTTGCCATAACCGGCCGAACACCTTACCCGGATTCGGGTTGACCAAGCGTAAGGAGGGGTAACGCCGCTGTTTGGAATAATGGATGACCGGTATGGAATGGGAAGCCGGTTGGCTCATGCCGGATGCAAATGTCGCCAGTGCATCCCGATGCAGCTGTATTTCCGCCCGGTTTTCCCGGTCTTGGCAGGCCTTGATGGCGGTATCGAGCAATGGCAATAAGGTTGCTATGTCGTGGCCGATTTGACCGGCAATTGAAGGGGATTCACTCAGTGCAGTGTGCGGGGTATGGGTGGTATCCATTGTCATGGCCCTATCCATCAACGTCCTGATCCCGTACAACGAAGTATTATTGGAACTACGAATAGGCTAATTCGACTATTTAAAATCAATGGGTTAAGAAAATAAATATTAGTATTGTTCCAATTATATTATGTTTGCTTGCTTGCGAAGTAATATTGGAACATTTAGAAGGGCGCGGCCAAAACCTGGGCAAACTCAATTGGACTGCGCAGCCCGCTGAGGTCATTTTGATTTTCTTGCTGGATTGGCTTATCTGGTACCAGCGATTAAATTGATTGCCAAAACCGCCATTTAAAACAACACAAAGGACCCTTCCCAGTTCCTAACAGGCTTTATCATCGCATAATGTCTCTTTACAGAATTCAGGCGAATTTACCCCCGGTTTTGGCCGCTCCCCGTCGGTTCCGCAAAAAGCACCAATAATACTTCGCATTTTACAAACAAGTTCCAATATTACTTCGCAATGGCCATAAAACAATAAAGAAAGTTATATGAATCATAATGATATGCCGCGACTAAAATCGATGAATTTTGGACATGGCGCATCTTTACCACTGGCAACACCATTTTCTGCAAATTGTTCCAATAATACTTACACAAATGTTCCAAAAATACTTCGTTGTACGAAATATGAAGACGTGTATTTGAACAAGTACGACAGCGTAAGGGACTTATTGATGGGGTTAACGCAATACTTTTTGTTCTATAACCAGGAACGCTATCATCAATCATTGGGTTACAAAACACCCCATGAGGTGTATCAAACAGCTATTGGTGGAGGAGCAAAAATTATCGATAAATTTAACGGTACGGAGGAAGTTCCAAAAGCCGTTCACACGTATTGGGACAGCGCCATTCAGCTGGAGCATGGACGGGTCTCCAGCTTAAACTAGACGAATATTTGTCTGGACAATGGGGTCCACTTTAGTTATAAGCTGCTTTCTTCGGGTTTGTAAACCAACCGTAACCTTTTGGAGCTTTGACTTTTAGTGAGTGCCGCACAAAACGCTTTGGAGAAGTTCGGGCGGATATTCGTTTTTTGAAGGATGGTTTTCTAAACCCGAATTTCATACGGATGACTACCTCTTACCTTTAATTGTTAGGGATTACCTAATGATTCCCAATTCATTGAAAAATACTTCCGTATTCCATTACCTGGGTTGTAACCTGGGTAAATGGCTTCAAAATCAGATTTAGCTAACTCATAAGAATGGTTGCTAATAGCACCTCGACATTTAGCTATAAACAACAGAGCTAATGAAGGTGCCCTAGATTCACCTTGATTGCAATGAACCAAATTCTTTCTTCCCTCTGACCAATGCTTATTTGAAAATGCTAAAAAGCTTATAAAGAGTGGAGGCATAAATAAAGGTGCAGGAGGATCTATTATGTTTAAATAAAGATCGTACATATCTTCCTTCACAAGATAATTTGGGTGTGTACTTGGTAGGCTGCCACGATACCCCATCTCTCTTTGGTGGCAAGGGCTTTTGCAAGCATGTACGACAACCAGTTCGTCATTTCCTTTTCGACAAGAAAATTCATTAGAAACAAATACTCTTTCGTAGACTTCCCGCATCACTTCTCCTTCCACTGCTCAATGTTACGGTAAGGGGCTGCCCGCTGATTGCTTACAGCGAAGCCGCTTACCTGTGAAAAAAACTAACTTTGCCAGCTGGAACGGCGGGCAGTCCCTTTGACTCCTCAAAATATGACCAGCTTTACGCGGCACAACAGGCTTTGGGCTGGGTTTTCAAAATATATGATTATGGGCATTCCTTCAACGCCAGAAGATTGTTTGGATGGATGCCATCCGGTTCAGTCTTAAGGTATTTATGGCCGTTGTGAGTTGCGATAACTACCCATACAGACTTTCCGCCGCCAGCAGTCCAAAACTTCCACTTATCGGACTCTATACCAGCAATGGCATCTGCAACTGACAATTTCCATCTTGTCCCATCGGAGTTTACGCCTCCAACATTTTGGATTCGTTCGTGAGGGTCATTTCGGTTTGTTTTATTTATACACTTTATTTCAATGTTAACTGTCATGATTTATCCCAGTGTGAATGTAGAAATTTATTTGCCCAACGTTACAGGGGCGCGCCTTACACTTAGCCTAAGCGAAGCCGCCGAACCTTGATAAAAACCAAACTCCAAAACCGCCAACGGGCGGAACGACCATTTGACTGGCTTATTAGCCTTTATCCTTTACACATGACATATCGGACAGTATCTCTGAAAATTTTATTAAAATTTCATCAAATTCACTCATATAGTTATCAGCATCAATCTTTAACTTTTTAATAGTTTTTTCATAATCACTGCCTTTTCGATGAGCCACGCCAGTTGAACGAATGCTTTGCACACCCCGAAGAAAATCTATTTTTGATGTTATATCATCTACATTAACATGTTCTAACAGCAATTGAAGCAATCCAATGGGTGTAATTTTTTCATCAGTACATGATAAGAAGCTTTTCAACTCCTTGATATTGATAGAATCCATTGTAACTTTTGCAAGGGCGAGAATTTGAGTATCAAATTCAGCTTGTTCATTTGTTAGTAATGACCTAATTGATTGATAAAAATGACTGTCTTTTTCTTTCAAGGGCAAAAATATA
Organism: Methylosoma difficile; assembly: GCF_054657615.1. Lineage (NCBI taxonomy): Bacteria > Pseudomonadati > Pseudomonadota > Gammaproteobacteria > Methylococcales > Methylococcaceae > Methylosoma > Methylosoma difficile. The sequence goes on along the minus strand of NZ_BAAHYJ010000007.1, from coordinate 148,801 downwards.
GTCCATCCGAATTTTTCATCCCAATATTTTTGTAAGTTTTCAAATTTATATTTAAATCTAAATTCTGGATTGGTTGAATTAAAGAAATTGCCTAAAAAACTTCGTTGGAAATTAGGCTCACTTATTTTATGACCGTCAGGAATAATGTTGTAACTTTTCCAATAAATTTGTTCTTTATTGGGTAAGTCTTGTCCTAAATCCCCCAAAAAAACGCTTATATGTGTAGGTGAATTGTTATCAAAACGTAGTCCCCAAGCTCCTTTTCGACGAAGATAGCTATCTTGAATCTCATAGCCAGAAGAATTGTAATACTTTTGCATAACTTCTTTTCTGAAAAATACAGGGGTTAAATAATGAGGCGAGTCTGGATTAGCTCCAAAGTAGTTAGCAAGCATATCTGGTTTGCATATAAATTTAATTAGCTCATCCGAGTCGCCGCCAATAATAAACTCTTCATAAACTCTCTCTTTCTCAAAAGGCCATACCCCACAGGTTTCTATCGCCCCACATTTAATAAGTTTTTTTCCAAGTATCCTAACAAATGAAGAATATCCTTTGGCATAAGAATCTCCTGAATACTTTGTAAAACATAATTCAGCGGTACCATGTTTTACACGCCTATCTTCATCTTCAATGTGTACTTTTTCTTTAAAGTGTCTAGTTAGTTCAAAATAAAGTAATAAATCCATTTGAATGGCTGCTAGAAACGAACGGAGATAACTTCTTCGAACTTTAACTTCATTAGTTAGGAACTTGATAACCTCAATTTCTTCTCCAGTATCATCGAAAGCGATATATTTCGAATTTGTATTATCAAAATACAGATTATGGAATAAACGAAACTCTTCACTAAATTCAAGATAATCTTCTTTCCGACCTTCAAAATCACGACAAATAACAAGAGGTCTAAAATCGCTGTCTTTACCAGACAAATAAGTTGCAATGGACTTTCCATTCGAATAACTTTCTGAAAAACCAGGTCTGCCATCACCACGCATTAAATCCCAGCCGTGTTTTGTCATTGCATCGGCTGTTTTTTCTTTAACTACTAACCCACAAAAAAAGCCACCATCTTCACTTCTGTTTTCTGAGGTAATATTTTTGTAAAGAGAAATCCAAGTTTCTTCACCATGTTTTTCTTTAATAAAAGAAATAAAGTCATCCAAATATGTATTCATTTTTCAAAATGTCATAGCCCAACGTAAAGTAAAAACCTAAAAATGTGTGTCGAATTACCCTGAAATAGGTGCATAACAGCGGCACTTATACTAACCGTTCAAAAGCATATTCCATTGGCTTGTTGTTAACAACCTATCCGTTCAAACTGGTTATGCACACACGCTAATGAAATCACAGGAAATATTATCTTAAGTAGTGCGCGGTGATACACCGGAAGGTTACACCTTGTCACCGCTCAAAATCCTATGGGACTTTGGTGTCGTTTGTTTAAACTTACCCTATATTGGTTTAACCAGTCATTCAACTGAAATTGGCAATAGTCGTTTCCTGGCCGCCTGGTTGAGGTCGACAACGGCTGCTTTGCAGTCCACCAATTCGTGGAATCTGGATTTGCCTGACTGGCCGCTTTGGAGAAAGCGTGACCGTCAATAATGGGGCGTTACAAGACGATCATGCCTTACCCAACCAAACCGTGAATTTTCCGATAAGCGAATTCCAATCAAATGACTGGATTCATCCTAAACCCCAGCGGATTTCATTCCAACCTCATTTTGCAAATATCCGGTTTTAACGACCATCGACTATGAAAATCTATGGCCACTGTAGATTGCAAGCCAGCTCAAAACTTAAATCCACTAAGACGCTTAGCTATGGCCAAATTCCATTGTAATTAATTTTCTTTTTTCCTTACCAAGGAGGAGGGGGATGAAGGGTAATTTCCATTTCAGATTTTGTTGAGAAAATTAATGCTTGGTAAGTATTGTTATTTACTTGAATAAAGCAGGTGTTCTTATTGAGAAATCATGCTTGTTGGATAGGTGTTGTATTTTTAGAAATCTGAAAAAACAACTTATATGAACTTGTTTTTATTAGATAAAATAATTAATTTTTTCGTCTTTTTAGGTATTGCGTATTGATCGACCTGTTTTAATCTAGTTTCAACAGATACCAAACGGGAGAAAAAAAACCATGATACCTAACGCCGAATCACTAGAAAAAACCCTAAAAAGCCGACTAATTGACGCTGTTGAAAGCCGTTGTGAACTAATGAAATCAGCGTCCTATTTAAAAATATTGGGCGTGGATATAGGAAATCTGAACGCTAACGCATTGAATTGCATGGACGAAGTAACAAACAAATATATCGATGATTTGTGCAAAAAATTAACCGCACACTACGCCAACGGCACACCCGCTAAAATCGAACTAAATAGGGAATTATACCAAGTTGGTTACCACCATAGATGCGGAAATCGCCTTACAAGACAAACGGTCGATTTATTTCATGACTGTGACAACGGCGAAAACCTTGAAAAGGAAATCGGCCTAGTTGATATTTATCTGAATCAAATGGATTTCACCGCCATTGCCGCAGAAATAAACCGGCAGGCATCCGAATTGGCCAATGAAGGTTTGCGGTTAATTGCGCTAGGTATAACAGATTGGCTAGGGCTTAGATACCTAAGGAGAGGGGTCATAGTACGATCTAACCGGATCGTGATGGGTTGTTACCCATTTAGATATTCAAACGTTTGGGAAACGATAAACAAATTAAAAAACTTACAAGCGGGGCTGGCGTTAATCGAAAAAGATGCGGGGCTGTCATTTGGCAATGCCATTACGGATTTAATCAAGGCGGCAGATTACCTAAATTATGACTACCAAATAATTGCTTCCAGAACTAAATGCGGCAAAGGCGGCAACTTAGAAATCCATTGTTTCAAGGATAAGCACGAGTACAGATTCACTAAAGAGGCTTTTGATGCCGTTCTGGCCTTTATTTCCTTAAATGGCTTTGAAGACGTGGCAAACCAAGTGCTGGACGCCCTCAATATGGCGGAGGCGGCTTAAATGGTGCGGACTACCCCTATAGGATTAGAAGCCCTGCAATCGAGGGGCAGTATTGCAGAAAAACCCGGTTCATTGGCGGGTCTGCATCAAAAACGCCAAGAATGCTTGGCGCAATACTTTACGCCCGACTGGTTAAGCCGATTCATTTGGCGGACAGTATCAGCTGCTTTTAAGGAAGAGGGATACTATAGCCTACTGGACAACAGTATCGGCAATGCGGCGATGTTCCGCTACGCCGATCCTGACAGGGTGTCACTATTTGGTTTCGATATTGACGGCGAACTGGTGAATTCCGTTACCCAGTTGTTTGAAGGCACCAGGTTTCGGGTAGATATTGAAACAGCCGGGATGGAGCAAGTCGAGCTGGAGCATTTCAGCGTGGCGTTTATCAATCCACCGTTTAGTATCACGCTATCAAGCCCTTTCCTGAAACGCTATGCTGGCATAACGCACTATGGCAAATTTGGGCCGGATACATCGGCCTTGTCGCATGAATACGCCCTAGCGCAAGCCTTGGGCCATTGCGGCATGGTAGCCGCCATCGTGCCACAATACACCAAAGCGACGATATTGAAAATCCCTGCATTCGCCAACCGGCTTAGGGCGGTTCTCACGCTTCCTTCGGACACCTTCAAAAGTGAAAACGTCGATCATGTTGCGACGGATTTGTTGATATTTGACCAAGACTTTTCGGTTTATATCGGCTATGACGAAAAGCAAACAACACCGCCTATCTATTACGCGAGCATTAACCCCGCATCCGGGCCGATCCCGTTAGGTTTGAGTTGCCGCACTATGAGGGATTTGTTCCGAACCCGTAACCCTATCAACGTTATTGGCGTTGAACATTCAAAACCCGTGATCATCACGCCCCTGACAGGTGACCGTACCGTGCATTTGCGCCGTTCTGGACGGCGGATAAAATTGGTTTTTAAAGACGGTGCGACCGAAGCGAGGGTAAAAAATAGCCTTTACCAATCCAGGCTATTTTCAGATAAACATCACCGTTACCCAGCAAAAACCCGTTACGCCGGACAATTCAAGTTAAGCCTGGATGTCATCGCCATGCAGGATAACCCATTAGCCGCCTTAGATTCCGTGTGCGACATTATTAGAAAGTGTGGTGGTGATCCGGTGGTTGACCATCAGCTTTTGTGTGGTCTTAACGGGATTTTGGAGGAAAACCGGAGAATGGCTGTGCCGTTCGGGCGTACTGTTTACCGAAAAGGCACGCCGGAGTTCACCGCGATTGCCAAACGCATGGGTTTGATCAACCGGATGCAACGTGGCGCAGTTGTGGCGATTAACGAAAAAGTGACAGCCATCCGGGCAGAAGGTGGTTTCAGAGTCCGAACAGCACGGGGGGAATTCACTTGTGGACATGACGTGTTCTTTTCGCTGTTTGATCCGCAAGGTGATGCGGCTAAGGAAGGCTACTGGGAAACCATCCATCCGCCGATTGCTGAAAGCTTCCCGCAGGCGATCGCGGAATTAAGGGCAAAAGCCGATGCCTTGGGTATCCCTAATTGGCTCTCATGGGATTTTCAGGTTGAAGACCTGTTGGAGCTGGCCTTCAAGCCCAAAGGTGCGGTTTGTGGCTGGCAGATGGCCTTGGGCAAATCCAGGCTGGCGATTTCCTTGGCGCTGCTGTTAGACGGCGCGTCACTATTGGTGCTGAAATCACGGTTGATACCAGAAATGGTCAACGAGCTAAAAAAACTAGGCATTAGTGATTATCGCGTCATAAAAAACGAGGCCGACACCCGCCAGTTAGGAAAAATCAACATTGTCAGTTACGAAAGCTTAAAACGGCTGGTTGATCCGCATCGTCCTAAACGGACATTGGCAAAAGGGCTTAAGAACAAGATTGCAAACATCTTGTGTGATGAAGGGGGCTTGCTGGCGAATTATCAAACCCAACAGACCCAAGCGGTTTGGCAGGTGGGCGCTAAACGGCGTTATATCCTGGATGGCACGCCCAGCCCCAACTACCCTAGGGAAATGCTCAATTTGGCGGCGTTTGTCGCTGGCGAAGAACGCGCCTACCAACCGTATTCGATGAAAGGCGGGTTTATTCATGAAAGGTTATTTAATGGCGCTGAAAACCAACCGACCGGACGCGATGAATTCAACCGCCGTTTTGTGACGGTGGTTTGGGCGACCAATGAATTCTTGGATAGCGGGGTAGGGGCAAAACGCGAAGTGCCCAAAATTAATCCAGAGTACTTGGATGAGTACAGGAAATGGGTGGCTCCCTTAATCAAAAGACGTGTTCAGCAAGAGCCTGATGTGAGTCGTCACGTCAAGTTTCCGGTACCAGAGTTACGGGAACCTGTGAAAGTGGATTGGGATTTTGACCATTTGGCTCTGTATGTACAAACAGCCGAGGAATTTGCCCAGTGGTACCGCCGCTATGCCAACGAACAGAAATTGAATGGCAAGGCGTTGAACTTGACCATCATCCTAGCCAGGATGGCCGCGTGCTTTAAAGCCGCGAATGTGCCAAGCGCAGTACAAGGCTACGGGCGTGGATTTCATGAGCTGACCACCAAAGAGATCGCGGTATTGGATTTGGTGAAGAAGGAGGTTAAGCAAGGTTTACGGCCTATCGTCTTTGCGACCAGTCCAACCGTGTTGCATCGCCTATCGTCCGAACTGGACAAGGCGGGAATCACCAACCTGGTATTCACTGGGGAGGAAACCATCAACAAGCGGACTGACAAATTGAATGCCAGAATCCGCGAAGGAAACGACCAAGTGATGTTGGCCAGCCTGGGCGTGACACAAGACGGGCTAAACTTGCCGCAACTGAACTCATTTATTTTTTACAACCGCAGTTACAAGGTAAGGGCGGAACAACAGGCGATTTATCGGCTGATCCGACCACAACAGACTTGCGAAGTCAGCGGCAGTTTCTTTCACCTCAAAGGGTCAATTGATGACTACATGGGGCAACTGATCGAATGGAAGGCGTTGGCGAGCGAGGCGGGGATGGATTACGGCGAACAAAATGGCGACAATGAAGAATTTGTCCACTTTGATGCCTTTGTTTACCGGTTTATCAATTCCGTACCTGATCTTAAAGAAAGGTTGGATGCCATGCGAAAAAGGGCTGCTTAAGGCTTTGGGGCTAGTCGGAGGTAATAATGGTAATTTGTCGATCAAAGAAAATTAGCTGCTGGTGGTTTGGTTGCAAAAGCGACGGTACACCGGATGTTTCCCCTTGCGGGAGGTGCGGGGGTTCAGTGTCTTATTCGGACAGGGTGGGCGATACCAGGCATAACAAGCTGGTTTCATTCGTCAGGTTTTGGGTTGTTGATAGATGGGCTAAATGCAAATTTTGTGGGAAAAGGTTTGAATGTGATGGCCAGGTTGATCATGTTGGTTTTTAACGGTTCTATGTTGGTTGGTGTGTTGCGTCTTGAGTGGGTTGCGGGATAATTTAAAATCAAATCCCATAAGCCTTAAGCGTCATCAATTTGGAGTAGTGAGAATGGCAACAAACACCCGAACAATCAGAAAAATCAGTATTGACCCAGATAGTCGGGAGACCATCATCCAATTTGTAGGCAACAGCAGCGCTATAGAAGCCAAAGCGTTGGATTTTAAGATGCACGATGGCGATATACATTATTTGTTATTGGACAGGCTGGTGCATAGGAATGAAGAAGGCACGTTTGAGTTCGTCGGGGCTACGGAAAGAAAAAGCTATTCGGTGGCAGGTTGCGTTACAAGTGAACTGTCACTGGTTCTATGATTGAAAATCAGCCGCTTGATGAAAATGCTTTTCTATATTGTTATATTTGACAGTGTCGTTGTTACGCACTTGTTTTGCCGATGTTTTGAATTTTATGAAAAATGACGCCGTATTGTTGGATAAACTAAAAGAATGTTTCGGTTTTCAGACAGATGTGGAGGTTGCCGCATTTTTGGGCATCACCAAAGATTCCGTCAGCCTAGTGAGGCGCGGTGAGACCGGCCTGAGCATTGCCCAACGCCTAAAGATAATGGACCGGCTGGAAAGCGTCCAGGCCAAGGATTTCATCGCCAGGATGTCGCCTGAGAATTTGGTCGCGCGGCTGGTGTCCTTAAGGGACGGTGGTGCGGAACATCTGTGCAAAAAATCTGTGCAAGGGGAGGGGAACGGTCAGCCCATCGACGTGGCTTTGCTGGATTTGTTTAAAGGGCAGTTCAATTTTCGGACGGACAAGTTGTTGGCCGAATATTTGGGTATCAAAAGCAACACGCTGGCAACGGTAAGGGGCAACAAATCCCGGCTTGGCCCCTTGCCTAGGTTGCGGATGCTGAAAATGGTTGATGGTGTCACTATTGCGGATATTGAACAGGGGATCGGATCGGCTGGGGATTTGCTCAAATTGATGGATGCCCATATCCTGGCAGTATCGGCATTCCGGCATGAAAGCCTAGGCCTAAATGAGACGAAATCTGGCTCGCCCGATATTTGGATTTAATGTGGGCCATCGACAATAAAAATCCCTGGCCACTGTAGATTAGAAGCCTGTCCAATTGGGTGGAATATCCATTTTGGCGAAACTAGCCCAAAGCCATTTTCGGCAGGATGTCCGTAACCGAAGCCAAGTGGTGGGGTTATTGCAAACACCGTTCATCATCATGCCGGGGATTGTTCACCCAATCGCTGACCGGGGTTGCCGCCATTTGGGCATAGGCATCATTGCCGAGCAGTTTCAAGGCGTGTTGATCGTCCGTGGCCTTATCTAGCCATTGCGGATAGTGGTCGGGTTGGACGATGACGGGCATCCGTTCATGGATGGGTTGCATGATGCCCGTGGCTTGGGTGGTGATGATCGTGCAGGAATACAGCGTGCCTTGGTCGTGATCCCAATGTTCCCACAATCCGGCAAAGGCAAAGGGCTGTTGGTCTTGGCGGTGGATGTTAAACGCTTTTTTGCCGAGATCGGTGGTTGCCCATTCGTAAAAGCCGCTGGAGACGATTAGGCAACGCCGTTTATGGAATGCCGCCCGGAACGAGGGTTTTTCACTGACGGTTTCGGCACGGGCGTTGATCAGGTGGTGGCTGTTTTTGCTGTCTTTCGACCAGGACGGCACCAAGCCCCAGAACAGGTTCACTGCTTTTAATGATTTGTCGTCCAATCCGACCACGGTCAGGATTTTTTGTCCGGGGGCAATGTTATAGCTAGGTTGGTAGCGCGGCAGTTTCTGCAATTGGAAATGCCCGATGATGTCATCCGCTTTGGCTATCAGGTTAAAACGCCCGCACATATAGTGGTGTTCCTAGGGTTGGGTTTTGGGTTGGGGTTGTCTGGGAATAAGGTTCTTGTTTTCCACTGGGGATGGTATGCCCATCGCTTGTAGCGGTCTAGTGGTTTGTTCAGTGTGGCTGTCATTGGCTAGAAAACAAAAGGAGAACAAAAAGAGAACTTAGGGGATTTTTGGTGTATGCTTTCCATTACCCGCACCGCTTCCGTTTTTTAGTATCCATGAACCCCGCACGCTTCCCTATTCCGCACCAACAACCTGCACTCCATCGGCATCCTGATTGGACAGGCGTCGACAATATCGCCCTGCCGATCCTAAAACCCAGCGAAGCCCCGTGGTTGGTCAACTTGCCGTTGTTTGGGGGCAAAGTGCCTGCGGGTTTCCCGTCTCCCGCCGACGACCATCTGGAAGCGACGATTGATTTAAACCAACATTACATCAGACACCCGGCGGCGACGTTTTTGGTCAAGGTGCAAGGCGATTCGATGGTGGATGCAGGTATCCATAGTGGTGACACACTGATCGTGGACAGGTCGTTGGAGGCGCAATCGGGTTCGATTGTCGTGGCGGTGGTGAATGGCGATCTGACGGTGAAACGCTTATCGCTGGAGGGCGATGAAGTCTGGCTGCTGCCGGAAAATGTGAAATACCTGCCGATAGCCATCAAGGAAGGCATGGACTTGCATATCTGGGGCGTAGTCGCCCATGTCATCCATTCCTTATTAGCGGCATAATCGGTGATGTTTGCTTTAGCGGATTGCAATAATTTTTACGCCTCGTGTGAACGGGTGTTCCAGCCGCACCTGGAAGGCCAGCCGATTGTGGTTTTGTCGAATAATGACGGTTGCGTGATTGCCAGAAGCAACGAGGCTAAATTATTGCAGGTGGCGATGGGTGCGCCGTATTTCAAGATTGAACCGTATGCGAGGCAGGAAGGCATTGCGGTCTTTTCTAGCAATTATGCGCTATACGGCGACTTGTCCCATAGGGTGATGCAAGTGCTGTCCGGTTTTGCGCCACGGATTGAAGTCTATTCGATTGATGAATGTTTTTTGGATTTCACGGGGATGTCCCACGACTTGACCGAGCATGGCTTGCAGATGTGCAAGACCGTCAAACAATGGACGGGCATCCCCATTTCCATCGGCATCGCCCCGACCAAGACCCTCGCCAAATTGGCGAACCGTTTGGCGAAGAAAGGCCATTCGGTAAACGGGCAAGTGTTGGATTGGCGGACACTCGCTGATCCTGAGGCGGTATTGGCAACCATCGCCCTGGATGACCTGTGGGGTATTTCACGGCGCACGGCGGTTAAGTTACAAGCCTTAGGCATCCATAACGCCTTAGACCTGAGCCAGGCCGACCCGAAGCGCTTGCGGCAACACTTGGGTGTGGTCATGGAACGCATCGTCTGTGAGTTGCAAGGGCTGTCCTGCATTCCGTTGGAAGCCATGCCACCGCCTAGGAAACAAATCCTCACCTCACGCAGTTTTGGCGAAAAGCTCACCCGTTTTGAGGATGTCAGGGCGGCGGTCAGCCATTTTGCCAGCCGTTCGGCGGAGAAACTGCGCCGCCAACAATTGGCAACGTCCGTGTTGAGCGTGTTTGTCGCCACCAGCCCGTTTGACACTAAAAACCCGCCCTACAGCAACAGCACCACCACCGTTTTTGACCAGCCTACCCATCAAGCCACCGACCTGATCCAAGCTGCGCATCAGGGCTTGAAACGCATTTATAAGCCGGGCTTCAGTTACCAACGGGCGGGGGTGATATTGCCGGATTTGCTTCCCGTAGGCACACGACAAGGTTCATTGTTTGATGAAGAAGACAACAGCGACCAAACATCACAATTGATGGCAACCCTAGACCAAATCAACCGCCGCTATGGCAAAAGCACCGTCCGTTACGCCAGTGAACTGCTCAGCCAACGTTGGCACATGCGCCAGCAGTTTAAGTCGCCGTCTTATACGACCCGGTGGGCGGAGTTATTGACCATTAACATATAAAATATTCGACCGCGGATAGCAGCTATCGGCCAAAAGCGGTCTATGAAAAATGCAAAAATTCAGTTTTCCGAATGGCTGGTTTATAGCGATCATTTGACAGCTATATTGTGCTCGTTTTGTAAACGCTTGAAATTAGCTAAACAGCATTGGCCTGACGGATTTCTGATTTCACAGGCACATTCTCCGGTTTTGGTGCGTTGCATGACAAAATCCTTTATCGGTTCCGCACGCTGAGCTTTTAACGCCGATAAATACTGCTCGGTGCCAATATCAAAACAGTAACAAAGCAGGTCGGTTTGATTCGCCTGATAGCTTCGTAAATGCTGTTTGGGGATAATGTTGCCTGCGTTGGAAAAGTACCCAACTGAACATGCTTTGGCTGGACAAAAATAATAGTCGTCAATGATGAGTGCCTGATTCTCGGGAAACCTTACCTGATGGTACAGCGTCCAAATACCGACACTTTTACAAGTGGAGCCACACTCAGGACAAAGCTGTTTGGTTTTGGTAGATGTACTGGGGCAGCAGCAATCGGACATAGACCGTACCATTGGCGCTATCGAGCAACAGGTGTGGCTAGGGAACCCGGATAACCCGCATTCGTCGTGGCTTTGATCAAGGCTGCGCTATCGGTTTTTTGGTTATCGAAGGTGATGGTGGCCGTTTTTGAATCGTAATCGACAGTCACTTCTTGTACGCCTTCGACTTTCTGCAAGGCTTTTTTGATGGTGACTGTACACATGGCACAGGTCATGTTTTCTATGTTCAGCGTTACCGTTTGCTGCCGGTTTGACTGTGCAACAGTTGTTTCAGCCTGTGCTGCCGGTATCCACAACACACTTGATGACAAGCTCAAAATTAACAAACTGGATTTAATGGTCATATCGGTATCCTCTCAAGCCATGAAAAAAGGTGCTACCCAAGGAAAGGCCAGCAGTATCAAAATAAATGCGGAACTCAACCAAAACATCAGGCGTTGTCGGCGTTGAACGTCGGATGTAGCACAGCTTTCACCTGCCTCACAGCGGTCAGGCATTAAATAGAGTTTTCGATACCCTAACGCCATAAAGATTAGAGTCAGGATGATGAAAAATGGACGGACCGGTTCCAGTGCCGTCAACGTGCTAATCCATGCGCCGCCAATACCCAACGACAACAGTAAAAAAGGCCCGACACAACAGGCCGAAGCCCCTACAGCGGCCAATAGGGCGCCGATACCCAACCATGACTGGGTTTTTATGGGTGTTTCAGAGTCTGTATTCATGCGAATCTCCTAAATCAAACAATTCTCAATATTGGCGAGAAGTCTAAGCCCTGTTGTTTAGAACAGAGTCAAGTGAGTGATTTAAAATTATGTCTGGGTTGATGCGTCTTCGCTAAACGCATCGAGAATAGCGCAATGAGTGGATGACGCTGTCTGCTGACAGTCGTTGACCAGAGTTCCCAATATCTGTCGGAGAGCCGTTAAATCCTTAATCTGTTGATCGATCTGCTGGCATTTCTGCTCGGCGAGTTGTCGAACGTCAGCACAATGCGCCCCCGCCCCATCAAGCGCTAACAAGGTGGCAATTTCCTTCAAGGTAAATCCAGCCTGTTGAGCACGTTTGATAAAACGGATTTGGATAACCGCATCATCCGAATAACAGCGATAACCGCTATCGGGTTTGTCAGGTTCCGGCAGTAAACCTATGCGTTGATAGTGGCGGATGGTTTCAATGGTGACTCCGGTTTGTTTGGCAAGTTTGCCTATGGTCAAAGACGACATTTCATTGAACCAAACGTTGAAGGGTTGCTATTTTCTCTCGGGTTTACCAATCATCAGCTATTTAGAACTAACTATCAATATTATCTGGAATGGCTGCTAGTGGTCTGATGCCTGTCTTCAAAGGAATTGGTGTCAAATGGACTGGTTTGGGTCGTTACCGGCCAACCAATCCCTATCATTGCCAATAGCTGCTTTTGTCAACAATTTAAGGTGGGCAAAAAGATTTCTTTGGGCAGCGGAAATGAAATTGGCTGGTCATTTTGGGTGATAAAACGTAGTTGCGACCGCGAACCCAGAATACTAAGCGATACCACTGGGTTTAACAAATGCTACCAATAAAGCACGAATGGCCGCTTTTTGCTGTTTATCTGCTTGGCGGTAGCAAATTAATAATTGAAGCTCGTCATTTATAGCGGGAGGATTGGTGTTACCGATAGTAGATTCTTCAAGCACTTCAGCGGCAATTTGAGGGGTGCGCCCAGAAGCCAGCCAACCAATTGAAGTCGCTCCGGCATCTGCCAAAATCACCAAGTTTTTTACAGTAGGCAGTGAGCCATTCAGGTATTTGCGTAACAGGCTTTCGCGAATGCCACTTCGGCGGGAGAATGATGCCACTGACTCGACCCCGATTATCTGGGCAAGGCGATCAGCAAAAGTTTGTTCCAAGTGTTCGGCTTGGGAATCATCTTTGTCTTTAGAATTCACAGGCATTCTAGTTAAAAGTTTATTGTCATGAGTTAGTGATAAACTGTTAGTCGATCAATTCGTGGAATCTGGATTTACCTGATTGGCAGCTTTCGAGAAACGCGACCGTTAAAAATGGGGCGTTACTGACCAACCACGCCCCAAATACAAATAATCACCCAAAATTCCCAAGGCCGCTTTTGTCTGGTCATAATTAAATTATAACCAACGATGGGCAAGGGCAGGACAGAAGAGTGGGCATTCTGTTCAACTGGGTGGGCGTATACGAAAAGTGTCCAATCATTGGACACTTTTATTGATTGGCGTTTTATAGGTCGTTACCGACCACACCCCAAAATTCCCAAGGCCGCTTTTGTCTGGTCATAATTAAATTATAACCAACGATGGGTAAGGGCAGGACAGAAGAGTGGGTATTCTGTTCAACTGGGTGGGCGTATCCGAAAAGTGTCCAATCATTGGACACTTTTATTGATTGGCGTTTTATAGGTCGTTACCGACCACACCTCAAAATTCCCAAGGCCGCTTTTGTCTGGTAACAAATTATGGCCAACGTTGGGCAAGGGCAGGACAGAAGGGTGGACATTCTGTTCAACTGGGTGGGCGTATCCGAAAAGTGTCCAATCATTGGACACTTTTATTGATTGGCGTTTTATAGGTCGTTACCGACCACACCTCAAAATTCCCAAGGCCGCTTTTGTCTGGTAACAAATTATGGCCAACGTTGGGCAAGGGCAGGACAGAAGGGTGGACATTCTGTTCAACTGGGTGGGCGTATCCGAAAAGTGTCCAATCATTGGACACTTTTATTGATCGGCATTTTATAGGGTGGTTACCCATGTCACCGGAATCAAGCCTGTGCTTGGCGTTATAATGAGGATGGCGCCGTTTGCCAGAAAAGACACGCCGGATTGGTTTTTAGAAACCGAACCCCACAAGCCGGCCACTGATCCACTGTTTGCCAATTCATAAATAGCATTCTTTCATGACCCAAGGGTTGGTTTGAGCAGCCTTAGTGTTTAGCGGCAGTGATTCGATACCGTCCAACGTGAATGTCTCCGCACGGCTAACCGCAGGCACGAACCTGGCAGGCAATAGCGACTCCAGCTTCAGCTTACCGTTTTGGGCGAGGATGCGCCTATCGCCGAACCAGATTTTTGTGACATCGGTCTTTTGGCGGATGCCACGGCCAATGGCCTGGCGGAGCTTGCGCCGGGTGTGGATGACCGACATGCCGTAAACAGTTGCCCTAACGGTTTCTGCGGAAAAACCACGCTTGAACATGGATTCTGCCAGCAATGCCTCAATAGCGCTATCTGGCGGGGAAAAGGGAATGCGGGTGACCACCACATTTTTGACCAGCCCTGGCAGGTTGATACCTTCCCAACATACTGGCGACAACAATACCGCACCTTCCGTTTGCTTAAAGCGCAGTATCAGCCCATTGAGGGAGTCGGTTTCAGTCTGTTGGATCAAGGTTGCCAAATCCGGGTGATGTTGCCTGATGTGATCGGCGATCATTTCCGTGTCGCGGTAAGACAGGGTCAGGGCGAGGACACGACCGCCCGATCCGGCGGCTTTGACAATCATGGCCGACACATAATGAATCCACAGCGGATCGCTTGAAAAAGCATCGTCGCCCAAGGGCAGGGTAGGGGTTGGGGCGTGGTCATCCGGCAACACCAATGACAATTTGCCAAAATCGTCCGGCTCAAAAATGCGCGTAACGAGTTGATGCCGCTTTGAACGGAACAAGCCTAGCGTGTTGGCCACCGCCTTCAATGAGGATTCATTGCCGTCGGACAAGGTCGCGGAAGTGAGCAGCGCCGCAGACAAATAGGCATTGCCGCCGTCTTCCTCGCGGTCTTGCCATAACCGGCCGAACACCTTACCCGGATTCGGGTTGACCAAGCGTAAGGAGGGGTAACGCCGCTGTTTGGAATAATGGATGACCGGTATGGAATGGGAAGCCGGTTGGCTCATGCCGGATGCAAATGTCGCCAGTGCATCCCGATGCAGCTGTATTTCCGCCCGGTGTTCACGGTCTTGGCAAACCTTGATGGCGGTATCGAGCAATGGCAATAAGGTTGCGATGTCGTGGCCGATTTGCCCGGCAATAAAAGGGGATTCACTCAGTGCAGTGTGCGGGGTATGGGTGGTATCCATGGTCATGGCCCTATCCATCAACGTCCTGATCCCTGCAAAAATGGCCGGATTGGCCGGGCCAGTTGGTTTTGCAAATAACCTGGCCATCGTGTTGAGGCAGGCGGCTTTATTGGCGATCAGGTGGGCGGCGGATTCAACTTTGTCGGCTTCATCGGCAACGATCACGGACAGGGGGCGGGATTCGGCATCATCCAGGACGGCATAGGATTTTGAGGTGGCATGGAGCAACGTTAAAGCGTGGTTGGTGACGATGACATCGGCTGCTTTAGCGGCCAGCCTGTGCGCCAAATAGCGCGACTTCTCCGTGTCCGGCAGATACGCTTCGCAGCAGACATCGGCGCTGGACAATTCCACAGGGAGTTCGCCACGGGCGCTTTGCCAATCCATCAACAAGCCCGTCGGTGACGTATCCGCCCAACACAGGAAATCCTTGACGGTTTCTGGGGCGGCATCCCATGCCACGCCTTTTTCAAGCAACCGTTGCCGTGCCCTTGCCGGGCTGACAAAATTCCGCAGGCCTAGCCGCGGTGCAACCACCAGTTTTTTTCCGGTCAAATCCAAGGCGACTTGCAGGGCGATAGCCAAATCCCCGCCAATCCCCAGGATTTGCGATTGGAGCTGGACGGTATAGGTGGAAATGGCGACACGGTGGCCGGTCAGGGCGGCGTACAGCAACAATGGCACGGCGTAGCCTAAGGTTTTGCCGATGCCCGTCCCGGCTTCGACCAGGCCAACCGCCGTCTGCTGCTTGGAACCAGACGCCAGGAGGGCGGCCACCGTTTCGGCGTATTGCACCTGGACCGGGTTCGGACGGTAGTGTGGGAGATACTTGGATAGGATGCCCTTTTCAGAAAAGGCGGCGTGGGTCAATTCAGTTAGGGTAGGGGGCATTAGGGGTTATGGGTGGTTATGGGTGTTTATTTGGAGGAATTGCACCAGTTCCCCCGAATCGTTTATCAACGTTTCCAGTTTGGCGATATCCGCGTCTGGATACAAAACGCCCGCTAGTTGAATCCGTGGTGCAATACCGAATTTTGCCTTGCCTTTGCGCAGCATGGACAGCGAGGTTCTTTTTAGCCCCATTTTGCCGGCTACTGCCTCATCAGTGGTGGCGGCAATATGTTGCTTAAAACAGGCCAATAGTTCGGCATCACAGTTGTGATCGCCTAGGGTTGGTTTTTTATGTCCGGCGGTGATGCCCATCCGTTTCTGGATGTCGTCAAGCAAGCTGCTGGCTGACAGGTCGGGTAAAGGGAGGAATTGCTGGAAATGACCGGAATTTTCAAGCAGCCGTAGGCGGACACCGTTACCCAAAGCCACATCCCCTGCCCGAACCTTATAAATGGCATGTCTGGTGAGCCCCAAATAAGTTGCCAACTTAACGTCGGTGGTAAACTCAAAGTGGTCTTTCAGAAAATCCAGTAGGGCCACATCATTCTGGTGAATGATTGAATTGTCCTGTTCTTCAATTTTGATGAGCGTTTGGTTCATACTATTTCCATATCAGAATTCCAATCGGGGTAGGTGAATTAACAATACCCAAACAGGACGTTCTGGCCTATACCCATCCATCTGTAAGGTGAAAGCGGTATTAAGGGGAGGTTTGGGGTTGTCATGTGGGTGTCGTCTTTATGGGATGTTGCCCGTTATGTAGGGAAATGCCAGGGTCAGTCTACTGGAGTGTAACTGTTAGAAGTGCAGGCATCTGAAGACACCGTAGGTTCCGTGTAAGAACCACCGGAACCGGTTTCTCTGGCAGTCGTGTTGCCGGTGTCACAGGTGTCGTTAACCGACGTGTTTACGGGGTTTAGCGGACTAAGCGGGTGGGTGAATCCTATGGGGTTCAATGGGCTTAGTGGGTTGGTCAAACCTAAGGGGTTCAGTGGGTTTAGCAGACCGGTATCGTCTTGTTCTGCCTGGGATCGGCTATTGGGCCGCTGGCTTGCAGGTGCCGACCGGGCCATCCCGTTTTGCGGTGTGTTGTTGCGGTTCCCTGGTGCTGTGGATCGGGATTCCGTTTGGGGTTTAGAAAAGCTGAGGAACAATAACCAAGCGACGAATAAAATAATGAACACGATGAACAGGTAAATGGGCCACATTGTAGTTCTCCAATCAGCGTTGGCACTGGGTTTTAGATAAATGGGAGAGATACATGATTTTTCTCGAAGGTTGTGTTTCCAAAAAACAGTGGGCTTATATTATACGTTGGGCAATAACTGGCCATCATTCCTCAATGAATGAAATCAACCCTGTCAAAATCATCGCAAGTATTCGTGTAATAGGCATCAACAGGCCGTCCGTCAGTTTTATAGCATCTTCCCGATGTCTGTCGAAAACTTTCGCAATTTAAACAAATTTCTTGGGTATTGTTTTCTTCTGTCCTTAATTTTTCTCGCGCAACCGCTTCTGATTTTCTTGAATTGATTGAGTGTTTAGTCATTGCGCTATAAAAAAGTGACTGAAAAAACCTTAACGGGGTTTATATTCCGTTTCGTGGGTCGACCCCTATAATCATATATCCCAACAAGCCATGTCCGTGACGGACGATGGCAACGCGTCAATGCACAGTGCCATAGTGCGTTTCCCTCATTGCTTCGGCAAGGGTTCTGGCGATGACTGCCGGCGCGTCCTTGTCGCGGGATTCGATCAGCCATTCAATCAAGCCGGGAGATTGGCCGGTGTTTTCCTTTTCGGCAATCCCGATGGCAGCATCCAGCGATACGTAGAATTCACCTTCGTTTTCCACATAAACAGCATTGATCGTTGGGATCAGTAGGCGCTGTGCTAGTAAGCCATCAAGCCAATACCCGTAGTTTGTCGTCAGGCGAAGATGTTGATGCACGCCAGACGACGACACCAAGACTTCCAGCTTGCCATGATTTCCCATCACAACAAATTCGAGGATTGCCGTTTCTTGATCCGGCGGTTCACCTTCTGGCGGTGGATGCAAGATGTCCATCATTTTTCTCCATAGATTAGTTTCCCAAAACAGCGGGGTTATTTTATCGGTTTTCTAGTTGGACAATTCCGTCATTGGTGGCTCCGCTCCGCCCTCTCCACAGACCCCATTCAAACGGGTCGAAGCCATAAAAAACCAGGCTTCTTCGCAAGCCCCTATTGCCGGGCAATCGGTTTGCTGTCCGGCAGCCGGCTTGATGGGCCTGTTGATAGGCGATAAAAGTGTCCAATGATTGGACACTTTTATCGCCTCAGCGAATGTTCATAAAAGCCCCAGGGATTGCTGCAATCCCCTGACATTCGCTTCCATAAGGAACGCGTTACAAATATACTGGAACCGGAGCTCCACCATCGCGAACTCCGCCAAGCCATATTTTTCAAGCAGCAATTCCCGAAAAGTTCTTGGCCATTCCACGACCTTGAGGCTGTCATCATCAGTATCCCTGTAAAAGAAGGGCGGCACAAAATCATCCGACAATGGCCCGTAGTGTGTTTCCCACGCGCTATTGAGAAGCCCCATATCCGCTTCATAATCCGCTGGGTCGGGATACAGCCACACGACGTCTTCGCCCATTAACGGATGCCGGGAAGCTATTTTTGTCCTGTTTGCGCCCCGCCCGTCGGGTGCTTTGTTCTTGCGGTTGTTTGGCATCACTGACCCCTACGAAGGCAATAACGAATCTTCTGTGCAACCCGCCATTGAATGTCGGAATACCGCCTTGGCGATGTCCAGGCATTCGGACAAGGGTTCGCCAGTGACCACTAGCCCCATGAACGGCTTGATTTCCAGAGTCCCCGCCATACCGCCCAATGACACTTCCCATGACGCTTCAACAATGCCGCAGCCTTGGGCATGGTGCGCCCCTAAAAACGGGGATTTGGCAAATTTATCCAACGCCAACACCAACAGCCCCAATTCAACGTCATTGATTTGGGTCGCAACCAGGCGGTGGCTTAACGGCAAACCGGGCGGGATAACCTCGTACCCCGGCAACGGCATCTGGACACTGAGGTCGGTGCCGGCAATGCCCACCGCTTGGTCTAGGACGGTAGCGAGTTCTGTCAACTGGCTGGTCAATTGGGCCACCGTGGCGTCATCGCCGGCTTTTTTTGCCGCTTTAAGCAATTTCTCCTGGTCATCTATCTGGCGCTTGGTGCGTGACACCGTCCTGGCGGCATTACAAATCGTGTCCAGTGCCGCCACTGCCGCCGCATCCAACAGGGTTATCTCGTGTGGGTTGCGCTGGAGCGGGTCTGTGCGCACGCCGGTGACGATAGTGGGCGTGAATGGGTGGTAGGGGATGGCGTGCCCCACCGACAACGCCCCGTTGACCCAGGCATGGTTGGCGCCGGAGGTGGCGCCAAACAGGGCGATGAGCGGGTTCTTGCGTTTGAATTCACGGATGGCGCTGATGTTGATGTCGCCTTCAGGGCCAGAAGCGCCAACGCCACCGATGGTCAGCAAGCGGTGCAGCTCCAGCCCCCAGGTGTCGTTCTGGATAGATTCCAGCATCACATCCCGTGCGGCACGGCGCAATGCCCCGCGGATGCCGGCGGCAGGGAAGTAAGGGACATAAGCCAAGCCGCCAATGTCCGGGAAATACTTGGCCATCCGGGGCAAACGGGCGGTTTTGTCTTCGCCTTGCCGGTATTTGTCTAGGGTGTCGGCTTCCCTGGAGGGACGGATAGGTGCGGTGGCCAATGGGCTGTCAAAGGCTGGGCTGACCGTACCGGTCAGGGTGAGGTTGAATAAGGGGGTGTCCATGATCATGCCTGTGTGGGGTGTTGGATTTTCATCATGCCAAAGCCAAGCCCCCGGTGCTTGCCGATGCCGGTGCGGAGGGTGTTGGCAAATAAGGTGCTGTCGGTGACCGACAACACGCCGTCAAAGGTCGCCCGGTTCAAGAAAAACGCCGGGGTGCGCGGTTTCCTAATCAGAACCGCCTCGGTAAAAAACCCTAGGCTATCCGCATGGGGTGCAAAGCCATTGGCGTGGCCGTTCCGCAGCAGCCATGCCCACAATTCGTCGCCGGTGGTGAGCGGGAGGATTTTCCGGGATTTGGCGAGGGTTTTGGAGGCGACGGCCGCCACCGAAAAAGCCAACGGCTGGCCGACGGCATAGTAGGTGTTGACCTCGCTGGCTTGGTCGGGCAAGACGGTTTTATCCGCCCTTAACGTGATCAGGGATTGGCCACCGCTAGGTAACGGGCGAAAGTCATAATGGAAGCCCCGTTGCCCCGACCCGTCACTGCCCATGACCTGCCACGCCGCCCGGTGGGCGTTATAGGCGTCTGTAGAGGACAACAAAAATTGTACTTCCGCGATATTATTGGGCATACGCACCCACCATCACCCAGTCATATTCGGGTGTGCCGTATAAGGGTAGGGCAGTGACCACATCCGAGAGGCCTGCGTATTTCGTGTCCATTTCCCGCAGCGCCGCTTTGGCGTCGTCGGTTCTGGCTTTCGATAGGCCGCGGACGATGAGGGTGTACAACCCGACGGCCTTTTTTAAGGCCGCTTGGGGCACCCCTAGATCGGCAATGGCACGGCAACCGGCACGGACCAGCCGGGCATTGATGGGGGTCACGCTGCCGCCGGACAGGTAAATCCGGTCACGGGATTCACTGACCCGTAACTGTTTGCAACCGTCGGCCGAGGACTGGGAAAACGCGATGAGGATGAAAGGGGGATTAGGTGGCGACAGCAAAGTGGCAATGACCGCTTTGGCGACCGTGCACTGGGTCAGTTCACTGTTGGCCAGTCCTTGGAAGGCACCTAAATTAGCGGCGTTGCCGGTTGACAATTTGGCGTGTTTTTCGGTCAGGGTCGCCGCCCAGCCTGCACCCATGCGGCCGGGGACTTTAATCCCCTGGTAAGAACCGGCCACCGTCACACAAACCGGGCAAAAGGCCAGATAGCCGCCTTCGCTGGCGGACAATGTCCCGCCAGCGCCACAGCCGGCACAGTGGCTGGGCATCCCTTTTTTATGGCTAACCCCCGGCTTTCCGCACAGGGCGTAAGCGCGTTCACCGAACCACTCATGGTAAGTGAGCAAGGCTTGTTTGGATTTTCTGTCCATCCGTTACAACCTGACTTTTTCACAAGGTACTGCGGTGATCGAGATGACTTCATAGCCACCGCTGGTATCACTGGCAAGTGATGCGTAGCAAATACCCGCCTTGTCCTTAACGTAAGTGATAGCCTCAACCGCCTTTTGAAGACTGAGTTTTTGTAATGCTTTTGAGGGGTGGTCGGAACATCCCGCCAACATCAAAGCCGTCAATAAAAATAGGATTGATTTTTTCATCTGGATGACACCGTCGTTTGTGGAGATTGGATCAAGAAATCGATGTGTTCCCTGGAGATAAAACGGGTGGTTGGCAAAGCGCAGAGGTCGGCGTGGTTGAAATCGAAGTAATCGGGCTTGAAGGTCGCCCTATCAATGATCAACCGTTCGGGATCAAGGCCGACGTGCCGGCATAAGCCGACGGGGAGCGGACGGGCTGGGGAGGCATCAGGTAACACCCACGCGTGATCGTGCGCCATTTCGGTTACGGAATAAGCGCTGACCTGCCCATAACCCGAATGGCAGCGTTTGCCGAGGCCGGGCAAGCGGCGCAGCAAAGCAATGGCTTTGCCCGGATCACCGAAGGCGAACCAGGCAACGGCGGGGACATGGAAAGCCTGGTAGCGGTCCAAACGGGGCTTGTCGGGGAAAGATGTCATTTTGACGGCCATCTTTTTCTTTCTATTCGGGATGATCCGCGGATGTGAAAAATCGTCAATCGTCATCCTTGACACAAAGGCGGCTTCATTGACGACAGGGCGGCCCACCATCATGACGGCAGAACCATGAAAAACCCCATCGGTGTTTTTTAAAGGCAGCGGTTGGCCGTCTTCGCCGAATAGTTGGCAGGCGGCGGACAACAAAGAATCCAAGGTCAGATAGGCTTCCGGTGAGAGTATCAGGGGGCTATCAAGCTTAGCTTCTATGAGGAAGGGTACAGGTGTCATAAATCCAGAGGTGGTGCTGTTTGTCTGGAAATAGTATGACAGAGGAAAAAGAATTACGTCCTACCGAAAAGTATCAAAAAAGTGGCATAATTCGATAGGACTAACAAATAAAATAAGCTGTTTTTGAAGTAATCTCCACTAACGTGGGGAAAAGTCTCTTGCAACGGCAGAAACTATCGAATCAATACAAAAGCCCCACGCCTGTGGGGAAAAGAGGCATGGCTCAATTCGACGAAACTCAAGTGGAACAAAAACCCCACGCCTGTGGGGAAAAGAATATCCCATACCGTGCCATCTGCAAACTTGACCCAAAAACCCCACACCTGTGGGGAAAAGTATGTGGCGCTGGGGCATCCTGCAGGAAAACCACCAAAAACCCCACGCGTGTGGGGAAAAGTTTCTATGGTGATGACCGAAGTCACTTTGTTTGCAAAAACCCAACGCGTGTGGGGAAAAGGATTTGCGACAGGAATCCAGACCAATCCAAAAACCCCACGCATGTGGGGAAAAGCAAAATATATCGTGCTACGCACAGTGTCATTGCCTTGACCAAAACCCCACGCGTGTGGGGAAACAACGCATTCCCGCGTCGCGCACCGGGTACAAAAACCCCACACCTGTGGGGAAAAGTCGTGATTCCAGGACGGACATCATCAGGCAGTGCCCAAAAACCCCACACCTGTGGGGAAAAGCCGGGCTATCAAAGAACTATTGGCTGGTCGGTCACAAAAACCCCACGCGTGTGGGGAAAAGTACTGTCGTCTGTAATGGAAAACAGCCGGCTACACAAAAACCCCACACCTGTGGGGAAAAGACTATACCTACCCCATTGATTGAAAATAAATAGGATAGGAAAATAAAATCTACGGGCTAAAGGTTAAAATAAAAACACCATAACAGCAACCTCATTAAATCAACGGTGTCTTGGTCCGCTCAAATGGCCTAGGCGGTTTGCCCGGTTTTTTAAGCCAACGCCACAATTCACAGAACGCCAACCAATATTGGTAGCGCGTCTGGTCGGCAAGGTCTTGGTGCGCTTCCCAAAAACGGATGACATGGCGCTTGCCCAGCTGGGCCAAGTACCCCACTTTTTCTTGGGTTTGCACCCATTCCACAAACAGCAGCAAGCGCCGCACCTGTTTCCGGCGGTGTTCCTTGGCGCCCTTACGGACATAACGGTGCGCCAAGTGACGGATTTCATCAGCCAGTGTAGACACGCGTCACCTCGATCCGGTTGTGGCCCAGCTCCTTCGACAATGTGAGCCGGGCGGTGGTGTCGATTTTGGTGGCCACCGCCTTGCTGACCCCCAAGTACGCCGCCATCCCGGCAATGCGCTGGCGTCCCGCCCATCCGGCCTGGATGGGTGACGGCACCCCGGTCAGTTCCGTGTAACGGCGCTGGGCATAATGGTGGCGCTCCTGGTGGAACCCGAAGCCCGCCGCGTAAGCCTGGTTATAACACGCCTTCCTGAACTCGGCATACGTCATTGCCTTAGGTACCATCGAGCGGCCGTCCTGGAATTTGGCCGCCGCTGCCAACACCGCCAACGTCTCCCGCGGCACAGGTACCGTGCGTTTCCTGCCGCCCTTCGTACCGGATGTCAGCGTGATCGTGCCTTTCGCATCCGCCTCCTTCAGTGCGGCCTTGGCATCCAACAACGCCGATTCCTTAAAACGCAGCCCGAAAGTGCGTTGCAGCTCCAGCATGGCCGCGACCCGGTCATCGACCTTGGCCTGCACCGCCTGGTGCTTGGCCTCCGGCATCGCCTTGCTTTCCGTTGCGACATGGGAACGCTTACTGATACCACAATCTTTGGTCGGGCTGACACTTTCCCAACGGTGCCCGGTCGCGTTATCCATCACCGTGTTCACCGCCGACACATACACCTGGGCAGTGGCTGGCTTCATGTCACCTTTCGCCACCAACGTTTGCAAATAGCCCCCGTAACGGACCACCAACGCCCTGTCGATTTTCTCCATCTTGTTCACCCCCTGTGGCTTCGCCCAATCCACAAACACATTCCAACGGTCGCCAATCCCGCTGCGGGAACTGAAACTGATGTCCAACTTCGACAACAGCAGCCCCGCCGCAAACTTCATGTCCCGCGAGCCGAGGCCGAAATTACGGCTTGCCATACAGTCCGCCCTCGGTGTCCACCGGTTCGGGAACGCGGCGGGCGCCGCGTGGCCACCATTTGGCTATGAAGGCCACCACCGCCTTTTTTTTCGCCTGCCGGCCGCCTTGGGTTTGCCCGACCACCCCATCGACCCCCGCTGCCAAGCTGTCGCTGAGTTGGTTGAAATAAGCCTCCAACGCTTGCCAGCGCAACCTCACTTCGGCGGCCGACAAACCAGGCCCGCTCAACAACGGGACGTATTCGGTACAAAAGACAAACAGCGCCCGCTGCTTGATCCCCGTGGACAGATAGTCGACATCTGAAAACAGCGGAAAATCATCCGCCGCTTCCGCGTCAGACATAACCAAACCTTCCGGCTGCGGTAGGCTGGCCTGCCCCTGCCATTGCGTCATCAGGTATCGTTCACAATCAATGAAATACCGCCGCGCCTCACGGCCTTTGGCGTTTTTCTCCACCATCGCCAACTCTTTGGCAGTGTCCAGCTTAAGGTGATATTCAATAGGGACAACAAGCCCCTTTTCATCAATGATCCGGTTGTTTTTGTCTTTTTTACATCCATCCCCCATTTTGGTGATGGATACAAAATCCTCGCCTTCTACAAGCCCATATTCCTTAATCCTCCGTTTGATCCAAGTCGAAAAATCCCGCTTCACGCCGAGGAATTGGTGCAACTCCCGCGCATCCACGGCGGGTTGCAGGATGCCGCCAATGTCGGCGTTGAACACCGGGATTAAGCCGTCCGTGCCGGACAGCGATGGGTTTGCGTCATGATGATTGCCATTTGTCATATTTTTCCCTTCATTTTCAATTCGTAAGTATCGGTGAATGGGCCGCCTAAAATCGGCCCGCCCCGTAATCCAGGCATTCGAATCCCTCCTGGTAGGGAAAAAGCCCCACTTGCACACAAAACCAACACCCTGATGTTGAAAGAAAAATGCACAGCTTACCTAGCTGGCGGAGGTGTGTACAAACGAGACCTAGCGCGACTTCTTCCCCGCAGCGCGAAGCGGGAATGGTGTTGCCCTCCTATTGGGAAAAAAGCGATGGTCAGTCAAAACGCCCGTCACACAACGGCGGGAGCTGAACTTTTTTAGACCTCACAGGAGAAAAAACCCCGGATGACCCCAGGCACAAAATGCTGCCGTCCGCCTTGGACGGGGGGTGCGGAGCTGCAAGCGAAACCGTTTATGTCTGCATAAACGGTTTCGCAGGCCCCGTGCCATCACCAAAATCCTACCGCCGCTGGCGGTGGTTTTTGGCCCGGCACGGGGCAAATCGGATACGCGCAGAAAAGCCGGCCGCAAAAGCGGCGTTTTTCTTGGCATCGGAGGGAGGGGAGTGTTGTTTTGCCCTGGCCCTTCGGGCAGGTGGCAAAACAGGGGGGATTGGCCAGCCGTTCCTGGCGGAACAACGGGCAAGCGAGGGCGTCGGCGCGGCATCGGGGATGCTGCCGCCAGAAGCTTCAGGGGCGTTAATGCTTAGCAGCCACGTCGCTTAACGTGTCACTAAGTCATTGTTTCTGTTTTATATTGCGTGGAAACGCGTTGTTTTCAAGTCGCAGCCGGAACCGCTTTGTTTCAAGTTCACAGCCATTTAAAGGCCGTTTGTTTTCTGTGTGGCATTGGGGCATCCTGCCGGCAAAACATTGCCTGAACCTCGCCTGTTTATTCGTTTTTTTGAGTGTTGAACTGACACTGCCCAGTGAAATCATCCTAGAATCACGATCTGCGGGGTGGATTGTGCGCCATACCGCCAAAAGCTGTCAACCGTTTGATTTCATGACATTCCTTCAATCGAACTATACCAAAAATGTGCCACTTTTCGCGCTTCCCATTAGGGTAAGTCTCCGTAGAATAACGGTTGTGGCAGTCGTGCGGAATGCGTGTGTCGTTACTGTGCAATCAGTGTGGAAACAGTGTGCAGCTAGTGTGCTAAGCGTGCGGCGTCACTGTGCTGGCCATGTGGAAACAGTCTGCCACGGCAATATCGGATTTTTAGAGGAACCCTATGCAAGATAAGCAGCAGGCGGCCAAAGCATTACAGGCATTGGTTGCCGGAACGGAAAGCCGATCCCAATCAAGGCGGCTATATGACCTCATTGCAGAAATTGAAGCCGCCTTGGTTGCCGGGGTACGGCGAAAGACCGTCTTAGCGGTGCTCCACGAGCATTACAGCTTCACCATGACAATGAGCGGCTTCGAGAAAGCCCTCAAACGGGCCAGGGCGCAACGGGCAACATCGGGGACAGGAACAGGGCAAGCCACTACGGGCCCGGTGACGGCAAACTTATCCAACACGCTGGCGGTAGCGGAACCGGCAGCGGCAACCGGGACATCGTTAGTGGTGGCGGCAAATCAACCAAGCCACCTGCCGGTGGTGGCCGGACCTGCCATAACCCCCTTGAACAGGGGCAACCTGACGTTCAATGAAAAGATGGCAATACTGAAGATAGAAACAGCGAAATCGTTGGACGAAGACGATTTTATTGACGAATGGGATTACGAAGAAGGTAAAGGGGACAAACATGAAAGTAGCAGTAGTTAATTACACCGGCACAGTGGGCAAGACCACCGTGGCCACGCACCTGTTGGCGCCGCGCATGGGCAATGCCCCGATCATTGCGGTGGAAAGCATCAATGAGACCGCCGCCGGCTTGGGCGCGACCGTGGAGCAAATCAAAGGCGAGCGGTTCAAAGAACTGCTGGGCAAACTGTTGGTGGCGGATGACCTGATTGTCGATGTCGGCGCGTCCAACATCGAGGACTTTATGGGCGGCATGAACAAGTTTGATGCCTCTCATGCCGAATTCGATTATTTCGTGGTGCCGGTCACCAGTGGCACCAAGGAGCAACGGGAGACCGTGATGCTGATCCAAGCCTTGGCAGGGCAAGGCGTCCCGGCGGAAAAAATCCGCCTGCTGTTCAACCGGGTCGAATCCAGCGTCGAAGAATCGTTCGGGATCGTCCTGAAGCATATCCAGAAAACCCTAACCGCCACCGCCAACCCAGAGGCGGCCATCCATGAAAATGAACTGTTCGACGTGTTGGCGGCGAAGAAAATCTCCATCGTCAAACTCTTGGAAGACCCCAAGGATTACAAAGCCCTGCTACGCGACAACAAAGATGCCAATGAGAAACAACGTGCCTATTGGGCGGACATGTTTGGCCTAAAAGCACTGGCCAAAGGCGTGAACCGCAACTTGGACAACGCGTATGCGGCGTTGTTTGCGTAATCGCAGAAGCTTATGGACAATGAAAAGGGAGGGCCACGCACAGTACGCGACGCACTGATCCTGGAAGCCTTGGGCGACATCGGTGTATTGTTGGGCAAAGCTGACGAACTGAACCGGACGGTTGCACCGTTGGTGGCTGCGCTGCAACAAGCCCAAGCGGAAACGCTGGCGGCTGTGGAACGGCACGCCAATAGCCAAAAGCTTGAACTCCATACGGTTGCGGAACAAGAAAAGGCGGCCTTGGAAAAACACCTGTACACCGCCGTGGCCAAGGCCGCCAAAGAACTGGAACAGGCGGGGGGGCGTATGGCACGGAAGCTGGAACGGCCACCTGGCTTGCCCCCTTGGAAACAGGCCGCTATCGCACTGGCGATAGCGTTGGTTGCCAGCCTGGTGGGTATCGTCGGCACTTACTGGCTGTATGGCCGCGGACTGGAAAGCGAAGCAGCTCTGGGTAGGGCGGTAATGGCGGTGTGGGAGCAGTTGGATGAAAAAACGCAAGCACGGATCGAACGGGCTTTTTAACATTGATGCAAATTTATAGGGCAGGGCAGATGGATAACGGAAAAGTAGTGCAGCCCGTTGTGGTGACGGACATCAATATGCCGTTTTGGTCTTTAGTAGTGCTGATGGTCAAGTTAGCGGTGGCGGCCATACCAGCGATGGTCATTTTGGGTGTGGTTGCCGGGGTGGTGAGCAGTGTTTTTTATCGCCTGTTGACGTTGACGGGTTGAATTTGTGCCTTAGAAATTATGATCCATAAGACCGGCAAGGGCTTATACACAACCTTCCGCTTTTTCGGGGGGCAGTTTGGGGCGCCCCCCGCGCGGAGGATGTGCATAAACCGTGTGTAGGCAAACGGTCAGTCGCGTATCCTGGAAAGCGCGAGGTCATAAACCTCGTTCCTGTCACGTTTGCCCACCGCAATCACTGTCACCGTTATGGTTTTGTCTTCAACCAAGTAAACAAGCCGGTAGCCCAATTGCCGGAGCTTGATTTTGTAAAGGTAGGCCCCGCCTGTTAGGGCGGCGGAAGGGACGTGTGGGTTTTCAAGCCGTTCCTTGAGCTTTTTTTTAAATTGGCCTTTGACGGTGTGGCCTAGCTTATCCCATTCCTTAAGCGCTGATTTTTTAAATTCCAGTTCATAAGTCATCAAGTGAAACCTTCACGGATTCTTCAGTGAACCGTTCTTTCACAAGCTTCAACAATTCCCTATCGTCAAGCAGTTCCATCATGGCCTCATAAGCGGCGGCAGGCA
This sequence comes from Methylosoma difficile, assembly GCF_054657615.1. Lineage (NCBI taxonomy): Bacteria > Pseudomonadati > Pseudomonadota > Gammaproteobacteria > Methylococcales > Methylococcaceae > Methylosoma > Methylosoma difficile. The sequence goes on along the minus strand of NZ_BAAHYJ010000007.1, from coordinate 120,270 downwards.
CGCAGTAAAATGCCGGCGCGTTCCGGTTCAAAACAGCGATGGGCATCCCGTCACCACTGGCGACGACTTTCATGGGGTTAGCCTTGAGTTCGGAAATGCTGGCCGCGACATCGGTAAGAACAAGATGGCTCATCGTATTTGATCCGTTTAAAATTGTTGATGACCTGATATTAGGTTTCTTAACAGGGCTTGTCAATAAGTGAAACAGTATAGCCTGCATTTATTTATCTACCGCTGGCTGAAAGGAAGCTGGAGGGAAAATTGGCGTAGGCTTGGGCTAAATTTGGATTTAGTCTGTAAAATAATTCCTGTCCGTCATTGGAGATGCTTGCATCATTCAAAAGATGCCCTCTGTAGCAGTATTCGGGTGTGGTCAGACGGGGATTGTGCAGCCCACAATCCGATTGACCTGTTCAAAAAGCTCCCGACGTTGTGTTGGTTGGTTTCTGCACCCCAGGCCCATTAAAACATCTTCAACATTACGACCGACATCATCCCCCAATGGCGTATTGCTTGCCATATTGACCAACTGTAGCAAGGTGTCATAGTCGTCTTGGTCGAGCTCTTCGCCAACAAACTCAATCTTTATGCCGCACATTTCCCCCACTACCACATAATCCTCGAACTATTGGCACCCTTTCAGTTTGGCAAACAAAGATTCACAAACAACATTGCTTGATTGCGAAAGATTTTCCTCACCAAACAGCATTCGGAACTGTTTATTCATACTGACTTGATAAATCATGGTCACTTCATCCATTTTGCCGCCTTCTATCAAACTTCCAAAATAGCGCTTTTTATGATCCGTTATTTCGATAACACCACCACAAAGGCGTATTAAAACCGAATCGAACTGTTCGAGATCACTTTCCCCTGTGGGCATACCTAATTTTTGTAATAACGAAGCGGCATGAAACTTAACGGCAGTTACTGGCGGTAATGGCTGTGCGATAGCCAACAACGCCAGATAAACATCAAAATCAGATTGGTCGAATTGGAGGCCTGTGAAAACGACTGTCAAGCTGCCAATAGAAAAAATCGTTTCTTCTTTTAGAAACCTACGGTTTTCTTTTTGATCCGGGTCCAGTGCAGGGAATAATGCCGAACAGAAACTTGCATCAAGGGCGGCATTATTCCGATGGCCAATGGATTCCAAATTGTTGATATGGGGTTGAGAATTTACTGGTGGTTTTGAATTCATAGATTTTTAAATTTTGATCTCCGCATGGTTAAAAATAATGGATTATCGATTATCTCAAACTAACCGAATTTTTCAGCTTTGCTTTATGTTGGGATAAAGTTATCCACAGGCTCGTAAACCGATGCCTGGGTTATAAAAAGGTTATATAAGGTTATCGGTCGTCAATAACCCGATTTTATTTCTAAAATTTAATGGTTTATATGATTTTTAGCGTTCCTCTAAAGCCGTCAATCCGTTCCTCTAAAGCCGTCATTCCGTTCCTCTAAAGCCGTCATTCCGTTCCTCTAAAGCCGTCATTCCGTTCCTCTAAAGCCGTCATTCCCGTTCCTCTAAAGCCGTCAATACCGTTCCTTCAAAGCCGTCATTCCCGTTCCTTCAAAGCCGTCAATACCGTTCCTTCAAAGCCGTCATTCCCGTTCCTCTAAAGCCGTCATTCCGTTCCTCCAAAGCCGTCATTCCCGTTCCTCCAAACCCGTCATTCCGTTCCTTCAAACCCGTCATTAATTTCGTGGGTTTCTCGATTTTTTAGCAATGTGTTTTAGTTGACTTTGGCTTAGGTTCATTATGGCTTTAATGGTGTCGCCAGTGACTTCGTAATCGATTAAAAACCCTACATCTTTTAAGTGGTCATGAGCCTTTATCAGCACAAACTTTATTTTTCTATGATTGGTGTCGGTAAGCCCTACAATTTTGGCAAGAGTTTCAAACTTATGGGGGCTTGGGGCGACATGGGTTGAATAATAAGCCTGTAAAGCCTTAGAGGTTGCGTCCCGGCCTAGTGCCTGGCGTTGTGCTTTATCAATACTGGCCCACATACCAAATCCAAACAAATTTACAAATTTTGGGTTTATGGTTATTTCATAGTCAAAAGTGATTTCATCGCGGATTCCTCCTTCTATCAAACCGCCAAAATACCTTTTTTTGTGATCGGTTATCTCAATTGTCCCCCCACGCAAACGGGTCAAAACCAAATGCAAACGGGCGTGATTACTGCCTCCAGTTGGTAAACCCAATGCTTTTAAAAGCCCGTAGGCTGAGAATTTTATTCGCTGTCCCAAAGGATAAGGTCGGGCTATGTTTAAAATTTCAAGATAGACATCCAGATCAGACTGGTCGAACTGCTCACCTGTAAATATAACCTCTAGCCCGCCAGTAGAAGAAAGTTTTCCATTTTTTATAAAGCGACGATTTTCTTTTTGTTTTGGGTTCAAGGCAGGGAATAATGCCGACCGGAAAATAGCATTAGGGGCGGCGCGTTTGCCATCTTCCCAAAAGTCGAGTTGTACCGGATCAGAAGAAAGTGGGGTATTTGTCGATTCCCGTGTTTTTTTGGAACTTATAATTTTTTGACGTTCAGCAATGGCTTCTATGATTTGGATAGGGTCTCTTTTCATTGCCACCCCTTCTTGTCATCATCTGAAACCATTAATACTTTATTACATGCTTGGTTGACACTGACTAAACTGAGTATCTGTTTCATTTCATCATTTCAGTAAAATTTTTGTGTTAAATCGACGCTTGAAGATTTTACTAATCCAGTAAAATACAGGACTCTGTTAACATAACAACAGAGCCTAGTCGGCCGCATTTTTTAATGAAATAGTATGGCAGGCGCTAAAAATTTCTGTCTTATCGAAAAGTATCAAAAAAGTGACATAGTTTGACGGCACTAACTTTAGTTATTAGTTGCTTTCCGATGATTTAAGGAAATATCCTGAAAGGCTGTGAAATATTCACTTTTTTGGCCTTTTTTTTAATATAGAAGCCAGGTCCTGTCACTGGTTACTTAAGGAAAATCGAGCGTCGGCTCCCGTGCCAGCATTGCAGACCGCTGGAACGCGTTTGTCGATTGGGCGAAGCCACAGGGATTGAACAAGATGGAAAAAATTGATAAGGAGTTGCTTGTCCGTTACGGGGAGTATTTGCAGACGCTGGTTGCCAAGGGCGATATGAAGCCCACCACCGCCCATGTCTATGTGTCGGCGGTGAACACGGTTATGGACAACGCGACCGGGCACCGTTAGGAGAACGTCAGCCCAACCAAGGAATTAATTTATTGTTGTACATGTGGCATCGATGTTTACCCGCATCGGGCTGATTTGCAAGACCAGCCGTTCTGGGGTTGCGATACTTGCGACACTTCGTTGGTTGCCATTCCAAAACCAAAGCACGCACGACTCCGCTGGGATCCATTCCCTCACTGGAAATCATGAACGAACGCAAACGTATTCACGCTCTGCTCGATTCAATTTGCTAGTCAGGGCGGATTGGGCGGAGTTAGTTGTACTAGACGATTAGTGTTGAACTGGGTCGGGAATACCACACAGCCCAGATTATGAGTGTTGAAGAGGCGCACACGGTTTACCGCATCGTGCAGAAATTGAGGAAAGATTTAAGGTAGTTGACGCTGTAAATTAGCCAAAGTGGTTATCAGATAATATGCGCTTATCAGTTAGTCCACCGAAACAACCTTTGTTTTCAAAAACTGTTTTTTCAAATTGACTATTCGGTTCCAGGCTGTACTTTTCATCGTCTAATTTTGGAAAAAACTTACCAAAACGGCGGTTATATTCCTCATCAGTCAGTTCTTGAACGTCTTCAACATCTTTGCTTTTGGTACGAACACCAAAAATATTCAACAAAAAATGGTAGGGCTTAGAAAAAATTACGCTTATTTTCTTCCAGGTTTCATTGAAAAATCCGGTGGTATAGCTGATTACAAAAAAGATCGATTCCATAATATCCTCCTATTTTTTTGATGTCAGGCAATTCATCATAAGGTTCACGTTGTTAGCTCTTAAGACTGGCGTAAATTAGCGATAATGTTAGTGTCCAAGCCAGTCACTTGGGCAATAGCGGCATCATCAAGAATGGCTAACAGATTTTTGGCAACTGTCATTTTGCCTTGTAGCTCCCCTTTAGCCAATCCTTCTGCAATGCCGTCTTCTCTTGCGGTTTCAACAACATTGCGGTCCCTGCCGAGTTTTAAGCCTTGGCTTTCGTATATGTCCAGCTCTTCCTGCGTCCAATGGTGTTGGGAGGCGATTTGGTAGGCTTCTTGTAAAGCGGGCGTGTCGGCATTATGTGGAATTTGCTGTAGGTCATCAGCATGTTTCAGAAAGTAAAGCCATTTGTCCGCAAGGGTCGTCAATTCAGGTTCAAGTTTGGTGAATTTCGGTAGTTCGATAAAGTTAAATTCCAAATCTTTCAGGTCATGGCTTTGATTTTCGCCATTCAATATTAAATGCCGTGAACAAGGGCTTTGGTGATCAAAAATGCTGAAGTCCAAGATTCCCAGAAAGATCACCGGCTTTAACAGATGGTATTTTTCGGTTTTGTCCAGTTGCTGGCTATAGGCCTTGCTGCTGTAGTACATGGCACGTTTGGCAAACGTGCGGTCTTTTTCCACTTGCATTTCGACAATAAATGCCCGCCCCGATGTGTCTTTGGCTTTAATGTCCAGCGTGGTTTCTTTAAGGCCGTATAAATGCGGCGGCTGGTAGCTGTTGCTGATTTTTACGTCTTCAATCGGATATTCCAGCTCCAATAGTTCATTGAGGAATTCAATGAGGATGTTTTTATGGGCTTGGTCGCCGAATATTTTTTTAAAGGCAATGTCGGTTTTAGGGTCTACGAATTTCATGGTTTAGTCTTCAATGTTTAATATTTGGCAACTCATCAAAAGGTTCACGTTGCTGTGGTTTGCTAACGGGCTTATTTTCGGAATCACCGCTAATCGCCTTTTTTAGATAAGTTTCAGCATCGAACACAGCCCCGCCGACACCTTTTCCGATGTTACTCAAAGACCTACCGCCTGCAACAACCGTATTATCATAAAGTGCGCCCCCTTCATTTTTGACTGCCCGCCCCATCAAATGGGAGGTATCTTGACCATCCTTGATTAAGGGGCCATCTTTAATACGGCGCTCCATTTCATCAGGGTTGCCAAGATGCCCGCCATTAAGGATACCATTGACTGACTGTTTGGCATTCGCATGACTTCCAGAGGGAATATCCATTGAACGGGGTCTGGCTCCCATCGGCTTTCCAGTATCGCCGCTTTGCTGGGCTGAATGTGGCTTAACATCAGAAGTTGTTCCGGTCGTTGTTTGTCCTTTAGCCCGATCAGCAAAACTGTCGGCCTGTTGCCGTCCGAGTATTTCGTCGGGAGTTTTGGCATCCTTTTTATAATCGTCGGCATTGGACACGCTAGTGTCGAGTTTATTCCCGGTAGGCTTAAAGGTCGAAGAGGCGATATGGAAGGCTTGCTGCGGATTGACTTCATCCAGTGCCAAGAACCGTTGCACAGCCTCATATTCTTTGGAAGTTTTGGGTATTTTGGCGGCACCGTTATCAAGCTGTTTTGCGGCATCAACCTTAGCCGCCTGCCAATTGGCCTTGGCCTTGTCAGTCCCGTGCATTGTAATCTCACGCTCAACATTTGCAAGATCGGCATTTGCTCCCGTCTGAACCAAACGCTGGGCAAGTTCGCTGTGTTTGAGGTTCAAATTCTGCCCGGATGTCTGGCTGTCAGTCACCGAGTCTTGATAGGACTGTTGGGCCTGATCAACGCGTGCCAATTGGGCCATATAGTTTTCGGACTTGGCTTTCATATCTTGGGAAGAAAACATGCTTTGGTCGGAATGTGCTTGAGCGTAGTCGTGTGCAGACCGTGTTTCGTTAGTGTTGGCGTATTCGCTGCGCCATGTCTTATCCATTTCTGATGAAATATCATTTTTTCGTTCTGCTGAAATCCCTGAATCAGAGCCTAAATCTAGCTTACCGTCTAATCTAAGGGCACTAAATACACCTGCCGATGCGCCAAGTGCCAATTGGGTACTGGCACTGGCGGCAATCGCTTCTTTTTCGGCATCTGTACGCCCAACCTTTTCAGCAATGGCCTTTCCGGTCGCGGCCGCCCACCGATCCGAGGCTGAATGCGATTTACTTAACGAATCGGTAATTGTTGTCCCATCGGTAACGGTATGGCCTTTTGTGTCAGTATGTTGGGTCAAATTATTGAATGCTTGCGAAGCGGAGGCATTTGCCGACTGCAAGCTGGTAAACGCGCTTTGCTGTGATTTTTGTGAACCGCTGGCCATACTGTAAGTGGCTTCTGACCACCCGGAGACTGTTTGGCCTGAATTGGAATCCATACTACGTTGGGAGCCAATACTGGTGGTTGCGGCAATTGAAACGGGTTCCGGCATGAGACGTTCCGGTTTGACCGCAGCCGAGGCGCCGGATGTCATACGTCCAGCAAGATTTACGGCGGCATTAGAGCCGCCGTAAACCAGCATCAATGATAGGGCGGGAACACTGGATGCCAACATGCCACCGGTGGCCAACCAGGTTTCTAGCGTCCCGTAAAGTTGGTCGTGTGAGACCATCGCCATCAATGATGTGCCATTCGCTTCTGCCTGGTCGGATATTGTCGTCATTAACCGCGTTGTGACCATCGCAATATACAAGTTGCAAACAGCAGTGATCGGCCCCCACAAGGCGATCCAAATCAGCATCTGGAAATATCGCGCGATCATCTTGATGCCCATCAGACCTAATGTCGTTAAAAAAGCGACAATAGGGGATATAGCTACCGTGAATATTTCAATGAAGGCGGTCAACGGTCGGGAAATTTGCGTAAAGATGCTTTGTTCTCCAGACCATTGCAAACGTAGCTGCTCAATACCCGTCCGTTCGATAAATGCCGCTGGCCCGTCGCGTAAATAGGCGGCCATCAAGCCATTACGCATATACGTCTGAGAGTTGACCGCAACCATGCCCAGAGCCTGGGTCGATTGGGTGACCAAATCGTCAGGGGTGACCGAGGGGTCTTTAACATCCAAAAACCCCCGCATATATTGCTCCCATAACGTGGCAAACTCAGGCGTATTAATGTATTGGTCAAGCAACGCATAAGCATCTTTGCAAGATTTTTGGCCAGAAAAAGCAGGCAAGTCCACCAAAACATCCTTGTTAATAAATGTGGTTTTCATTGCAACCCAAATATCTTCGGCCTTTAAAAGCCTTTCCCGCGTGACCTCATGTTCACTTTCAGGAATTTGTAGTGCTATGTCGTACATGACGCAACCTTCAATATAGCTATTGAGGGAGTCAGACAAGCTGCCATTAAATGTGATATCAGAGGAAGCGGTGCCCAAGCCTATATTACGCAGTTTTATCAGGGTACTTAATGGCTGTAGATAGCCGGACTCAAGTAAATGTGCTTCATCCGGCGTTGAGAACACTGTTTCATACACTTGGGTGGTGTTGACACCGATGGTTGAGACAATTGACATTGGCAAGGAAATGCCAAGGGGGACATTTGCAACGGTGTAGACCTGTCCGGTATAAATATCCTCAATGATTACCGTGTCCTTGGGGATAAACATGGCGGCGGACACAATGTAGGCGACCAATATTGAATAAAGAGGAAATTTCAGTTCAAACAAATATTGGAATGCCACGAGGAACAGCCCAATCAGAAAACCAATTTTCATCAAGGTGTTCATGTTGTCGGATGCGAAAACCATAGCAACGCCATTGAAGGCGTTGTACATCATTTCAGCATCACCAATACTTAGGATTGAATAAGCCATAGCATTACTATCCTAAATTTTATGGTTGTCTTTTTGATGTAGTGACCTCTCCACATCGTCAAGCATGTTTAATATGTTGGCAATGGAGGCTGTAGATTCTCCGTTTAGCCGCCTCTCATTATCGATTTGTTGTCGCCTGGACTCCATCACTTTAAGCATGGATGAATCTAGTGGCTTGCCTGTGGAATTGATTGAATGGGTGACAGCCTCAAACATTTCGTCAATAATCTGATTGGTCAATCCGGTGGCCAACACACCGACCATTTGTTCGCCGATAAGGGCAGCTGAACCTGGTTGTGAACTTACACGATGTAGCAGGCCTAAAATCCCCGGTGAGGAAGCTTTGATAAACTTGTCTTCGTTTGCACCAAAGCCCTCGCCACCGTCGCGGTTTCCCAACTTTCTTATGATACCGCCAGTACCGCCAAGGCAATTGCAGGTACCGAACAACATGGTGCGTACTTTTTCCCGCATTCCGGTGACATGGATAGTTTCAGTGGGATCGGCATCACTCAATAAGCATTCGTCACTTTCACATTTGTAAATATTAAGATCACCACCTTCGATAAAATCGCGGGTCTCAATCGTGGGTTGGCGATAATCATATTTCACATCTGAGTTATCATCCTTTTTTCCAATGATCATGGTTCCGGTCAAACTCATGAGCACCCGTTGCAACTGGTCATCACCATTAACGAACCAACTGTAAGCGACGGCATCTTTTAAGGCATCGTGGACGACATTTCCCGTAATTTCATCGGCAGCGCCACTGGCTAATGCAACTTGGTTAGGGTTTTTTGATTCTTTTGCTTCATGGAAATCTGGTAAAAAACCTTTGCTGGTATCAAGGTCAGCTGCGTCATTTAGCCGCTTGTCGTGCCAAGCACCCAAACCAGTGGCGTTAACGATGGATTTGGAGGCATCGCATGAATTTTTCATGATTGAATTGATTTGGGCAATATCCTTTTGTAACTTGGTCATCACTTGTGAACAGGTAGGGCACATGCCTTCAATTGCCAACTGGAAAGCGTAACCGACTGCACCTTGAGTGATGCTACGCAAAAGCGAGGTTATTTGAGTGCCATTGATGTATGAGAATGACCCGCCAAATAGATCAATCCCGCCACATCCACCTTTGAAACTGGGAGGTACAAAAGAGACCAGGTTAGGGTGAAGCACCTTGTTTCGTGTAGCTAAATTACCTCCAGTGATCACTCCTCTTCGTTGAGTATCATAATAACCTCCTGGTGTTGCATTAAGCATATCTACAAACATGCCACTCATCTCATCTTCTAGTCCTGCGTGTGCGTATGTGGTCAGTGTCAAAGTGATCAAAAATAGAGATAAAGTTTTCATTGGATGGCTTTAAAAAGGTATCAATATCAAGCTCTATTTTAGCTAAGACTGCGATTTTACGGTGCGTCGAAAAGTATCAAAAAAGTGGTATAGTTCAAAAGATATGTCTACTTATTAAGTAAGACTATTTTTAAGTTTTAGACATTAGTCATGTAATCTCTTGAAGAAGTTTTCTTGAAAAACAACTAACTAACTTTTTTGGATTATGTGTCTAGTTTGTAGTTGTTTTTTTTGTTTTAACTGTTTTTATTGTTTTAGTAGTTATTTTTACTATTTAATTCAATGGCATGTAACCATAAATGTGCGGAATTTGTTGTGGGATGTGCGGAATTTGTTGTGAAATGTGCGGTATTTGGTGTGTGGTGTGCGGGTTTTGGTGCGTGATGTGCGGAATTTGTTGTGGGATGTGCGGAATTTGTTGTGATAGGTGCGGAATTTGTTGTATTATCGAAAAAACCTGTTAGATAACCCCTCCAATAATACTTTTGTATGATTGAGTTTGTCGTTAAACACACTGGATAGCATTCTTGTAAAGCAGGATTTGTAACTATATTGTGTGTTTTTTAGAAAAATAGAATAAATCTGTTTTTAACATGTATTTATAATCAATCACTTACAATAAAACCATTGGCTATTTTTGGGAAATGTGCGGAATTTGTTGTCAACTTTTTTAAAGAAAACAATTACTTATAATTTATGGCTAAAAAAAAGATAAAAGCATTACCAAATTCGTTAATCGTTACTCAAGCGAATGAGTTAGTTGAGGCTCGGTATAACTTACCTTTAGGGGAGCAACGGTTGGTTTTGACTATGATTTCCAGAATTCAGCCTGATGATGCAGATTTTAAGCCCTATCGTGTTAGTGTTAGTGATTTTGCTGAATTTTTAGGGATATCTAGAGATTCAGCATATGCTGAGTGTAAAAAAATAACAGCAAAATTATTGACCAGAGTGTTGCAGATTAAAGGGGAGGGCAGATTGTTACAAATTGGCTGGATGTCGTCCGCTGAATATATTGACGGCTCAGGTATGGTTAATTTGACGTTTGATCCCTTGCTTAAGCCCTATCTATTGCAATTAAAATCTAGTTTCACTAGTTGTAAGTTGACGATGTTGTTGAGTTTTAAAAGCCAGTACACTATGCGTGTTTATACCTTGCTTAAGCAATATGAGAAGTTGAAGGTTCGGGAAATAGAAATAGAGCCGTTACGTGATATGTTGGGTATTAGAAAAGATTTGCATGAGGAATACAGGGATTTTAAACGTCATGTTTTGGAATACGCTAAAAAAGAACTCGCTGAGAAAGCGGATTTAATGTTCGAATTTGATGAGATAAAGTATGGTCGTCGAGTTGGAGCCATACGTTTTCGTATTTACACTAAAACCCCACCTATTTCTTTGTCAGCTAATGATGACTTGTTGACAGTTGATGAGGTTGGTAATACGCCTTATAACGTCAATACGCCCATCGACCCAGCTATTAGTGATTTATTGTTATTTGTACCTGAGCAGCATCGAAACAAAAAAACTGTCTATGCGGCCTTGGAGGTATTTAATAAAAAGCACGGTTTTAATTACGTTAAGCGTAATATTTTGTATAGCAATGCTAAAGCCGATAAATCTTATGCTGGATTTTTAAATAATGCCCTAAAAGGTGATTGGGGACAGGATGTGGAGTTAGAGCAGCAGTCTTTGTTCAAGAAAAATCCGATTGAAGTATGGGAACGTAGCGGATTTTCTACTGAGAAGGAATACAATGAATTTATGTATAAAAAGCAAATGAAGAATTACGGAATGGTAGTTTAGTTAGTGCTACTCTGAGCGATTTGTCCTATCGAATTATGCCACTTTTTTGATACTTTTCGATAAGACAGAAAATTAAAATCTTCTTTACAATATTTCCATGTTTATTCAAATGTGGAATTTATTGCGGATATGGATTTAAAAACACAATATAGCCAGCAAATACAACGCAACACGTTACAGCAGCTAATTCCAGTCCAGTCTTATGATGATGAATCCAGGTTTTTCTACTTGGAAGATGGTCATTTAGGATGGGGTTATATCAGCAGCCCCCTACAAAGCGGGGACGATTCAGTCATCCAGCGGATGAATGTGCTGTTTTCCTTCGATTACCCGCCAGACAGCTTTATTCAAGTTTTGTTATTAGGGTCGCAAGACATCCAGCCTAAGTTAAGGGCTATTGAAAATATCCGCAAAACCAAAAATCCAGAACTGAAACAGTCATTGCGTAACCGCGTCAAAATGCTGGATGAAGCAACCATGCGTCCTATCGACCCAAATGCCGTTGCGTATATCCGAGAATTCAAGATTCTCTTCACCGTTAAGATTCCCCTGAAAGACAAAAAAGGCTTGCCTTTGGGCGATGATATGAAGCGCGGCAATGAACTTAAACTTTCATTTGAACAGACGCTTAAGTCCGCCGGGTTGCGCCTGGTTCCGATGGATGCCGAAAGTTATCTCCGTCATATCGGGCAAATGCTACATTGGAAACCCTCGGCGGATTGGCGTGGGGGCGAGCCTTGTTATGATGAAACCTTACCGATTAACGGGCAGATTAGTGAGCACGATGATCGGATTGAGGTGAACAAGAACAGTGTTTTGCTGGGTGACAAATGGCTACGGATACTTTCACCTAGCCGTTTGCCCAAAACCATGAGCCTGCAAAATATGCGCCGATTGATTGGTGACCCCATGAACGGCGTTAGAGGGATACATGGCAATTTCTACATCAGCCTGAATATCCACATCCCTGACAGTTCCAAAGAAAAGCAAAAAGCTGAAAAAGAACGCGCCACCATTAATTATCAGGCATTCGGCCCGATGATGAAATTTAACCCGAAGTTGGGATTAAAAAAGGAAAGCGCGGACTTGTTATATGAATCTACTAACGACGGAGACCGGGTGGTTAGGGCTATGCTTTCCATCGGGTTGTTTGAAGATAACATGGAACGTAGTGAGGCGAGGCTGACGGAGGCGCGTGCCTATTTGAGCGAAATTGGCTGGAACATGAAGGAGGACAAATACATCGTGTTGCCTATGTTGGTGAATGCGTTGCCTTTCTGTGTCGATCCACTGGCGGTTGAGTTTTTGCAACGGTACAAACGGATGGGTTCAAAACATTGTATCGAATTTATGCCGATTTTAGCGGATTGGGCCGGCACCGGCACACCCCAAATGACGTTCGTGTCCCGAAGCGGCCAGCTCATGAATATGAGTATTTTTGACTCCCAGACCAATTATAACACCTGCATTGTTGCCGCCTCCGGTTCCGGGAAATCCTTCCTGACCAACGACATTATCACGTCGCATCTCAGCTCTGGCGCAAAATGCTGGGTGATTGACGTGGGCCGTTCTTATGAAAAATTGTGCAACACCATTGGTGGTGATTTTGTTGAATTTGGCGAGAGTAGTGAAATATGCCTGAACCCGTTCCAGATTATCGACAATTACGCTGAGGAATCTGACATGTTGGTCGGCATCATCATATCGATGGCTTCAATGGATGATAGGCTAACTGATTTGCAGCAAGCACGGCTACGTGCGGTGTTAAAAGAGCTTTGGGATGAACATGGCAAAGAGCTCATCATCGACCAAGTCGCGGAAAAATTGCGTAATGACACTGATAGCCGCGTCATTGATATGGGTGACCAGCTTTACGCTTTTACTAGCAAGGGCGAATATGGGCGTTTCTTCAATGGTACCAACAATGTCAGTTTTGATAACCCATTTACTTGCCTAGAGCTGGAGGAGTTGAAAGGGCGTAGCCATTTGCAACAAGTTGTCCTGTTAATTTTAATCTATCAAATTCAACAATCCATGTATTTGGGCAACAGGGATCAATGCAAGCTGTTGTTTATCGATGAAGCTTGGGATTTGCTGTCTAAAGGCAACATAGCCAAGTTTATCGAAACCGGTTACCGCCGGTTCCGTAAATATAATGGCGCAGCCATTACCATCACCCAATCATTAAATGATTTGTACAGTTCACCATCCGGTGTCGCTATTGCCGAGAATTCTGCCAACCTGTATTTGTTGTACCAGAAACCGGAAACCATCGAAACGATTAAGCGCGAAAACAGGCTAATGATCGGTGAGGGTGGATTTGAATACCTTAAATCCGTCCACACCGTGACAGGCCATTATTCAGAAATCTTCTTCAGAACCGATTACGGTTTGGGTGTCGGTCGCTTGATTGTTGACCCTTATACCAAACTGCTTTATTCCACCCACCCCAATGACATCAAGAAAATTGCGGCCAAAACCCGGTTAGGGATGAGCACGGCTGATGCGATAGAAACCATTCTGGCCGAAGAAAACGCGGCTTAACTTTATTAAGAGGTAAAAAAATATGGCTGAAGATAGTGAAAATCCCAGAGACATTAATCAACAAATCCCGGCTAAGAAAAGCTCGGAAAGGGAGCGGGTTAGAAATATCTTTTTAAACCAGTATCGCGGCGATGCCGTTGTTGTGCCGATAAAATTGGTGTCAACGGAGATTAATAGGGCGTTCCGAAAGCATTTTGACGGAGTATCCAGATCATTGTTTTATGTTCGATATTACTCAAGGGCATTGAATAACACTGCCATAGAGCAAGAGGTTGTGACTGGTGTCATTGCATTGCTAGATCAGGCGGCGGAAGGAATAAGACATAAGAATGAAATGGCTGATAGTTTAATCGGTCAGTTTGACGTAATAATTAAAAATGGTGTCGGTCAAACAACGATAAACGCATCGGTCATTGACCCGCTTGCAAACCGTTATTTAAAACTGGTTGAGGCGGCAGATGAAGTCGCTCGTAAATACAGTGCGTTATGGATGGCATTGGCGATAGACGATAGACAAAAAAACCAGGCAATGAACGAAACCGTCAATGTGTTACGGCAAGTGCATACCAACAGTACCAGGATCAGCTTAGGCTTAAGGGACAGGGTATCTCCAAAACAAAATTCGAAACCAGACGAAGCCGAGAATAATGAAGCAGCGATCATAGAAACTGATGAGTTTCAAGATACAGAATTAGAAACTGAAGGGGCGGATGCGTGAAACGTTTCCCGGCCATCCTAACCTTAACCATATTCTTCTTGGATTTTGGTGTACTGGCGCACGCCGGTGAAGGAATGGAGCAACCATTTTTTGGTGTTTCGGACGGGAGGGAAAACGTAACCACACAATTGCAGGCATCCGCTTTCTACCAGCAAAAGGAGCGGGGATGGTTTTGGTATGAAGATCCTATTGAGGAAGTGCCTGAAATTGAATTGCCGCCAGAACCGAAACCACTCAAACAAGAGCAGATGGAGCAAAAGAATTCGCCTCCCCTCAAACCACTGTCTTCGGAATGGTTTCGGGCGAACCTGACCCAATACCGTGATGAAGCCGTTGATGACCCGACACCTGAAAACGTGTCCAAGTACATGTATCTGCAACGGGTGATGCTTGACAAGGCGGAGCGGTTTACTGATGCCACTAAACAAGTGGTGATGGCTGACCCCATACTTGATGAGAATAGCCGTCGGCCTATTGCGACATTTGGTGCGAATGCACTGGATGAACAGGCGGAATTAGGAATGGCTAAAGTCGCCAAGCAGCTTGCAAAGGCAGCGGGCCTTTGGTTTTTTTACAGTAGCACCTGCACGTTTTGCATCAAAGAGGCTGGCGTACTGAAAGGGTTAGCCAACGCCTATGGGTTCAAGGTGATGGCCATCGCATTGGATGGTTTACCGCTGCCGGATAATTCTTATCCGAACTTTACCACTGACAGCGGTCAGGGCAAGAAGTTAGGGGTCGAAACCACACCTGCACTATTCCTCGTGAAACCAGGCAAAAACGGCGATGTGATCCAAATAGGACAAGGGCTTTTGTCCGGGGATGATATTGTGAAAAGGGCGGTGGTACTGGGTTATCAGCGTGGCTGGATCGACGATGCTGATTATAACGGCACCTTGAAAGCCAAACCCATCACCATAGACCAAACCACGCTGCAAACGGTTAATGATGACGACCTTGATAGCCCTGACGCACTGGTTAGTAAAATTAAGGATAACCTGAAAGAACAGCTAAGGAAGCTACGGTGAGAGTTTTATTAGGACATGATGATTATTTACTGACCCAAGGACAAAACCAAATTGTGGCATGTGACTACAGTCGTTTGGTGAACGCGCATACCTTGATCGTGGGTAAAACGGGTATGGGAAAAACCACAACGTTGAACGACATAATTGGTCAAATATGCCGGTTTGATGGCAATGTCCGCATCCATGTGTTTGATGTACACGGTGACATCACTTTGGGTGGGTCAAGTTCATTCCGCTTCTCCGAAGCAACGGAGTTCGGGTTAAACCCTTTTGTGGTTAGCCCTGACCCCCATTTTGGCGGGGTCAGGAAGCGTGTCCAGGATTTTATTGCCACGATAGGTGGTTGCCAGCCTATCGGCGCACGCCAAGAAGCTGTCATGCGCCACTTGATCACGGATTTGTTCGCGGCCAATGGATTCTTTGCAGACAACCCTAAATCATGGTTGCTGGACGATGGCTTCCAGCGTAAATATGCCAAACGTTATCCGACAATGGATGACGCGTGCCGTTTTGCCTTCGGAAAACTCAAGCAGTTGATTATTGGCAGTGATAGCCAGTCAGGCAAGGCGTTGGAAGAACTCAACAAAACCACGTCAAAATTATTCAAGCTATCAAAACAGTTAGTTGCCACCGGTATGCAATCAAATGAGGTATTGATGGAGCAGTCAGTAAAACAACGTGCGGACGCATTGAGGTTTTACCAAGACTACATCGAAAACCTTGAAACTGGTAAAGAGCTGGATGACTTCATCCGATACGAATCCAAAGAAATACTGAAATCGGTGGTCGACCGCTTCGATAATCTGAAGGCCAGTGGCATTTTT
The DNA here is from genome assembly GCF_054657615.1 of Methylosoma difficile. Classification (NCBI taxonomy): domain Bacteria; kingdom Pseudomonadati; phylum Pseudomonadota; class Gammaproteobacteria; order Methylococcales; family Methylococcaceae; genus Methylosoma; species Methylosoma difficile. Next base: position 104,194 of record NZ_BAAHYJ010000007.1, on the reverse strand, counting down.
AAAAGCCAGGCACCACCATTTGACCAGGACAACCCGATTTGGCGGTATGACATCACCGCTTTGCGTGAAGATGAAAAACGCCTGTTTGTCGAGTTCCGTTTACAGGAGCTGTTCGCATTGGCACAAGAAAAAGGTGCCCTTAGGCAAGGGGAAGTGTTGCGTCATGTCTTCATTATTGATGAGGCGCACCTGTTTCTTCGCGAGGACAGCAACAACATTCTTAACCGGATCGCCAAGGAGGGAAGGAAGTTCGGACTTGGTTTGATATGCGCGAGTCAATCGCCGACCCATTTTTCCGAAGATTTTTTTGCCAACGTCGGAACCAAGATCGTTTTAGGGGTTGATACGATGTATTGGGATAATTTGGTACGGAAAATGAAAATTGATCCCGGCAGTTTGAAGTACATCCGGCCATTCACTGTTATGGGCGTGCAGATGAGCAATAAAGGTGAGCCGAAATCTCCATTTATTATGGTGAGGTTGGCCGACCGTAGGGAAAAGGCGGTAGCTGGTAATGTCTAGTCGGTTATTAAGTTGGTTAGGTTTTCGCCCTAAGGTTGTCATGCAGAATATTGGCCAGGAAGACGGTCGATACCCCGCATTCTCGAAAGGAATACCCGTCGAACCCATCGAAAACATCGTGGGTCGGCAACGGGAACTGATCCAACAAATTGTCCAATCCAGGGGCTTATCAGGGTTGCATAATCGTAGCAAGGCGGAAGAACTGATTATTTCGCCTATTCAGCATTTTGCAGAATGGGTGCATTTGTTGCCCGCTTCGGACAATAGCTATTTTAAAGGATCAGGGGGATTGTTCAGGTTCGGCTTGGAGCACGCATTATTTTCAATACGCTACGCCGAGCGGAGTGTTTTGACTCGGGTGACCCCGGAAGAGCGGCGGGAAGCCGAGCGGGTTTGGACGCACGCCGCATTTCTAGCCGGACTGGTCAGTGAATCGGTGCTGACGCTGTCTAAAATCAGTGTTTATTCGGATAACGGGGAGACTTGGCATCCGGGTGTGGAACCCTTGTATCAATGGTTAGTGCGGAACAACGTTAAAAACTATCATATTCGTTGGTTGGCTACGGTAGATTTTGCAATGGCCGCCGCCATTGCCGCAAAGACGATACAACAGGAGCAGGCCGCGCTCCTGGCAAAAGGTGAGAAATCGGTGTTACCGACCTTAATGTCAGCCATCCAAAATCCTCATGATGGGTCTAATCAGATTGTCGCTATTACTAGGACAATCCGGTTGAAACTAATCGACAAGGATTTGGCCGAGGACCCGTCAAACTATGGGAAGCCCTTGTCAGGGATGCACTTGGAGCCGTGGTTGATTGATGCCATGCGGCATATGGTCGTGAACCGGCATTGGCAGGCCAATACGGAGACTGGCAGGATATGGTACGGTTTGGATGGAGTTTACTTGGTATGGCCTTTATCTGGGATGGATATTAGGCAGGAACTGCGGAACGCCAAATGCCCGTTTATGCCAAAAACAACAGAAATCCTGGCGGAAATGATGTGCGAGGCTGGAATAATTGACCAAAATGAAGCGGGTGCGGGTGGTTACATTTTTACCATAGGACTGCCCCAGGCCAGTAGCGAACTGAAACCCATGTCCGCAATCCGGTTAAAACGAAAAGAAATATTGTTATTGGACGACAGCATTACACCCATTGATTTGGCGCTTTTGTTTAGTGGTGATGTAGGCGATGGTAGGGAAGTTACTAACATCGGGCAATTCCAGTCGGAAGCAAGGGAAGAGGATAGCGGGTTCTTCGAACTGGAACCGGCTAAAAAATGGGCGACAACATCCCCCACCAAAGAAGTTGAATCAATAGATACGATTGGCGTGCGCGAAGTATCAGATAACACAGTATACGATGCGGATTATGCCGCGCAATATGCCGATGTCTTGGTCGAGGTTTCCGATCCTGCGACAACAAACCTGTCAACTGGCAAAAGTGTCCAATCATTGGACACTTTTAGCATGGAACTCGGCAATCATTTAGGTGTAAGCCTGACAGAGAAAGACAAGCAGTGGGTGAATAATTTATTTGGCAATATTGATGCGAATCCTAAAGGCGTGTCGACAAATACTGGGCTAAGTGCTGATAACCAAATGGATAGTCATCGGATATCCAAGGATGCAAGCGTGCTTAGCTCTGATGGATTGCTAAAATCACGATGTCCAATGGTGATAAAGCAATTGAATAAATTGCCGGCGGAATTTGTTGAGTTGACCCCGGAGGGCAACACCAAAATAAACGCGCAAGGGTTAAGCAAAATCAACATGGACATCAAAGATTGCCTCGCTGTGTTGAGGGCATCTGGGGAGTTGGTGTTGACCGATGGGGAGGTATTGATGATTGAAAAGAAGGGCAGTAAGGACATCCGTTGTTTTTTGGTGAAAGGGGATATCCGTCATGGCTTATGACCCTTATATTCGTAAACCTTACGAATTCTATGTGGCTGTATCCTGGGCTATTGCCACGGCGTCATCATTGTCCGGCTATTTGGTTCTGCCTGGTGGGGAATCGATGTTGATCCCTAGCTTATGGTTTGGGCTGTTATCTTTGCTATCCACAGCAAAAGGCTTCGGCCTTTTAGGGAGAGGTAAGTTTGGAAAAATGCTGACCTTTCTTAATGTTAAGGCTTTATTGAAGAAGGTACAAAAAAACCAAATGTGGTTTGGTTGGGGGTTTGATTGGAATCCGACCCACACCCAACGGGCGGTCGACACCATGATGTCGGGGAAAATTTTGACTGGCACTAGCGAATATCCCGGTAGCCCTTGGATACATGGGCTTAACGACAACAAAGAGGAAGAAATCCAAATCCCGCTGCAATCATTGGAGGGCCATACGATTATGTTTGGTACGACGGGTTCTGGCAAAACCCGTGCTTATGAAGTGATGGTCACACAAGCCATACACCGTGGTGATACCGTCATCATGCTCGATCCTAAAGGTGATAAAGATTTGCGGGAACGGATGGAAATGGAATGCGAAAGGGCAGGGAGAAAGGACGCCTTTCTATTTTTCCATCCGGCGTTTCCTAAGTCGTCTATCCGTTTTGATCCCATGCGTAACTTCACCCGCACCACAGAAATTGCCTCGCGGATTGCGGCGTTGTTGCCGTCACAGTCGGGTGGCAATGATAGCTTCACTGCGTTTGCGTTCCGGGCGTTAAATCTCGTGGCACAAGGGCTGGTTGAGGTGGGTCGGCGGCCTTCAATCAAAGAATTGCGCTTTTTTATAGAAGGGGGAGCGGAATCATTATTGATCAGGGCAATGGAATGCCATGCCGAGCGGGTTGACCCGGAATGGCGCCACAGTGCCGAGGATTTTTTTAAACGGGCTCAAGAAGGGAAAATAAAAAAAATGGAAACGATCACACAGGCAAAGGACTTGGCTGTCGTAGAGTATTACCGAAAAGTTCTGAGCAATACAGATAAAGGCTCGGAAGGTATTGATGGTTTGTTGAGCCTGGTTGAACACAACCGGATGCACTTTTCCAAGATGATTGCTTCGCTCATTCCTGTCCTTAACATGCTCACTTCAGGGGAACTGGGTGGATTATTGTCGCCCGATGAAACCAATGTGAGCGATATGCGCCCAATTTTTGACACATCGACGATTATATCTGGCAAACATGTCATTTATATTGGCCTGGACTCCTTGTCAGATGCCATTGTGTCATCAGCGATTGGATCGATTGTCTTGGCTGATTTTGCTTCGGTCGCCGGGGCGATTTATAACAGCGGCATTAAGCCTGGGCGGATATCGATGTTTGTGGATGAAGCCGCCGAGGTCGTGAACGTGCCGTTTATCCAAATCCTGAATAAAGGCCGTGGTGCTGGCTTTCAGGTGGTGATGGCGACCCAGACACTGCCAGACTTGATTGCACGGACGGGGGATGAAGCCAAGGCCAGGCAAATTATTGGTAACTGCAACAACTTGATCACGCTACGAATTAAAGACGGGGACACCCAGAAGTTCGTCGTCGAAACCTTTGGCAAGACGTATATCAAGACTGTACAACAATCCATCGGGGCATCAATGAACTCCGGTGATAATTTGGCGCACTTTTCAGGCAATACGGGGCAATCTTTGACTTATGGTGAATATGACCTCTTCCCGCAACACTTGTTAGGCCATTTGCCTAATTTTCACTATATCGCGGCCATCGCCGGCGGCCGTGTCATTAAAGGCCGACTTCCCATCATTATAGAATATCGCGGCTATCGTTGGTGGCCGTGGCATTAAAAACCGACTACTGATCATCACCCCATAAATTTATGCAAGCAGAAGATAATGCGATTGTGCGTCAAATTCAACATCCACCGGTTCCGCCAAAGGCGTCTGACCAGTTACGTGAAGTGTGTAAGAAAATAAAAAAATTCAGGGCTTCACAAAAGCTGTTTAGCAGTTGGCCGAATTTAAGGACGGCATCTTACAATTTGGTGGAGTTTCTGACGGTTTATTGGCCTGATCCGCTCGATAGAAATGGAAGCTTGCTGGTCGCCTGCCTCGAAAACGCATTTGATGTGACGGAATCACTTTATGAAGAAAATGCGGATATTGTTGATATACAAAAAGCCTTTATCAAAACCGTCACCGAAGAATTGGCAGTTTCAATGGAATATTCATTAATGATACGGGCAAAATCGACCTGGATACCTCATGAAGTGAATAAAGAATTCCTTTCGGAACTCATCAGGGAAAATACCGTGAGTTCATTGACGTGGACAAAGGACACGTTACCCGGACATAGCGGCGGACAAAGCAAAGTGATTTGTGCGTCAAGGATATTTACGCTGAATGAATTAGAATTGGCGGGGTTGATAGATTGATGGCCAGGCACATTATGATTTGGTTGGTGGTGGTGTTTTTTACACCCTTGTTTTTGCCCTATATCATGAGTCCTAAGCTTATCTCCGGTTTTATCCGGGATGACTATAAGGCGGCAGTGCAAATTTTGGGTGGCAAGGAAGAGATCAACCATTCCTTGGTCGGGGTATATAAACGGAACCTAAAGGCGGTTGCCGAATTCGTCAATGAATTTGAAGGCAGGTACGACGACTCTGACGAATTCCGTTATAGCGGTGATGGAATTGGCGAGACACTAGCCGATATTCCTGGTCAATGGGTGGAATCCGTTAAGCTTGAAGTGTATAGCATGGCATTACGTTTGGTGATTATGTCGAAATGGCTTTACTGGTTAGTGCTGCCGATGTTGGCCGCCATTATTGCTGGTATTTACGAACGTAAGCTCAAGGCGGAGACGTTCAGCCCGTCCATGCCACCTATTTACAACACGGCGATACATGCGCTCATCGCCATGTCTTTTCTTTTTGTATTGTGGCTGTTATGTCCCTTACCCTTACCGCTGATGATTGTGCCGGCGTTGTCGACACTGGCAAGCATGTTCATTTCAATCGGTATTACGCATTATCCTAATTACTGAGTAGACAGTTACTGCATCACTACAGGATAAAATTTTACTTAGATTGCCAGCTGTGTGTCACTGTCTTCAAGGCTAATTGAAATTCTTTTACCGACAGCGGAGGCGGCTTTCGTAAGTGTACTCAAGGTCACGGAATGGCCGTTAGAGTTAAGTAGCCTGTCCAATTGGGTTCGGCTAATGTCCATGCGTTTGGCCATTTTGGTTTTGGTGATATTTGCTTCGACCATTGTCTGCGCAATCATACAGGCAATCACTTTTTTTATAGCAGCCGCCTCAACTTCTTCCAAAATCCCCTCTTCTTCAAGAAAATCATCGAAGTCAGAGCCAATAAAATTGTTGTTGGAAGCAGTCATAAACTGTTAACCGATGCAAACGGATTGGTGATAGTCAAACGTCCGTCAATTACTTGACCGTGCTGCATATCTTCGCTGTACAGCGTGATACAGCCTGCTTTCAGGGCGGTTGCGATAATCAAGCTGTCAAAATGGCTATACTTGTAGCGTGCGGCAATTACCCATGCGATATACGTTTCCTGAATACTAACCTCGATCAATTTTACGGATGTCAAAATGGCCATTAATATTTTTCCCGTTTCGGCGGGTGAATGGTGGAGTTTGCGCCGCAATACATGAGAGCATTCGTTAACGACTTGGGTGGATATGGTCGGTTTTTCCGCCAGTAACGCGCACGCTATTGAGCGCTTACTGCTATCGTCACCCAGCGTATAAAGCACAATATTACTATCCAGAAATACTGTCATATCAATTCCGACTATCATCATAAAGCACATTGCGGTCTGCAATGGGTTTGCCGTTCCACTCAATATGCACCGAACTTAAATAATCCAGCGCAGCTTGCCGTTCGGTTTCGCTTAGGTTTTCTGGCTTAAGAGCAGCGGATAAACTTAGCGCGGTCGCTAAACCTTGATCGTTGGCGGTATCGCCAAAGCCACTAGCTAAGGTGGCTAAAAAGTCTTCGGTATCACACTGCTGTTTTGTGGTAATGGATGCCGGAACATAACGTTGTTCCAGAAAGTTGATGAAATCCAGTGCTTCACGAGCCACGTCTTCGGGAAGTTTAAGGCTGTGTTGGTAAATTGTTTCAGCTATGGTCATTCGTTTTTTCCTGAAATTATGGAATGGGTTTCCAAAAGGGAAATTTAGCAAACGTGCTTTGGGTTGAACACCCTCTCCGCAGTCATTCTAAAATTATGTCGCCCGAACTATACCACTTTTTTGATACTTTTCGGTAAGACATAAAGCTTATCTTTTCGTTATTATTTCCCCAGTAAATTCATCAGGCTAAGTGTTGTTTTGGCCTTAATTTTAGCTGTGTGGGGAACAATGGGAAAATCAATTTTGTGGGCAGCCCTGGGTATTTTGGGTGGCACGGCCGGGGGGTATTTGGCGGCCGGCCAAACTGCTGTCCCGGCACAACTGGCGGTGATTGATATCCAATCGCTAATCAAACAATCGACCATAAACGGGCAAACTGAAGCTGATGCCAAAGCCTTAACTTCGCGTATCAAGGCCGCCACTGCCAAGCTGGTAGCTCAGGGCATCATCGTCATTGATTCGGGGGCCGTTGTTGACGCACCGGAGGAAGCTTATGTCACGGTCGAGTGAGTTTGTCATCACAGGCCTGCGACTTACACGGGCATTCACGCCAAAGTTGCTTGGACATGTGCGCCTACATGGGATGGCTTGGCTGCTATTGTTGGCACTGGCCTCGGTTATTCAGGCCAACTACCGGATTGCCGTCAACCGTACCCCTAGCCTTCCTTACAGCTTTTACCTTATTTGCCTGAATGATGCGGTAGAAACGGGCGGTTTCATCGCCTTTCATTGGCATAATGGCAAGCCTTTCCCTGATGGGACGGTTTTCACTAAACGCCTTGTCGCCGCAACAGGCGACAAAGTAGTCAAGCATGGGCGTGATGTTACGGTGGGTGATGTTACCCTGCACGGCAAAGAGTATGGCATCACTGGCCGCAGGCTATTTCCAAACGACCAATTGCGGGAAGGCGACAACATCATCCCGCCGGGCAAATACTTCGTTGCCGGTGATCACGAATACAGCCTGGATAGCCGTTACGGGTTGCTCGGCCTGGTCGACCAAAAGGAGGTAATTGGACGTGCCTATCCACTTTTCTAAAAAACTGCTTTCACGTTGTCTGGTTCTCCTACCTGTGGCTCTGTCGTCTTCTTTGGGTTTTGCATTTGACACTGAAGACGACCTTTTTTTAAAAGGCCTGGCGGGACAGCAGCAACGCATTATCACTTCCCAACACGATCTCCCGGATTGGTTGAAACCCAAACCACTTCACCTAGACTCTGTCTTTGAACAACAGCTTCGCCAAGGGCTAACAAGTGCGTCCCCTCGTGGAGCAGATGCCAGTGTTAAGCCCATATCTTCAGGCCACTGGATTTTTGTATCTTTCGGGATGCCTTTGGAAGAATTGAAGGCCGCTGCCAAGGAAGCATCTGAAACCAAAGCGGCCCTGGTGTTCAGGGGAGTTGCCGAAGGCGAGAATACGGGGCAGTTGGAGCAACGCCTTGCGGAGGTCATCAAAGGCATCAAGCCCATCCCAGGGGCAATCATAGACCCGTTGTTGTTCAACAATATGGCGGTATCAACGGTGCCGACAATGGTGTCCACCGATGCACAAGGCCATACCCGCCGTGTCCGTGGCTTGCCCGGCTTTAATTGGCTGGACAGGCAGGATGAAGGTGAGGCGGGACAAAAAGGCCCCATATACACGATCACCGAGCCGGATATGATCGGCGAAATCAAACGCCGGATCGCAACGACTGATTGGGAAAAACAAAAACGTGATGCGATGGCCAATTTCTGGAAAGGCCAAGGGGAAGGTTTGGATTTGCCCAGGGCGAAAGCCGACCGGGAACGCTTGCTCGACCCGTCATTGACGGTCACCCAGGACATTTACCATCCGAATGGCAAGCTGATCGCCGCAAAGGGGCAGCGCATGAACCCACAAACGTTGTTGCCGATGCGGTACGTTTACATCATTTTTGATGCCACCCAACCGGAACAAGTTGGTGTCGCTAAAAAACTCGGTGTCCTCGCGGCAAAAAAAATGAAACCGGTTGTGTACTTGTTTTCTAAACTCGACCACCAATCAGGCTGGGAACAGTACAACTTGTTGGCGGGTGAAATGGGTGCCCCCATCTACCAACTCAACAAAGCGTTGCTGAAGCGATTTCAAATCCAAGCCTTGCCTACGGTCATTGAGGGCAGTGGAGACAAGTTATCCGTTAGAGAAATTGGTAATGAAAAGTTTTAAAGTTGAGGCGTGGATTTTTATTTTTGCGGTTATTTGGTTTTTTTGCCTTGTTAAATATGACGTCACACATAAGCATCCAAATAATCAGAATAACCTGGTGTATCAAAAATGAGTGGGCTCAGTTGTGCAGGCATTCTGGATGATCCTTGTGCATCGTTCTGGATTAAAAATGCCCTACGTTCTGCACTCGTGCGTGATCCGGTTGATGCGTTGAATGACGCGGAACTGTTAGTCAACATCCTTCAGGAAAATCTCGTCATTTTGCAGCATCCAACGGATGAAACATCCACTTTTAAACATCCTATATAGGCTTCAACATGTTTAACCGCATAACATTATTGATGGCAATAACAGCCATCTTTCTGTTGTCGTCCAACGTTCTCCATGCGGACACCACGGCTTCCTCCACAACGGACAGCAACAAATTGCTCTGTCCCGATGCGGATTTTTGGGGCAAGGGGATGCTGACCGACATTTGTTGGTCATGTATGTTCCCAATCCGTCTGTTGGGATTCACGGCGTTTGAAGGTGACAACTTCGTGCCCGATGGGGCATCTGACCAGGCACTTTGCTCTTGCCAGGGTAAGGACGGCATTCCCTCATTTGGGATAACTGCGGGTATGTGGCTACCGGCACGTTTGGTGGAGGTGGTCAGGAAACCTTATTGCTCACCCGTTATGGGCGGCATATCGTTCAACAACAGTGTCAGGCTCTGGGGCGGTGTTAAGGAAACTGAAAATGACGGTTCCGATAAAACTTTCTATAACTACCATTACTGGGCATTCCCGTTGTACGCCATCCTTGATTTGTTCGTACAGACCAACTGCAACGCCGGTGGGCTTCGTAATTTGGACATGATGTACCTATCCGAACTCGATCCGACATGGAACGTCGACGAGCTGGCGTTTTTCCTTAACCCCGAAGCGGTGATCTTCGCTAACCCGCTGGCCTTGGCGGCCTGCACGATAGATTGTGCCAAGACGACGGTGGACAAACCAATGACATCGCTGTGGTGGTGCGCCGGGTGCTGGGGCAACCTCTATCCGTTTTCAGGCAATATCGCTTCCGATGGTTCTGCACCCAGGGACACCAGTCTGTTGACCGCTAGAATACTGTCCAGCCTACACCGCAAAGCCTTGGCTCATAAAACCTACGGTGATGATGCCTTATGCGGCGGCACTATTTATCCGATGTTGCCTAAACAGCAATACAAACTCAGCACGATGTTTCCGGTGGCGGAATCGGAAGGGCGGTGTTGCCATTCGATTGGAGAATCGACCTTCCGCTGGGGTGAACACCGCACCATACCTGGGGTAGGGGAGGATTATGTGTATCTGGTATGGAGATATACGGACTGTTGTCTTTCAGGTGGCGATTAGGGGGAAGTTATGTTTGTTAATCTAAACGCCGACTTCGCGGCTCAACGCGTCAATAGCCCATTGGTTAAGGCTTTTACCGACGGCTTGTGCCTTGACCAAGGCCGCCGCGTGAAGTTCGGGCGGAACCCGCAACATCAGCTTGCCACTAGCTGGTTTTTTCGGGTCTTTGCAAATGGCCGCACAATCGGCCAAATAAAAATCGATGGCATTGTGGAAGTCCTGCCTCAATTGTGCCACCGTTTCGCCTTCGAAGGTGATGCTATCCTTAATGCCCAGCACTTTGCCCCAAAAGATGCCGTCACGTTCATCAAATTCGATGCGTGCCGTGTAACCCTGATAAGTCATGGTATTCATGGTCTGATTCCTTGTGCCTCAAGCCACAGGCGGATTTCTTCGATAAAGCCGTTTAGTACGCTATTGGAGATAGCGGCATGAAAACAATTGCTAGTTTGTTAATCATGTGTCTGGCACACAACAGCGTGGCCAGCGTCTACATCGCCACCAGCGTGCTATTTTTCACACCGTTTTCTGCCATCGCCGATGCTTTTATTGACCAGGCGAACGATGGAAAAAATCTTGGCAGCACGCTCCGTTCGGATTTTGTCCTGCCTGAGATGGACGCGGCTTCCGGGACGATGACCCTCAAGAACGGCGCGGCGAACGGACAAACCGTCCAACAAAACGAGCTGTTCCAGGAAGTCATACCCGGTTCTATGGATGCCGCCGTCACTGCTTACGGAGACAGTGACGCCATGAGTACGCATATCAACGACAAACTGGATGAACTTGGATCATCTGGTACAAACCACGGGATAGCTTACCAGACCTTGTTGGGGGCGAACACCGCAATGCCTAATATGAAGAACGACCCGCTCTGGCAAACCTCTGATAATGTGCTGGGACAAAAGAGTTCTGACATCAACGATAAGTTTACGGGTTGTCAAAAGAATACCACCTACGATGAAAAATCGTGTTCGGTGCATGTCAAAGACTTGAAGACGTGCAAGAAGGCGGCAAAAGCCGAGAAATGCCATGTAACAAGGAATATTACCTATAGCCCAGTTATCCGCATGGGGTCTGGTGACGGCAGGATTGCCAGTTGCGGGGTAGGCTGCACTTATTTATACACGGGTACGGTTGGGGACAATTACTGGTCAGGCGGGGGATGTACGGTTTTTACCTGGACAGCCAGTTTTATCGTTTCACGCCCGGATGCCATCCACAACGTCATCATCGACAATGTCCAATATGATGACCAGACTCGAATTTTTCTTAATGATAATTTGGTTTATACCGGAGCGGCTGGATACGACACCAGCGGTGGATGTGATTTCCATAAAAGTTTGAATGAAAACCCTGGCACGGACATCACGGCGGCGTTCAAAAATGCAGCGGCTGGTGGCACGGTGACGGTTAGGCAGGAAACACGGGTGGGTGGGAACGGTGAAGGCTTTTCCAGGCTAAAAGTGCTGGCCGCTTTGGACATCACTGAGCAGTTCACCGACTCGCCAGTAGGTTGTCGGGAACGGGTGTCAAATGCCTGGCCTCCTACCGGACAAGCACCGGATTGGACAAGGACAGGCACCTTGGAAGACCAGGCATCAACAGATTGGTGGCAATGTCTGGATGCCGCCCATGACCGCTCATTTGGAGGCTGGCTGGTGTCCACCAGCCAGCCAGAAACGTTCAGTAGCTTTGGTGACATTCTGCCGGAACCCTTGGCTTCACCACCCGCGCCGATTTGCTACAGTGCCGAAACCAGGATGCCTGGCCATGTCAAGCTACCGTGTTTCACTGATCTTGACGGCTACCAGCAATGCCCGGAATTTGATTACAACACGGATGCCCATGATAGCTGTGAGAGCTTCGCGGCACGACCGCAATGTGGCTATGTGGGCGAACAGTGTGCTGATGGAGCCTACAACCCGGTAACCGGCGCTTGCCAAGAATTTATAGTCACTTACGATTGTGGAACTACCCAGGCAACTAATTGCGATTTGGTGAAAACAACCGACAAGACTATTTGTGACAGTGAAATCCGCTGCATAGGTGGCGAATGTGTCGACCCAGCCGAAGAATCTAGCCGGGATTTCACGCGGGTCGCCGCCGCCCTGCAAACGCTGAACCAGGCGCAACAAAGCAATGGTTGTGATGTTAGCACTGGCACCTGCAAACTATTTGAAGGTGAGGCGCTGTCATGCCAGATGGCGGACTTGTCGATTCTTGGTAAGGTGGACTGCTGTAACATGCCTATAGAAGGCAGTTGGATTGATTATATGGAATTGGGCTACAAGTCGTGGCTGCTAACTGATACTGCGGTTGAGGCTTACGCAGTTGCCGAATATGGCGGGACGGCTGTCAGTCAAACTGGGGCATGGACACTCGCAACCCAAGGCACAGCTTTTGCTGATGGATTTACGCTTATGAAAGATGCTTACAGTGCGATTACTGAGCCGTTTACTTCTGCTTATGATTCTGTGGTTTCTATGTTAGGTGAACAGATAGGGACTGACTTAAGTATTGAAGCCATGAAACAACAGGCTATTAGCGCGGCTGGTGATTGGGTGGCCAATAATATGGGGACTGGGGTTGCAGATTTTTTATTTGCAAAATCTGCCGAAGGAGCATATTCAGCTATATCAAGCACATTATCGACGGTATTTACCGTTGTCGGAATTATTTATGCAATTTACCAAATTGCCAAATTGGTCGTGCAGTTGATTTTCGCTTGCACTGAGGATGAGACCAAACTCAATATGCTCAAAGACCAACGGTTATGTACAAGCCCTACTGCCATAGGTACATATTGTTCCGCTGATTTTTTAGGTATATGTGTTGCTAGACGGGAAGCCTATTGCTGTTTTAGCAGTGCTTTTGGGCGGGTATTCCAGGAACAGGCGCGACCGCAGTTGGGAAAGAATTTCGGTACGCCTCAAAGTCCTGAGTGTTCCGGTCTCACGGTGGATCAGATAAGCCACTTAAATTTTGACACGATGGATTTCGGTGAATGGATCGGGATGTTGCAAATAACGGGGCATTTGCCGAAGGGCGGTGCATCCGCAGATGCCATGTATGACAAAAGCGTGGTTACAAAAAGCAAATTGGGGGGCGCGAACAACACCAATACCCAGCAACGGTTGGATAAACAGACCGAAGGCACTGATGTTGATGATATTAGGCAACATTTGCTCGACAATTTGTAGTGGCTAGAAATTGTACAATCTGACAGTGTATTAATCAAAACAAGCCATTAAACGTAGTTGTTTGCTAATTTTAACAAAGTTATCCCCAGAATCTGGGGATAACTTTTTTGCTTTTTTGGCTATTGCATAATTGTTGGAATCTGGATAATGGTGGTTATGAACGATATTTTTCTCATAGGACGTAAATATGAAATTGATGGCATTGACTAAATGGTGCGTGCTTACCATCATACTAGGTGGCTGCGCTATACATCAGGCGGAACAAGAAAAGCGGATCGCCTACTTATCGGCTGGGGTCATACCTGAAAAAGGAATGTCGGCCAAGGATGTCTTGCTGCGCGGAAATTTGGCAGCTGAAGCGGCTAAAGGTTCAGGGGCTGGAATTGGTATGGCTGCTTTGATGTTACTTAATTCAGTAGATTTTCAAAAGACAGCGGCCAAGCATGACCACTTAGAAACATGGATGCCCGTATCGGAAGCCAGAGACGAATATGAGGCGAAGCTGAAGATGTCTAAGATTTTAGAAAATGCCATTTTTAAAACGTTTAGCCCTCCTTATCAAGCGAAGGTCGATGAGATTGAGGATGAAGCCACCATTGGTGTAATAAGCAGAGGAAGATTCATTCGTATTGATGGCCCAGGTTGTGAAAATTGGTCTTGTAAGGTAAATGCTACGATTCCTTCAGAGACAGCATCCATTTCCGATGGGACTATGCTCAAGTATGGACACCCTATACTTGGTCAGAATTGTCCTTGTTATGTTTACACAGGTTTGGCGGGTATAGGTGGTTTTGTAAAAATTACTAAGGAATATGTTGAACAGGGATCAATTAATGGTCATTGGCATCGGTTTGAATCTAAACCAATTAGCTTCGTAGGCGAAGACTTCTACACCAGGCTGTCTGCAAACCTACCAGATTGGGCGTATTACTATGTGGCCAAGCAACCGCCCAACACTGATATGAAAGTGCCGGCATTGTTCAATAAAGGCAAACGGGTCAACTGACGGGGCACTGCACTTTGAAACTAGAGGATAAGTAATGAATAAAAATGTGCTGACGGTGTTTGCGATGTCAGAATCGGTGTTCGAAACCCATGTGCTTGTCCGAGTCTATTGGATGACGGGCAAGCAACGTAAGAAAGCGGTAGATGTCCGGCTGGCGTTGACGTGTGAAAACATGCTAGCGGCTGCGGAAGCGGTGGCGATCCGTTATTTGCTGGGTGATGTTTGTATCTTTAATAAAAACCGCACGGGGCATAACCTCGGTATTGTGGTGTCCAAAGGTGCAATCAAAAAGCTTGGGCATAGCAAAACTCAATTAAATGAATTGTACGATTATGGTTACCCTTTGTTGACCCGCTATATGGGAGCTGAAATCACCGTGTCAAAAGACCAAAGTTGGTTTCCGCCTAATGAGGAATTAGGTGAGGTGGCGTGTGTTGACGGTGAAAGCCTACGCGGCAGGGAAACATTTGAGACCAACGACAAAGGGGTTATTGCCATCACACGCCATGCGTTAGAGCGTTATCAGGAGAACTGCGGCACCATCAACGCGCAGACGACATGGAAAAGCCTGACCCAACGCTTGCAGTTCAATGCCGGCATTGAAAAGGTCGAACTGCCCAGGAACGTGCTGGAGCATAAAATTGGCAAGTATGGCGAAGCTCCCGAAGTCTGGAGGCATCCTGACAGCACTTTGCATTTCGTGTTTTTTGTCAAACATGACTGCAAGCTATTAGTGACGGTTTTTGAGCGCAATACAAAGTTTGATAACCCTAAACCAGCATTCCATTCGCCGAAAGAAGCTTGGGAGCCACCCAAGAAATTTGCGTAATAAATAAAAAA
The DNA here is from genome assembly GCF_054657615.1 of Methylosoma difficile. NCBI lineage: Bacteria > Pseudomonadati > Pseudomonadota > Gammaproteobacteria > Methylococcales > Methylococcaceae > Methylosoma > Methylosoma difficile. The sequence continues at coordinate 88,990 of NZ_BAAHYJ010000007.1, read as the reverse complement.
TGGATTTAGAGTATATGTTTTCTTATTTTTGTAATATGGATTCTATGTTAAAGAAGGCTGGAAGGTATGTGATGATTGCCTCCATACTGGTCGGATACGGGTTTATTTCAAACACCCAAGCACATCCTGGCGGATTGAATGCCGAAGGTTGCCACAACAACCGGAAAACGGGTGAGTATCATTGTCATAAGCAAAAGGAAAACATCGAGCCTCCCCTTTTAAGGCCTATGGAAGTTGCAACACCACAACCTATTAAAAAAGCAGGGGATATCCTTCGCCTTGATTATGACGGGTTCACTGTTTGGCTAGATTGCTCAAAACGTGGCCCTGTTAAATTCCAATATAATGCCCAGCGTGATACGGGCAATGCCAAAAGGGCGCCGGATTTTTACCTTGACCCAAACGTGCCAAAAGAATGCCAACAATTGACCAGCAAGGCTTACGGGCATGGTTTTGATAGGGGACACCAAACGCCGGCCAATCATCTTGATGCCTCTGATATGGCGATAAGGCAAACCAATTATATGACAAATATCCTACCCCAGACATCACAAATGAACCGAGGCGCTTGGCTGGAGACCGAGGAAATTATCGAGTGCTACCGGGATATAGATGAGCTGTTAGTGATCGGCGGCGTGATTTGGGGTAATAACCCAGCAGATGATTATTTTGTCGAAAGCCACGGCATACAAACTCCCGACGCTTTTTGGAAAGTGGTTATACGCGGTATCGGTCAAGACGAAAGGGCGATTGCTTGGATTGTACCGAACAGTAGCGATGCGACACGAAAGAACCTCGACCAATATCTCGTGAGCGTTGATGATATTGAGCGGATTACGGGCGAGAAAATACCCGTAGCCGACTATGTCAAACATGACAAACCTGAAGTGTCATGGGTTTTCCCTATAGGTTGTGATAAAAGCTGAACCGGCTTAGAAGGCTTTGCGTTTTTTCAAACCAAATGACCAGCTTTATCATCGTCGCCGTCAATATGTGAGTTTTATCACCTCAAATGGCCAGACATATTATTAACGTTGACCAACCTTTTTCTTTTCCGCTGCCCAAAGAAATCTTTTTGCCCACCTTAAATTATTGACAAATGCAGCCGTTGGCAATGATAGGGATTGGTTGGCCGGTAACGGCCATGACCTGCCTTTCATAACCTTCCGAATTTATCCCTAAATATCACAAAACAGACGTTAAGATTTCAGCGTAGCCTATTGCCTGATTTGCGCGCAGTTTGGCAGCCCTAAGGTCACATACGTCTTTACGCTGAGGCGCCCCCCCCAAGCTTGGATGGCATGAATAGGCATGTGAGCCATTTGACACTCACCGCCTTCTAACTGTGCTCTTCTCGTTCGAATATCAATATCCCCCCGATAAGCGAGATTCAATCCTGAATCACGCTTATCGGCTAATTCCTGTCTCAAGTTTTGATCCTCGGCGGGGTAGAAAGGGATAACGGAAGCGTTCCCTGCCAATTACTCAACTCCGAAGCACGGCTATGCAGCAAGCGATTTTTCCAAGTTTGCCGCCCAACCGGAATATCCGATTGTAGGCAAAACCGAAGCCCCAGTTTGATACGCGGTTTCCGGATCAACATCGACCCCGACTCCATTGACGAAGCGGTTCATAAAATTGACCACGCAGCAGATGCAGACCACATCAAAAAATGCTTGTTCATCCCATCCCTCGGCATAAATCGCATCGACATCTGCTTTGGTGACCTGCGTAGGCGTTAATGTAAGTTTTTTGGCGTAGCTCAGTATCGGCTGTAGTTTTTTATCGACTTTCGGCGTGTCAATGTTAATCTTCATATCGCCGAATATCGATTCATCAATTCCATATGCCGTGGCTGCGGGAACATGCGAATGAAAACAAAAACTGCAGGAATTTAAGCCGGAAATATAAGTAAAAATGAGTTCGCGCTCGCCGTCGGTCAATGGCGATTCCTTCCGCATGATGTCGTCGATGAGGTGCAAAATAATAATGCCCCGTTTGGGATATTTTTGGAACACATCCGGGAGATTAGTCGTGCCTGGATGGGAAAGTAAAAATGACATGGATTTCTCCTTAATTAAATTAAAAATTAATTAAAAAATGAGTTTGTTGTAAGCTAGAAATTACCTCCTTAATACTATTGAAAAATATATGGACTGATTGGTACATAAAAAATAAAAAAATAGGTGCGGAATTTTTAGGATAACGCTTACTCGCTTGGAAATACAATCGACAACACGGTAGCTACCACTTGTTCAAGGTTTTCCCGACAAGGCTTGGCGCCTCCCAGCACCTGGATTCCATAAAATGCAGCGGTCAGGTAGGACGACAACACCTTTAGATCGCGGCCTTCAGCTATTTCTCCTGTGGCTTGGGCTTTGGACAAGATTTCGAGAATGGCCTTTTCTAATTGGGATACCCCCATATCGACTATTTCAGCCACTTGGGGGTCTTGACCTCGAAAATCCAACGCCGCTTTTCCTAACATGCAGGTTTTCTGTTCATTAATGGTTCTTTTAATTAATTGATCGAATAATTCCTTTATTGATTCCTGGGCAAATTTTGCTTCTGACAAGGCAGTTGAATGCTTGAACAACATGCCAGTGTCGCGGAAATGCCTGAGCGCTTGCAGGTAAAGTTCATGTTTACTGCCAAAAGCCGCATAAAAGCTGCCCTTGCCGATGCCCATGGCAGCCAAAAGTTCAGTCATCGATGCGCCCTTGTAACCCTTCCTCCAAAATACTTCCATAGCATTGGAGATAGCTTGCCGAGTATCGAATTCGCGTGTTCTCATGGATTTTGCATTTGTCTTTCTGTTCCGTTTAGTACAGAATAAATCGATAAATAACATTAGTCAATAACACGTCTGGTTTGTGCTACCCCCAAGGCAATGAGACACCCAGTAGCCAGCTGCATCTTTGAATATTCAGTATCATTTTTTGGGCTAATTTCCCGTTATGCCCCATTGAAGTCAAAACCCAGCCCAAATTCCTTTTGTCCCAACCAGGAAGACGGTGATCAATTGAACCAGGAAAAAGAGCAGGCCAAGAGTTAACAAGAATTTTTTAATATCTTTCATAACTACCTAAAATACCAATAAAATCATGATGCCAAAAATGGAAAGTATGCCTTTTATATAGGTGTAATTTATTTAATTAGACAGACAGTACCATCGTGATATTTCTAAGAATGCCAAAAATCCTATGATGCTGTCTTGATCGTACGGCAATTCAAGCACAGTAGTAAAATACCGTTTTACTATACATCCATAGGATTCAGTTATGGATTAATAGTGTCAGCAGATTCTTAACTTCGGATTTTTTTTGGCTTTGCGGGAAATGAATCGCGTAAATCTTACGGCTGATTTCGGGATTTGACAGGTAACGGTAACGGACATCGTCAGTATTGGCTGGAAGGCTGTATTCCGGCATCAAAGCCACTCCCAGACCTGCTCGGACTAAATTAACAATCCAATCCTCACTATTGCTTCGGTAAGCTGCGTAAAGGTTAACTTCCTGATTCTGGCATAACGCCCTTAATCCCTCCCTTAATTCGCAGTTCAGTCGATCAAGGTAAGGTTCAGACTGGATATCCTTAAGCTCGATTTGGCTGAAGTGGTTAAACCGGTGCTTGTTATTGAAAACAACCTTGTATTTTTCGGTATACAACATGGTTGACTCATACGGTGAACCCAGCAAATGTAAGGGGGCGCTAATAACCAAATCCAGTATGTCTGTTTCCAGTTGTTGCAGCAAGGCGCTTTCGTTGTCCACGATCAGTTCCAATTCAATATTAGGAAACTCCTGCTGATAATGGCCGAAAATAGGGCTTAATCGTTGTGCCCCTATGGTCGTCATTAGGCCTATCCGCAACGGAATGTTGTTTAAGCGGGTGAAGCGAATCGCATCGGCCTTAGTGGCTGCAGCTTCTTTGTAAATTCTGCGGAAATTCGGCTCAACAATCCGTCCTAATGAAGTCAGCAAACAACCGGTGCGTTCGCGGGTGAATAATTCACCTCCAAGCTCCTCTTCCAGTTTCTTGATGGCTTGGGTCAGTGACGGTTGGGAAACGTAGCTGAACTGTGCTGCACGAGTAAAACTGCCGTGGTCGCATACTGCCAAAAAATAGCGGATTTGGTGCATTTCCATATTAAGGCTCTTAAGCTCATATAGTTGAAAACTATTCTTTCATAGGTAGTTTGAATTTTACAACCTTCATAAATAAAGGATAGCATTGTCATCACCATAAACAAAATCTATATGAGGTGAATCCCATGAAAGCAGCAAAATTAATCGTAATGTATCCCACGCCCGCCGATGTTACTGTTTTCGAACGCCGCTACGAGCTTGAACACGTTCCGATGGCGGTCGAAAAACTAGCAGGAAAAATTCGCTTCGACGCCAATTTGATCACATCAGCGCCGGGGCAAACACAAGCACCTTATCATCGTATTGCTGAAGTTTATTTTCCTTCCATGAAGGATCTGGAGGACTGCCTGAGTTCTCCGGGTGGACAGGCAACGGCCGCCCATGCCGTTGAAATTTCCAGCGGAGGTGATCCTTTATTCTTGATCGCTGAAGTTGAAACGTTCATTTTTTAAATTTTTACTTTTGATTTGATAATTTTCAAAATTTACTATGGAGCAACAATGTCCTATTTGCCTTCAAGCCCAAATCTGGCGAGCTTAACCGGATTAATGGCGAAGTTTCCGCGTTGCGGAGTGCTGTTGTTTAAATTACTAGAGAATAATAGGAGCAGTTTTTCCCCCTTGAGCGGAGATGTTCACGATCTAATTAGTGCCTACGTGTCCGATCTCAACCAGTCAGCTTCTTGTTTTAACACACATAAAGTGCTAACCAAGGAAATGGGTATGGATGAATCTATTTTTAGACAATTAAAGCTGGATATCGACAGCGCGCAAGTCGACGAAAAACTCAAGCCGCTTTTGCGCTTTGTTAAAAAATTGACCCTAACACCCAGCCAGATCACTCAGGCCGATATCGAGGATATCTACGCTGCGGGTTGGGATGAGCGAGCGCTTCTGGATACAGTTCGATTATGCGCCTTGGTCAATTGCATGAACCGATTCGCGCTGGGTGCGGGTATAGATAAGCCAGCCCTTAACCAAAGGCCGCCATTAAGTCACCCAAGAATGCTTTACCATTCGTGATCTTCGGCTAATTTATTAATACAACCATCATGACAAATTAAGGTGGGATTTATGGCTACATTATTGTTGTTTTTTTTCCGGTTGCTCATTGTGAGTTCGGTTACAGTCTTGCTAATTGGCTTGTTCAAGCCGGAATGGCTGCGTTTTCGCGGCAAACAACCCGATCTGCTGCTGACATCCGCAATGGCATTCGGATTGTTCATTGCGGGATTTACTGGTGCCAGCAGAACCTACTATGTCCCTAATGCTGAGATATCTAAAGCGTCGAAAGCTGGCGTCCGTATAAACAAAGCAGTTTATAACACCGAGGCTATCTCTTCCGGTTGCCGAGCGGGAGGAAAGCAAGGCAATGCCGGTGCCAGTGACGGTGAAAAAACCCGTGACGGCATCCATTTTTCAGTCAGGACACCTTCAAACTATAAGGACACTATCGCCCACCCTTTGTTGATGGTCTATGCACCCGCTGGCCGGGATCGTGAAGAAGCGGAAGAACACGTCTACTTAACCAGCGAGGCAACCGCAGCGGGATTTGTTATTGCCTATGCCGACCACCAGCCATTATCACCGGAATCTGTCGTCAAATTGGCTGAAATACCTCAGCTCATTCAGGAAAAATGGTGCATCGACAAAAACCGTATATTCCTGACCGGACATTCCGATGGTGGCACGGTGGCAATGGGAATCGCTTTTTTCAACGGCACTAAACACATTCCGGCGGCAATTGCACCCAGCGCAGTCGGTATGCGGGGTGAAGATTTGCAAGACCGTAACTGCGTAAAACCTACACCAGTGATGCTGATGCACAGCAGCCGCGACAAACTGTTCCCCAACTACGGCAAAGAAGCCATTGAATGGTGGGCAAACTGCAATAAATGCACGACTAAAACCTATAAAGCCAGCGACCGCAAAGCCCCAGATTCTGGTAAAAAATGGGGCTGGGAAAAATATTACAAACAAGAACTTGAACAAAAAGCCCTAGACCTCAAACCTGGGCAACCATTGCCCTTTACCACCCCAGTTCCAGGCGTTGAAGGCTGTATGGCTTACAGTGGCTGCAAAAACGGCGTACAGACCTGGTTTTGCGAAGGCAGCGGCCCGCATCCGGAATGGCCGGGGAAAAATAAAGAAATCATTGCTTTTTTTAAAGGGACAAATAGCGAAAACGGAAAAAACACACCAAGTCAATAAGCATAGATTAATGAATAAACGAACCAACGGAGTCGCTATCTTTTTAAAAATGTATTTTAGTTGAAAGTCCGCTATCGTAAATTGACTTTATTGCGTTAACTGTCCGAGAATGGTCGTTTGCAGCTCGTCACGACTGACCGGTTTAGGGAAGTGTAAAACCATAGCCGACCGGCAGTTATGGGTCGGCATCCGCCGACCAACATGACATTAATCCATATCTTCCAGTGACTGTTTTGGGATAGTTTTATCTATGTCTGTATGATTTTAATGGTCAGCAGCATTGAAAATATGATCACTGAAGATTAGAAAACTTGTTCAATTTGGTGAAAATATTCAATATGCCCGTTTGCTGTCTTTGTCATTTATTTACCCATACATAAACAAATTAAACGGCTTTAAAATAAAAAGAGAACAATTGGAGAACATAGTTTAAAATCAATTCATTCCCCAAAACCACGATACAGGTTCCAGCCCATGCTTTTGTTGTTGCCAAGCTTACAACCTAAATCACTATTTTTACCCCTGTTTGGTGATAAGGTTGCCGCAGGTTTTCCCTCACCAGCCGATGATTTTGTCCAGAAAACGCTCGATTTGAATGAATTGTTGGTGCGTAAACCAGCCTCGACATTTCTGGCCCGGGCGCAAGGCGACTCAATGCTGGATGCCGGTATCCATCCCAACGACATTTTGATAATCGACCATTCGATAGAGGCTGTTCCAGGGGCCATTGTGGTTTGCGCTTTGAATGGTGAAATGACCGTCAAACGTCTGGGACGAAGCAGCAAGGGTGAATGGCGGTTGGAGCCTGCGAATGTGGCTTACCCGAATATCCTCCTTAATGAAGACCTGGAATTGGTGATATGGGGTGTGGTAACTAACGTGATACATCGGTTATGGCCACATGAGTGAGAAACAACGGCTTATCGCCCTCGTTGATGCCAATTGTTTTTTTGTGAGTGCTCACTTGGTATTTAGGCCGGATTTATGGAATAAGCCCGTCGGAGTTCTAAGTAGTAACGATGGTTGTGTTATTGCTAGGAATCAGGCACTAAAGTCGTTGGGCGTAAAAATGGGGGCACCACTCTTCGAAATTTTTGGTCTGGTCAAGAGACACAACGTTCAACTGTTCTCATCAACTTTTCCGTTATACGCCGATATGTCAGCAAGAGTTATGGCTACGCTTGAAGAATTCACGCCTTGCTTAGATGTTTACTCCATTGATGAGGGATTTTTTGGATTTGACGGGCGTTTGTGAAGGTGATCCTATAGCTTATGGGAAGCAGATAAAACGGACTGTTTTTCGGAACACGGGCATTCCTACTTGCGTTGGCATGGGGCCAACCAAGACCTTAGCCAAGCTTGCCAACTTTGCAGCCAAGAAATGGTCGAGAACAGACGGGGTGGTAGACTTGTCAGACCCAGTGCGCCGCGAAAAACTGATGAAGATCGTTTCCGTAAACGAGGTCTGGGGTATTGGTTCTCGCACGACCGCTAGGTTGGAGCTTCTAGGAATCAAGACGGCTTGGGATTTGGCAAGCCAGCCAGTGGAGTATATCCAGGCTCAATTCAATGTCGTGATTGCCCGGACAGTTCAAGAACTTAACGGTATTGCCTGTTTGGAATTGGAAGAAGTTGCACCGGACAAACAACAGATTGTCTGCTCTCGAAGTTTTGGCCAACGTTTGACTGAATATAGTGAGTTATCAGAAGCCTTGTCTGAATTTTGCACTAGGGCGGCTGAGAAGCTACGCCGACAACAGTCTGTCACGTCTTGCATCACCGTTTTTATAAGGACGAATCCTTTTAGCCAGCAAGAACCTCAATATCAACGTTCTGCCACGCTCCGGTTAAGTGCTGCGACCCAAGACACACGCACTATCATCGCGACCGCCAAGCGATTGCTTAAAGAAATTTTCAGGGTGGGTTATGGCTATCGAAAGTGCGGAGTACAACTGAGTCAGATAGAACCGCATAATATGGCTGGGCAAGGAGATTTGTTTGATTTTGCCGATGATCAAGTGCGGAAGGAAAATCGCTTATTAATGGAAACACTGGATAGAATCAATCACCGTTATCCTAAAAGTATTTCGGTCGCCGCCACGGGCGTTAATAAAGCATGGAAACCGAAGGCGGAATGGGTTTCGCCTGCGTATACGACCAATTGGGAAGAGTTGTTAACGGTTCAGTGTTGAAAAACTATCACGCCAACCTAGGTATTAATCAGGTTGCTAAGCCATTGATTGATAGTGGGTATCACCTGAATCTTAGGTTAAATCGCACAGCTATTTGCTAGTTCATAGATTCGCATTTATTTATTTTTGGATTTATCTTGTATGAATTTTTGAATGCCTTCAATATGAGCTCGGAGATAAGCGCGACTTAAAGAATCGTCTAATGGATCATTGTTATTATCAATGTATATCATATTCTCTTTAGAATTCTTACCACTAGGGTATTGGGTCGATGTTGTGCTGTTTGGACACCTAACAATGTTCATCTTATTGAAAACAGACAATGAACAGTCTGCCAGTTGTGGGGGTGCATTTTTTTTGAACAGCTCTGCCTGGGTTAACGGCGGTTTATAGACATTTGGTGATAAGTCAACGCCATTTTTATCCAAGATATACATAACACCGATAAACACTATTGGGGTGGCGACAACGACCCCAATAATGACCATTACGTTTTTGACAATTCCCCTCAAGCAACCAGGTTCTTCTTGATCTTCTGTTTCTGCGGTTACGTTTTCCTCTAAACCCCATTCAGCACTGCCCGTCATCCCGTTTTTTAATAAATTGGCGTTAGCTTTCCGAAGATTGCCGCTGGCTTTCCGAGTCATTCTAAGACGATGGTGTATAAACATTACTATGATTCCTGTGTTTGTAGTTTCACCACTGTATTAGCAAACCAGCGTGGAGCGGTTTTTGCCGCTTCCAATATTTCATCGTCACTCGCACTTATTTTTGGCGTAGCGAGAAGCAAACAGACATTGGTCATTCCGTGAAACAGGAAAATAACTCCGGCAAATATCGTAAATACAAAAAAAGATTTTATAGGATCAGTTGTTTTTAAAGAATGTTCAAGCGAACAAACAAATATTAAAACATAACCTGCACAATAAAATTTGTTGAAATTTCGACGAGTTTGTTCTGCGTTAATGTATTCGAGAATTGATTGGTTCATGTTGAATCACACTGTTGGACATCTTGTCTAAAATACAGATAAATTGTTCATTTCATCAAAAGAAGCGGTGTATCCAATATTATTCCACCATTTTATAGTGAAGTTTTTCATGTGCTCCCTCCTATCGTGTTTAATGCCCTCTGCTACAGCACTCCAGCCATCTAAGCAATCAAATGCTGATTTGTATCGAGCCTGATTATCATTATCCCATTTTTTCTCTTCTTCTTTTGCCGCACTTTCCCACAAATTGGCGAGTTCTTGTGTAATCATAAATCTAATTCCATTTGTTTCGATTGCACTTCGTAGTTGAATCCACGGTTCTTGTCATTGCTTTACCTCCCGTTTAATTTTCTTTTGGAGGTCGTTCAGTTGTAATTTGACGGTTGCCGCCTTTTCAGGAGACCATTGTTTGCTGACCACGAATAAGGCCGGAGCGACAATGGTTTGGACGTAAGCATAGGAGAATGCAGAATCCTCAATAGCTCTACCATAGTCTTCGGAGGACAAGGTGCGGCTTTGATAAAGATCACCTTTCAGCAAAAGTGGGTCGTCTATGGCAACAAGCCGCAAATCCTTCCGGTTGATCAGGCGACCAATGGCGGCGGCATGGGGTGCGGCCATATAAAACAAACAGCCTTGGTTTTGGGTGGCCTTTAGTATCGCGTCTTCGTAGTTCACTGCATCCTGGACGGCTATATCCTTATAGGCCGGATTCAATGTGGCTAATCTATCCCATGTCATGCGCGAGCCTGAGTTTTTGGGAATCCAGATTTTTTTATCGGCGATATCCGCAATAGTTTTACTTTTGGAATCCACGCTACAGGCCAAGTGACCGGCTTCCAAAAACGGTTTGAAGACTACCTCCAATTTTTCGGCATCGTACAGTGTATCGCCCTGTAGGAACCCTGCGTCACAAGCACCTGATTGCAGTTTGGCCAAGATGTCTGGCGAGCCCTTCGTTGTGATTAGCGCCATATTAACGGTGGCCCCCACTTCCGGGTAAATCACATCCTTTGCGACCGCGTAATAAGGGCCTCTTTCAGAGCCGGTACATATATTCAAGGTTGGCAAACTGGCGGCAAGCGCCGCCTCTGACAACGCGGCTGACGAGGGAACGCCAGCGGGAAGCCAGTTGGGGTTTGGCTGAGTTGTAATGCTTTGTTTTTGGCTATCAACCTTAGCCAAAGCCTCCTTCAATTCAGGATCATTTTTAGCCATTTGATCCGCTTGTTCCCGCCACTGGCGATAATCCTGGTCGTTCTGGTGGTTATGGGCATATTGGGCAGCATTGCTTGTGTTGTTCAGCAATGAATATAAGAAAACCGCTGAAATCAGACCAGTGTCAGAGACACCAGACGACCATCTGGACGAATTGGCTTGGTGGTATTGATTCCTAGCCGCCCAAGGATCGGCTTGCCTGGTCGCTTGTTCATACAGTGGGTTGCTACGGTATTGGTTACGATACTTTTCCAAATCTTCTTTTGGAAAGGACTTCGGTTGATGCTGTTGGTTAGGAAAAAGTGCTTGGAAGCCACTGAATGATTTTTGGGATTGCTGCTTGTTGAATTGGTTGTCAACCGTGTTGTCACCGACCCCAAACTTAAAATTTTGGTTTGGCTTCGTTTTGTAGGCTGGCGCTAAGGTTTTAGTCGGGATTTTGAACGACGGAGTTCTTGCCGGATTAGAGGATTTGAGCGATGCCGACCAAGCACTCGATATAACTAGCATCGGTATGATTAACGCCAAAAAAACGGTTTTTTGCATTATTTATTCCTATGGGAATTCGCTTAAGAAATAGAGAAAAGGTGCTATTGACAGAAAATGGCAAGTTGAAATTGACGGTAATTGGGTTTTAGCGGTCATTTGATAATCCAATCATTTGGATTTTATTGTCTTTAAAAGAGGTAGTTGACTTTAACCAAGACCTATTAACGCCTTAAACAATTCTACCGAACAGCTTGAGGAAAGGTTTATAGGTTATCGCTGTCATAGTTGCCGAGAATAAGGTTGCGAAGATGATCTCCGCGAAAAATGGTGGGTTCTCGACTATCACGCCGAGCGATATGATCAATCTGCCAATAACAGCGGTTATGACCGCCAAAATAAAAAATAAAACGCTATGGACTATATTCATGGTCAATATTCAGAAAAATAGATTGTGGTGAGTAGTGCCAAGAAAAAAACAAGGTTGGGTAGTTCATTTTGTGGCTGTATTTTTCGTACTAAGCGGTGAAATGACACTATTCGGTGACTTAAACCTACCGCCTAGATTCCATTTTCTTTCCTCAATTTCAGTATAGATGAAACCGTCGGCATGAAGGTCACCGTCATTATCCTCCCAAGGAGAGACCCAAATTCGCATCACTTGTGGTTGTGTTCTAATAGGAATGGGTTGCTCTATGGTTGGGACGGGAACTGGGCTTGCGTTAACGTGGATAGTCTCCGTTTTACGGTCAGAAGCATCCAAGTTATTGTCGGGTTTTACGGAGTCAGAATTGTTTGTGGCCTTATAAATTTCGCGGGCCGACTTACAGTGGACACCATCAACACCACCTGGACAAGAAAAATCGCTTTTGCCCAGGCTAAAAACGGAACACCCTGCCATTAAAACGGTGAAGACCAAAACAAGACATTTAAAAAATTTATCTACCATTGATTTCATCCTCTAGGTCTTTTTCCAATAACGTTTTAAATGATTTGACTGCCCCTTTAAAGGTATTGTGTGAAGGCAGGTAAATAAATGGTACACCTTGAATTTCAAGCATCTTTGTAGCGACCACGGCTTTTTGCAGAGGCTTAAGGTCACAGGAGCCTTCCTGCCTTACCAAAGGGGGAAGTTTGGAGTAATCTTTGGCCAACAATGCTTGGATAGACTGCTCTTTATCTTTATTGCATAGCAGTTGCTTGGTAAGCTCGGCAGACTTGCTTCCTAGTACCGGCACCACTACCAGTTTGAATGTGTAGTCTTTTGCTAGAGGTTCGATCTGGCTAATCAGGTCGTGGCAATGGTCGCATTGGGGATCAGTAAATATCGTTACCTCCCGTTTTCCGGTGCCGACGGTCAACGTGGATAATTGATCCGGGTTAATGCCGATCTTTCTCAAATCGACTTTTTCAATGCCCTGGGTGTCCGCTACGGACGTGATCTGCTTACCCCGCCACATGTCCACCAACTTAAAATTGCCGGCGACTACAAAATGTCCGTTATCGGTGATCAAAAATGATTTGTCACCCGCTTTGATGAATGACAGTCCCGTTACGGGCAGGCGCTTGACTTCATCGATGCTCCGCATGATTTCTTTCACATCTGCCGTCATTTCCGTGTCGGTTTTAGGAGTGGTACTGCTGGTTTGTGCCGTTGCTTGATTTACTGAGAGTGCCAACAAAACAGGCAATAGACCAAGGGCGTTAAATTTATCGGCAAAGTGTTGTAAAAACTGGGGAGTAGATTTGTTCATAAAATTCCTATTATCGATAGTTACCGTTTCCAGAGAAACCGCTGATACTGCCCATGAGGCCACTTGACCCGCCACTAATGCCACCGTAAGTGCCGTGGTGCTTGGTCACTGGTCCATAGGTGGTGTTGGTGATACGATCCGGCAGGACGGCGGTGCTTCTCGATTTTCCGGTGAGGGCCATGCCACGTACCAGAATCAAATCGATTTTTCGTCCGGCATCCACTTCAATAACCGGGAAAATGTTTTTGGCCATTTCCAGGTAATATGCCGCGAGTTGGTCGGCGGCGGAATGCACACCGCCACCGATGGCCTGACCACCCACCGCTTCGGGTGAGGGATATTGGAACTGGCTGGTACCGGATGGATTCAACGCTAACGGCTGGACACGTTGTGGGGTGAACGCCTTGCCGAGACCGGATACAAATCCTGCCAACAAAGCGTTGCCGATGACCTGCCCGTTCTTGCTGACCAAGCGGCCACGTACACCCGCCTTGCCGTCTTCACCAACAGAGTAGGCATCCATCGGTGTTTCTATGACCGTGCCATCTTTTTTGACACAAGACAACCGTTCGGCACGCATATAAGCACGCTCAGAGCTTAAGTCACCATAGCCGCTGGCGATGACGAAGCATTCGGCAATGTCCATGCGATATTTATTTGGTAATAAGGCCTCGTGTTTGACACGCAATAAGGTCGGGAACGGGTCCATCCGCGATTGGTTTGACGTGGGCGCATCCAGACCTGTCATCAGGACGCCGCTTAACATCGTACCGGACGGCAGGTAAACGTCAGGCAAACCGGTAACGCTGTAAGGTTTTTTGATATTGACCGTCTCAATAATACGCTTGCGCTCCTCACGTTTTTTCGCCAGTTCCGTACTGTTTGCCATCGTGCTGGTCTGCGCTGGTGTGGAACCGCCGTTTTTCGTTTTTTTGCCTTCCTCGCCGAATCCGGTGATGACGCGGATTTTCAGACCCGTTTCAACGCCTATATCGGGATCGTTGATGTTAGGTGGTTGTTTGGATGTTGGCTCGAATACGCTTTGTCCTGGTCTGGTTTTAGTGGAAGTTAATTTAGGATTACCGGAAATGTCGGGCAAAGGGACTTGGTTTTCTAAAATATCTTGAGCACTGGCCATCCGTTTCTCCAGTTCTTCATACCGCTGCTTCAGTTCGCTGGTTTGTTCTTTAAGGAGCTTGTTGTTTTCAATCATCAGCTCATTGGCTTCTTTGATTTTTTTGTCTTGCTGTTGGTAACTTGTGCGGACTTCGGTCAAATCTTCGGTCAGGTTCTTAATCTTCCCGGCCAAAGCATCCAACGACACTTCGCGGGGATTTTTGCCATTGAACAGGTTGTATTCAATCTTTCGTGGTTTCTTTGTGGGGGTAATGTCGCTATCTTCGGACGTGGCGACGACTAGGATCGCGGAGAGTAAAAAAACGACACCGCCCCCTCCCAGCAACATGAGCTGCTGTTTCCTTTTTGGATCAAGATTTTGATAAAATTCGGCCAGCCGCTTCTTGGGGTTGTTATCCATGAGTCAAGTCCGATAGTTAAAGTAAAGAAGGGCGGTATTCGACATCACGTTCCTGGCCATTGCGGATTAGGACGAAAATTTCAGTTTTATCGCCAGGATTCAAGCGAATTTTTGGCCACGATGAAACGGCCATTACTGATTCACTGGCACAGAAAGCCTCTTCAAATACCTTGGGGGCGAAACTTTTATTCTCGGCGACCAGCACAACAATGCGCATGTCTTGCCCAACAAAGGTTTGCCCGTAACTGAAGGCCAGGTTGGCGTTATGGCATAGACGTGAAACGCCGGATTCACTGGCCTGTTCATCCAGTGAGAAGCCGGAGGGGACTTGTTGTTTAGCCAGGGTCTGCATCATGCTTTTTATGTCTGACAAGTAATCCGATTCTTGGCGAAAGGGTTTCTCGGGTTCGGGCGATAATCCTAGTGATGCCGGGTTGTTATTGTCCGATTGACGGTCGGATTCAATACGGATTTCTATTGGAGTGGCGAGGTTCACGGGCAACAATTGCAACGAAGTCGCTTGACCCGTCTCGACATCCGAGATGAACAGGCTCACAGGGGACTCCATATCCGTGGCGACATACACCGCCGATCCGTCAATTTTGGTTTCAACATTGTCCACGGTCAGCACTTTAGGGTTCGCGTAAGGTGTGACGATGCGGTTGAGTTTGTTCCTGGCGACTTCAACCGTTTCCGTAATACCTTGCTTAGAATGGATGGTCACGCCTGTTTTAAGGCTGTGGTTGTCGGGCTTCATTAATTTGGGTGCCGGTGGTTTTACGCCCAATAGGGGCGGGCGTTTTTGTGGTTTTGGTTTTGGTAAGGGGAGCGTTGGCGCTTCAGTGGACGGAGGTTCTACCGCTGGTGAAGTGTTTTGCCCGTCTTGGTCAACGGGCAAAAGCCCGTTAGCCACGGTATTCTGTGCGGGAGGTGGCGTTTTAACGATAGGATTGGCCTGTTCTGTCGCCGCTTCAAGAAATGGCGGCTCCATTAGTGGCGGGGAATCTTCGGCAACGGCAATAGAAGATGGAGATGCCAGCCATAAAGCAACGATCAACGGCCTGATGGCCGATTTCTTGTGGTGTGCCGGGAATACTGTCATTTTGCTTTCTCCTGATCTTTTTTGGTTTGTTGTTTGGCCGCTTCCCTTTTCACCACCGCAACAATTTTAGCTTCGCCTTCATATAGGGCCAGATGGGAAATAATCGGGGAGTAATTCTTGATGTCGATCTTAAATTCAAAGGTCTGGCCGGATGAACCTGATTTGGCTCCGACGCCTGAGATCCAATGCTTGCCAGTCACAAAAACTTTATCGGTTTCGGGTTCGTAAGAGACTTTCTTGATTTCGAAGGTAGATGACACCTTTTCTTCCTTCAATGTCTCCAGGTCATTGCGTACCTGGTCATTCAGCAATAGCTTGATGTCAGGTGTGACCATGTCATTAAGTGATTCGAGGATAAAATCGGCATTTTCTGGTGTTATGTTGCCTAGGAGGGTAGCTGCGTACATGCCCCAGGATTTCTTATAACCTTCCGAGGCTTTGTTCTGGGCAATATCGGCCTGTTCTGACAAACCTTGTGGAATCAAGACCACCAGTTTTTCTGTGTTCAACACGCCAATGACCAAAATTAAATTAACGAAGAGTAAAAAGCCGCAAACAATTTTTAGAAATTTGTTTGAATCTTGGAGTCCCAGCCATTTTTGAGTGAAATCGGTATGTTTCATGGTTTAGTGGAAGAATCTGATAAAAGGCAAAGGGATGGATGTGGGGAATTTGTCTTTGGCATTGATGCCAGCATTCCAATACAAAGCATGGATCAAAAAACCGTTTGATTGCCGGTCTTTAAATTTCTTATAAATTTTCACTAGGAATAGCCCGGCGGCCAACAACATGCCCAAATGGTCTGCCATAATGCCGATGGCAAACATGATGGAAAGCAAAATGAATTCATCAAATTCCCAAAACAGCAATTGCTGCGGGTCGTCCAAGTAGTTGGGTATTTGGCGCATGGTCAGTTCCTCGTGACGGGGTAAAGTTCTGAGCGGCGGTTTAATGCGCGGCCAGAGTCGGTTGAATTAGTCGCTGCGGGTTCATGTTCCCCCAAGGGAAGCGTCGAAATAAGGGAAGGTTTTACGCCTTTAGCGATAAGATACTGTCTAACGGCCTGAGCTCTCTGCAATGATAAACGTTGGTTGTAAGCTGTCCTTCCATAGGAATCGGTGTGACCTGTGACTTTAATATGCAATATGCCAAGCGGGGCATTTTTGACTATAAAATGGTTTAACTTTGCGGTTTCGGCATCAGACAACGTGACGCTGTCAAATGCAAAGTAAACGGTGTTGATGTTTCCATTTTCGTGTTCAGACGGGACAGGCCTTGTGGTGGCTACAATGGACGCAACGGGCTGTAAGCGGGATGGTAAAGTCAATGCGTGCTGAAATGCGGGTTCGATGATCGCTTGATTTTGAAAACCCTTTATTAGCGCATAATCCAGATTAGAAACCACCGGTGGGGAATAGGTGGTTTCTATAACGAAATGGCAGCTTTTATCGGATTTTAAAAATAGGTTGGTGCAACCAGTCATAGCGACGGAGGTCACGAGCAACCAAAACAAGTTTTTATTCAAATTTTTCATCGAGAATGGTCTCGTAACGTTTAACTTTAGTGGAATACGCTGCGCCACGTCCGGCATTGAAGGAGTGGTATCGGGCAACAGCCTGACGCAGACCGTTACCGACATGGACATCTTTTAAAATGCCAGCGGCCACCATAATGTTGACACTAGGGTCAATCAGGAGTTTTTTGTCCCTGACCCTATGGCCGTTCCAGCGGAGATTGACTTGCATGAGGCCGACATCGATATTAGTAACACCTTGGTCAAGCATGACAGTCAGGGCTTTTACAGCGGCTTCTTTGGTAGGGTAGCGGTATGGGCCGGACTTGATGCCGGCACCACCCTTATTGACATAAATGGTCCAAGGCCACGGCCTAAAAGTCCGGTCGTGCCAGCGCATCCCTGTTTCTTGTAAGGCTATACCGTATAAGGTATTAGGGTGGACGCCGGCAAGCTGTGAGGCTTTCGCCCACAGGCTTTGTTTAAGGACGGCTGAACCGGCGTAACCATAAAGTGGGAAAACCATTAATAAAAGTAAAAATCGCCGCATACATTTTCATTAAATTTGATCTGTATTGACTATTTTAAACCAGTAGCCGAGATTCTATCGGGTCGAAAAGTATCAAAAAAGTGGTATAGTTCGACCCGACAGAAGGGCTTTTATTAGATGATAAAGTCGCTGATAGTGAGATTCGCAGAATATCCCGTCAATAAAACGGAGAAATCTGCGTTAGCGTCACCATTGAGGTCTACACTAATAGTTGTGTCAGCACTAATAGAACCGGATGCGGCAAACTTGATTTCGCCGGCGGTGTGGGTAAAGTCAGCGCCTTTGTCGGTTAACAAGACCAAAGGCACGGCGGCTGTGTGTAAATTAGCAAAATTAATTTTGTCCGAACCACCGATAAAATCAGTGATAATATCTGGAGCCGCAACTTTGGTGTCGGTTACCGCGGTAAATTTGAAAATGTCATTGCCATTTCCTCCAGTCAACTTATCTGTTCCTGCGCCACCATCCAGAACGTCGTCACCATCCAAACCGGACAATACGTTGTTTGCGGAATTGCCGGTCAACATATTGTTGCCAGCATTGCCTGTCCCATTGATGACAGATGTGGCGGTTAAGGCCAACGCTTCAACATTAACCGCCAAGGTGTAACTGACGCTGGATTGCACGGTGTCAAAACCTTCAGAGGCGGCCTCTATGGCCCGGTCACCGGCATCATCAATGATATAAAGGTCGTCACCGAGATTACCGCGCATCGTGTCGGCGCCTTTTCCTCCATCCAATGTGTCTTTGCCATCGCCACCATTAATAGTGTCGTTACCGCCTGCGCCGCTCAGAATATTGTTTCCGGCATTGCCGGTCACCACATTATTGGCGTCAGTTCCGGTAGCATTAATGTTCGTCGAACCCGTTAGCGTCAGGTTTTCAACATTGACGTTCGCAATTTTATAAGTGACGGAACTGAATATCGTGTCCGTGCCTTCTTGGACAGTCACGCCCGCGACAATTTTGGTATTTTCGACAACAGAATCAGATGATGTGTCAATGTAATAGCTGTCATTGCCGTCGCCGCCCGTCAATACATCAATTCCGGTACCGCCATCTAAGGTATCGTTACCTAAACCACCGAACAATTTGTCAGTCCCATCACCACCGTTCAAAACGTTATCAGCGCCATTGCCTGTAATAGTGTTGGCATCCGCATTGCCAGTACCGTTAATAGCCGCAGCACCTGTCAGGGTAAGGTTTTCAACATTGGCAGAAATGGTGTAAGTGATCGAAGCATTGATGGTGTCACTGCCTTCAGATGCGTTCTCAATAATCGTATCTGCCAAATCATCAATGACATACGTGTCGTTTCCGGCACCGCCCAGCAAAATATCCGCCCCCGTCCCACCATCCAGGAAATCGTTACCGTTTTGTCCTGTTAAAATATTGGACGCGCTATTACCGATGAGCGTATTGCTGGCGGCATTGCCAGTACCATTGACGGCGTTTGTGCCTGTCAACGTCAGATTTTCGATGTTGGCGAGCGAAGCGTAGGCGCTTAAATTATAGGTGACATCCGTTTTTATGGTGTCCGTCCCTTGCCCCCCGTTTTCAACAATCGTATAGCCAATTGTTGATCCCACAATGTAAGTGTCGTCACCAAAACCGCCGGACAGGGTGTCATTACCGCCGCCACCGCTGATCAAATCATTGCCAAGACCGCCGTCAATTTTATTGGCATTGGCATCACCCGTGAGCGTGTCGTTAAAGGTGCTGCCGATCAGGTTATCAATATTAACCAAAGTGTCAGTTCCTGACCCTAATGTGTTTTGGGCGGTTGCCAATGACAAATTGACAGCCACACCACGGGTGCTGCCAAACTGATAGGAAACCGTGTCATTGCCACTTACACCATCAATCGTGTTGTTGCCATAATTGGCAAAGATAACATTGTCACCGATGTTGCCTGTGCCATTTAAGTTGGTGACCCCAACCAGTTTGAGGTTTTCGACGTTGTTGCCGAGAGTATAATTGACCGTCGCCAACACGGTATCAACGCCTGAACTGCCGACGGATGTTTCGTCGGCTTTGTCATTGATATTGTCAGCGATGTAAATATCATCCCCCCCCAGACCGATCATGGTGTCCTGACCTGTACCGCCATTAAGGATATTGTTCCTGGCATTGCCAGTGATGACATTGTTGGACGTGTTGCCAATGGCGTTGGTGGCGTTGTTTAGCAGGATCAAGTTCTCAATATTGGCGGCAAGCATATAATCAACTGTGCTGCTGACCGTGTCGGTGCCTCCAGCGGCGGCTTCAACGACCTGATCCAATGGGTTATCGACCAAGTAATTGTCATTTCCAGCACCGCCTGACAAGACATCGATGCCCAAACCGCCGTCCAGGGTGTTTGCCCCGGCATTACCGGTCAAGTTGTCATTAAATTGTGAGCCTTTGAGATTTTCAATATTGACCAAGGTGTCAATACCCGCACCCAACGTATTTTGCCCGACCGTGGTGGCAAGGTTTACGGTCACGGCCGCGATGGCACTATCGTAAGAAACAGTATCGTTTCCGGCACGCCCGTCGATATAATCGGATAGGACGCTATTGTTGATGGGATTGTCTTTAATGTCGCCAATCAAAACCTGGCCGCCATTTGAAAAAACAAAATTGGCGGTCGTTAAATTGTCAATGGTAAGTCCGGTAAAGGTGATGGCCTTTCCAGATATGGTCATAACGGCATCGCCAGTCGCATTCACCGAGAAAACGGCTTGACCCGCATTGATGTTGTCGCTGTTGAAATTGATGATATCTGTGGGTTTGAAACTAGGGAACACTTTAGTTGTCCCCGTGAATGATGAAAAGTTAAAGGTGGCCATAATCTGCTCGCAAAAAATTAATGTCTGGATTAAAGAATCCTTGATGGTTCAATAAAGCCTGTTGCCGACCAATTGCAGTTTGTTGCCTATTTAAAAATAGCCCATTGAACGGGCTATTTTATAAGGGGTGTCACTTAGCAAAAGAGTAGGGTTTAGATTAAGGCTGAAACTACTGAGTTGATAATGGCGGGACCGTAATAGAGGGACAATGCGCCGGAGATACCGATAACGACAGCGATGATGGATTGTTGGACAACACCTGTAGCAAGGCCAACCAAGAACATGCCCAAAGCAATTACCTTGCCTAGCGTGCCTTTAGACCAGGCTTCGAGTTTTGTGTAAATGTCCGCAAAATCATCACCGTCCGTACCAGCAAACGACGCTTCTTGGAAAACCACCAAGGCAGTCAACAAGCCGATGAAGATCAAGGCGCTTTTGTAGTGCTTGTTGACAAATTTTTGGGTTTTTTGGGAAGCCAATTGGAGGCCGAATGTGACTGTGTCCAGGAAAGAAATTTTAGTTGTTGAAGCGATATTTTTCATCTTAGCGTTCCGTAATTTAGTTGAATAGATTTAAAACAATGCCGTCATCGGCAAGACTATTCTTCATTAAAATCAATGAAATGATAAGCGCGAAAAGTGTCACTTTTTTGGTATAGTTCAATCGAAGCACAAAACTGTGTAGCCTTTTTTGAGCTTTTTTCTTACGATGGTCTGACTGGCATTTACGGTTGCTTCACGGGTAGGGTAACAATCTTTCCTGACCATTCCTGGCGACCCAATTCGCCCCCATTCCCGCACCAATACCCAATCCTGAAATATCCCCGGAGTCACATGTATCCGATAGAACCGATGCATGTTCTGGACAGGGTCATTGCGTTGAAGATGAACAAAGGTAGCGAAGACACTTGATCCTGTTCCACTACTGTCAGCCATAGTCATTTCTTCCTAATAGGAAACCTGTGAAAGTTCGACAATAACTACAACCCTTGGTGTTTTTATTGTTTTTTGTCAGTCGGAGAAATCGTTCTTCGTCTTTGTGTCCAACGCCTCCTGTTAGTGGAATCGACATCGACATCACAAACAGGGCAAACTTGATATAAAACCGGATAATTTCTGATGGTTAGATGGTGGCATTGGCAACGTTTGCAGTGGACGAACTTATAATTGCCGCAGGTAATTTGCAAATAGACATGCCATGCCCTCTCTATGGGGAAGAATGGATCATCAAAAATAGTTTTATAAATAGTATAGGCACTAATGAACAACATTTTTTTATCAGCCGCTTTGGGCGATCCCATTTCAATATGATGGAAGATGCTATAAAAGTACGAAGAATGCAGGCAGTTGATCGGGGTTTTGACAATCCAATTTGGATCATAGGGCAAAAGACCGCCTCTTGAAGAATGTAAGGCTATGGACTTGAACAATATCGATGCGGAACGCTTGTTCACACCGAGAAAGGACTCAATTAAGGTTGCCCGACCGCCCAGCTTCACAATCTTTTCAGCAATATGATATTGGGCTTGTCTTTCACGCAGTTTGTTGTTCTTCATTCTCAACCATTCCCATGAGTATTGTCAGTTCCCCCATACCAACAACACTATTTGTAATGTCAGGTATTTTTATACGCATTATAGTTCGCCCACATTTCGCCAACTGATTCATATAGTTAGGTGTCAACTGGGAAATATTCTCCACTTCGTCCGCTGAAAGACCCAGCACCCAAATGGCTTCCGTGGGATGAGTTTTAGCTAGCTCTTTGGCATACATCAAGTACATAAGGTTTATTGATGACAAGTCATCAATAAATGATTGTTCTTTTGGCATAATTCTCCTTTTGAATACGGTTTTTTTTTAATAGAATGTTTTTTGTTTATGGGATTTCATTAATTGTGGTTTATTTTTCATTAAAAGGATGCTAAATGAGTAAATTAATCTTATATAAGCACTCAAATATTAAATAGACTCAAATATAATACAACAAATATATATGTCAATAATTCGTAATCAAATTTGAGGCCACTTGTTCATTATGACCACATTAGGAGATAGGCTTAGATCGGAAAGAATGCGTTTTAAGTTAAATCAAACTGATTTTGCTTCAATAGGTGGTGTTGGCAAAAATATGCAATATAAGTACGAACAGAATAAAGGAGTGCCTGATGCCACGTATTTGATCAAGCTGTCAAACTTCGGAGTAAATATCAACTGGGTACTCTTAGGTAGCTTAAATCCAGAAGAGGAAAAAAATGCGCTTACACCACTAATGGCTCTAGGTATCGATAACAAAGAACTTATAGGTATACCGTTATATGTAATTAAAGAGGAAGGTAATCGCAACGAAAGACCAGAATTGGTTTATTTTCCAAGAAGTTGGTTTATTAAAAATCAACTGCCATCAATGGATGTGGTCGTCGTGGTTAACCAAGGGGATGCCATGTCGCCCCATATAAAGGACAACGATTGGGTGTTAGCGGATACCCAAAGAAAGAATGTTGGAAATGGCGGAGCAATTGTCTTTCGGCTTGGGCATTGTGTGCTGGTAAATAACTTACAGCCACAGGGTAATGTGTTACTTGTTTCTGGGTTTAATCGAATATTTCAGCCTTACACGCTCGATGTGTCCAGTACTGAAATTGATTTTGAAATTGTAGGCCGCGTTATTACTTCATTGAATAAATGGTGAGTCGGGCTTATTAGATCGTCTATGAAAGTATTTTAATCAAAATCAAACTGACAAGCGTTACCTAAATTCCTGTCGTGGCCAGTCCCAAATTGGAGCTGGGCCGCGACAGGGTATCGAAAAGGGTTGTGCCGATAAGCAAGAGTCAAGTCGCCACCTGCCATACATGCCTCCCCCTAGTTGAAATACGGGCTAGAGTGTGCAAACGCTTCCGGTCCGTATCTGTTAAGGATATCCAAGCAATCTATCGATTTTGAATTGTCCGGTATAGGGCCTTTTGGTGCGCGGATTTCAACTTGCAGACCAAGGGCCATTGCTCTGTGGGCCAATTTCGCCGCCGCTTCAGAACCGGCCTGAATGCCGGTTACAGGCGCCGGACGATCCAAATCAGCCCAAATGACCAACTTTTTGAGGTTACTGGGCAGTTCAAAGTTAGGCATCAACGACGAACTGACCAGTGGCCACGTCACCATACCGGTTGCTTGGATTACAGCTAAAGCCGATTCTATTCCTTCAGTGACCCCTAAAATAGTAGTGGGTGTTCCTAGACGTATGGCAGAGCCGGCGACTTTCTTGTCCGACGGTGCCGTCATCATTTTCTTCGGAAATTCGACATTGGCTTTAAACCCATCGTTCGTGAGATACGTTCGGTGGATTGTGACCGCCCCTTCATTATTTTCAAGCAATGCAAGCAATGCCGGAAAGTAGCCCAATAAACGGCGATTTTCATCGCGGTATTGCAATGCGGGATGGAAACGGAAATTTGGATAATCCATTGTCACATCACCCAGCCCCCTATTGCGAAAGTAAAGCCTGATAGGCTCCGCATCTGGATGCCAAAGCGGTTTAGATTCCCGCCAGGTTCTACGGAGACTAGACCTAATCCGTTCATTATCCACTGCGGTAGTTGACGGCGTTACGACTGGCTTCATAACAATAGGAGAGATTGTGTCATTACTTATTCCCAACACATCCGCAACGTATGATAAAGCATCAGGAAAGCTCCAATTACGTAACCACATCAATAATTGAAAACCATCCGTTTTAGCACCACAAGTGTTACAAATTCCCCCTCCAGAGTGATTGGCATCACGGAATAACCGGAAACCATCTTTTCCACCGTGGACCGGGCATTGTGTATGCCTACCTGGTTTTGATGCTGCAAGTTCAAGTTCAGGCGAAAGGGCATTAAAAATAAACAACCACCGCCCGGTCGCTTGACCTCTAACGATATCCGCAGATAAATTGGAAGCCTTCATTGCAAACCTCCAACCACATGGACTGTTTTAAAAAAGAAGGAGGCATTAATTGAAAACTCTGTTCCGTCATCCCACTTAATTGTTGCTTCATCAAAAGAATTTGATTTAGGCGATATTCTCTTTACACCTACAATTTTCCCCAACGTTTCATAGCTCGCATCGGAATCAAATGATTCAAAAAAAGCTTGTACGGTTTGGCCAACTTTGATTTGTGTACTGTTCATCATGGTTTTTCTCCTGGTTATAGCCCCGACCACCGGGACTTCCTTAATGCCCGTGCCAACGAGAATTGAGGAAGTCCCGGAAGGCAAGACGGAAGGTTCCGAGAGAAAACCAACATCCCATCAGGAGAAAAGTTTTCTCCCGGAAGGGTTAAAAATTAACGGCCCGATAAATGCGGGCCAATAATTAAGACATGCGTAAAAAAATGCAGCATTAGGCAAATTGACTTGTCGTCTGTACTCCAACCCAATGCAAAACCCAACATAACGGTGTTTGGCCAGCTGCGTCGCCAGGATAAATAACGGGTCATATAAATCCCCTAAACCCAAGCAAGCTGCTTGACTACGATGGGCTGATATTCCACAGATTCAATGACACGGCAATTGCCAATCAAGGCAATATAGTTGTCGCGGATGGCATCACACGTTGCATCAAATGCACACACCAAATCAACCCGCTCGCGAAGCCTGGACATAGTCCAATCTTCCGGGTCAAAGCATTCGCCCTGATCAATGCCATTGCTTCGTACCACCAAACGCTTGGGCTGTACTTGAAAATTGACGCGGGTTGTTCCACAAACTCCACAACTGGCTTGTGAAGAACAGTTGCGCAATTCAATGGACAGGCGGTTTGCCAGTGTCCATTTTTCATCGTCTGTCATCGACAATGCCTGGACTGCGGACTGTTGCAGATAGACATTCGGATGGTGGGCGTTTGGATTTTTAAGGATTTCTTGCGCAATGGTTTGCGCGTTCATGTCCGCAAAAACCGGTGGCACTTTTTTATAGTTATTTTGGCCGCACATCGGGCAATAACTGTAATGGCCAGTGACTTCAAGATGCGATTCATAAAGAACCAGATAACCTGAAGATCGGCCATTGGTGCCAATAGTATAGGAATGGCCGTGTTCACTAATGAAGGTATCAATAGGCTGGCGAATCTCATTCCAGTAGTCGGTTTCAAGCATGTCATAGGCTATGTCGGCTTGTTCAAATGACAGGCCTAAGTTATGAATCTTGATGTTTTGGGCATATGACGTCATTGCATTCCAAGAACGCATCGTGTCATAGCGGCAGTGTGATTTGAGAAAATTGGCCATAGCAGCACGGCTGCGGCGGTCAACATTCTTTTGAAAGAAAGATTTGGACATCATGTTTCTCCAGCACTAAGCAGTTATTGCGGGAAAAACATTGCGCCCGACTGGGAAAATGAATTCCCGCGTGGGTATAAAAGTTATGACAATCCTTTAGGTTTTTTAAAAACCCTTCTAATCATGCCGTTTTCAGTTGCCTTAGGCAACCATTTTTTCAAGACTGTTGACCGTCAAATTACCATCCGCATTGACATGAAGATGGAAACTATTGCCATACAATATCGGGCACAAAAGCTGCGTTGGCAACAGTTGCCGTATACCGACAAGAGGGTCGTCTGTCCTATTAGCAACACAGAATGAATGGAATTCCGCTTGGTCTGATTCATAAGCCGATTGCTGAAAATCCTCATGCTCACCACGGTAAGAAGAAGTTTGTGTCAACACGCTAGGCGTATTGTCCAAACTTGGCATTACTACCTCATCGCCATTCTCTTCACCTAAGTAAACGGCATGTCCACGAATTTCGATAGTTTCATTACCAATTGTAATTACATAAGAATCACAAAAACGGACTTGAACCCAATCCCAATCACCTTTGAATAATACTGATCGGGTTTCATTAATCAGTTCAATCGTTGGGTTTTCCAATTTCTTTACTAATGATTGTATCCAATGTCCAGGATGCAGTTCGCCATGATAAACATAATGACCCTTCTGCATAGCGAACATATGGCACAAGGCACCGTCGTTCTCAACACATTCATCAATACTGACAACACCCTGAGTATTCAGATCGTCCCATGTTGACGCCACTGTGGACGGGAACAAATAATGCCCGAATGCCGATTCGTCGCAATTGGGATAATCAACAAAAGTTTGCAAAACAAAAGCAGGGATGACAGGAACATCGTTCAACAAATGAAGCAATTTCCAATCTTTTAACATCTGGTAGCTTGCCACAAAATCTATGGGATCGGCAGTCGCTTTCAGCTTCAGGTAATAGCCCTCAATCTGTTTGGCGAGCACGTTTTTGGTGATATTGATGACATCTTCCTCATCCACCAACTTGTCACGGTCAGGAAGCCTGGCCATAAACTTGGACGGATCGAGATGGATGACATGCCTTGGAATGGCATCACCATAGGTCTTGTTAGTGCGATAAATGGGCAGACCTTGAAGGTAAACATCAATATCGACACAGCTGCGTTTGTTATCAAGTCCCATCAAAAGTACCGAACCGATTTCTGTATCGATAAATTCACTTGAAGAATCAATGGCGCAGCATCTGCTGAGAATTTGTCCATCGAAGACGATAGGAATTGGGAAGCCACGGGCCAGTTCAATCAACTTGCGTTTGATCTGGTCAAACTCCAATCCGATGTCTTGCAACGTGATAACCGTCTTTCTGTCCCAATCATCGACAGGCGCTATTGAAACAGGTTGGAAGGTGAGTATTTCATCCGTACCTGACATCAGTTTTCCGCTTTTGCTGACGACAGTGATATGTCGGCAGGAATACAAGGCAGATAAAAAACCAATACCAAAAGGATGTTCTTGGGCAATAACATCGGCATTCCATCCAGATTCTGCAACAGTCAGCAGTTTATTGATGGATTCGATGCCGCAACCATCATCAGTGACGGTGAGCGTGTTAATTTGATGGTCAAAAGTGAATTCGACCGATGTCGCTTGTGCGCGTCGGGAATTTTGCATCAGTTCGCCCAGCACAGTAGTGCTGTTAGTAAAACTGAGCCTTAATGCGTTAACCAAATTAGCTGGGTTAATTGACATTACAGTTTGTTGCATTTGTGAATCCTCGGTTAGTGCCAGGGAACACACAAATGCCCTACCGGGGAAATGGTTCCCTGGAGGGTTGGTTTTAAGTTACGGGCAAGGCCGTGTTGTTTTCAGATTGCGGCAAGCCGCGTTGTTTTCAAATCACAGTAAAAACTGCTTTGTTTCAATGTAGCAATGTTTATTCGTTATTTAAAGTGCTGAACTGGCACGTTTTTCGGGTTCCAAAGGAAGCCACAAAAATTCATCTTTCCGCAATAAACAAACTGTGCATTCTGGAAAGATGACAAGAGTATAACCAATTGTCATCAAAATATTAAGATAAAAGACACAAATGAATGTATCTTTTATCAGGTTTTTTTTAGGAAAAAGCCGTTGGACTATCCTTTTCGGACATAGGAATACCTTCGGTATGACCGTGATTGGATTGCTGTGCCATTTTAATGTCCTCAGAGATAATTTCTGTGATTGCATTCATGTTAGTTTTCCTTATATTGTGTGAAATTGATAGGGAAAACAATACCCATAGGGAGATTTGTTTCCCCCTAGAGAGTAAGTAATTGTTTAGCTATTGAGCTAATGATATATATTGTTAGGTTATGGGAGATTGATTAAAAGTGTCCAATGATTGGACACTTTTATCTTAATACGGCAGTTCCCCGTGCATCACCATATAGTCACGTTCAGCACGCCAATAGCAAGTCGGCGTTTCATAGCTTCCTGATACAGTGGTATAACCCAAATCAAGAACATCGTAGGTTTGACCCGCTTGAATGGGTGTGTTTGGGTAAGACTTTGCATATTCATCCACATCAATCTTTTCAGGCGGGTCGTCAACTGGATAAAAACACCCAACAACCATTCCAGTGATAACGTCAAACTTGAATTTTCCGAGTGTGCCGCTAACCGTTGCCAAGCACAAATTTTGATTTGTCGACATAGCGTAATTCCAGTCAATATTCAGATGGCAGCAATATTACACTGTCAGTCAAATAGAATTTCCAGACACCGGAAATTAATGTGGTGAAAGGAATCTGTTTAGTTGCCAGTTCTTTGCCGTTACCATCATCAACACAGATTTTGCATTGCTGTGATTCGGATTCGACGACAATGGACAAAAACGGCTCATTTTCCAATAAGGAAAAATATTCGAAGGCAATCAGGTCAAGCAACCAATAGCTTTCTGTTTCGGAAAAGAAAAATTGGGCACCATCGGTATAAAGAAGGTTTTTCAATACTGGATGATGGTACCAATTTTCAGTTCCTATGTATTGGGCTAGAGCTACTTGTAGCGTTTCAGTTGTGTGTGTTGTTTGCATGTGTTTCTCCGAGATATTGAACCCCACAAGAAACACAGCATCCGTCAAGGACATGTTGTTCCTTGCAGGATGGTAGAGTTGTCATTTTCAATTTGGCTGTCAGAAATTGATTGCCGTGCAGCCAGTAAACGGAAGTTTAAGGAGAGCAAATCCCTTAACTGAGTGGTAATTCGCGTGACGGACAATTATCTGAAAGGCATTCGCAAGCATCATCATAGACACGACCACAGTGTCTACACTCAAAATCGGACAATCCAGTGTTAGGTTGAACTGATGCTAATCCGGCAAAAACCTCGATAGCAAAATTCAACTCCGAATCAATGTCTTTAAGTAAGTAGTTACAAGCTTTGAAGGCGTTCTCTTTACGGCGAATATCGTTTACAGACTCATCCGATTCCGGGAAATCCGCAACAGGTTCTGCGCTGAAAGTTAAGGAATCGTCACCGATTTCAATATATTGGTCATATAACAATGGCATTTCTTGAGTGTCATCCCAAATTGAGCCATGATCAAATGCCTGTTTTGCTGAAAGTATTGCCGTATCCTTATTGGTGGCTATAACGCCTACTTGGACACGATGGACGTAATTGATCTCGTAAGTGACGATGAATTTTGATTGTTCTGACATGAGTTATTACCTCTATTCGTTTTAGGGGCAATTACACCATAAAAGGGGAGATTTGCCCCTTGTGGGTTTAATGTAGTTGGCTAAGCAGATGTGGTTTGAATTTCAGTATCACAAAATCCCTGATGACATCGTGTTCAAGCCCTGTGAATGTGCAGCAGTTGTTGAAACTGAAAGGATTTTTGTCGGATTCGTTGATAACCCAGGAATAAATTTCCTTTCTGGTATTCCACGAACTTCTGTTATCGAACAAGCTGACAAGTGAATTTTCCAACAATTTTTCATACAGACAGAGAATATCCCGCTCTGACCAAGGCGTAATGGAATCCGGCTTATCTTTACCGCATAGCCAATCGTAGTCGTTGAAAATATCCCAATTTAACTTATGTGGATTTGGTTGGCCAGACATTGGGGATGTCTTTACCATGTGTCCTCCTAAAAAAATGCCGGAACACCTTAAAGTCCTGAAAGGGCTAAAAGATGTTCCGGCGGGGAAATGGAAATAAGGATGTATAAAGACAAGTGTCAATGACACTGGACACATACGAACCCTAGTTTCATAGTGAAAAACACTTATTGACTTTGATCGTCAGAGGCATTTGAAGAATTATCGGATTTAGTTTCGATTTCTGTATAAATGTCACCGATGATTTCAGTGGTGTAGCGATCAACTTTGTCAGAATCTTGCCATTTTCGTGTACGAAGGGAGCCTTCGATAAGAATCATTGAACCTTTTTTAGGATTACGATCACGAACGGTTTCAGCCAATTTTCCGAACAAAACGACGCGATGCCATTCAGTATGGGCAGTAGATTTACCAGCAGAGTCCTTACGGTAATCAGTGGTGGCGATAGACAGGTTCGCAATAGGGGATTTGTCCTGAGTGTAACGAATTTCAGGTTCTTTACCTAAACGACCTACAAGTGTGACTTTGTTATACATATTGAAATCTCCAATAAATAAAGAAAAAGGGAGACCAATATGCTACCCAAAGGGAGCAAATGTCTCCCAAAGGATGTTTATGAGGAAAGTGATCCTCAGTAAGTGAAAGTTAAAATTGAGATAACGCTAAGTTGCCTAAAATTTAAGGGTTTGTAGTCAGTGCAGCAATTTGTGCATGACGTTGTTGATTTAATTGAACAGTTGTATCGAATGCTTGTTTACCGGCAGATAATGCTGTGCCGACAGTACCCAATATTAACGTTAAAATTAAGATGCTTCTCATGTGTGTATCCTCGGTAAAACCGGGGAAACACACAGTTCCCTAGCGAGGAAAAATGAATTTCCCCAGTAGGTGAATGATTAAATTTACGGCAGAGCCGTGTTGTTTTCAGATTGCGGCGAACCGCGTTGTTTTCAAATTACAGAAAAACTGCTTTGTTTCAATTTTACAATGTTTATTCGTCATTTAAAGTGCTGAACTGGCACTGGCTTTTGAGTCCCGTAGGGAGCTACAAAAATTCATTAAAACCGTTTTTCCGCAACACACACAATGCGTGTTGTGGAAAAACGATGGCTGTATTTTATACGAATACCGTCAAGTGGTTAAGACCAAAAGACACGATTTTGCAGTGCCTTTTGGAATATTTTTATGCTGGATTAAATTGCGTTACTTATGTAGTGTAATTCAATCGTGCGACGACGTTTTGGCGGATAAAAGGATCAAAATGTCATTACCCAATGCCGGTAATCTGACAGCCATTAAAAAATGAAAGGCAGGTATTGCCAAAAAGGAAGCTGATTTCCCTTTTGTTTGCATCAGGGCCAGGCAGTTGACCTAACCAAAGAGGGGGTATTGGGCTTTGTAACGGCCTGTATTCAGGTGGTTTTCATCGCCAGATTCATCAACGGTATGCCCGATGACCATTTCGGCATATTCGACATCCGCCCCTGAGTTCAGCATCGCATGAAAATCAAGCGCCGCTTCAGCTTTTTCAATCGCCGCCTGATGGTTTTCCGCTTCAATACCCCTGGCAGAAACCCTGACCACAACATAACAATGCACATCATGCTTTTTGATGATCCGGTAGTTATGGGTATCGGTGATTTCCCCAGGACTTAAAAATATGGCCACGCCATTTTGAAACACGACAGAAAAGCAGTTTTCCTGTTCTGGAAATATCCCGTCGACAACCCCTTCCGAGTTCAATCCGGTAAAAACATCAACGGCATCAGTTGTGTCGGATATTTCTCCTTGAAGGGAAATAATCTTGGTTCCGATGTGCGGTAAAGCCCCTAGGCACTTTTGACAGAACGAAAGTGTACCGAAGACAAATTTCACTTGTTGTTTGCATAATCTACAAGACAATGTTTTTTGATAGAGGGTATGAGTATCAAGATTAACATCCATCTGTGAATAAGACTTCCCCAAAGTATAGTCTTTGTAGCGCCATTGGTTTTGTTCAGCCAATCGCTGGGCAAATTCGCGTAAATCGTAAAGTTTATTAAGCCCTGCATCGGCAATAACTTCGCTACAACCATCTTTGTGCCGGACATAAACAGAAAAAAACTGAGGGTTTTCGTCATCAACTTGGCATTGGGTTTCATCTGATTCGATGTCACCACTGTTAATATCAACGACACCATGTATTTCAATATCGACATACTGGCTCATAGGGCAACCCAGTAATTCTGTATAGGTGTCAAATATATCTGTATAAATTTCGCTCATAATGTTCCCCAATAGCAAAGTAAAATTGGGAACACCATCGTCCCCACATGGGAAACATCAGGGTTCCCATGTGGGTTAAAGGTTTAAGTCAGGCTAAACGACTTAATCTGGTCTTTCTTCTGTAACGGGTTCTGCCACATCAGATTCATCTGCTGTGTAATGGTCATGGTAGGGCGCATATAATTCAAGTGCTTTTAAAGCGTCTTCAAAAGCCTCTTCTGGATCGCGGCCATAGCCAGACAGCGTCACAATAAAATCGTGACGGTATCTAGGTTCATCATTGGATTGGGTTTGAGTGTTATCGGTCATGGGTGTTTCCTTAGTAGTAGTTATTTGGTGAACCCATGACGCATCCCTATTGAGGAACGGTTGAGTTCACCAATAGGGTGTTTGAAAAATGTTCTGGCGAATTTATTAGGCCAATATTTTTGGATAAAAAATTAATGCCAATCTGGCACCGGAATATCTCGTTCTATAAGCATTTCTTCAATGACTTCAACGAGAGACCGGTTGTTGATTTGGTAAAGGTCGTGCAGCATCAAGCTAATTTCATGTCCGCTGAATTTCTCCGGGATAACCGTTTCTGCTTGCAATTCCGTATTTCGGGACAAGCCTTCAATACATCCATTCTCATTGCCGTCTTCGTAAGCAAGGGCATAGGCATCCGAATAGTCAACACCCAGTTTCCCGCATATCACCGAAGCTATAAGATGGATATTGCAGTCGGTGGTGCCATCACAACCATAACCTTGCTGGTATGGCCTGACACTATATTGGATAACACCATAGGCATGTGCTGGATACCCACCTTCTTCGTCCCAAACGATTTTTTTGATATAACCATTTGGGATTACCGATGCCTTATCGCCGTAATCTTTAAAGAGTTGAATAAGGTCGGTGTTATCAGAATGGAATTCCTGTAGAAATGCCAGTTCCTGCTGATATTCTTTGGAACTGACATTTGGATTTATCTTAAAAACAGGCATACATTTTCCTCGTGAAAAACCGGGAAAATGCCCGTCATCGGGGAATTTCCCCGATTGGGTTAAAAAGAAAGCCTATCAAATGAAAGGCCCATATCAATTTCGTTAAGCGGCAACCAATAAATCCCGGCTGATACTAAACAGTTGGACAGCCAATTCAGACAGATCATGAATAACAATTGACCGACTGAATAAATGGCTGGTGTCATAACCGATACCGACTCCGATTAGCTCTATTCCAGAAGCTTCGCAGCGTCTAATGACAGACTTTGTGGCATCCAAATCATCAGGTTGCCCATCATTGAGTACCATAATGATTTTGCGATGTTCACGGGCCGACAATACGGAAGAAGCTACATACCACAAGGCAGAACACAGTGGTGTATATCCACTGGTGGTGGGTAGAAAAGCCGCCACATTTGCCCTGACTTTTTGTCCACGCCGTAATAAAGGAACAACGTCGTTGGTATCTTCATACGGGAACTTGGTCACGGAGGGATTGACACCAGGAATTGCTTCCAACGCCAACGCCAGTGCTAAGGCCGCTTCTATTGCCAATTCAATCCGAGTCCGCCCTGTGTTGGCAACCTCTTCATTCATGGAGCCGGAAGCGTCAATAAGAATCTCAAACGCAGCATTTGGCGATTGCTTTGGTGCCTGATGTACGAACAACCTTGAATCGCCTAAAGCCAACCTGTGCAAACGGCTCCCGTCAATTTGGTTGCCGGAGCTTTTGTGTTCTCGGCGGTGGTTCTGGCTCCCTTGTACAAAGCTTTGCAAGGCCAATCTGAGCCGGGCAGACTGTCCAAGGACTTTGTTTAACAATTCCTGGCCAAGAATGGCATTGCGTTCGGGTTCCCTGGTTATGGGCAATTCAACATCTTCGTCATAACTGGCTTGATGCTGCCCATCCAAAATATCCCTGATGGTTTCTGCACGGTCTACGGGTAAATCGTCTTCAGACGCATTCAAAACGGAAGACAGGATGTCAGATAATAGCTCCTGATCTTGCACATCATTATCCTGGCCAGGAGGTAGTGGCGCATCTTCTGGAGGAGATTGATCCTGATGTTCATGTTGTTCCGCTTTCTCACGTTCTTCTTCAAGCATCCGTAATATGCGGTCAGCTAATCTGACACAATCACGGGTGTTTTGCAGAAAAGGCACATCGGACAACAACGCCATCAGGCGTGTGATCGCCTCTTCAGGAAAAGTCTTTTCCAAAACCGCTTCAGCTTCATTTGCCACATCATTTAGACACTTGAAGCCGAGGACATCGGCGCTCAATCTCAACAACATAAAGTCCGACAAAACGGCGGCTGGTGCCATCGGTTTGTCTGACTGGCCGTTATTACCTAAGAACAAGTGTTCATCCAATTTTTGGATGGTCTGTTTTGCACCAGGATAAAGCTTGATGATGGCGTTTTCGATACGAATGTCTTCAATGATATTGACTATCTTTTTGCGTATCGGGCTGGTGGCGGCGCGTGCGAATTCATCGAAATCACTGAAACGCACATGTGCCGCTTCGTGGGCCAAATATCCCCATGCAATGTCCTTATAATAAGGGTCATCTTGGTTATAGGCTGGAACGGTGATTGTCTTGCCGTCAGTTCGGGCAACACATCCGCCGACCCTGACTTTGACACCCAGGCTATTGCCCAATGCGGCGGCGACAATCGGAAATGCGCCGTTTAACGATCTGTTTTGTTTCATGGTTTGCTCCGGTAATGATATGAGGCAAACCATGCACCCATTGGGGCTATGGTTGCCCCAATGGGTTATAAAGTGTTTTTTCAGAAATAGGCGTCTGGAACGGTTAGTGGCATATTAGCAAAATAAAGGGAAAGCGCTTGAGTGTCAGCCAATTTTAGTGGGGCTTCCGTCGTCAAATTTGATTTAGCTTCCCTGACAGCAGACGGCATCACCGCAGCAGGATTGATATGCTGACGCACCCAAGATACAGCAGGACGCCAGTCATTCGTGTCCCCGTCGCTAGTAAGCACAAAATAAGGGATGTGTAAAAAAACAAGAACCAATGCCGCGCAGACCACAAAATCATAGGGCTGGCGGGCGGTCTTGCATGACTCACTCATTACCTTGGGAACTAGCAAGAAGGTTTCGCAAGCGGAATCCGTTGAGGTGTCACCATTGAAGGCAATCTTTCTTGAATTGCAGATAGGTTTTTTATCACCCATCGGGCCGCGCAGGATAATGCCCTTGTCGACATCAGCACCCAGGTTTATCAATTCATGATAACTGGGCAAAGTTTTAATAAGGTGTTCAACATCAAACATGAGATGCGCCCAATTTTCTTGAGTTGGTCGTCTTGTTATTTGAAATTTATGTGTATATCCCATTTGCCTTCCTTTAATGAAGGGAAAGCAAGAGAACCCTTAACGGGAAAATTGCTTTCCCGTAGGTAAAATTTTAAGTTTTGCTTATCAAACTACCAATGGATGATTTGCAAGGTAGTCATTCACTAAATTAAGTGCAGCACGTTGTCGCCTACACTCTGTTGCAATCTCATAACAAATTTCATCACCAGAATTTTCGACATCGTATTCATTGTCTAAACAATTTGATGATGCTAATTGGAAAACTAAATCGAGCGCATCAAAGAGTTCGTTGTCAATGGGACGACAAATTGGTTTGATAAAATCCCCAAAATCACGGGCAAAGCAATCAAGTGGATGTTTATGGTTTGGGTCAATTTCACCTGATAAATTTACCTTAAAGGCATTAGTTGAAATCAACTCCCGTAATGGCTCGTCTTTTTTGAGCATCAGGAAAGCATAAGGATCACTTGGATCAGCATTGTTGTTGTTTTCATAGATTCCGCTTACTTGTGGGCATATTGTTCGCATAACTATCTCCAAATAGTAGATGGCGAATACGAACGCCCTACACGGGTAGTTAGTACCCGCCAGGTAAGGTTAAATTTAAAAAGTTCTATTAGAACCACATATCGGTAGATTGAAGAGCCGCGGGAATCTGTTGATCTACGGAGCTTTCATCTTGATTTAAGACCGGTTGTTGAACAGCACCATTAAATACGATGGCGTTGGCGGCATCCAATTCGGTTAATGCAGGCACGTTGATCTGTGCTTGCAACTGAGGAGATTTGGAATCCTCATCCTTATCACAATCCTGATCTTCTTCAATATATTGCGTGACGCTGTAATCATCTAACATGAACAACGTTGATTCAGTAAACCAAGCCGCTGCTACATCATCGCTTTCTGTAATAGCATCATCAATAGTAAGTAATTGGCCGTCAATATCTTGGTCATTGCCAGGAAACGACGATTGAGACAAACCACTGCCATGCGCCTTAACTTTGTCCGGGTCGGACAATAGCAAACCCAAGGAGAACAAGGCATGATAAGCAGAGCCATTGTAAGGACCGCTTTTAGGCATTGATACCAAAATCTTATCAATTTCGTCAACTATGGCAAAACAGCGATAATCAAGAAAGCCCAAACTATTGAGTTTGTCGCGCATACGTCTGAAAGCGTTTAAAACTCGTGCTGTAACGGTATCTTTACCGACAAATGAACGGTCGATAAGCTCTTTGGCATCTTGGGCAATCTCCTTAAATAACTGATCACTCAATGAGAGTGTATGTCGATTTAGTGAATCACCAAGCTCTCCTTTTGGTTTGCTGACATGGAAAACCGTGTAATCAAAAACCAATTTTCGTTCGACACTAGCCACTGGTTCGATAGCTTTACGGATAGCATCTGCAAAATCGGGATGCTGGTTGACCCATTGTTCCGTGCTTGCAGAATATTCGTTCAAAAACCGCTCTTTTTCTTTGTTAAATAACTTAGAAAGTTCGTCGAGCTCATTGACGATACGAGGTATTTCATCACTAGGGTTTGCAAACCCGCCAATAAAACGGGTACCGGATTCAAGGCATATCCTCTCAGCTTCTTTTTTTATCCGTGTAAACTCGAGCAGTTGCTTAGGGTTAACAGTCTTTTTAGTACCTAAAGACGCTAAAGTGTCTGGAGGCAAGATAGTGCCGTCTGCAAGCTTAAGGTCTTCAGGGCGCAGCTTTTTGGAACTGGTCCAGAGCCGGATACTCAGTTTTATCACTTGAAGCTGATCGAGCATGAATTCAGCAGTGTGAGTGGATGTTGTAATAGTTGTTGTAGTCATAAGTGCTCTCCAATAGTGTAAAGAAGGGCAAATATGCCCATCAGGGCTTATTGCCCTTCTGGGTAGTTAAAAAATATTTTCAAAAATAGCAGTCAGCCACTTCGGTTTGAATGCCAGACAAATCCAACCTTTTCACCAACAAACCGAGGGCTTCGGCAATCGGACGGACTTGCTCGACAGTTGTCCCGAAAAAGGACAATGCTTGGGTTTCCAGTTTTAGTTGGTCACTGATTGCAATGAAGTCTTCGGTGGTCAGCGATACGCTGAAGCCAACAGGGACGCATTTTTTTAAGGCCATTAAAAATAACAACGGTATGACGCCGTCTGTTTTTAATAGTTTGCCGGTAGTGCCGTTACCTTCAAAAGCAGGTTGTGAGCTGATAAATGCTTTGATCCACTCGGTCTGTTCCGGCATATGAGTAACAAAGATGTCGGACAAATGACCTATAATTTTCAAATACTGTTTCAATACAGGATCATGGATACTGATGTTTGATATATGCTTGACCCGCCAATAAATATAAGGCTCAAGAATAATCGGCTGATGAGCCGTTGATGGCAGGGGTGGCGAATCAAGAACCTTCCCGTTATCATCAATGTAAAACTCACCCAAGTATTGGTAACCTTTGTTTAGCTTTTGGTTGATTAATTTCTGAAAAGTAGTTTGTCCAGAATTAAGCGGAGTTACACTTGTGTTCAAGCGTGATCCCGTTTTCCCATACTTTCGGATCAACGTCCCATCAATATTTACCCTGATGCCCCAGTCTTTACTGGAACCGTCGGAATGATAAAAACGGTACAAACGAAATCTATCACTAGCTGTCATGCCGTCTCCCAATCATCACCAAAAATATCTTTGGCAATACGGTGAATCGCTTCACGCTGTGCAGGTTCCGCACGGAAAGTTAAAGATCGCTCAAGCGAATACGACAGTACGTTTTTAGCGCGTCTGAAGTTCACCATGATATTGACCCAGCGTATTAATGTCCGTGTAGACATTGTTACCGTTAATGCTCCAGCTCCATCAACTGATCCCATGAATAGTCGGCGGATTTCATTCGCCACTTTAATCATATTGTCGATCACCACATCCATTACAGAATCAACCGGAACGCCAAGGGCATCCAATCTCTTGTTAAGGATGGATTTCTCAACTGAAGGTTCTGGATAATCAACAATCATCATTCTAAAACGATCCATAAACGCCAAGTTTTGTTGCATGACGCCAGAATACAAACCGCTCGGATCACCTTGTCCAGCTGAATTGCCTGTCACAATTAAACGGAAATTGGCATGTTGCTTGATCAATTCACCATTGTTCTGAGGAATGGTAAGAGGACTGCCTTCTATAATGTCATTTAACCCGGAAAGCTCTGAAGGGTCCATTAAATCGAGTTCATTTAAAATCAAAATATGGCCTTCACGAAGAGCCACGGAAAGT
Organism: Methylosoma difficile; assembly: GCF_054657615.1. Lineage (NCBI taxonomy): Bacteria > Pseudomonadati > Pseudomonadota > Gammaproteobacteria > Methylococcales > Methylococcaceae > Methylosoma > Methylosoma difficile. The sequence continues at coordinate 50,202 of NZ_BAAHYJ010000007.1, read as the reverse complement.
GGACCGTGGACAAAAGTCATGGAGCTATTAGACATCATGAATTGACCGACAAGGTCATTAAAACCCAATCGACCATGACACGTTATTTGCTGAACTGGATAATTTAACCTTGCTGCAATTTGGCAAACTAAAGACGTTTTTCCTGACCCTGTTGGACCAGTTAAATAATAAGCGTCTCCGTAAGAATTTGAGAGAAAAGCAAGAAGGTCTCGTACTTGATCCTTTCTAAACACATAGTCATGTTTGGAAGGAATATATGGATTTTTGTCATCAACAAACGCATCAATGTTTAAGTTTGATGGCGCTTCGATGCCAAAAGTTGTAGCTAAGGGGATTTTTTTCATCTGTGCATTCCTATGTTGAACCAGGAAACACAAATGCCCGACCGGGAAAATGGTTCCCTGGTGGGTTAGTTTTAAATTACGGCAAGGCCGTGTTGTTTTCAGATTGCGGCAAACCGCGTTGTTTTAAATCACAGTAAAAACTGCTTCGTTTCAATGTAGTAATGTTTATTCGTTATTTATAGTGCTGAACTGGCACGTATTTCGGGTTTCCAAAGGAATCCACAAAAATCACTTAATTTTTATCATAAAACACAGGATATTCAAAATTAAATCTTAATCAAAAAGTGTCCAATAATTGGACACTTTTGAATGATCTGGGCGAACGTCAACAGCAGCACGGACATTGTCTTTGTTATCAGGATACAGGAGTTCCCGATCTGCTACTTGATTCACAAGCATAGACAATCTTGAGTTGATGGTGGTAAGTAATCCATGACCGACGAGTTCTGGTCTGCGTTCTCCCATCTGAATATAATAAAGGTTAGTCTGACATGGAAATTGGTTTTTTATTGATGTATGTCGTGTAAGGCTTATTAATCGGGTACATCAATTATGATTGCATCATCAAGTGCCACTGCTAAAAATTGTCCAGAATCATTTTTAACCATAAAACTAATGTTATCTTTTAAAGATAATTTAAAAATTTGACCAATTTTGTTGCTATACCAGTCTTTTTCATTACTGGATTTTATTATCTTTATTGCAACCATAAAATTACCTAAGCCTTATAATTCATTGAAAATTTGCCATACACTGCCATGTGAAGTACCTAATCTAAAAAGTGTCCAATGATTGGACACTTTTTAATTATCTGAACCCATTTCAAGTTCAGCCAAAGCATCGGCAACCATCTGGTAAATAGAAGTTGCCACATCATCTGTGATTAATTCGGAATTTAGTTTTATGACCACTTTATTGTCGTCAAAACTAAAGCCGCCGACATTTTTGCCCTTTAGGGCATATTTTTTTGAAACCACGTTATCCGATTGTCTTCGGGGGGTTTCCGCATCACGAATTAACCGTCTTATTTTAGGTAGCAGTAAAGTTTGGGTTAATGCGTTCTCCTCGATCATGTTTAAAGCCGAAACAACGTGTTCTTTATGTTTGCTTTCCACATAGTCCGCTTCCTTGAAGAACGACACCAAAAGCTGTGCATTATTTCTATTAATAAGAATTGGATTACCGTTAAGCCTACCCTTAAGCCAGTCAGGGAGATCATTAAAAGCCAAATAGCGGTAAATATCAGAGCGTGTTTTACCTGTATATCGACTAAGTTCAGTTTTCTTTTCAAATAAATGTGAAATGTTTTGTATGGCTTGACCCACTTCGTAATCTGACAAATCTTCCCTGTCTATATTTTCAGAAATAGCCATCATTGCTGTTGCTTCATCATCCGCATTAAAAATGACAGCTTGAATGCTCGTGTGGCCGAGATATTTACAAGCACGAAAACGTCTTTCGCCAGCAATAATTTGATAACCATCATCAACCGCCCTCACTGCGATGGGCTGGATCAAGCCATTTTCTTTGATGGCTTCTGCCAATTCGATTATTTTCTCATGATCAAAGACCTTCCTTGGTTGAAAAGGATTGGGGGTTATTAGATCAATATCAAGGCTTGATTCATTAACCGCACTCACTAGACTATTTCTTTCTTTGACTTCTGATATCGCTTTTAACTGGGTTTTACCGTTGGTTGCAATCTTATCTTGCAACCGCCCAAGCGCTGACGGTTTATTAGTTTGTGTCATAACTTACCTCAGTTCTTTAATGATTGCTGAATGGACAAGGTTTTCAATAGGTACTCCGCCAGATCGTTGTAATCTTTAGTCACCTTATTGCTTCTTGCAGTTTTTCTAATGGGCTCTCTAAGCACCGATGCTTCGCCCACTTTGGTTGAGGTATGAATATAGACGGGTAATCTTTTACCTGCACCCGGAAATAATTCCATTTCCATCTCCAACTGATCAAATGATTGGGCAATCGCTTTTTGAACATTAATACTTTCGCTATGGCGGGTTAGTAAAGCTCCCAGATAAACCAAATCAGGATTTGTTTCAGGCGTTTTGTCTTTGATATAGGTCATCAAATTGACCCACCCCGTTCTTGAATAATCGGAACTGGTATCTACCGGGATCATAAAATGGGTTGCGGCTGATATGGCGTTGCCAGTTAACAAAGAGAGGGCGGGGGGGCAATCAATCAGAATGACATCAAAACTATCGCGCAATAAATTTAACCGGGCCTTCAATTCCTCGAGCGGCCTGTTAGAGTGAATCCTTAATGTTTCAGTAACGACGATATCCAATTGGTCAGTCGCCGGGATGTAACAGACGTTTTCAAATCCATCGTTCACGTCTTGACTTATCAACTCGGCTAAATGTGCAATGTCGGTTCGTGTTTTTTTATCGCAGAATAATGAGATAGCATTTTTTTCAAAAAGGTTGGGATCAACAGCGCCGATGTGAGTCGAGGCATTTGCCTGAGGGTCAACATCTATAACCAACACAGTACATCCTTTCCTACCAAATTCAGCCGCTAAATTGACAACTGTAGTGGTTTTACCAACACCACCTTTCTGATTATAAACAGCAATAATCGGACAAAGATAGGTATTTTCTTGATTCTCTTGCATCTTTTAATCCTCAAAATGTAAAGATTTTATTATACACACAGATATTAATGACGCAATGGATACATTTTAAAATAAAGTGTCCAATGATTGGACACTTTAACGAAATGACTAAAACTCCTTAACAAAAGCATCATGCCTGGCATCGTTGTCCGAATGGACATAGCTGGAGGTGGTGGCAATATTACTGTGCCCTAAATTGTCCCGGATCATGGTGAGCGGGATGTTGCGGTCCACCGCCAGTGAGCCGTGGGTGTGCCGCAGCCAATGGGCGCTGGCCGCCAATAATTTTTCTGCCGCTTCCGGGTTAGCAATGCTTAGGGTGTCGGCAGCAATGGTGAAGGCCTCCTTGATGATCTTATGGATCGCCAACGGTCTCAGGGCATTACTGGCCGATCCCCGCAAAGGGGGAATGATGGGGTTATCCGGCGCAGGCCGGTTCAGTTGGCGTCCGGTCAGTTGTTGGTAAGTCTCCGCCATCAATCGGTATAGCGGTAGGGGGATTGGCACATCCCGCCATTTTTGGCCTTTACCTAATACCATTAACCAATGCTGTGTCTGCCCTTGCCGCTGACGGGTTTCCAAATCACCTAATTTTGCATTGGCCAACTCATGCAAGCGCAGCCCCGTGCCATAAGCCAACTGGATGATCATCCGTGTCCGTAGCCATTTCAGTTTTTCACCGCCGTCGGCATTGGCCGCTTGGGTGTCCAAAAAGGCTTGTATCAATTGCCATTGGTCTTCGTTAAACGAGCGGTTCGTGTCAATCGGTTTAAGGACATCCGGGTTTTTGAGTTTGGACAAAGCGGTTAGCGGGTTATGCAACAGGTAGCGTTGGTTGACCAGGAAGGTGAACAAGCCATTGATCACGGTTTCGCTAAATCGGCGGCTGCGCGGCGATAAGGGGCCGGTAAACGGTTTCCAATCTTGCTGCCCCTTCTTTTGGGGTGGCCCAACCCATAAATGCGTCGGCTGTGGGTCGGCCAAGAAAATCCGGTATTCGCCCATATCCACCATGTCCAACGAAGACAGGGCTTTTTGTTTGACCAGTATGGCCCATAACAACAGGCGTTCCGCTTCCCGCCGGTAACTCCGGTAAGTGTGGCTGGCGGGTTCCAGTCTCGCCAGCCAATTGCCGATGGCTTGGTAATCATCCGTGGCCGGAATAAAGGGGATGTTGGCCGAGCGGTTCATGCCCTGGGAGCCGTCAAGCTCATCCGGCAACAAAAACTGCTCCAAAGGCACAATCCCCGTGGTATACGTCACCGGCATGGCCGGTGGGGGAAGGTTAGCCATCCCGGTTGGAAATTGACTACCGATCTGCTCTTCAATGGCTTTGGCCGTGATGCCGCCCAATCCGGGTATGGCTTGCCACCAACGCCCCCCTTCGCAGGATTGATAGTGCCTTAGCCAGTCCGCCACCGTCACCACATTGAGTGGCTGTAATTTTTCCAACCATTCGTCAACTAACCAATAAGCTAAGGGTTGGCTGATATCCGGTTCAATATCGGGGGCCTGTTGTAGGGTTTCCAACCGTTGCAAGGCGGTTGGCAAGGCCTTGGCTGCCGGTGGTTTTGCAAGCCAGGAATCCCCCCAGCCTTTATCCAGCCGGCGTGCCTTTAGCAATAGCCGTGACCTCAGTCCGGCCAGAACAGTAAAGGGATTTTTATCCCCGCAATAATCTACCAACGCGTCAACGGGCACGCCATTCAGCCAGTTACGCAGAAGCGCCAGTTCATCCAGGTTCAAAAGGGGGGAGGGCATAGGGTCGGTTCCAATGGGTTTGACGGGGGTTGACAGCTCTTGTCTTTATGGGGCAGGTGGCCAGGTGAAAAAATGTCACAAGCTATTGTAATATTGCAGTTTTTGATAAAAACGAAAGTGTAACATGGGTTTACGCCCCTTCCTATAGATAATGGCAGTTATCTATACTAACTATAATATAAAGTGAAATATAATAGCCTTAAACTGAAAAGATTATTTATAATAAAACCCGCCAAAGACCATTAACACCTATAAGTTCCAGAGTAGAGTAGCCACCGCCATGCCCAAGCTCACCGACACCTATGCCCGCGCCTACGACTGCTGCGACGACGTCTTCACCGAACTGGGGCGCTTCCCGACCATCGACCTGATCCGCGAGCGTATTGGCGTCAACAGCCCGGTGACCATCAAGAAGGCCATGAACGAATGGACGCGGCATTTTGCCGAACAGCACTTTGACAAGATCAACCGCCCGGACATCCCGGTGGCGCTGTCCCATGCGATGGAACAGGCTTGGAAGCTGGCAGTAACCGAGGCGGAAAAAGCGTACCTGCAAAAGGAGCTGGGCTATCAAGACATTATTGCCGAAAACCGGGTGGCGATGGAGGGGCTGGAACAGGAAAAGGCATTTTTGAACCAATCGTTGGGGCAGGCGAGGGGGCAAATAGCGGAAAACGGACAGCAAATCCAAGCGCTGCGCCAACAACTGGACGCCCAAGCGGAAACACTACACCAGTTGGCAGGGCAATTAACGGATGCTGAAAAACAAATGGCCGAGAAGCAGGCCGTGATGCAGGAACAAAGCCAGCGTTGGCAGCAACAACAGGAACAAGACCAGGCGTGGTTTGCACGGCGCATCAGCGAAGAAAAACAATTTGCCGAAGACAAGCACCAAGACAAGCTGCATCGGCAAAGCCAACAAATTGCCCTGTTGACCGAATCGGAGACCAGTTTACGCCAGACCTGTACCGGCCTGCGGCAGGAGCTAAGAACGGTGGAAACGGCGTTGGCGGAAAGCCAGAAAAATACCGGGCAGCGGTTTAAATTTAAGCCAAAAGTCAAAGCCAACAAAAAGGCCGGGCAAGGGTAGGGTGGATAAATGGGCAGTTCGTGTTATTTACAGAAACGGCGGCCGGAAAAAAACGAACACCGGTTTTACCGCATCCATGTGTGCCAAGGGGTTTTCGATGACTGGTCGGTGGTGCGGGAATGGGGCCGGATCGGCTCACCCGGCACGGTCAGGAGTTCCAGGTTCGTCCTGGAAACCGATGCCGTGTTGGCGGCGGAACAGTGGCGGTTGCGGAAGGTGAAGGACGGGCTGGTCAAATACTTTGCTATCCGTATTAAAGGTCTTGTCCACCTGCCGCATAAACTAAAGCTGCTGAATACGTAAGCATCAAAACAAAAAATAGCACAAGGTAAATTTAGGCATGTAAGAACATCAAACGAAGCTTAGCGTACTATTTTCCGTTTCCTGAAGTCACCCCTTTATAGTGGTTTACCTTTCGGAAAAACCACCATACGGGTTGCTATTTCTAATGGTACAATCATATGTGGCAGGAGAGCTTTAAAAGCTTGCCGTAAATTTAGTTTTTCAATTTAGTCAAGGTGAATGATTATGGATGAATTGTTAGAAAATGGTTTTGCTGAAGTTTTAGTAAAAACTGGAATGAATGCTGGTAAAGAATATAGTGCTGATTGTTCTGGAAACCGCTCTGATTGTTGTACAAGAGTTTGTTCTGGTGGCTGTTCCGCTGATGCGAATTTTGTTGATAACTCAAGTGCTTGGGATGCTTTCCTGAGTATTGAAGGCGGACAAGTCCAATACTAATTTAATTGCCCTCAAATTTAAATTTCTAAGTTTGAGGGCAGTTTTTTATAAAAAATTTATGACTAAACAAATTAAACCTTATTTAAGAGATGGTGTTGATGTTTATCTGGGTAGTGACAGTGATGTAACATTTGTTTTTTTATCCACTCGTAAACGAATCCATATCAAATGTCATTCTGTTTTAACTCAAGCTTTATCGTTAATGAATGGTGATAATTCTATTGCAGATATAGAAATTTGGATTGATAAACAACAAGCTACAGATTTACCAGAATCTGCTTTTTCTAAATTCTTAGATTATTTAACTAATAAAAATTTAGTTGTAGATAAAAATTGGTTTAATAAATTAAACTTATCCAAAGACTACAAAATATTTTTGACAAGACAGCTTCATTTTTTGATGGATATATTAGATAGTCCTCAAAAAGTTGAAGAAGTCCAAACTAAAATATCAAAAACAAAAATCGCAATATTTGGTATTGGAGCAATTGGCAGTTGGCTTGGTCAAGAACTTGTAATGATGGGATTTTCAGATTTCAAACTATTTGACTTTGACGTTATAAACCAATCGGATATTTCAAGGCATTCTTTTTTTGATAGAAGTAAAAGCGGCGAATATAAAACAAATGTTTTTAATGAGCATTTAAAATCTATCAATCCAAAAATTCAAATTGTTACACATAATATCGCATTAAATATTGATGTTAATTTAGACACCTATTTATACGATGTGGATTTTATTATCAATGCGGCAGATGATCCTTATATTGGTTACACAAGCATAAAATTAAGCCGTTATTGTGTTTCCAATAATAAACCGCTATTCGTTGCGGGTGGATTTGATGCACATTTAGCAAGTATCGGCGAGTTAATTATTCCTAAATTAACACCATGTTCTGATTGTTACGCAGGTTATTTTAAGAAGTCACTAGCAAATTGGAAGCCAATAGAACATCCCACAAAATTCAGGTCTATTGCTTTTGGTGGGCTTGCATCTATGAGTGTATTCTCTGCTTCAGCGTCGGCATTAACTATTTTACGATACTTTATTGATTCAAATGATATAAGCGAAATAGGTGGACGAGGAGAGTTTCTGTTTGAAAATTATAATTTAGACACTTTTGAGGTATATCGTGACGAACAATGTAAAGTCTGTGGTAATCAATCCGAATTATAAATATAGGCTACGTCCATCTGTTGGCTTTGTTCCATTACAGGATGATACTTATGATTTTTTCTTGTCAAGTACAAGAGTATCAAAAAAATTAAAAATCATTGATAAAAATTTGGTCGAAATTATTTCAACTTTAGATGGTTCTCTTTCAGTTAATGAATTAAAAGAAAAATATAAAGAATCTGAGCTTGTTAAAAATAATTTGGAAAAGTTTTTTCAAAAACTATATGACTGGAATTGCATAGAGAATTTTAAATTTGCAAAGCAAATTGAGAATAATCCTTTCCGGCGGGTATTAAACTTTTTCTCAGATTTTTTGAAAGATGAGGAATTACTGGAAAAATGGGAGTTTTTAAAAAATACTACCGTCTGCGTTGTTGGTTGCGGTGCAGTAGGAAGTTGGATCGTTACCTTATTAGCTCAAAGTGGATTTGAAAAATTTGTTTTAATTGATAATGATATTGTGCATAAATCTAATTTGAATAGGTCATTATTCAATAGTAATCAAATAGGAAAATCAAAGTTAGAAGCATTATCTGAAAATTTATTTAAACTAAATGAAGCTATTAACTTTATTAAAACTTCTGAAAAAATAGAAAATACGGAACAATTTAAAAAAATCTTAGATAATCTACCAAGTACAAATAACTTAATTGTAATTAACTGTGCGGATTATCCTAATGTAGATGCAACATCTAGGATAATTGCAAAAAACTGTATGGATTATAAAATTCCTCATATTATTGCTGGTGGCTATAATTTACATTTAAGCTTAATTGGACAAACCATTATTCCATTTGAAAGTGCCTGCTTTGAATGTGCAGACATGGTACTTAATCGAAACAATCAACAAGAATTAATGGGTGTTAGAAAATTAGTTAGATCTGAGAGAAATTTAGGAAATTTAGCACCTTTAGCTGGAGTAACTGCATCTTTTGCTGTTAATGAAGTATTGAGGCTTATATTTAGAAATGAAAATTTACAACCAAAAATGCTTAATCGCCGAGGCGAATTTAATTTTTTAACTAATAAAATTAATTTTTTTGATTTACCAAAACAGCAAAATTGTAATTGGTGTGGAAATTAAAAATAACTGGTAGCCAAATAAATTACAACATAATATCGAGTTACTAAACACAAAAAACCATATTACTCCTTACTTCATCCGAGTTGTCGTCAACCGAAATAAAGTTGTGCTAATTCTAGGACAATATATTTCCTTATATTCAATATCTTAACTGATGTCATGTAAATCAGCATGGAAAATTTGCCAGTTTTAGTAAGAAAAGAGCGTCAAATTTTACTAGCAAAATTTTCTATCCCATTTTTTTAAAAAGCCCGTTGTCGAAAATTACTGGAAAAGGTGACGCTAATTAGTGGCAAATATTGGGAGCGTGTTATACACGCTATCGGTAATTTATGGGCAAAAACCAGCAATAGACAGTGCTTGTTTGTGATGGTCGTTGAGCAAGATAATGAAGGGCGTGATGTCAGGCAACAGATTCAAGCTTCGTTAGGCTAACATAATACTATTATACTTTTTGCAATTTGTTATACACTCACACTTATAGAATAGAAATTCCGTTCTCTCCGCTTGGCAGGCATTAGAGGGCGATGGGGTCTGAAAAGACCAATCTATAGGAGAATGCCAATGTCGCAAACACCCCAACAGGGTGGAGCTTCCGTGTATGCACGCGGTCAAATTCCATCTACCGATCTTGCTTTACTCATAGACTTTCTAGTCAAAGCCTTTCCTCCGAAAGAGAGTTCTTCCGATAACCCCTTCGAATGGCCTGTGCTAACGTTGACAAACAATCGTCTGGGAATCAACACTTACGGAATACTCCGCCGTTTTCTCGTCCAGAAAGAATTGCTCGATGCGTTTCGCCAAACCCCTAACTCTGGATTTCTGCGTGATTTGGTAAGCCCCCCCAAAAGTTTCACCTCCAAGTTAGGTGGGCGGTTATTTAATGACAACATTTCAGGCCTTTCCCAGCAAATTACCAAATTAAAGCAACTGGTAGTTGATGACATCGAGAAATTAGACGTGTCAGCTGATAATCTACTCATCAAAGATCCGGCAACGGCACTTGACACCCTTGCCAAACTGTTTGAAATCAAGGGGTTGCTGAATGAACTCCCCGCGCAAATGGTGGCAATGGAATTTGCTAAATCCGTAAGGGCTACGTCCACGCGTGAAAAGGACGTTGCGCGTGTTTTATCTGCGCGGGAGGAAATTCAAGCAGAAGATTGGCTTGAGCGTATGGCCAGAAGCATTGCCGAGGTTCAGATTCATCGAGATGACGAATTTGATGAAATACAACAAGAAAAGTTACGCGAAACCCTCCAGCAAGATTTTGACAAACACGACAGTCAGGTGACTCGTTTCTTAAATTTCCTGGAAGACGAAGCATTGGCCCGCGTGCGTTTAAGGGTCGGCTTTGCAATTATGGAAAGTCTTGCTGTTCAAGTTTTAAAATCAACCCATGTTACCGATCAGAGGTTTGTCAGTTATGTGCATCGGGTGAATAAACTCTTCGAACATTTTAGCACCCCGGAGTCCACCCATTCCTTACAAATTGATTTAACGCGCGTTTATGGATTAAGTGCCGATTTTTCAATTTCCCAAGAACTGGTTAAAGCCATGTTCTACAACTGTCTTCCCGTGTGGTCTGAATCGAATACCCAACTGTTCGAATCGCGCCGTATCGATTCTATAACCAGAGGCATCTCAATCGTACGGGAAGTCAGTTACCGCTTTAGGGTAAATGGAAAAGATCCGCGTAACGAGATGGAACCCGCTTTCGATGCCAAAATTAAACGCTTACGTGAATTGCTTATCGATAACCCAGGAAATGAACTATCGCCGTTCGTTTTGCGTAAAAGTCTGGCTGAAGTTGTTTTTCTTTGGTTGGTTTTGAATCCGGCAATTAACGCATCGGAATTGTTAGCCGAAGCCGGACAACTTTCAGTACGCCTTCAAGAACAAGGTCAATCTGCTATTAATGGATTGTTAAACGATCTATCCTCGTGGAGTCCTAACGTCAAAGAGTTGAGCAAAACATTAATCGCCTTGTTACGCACCAAATCACGAAACATTATTTCCCATGCGCAACGATCGGTTGATGATTTGTACCTTGTTGTTCAACAAGGTGTGGTCGATTGGTCTTCAATAGAACGATCCAAGGGTAGGGTACGCGATCCGTTAATCAAGCCGGCCTCAGATCAATCCGAAAACATCGAATGGTTCAAACACATCCAAATAGCCCGCAACCCTAATGAAGTATTAGAACCTTTATTTTCGATTCGGATTCGGACGGTATTAAACGAAAGGACACTTTCTGTGCGTGGAGATGGCAACTCGACCTTGCAAATTCATCGTCAATTACCTGATCAAATGCTCAATATCACCTGGATACCTATCCGCGTTGATGAGAAACAAAAACCTATAAAAAGGGAATTACGAACCACCATTGAACCTGCCTGGCGCATGGGTAAAGGGATCGATATCTGGTATGAACCGGAACTATTAAAATTCCGCAACAAGACCCAGTTTCCCGAAGAAGACCAACGCCAATATCGCGCCGCCGCTGCCACAGCAATGGCGATACTGGTTTATGTCGTACTTCAGATACTCAGCGAAAAATTGATTAAACAGTCCGCTGAAGTATTCCCGGCATTGATGGTCCGCTTCCAGATGCAGGGCAAAAAAGCCTCTAAAAATGAAGGCGACCATTGGGTTTATGCGATTTCACAAGCCTTAGAATCTGCCTTGATGCGCAATATTCCGCTACGGATGCAAGGTCTTGTAGCAGATGGGGACAACAGGAATTATAAATGTAAGGGAGCTGCCTTTGCACTATCCGCAGCCTTACCTTTGATTGTGGCTACGCGTAGCACACCCTCCATCAACAGAATTGCAGTGGTGATTTACACCACCCGTCCCTGTGATGACCATCCGGGAACGGATAATACCGATGGTTTCATATTCCGGGCTAAAACCTATCTTGCGGTTGCTGTCGATGAACCGATAGGTGGTTATCGCCTTGCTTTTGATCGAATGCAAACCCATGTCGTTGAAACGCAAGATTCATTCAAAAGCCCCAAACTTATCGTCGAAGAAGTGTCCAGACTTCAAGACATGGGCTATGAACACATCATACTGATTTCAAACCATTTTGGTAACCGGCGTATCAACCGTTCAGCCCAGCGGCATTCCCCACATACCCAAACGGCATTTCTTGACGAGGTGGCGAACAAGTTCGCCCATGTCAATTTATACATGTTGCGGCGGGATGTGTTTCCAGCCACACGGCTTCATACCCGAACCAAAGCGGAGTCGGCATTCGAAGCGGTGAGCATTTCCGATCATGACGAATTTGCGCTTGACCAAGGCGATGGCGTGCTTAAGCAGCTTATCCCAGTGTATACATTTGCCACGCTTGCCATTGTTGGCAATGACGATGCAGCAAGGCCACAATCTGGATTTTGCACCTATTTTTGGGACGCTGATTATCAGGTCAAAAGCAGCGAATGGCGGGAACGTGTGCGCTCCAACCTTCTGGGTTCAAGCAATGCTACCCGTCAATGTCTGTTAAACGTGTTACGTGGATTACATTTCCTGGAAGCAGAAAAGCAACCTGAAGGCGGCGTTTTCAAACCTGTGCTGGATCCCTTTAGCTGGGTACAACCGGCATCGAACGAGGCGGCGGGTGAAATCGAGGTGCTGCCTCCTAGTCGACGCAAAGGCGCAGTATTGCTGTCATTACCGGCACTGTTGTCTCATGTGACAGACAGCCTGCATAGCGGAAAACGGTAATGCTTGAACTCAACCAACGGCATTCCTTATGGGGGCAGGCGTTCGAAATTGCTGTTAAACGAGGTGTATTGACGGCATTGCTGGCCAGTGGGATTTTACGTCAGGATCATGTTGACCTGGAGCGATGGAAGCAACTGGATACTGCCGATGTGTATGGGGCGCTGGGACGAGAACTTAAGGAGGTCGACCCAAATCTGAAATCCAGGACACGGGAAACCGCTAGGCATTTATTTCTGTTGGGGATGGGACTCGGACAAACTGCAATGCGCGAATACCTGCGTAAACTGAAAGCCGACCCCGAAGACTACCGCATAAAAGCCCTATGGTGTCCACTGCAACTTCCTCGCTTACAAGGCGATTTTGATACTGAAACCGAGGCCGATTTGTTAGCGTTCTCGAAGGCTTTTGCCCAACATGTCCGTGTTGAATCTATTATGGCGCATAAAGGTTATCCAGTTAGGGCTGATTTCCTGCTTTGGCTGGAACCTCGCCATGACAAATTGGACAGTGAGCTATTGTGCCTGGAATTTTCGCTGAATGGCCTGCCTGAAACGGCTGATTACACTAAACCCGAAGCACATCTTGAAGAGCTCCGCCGTTTCGCATGGTTTATGGATACCCGAAGCGTGTTCTCGCGAGTATGCGCTGAAGTTTCCGGGGAAGAATTTGTACTGTCTCCAGATATCAAAAACCACTTGCCGGCGTTCACTGGCCGGGATAAACCCCTCTACAAACTATGTCAAGCCGCCTCTTATGTACACACTTCCATGCGTTGGTTGAAGAGCAAAGGATTTGATGATCGGCCTTTCAATGCACGGGCGTTATCGATTACCCAGAATGGCTTTGAGAGCCTAAGTTCCCGATTCTTTATAAATGATGGGATCGATCCGCGGACAACCCTGATTGAAAACCTTGGTCGGGCCTATCGTAATAGCGAAAAAATGCCGGAGTGCGACGAAGAGGCACTTGAAAATCATATTCGCCATGCTTTTGACAAAATTCGTAAAGCGTTACCCAAGGTGATTAGCAATCAATTTATTGAAATGCGTGAGATGCCTGAACCCGGCAAGAGCCTGGCCTTCAATTTTTCAGAGGATGTCAATGGATTCCTCAACCCAATGGCCTCCGTACCCTGGGATAAAGCTTTATCCTGGGTGGATTCAAACCCGGACATAACGGCTTTTCTTAAAGAGAACCCCAAAACCGCAGTATCGGACGCATTGGCTCAACGGGCTCATCGCGGTGCTGCGATACCGCTTCGCGATCTCCATGCGGCGGCAGTTGTCGTCGGCATGCGGGCATCAGTATTGGGTCAAGTCACCGTTCTTGGTCTTGAAGGTAATCCCGGCATTGGCAAAACCACAGCAGTGATCAGCTACCTTAAAGAGTCCAGTGGGGGATTTTTATTTCTCTATGTCAGTCCACGGGTGATCATCAACGATGATGTCACCGAAAATCTGGCACGGGAAAAATCCAGCCACCAGTTGACCGGTATCCTGACTGTCACCACGAACGCGAAACTGATTGGAGCCGCCAAGGCTTGGCATGAAAATCAAGTACGGGATGGCATGGCGCTGAAACGTGCCGTCGATAGCGCGGTGGTTGCCGATGGCGTTAATGATCTAAAACATCCCGACAGCAGCACCTTGATCCTTACGCCATCCAAGAAGGAAGAACTTGAACTTACCCATATCGGTGCTAGCCATCGAAAGCGTGCCGAAACGGAACGGCAAGACAGGATGGAAGATGTCAAACGGCCTGGCGTGTTAAAAGTATTATCCGTCGCGACCCGCGCTCTGCTAGCCGAGAATTCCGGCATTCATCGGGTTGTTATGACCGCAGCTATCCAAGGGTATCGTGAGCTGGGTGGCGACAAAAACACCTTGTCCGCGATGGATAACTTGTTTAAAAACTCGGCCAACACTCAGGCGGGCAAACAGGAAAGGCAAGCCTTTGCAAAACGTATTCCGACCATTGTGGTCATGGTCGACGAATTAACCGGAGATGGCGCCGGTGCCCCATTTATTCATTCTGTTGCCAAGTGGTTAGATCAACAATTCATTCGACCCTTTGAGAACGGGCCGTTATTTCGGGTAATCCTCATCATATCCGATGCTTCGTTAGGTAACGAGATTGTTCTGGATCGTTATCTCAATAGTGGAAAACGTACCCCTGATAAAGTGCTGGTTTCCAAAAGTGCAGGGAACAGACCTTTTCGACTAGCTGCCATGTCGGTCAAAATTGGCGGTAAACGCCTCCCGGTATTACATATTATGACCAACAGTTATCCAGCATCGAAATTATCCATAGACTACCGGGTTAGGCTGGATCGGATAAAACCCGCAGAACTCTCTGATGGAAGAAGGCAAACCGTCCGCCAGGCCATTGCCGAACAACAAGGTAATGCCATTATTGGAAATGTTATACAGGAAATTAAACGTGCCTTGGATTCAGGTGCAGACCAGATCATTTTTTTTGCCCAGGACAAAGCCTTCCTTCGTTCGGTTGAAACATTGCTGGTGACGGGTGAGGACAACCCGCCTCTCCTAAACAAAGAACAAGTCGCTATTTTGGATTCCAGTGTGACCGCCGCCAGGCGCAAGGCACTGATTGCCGATGAACGCCGTGATGTCGTGAAAGTATTTCTGATGACTTCAAGCGGTGCTCGCGGCGTGTCATTCCCTAAAACCGATTGGATTATCGCTTTGATCCCTCGCTTTGGCATTGAAGCGGCATTGATGGAAGTCGCTCAATTGATTTACCGCGGTCGGGGCAAACACTATAAGGGGGATGACGGCATTATCAGAGATGATGGTGATTGGAAGGATCGCCACTTAATTATGTTGCTCCAAGATTTTCTTCCTCAAGATGATGTTCCTGAGCCTCGTCAATGGCTCAGGCAGGTCAGCGACCTATTGACCTATCTGGTGATGATCAGGGCAACCATTTATACCCGGATTGTCGGCGATGCGGGGTTGGATAAACAAAATCTTGCCATGGTTCCGGTCGGCGGCATTGGTAGTGAAGAAATGCTTTCATTGATGAGCACACATGTTAGATCGTTTTTGAAAGAGGCCGACATTTTTCTAAGGGATCATGCCTCTGATACTAACCGTCGGGGCTTGGTCGCTAACGCACAGAGCAACACTCAATTGTTATTTTCGAAATTCTCATTGGATGCAACAGCAAAATCCAGTAGTTTCAAGAGTGTAGCTAGGATAGAAGATATTCAACAGTTCTCCAGACGCGCTAGTGCCGATAATGCTCCCCTTTTGATTTCGCCACATGATGATCCAACGTGTTTGCTTCCAGATCATCTTTACTGCATTGGCCCCTTTTGGTTAGAACATTGGGAAAAGCATGACAAACAAGAACGTTTTAATGTCGAAGGATGGTCCACCGATGTCGGCCATCAGATTGCAAAACTGTTTGGCGAACTGGGGGCTATCCATCGCGATGAAACATTACCTTTTAAGTTACGGCAACCTGCAGAAGAACTCTTTCGAATCATTGCTCGTGAAAAAGATGAAGCGACTCGTGAGTTTTCCACAGTCAAATCACTGAAATCGCCTTCAACCTGGCTGGTTATGCCTTTTGACTATCCCCGATTTTGGAAAAAGGACAACACTGGCAGGTTGCCGTCCCTTGGCGATGACGAAGGTGCTTGGCGGGATTCGCTTGGCGCATGTTTAGCCGGAATCGGTGAAGTATTACCCGTCATAGCACGATATGCGGACATACCCTATGCGGCAGTGATTGGCGAACAAGATCCGGCAAAGCTGGAGTTGATTTTTGATGACAGATATCTTGCTGCATCAAATGAATTAAACTTATTGAACACGATTTTATTGGCCGATTAGGAAGCGATTGACGAGTAAAAAATAATTTTCTAAACGTTTACTGACCCCACTTTGTGTTTGATGATGTATTGCTTTAATCTCAAATAATTAATCAACAATTTGGGTTTGATTAACATCAACGCCTAACAAATAACTTGGCTTTTGCAAATCCTTCTTGGCTTAAGCCTAAATTGATGCTCATGAATTTACTACGTGGACAACGGCTAAAACTTGCCGATTTAATTGACGTTAGCTCGCTTTTTACGATTGAAGCCGTCGTTGATGCGCCTAGATTGATGATTGATTTTTCCTGTTTCGGCTTGGATGCGAACAGCAAACTTGTCGATAGTCGTTATATGATTTTTTGTAACCGGCCAACAACACCCTGTGGCGCGGTACTACTTGAATGTCCAGCCAACAATACTGCGATTGTTAACATTGACTTACAGAAATTGCCAATTTCTATTGGGAAATTGGTGATTGCCGCGGCTATTGATGGTGATGGCACAATGTCACAATTGACCAGTGGATCGCTAACACTAGGCCAAAGTAATTTAAAAGCCGCTACTTTTGCTTTTGCTGGCAACGATTTTTCGGCGGAGAAGGCCCTGATGTTGATGGAGGTTTATCGCAAGGACGGCCATTGGCGTGTTTGTGCCCAGGGTCAAGGTTTTAATAGTGGCTTAGATGTCCTAGTCCACTATTTTGGCGGTACTGTACCCAAAGAACCCCGATCTGCCCCTTCACAGGCAGCGGAGCAACTACCTAAGCCGAGCCCCCCAAATTTTTTACAACGGGTGCTAAAGCCATTATTTACCAGTAATGGTGCCACCGATGTGCCCAGTGACAGCGGTTTGAGTCAGCACTGGAAACCGCAAGGCGTCCCAATCAAGGTTGCGAACGTCACGATTGATGCCGGTTTACTTTATTTTGGGTCAGGCTTATTCAGCATTGGATCACGCTCAACCCTGGAACCAGCACTGATTAACCCTAATCTTCCGATTGATAAACTAGCGGCCGCAAATTACCAACAGCACCTACTTTCTTATTGGTCGTCTTATTCTGAAATTTCCCCAGAGGCCAGAGCCGCTTATTTAAAATGGTTACTGCAAGGGCGCAATGACCCTTTGGCCGACATAGGCTATGTGTTTTTATATTTTTATGGGCTTGAGCGCAGGGCG
This sequence comes from Methylosoma difficile, assembly GCF_054657615.1. Classification (NCBI taxonomy): domain Bacteria; kingdom Pseudomonadati; phylum Pseudomonadota; class Gammaproteobacteria; order Methylococcales; family Methylococcaceae; genus Methylosoma; species Methylosoma difficile. Next base: position 32,618 of record NZ_BAAHYJ010000007.1, on the reverse strand, counting down.
TTAGTTGATGCCACAACTGACCCCATTGCAAAAGCGGAATTACCTCACATTGTCCAGGAAGCTGGACGGTTGCTTGAGATATATCACAATAATGCTTCATTTCGAGGGTATGCAACCGGGTTTCTGGAATTCCTGAAAGCCGATTGCCCGGAAAGCTTTGCCCCCCAACAATACCTTGCCCCGCCGCCGGATTTTAAGCTTACCAATTGGTCTTTACCCTTAACCTTAAAATTGGTGTTAGGGCAACTTGCCATGGATAATGAGCCCGTGCCTGCCCGCTGGGCGTATGCCTGGTTGATGGCAGACCCCACCATACGGCATAGGACACCAGCCCACCGCTGTGCCTCTGAGTTTAAGCAATTGTTTATTGAGAAATATGGCGAAGTATTCGGTAAGGGTATGCGGTTGCCAGTCAACAAGACCAAAATCAAAATCTCCTACCACACCGCCAGCCCGTCTTTTTCTTATCGGACACTAGAAAGGAAACTGGATATCCCTGACGTGACCGTGTTGACCAGCCGGATTAAAAAATTACAAACGCTAGCGGACGATTGCTCAGAAATGTTAAACGCATACAGCCGGTTTTTAGGCCGCAACCCTGACCATGCAGGGACGCTTGACGCCTTATTGGAACTGCCTTACACGCTTTGGACAGAAGGGCAAAAAAAGCATTTGCAGACCATAAAGCAAACGCTTGAAACAACCCAAACTCCTATTGGCCTTCAGTTTGCCAAATTGAAAGCATGGCTGCCCGAATGGCAAACCCTTACAAAACCCAGGGTGTTGGCTTTTATTAACCGTCTGGCCGAAGCCGGATTAGGCATAGAACCCGATCCCCGATTTGGTGGCGGCATTCCCCATGACGACAGCAAAGTGGTCTTGTTCCTGGATGATGGCTCAAATGTTTCGCCTTCCCCACGCTATAGCACCGCCGCGTTGACTTTACATCTTGCGGTAATGGTTTCAATGGCTGACGGTGATGTGGGTATGACGGAAAGGGATTTGCTGGTCCGACAAATTGAAGATTGGCTGCATTTGGAAGTGGCTGAGAAAAACAGGCTACATGCCCATTTGCGCTGGTTATTGTCAGGAACGCCGGAACTGAAAAGCGTCAAAAAACGGGTCGAAACACTGCCGTTACCCGCCCGTGAAGCGTTGGGTCATTTTTTAGTGCTGGTTGCCAAGGCTGATAACATAATTTCAGCTAACGAAGTCAAGGTTCTGGAAAAAATATATAAGCTGCTGGCTCTTGACGTGCAGTCGCTGTATGGAAAATTGCATGGAACTGGCACAGATGAACCCATAACCGTTCGTCAGGCTGCTTCGAATTCAGGTGGGTTTACGATTCCACCACCGCCAGAAACGCCAACAGGTGTGCAATTGGACATGAGCCGAGTTGCCGCGCTGAAGGAAGAATCCAAAAAGGTAACCGATATGCTGGTTGCTATCTTTGAACAAGACGCAGCAATCGAAATACTTGCAACTCCACCCATGCCAGACAACGAACTAGAGGTAGGTGAAAATTTATGGGGGCTGGATACGCTACATAGTGATCTTATAAAATCGCTATGTGCCCGCGCTCAATGGTCACGCCTCGAGCTTGAAGAAATTGCCACAGATTGTGGCATCATGATGCTTGACGGGGCACTGGAACAAATTAACGAAGCGGCTTTCGATACGTTTGATGCCGCTTTTACAGAAGGGGACGACCCCATAGACATTAACCAGGACATCTTAAAGGAACTCATTAAATGACAGCGATCCGGGCGAAAGATAGAGATGCGGTAATCCAATCACTGAGCGCAGGTGTCGTGCCGCGCACCGGCCAGCATCTAATTCAGGTTGGGCGGGTGCGGGAAATTGAAGCCCTGCTGAAAGATATCGGACGCATAGCCGATGGCGGCTCAAGTTTCCGCTTAATCACGGGTGAGTATGGTTCAGGGAAAACTTTTTTTCTCAATCTGGTGCGTAGCGTCGCGATGGAAAAAAAACTGGTCACTGCCAGTGCGGACTTAAACCCTGACCGCCGCCTTCATGCAACCGGCGGCCAATCGCGGTCTTTGTATGCCGAATTGATGCGCAACTTGGCAACGCGGGTAAAACCCGACGGCGGTGCATTGGCGGGTATCGTTGAAAAATTTGTCAGTTCTTCGATAACCGAAGCCAAGGCGGCTGGTATTAGCCCGGAACTTGCCATCCATCAAAAACTAGAGCATCTGACCGAAATGGTCAACGGCTATGATTTTGCGGCGGTCATTGCCGCTTACTGGCGTGGCTTTGAGCAAGGCAATGAGCAACTGAAAGCCGATGCCATCCGTTGGCTACGCGGCGAGTTCACGACCAAAACCGAGGCGCGAAGTGCCCTCGGTGTCAGAACCATAGTCGATGACGCCTCCTTTTATGACCAGCTCAAACTGATGGGGCGTTTTGTCCGTCTGGCGGGTTACAGCGGCCTGTTAATTGGCCTTGATGAAATGGTGAACCTCTACAAACTGGCCAATACGGCGGCACGAAATTCTAATTATGAACAGCTTTTACGGATACTCAACGATTCCTTGCAAGGCACGGCTGAAGGTTTGGGCTTCGTTTTAGGCGGCACCCCGGAGTTCTTGCTGGATACCCGCCGGGGTCTGTACAGTTACCCCGCTTTACAATCACGGCTGGCGGAAAACAGTTTTGCCAAAAACGGATTTGTTGATTATTCCGGGCCGGTCATTCGCCTGAGCCGCCTTACCCAAGAAGATTTTTATGTGTTGTTGAGCAACATCCGCCATGTCTATGCGGCCGGCAATCCTGCTGTGTACCTCTTACCTGATGAAGCCTTGCAAGCATTCATGAGCCACTGCCACAAACGCATCGGTGAAGCCTACTTCCAAACACCTCGAAACACCATCACTGCGTTTATCCACTTGCTTGCTGTACTGGAGCAAAACCCGACTGCCGATTGGCATGAATTACTCGGCACTGTTGAGATTGCCGCCGATCAGGGGGATTCATCCCTACAACTCGATACCCCTGAAGCCGATGAGGATGATGAGCTTGTCAGCTTCAAAGTCTAATGCTTCTGATAGCTTTTCCCTGTTGGATGAACGGATTCAACGCTGGATTTGGCAATCGGGCTGGTCTGAACTGAAAGATGCCCAGGAACAAGCTATCCCTGCCATTTTGGCAGGCGACCAGGATGTCGTCATCGCCGCTGCAACCGCCTCCGGCAAAACCGAAGCGGCCTTTTTGCCGATCCTTACCCGTTTGCTGTCTGAACAGGAAAAGGGCTGTGTCATTTATATCAGCCCGCTAAAAGCTTTAATTAACGACCAATGGTGGCGGTTGGAAGGCTTATGTGAAACATTGGAAATCCCTGTTACACCTTGGCATGGCGATATTTCCAGCACCCAAAAGCGCAAGTTTAAAAAATCGCCAGTCGGTTGCTTGTTGATCACGCCAGAATCCCTGGAAGCCTTGCTCATGGCCAATGGCCACGCTTTACAAGGATTGTTCGGCGGTCTTCGCTATCTGGTCATTGATGAGCTTCATGCTTTTATCGGTACAGAACGCGGCAAACAGCTCCAGTCGCTGATGAACCGTATCGATATTGCGCTTAAACGCTTTACACCGCGCATTGCCTTGTCAGCAACCCTGGGTGATATGAACAAAGCGGCCGAGTTCCTGCGCCCTAAGGCAAATACCCCGGCAAAAATCATCAAAAGTAACGACGCCAACCAAGAACTTAAAGTGCTAATAAAAGGCTTCATAGATTATCCGCTAGGGTTGGCTGACCCAGCCTCCTTGGAACCCGATGATGCTGATTTTGAGAAATCGATTTCCCAAGGCACACGGGCGATCAGCGAACATTTGTTCAAAACCTTGCGCGGCAGCAATAATCTGGTGTTCCCCAACAGCCGTGGCAATGTCGAGAAATATGCCGCCCTGCTCCGCAGTTTGTGTGAGAATTTGAGCCTTCCCAATGAGTTTTGGCCCCATCACGGCAGCCTAGCCAAGGAAGTCCGCGAAGAAACCGAAGCCGCCTTGAAAGCAAAAGACCGGCCTGCATCAGCCATTTGTACAACAACACTGGAAATGGGTATCGATATAGGGTCAGTTAAAAGCATTGCCCAGATTGGCTGTGCGCCTTCGGTAGCCAGTTTACGCCAGCGTCTTGGGCGTTCGGGTCGCCGTGGCGAAGCCGCGATTTTGCGTTGTTACGCCCTTGAAGCGGAACTTACCCCACAGTCGCCGTTATCGGACTTGCTGCGTGAAGATTTGGTGCAGTCCATCGCCCAAGTCCGTTTGTCACTTCGGTCTTGGTACGAACCGCCGAAAATCGAAGGCTTGCATTTATCGACGCTTATCCAACAGTTGCTTTCTCTTATCGCCCAATACGGCGGGATAAACGCGGCGAGCGCTTGGACCACACTTTGCGGAAGTGGCGTGTTTGCGAATGTGTCAAAACAGGATTTCATCCTGCTGCTACGCGAATTGGCCAAAAAGGAAATTTTGATCCAAACACCGACCGGTTTGTTACTGCATGGGCCGGTTGGCGAACAGATAGTTAACCATTATTCGTTTTATGCGGCGTTTTCCTCCGAGGAAGAATTCCGGCTTGTCCACGGCGGCAAGACACTGGGTTCCTTACCGCTGAGCCAGCCCGTCGAAAAAGGCACGCACCTGATCTTTGCGGGCAAGCGTTGGCAAGTGCAATCCCTGGACATCGAAAAGAAAGTGATCGTTGTCATGCCTGCTTTGGGTGGTAAGTTACCGCAATTTGATGGCGGCAGTATTCCCGTTGATGACGGTGTGAGGCAGGAGATGCGCCAGGTTCTTGCAGAAACAATGCCCATCCCTTTTTTGGACGCCACCGCAAACCAATTACTTCAGGAAGCCCGTGCAACCTTCCATAGAATGGGCTTGGATGCCCAAGTCATTTTAGTCAGTTCCAATACCGTCCAGTTATATCTTTGGCGAGGTGATCGGATCATGAACACACTTGTTTTAATGTTAAAACTGGCTGGCTTTAATGCGGAGAACGTTGGACTTTGCATTGATATCAAGACCAACAATCCAGAAAAACTATTTGACGCATTGCGTGATTTGGCTGCATCGCCTCCACCTGATCCTATGACGCTTGTTGCCAACGTTATAAACAAGCAACTGGAAAAATGGGACAACCTGCTTCCCGATGAACTGCTCGCCAGAAACTTTTCATCCCATACACTGGATGTCGTTGGTGGACATGGGGCTATCAAAGCATTGGCGCAAGGCTTATGAAGTTGTCAATCGAAACAAAGTTGTGCCAATTCTAAGATAATATATTTATTTATATTCAATATCTTAAAAATTCCAGCCCTAAAATTTGCACGCTTTTGTTAGAAATCTAAACGAAATAAAGTTATGCTAGTGCGATAAACAGATTAACTTATTGTTTTGATTACTAAATCATGGGACAATTTTTTCAAGGCTAACGAGGCGAATTTTGGAAAAGCGCCTTGAGAATAAGAAGGTGAACTCGGTTTTATGAGCTGCTTTGGACAACCTATTTTTCCTAAAGTCGGCTTTATCGGCCACCAGATAGCTTGCTCGGTGCGGTAGGCGGTAGTGCTCAAATAGTGGCAACAGGTCCGGCCTGATTGGCGGACAAAACTAGCCCGCCAACCCGATCATTCGCCTCTAAGCTTGTGTCCATTGGTCTTAGCGCATCAACAAATCAAACACCACCCGGGCAAATTTAGCGGCTTTGGCGGGGTCGGACAATAATTGCAGCATCTGGTTTTGGTGCGCTTCGCCGCTGTCGATGATGGCATCATCTATCGCCTTATTGAAATCACCCAGCATCGCCTGTTCCGGTGAATTGGTTTCGATTTGTTTCATAACCGTGCGGTTTTCGCTGATCTTATCCCTGATGGTATAGGCATAATTCACCATGTCGTTTTCGGTCAGGTTGTCGGTGATGAACAGCTCGTTTAAACGGCTGATTAACTGCGAGAGAAATTCTTCCTGCCTATCCTTAGCTTTACCTGATCCCAAGCCTTCGCCCGGTTCCAATTTATAATCGGCGGCATTTTCTTGCAGCTTGAGTTCTTGTTGGCGAATGATCGACAAACGGTAATGGCTCAGCACCACGTTGCCCAAATCCACGCCATCTTCTTCCATGAAGGTTTCCCGCAACAAAGGCCGCAAATGCCGTGCGTACAAGCTGAGTTTTTCCAAACTTTTATCATCGTAATCGACAATCTGCGACATAAACTCATAAAAACGCGTGAACGTGCCCAAATCCTTTTTAAAAATTTCCAACGCGTCTTTTTCTTTCTTGCAGGCTTTAAAACTATTTTCAGCATTCGCCATCAACACGGCATCGGCAGTTTTCTTGGTGCGCTCAAACATATCCTTGGCTTGTTTATACGCCTCGACTGCCGATTGGTAACGCTTTTGCCAACGCTCCACGGCGGGTTTGCAGATGTTCGCCAACGCGGCGTTGCTTTTGCTTTTGACAATGAACGCTTCACAAAACTGCTCCACCTCCTGCCAAGTGAAAATCCCTGCCGCCCGCAGTTTCTCGAACAAATCAAAAATCAAATCCAGGTCTGAGACATCCGCCAATTCGGCGGTTTGGTAATACGGCTGAAACGCGGCGAGGATGTCGTCCGGTTCATTGAAAAAATCCAACACAAACGTTCCCGATTCGGCTTTGCCAGGATAGGTGCGGTTCAGGCGTGACAAGGTTTGCACACACTCCACGCCGCCCAGCTTTTTATCGACATACATCGCGCAAAGCTTAGGCTGGTCGAAACCGGTTTGAAATTTGTTGGCGACAATCATGATTTGAAAGTCATCCGAATCAAATGCCTTACGCAAATCCCGCCCTTTTAGGTTAGGGTTCATCGAGGTTTCGGTAAATTTTTCGCCCAGCAAACCTGCCGCATTCGGATCTTTATCAGAAAATTCCACTTCACCCGAAAACGCCACCAGCGCATGGATGTTTTGATAGCCTTTGGCTTTGATGTAGTTGTCAAAACCCAGCTTATAGCGCACCGCTTCTTTACGCGAACTGGTCACGACCATGGCCTTGGCCTGACCGCCCAACAGCCCCATGACGTTGGCTTTAAAATGCTCAACAATCACCTGCACTTTTTGCGCGATATTGTAATCATGCAGCCGCACCCATTGGTTGAGCTTCACTTTCGCCCGTTTGCTTTCCACTTCTTGGTCGGCGGCCTGCACCTTTAACGCCAACTGATACGCGGCTTTGTAGTTGGTGTAATTTTTCAATACATCCAAAATAAAGCCTTCCTCAATCGCCTGACGCATACTGTAGACATGATAGGCTTCGGGCAAATTAGTTTTCGAGGCGGGTTCGGCGGGATTCGGCAAACGGCCAAACAATTCCAAGGTTTTGGCTTTAGGCGTAGCGGTAAAGGCAAAATAACTGACATTGCGCGTAGCACGGCGCGAAGCCACCACCGCATCAAGGACATCTTCATAATCCAATTCAGTTTCATCTGCGTTGCCGTCCACCATCAGCACTTTTTTTAACTGCCGCGCCGTAGAGCCGGTTTGTGACGAATGCGCTTCGTCGGCAATGATCGCGTAGCAACGTGCTTTTAAGCTCAGATTATTTTCAATCGCCTTCAAGACATACGGAAACGTCTGGAGCGTAACGATAATAATCGGTTGTGACTTTTCCAAGGCCGCCGCCAATTTCTCGGATTTGGAACCGTCACCTTCTTTGTTATTGATGCGCCCGACCACGCCATCGACATGCTCAAACTGATAAATCGTATCCTGCAATTGTTCATCCAATACCGTGCGGTCGGTGACGATAATCACCGAATCAAATTGCTTATTGCCAGCGGCGGTATACAACGACGACAACTGATGCGCCACCCAAGCAATCGAATTAGATTTCCCCGAACCCGCGCTGTGCTGGATCAGGTATTTCTGCCCCGTGCCTTCCGTGCGGGCCGCCGCCACCAATTGGTTGACCACACCCCATTGATGGTAACGCGGGAAAATCATCGATTCTTTCTTGTACTTGCGGCCTTCCCAATCTTCCTTTTCCTCAATTTGCAAATGCACGAAACGGGCAAGAATCGTCAACAGATTGTCCGGCAACAGCACCTCGTTCCATAAATAATCGGTCGCGTATTGGTTGACATCTTCAGGGCTGTCATTGCCCGCGCCGCCGTCTTTCGTGCCTTTGTTAAACGGCAAAAACACGGTGTTTTCAGCGTCCAAACGCGTCGCCATAAACACCTCGTACTGGCTGACGGCGAAATGCACCAAAGCCCCGCGCTTAAACGTCAACAATGGTTCCGGCTTTTTAGTGGTCGGGTCGATAGGCAAACGCGTGGTTTTATACTGCTTGATCGCCAACTGCACCGCTTGTTTAAATTCTGATTTCAGCTCTAAAGTCGCAACGGGCAAGCCATTAACAAACAACACCAAATCAATCCGCCAAGGCTTAGACTTTGCACCCGTATCCGCTAAATGCTCTGCCGTCGCCCACGGGCTGTACACCAATTCCGGCACAATGCGGCAACGGTTTTGTTGGTAACGAGCCAAGGTGCCGGGGTTTAAGTCGTGTTCGGGTTTAAACTGGCACAAGCGAAACCGCGTGCCACGTTCGCGCAGCTCATGGCGTAACACACCCAACGTACCGAAGGTGCGCAACTCTTTATGCGCGGCGTTCGGATCGGTTTTGTTCAGTTGCTTGGCGACCCGCTCCAAAAATTTTTCTTCTGGGTTATGCGGGTAAAGGGCGCAGAATTTCTGCCATTGGGCTTCTTGGGTGTCCTGCACAAAACCCAAAACATCTTCGGGATACAAAGCATATTCACGGTGATAATGTTCGGATTTGCCCAACAGCCAGCCGTTTGCGAGGAACTGGTTGATGATGTCGTGCTGGAAAGGTTGCTCGTTAGCTTTGCTCATCATTTCCTTCCATTGTACGGGTATTGTTTTTTTCCAATTCTGGATGGAAAGCTTTTAATACGTCTAACATATTTTTTTCATGAGCTTCCATAGATTTTTGATCCCATTGTAAGGAATTTCCTGACCCCTCTTTAAAAATATGAGCAAGCTTTAGCGATTCAATCATACCCTTATCAAGTTTTAGGGTAAATTCGGCGGCTTTGACCGATGGGTCTTTATCACTGTAACTGGAATTGGCGCCCACAGAAATTAAAACCAGATTGCCAAACCGATCCAGTAGCGCCCCATCAATATTCCCATTATTCTGGCTTTGTGGGCTGACATGTTCAATGGATGTGACATGGCGCATTCGAAAGCTAAGGTTATTTTTAATTAGCTCCGGTTTGTCACAATCAATTGTTTTATCCTCTTTATCTTCGTTAAACCATAACTCCCACAAGCAATATTCCAATTTGAAAAACCAATAATGAGGGACTTTTGTGCCTAAGCCCTTACCTTTTGCCCCCACTATTTCTTCTAAGGTATTGCCGGACAATCGCTTTTCAGCATAGTGTTTATCTTGTTTCTGTAATTGCGCCAAAAACAGTGAGCCATTATCGTCTTTTGCCACCACACGGCTTTTACTTTCCACATCTTCACGCACTAATCCCCTGAGCACCTCTGTCAACCAAGGTGCACGGGTGGTGTCTTGGCTAAAATACATCATGGTTTGCAGCATAGTGATGGAATTCCACGTTTTCCCTGTACGTTTAGCTCGGTTATCGGGTTTTTTAGCCGCCAAATGTGACCAAATTTCCCAACGGGCAAACTCACTGCCTTCATCGACATGGCCTTTAATCACAAAATTATCGAGTAACAATCGGCATTCCAATAAACAGCCAATAAACGCTTTGCACACCAGCTTATTTTTAAAATCCAAATTGTTTTCAAATTGACCAATCAATTTCTTATCATCGACCGATATGTCTTTGGACGCATCATCACGCGGTTTTTTTAATGCGAATATCCTCAGCACATGCAGCAAGAAAACAGGAAAAGACACGACACTCTTGTATTCTTTAGACGATTTTGGGTCTTCAATTTCTGGTTTCGAAATGGCAACATTAAGAAGAATATTTTCTAAGGTAAAATCTTCTGGCTTATTGTCAGAACTATCACTTGGATTTTTATCCACTAATTCCTCTTTTAATCCCTCCTTTATTTTGGTTTCATTCAAACCAATCCTGCCATAATCAAACCTTCCCTGAAATAGCTTTGGCACATAGCCATTAATGTCCGCACACAAATCCCATGCCTTGGCGTAAATAGACCGTGACTGCTCATCCATGCCATTCAGCAGTTTTGCTTTTAAGATTTCATGTTTTTCCAATTGGATGCCACGGCTATTCATGGTGTCGAAAAAACGGTTTTTATCAGTTCCAGCATGTAGCCGGGTAATCACAAACGTGGCTTTTGACCAAATATAGTCACTAAAACCTTGAAGTTCGCAGGCAATATTTTGTGGTTTAGAAAGCTCGGTTTTTTCATAACCCTCGTTTTTAAAAAATTCGCTGATTGTGCTGCGGGCAACCGACATCGCCTCATTTTTTACCCAACCGTTGCAGTCACTATCACACGATTTAGCGCCACAGTCGCAACGCCACTTCTGAATGAAACGGCTTAATGCCGCTTTGTCATTTTCCCGACCTGAAAAATCGAGCCTCGCCACACGCGAAGAAGCCTCACCCAAGGCCATAAATGCTTTCCAACATTCAACGCTGGAAGTGTCAGTTAATGCTTGGACTAACACCGATGCGATTAACCATAACGTTGTCATCCGTTGCTGTCCGTCTATCAGCTCTAAAGTTTGATTTCCGTTTGCCTGCTTACTAGGGCTGACAACCACCGCGCCGATAAAATATTCTGACTGTACTGGGTGTTTGTAGGCTGCCCACAAATCCGCCAACAAGCGCTCAACATGCTGATGTTCCCAAGTGTACAAGCGTTGGTAAATTGGGATTAAAAACGGCAAATTAATGCAATTGTCACCATACACCAGTTCTTTGGCACTGTATTTTAAAGTGCTTAAACCATGCTCATTATTGGTCATTTAAACCGCCGTAGTTTTTGACTATGCTGTCCATGACAGCCGATAGGGATGTTTCAGGGCGTCCAACACGAGCAGAACCGGAATCGTGACTGTAAAACGCTTTTAAATACCGCCAGATCACACCTGATTTTGCTTTCAGGATACCAGTCAATTCCCCCCTTTTTTTATCGATAACGACGGCTTGCCTGTCGCATTGCTCTTCAATGTAGGCCAAAGCGTGTAAAGAAACTGGGCATTCCAGCAAAGCCTCAAATACCGGATGATCCGTAAAATGCTTTTCAACCGAATCCCTGCGCAATGTGTCAGCGGTAATACGCAAACTAAACACAAATTGATCACTAACGCCGACAAAACGCTCAAAGTTCACATCTTCACCAAAACGGTCTAAATAAAACACCACCAATGCCAACCATATTTCGATCAACCGTGAATAGCCGGCGCTTTGGCCTTGTTCCACTACCCGATGCCGCCGTAATAGCTTTTGTGGTGTAGTAGGATTTATCGGGCCAATAAAATCCGGCTCGGTAACATCTACAGGGAAATAACGTAGATACAATTCGGTATATTTAGCGACATAAAAGAAGAACTGCTCACCCCCCACTAAGGGTTGGTTTAATTGCAAGGGCAACTGGGTGACATCGCCAGTTTTATACACTAGGCTACTGTTATTAAACGCACTTAATTCAGTAGAAAACTCAAACGGGACGGTGTTAAAGCTATTCGGAAGATGTTGCACTTGCCAATCACGGTAAAAAGCCACTGCCGTAGGAGGTGAAAGTGCAATCTTCATGCTATTTGCAGATGTGCGCACCGCAAACTCACGTGCCAATTGCAAACTTTCCACATTTTTTTTACGTTGGCGTATGCGTGTTCTGGCTAAAATTTGTTCCGTCAAATAATAGGCAAGGCGTTGGCCATTACCCACTTTTTGCTTTTCGTAGCGTTCCCAAAGGTAAGAACAGCCCATACCAACCGCAGGATCAGAGACAATGCCACGCAAATGCCTTGCTTTGAGCAAATCAAAATCGCTCAACCGTTTACCGGCACTGTTCTGGCTGTCAAAAAAGGCAAAGGCCTGATCAATCGAATCAATAGAAATCACCACAAATTCCATTTTGTCCCATAAAGTATCGAGCATGGCCTTAAAATCGCGCTTTTGCACAGTATTCAAATAAGAATGGATGTGTTGGTAATTAGCCTTTAGGGAATATTGTGATTGGCTATCCGGAAAATGGGCCTTCATCAAGCCCAGTGCGGGGGCTTCATTGGATGATGCGAATTCATATAAGGCTTTTAACAACAGAGCCAACGTTAAACAACGTTGCTGACCATCAACCAAATTCGCTTTGCCGTCATCCTGATGCAAAATAACCGTGCCTAAAAACAACGGTGGTTGCCCCTTGCTTTTTAGCATGGCCTCAATATCCTCCAATAACAACGCCACTTGCTCTTTACCCCAGCAATAACGGCGTTGATAATCAGGAATCGCTAAAGGCAGTGCCATTAATGTCCGCAGCGTATGTTTGTTTACCTTAACACCGTTTTTGTTTTCATCCGTTTGGGTCATGAGTTCACTGCTTTGCTAGGTTTATGAGCGGTGTGACAGGATTAAGGAGTTTGCCCGTTCTTAGGTCGATTTTGATGATTCAGACAAGCTGGCACAATGTTTTTGACGGGATTCGGGTTTCGCTATTTCATCCGCCTGCGGTATTGAAATCGCGGACATCGATTTTTCCGGTGACGGCGGCGGAGATTAGGGCGGTTCGGCGTTCTTGTGATAAGAAAACTTGTTTTTCAGAAAGATCAATTAACAAATCAAGTTTTTTATTTATAGCGACAATATGAGAAATAATCGCTTGTTGTTCTTTTAAAGGTGGCACTGGCAAACAGTAAGATTTTATATCTTCGCATGTTATTGCACCTTTAGTAGAACCTGCTCCAGAAGATTCAAATCTAATTCTCTCGTACTGGCTTGTTATCCAATAAAAAAGATATTCGTGATGTAGCGATTCATCATTAATCGAAATTCCAGCTAGATGTTGGTTAATCGTAGCCGAAATTTTACAAATAGCCACTCTCCCCCTAGTTTGCCCTTCTCCAGTTATTGCAATAACAAGATGATTTGGTTTTACTTGTTTAACACTTGTTTGGCTAACTGCTAGGGGTGTTATAAATTGGTCTGTTTGTTGAATATAGATGTCATTAACTTTTGAGCTGTTTAGCCATCCTACTGTTCCTGATTCCCAATATGCAGGATTATCTCTCGATGGCGTTGCGCCATTTGAAATAGATGAATAATAACCCAGTTTTCCCACCGTCCAGTGTTTTGGCAATTCATCAAACCACTCAACCCCAGAATCACGCATAGGCACATCAGGATTTAAACCTTTGGTGACGGCGTGGCTAATGACGGCTTGGCGTTTTTCTTTTAGCAGTTCGATAAGCCGCTGTTGTTTGGCAATCAGGGCATCAATTTTAGCGGTTTCGTGGTCGAGGAAATTGGCGATTTTTTCTTGCTCATCTAAATGAGGAGATGGTGCAATAAACTCATTAAAGGCTTCCGTTGGGAGTCTCCATCTTCCAATATTCGCCGCTCCCTGCCCTAATGGATAAAATATCTTGGCTATATAGCAAAGCTGCAATAAATAAAGACAATACCTTTTGTTTGAGTCTTTATCTTCAAGTGAGAAAACGCGGTAATCAGGACTCGTTACTCCATTATATTTTGAAAGATCAACAAATCCGGTTAACAAATCCATGTGATTCATAGCAAAATCGTTTATATAGACTAATTGATACTTCGAGTAGTCCATTGAAAGCTGACCATCGCCACTTTCAGTATCTTTTATTTTTACTCCCTTTTGAGTAATCGAAAGAATATCGAAGCCGAGTTTTCCTGCAATCCTTTTTCTTATTTGAAAGATGTTTTTAAATCTATTGAGTTTCCAATGCAACGGAATTTCACAAAGCCAGGAAATATCGGAATCCTTATACTCAGAATAAACCCGATATTTCATAACCCACCGCCCAATTCATTTTCCAGCTCTTCAATGCTGGGCAGCTTGGATTTCAGGTTTTGCGGGAGCGATTGCGTCAGTTGGTATTCCGATACGCCAATGGGCTTTTGGATGTCGCTTAGGGCATATTCTGCCACCAGCTTGTCTTTGTTCTTACAGAGTAGGATGCCGATGGTGGGTTGATCTCCTTCTTGGCGGAGCGATTCATCAACGGCTTTTATATAAAAATTTAGTTTGCCTGCGTGTTCTGGTTCAAAATCAATAGCTTTAAGTTCTATCACGACATAACAATGCAATTGGATATGGTAGAACAATAAATCCAAGTAAAAATCGCGCTCGCCAACTTGTATGGGTACTTGTTTGCCAACATAGGCAAAACCTGCGCCTAGTTCTAATAAAAATTGGGTGATGTGGTTGACTAGCCCTTGTTCCAGTTCGCGCTCGTTGTATTCGTCGGTGAGCGCCAAAAAGTCAAAGATATAGGGGTCTTTCAAGGTTTGTTGGGCTAAATCGGATTGTGGCGAGGGTAAAGCTTGGTCAAAATTGCTGAGCACTTTGCCTTCCCGATGCCACAAGCCGCTCTCCATTTGATGGATGAGCACACTGCGGCTCCAACCGTGTTTTTGGGTTTTAGCCACGTAATAACTGGCTTCATCATGACTTTGGCTTTTGCTGAGAATGGCGAGATTATGTCCCCAAGGGATTTGCCATAATTGCGCAACAGGTTGTTGCGCAATTGCCGGATGCGTTGACCAAAAGCGGTACCATTTGCGGATTTGTTCTAAGTTGCGCTTAGAAAAACCTTTCATTTCAGGAAACTCAGCCATTAAGTCTTTACTTAATTGGGCTAAAAAACCATCCCCCCAGCTGGCTTGCGCCTGTCTTAGTACAATCTCTTCGCCCAATTCCCAATAAAATTGCAGCAGTGTGGCGTTGATGCTAACGGCGGCTTTGATTTGGGTCTGTGCGACTTTTTGTTTTAGGTCTTTAAGCCAGCGTTTGTAGTCGCTGTTTTGTGTTAAGTGTGTGTTGGGCGGCATCAGGAATGCACCTCTTGCAATAATTTCATGATCTCGGCGCTGACGGCATCCAAGTCGGCATCTATTTCTGCCAAATCCCTAGGCGGTTGGTATTGGTAAAAATGGCGGTTAAAGGGGATTTCATAGCCGACAATGCCGATTTCTTGGTCTTTGTGGTCTTTTTTGCTGGCATCTATCCACGCATCCGATACATGGGGCAGGACTTCTTTGCGGAAATAGGCTTCGTTGATGGCATTGACCGATTGGCTGGGGTCTAGGGCGACATTTTCGTAGTCGCGCAATTCGCTGTCGGCTTGGTATTCGAGGACTTTTCCATCTACGGCGAACAAACCATACAGCGGGTTGGCGGCGCCGTTGTGGATTTTTTTGATGACTTTTTCGGCTTCGGGGTTGCGCCAGCTGACCGCGTCTTTGAGCTGTTTTTTTTCTTTGGCATCCAAGCCCAGCGCGGCGGTTGTGCAGGCGGTTTTTAGCAAGTCATCGTAACAGTTTATGTCATCGTGTTGCGCCGTGCCGAGGGTCTGTTGCAACAGCCGGGCTTTTAGCAGCAATTGGCGTTGGCTTGTCCAGGTGTCGCGTGCTAACAAGTCTTTGATTTGTTTTTCTTTGAGTTCGCTAAAGTGGGTTTTGAGGTGTTTGCGGATGGTGTCTTCGTGTTGGCTTAAGTTGCCATAATGGGGGCAGATTTCGGCATCTGTCCAGTTATCGGCGGTGGCGTATTCGGCATACAGCCATTGCATGGCGGCGTTTAAGGAGCCTGCGGCAAAGCGAAGCCCGTCAATGCGCCCGTCACTGAATTGGAAGGATTCCCGCAAGGGGCGTTCGATGGTGATGCGCCGATAGCCGAATGCGTAAGTATTAAAGATTTTACTGGCGAAGGTTTTCGGGGCTTCGGTTTTGGCGTTGCTAGATTGCCGCCCACGGTTGCTTTTGGGTTCAGCGGGTTTGTCCAGTTCGCAGGCATCAATGGCGATAAAGTCACCGAAGGCGCGGGTGACGGTGGCGATGTCACTGTCGTCCATTTCGTTGCGTTTGGAGCCTAAGGATTTGCGCATTTTGCCGCAGAGATTGACGGCGTTGATGAGTTGCACTTTGCCTTTGCGGGCGCGGGCTTTTTTGTTGGAGAGTATCCAGATATACGTCGATATGCCGGTGTTATAAAACATGTCTGTAGGCAGGGCGACAATGGCTTCGAGCAAATCGGTTTCTAAGATATAACGGCGGATTTCCGATTCGCCGGAACCCGCACCACCCGTAAATAGAGGCGAGCCGTTAAGGATGATGCCGATGCGTGAGCCGCCCATACGGGACGCTTGGTTGTTGTCAGAGACATCACGTAGTTTGCTGATGAGATGCAGCAAAAATAATAGCGAACCATCAGAAACGCGCGGCAGACCCGCACCGAAACGGCCATCAAAACCTTTTTGCGTGTGTTCGTCTTTGATGTCCTGTTCGATTTTTTTCCAATCGACACCAAACGGCGGGTTGGAGAGCATGTAATCAAATTTGTCGGCGTAAAGCTGGTCGTTGGATAAGGTGTTGCCGAGTTTGATGTTTTTGACTTCTTGGCCTTTGATGAGCATATCGGCCTTGCAGATGGCGTAGCTCTCCGGGTTCAGTTCTTGCCCATAAGCCCGCATCACCGCTTGCGGGTTGAGTTCGTGGACGTATTCCATGCCCGATGACAAAAAGCCGCCCGTGCCTGCGGTGGGGTCGTAGATGGTGCGGATGATGCCGTCTTGGGTCAATGCGTCATCGTCTTCCATGAACACCAGCGAGGTGGTCAGGCGCACGATGTCACGCGGGGTGAAATGTTCACCAGCGGTTTCGTTGGAACTTTCCGCAAAACGGCGGATGAGTTCTTCAAACACCAAACCCATGTCGTGGTTGGAAATGGCTTGCGGGCTTAAGTCAGTCAGCCGCACTTTTTGGACGATTTTATAGAGTAAGTTAGCATCGTTCAGTTGGGCGATGAAATCGGCAAATTTGAAATGTTCGAAGATTTCCCGCGCGTCTTTGGAAAAGCTTTGGAGATACGATTCCAGATTGGCGGCAATGCCCGCCTCACCGAGTTTGGATAAGTCCATCTTGGATGTGTTGTAAAACGACAGGCCGCCCGTGGCTCGTAACAGCAATTTCTCTTGTGCCTCTTCAGGCAAATTCATGGCTTGGACTTTTTCCACTTGCGCCAGCACGTTTTCTTTCGTGCTTTCCAACACCCCTTCGAGGCGGCGTAGCAGGGTGAACGGCAGGATGATGCGCCCGTATTGGCTTTGTTTAAAATCACCGCGCAGCAAATCGGCTAAAGACCAGATAAAGGCGGCGAGGTTGTTGGTGTTTTGGGTCATGGAGGAGAACGGCTAATGGGTTGAACCAACCCCCTGTCAATCAGCTGCCACATTCACTTTACGCAGGGATTTGCGCATCGTGAAAACAAGGTGGCATGATAAAAACAATAAAACAGCAAAGCCCTATAGAAACGGACAAAGCTAGTTTGGGGTGTCTGGTATTTAGGTAGGCGGAATTATAGCCGAATTGCCGCTATGGATGGGCGTTGCCGCAACAGCTGAGTTACATCGGTTCAGTGGCGTTTCACGGCAACATGGGTTTTACCATCTCAAATGACCCGCTTTCTTATCAACGTTGGCTAAACTATTTCATTTCCGCTGCCCAAAGAAATAATTTGCCCAACGGAACTGATGGCAAAAGCAGACAGGGGCAATGCTTTTTATGGCTGCCAGAATGTCTTAAATACGAAGGAGGCTGTCAAAGTATTCGTGGATTCAACTCCGAAGTGCAATCCTAGTCCCCTTATGCCGCATAACATATGCGGTGTGTAAGGTCGACTGTAGCCACATCATGAGTGACATATCGGCAAACTAAGGCGGATGCCAGCGTAGCTGTTAAAATAGCCCTTTTTAGCTGACAAGGATGCTATCCATGAACCGATCAGACCTAGTAAAAAAGTTAAGCGCAAGACAACCGCACTTGACAATCGATGCTATCGAACTTAGCGTGGGGTGCATGTTAAGGTCCCTCACCGAAGCGGTCATGCAAGGTGAGCGCATTGAAATCAGGGGCTTTGGCAGTTTCACGCGGCACCTACGGCCACCGCGTCTGAGCCGGAACCCCAAAACGGGAGAGCCTGTGGAATTGCCAGCGAGGCCGGTGATCCGTTTCAAACCGGGCAAGGAGTTGAGGTTGCGCGTCAATAACGCCAGCGTTAATGCCTGATCCGAATTAAGCGGGTTCCAGCGAACCGTTGATAAGGCAATACCGTTGCGCCAAATGGCGGCAACATGACACCGAACCCAAAAGGACAATGATGGACGACAGTAAAATAGGCCAGCACATTTCACGGCAGTTCAATACGGAACTCGAAGACCTGCGCAATAAGGTATTGGTGATGGGGGGATTGGTCGAACAACAATTGGTGTTGGCCATCCAGGCGATCACCACCAATGAGGTGGAAGTCGCCGAACGTGTCATCAGGCAGGATAGCCAGATCAATGCCATGGAGGTGGAAATTGATAGGGAATGCACCCA
Source organism: Methylosoma difficile (assembly GCF_054657615.1). Classification (NCBI taxonomy): domain Bacteria; kingdom Pseudomonadati; phylum Pseudomonadota; class Gammaproteobacteria; order Methylococcales; family Methylococcaceae; genus Methylosoma; species Methylosoma difficile. The sequence continues at coordinate 14,001 of NZ_BAAHYJ010000007.1, read as the reverse complement.
GATCATCGCCTTAAGGCAACCCACCGCATTTGATTTACGGCTGTTGCTGACGATCATCAAGATTATCAGCGAACTGGAAATCGCGGGCGACCATGCGGCACGGATAGCCAAAATGGCCATCAAATTGTCCTACACGGAAGCCGGGCATGACCAATACCACGAATTGATGCACATGGCCGACGTGGTCAAGGCGATGCTGCATGGGGCGTTGGATGCGTTTGCCCGAATGTCCATAGATGGCATCACGGTGATTACCGGCATGGACGAAAAAGTCGACCAGGAATATGCCAGCATAGTCAGGCAAGTGATTACCCATATGATGGAAGACCCGCGCAACATCACCCGGACGTTACATGTCCTCTGGGCGGTCAGGGCATTGGAGCGGATAGGCGACCATGCCTGTTACCTGTGTGAACACCTGATATTTATGGTCAAAGGCGAAGCGGTCAGGCATTTGAGCCAACAGGAGCTGGAAGAAAAATTAAACACCTAAACACGTAGCCCATTATTGTGCAGACCTCTTACCAAATAGGCCACTTTCAGGTTTAGTGGCTTTTGGGAGGGTTAGGCACAAAACCTCATAGGCCGCCGTATCCCTGTCTTGAACGGGTTTTGTCGCAAATAGTTACAGAGCCGTACAACAATGGGACGGACACCTCCCACCTATCGGTCCGTTAACGACTCAAACTTGTCTCTTGCAACTGTTATTGGAACGACCGATTTGCATCCTAGCCGACTGTTGATTAGGATAAAAAGTAGCTGTATTTCATATAACATGAAGAAAGATACGATTAGCGAATTGATAATACTCGACTAATTCTATTGCCTAGCCTGCGTTAATTAGCGATTTTTTTACAATCGAAAAACAGACGAAATTCAGCTTTATATCTTTCACCTCAAGAATGCATTATTTAGGAAATTAATTTGTTCGAACTAGGGATCAAAGCCAATCAATGTCTGCAGCACTATCAGGCCGTTTTCTCATATCAACGGGAGCTAACCAACGATATTGAGGCCATGGATGAATGTATACACCAATTTTTAGATCAGCGACCAGCTACAAAAGGGCTATCGGGGTTTGATCGTGCGTCCGGTTTAGCCGCTGCTCCTTTTTGGCGAGAAGCACACATTGTCAAGGCGTCAACACTATCCACCTTGGCATTAAGCCGTATTTTGGGTCATGAAGGCGCTATTTCTATTGATTTGTTAGAACATCTCGCCCAGTTCGCTCCCGATAATCTTAGATGGGCGATCCGCTATTCCAAACTTTTTACACGAATCGAGTCTTTGACTTGGAATTCTCTGAGACAAAGGCTGGAAGGCGATGAATGGCGCATCTTTGTTGGAGTGTGTGATCGCCTGCTGGCTCAACTTGAGCCGTTCGACCAAATAATCCATTCTGCTGAAAATCAGCTTGCCCATCTTTCATTGATTGAAACCCTTTCTTATCTGAGTGTAATTGCTTATGAGCAACTAATACCGGGTGCTCCTACAAATTCAGAAGCAAATGAATGGCGTGTCTATAGCCGTATCATTTCCAACAAACTAAAAAGCTGCAATCAAAGTGATTTTAATCTCAATGAAGCTCGTCTTGGTCAGGCATTAAAGAGACATCTTTCGCCAATTATTTTTCCTTCGCCAGCAATTACTGATGAATGTCGAAACAATCTTGAAGCCATTGCAGTTCTGATTGCCGCAACGAAAGAGCGGATGGATTATGAGGATTCGATTGACTGGTTTTGCTTTGACCCTGAGTGTCGCTATCAGCTCAAACCAGGAAAGTCGGTCATTTATAACGAGACAGAGAACGGTCACCTAGCCTGGCAGCGTACCGAAAGTAAATTCCAGGCACTATGGAACTACTGGATGAATCGGGGAATGATTGAATTCATTGAACGTGGAATGGAGGATATTCAGATAGGCAGCAAAGAAAATCATGAACTGAATGTCCAGGCCTACATTAAAGCCATCAGAAGTGAACTTCATTTGAAAGAAATCTTCGGCTTGGATGATGAAATTGCTCTCCCAGAAGGCCTTAGTGCCAAGCTTTTCCAAGCATTGTTATCGATTGAATTACATTCAGTTTTCTTTCAAAGTGCTTACATTAAACCATTCCAAGATTATTTCGCTAGTTCCGGTATCGTCGCGAAAGCTTTGAGTCGTTTAGCTTTTCGTGGATTGGTCGAGGGAGAAAACCGTTTTCCGATGACGTGGTCTGACGAAGATGCAAAAGTGAAAAGGACTACCGGATGGACAGTTTGCGACAAATATCCTAAGGGCAGCAGTTTAGCTGCGAAAGCAATCCTGAAATTTTGGACAAGCGATCTAAAAGAACTTGCTAATGGCCTTAAAGAACAGCCTAAATTGCCACTTCCAACGCTATACGAGAGACCCTTTTACAAAATCGGACACTACAACTTCCAGTTTCCCTGGGTGGTTGCCCAGCAGAACAATTTAACTGCGGCAGTTAATAACCTGCGGCGGATCGGCGCCCGAAGATCGGGACAAATAAGTGAAACACGGCGAATCGAATGGCGTTTAGCCAATTTGCTGAGAAAATGTGGTTTTGCTGTTGAGGTAGGTTATCAACCTGAACGTTCAAACCAAGAAGATTCTGGAGAAGTCGATCTAATCTGTCATTGCAACGGAGTGATACTTCTGATCGAAGTGAAGTCCGGTTACCTTCGATCAACACGGCACGAGGTCTGGCTACATCAAACCAATACACTTCGTAAGGCTGCAAGGCAACTTAAACGAAAAAAGCCTGCTGTATTAGAGGCTTTAGCAAGTGATGAGCAACTGAGAACAAGATTAGGTTGTAATAACGTAAACACAATAGAGGAATTTCAAGCCTGGATTGTCGATACCTCCATCGAATGTGATCAGCAAAAGATTGACGGCTTTCTTGTTGTATCACTGGAAGCGCTGCAGGTTATACTGCGAGATGAACGTCAACTATTGCTTCCCCTCGATCAGTTGCTAGAAGGGATGAACGATAAGTTGTTCCCAAATGGTTTCTGTCCGAAAAGATTTATCGAAGTTGTTGAAACAGGGGAGATATGGAAAGGGCTGAACTAAACCTTAGAGCCATTTTTTCATCAGGGGATATAAATATTTGCTTATGTTACTTTCACTCCGCCCGAATGTGGATGCTGGATGCCCGCAAACAGCTATAGGTACTCATTCGCAGACTTTAGGCCAACTGTCATTTAATGTCCTCTATGGATAGCTATCCATAGCAGCCAACACCCGACCGTCGGGGTCACTATCCAATTCAATAGTTAAGGCAACCTTTGATCCAATCGACTGTCGTACAACGAAGTATTATTGGAACTACGAATAGGCTAATTCGACTATTTAAAATCAATGGGTTAAGAAAGTAAATATTAATATTGTTCCAATTATAATATGTTTGCTTGCGAAGTAATATTGGAACATTTATAAGGGGGCGGCCAAAATCGTGGGCAAATTCAATTGGACTGCGCAGCCCGCTGAGGTCATTTAGATTTTCTTGTTGGATTGGCTTATCTGGTACCAGCGATTAAATTGATTGCCAAAAACGCCATTTAAAACAGCACAAAGGACTCTTCCCAGTTCCCAACAGGCTTTATAATCGCATAACGTCTCTTTACAGAATTCAGGCAAATTTACCCCCGGTTTTGGCCGCTCCCCGTCGGTTCTGCAAAAAGTACCAATAATACTTCGCAATTTACAAACAAGTTCCAATATTACTTCGCAATGGCCATAAAACAATAAAGAAAGTTTTATGAATCATAATGATATGCCGAGACTAAAATCGGTGAATTTTGGACATGGCGCATCTTTACCATTGGCAACACCATTTTCTGTAAATTGTTCCAATAATACTTACACAAATGTTCCAAAAATACTTCGTTGTACGCTTACAAAGTTTCACTTATTATTTGTCAGGTTCATGATACGTTGTACGATTTACTTGCTATGTTACCTATTTAGCCCTCTTTAACCCGTTAAAATTAAGAGTTACAGAGATGTTCGTTTATGAAACTCAAAATAAGACACTGTTAAAATTCTTGGTACTCAATAGACTGTTTAAATCCCGTGAAACTTTAGAGCCTTTTGTTTATTAGCACCCAAAGTTTTGATCTCAAGACTTGAGTCCACTTTCACGCATTGATTAGGCGTGTGAATTCGTAGCCAGGAATTATACGTTGTATCCAAGAACACCTGCCATCTTGTCAAGCAAGTCAAACACCTTTGGCAGATGTTTGGTATACGTTGCTGTATAGTTCCATGTCACAACTCGTCTATCCATACTTGGCAGATTTTTCTCCTTTATCAGATGGCCGAACTCAGCCCAATAATTCTTCAGCTTAGCCGTATCGAGTCCGCTCGCTAAGCCCGTCTCCGTAGCCACATATCCTTCTTCCTCATAACCAGCCCAAAATCCGCTGCTCAGGTTTCTCAAACAGTGGTCTGCAAAATGGTAAATGTTGTCCTCGCTGACCGACGGATTAAAGCATATATCAAAAAGGTACTGATTCATGTTGACGTTAATACCTCCAGAGTCACCATTACCTGACTCATCGTACAATCCGCAACCTACACCCGAATCTGTGGGCTGATCACCATTGGCAAGTTGATAGAGGACAAAAGTCTTTACAGCTGACCGGGCAGCCAATACTTGATCTGCTAGTTTTTGAACTCCCCCTTCTTCCAGCTTACTGTGCTCTTTCACCCACTTTTCCGAATCTCCGAAGAAAGCAATGTCAGGTGTCTTGTCAACTTCGGCAAGAAAGTTTCGTCTAGGCTTGATATAATTATCTCGAAAAAGCTTGAACACTCTTTGGGAAAGAGGTCGCATACCATTCAATGCAAGCAAGGAGACGGACCCGGTTGTTGGTGCACTCATATCCTCGTGAACGATCAAAGCGGTAGTAACGTTGTATATCTGCCCTTGTCGATCAGCTGAACATCCAAACCTGAACAGCATCAGGTCGTACCAACCAAGTACGCCCCGTTCTTCAGACACCAACCGATGAATGAGTCCTTTACCTGCATAAGCTGCTTCCCCATAAATGCGCTGAGCAATTTCGACTACGTTCTCTCGTGTATTGGGTAGTCTACGTCCATCAGTACGCCCCCAGCCTACACTTTCGAGCAGTAGGATAAGGGAGAAGATCGACTGTTGCCTCAGTCCACGATAATTAGTGCCAAAAAATGAATACCGTGGAAGATACGTGCCAAGTGTATTAATAGCATCTTCGGCGATCATTTGTGTAAAGTCATAGGAGTGATTTACCAGAACACGCCAAAACTGATCATGGGACAACTCACTTTCCCGCAGATCGAAATCTGGACCTTCCAAAATGGAAGCAATCAAAGTACCTTGTTTAACGCGATCGACGGCGTTTTGGTACAGCTTGAACGTCTCTCGCGACTCCGGCTTGGCAAACCTGACAATTAACTTCAGATATTTTTCAAGATTCCGGTGCTGCTCCGAATTGAAGCAGGCACGCGAGCTTAGAACGCTTTCATTTACAGTAACGAACGTATCCTCAATTTCAAGCACTTTCACATCAAAAAGCTGCCGCAACAAAAATTGACTTGTCGGCTCAGGTAATTCTGTCACCACACTTTCGAATTCATCTGCGTTGTTAAATCTCAACTTCCCCGCCTCAAAACTACGATTTACTGAGAACATTCCCGATCGCCCTTCAGTTTCCTCTGTATAGATTTTTCGAAACAGGCCGGGGTAGTTGAGATGTAAAAGTATCAGGTTGATGAGGTCACGCCGATTGAAATCTGTCTTATCTAAGTCTGTCTTTTCGATCTGTAGCAGAATTACAGCATTGACGAAACGCTTGAGTTTGCGCATGTCGCCAATTAGATGGAGGTATTTAGCTGCGCTGTTATCATCCAAAATCGCCGCCATCTCGCTAAGAATTGAGGAAAGCTTGAACATAGTGTCGGAAGGAATAGTTTGGAATCGATGTTCGTTGCCTTTCCAATCCGTCAGCAGGAAGTTTTTGAGCGTCGAACTATCAATAAATAGGCTTAATTTCACCATCACGAACTTCTCAAGGAATTCTCGTGCATTGCTCCCATCGTCCTTCCCCTTTACTAGGTTTTCAGTGTCGTAACACAGGATGTAAGTGGCCTGGGATAGTTTGAATGTCCGCCGGATGGTAAATAGGACATTGTTTACCGTCTTGGCTTCAAGTCGATCTAAGTCGTCTATGACAACGATAACCCGCCTGCGTATGCTTTTCAGAAGGTCGTCAATGTCTTCTAATAGTTCGTCAACTGTCTCGTTCGAAGGCTCAAGCGACAGTCTGACGCCGAGAATTGAGATACCCTTAACCATCCGTGAATACCGAGATGCGGCTGGACGGAACTCAGGAGCATACACCTGCCGTTGAAGGGTTGCCGATAGGTCTCGAATGAAACGCTCCGAAAGGTCGGGGTCAGCGGCGTACCTCAATGGCTCAAAACGAAAGACGATTACTGAATTGACTCCTGCCTGCCTCCAATGCTGCTCCGCAAGATTGACGAAACTGGTCTTGCCTATGCCCCACGGCCCATCAATGCCAAACACAAGACCCGAGTGGACTCCACTAGCCATTACTGTCTCAGCGAAATCCTTAGCCAACCCTTTGTTTCGCAAGATGTCTTCTTCATCGGTCTCTATTTCGTCGTCTCCAAGGAAGTAGAACTGAGGCTCTGGCTGTCTCATTCGAGACAAACAAGTTATACATATCGGCGATAGTAGTACTAAAAGTAAGACAACCAATATCGTAGAAACCCACCAAGGGTTCATTCCATTGAGGAGTTCGTGAACTTTCAATAGCCAAGATGACGTCAAATAGTTTGACCAAATTCCAATTAGCGCGAAAGCGAACAAATCGAAGCGAAGACTGCGTCCAATGCGAACGACAAAAGAACACGCATCACGCATAATTGCGTAAGCTAGGCAGACAATTAGGCAAACGGCAATCCCGGCTGCTTGAAATACCCAATCAACATCAGCTAGGAGAGGGACGAATTTTTCCCCTGCAAAGTAGGTAACTCGGAATACACCGGCTGAGATGAACCAGATTGCAAATACCCGCGCGAACAGGAGCAATTCGGGCATTTTCATTGTCTGGTGCGTTTCTGGCATCTATCTGCTCCTACTTTAAATTAGCCGAGTTCGTATTGTATTTCATATTGTCGTCAATTTAGAGAGACCTTATTGGTCTAATAATTATTAGAGTTAATCGAAGGTTGATCTTACCCAACTCAGAATATTCATTTCTGTAACAGAAATGACCATTTTGGGCTTTAAACCAGACAATCAAGCTAAATTAGCTAACTTCTACTTAGGTTCGTTACCGACCGCCCACTCCCCAAAATTCCCAAGGTCGCTTTTGTCTGGTCATAATTAAATTATAACCAACGATGGGCAAGGGCAGGACAGAAGAGTAGGCATTCTGTTCAACTGGGTGGGCGTATACGAAAAGTGTCCAATCATTGGACACTTTAGTTGTAAAACAGCTTGCAATATTTGCCACTTATCAGCGTCACATTTTCCAGTTATTTTCGACTACTTGCTTTTAAAAACAATGGGATAAAAAATTCTTCTGGTAACTTTTGATGCTCTTTTCTTGCTAAAACTGGCAAATTTCCCACGCTATTTTACAGTTCTATCTTCATAGTAAGTCTACCAACTGCATAACCCCAATTATCCTTGACCAAATTTTTAAAGTAGGATGTTGCTATAATCATAAATGTACTACGCTTACTTTTCAGTATCGGTAAAAGTGTTTAATTATGCAAAGCTTTTATATGAACATTGATGTCTCGCAAAAGGAAATATAAACATGTGGAACGATATAGAAACTACGCAAGATTTATTGAATTTTAAAGTTGTTGCAGATACAGCAGCTCAAATGATCAAAGATGGGAATGGTCAACCTGTATCTATTGGAGTTTCCGGTAGTTGGGGGGTAGGTAAATCTTCATTGGTTAAAATGATTGGTGAATCAATTAAAAATATCGATGGTGAAAAAAATTACATTTTTATCGAGTTTAACGCATGGTTATATCAAGGATACGATGATGCTCGAATGGCTCTTTTACAGAAAGTCGCCGATAAAATTATGGAAGAGGCTGAGTCTAAGAAAGATTATGTTGAAAAAGCGAAGGAATTTATTAAGCGCATAAGCTGGTTAAGAACGGCGAAGTTTATAGCTCCTGTAGTCTCTGGTGTAATTACCGGAGGGGCGATAGCTGGACCAGTAGGTTCATTTATCGGTGCTGTAAGCGGATTATTCAGTCAGAGTAGTATGCCGAGTCGGGAAGAAATTTCTAATATTAAAGAGTCCTATATTCAGATTGCACCTGAACTGAAAAAACTCCTTGATGAAAAAGAAGAAAAATCTATTCCTAAAGAAATTGCTGCACTTAGAGAACTATTTCAGGAATTATTGGAGAAACTTGGGTTAACCTTGATTATCCTTGTCGATGACTTAGACCGTTGCCTACCTAATACAGCGATTTCAACACTTGAGGCAATGAGATTGTTACTGTTTATTCCTCAAACAGCATTTATCATTGCTGCGGATGAACAAATGATCCGCAATGCCGTGAGGGCGCATTTTGGCAATATTGATCTTAGTGATGAACTGGTAACGAGTTATTTTGACAAACTTATTCAAATTCCATTAAGAGTTCCGAGGCTAGGTACCAATGAAGTTAAAGGTTATCTAATTCTGCTTTTGGCCGATTTGGCTCAGCGTCGTGGAATTATCACCCAAGAAGAAAAACAACAAGGCCATGATGCAATTGGTACTGCTATAAAAAAATCATGGTCAGGTGGTCTTACAAAAAAAGTTATTGAAAATGCCTATGGTAATGCGGCAACAAAACTTGCTATACAGATTGATTTAGCAGATCAATTAGCTAACATTATGGCGACATCTGATCATATTGCTGGCAATCCAAGGCTTATCAAAAGATTCTTAAATAACTTAATCATTCGTGAATCTGTTGCCAAAGCTCAAGGTATGAGTGTGTCCTTCGAAGAACTGGTTAAGCTGCAACTTTTTGAACGCTGTGCATCAGCAGCAGCATTTGAATTTCTCGTTAAAAGAGTTAGTGAAACTGAAGATGGCAAGCCAATGTTTTTACAGGATTTGGAAAACAAAATCGCAAAAGATGAAGAGCTAACGTTTGAACATGAATCATGGAAAACTCCATTTATCATGGACTGGTTAAAATTGAATCCACCGCTGGCAAGTATTGACTTACGTCCTCTGCTTTATCTAAGCAGAGATAAAGCAGTTTCTCTCGCTAGCTTTGATGAGCTTTCCCCTGAAGGAAGGGAATTATTAACAGCTCTTTGCACTGCACAAGGCATATTAAATCCATTAATTGCCAAAGTTAAGCTTATTGACATGACTGAGTCAGACAAAATTCTAACACGAATGAAGCGTAGAGCCAGAAATCAACAGTGGGAATCCTCTGCCATTATTCAAGCATTACATTTGCCTAAAGCATTTCCCGAGCTGGCCGCATCGTTTATTTCTATGCTTGACGAAATTCCAGCAGCCAAAAGACCAGCACCACTAATTCCACAAATAAGAAATGAAGCATGGGCAAAGGAACTTTTGAGTCGTTGGGAAAACGACAGTAATTCCCCGTCACCGGTTAAAAGAGCTATAAGCTCAGCAAAATGTAATACTTAATGGGTACTTCATCATCAAGCTCAGGCCCAAAATCGGGTGTTTCTTTTGACCCACCTTGGCTTAATTCAGTTGCATCTGAGTTAGGTTCCCCATTAGAAAAAATCAGTGGGGAACAATCCAGTCAAAATCCACGACAAATTGAATCTGTAAACCTACCATTAGGCATTGCTCCCCCAGGACGTTTTGGAAGCGCGAGACGCTATTTAGGAAATTATGCCGAAACAGGTGATAAAAGTTCATTGCGGAAAGCATTAGGCAGCTATTCCCGAAAAGGAATGGGCGGTGCATCAAATGTTGCTGGCAGAATGAAGGCATCAACTTCGGCTGGCGCAGGTCTTTTTAATTTTCTTCAAGGTATTCGGAATAGTTCTGATACGAAAGTTAGAGATTGGGTCAACCAACTTTCTGCAAAAAATCTCTCTGCATACGAAATAGCTGATGAGATCATAAATCAGATAATTTCTATCGGTGGAAGCCAGGAAGAAGAATCCTGTAAAGATTCAATGAATCAGGCTATTTCTGAGCTTCTGACTATCCAGCCAGATATTGATTTGTTAGCTATGGATAATGATAGTATTTGGACAGTTATGGAGCTATTTATAGCTAATGAAGCATTTAACAGGCTCAATTTTGATATTGGCCAATTGTTTGAAAGTGCAAAATATTCATCGCGCGAAGTAGTTTCTCGAATGAATGATATGAAGGAATATCTTAAATCTGAAATTTCAGCTCAAATACAGGAATTAAGAAAGGACATATCCAACCCATCTACAAATGAACTCAATAAACTGCTGCAATCCGCGCTAACCAGAACTTTTGAGATTTTTGAGGACGATCAATGAGAAAAGTTATTTGTGCTCCAAAACATCTCATTCCTCAACAACTTGAGGTTAATACAAAATATTTTTCTGCATATTTAAACTCAGGTCTGGAAAATGTAGGGTACTTTGCTCCTGATTTGAAAAAAAAGGTTGAACAAGCAGGGCTTTGTCCTTCTATTGCTGTTTGGGATTTCACTACTATTGCACTTTCAGTAGCAGCCGTAGATATTTCTTTAAATAGGGCAAACAGCGTTGATGGCTGGACTAGGCAGATTGATTTGACTATTCATCTTTATGAGCCATCTGTTTGGGGTTCTGTAAAAAAAGACCTTGAAAATACTCTGAGGTTTTTAACCGGAGATTTTTGGGAGCTGACCTTTCTTGACGGTGGTATTGATCCGCCTCGTGCAAAACAAATCAAGCAGTACGATGGTGATTGTGTTTCCTTATTATCGGGTGGTGTAGATAGTTTGGTAGGGGCTATTGACCTAGTTGCTGATAAGCACAACCCTTTATTTGTTTCTCAAGTTGTGGGAGATGATGCGAAAACTCAAAGAAAATATGTTCAACGAATTAAATCAGGAGACACTCATTTTCAATGGAGCCATAAGATACATCGACCCAAGGGGGAATCGGAGAAATCAACACGAGGCCGATCAATAATTTTTTTTGCATTTGCAGCGTTAGCTGCTTCTGCTATTACAAGATCAGATGATAATCCTGTTCCTATTTATGTTCCTGAAAATGGTTTTATCAGCTTAAACATACCTCTAAATTCCGGTCGCATGGGAAGTTTCAGCACAAAAACAACACATCCAGTTTATTTAGCAGGCATACAAAAAATTTGGTGTGCCCTCGGAATGAATATGGAACTGATTGCACCATATCAGTTTAAGACAAAAGGAGAATTACTGTCTGAATGTAAAGACCAGAAACTTTTAAAAGAATTAATCGCTGATTCAACCAGTTGTGGAAAATACTTATCAAATGGTCATCTGCATTGTGGGCGTTGTGTACCTTGCGTGGTGAGAAGAGCAGCATTCCTTAAAGCTGGTATCACTGACAATACGGTTAAAGGATATAGATTTGCTAACTTAAATTATGCAGGGCTTACTCGTGGACCTAATGATGTCGGAGCAATGGTGATCGCATGTCTTAGAATTAAGCAATTTGGCATCCAGTCTTTCATTTCTGGAAACCTTTCATTTGCTCCACATAGTGATCGAAAAAATTATGAAGGAGTTGTTTTAAAAGGATTTGATGAAATAGAAAGCTTACTAAAAGAAAACAAAGTGTTATGATCGATTTGCATACACATCTCGATCTTTATCCCAATGCTTTGGAAATTATCTCTAGAGTAAACAGTGAAAATGACTTTACCCTTGCTGTTACCACTAGTCCCCGTGCATGGCTCGCCACCAAAAAAGTCTTTTCTGGGTATGAAAATATTCAAGTAGCACTTGGGCTACATCCAGAAATTGTTGCGGAAAAATTTAATGAATTAGACCTTCTTCTGGCCTCAATCTCTCAAACTAATTTTATTGGAGAAATTGGTTTGGATGGTTCATCCAGATATGCTAAATCTTTCACACAACAAGAATTAATTTTTGATATTGCTATAAGAGAATGCCAAAAAGCAGGTGGTCGCCTTATCAGCATTCATTCTAGAGCAGCAGCTTCTAAGGTTCTTTCAATATTAAAAAAATATCCTAATTGTGGGCAGCCTGTACTTCATTGGTTTTCTGGATCAATTACAGAATTGAAAGAGGCTATTGAAATGAAGTGTTTTTTTAGTATTAATCCTATAATGGTAAAAAGCAATAATGGGAAAAATTTAATATCAAAAATTCCAAGAAATCTAGTATTGCCTGAGTCTGATGGGCCATTTACCATGCTAAATGGAAAACCAATTATGCCTTGGGAAGCAATTAATGTTTGCTCTGATTTAAGTCAAATTTGGAATATACCTATATCTGATACAGAAGATAAATTAAAAAACAATTTTAAATATCTAGGCTTTATATAATTTTTTAATACATTCGTGACCCAATATTAATTCAGTATATGTGGGCTACTTAACAGCTTAACATTGCGTTCAACTAGGGTTGGCCGTACTTAGCCATTTTGAAAATTAGTGGAAAAAACAGTGTTTGGTCTTTACTTGTTTTCCAAACGGCCAGCCTATTAACTTAACGTTAGCCAGTTGAATGACAGCTCATTAATTCCCTGCCGACATTGAGCGAAAACTTTAAATGTCGCTTATGGGTCGTTACCGACCGCCCACTCCCCAAAATTCCCAATGCCGCTTTTGTCTGGTCATAATTAAATTATAACCAACGATGGGCAAGGGCAGGACAGAGGAGCGGGCATTCTGTTCAACTGGGTGGGCGTATACGAAAAGTGTCCAATCATTGGACACTTTTGTTGATTGGCGTTTTATGGGGTTACCCATGTCATGGGAATGAAACCTGTGCTCAGCTTTGCAATGAGGATGGCGCCGTTTGCCAGAAATGAAACGCCGCATTGGTTTAGAGAATCCGAACACCACAAGCCAACCACTGATCCACTGTTTGCCGATTCATAAATAGCATTCTTTCATCACCCAAGGGTTGGTTTGTGCAGCTTTAGTGTTTAGCGGCAGTGATTCGATACCGTCCAACGTGAATGTCTCCGCACGGCTAATGGCAGGCGCAAACCGCGTCGGCAATAGCGACTCCAGCTTCAGCTTACCGTTTTGGGCGAGGATGCGCCTATCGCCGAACCAGATTTTTGTGACATCGGTCTTCTGGCGGATGCCGCGGCCAATGGCCTGGCGGAGCTTGCGCCGGGTGTGGATAACCGACATGCCGTAAACCGTTGCCCTAACGGTTTCTGCGGAAAAACCACGCTTGAACATGGATTCTGCCAGCAATGCCTCAATAGCGCTATCTGGCGGGGAAAAAGGGATTCGGGTGACCACCACATTTTTGACCAGCCCTGGCAGGTTGATACCTTCCCAACACACTGGCGACAACAATACCGCACCTTCCGTTTGCTTAAAGCGCAGTATCAGCCCATTGAGGGAGTCAGTTTCAGTCTGTTGGATCAAGGTTGCCAAATCCGGGTGATGTTTCCTGATGTGATCGGCAATCATTTCCGTGTCGCGGTAAGACAGGGTCAAGGCGAGGACACGCCCGCCCGATCCGGCGGCTTTGACAATCATGGCCGACACATAATGAATCCAAAGCGGATCGCTTGAAAAAGCATCGTCGCCCAAGGGCAGGGTAGGGGTTGGGGCGTTGTCATCCGGCAACACCAATGACAACGTGCCAAAATCGTCCGGCTCAAAAATGCGCGTAACCAAATGATGCCGCTTTGAACGGAACAAGCCTAAGGTGTTGGCCACCGCCTTCAATGAGGATTCATTGCCGTCGGACAGGGTCGCGGAAGTGAGCAGGGCCGCAGACAAATTGGCATTGCCGCCGTCGTCCTCC
>NZ_BAAHYJ010000006.1:0-264376 GCF_054657615.1 Methylosoma difficile | reverse complement strand
AGTGATCGGCAATAAGGCATTGGATGGCAATGATTACCTGATATACAACAGCAGCACTGGCGGCTTGTTTTACGATGCCGACGGCAACGGCGCAGGCGCGGCAGTCAGGATTGCCATCATGGGCGTAAACTTGGCATTAACCAACGCCGATTTTGTGGTGATTTAAGTTGATGTACGAAACCGCTTAAGCTTTTCGGTTCTTATACTCCGGCGTTTGCTGCTGTGTTACGCGCCGGAGTTTTGCCGTCAGAGTTGATTAGAAACAGATCAATCGTTTCTTGCTTAGTCTTCAAAGCCATACAGCGGTTCGTGGAGTCCAAAAACATGTTTTTGGACTCATTTTTTTTAAGTAGCTGAATTCAATTAAGATTGTACTCATCGCTTTTAAGTTTTAAATACACCCCCTACAAAACCTCCAAACTGGCAAAAGATAACATCAGCCATTTCATGCCCACGTTTTTAAAATTGATTTGCACGCGTTCTTGGGCGCCGTCGCCTTCCATTTGCAAGATAATGCCTTCGCCGAATTTGGCGTGGTGGACGCGTTGACCGAGTTTGTATCGGCTATTGGAGGCGGCGGCAAAGAGCGGTTCTTTGGGTTTGCTGACGGCTGCCGGACGGCTGACGCTGTTGCGCAAGCGGACTTCTTGGATCAGTTCGGCGGGAATTTCCTTTAAGAAACGCGACGGTTTGGGGTAGCTTTCGCGTCCGTACAAGCGCCGCGATTCGCTGTAGGTGATGTACAGTTGCCGCATGGCGCGGGTGATGCCCACATAACAGAGGCGGCGCTCTTCTTCCAAGCGGGCGATGTCGTCGATGGATTGTTGTGAGGGGAACAGGCCGTCTTCCAGCCCCACCAAAAACACCCGTTTAAATTCCAAGCCTTTGGCGGAGTGCAAGGTCATCAGTTGCACGCAGTCGTCGTCGGCATCGCCTTGCATATCACCGGCTTCGAGGGCGGCGTGGCTTAAGAACAAGTCCAGTTCGCTGAGCTTTTCTTCTTCGTTGTCCGGCAAACTGGCGGCATCGAACAGCCGCGCGGCGTTGACCAATTCTTTTAAGTTTTCAGACTTTTCTTCGCCTTTGTCTTTTTCCTTTTCGTGCCAGCCGAGCAGGCCACTTTTTTCGACCGCCAATTTGACTTGTTCGAACAGTTCTTGTCCGTGGGCTTGTTCAGCCAGTTGGTTGATGAGCGCCAAAAAGCCGGTCAAGGCGTTGCTGGCACGGGCGCTGAGCGATTTTTGGTTAATTAGCACAATCGCCGCGCTCCACAATGACAAGCCGCGTTCGCGGGCGATGCCGCGCAAGTCTTCGAGGGTTTTGTTGCCAATGCCGCGTGTGGGGGTGTTGATGATGCGCTCAAAAGAGGCATCGTCGTGGCGGTTGGACATCAGCCGCAAGTAGGCGAGGGCGTTTTTGATTTCCGCACGTTCAAAAAAGCGCAGGCCGCCGTAGACGCGGTAAGGCGTGCCGGTGGTCATCAGGCGTTCTTCAAATTGCCGTGATTGTGCGTTGGAGCGGTAAAGGATGGCGATTTCGCTGTGTTTGCCACCTTCGTTGATCCAGCTGCGGATGCGTTCGACGACAAAATGGGCTTCGTCTTGTTCGTTAAAGGCGGCGTATAAATTGATGAGTTCACCATCACCGGACTCGGTCCACAAGTTTTTCCCAAGGCGACCGGAATTGACGCTGATAATTTGGTTGGCGGCTTTTAATATGGTGCCGGTCGAGCGGTAGTTTTGTTCCAGTTTGATGATTTGGTGGTTGGGGTAGTGCTTTTGGAAGGCATGGATGTTTTCAATTTTGGCACCGCGCCAACCGTAGATGGATTGGTCGTCGTCGCCGACTAAAAACAGGTTGTCGCGGCCTTCGGTCAGCAGGCGCAGCCAAGCGTATTGGATGGTGTTGGTGTCTTGGAATTCGTCAACGTGGACATGTTGGAAGCGTTGGTGGTAAAACGCCAGCAAGTCGGGATTGTCGCGCAGCAGTTCATGGACGCGCAGCAACAGTTCGCCAAAATCGACCAAGCCGGAGCGTTCACATAGTTCTTCGTAGGCGCGGTAAATGACCAGCAATTGCCGATGGTATGGGTCGCCAAAGTCGTCCATGTGCTTGGCGCGGATGCCTTCGTCTTTTTGGGCGTTGATATACCATTGGGTTTGTTTGGCGGGCCATTTGCCTTCGTCAAGGTTAAGCCCAGCTTGCAGGCGTTTGACGAGGCGTAATTGGTCGGCGGAATCCATCACTTGAAAGGTTTCCGGCAATTTGGCTTGCAGCGCGTGGCGGCGCAGCAAACGGTGTGCGATGCCGTGGAAGGTGCCTATCCATAAGGACTGTGCAGAAATTTTCAGCAGTTCTTCAATTCGACCGCGCATTTCCTTGGCGGCTTTGTTGGTGAAGGTAACGGCGAGCAGGCTGTGGGCAGGGAGATTTTCCACCTGTATTTGCCAGGCAAGGCGATGCACCAAAACACGGGTTTTACCGCTGCCAGCCCCCGCCAACACTAGGGTGGCTTTGGATTGGGCGGTAACGGCTTGGCGTTGGGCATCGTTCAAAGATTCGATGATTGCGGTGACATCCATTAGTATTTTATCGCTTGCAGAATTTTGGGAGCTGTGTATATTTGTCGTTCTTTACCCAATGGCCTATTAAGCCATTGCTTTAAAAAAGATAATAACAACAACGAGCTAAGAGAGGACTTTAAGATGAGTTTTGATGTTAAGCGCATGGTCAAATTTGAACACAATATTGGCGATAAAGAAAAAAAGTACCGTCTTTATGCCGGTTCGGCACTGTTGGTGGCCGCTATTTTTATGGGATCTATCCCTTTATTATTGATAGGCTTAATTGCCACCGGTACTGGATTTAGCGGCTGGTGTCCTGCCTATTCCGGTCTGGGCAAAAACACGTGTGAAGCTGCGACTGCAGAAGTAGCTGCTACTGAAGAATAGGCAACCGTCTTGAAGAACTACAGGGACGTAGGTCTTTTCGGTATTTAATCTTCTTTTTTGAATTCACCTTCCAAAACATTTTCTGGTTGGGGCGACGCGCTGTTGCGGAATTGTCCTGCGGACGCCACCAGAAAATTTTCTATCACATACTGGGCGATTTTTCTGCGTAAAGGCGGAACCAGGCAAGCAAAGCCCAGCATGTCTGTAACAAATCCCGGCGTTAACAATAACGCGCCGCCCACCAAAATAATGGGGCCTTCGATCATTTCATAAGCCGGAATTTCACCTTTGTTTAGGCTGGCTTGGAAACGTTGGAAGGTGGCAAAGCCTTGTTGTTTCAGCAACCATGACCCTAAAACAGCTGTAAATACCACCAAGATAATGGTCGGTAATGCGCCGATAATGGCCCCTACTTGCAAGAGCAGGTAGATTTCTACGAATGGCACAATCAACACAAGTAGGAACAGCAGTTGGAAAATTTTCATGGCGGTGCTCTTTGCAATAGGGTGATCCCGAACAATATAAAGGCATTCGCCCCGAAATTCTAGGATAATATCCAGTTTTACAGTGAGTAGGTTGAACAATGTCTGTCGATTTCGAAATGGTTTTCTGTACTTGTCCCGATAAGGACTCGGCCAAAAAGCTGGCGCGTCTTCTGGTGGAAAAAAACTTAGCGGCCTGTGTGAACATTTTGCCGGGCATGACCTCTGTGTACGAGTGGGAAGGGAAGATCGAGATGGTGCAGGAGCATCTGTTGCTGATTAAGTCCAGTAGGGAGAATTACCGGATGATCGAAGCTACTTTGTTTAAGCAGCATCCTTATGAAATCCCTGAAATTATTGCCGTTCCTATCGAACGCGGCTTGCCTGAATATCTGGACTGGATTAACACATGCCTTTCGTCAAACTAATTTTCTTCTGTTGGGTGGCCTATTTTTGCCAACCTGTTTTGGCTTTGGAAAACCCCGACATTTTACCGCCGAAAGAAGCCTTCAAGGTTTCGGCAAAAGCCATCAGCAATAACCAAGTGCAAGTTGAATGGCAGCTTGCCAAAGGTTATTTGGTGTACCGCAACAGTTTGGCGTTTGAATCCCAAACTGAGTACGTCCAAATTGTGGTCGAAAAATTGCCACCCGCCAAAACCAAGCATGATGAGATGCTGGGCAATATTGACCACTATGACGGCAATTTTATAATCGATCTGACCTTGTTGGATGTTGCCGATAACCCATCGGTACAAATGTTGGTTAAGTTTCAAGGGTGTTCCGAAAAAGGTGTTTGCTATCCGCCGCAAAAGGAGCTGTTTGAGGTGGTTTTGCCGCCTAAAGCACAGCCGAAGCCGCAAGCCAAGCCTGAACCGGCTGCCAGCGCCTTTAGCAATTTGGTCAAAAGCATCCCTGGTCTAAAAGCAATTTCCGGTCAGGATGAATTGTTGCAGCCGGAACAAGCTTTTCAGTTTTTGGCCTCGGTAAAAGACGGCAACCATTTGCAGCTCAATTGGCAAATCGCCGAGGGCTATTATCTGTATCGGGAAAAGGTGCAGTTGCAATTGATTGATAGCCAAGGCGTGCAGTTGGGTGCCTACGATATTCCAAGAGGCGAGCCTAAATTTGATGAATCGTTTGGGCAAGTGGAAACTTTCCATAATACCTTGGCCTTTGCTGTACCTTTGCAACGCAGCCAAATGGCAGCACAAACGGTTACCTTAAAAGCGTCTTACCAAGGCTGTGCGGATCGTGGCGTTTGCTATCCGCCGATGAGCAGCGAGGTTAAATTGGATTTGCCAGCGGTCAATGCGCTTGTACCAGCACTGGATGAAAAAGCTAAACCACAATCCGAGCAAGACCGCATTGTTTCTTCGCTGCACAAAGATAGTTTATGGGCAACTTTACTGAGCTTCTTTGGCTTCGGTTTGCTGCTGTCGATGACCCCCTGCATTTTTCCGATGATCCCCATTTTGTCGGGCATTATTGTCGGGCATCACCATCGCCACACGACTGCACGGGCATTTATGCTGTCGTTAAGCTATGTGGTTGCATCGGCAGTGACCTACACGCTATTTGGTGTTTTGGCTGCTTTGTTTGGCAGTAATTTGCAAGCCACTTTTCAACAGCCGTGGATTATTGTGTTGTTCAGTGGTATTTTTATGGCATTATCTTTGTCCATGTTTGGTTTTTATAATTTGGATTTGCCTAATTCCATTAAGACCAAATTACATAACTCCAGTGTCAGGCATCAAGACGGCTCCTTGTGGGGCGCGGCCATCATGGGGGCTTTGTCATCGCTGATTGTTGGCCCTTGCGTTGCCGCGCCTTTGGCGGGCGCACTGATTTATATCGGTCAGACGGGTAATGCCTTATTGGGCGGAAGTGCGCTGTTTGCTATGGGCATGGGCATGGGCTTGCCATTATTGTTGCTGGGTGCATCTGCGGGAAAACTGCTGCCTAAGGCAGGCGATTGGCTAAATTCCACCAAAGCGGTATTCGGCGTTTTAATGCTGGCGGTGGCGGTGTGGATGTTGAGCCGTGTGGTTGCACCAGAAGTGACCATGCTGTTGTACGCCATGTTGCTGATCGTACCGGCGGTTTATTTGAATGCGCTAGAACCATTGCCTCTGCATAGCTCCGGTTGGAAGAAACTGTGGAAAGGCGTGGGCTTGACTATGTTGGCATACGGTTTGCTTTTACTGGTAGGGTTAAGCATGGGCAATAGCAATCCGTTAAAACCTTTGCATGGCGTTGTTGGTGCAACGGCTAAAGTCAAGGAGCAAGGTTTGGTGTTCGAGCGCGTCACCAGTGTTGAAGCATTGGATGCCCGCATTGCCGAAGCGGCGGCGAATGGTCAGTTTGTGATGTTGGATTTTTATGCCGATTGGTGTGTTTCTTGTAAGGAGATGGAAGCATATACCTTCACCGATTCTAAGGTTAAGGATGCGTTGGCTGGTTTTGTGTTGTTGCAGGCCGATGTCACGGAAAATTCGGAAGCCGACCAAGCTTTATTGGCAAAATTTAATTTGGTTGGGCCGCCTGGTGTGCTATTTTTTGGTGCAGACCAGCAAGAAATTACGCATTTGCGTGTGATAGGTTATCAAGACGCCAATACTTTCATTGCAACGCTGCAACAGGTTTTGTCATGAAAAACATGCTGTTAATTGTCATTTTTGGAGTGGTGGCGTTACTTGCCGGCGTGTTTGTCGGTAAAAGCCAGTTTAAACTCAGTGGCGCCAGTGTGGAACAGCAGCCCTTACCGGTATTCAGTTTTCCGGATGTAAGCGGCACACAACGCACCATAACGGAATGGAACGGCAAGGTTTTGGTCATCAATTTTTGGGCGACTTGGTGTCCGCCCTGCCGTAAAGAAATTCCCGAATTTGTTGCCTTACAAAGCCAATATGGCGCGCGTGGCTTACAGTTTGTCGGCATTGCCCTGGATGAGAAAGGGGCCGTTGAGGCTTTTTTACAGGGCAGTAAGGTGAATTATCCGATGCTGTTAGGCGGTAATGAAGCCATTGTACTCGGTGAGCAACTGGGTAATAATGTCCAAGCAGTGCCTTTTACTGTCATTGTTAATGCCAATGGACAGATTGTTTACCGTCAGCGTGGTGCGTTGTCTAAAGAAAAAATTGAAGAAGTCGTTTTGCCTTTAATTTTAAAGTAACGAAGATCATTTAAAATTGAACCAAATTTAATTTAAGTAATACAGTTTCAGTTAAACGACGCGCGTCATCCTCTAAATTTTGTAGTTGGTATTACAATCTAATTTTGTGGATCCGATGTTTTCTTAGATGTTCGGATTCCCCTCAAAGCCCACTTAGAAAGCCTGTCAAAATGAGCCAACCAACCACAAGCCCTGTTCTTTTTGGGCTACTAAAAAGCAACTTCATCTTTGGCGTCGCGGTGTTTGCTTCGCTGCTTGTTGCCACCTATTGGGGCATCATCGCTTCTGATCGGTATGTGTCAGAAGCACATGTCATCATTCAAGACATTGATTCTAATTCAGTTCCTTCCACCGATATTAGTGCGATGCTAAAAGGCGGGCATTCCGGTGGACAAGCTGACCAGTTTTTGCTGAGAGACCATTTGCTGTCCACCGATATGCTGCAAAAACTGGACGATAAACTCAAATTACGAGAGCATTTCAGCGCTAGCAGCCACGACTTCTTGTCTCGTCTGTGGTTAAGGGCGGACACTTTTGAAGGCTTCTACGAATACTACCGCGATCGCGTCACTATTGAGTTTGATGATTATGCGGGGGTTTTGGTAATCCGCGCGCAAGGCTTTGATGCCAAAATGGCTCAGGCAATCGCTTCGATGCTGGTCAGTGAAGGCGAAACCTTTATGAATACGCTTGCCCGTGACCTCGCCCGTGAACAGGTTGATTTTTTGGAAAAAGAAGTCGACCGTATTGGCAAAGAGACATTAGATGCACGCCAAACCGTACTCGACTTCCAGAATAAGCATGAGTTGGTTTCACCCGAAAATGCGACCGAAAACGTTACGTCAATTATCAACCATCTGGAATCCCAGCTTGCCGATTTGCAAACGACCCGTGCCGGTATGCTAGGTTATCTAATGCCCAACAGTGCCAATATCCGTGAGTTGAACCTGCAAATTGACGCCATCGAAAAACAAATGGCACGTGAAAGGTCTAAGTTGACTTCAACCACCAACAAAACCCTCAACCGTACGGTTGAAGAATATCAACGCCTGCAAATGAAGGCTGATTTCGCACAAGAAATTTACAAAACTGCATTGACCGCTCTTGAGCAGGGTCGTTACGAAGCTTCGCGCACACTAAAAAAAATGGCTATCCTGCAAAAACCTACCTTGCCGGAATATCCTGTTGAACCACGCCGCGTCTACAATAGTTTCGTTTTCATTCTGGCTATCCTCATGATAACCGGCATTATGCACCTCGTCGCCGCCATTATTCGCGACCATAAGGATTAACCTCTATGAAACCCATCAACAAACCTTTACTGAAAACTTGTGTTTTGTGTCTAATCACCACCAACGCCTTTGCGGTCACTGACCCGTTTGGCATTAACCAAGCCCTCGGTTTAGACGCGCCTGTTACCACGACGCCAATCGCACCTTCCGCACCGGCTGTTACCGAGCCGACACCACCGGCTATTGTTAACCCCGTTCCTCCTCAGCAATACGATTACAACACCAACCTTAATAGTGATGTTTTTGGCGCTAATTTGTTTACCGGTGCTTTTGCTCGCCCAGGTGCCACCCAATTTAATCCTGACTATGCCATTGCTATCGGCGATCAGATTCAAGTGCGATTCTGGGGGGCTTTCGAATACGATGCACCCATTAATGTTGACCCTAAAGGCAACATCTTTTTGCCGCATGTTGGCCCCGTTTATGTTTTGGGTGCGAGAAACAAAGATTTACAGGTCTTGGTGGAATCGGCAGTGCGTCAAGTATTCCGCGCTAACGTTTATAGCTATGCCAGTCTTGCGGCTGCCCAGCCGGTACGGGTTTTTGTGGGTGGATTTGTCAACCGTCCTGGTTTATATAGCGGCACCAGTATGGACAGTTTGTTGCATTATCTCGATCAAGCCGGTGGCATAGACCTTAATCGCGGTAGCTTCCTGAACGTGCAAGTCAAGCGCGGCAATCAGGTGCGCGCCAGTGCCAACTTATATGATTTTATTTTGCAAGGCCGCATGCCTTTGGTGCAGCTTGCTGATGGCGATGTCATTTTTATCTCACCACGCCAGCATACCGTCAAGGTTTCGGGCTTGGCGGGTAATGCCAACCGCTTTGAGTTTAGCGATAAAGCACGTTCAGTTGCCGATGTCATTAAAGTGGCCAAGCCGTCCGCGCAAGCGACCCATTTTAGGGTTGTCCGCAACACCGGAACGGTAAAAAATACCGAGTACTATCCGTTAAACCAAGCCAGCCAAGTCAATTTGATTAGCGGTGACGAGCTGGAATTTACCGCCGATAAAAAACAAGGCACGATCACCGTCCGCGTTGAAGGCGAACACCTCAGCCCGCAAGAATATGTTTTGCCTTACGGTTCCCGTCTTGGCACACTCATGCAAAAAGTACGTTTTTCTGAACGTGCTGATAAGGCAAGCCTGCAATTGTTCCGGCAGAGCGTCAAAGAACGCCAGATGCTTATGCTGCAAACAGCCTTGCGCAAATTGGAAGCCAGTGTGTTGACAGTACGCTCCGGCACCAGCGAAGAATCACAGCTCAGAAAAGCCGAAGCCGATCTGATGCTGCAATGGGTGGATCGCGCCAAAAAACTGGAGCCATCCGGACAAATTATGCTAAGCCACGCCGACGACTTGCAAGGCTTGTTGTTGGAAAATGGCGACATCGTGCGCATACCGTCAGTCGATAATTTAGTACTGGTCAGTGGCGAGGTGCTGTTCCCTAATACCGTAGCACTTGACAGCAATAAGGATATTGAAGATTACATCCAGGCGGCGGGCGGTTTTTCCCAAAATGCCGACACCTCCCGTATTGTTATCGCCCATCGCGACGGTAGCTTTGAAGACACCGAAGAAAGTTCCGGCTGGTTTAGCAGCACCCACGTGCGTCCTGGCGACGAAATTCTCGTCCTGCCCAAAGTGGACGCCAAATACCGCCAGCTTTTCAAAGAGGTTTCTACTATGATTTACCAAATGGCGCTGGGTGCGAGGATTTTCTTACGCTAATTTCTTAGCCATTACGTTGAAGCTATTTTGCTTTTATCTATCCCAATAAAGGAAAAACTATGCAAGTTATTGAAACAAATTTGCCAGGCGTTGTAATTATTGAACCCAAAGTATTTGGCGATGAACGCGGATATTTTATGGAGACTTGGAATCAGGAGCGTTATGCCGCATCTGTCACCTCCGATAATTTTGTGCAAGATAACGTGTCCTTTTCCAGAAAAGGCGTCTTACGCGGCTTGCATTTCCAAAAAATAAACCCGCAAGGCAAATTGGTATACGTTTTGCAAGGTGAAGTATTTGACGTGGCTTTGGATATTCGTGTCGGTTCACCTACTTTTGGGCAATGGGCCAGTGTGGTTTTGTCATCGGAAAATAAACGCCAATTCTTTATTCCTGCAGGTTTTGCCCATGGTTTTGTCGTCACCTCAGAAACGGCATTGTTCGCCTACAAATGTACTGACAAATACAATCCCCAGTCAGAAG
This sequence comes from Methylosoma difficile, assembly GCF_054657615.1. Classification (NCBI taxonomy): domain Bacteria; kingdom Pseudomonadati; phylum Pseudomonadota; class Gammaproteobacteria; order Methylococcales; family Methylococcaceae; genus Methylosoma; species Methylosoma difficile. The sequence continues at coordinate 254,264 of NZ_BAAHYJ010000006.1, read as the reverse complement.
GCAGCGTGTTGTGGAATGACCCCGACCTTAACATCCCTTGGCCTGTCGAAAACCCAGAGCTATCGGCTAAAGACGCAGTAGGCACAAGCTTAGCCAATTTCGCAAAAGAACTTCTTCCAACTTACTGAAAGTGAATATCTACTATGAATAAAGCGATTATCGTAACAGGCGGAGCTGGTTTTATTGGCTCAAATTTTGTTAATGATTGGTTAGCGCAAAGCGATACGACCGTCATCAACTTGGACTGCTTAACCTACGCCGGCAATATGGAAAATTTGGCGGCCCTGGAAGGTGACGGACGCCATGTATTTGTTAAAGGCGGCATCGGCGATTCGGCTCTGGTAAGCGAATTGTTTAGCAAATACCAACCTTATGCCGTGGTTAACTTTGCCGCCGAGTCACATGTTGACCGTTCCATCCATTCGCCTGAAGACTTTATCCAAACCAACATTGTGGGTACTTTCCGTTTATTGGAAGCGGCGCGTACTTACTGGAACGGCTTGCCCGAAAGCGATAAAGGCGATTTCCGCTTTTTGCACGTTTCTACTGACGAAGTGTATGGCTCATTGAAAAAAAATGATCCGCCATTCAGTGAAACCAATCGCTACGAGCCCAACAGCCCCTATTCTGCCAGTAAGGCTGCCAGTGACCATTTGGTTAGGGCTTATCACCACACTTACGGCATGCCGGTTTTAACCACCAATTGTTCAAACAATTATGGTCCATTCCATTTCCCAGAAAAACTCATCCCTTTGCTGATTGCCAATGCATTGGCTGATAAGGTTTTGCCTGTTTACGGTGATGGCCAGCAAATTCGTGATTGGTTGTATGTCAGCGACCATTGTGCCGGTATCCGCCGTGTGCTGGAAGCGGGCAGGGTGGGTGAAACTTATAATATTGGCGGCTGGAACGAAATGGCAAATATTGACATCGTTCATATCGTTTGTGATTTGTTGGATGAATCCCGTCCCCGTGCCGATGGTAAGTCTTACCGTGAACAAATCACTTTTGTCACCGACCGCCCTGGTCACGATCGCCGCTATGCGATTGATGCGACAAAAATTGAGCGGGAATTGGGTTGGAAACCTGCCGAAACGTTCCAAACTGGCATCCGCAAAACAGTGGCTTGGTATTTGGCTAACCCAGAATGGGTCGCCAATGTCCAATCAGGTGCATACCGTGACTGGCTAGAGAAAAATTACTCGGAGCGCAGCTAATGAAAATCTTGCTGCTCGGTAAAAATGGTCAAGTGGGTTGGGAGCTGCAACGCGCCCTAGCCCCACTGGGTGAATTGATTGCATTGGACAGAAATGCTGCTGATGGCCTGTGTGGTGATTTAACCAACTTGGCGGGCTTGGCAGCAACAATCCAACAGCTTAAACCCGATGTTATCGTCAACGCTGCTGCCCATACGGCGGTAGACAAGGCGGAAAGTGAACTGGGCTTGGCAAATACTATCAACGCTTTGGCACCTGAAGTCTTGGCGAAAGAAGCCAAAGCTTGTGGCGCTTGGTTGGTGCATTACTCAACCGATTATGTGTTTGACGGCAGCGGCGAGCAGCCTTGGCAAGAAACCGATGCCACTGGGCCGTTAGGTGTCTACGGGGCAAGCAAATTGCGGGGCGAACAGCTGATCGCCCAATCCGGTTGCCAACACATGATCTTTAGGACCAGCTGGGTTTATGGCGCAAAAGGCAATAATTTTGCCAAAACCATGTTGCGGTTGGCTAAAGAGCGGGATTCGCTGAATGTTATCAATGACCAAATTGGCGCACCAACCGGGGCTGATTTGTTGGCGGATGTCATTGCCCATGCTATCCGTTTTGCCCAGCATAACCCGCAAGTATCTGGCCTCTATCATTTGGCGGCGGCGGGTGAAACTTCTTGGTTTGAATATGCACGGTTTGTTTTGGCGTTTGCAGAACAAGCAGGGGTGGTGCTTAAGGTTTCGCCTGATGCGGTCAACCCCATTCCGACCAGCCAGTTCCCGACACCTGCCAAGCGTCCGCACAACTCCCGTTTGAGCATGGCGAAATTGGAAAACACATTTGGTTTAACTATGCCGCATTGGCAAATGGGTGTGGTCAGAATGTTAAATGAAATAGCCATTTAAGTGACCTTGCCCTTATAGTGGGTCTATTAGTAAAAATTTGTACACTGCTATCATTTTTAAACCCTAAAAAGCACTCGTCTTGCTGTGCTTTTTAGGGCCACAATCGCCAGTAAAGCCCTTTACTTTATTTATTGGTCTTTTTCGAATCGTAAGAACACCGTCTAATTGGGCAATATGCATCGCTTAAATTGGGCCACTACGTCATTTTATAAACTTGTTAAATTTAATACTGGAACGAATATGACCGCCGCTACTATGAACACCGACTCTTCACAGGTTTCTGCATCAACAAACAGAAAAGGTATTATTCTTGCCGGGGGATCAGGTACTCGGCTTTATCCTGTCACCAAAGTTGTTTCCAAACAATTGCTGCCAGTTTATGACAAGCCAATGATTTACTACCCTCTGTCAGCGCTGATGCTGGCGGGCATTAAAGACATTCTTATCATCTCAACCCCTCAAGATACGCCACGCTTTGAACAGCTGTTGGGTGATGGCAGCGAATGGGGCTTAAATTTGCAGTACGCGGTACAGCCTAGTCCGGACGGCCTTGCCCAAGCCTTTATTATCGGTAAGGAATTTATTGGCAAAGACCCTGCGGCTTTGGTTTTGGGTGACAATATCTTCTATGGTCACGACTTACATACCCAGTTGGAACGGGCTATGGCGCGAACAGAAGGTGCTACCGTTTTTGCCTACCATGTTCATGATCCTGAACGTTATGGTGTAGTTGCGTTTGATAAAGAAGGCCGGGCAACATCATTGGAAGAAAAGCCAAAACAGCCTAAATCCAATTATGCCGTCACAGGTTTGTATTTTTATGACAACCAAATTATCGATATTGCCGCTAATTTAGCGCCTTCGCCGCGTGGTGAGTTGGAAATTACCGATGTAAACCGTATCTATTTGGAACGTAACCAATTGTCCGTTGAAATGCTAAGCCGGGGATATGCTTGGCTCGATACGGGTACGCATGAAAGCTTAATGGAAGCCGGTAATTTCATTGCCACTATTGAACACAGACAAGGTTGGAAAATTGCTTGCCCTGAAGAAATTGCTTTTAGAAAGGGTTATATCGATGCTGCACAGCTACAAAAATTAGCTGATTTGTTGTCCAAAAACAGCTATGGTCAGTATTTATATGCCCTGCTTAAAGAAGCTTAAAAATTAATCATTTTTATATAAAAATAAACCTATCTTATTCAGCAAATATTTAATTTTATATTAAATACTTTGATGTTTGTAAGATTTTAAACTGGCTTGTCTTTTTAATAAATAGTATGTTTTCGTTAGATAGCGTCTTAGCTATACTAAATTAATGGGTGGTTGCATGAGTAGTAACGAAATAAATAGTTTTAGCGAAGAAATTATGTCCGATCAACATAGTGAATATGTCAATTTATTGCATAAAGACTTAGCCAGTTTAAACGCATCAGTGTCTGAGTTAAAAGGATCGGCTGAGTTGATGGAATCAGAGATTGCAAGATTAAATGAATGTGTACGCGACAGGGAGGCGCAGATACATTCATTGGTTGATATGGTCAATAATAAGGAGATTGCTTTACAGACATTCAATCGTATAAAACTTCAAGACGACTTTAGATATAAATTAATAAAATCATCTGTTGCTTGGCATTTTTCGAAACCTATCCGATTGTTAACCGACAACTTTAATGGTTTATATGGTGGTGACATCAGTTTGTTACCGCTGCAACAGCTAAGTAAAGAAGGTTCTGAGTGGCAATCCCATGGCGATGATCCACAGTTTTTATTAGTTTTAGATCAGCCTTGGCATAAATATGCAGGTTGGTCTGAAATTGAGTTAAAAATAACCATAAACCAGCCTCTAAATATCCAAATTTATTTTGACATTGGTCATGGCTTTACGCCATCGCTGGTAATCAATTTTACAATTGAGCAGAGCGGTATCCACCGTATTGCTGTTTTTATTCCGCACCGTTGCAAAGCTATTAGATTTGATCCTTGTGATTTACTAACATCCTTTAAGCTTTCTTCAATTGTACTGAAGAAATTGGCTGCCGCCCCCGTGTTAAGCGGCGTCTTGCTTTTGCAATCGAGGACTTATGAAGCATTAGGGGCTGTGCAGCAAGGCAATATGTCCATTATTGATACAGCAGGTTGCTTGTCTTTCGATGCAGAGGGTGAACACAGCTGGGTTTCCGATGATATAGACCCTTGGTTTTTAATTGCCAACAACGATCAAGTAATGGGCCCGGGTTGGTATATGATTGAAGTCTGCATAGAAGCGGACATCAGCCAAGGCAAGGCAAAGTTCTATTTTGATTATTCGGGCGGTTTCAGCGAATCTTACTCAACGGAATTTACCTTTGTCTCTGGTAAGGAATGCAAACGCATCTTTGAATTTACCGATGTACCACGCCAAATTCGATTTGATCCACTTGAGTGTGCGGCAAAATTCTCAGTTAAACATCTTAATTTTGTCAGACTAAACAGTCTATTTGCCTATCATAGGATGCTTCTGAGGCTTAAGGCACAAAGTTTGGCTTATGAAGGCAAACCACTGATGACCATCATCCAGCAATTGGGTGCTGAGGCTAAAAAGGAACAGTTCACCCGTTTAGAAATGCTGAAAAAAGCCTATAGCAGGACTTTTATTGGTAGTGCCCAAAATAACGGATTAGCGTATTCCGAATGGATCCGGCGCATAGAAAAACCGGAATTTGATAACCTGGACAAAATCCGTAAAACACAGGAAAAATTTACCTATAAGCCTTTAGTTTCTGTGATTGTTCCGGTTTACAACACACCTGAAGAATTTTTACGCAAAACAATTGATTCGGTGATAAACCAAAGTTATCCGAATTGGGAATTGTGTATCGCTGACGATAAATCTCCTAAACCTCATGTGCGTCAAGTGCTTGAAGAATATATTCAGCAAGATGCCAGAATTAAAGTGGAATTCCGTCAACAAAACGGTCACATCTCGGCTGCAAGCAACAGCGCGCTGACCTTGGCGACAGGCGATTTTATTGCGTTGTTGGATCATGATGACGAGTTATCCCCGCATGCTTTGCATTACATGGTTGAAGCCATTAATGAAAATCCATCGGCAATGGTCATCTACAGCGATGAAGATAAAATTGACGAGCAAGGCAAACGTGCCGAACCGCATTTTAAATCCGATTGGAATCCTGACATGTTCTTTTCAACTAACTACGTTTCGCATTTGGGCGTTTATCGTAGGGATTTGATAACACAGATAGGTGGGTTTAGGATTGGCGTGGAAGGCAGCCAGGATCAAGACCTGTTGCTACGTTGCTTGCCGCACATCAAGGGCAATGAAATTGTCCATGTGCCAAGAGTACTTTATCATTGGCGGATCATGGAGGGTTCAACCGCACTTGATTCAGGCGAAAAAAGTTATACAACCGATGCAGGCATCAAATCCTTGCAGGATTACTTTAAGTCTATCGGTAAAGATGATATTACTGTCACGATGGGGCCAGCTGCCAACACCTATCGGGTCATTTACGGCATTCCAAAACCCGATCCCTTGGTGAGCATGATTATCCCAACACGTGATATGTTGTCAGTGCTTGAACCTTGCATCCGCAGCATTTTAGATAAAACCTCTTATCAAAATTATGAAATAATTATCCTTGATAACGGCAGTGTTGAACCCGAAACAATTGAATATTTCCAGACAATACAAGAAGAAGACAAAAGAATCAGGGTTATCCCTTATGACTTCCCCTTCAATTACTCTTCTATTAACAATTACGGCGTACAGTTTGCTAATGGTGAAGTGATTGGCTTAGTGAACAACGACGTGGAAATTATTAACCATGATTGGCTAACTGAAATGGTTAGCCATGCCATGAGGCCAGAAATTGGTTGTGTGGGAGCAAAACTCTATTATGATGATGACACTGTTCAGCATGGCGGTGTTATTCTTGGATTGGGTGGGGTTGCTTCACATTCACATAAGAACTTTCAACGCGACGCGCCCGGTTACTTCTATCGGTTGAAATTGATACAAAACTTATCCGCAGTAACAGCAGCGTGCTTGCTGATCCGTAAAAGTGTCTACAACGAAGTGGGCGGCTTGGAGGAAGATCTGAAAGTAGCATTCAACGATGTCGATTTTTGTATAAAAGTACGGGAAGCAGGTTACAGAAACTTATGGACTCCCTATGCTGAACTCTACCATTACGAATCCAAATCACGTGGTTTGGAAGACACACCAGAAAAAATACAACGGTTCGTAAAAGAAATTGAATATGTAAGAAATAAATGGGGAGTGAAATTACAAAAAGACCCTTACTATAATAAAAATTTGACGCTTAATGCGGAAGATTTTTCATTATGAAAATTAAAGGGTTGGCTTTTATATTGGTAATATTGCTGGGGTATTGCAATGCCGCATTATCATTCAATATATGGTATGAGGATAACAATTTAGGCAAACCTGACGGAACACCTGTTGATTTTAAAGAAAAATTTATACATCCAGAGAGTTTTTTATCAGCAACAAAATATATAAATGTGTATATGATGCATGCTGAAGCATTAAATAATATAGATGATAAGTTTCTGTTAGCTTATATAGTACCTTTTCTTACAAAAAATGATATAAAACTGGCAGTTGATGTGGGAGGTGCAACATTCACCCAGTTAAATAATAGGGATAAGCTATTTAACAGAGAGATAAATCTTTTTATAAAGTTAAAAAAACTAGGTGTAAAAGTAGATTATATAAGTATGCAAAGCATACTTTCAAAAACGCCAAAAGGTAAAGTTGACTATCCGTTGAGTATGCGGATTGAAGATGCTGTATCTTACTCTAATGCTGTCATTAAAGAATACCCTCAAGTAAAGATTGGAATAATTGATGCTTTGCCTTCACATGGTCAAGATTATAAAAAGCCATATCTACAACTGAAAGAAGCATTATCCAATGTAGGTGTTAGTTTGTCCTTTATACACTTAGATATGCCGTATGAAATACCACGAGAAAAGGTTAAAAATATTACATGGCAAACTATAAAAGAAGTGGAAAATTATGTTAAAAATGATTTGGGTATTAGCTTTGGACTCATCACTACCTCAATAAAAGCCGGCAAGCTATCAGATCAATTGTTCCATTATAGTGTGCTGTCTTCACTAAAGTGTTATTCGGCAGTTGGTGGAAACCCTAATGATTGGGTAATAACAAGTTGGTTTAAAAATCCCAAAAGAACAATACCTGATAACCAGATAGGAAATGTTTTTCCAGCAATGAAAACAGTTAAAGAATTTGGTGAAACATTAGATAATTTGATAAGTCAGAATAAACTGAAAAATGAAAGTCAGTCTCTTCATGGTATTTTAACAACAAATGAATGCGCGTTAAAAAACTAATGATAAGTTATTCTATATAAAGGGGGGGGTATGGCAAACTGTATTGTCCATATAGGAATGCATAAGAGCGGATCTACATCCATACAGAATAGCTTAGATGGTTTTGTAAGTGATAAACATCTTTACGCAAAAATTGGTATAACTCCAAACCACAGTTTGCCTATATATACTTTATTTGCAAAAAATCCAGAAAAACACTATCTACATAGAAGCCATTCAAGAACTCCAGAAATTATAAAAAAGTACAAAAACGAATGCATTAATGATATAGAAAATGCCATTTACTTGGCTGAAAAAAGAACAGTAATAATTTCAGGTGAAGAGATTAATGTGCTTTGCGAAGAAGAAATTATTTTGATGCGTGGTTTTCTATATAAATATTTTGACAAAGTAACTGTTGTTGCATATGTGAGGCCGCCAAGTCAATATATTTCTAGTGCCTTTCAGCAGGGAGTAAAGGATGGATCTATAAAGGTATTTAATATTGATAAATATTATCGTAGCTATCGACAATTATTTGAAAAATTTGATAAAGTCTTTGGCAAAGAAAATGTAGTTCTTTGGGAATATAATAGCAAAAACTTTAAAAATGGCTGCGTTGTACAAGATTTTTGCAATAAGCTTGAAATTATATTGAAGTCAGAAAGTATTGTTAGGTCGAATGATTCTTTATCGAAAGATGCTGTTTCATTGTTTTATATATATAATAAATTTTGTGGTAAAGCGTCTTTTCAAGAAAGATTAAAGTTACGAGGTATATTATCAAGTATATCGAATCAAAAGTTTATTTTTTCAAATGCTCTAATATCAAGTGTTCTTTTAAAGAATAGTCAGGATATAGGTTGGATTGAGGATAGAACTGGTATTTCTTTAAGTTATGAGAACATAGACTGTAAAGACATTGGAGTTAGTTCAGAACAAGATTTATTGTCAGTAAGTCGAAGTGCTTTAAATGAACTTTCATTTTTGTTAAATAAAGATGAATGTGAAGATATTTATTATAAAACACCGCAACAGCTTGCGAATTTATTAGATTCTTTATGTTGCATGGTTAGCGGCCGCAACGGGAAAAATTTGGATTCGGAAATTAACTTTCCTGAAATTTCTTCTTTGCCCAGTATTAATTACAGTGATAAAAAAATGAAAGAAATAGAGATACTTGAAAAAATAAATGATAGAAAACCAAATCTATTAGAGGGGCTGCCTAAAAATAAGGTATCTGAATTAATTGATTTTTTTTTAAAGGAATTAGCAACTGAAAAGACGGAATCAATTTCAAATGGTGTTTTTTCAGAGATAAAAGATTCTGCTAATTTTGATAGGGATGCGACTAAGGTTTTAGAGAACAAAGGTGTTTTGGTCATTAATCCATTTGAAAGCTTACCTTCAGAAAGAACAGTTATTGTTTTGGGCGCTGCTCGCGGCGGAACTTCAATGGTTGCAGGTGTTTTGCATCAGCTAGGGGTTTCAATGGGGGATAAACTTTCTTCTGTTTATGAAGATTTGGAACTCAGTGAAGCTATTGAAGCTAATAATCAGGGAAGAATTGCTGCTGTAATAAAAAAACGGGATGATGTCCAAAAAATTTGGGGATGGAAAAGACCCACTTCAGCTAAATATATCGATAATTGGCGAGGTAAGTTTAGAAATCCTATGTTTGTTGTTGTCTTCAGGGATATATTTGCAATCGCCAATAGAAATCGGATTTCTGTACTGGGAGAAGTGCTTTCAGATATGCGTAATATACTGAAACATTTTGGGTTTATTTTAGATTTTCTAGAAAGTGATAACTCGCCAACTTTATTTGTTTCTTATGAAAAGGCGATGGATGACCCCGCCTATTTTGTTAATAAAATAAGCAATTTTGTAGGGTTAGGCGATGAAGAATCTATTAGGAAAGCTATCGATTTTGTCGAGCCAAATCCAATTACTTATCTTAAATCATCAAGAATTACTGAAACAAATGGCATTGTCGATAAGATAACTGTTGATCGCATATATGGATGGGCAATCTATAAAAAAAGACCTAATAAACCTGTTAAGTTAATAATAACCATTAATAATAATAGGGTATATGAAGTAATTGCTGATCAATTAAGGATAGGGTTAAAAAACAAAGGAATTCATTCAACAGGTCGTTGTGGTTTTGATTTAAAATTGATCGGAAATCAAGTCTTGAAACCAGGAGATTTGGTATCCGTTCGCGCGGATGGTGATATTTCTGATATTAGAAACAGTCCTTCTATTGTTCAATAATATAAAGGATTTAGTTATTTTGTGTTTTAGGGGATTTAATTAGTTTTTAATCATGCAAAAAAAAATATTCTATCTGCATGTAGCCAAGACGGCAGGCACTTCTATTAACCGATACATTTCTTCCCATTATTTGATGGAAGATTGTGTTACTCATGTAGAAAATGATCCTTTATGGTCTACACAAAATAAACATAAATACGAAAACAAATCTTTTATATCAGGACATGTTTCGTTTGTACGTTTTCTTCAGGTTTTTAATAGAAGCGATTACTACACATTTGCAACTTTTAGAAATCCTATTGACCACGTTATATCTCATCTGGCTTGGGTAAGGCATTTGTGTGACCCTGGTAAAGAAAGTTTTCTTGCAGGACACCCGGAATGGGTTCAAGATGTTTCTCGAAAACTAACTACTGTTGATTTTTCCAATCCTGATCAGTTGCATGATTTTGCATCTAATTTAAGCCCCATGGAGTCAGCGATATTTGATAACTCGCAAACACGCTATTTGCTTGCTATTCCTGGCCATCAATTAGTGACAAGGCCTAAATTGGCAGAGGCTTTACAAAACTTAGATTCATTAAGTTTGATTGGACTTACTGAGTTTTATAGTGAGTCCATGGCTTTGTTATCTAAAGATATGGGCTGGGAATTACCGCTACACGGTGAACGCTTGAATGAAGGTGCTACTAAATATAATCTTGATGGATCTAGACTTGAAATAAGGCAGGCTTTGAAACCTCTCATTTGGGCGGATAACCATATTTACGCTCAAGCTAAACACCGATTTTTCAATAGAATTGAAGCGTTGCTTAGGCCTGATAAAGAGGTTGATATATCTAATAATCCTAATGGGTATTCAATACCAAAGTCCAGAGGCGTTTTTGATGTTTGCACTACACATCTATTAGCAGGCTGGATCATTATTGAAAATAATCCTTTAGCATCTGTCTATTTGAGAATTTCAGTTAATGATGGGGCATGTATTTATTTTATTAAGGCAGATAAATATAGAAAAGATATTAAAGATAAAGCCATTCACCCTACAGGATTTTGTGGATTTTCATTAAAATTTTCTAATGATGCCGCTCTAAAAAAGGGTGATATGATCACTGTAACTTTCATGGGAAATAATCAGAGTTTATTTGGACAGCCAAAAGTAGTTGTCTGATACTTTATTTTTTTGCATTAGTTTATGTTTAGGATTTTATTTGTATCAATCAATTGACCATTTTTCGAATAAGCTTATATCGAGTTCTCTGGGGTTAGTAAGAACCAAATCACTTAATTATTTATTGGGTAGCAAAGTTCATTATGAAGTTGGTTTTCTATCTAATATGAGAAAATCAACGATTGTTTGTTGGGGATTAAAGCCTAGCTCTATTCGAGCAGAAGCTTGGTCATTAAAATACGGGCTTCCATTATTACGCATAGAAGATGGTTTCTTACGTTCTGTAAATGCGGGTAGTGATGAGCCACCCTTATCAATTGTGCTTGATGATTTAGGAATTTACTATGATTGCTCAAAGCCTTCAAGATTAGAAGAATTAATTAAACACCCCTTAACAACCGATCAATCCTTACGATCCAATGCTTTGATTAAGCTTTGGCGTGGCTCAAGAGTTTCAAAATATAACCATTCACCAGACCCATCCTCCCCTACTTATCAAAAGTATGTTTTGGTAGCTGATCAAACGTTTGGCGATTTGTCTATTCGTTATGGTCAGGCTGATACGAATAGCTTTAATAGAATGTTGACTGCCGCTTTACAGGAAAACCCTGATTGCCAGATTTTATTAAAAGTACACCCTGATGTTGTTCTAGGAAAAAAATCAGGTCATTTTGATTTTCAATTTTTAATCAATACCCCCCGCGTCACGGTATTATCTGATGCTATTCATCCTGTCTGTTTAATTGAACATGCCCAAGCCATTTATTGTGTGACTTCTCAATTAGGTTTTGAAGCCTTGTTGTGGGGGAAGCCTGTACGGACATTTGGGATGCCTTTTTATGCCGGTTGGGGACTTACACAAGATGATTTGCCAAGGCCGGAACGGCGCTATACGGTGGCTTTGGAAAATTTGGTTTATGCCGCGTTGATTGCTTATCCACGTTATCTTGATCCCGAAACTTTTAGACGTTGTGAGGTTGAACGCTTGGTTGAGTGGATGGCCTTGCAGCGAAAGATGCGGGGGAGATTTCCTGCAGTACTTGAGGCGAGCGGCTTTTCTTTTTATAAAAAACCTATTGTGCGGCGTTTCTTTCAGGGTAGCCGCGTTTATTTTGACCGTAAATCTAATGAGTGGGCAGAAAATGCCCCGCAAATTTTGTGGGGTAAAAGGCCTGCAGCCATTACATCTTCGGATGACCGTAATGTCATTAGGCTTGAAGATGGATTTATCCGTTCTGTCGGTTTAGGGGCCGACTTAGTGTCTCCGGTTTCTTGGGCAATGGATACGCGTGGCATTTACTACGACGCTTCCCAGCCTTCAGATTTGGAAGTTATTTTACAAGAATCTAACTTTACCGACAGTTTGCTGGCACGTGCCCGACAAATACGCGAACGTTTGGTGTCAGAGAAGGTTAGCAAATATAACGTCGGTTCAGCTGTTTGGCGTCGGACTGACGTCGTCGGCAAGGTGGCTGATGTGTTGATTCTGGTGCCAGGTCAAGTTGAAACAGATGCTTCCATTGCTTATGGTGCGCCTGGCGTTGCCAGCAACATAGTGTTATTGAAAGCGGTAAGATTAGCCAATCCGAATGCTTTTATCATCTATAAGCCGCATCCTGATGTGGTAGCGGGTTTGCGGAAGAAGGGCCAAGATGAGGCCAATGCCGGTGATTTTTGCGATCTTGTTTTGGTCGATTTAGATATGGCATATTTGCTTGACCAAGTGGACGAAGTTCACACCATGACGTCATTGACAGGTTTCGAAGCGTTGTTACGTGGTAAGGTTGTGGTCTGCTATGGCTTGCCTTTTTATGCAGGCTGGGGCTTGACGGAAGACCTGCTGCCTTTACCTAGACGTTCCCGTCAACTGACATTAGATGAGTTAGTGGCTGGCGCCCTTCTAATCTACCCGACTTATATCAGCCGCACTACCGGCAAATTTACAACGCCAGAGCGTGCTTTGGATGAGTTGTTGATGTGGCGGCAAAAGTCGCCAGCCCAGCTGCCTTGGTGGCGTTTGTTGTTGCGTACATATCTACGCTTGGAAGCTTGGGTTGTTGGGTGCTTAAACGGCTCTTTGCGGTAGTTGCATTATTTGTATTGCCAGTTCATCTATATGGCCTGTTTGTGGTGAGCTTGTTTTCCTATCATATTCAGCGGTTCGCCAAATAAAATAATCCGTCAAACCATCGGGTTCGCCTAATTCCTGATAAACCGCTGCCATGATTGGCACATGATCGCCATACCAGCAAAACGTGGCGTTTTTCTTTAAGGTTTCGTACCTTTCCTGTAATTCATCCCTTATTTTTTTTGCCATTTTATCGGCGTTATGCAAATGCCGCAGGTAAACCGTCAAGTCTTGCGCTTTTGTGCTGGGTGCGGTGTGGTAAAACTTTTCAGCATCACCCTTTTCTGGTTTTTCAAGATGTAAGGGGCCGTGGTTTTCCATAGTGATGACAAATATAAACATTGGCTGTGTTGGGTTTGATGCCAACAATTCGCTGATTTTTTCGGCAACCGCTAAATCACTTGTGTATTGCCCGTGTTTTTGTTCTTCCGAGAAGGCTTTGATGTCGATAAACTCATCAAAACCCATGCGCGGGTAAACTTGGTGGCGCTGATAAAAGCTGGCAGGGTAGGGGTGGATGCAGATGGTTTTGTAACCGCTTTTTTTTAGGTAACTGGCGATGTTGGCTACACCTTCTTTTGCCAGATAATGGTAGGGATTAAACTGGTGGATACCCATTTGTGCCGGTTTTAGGCCCGTTAAAAATCCACATTCTGTCCGTACGGTGTTGGCTCCCCAGGCCGGTACATGCAGGCGTCCGTATTGCACGGCTTCTGCTTTTAGCTGGTCAAAATGTTGTAAGACTTCGGTTTTTATGTGCTGATAAAATGGGCGCGGATCAAAAAAGGATTCGCTCTGTACGACAATGACGTCACCCAGCTGCTGATCGGCTGGGTTGGGTAAATCGGCAAAAACGGTTTGTTTTATATCGGTGATATTTTGTTTTTCATCACGCCAATAACGCCAATAAAAGGCGGCTTGCCCCATTTTCATTAAGTCTTGGTTCGGTTTATGGCTGGCTGGCTGGCAAAATTGGTTGCCAATGGCAATCATGCCAAGGCTTGCCAACAGTAATGCTAGCCAATCAGACAAAAAGGTCGTTAGGCTATAGGTGTTTGTTAATGCGGGTTCTAAGCTAAAGCCTAGATAAACCACGGCGATGAATGCGAATAGGGCGGCAAGGGTGCGGGCTACGCCCAAAAAAGGCAAATAGAGCCTAGGGTGTTTGATGGCATCGGTAAAGTATTCAAAATCTTGGCAAATAAAGGCTTCTTTAAGCGTGCTGTATTTGGCGTAGTTGACCATCACCAGCAAAAATTGATAGGCCAAAACAATCATCACCACAAACCAAGGGCGTTGGATGCTTAACAATAAAATCGTGCAGAGCAGTAGCCAAATGCCGATGTGCAGTAGATGGTTGGCAAAGCCGCGCTGCCAAGGAAAGATCGGTTTGGGGGTGAGGGTTTGTTCGAGCAGATAGGAGAGGCCAAGGCCGGAAAGCAGGGGTAGGGCAAGTTGCAAAAGCAGGTTCATGCTAGCCTCCATAGTTGAGCCATCGCAACAAATATTGTGAACACGGTGGCGGCAGCACTGATAAAAACCAAGTGCCCAAGTTAAGCGGAAAAGGAAAGCTTATTCTGGCGTGGTTTTGTTGCAGGCCTTTTACAATGGTTTTCGCCGCCCGTTCGGGTGTCCATAAAAAGGGCTTTGGACCCGCCATGCCATCACACATGGCGGACTTGACATAGCCGGGCATGACCACGTTGACTTTAATGCCGTCTTGGGACAGCCAGCCGCGCATGCCTTCCCCATAGGCTTTGATGGCGGCTTTGCTGGCGCAATAAGTCGGCGTAACGGGCAAGCCATAAAAAGCGGCAAGTGAACTCATCAAGGCAATTTGCCCGCTGCCGCGTTGACGCATGGCAGGTACGAGGCCGTTCACCAAGGCAATCGTTGATTTGATGTTTAAATCTAACAAAGCCTCAATGTCTTGCCAATTTTCACCTTGCCGGTGTTGGCCTTGGCTGATGTTCATACCGGCGTTGGCAATGACCAAGTCGGGCAGTTGTTGGCTGGCAACTTCCCGAAGCCATTGTTGTAAGGCGGGGGTATCGGTTAAATCTAAACTTAGCGTGTTTACCTTGGCACCACGTTGTTGGCAAGCGGTACTTAATGTCGCCAAAGCTGATGCGTCGCGCCCTTGTAAGATCAACGAAACCCCAGGTTTTGCGTACTGTAGGGCTAATGCGCCGCCAATGGCACCGGTTGTGCCGGTGATTAAAATAACGGTATCAGAGTAGGTCATGACAACGTTCCAAGGCGGATTTGTCTGAACCTAGAATACGTACGGCGTTCTGTGCCGCTAATCGGGTGCCTTCGTTGCTGTATAAACCGCCATTGACTTGGGTGGCGTGAATCACGGTTTTATAAAAATCGGTGAAGAGTTCGGGGTCTGGTTTGGGCAGGGTTGTCCAAAATTCATCGAGTGGTTTTTGTGAGGTAAGGCCGTCAATACTAAAAATGCATTCCGCCAAGGTAATGGTAGGGCGGTTCAATTGCAAAGAGACGCCCGCTGTGGTGCTGTTGACGGTCACTGTGCCTAAGGCGTGTTCCAACAGTGTGCGGATATTGCCTGTTTCAAGATAAACGGTGCGGCCTTCAATATTAAATTCTTGTTCGAGTTGGCTTATTAATGTCCGATAGTCAATCATGCCAATATCAAGCGGATGATTTTTTATTACCAAGGAGGTATGCGATGGCGCATGTTTGGCGAACGAACTGACCACGTCCCTGATGGCATCCATCATGCTTGCGTACTTTGAGTAATGGACGATTTGTGCGTCGCTGTTCAGTTGCAAGGGAAACAAATAATAAGGGGTTGCCTGGCTAATGAGTTGGTTAAGCTTGTTGGCCTCATTGTTTTTTTGCAATTTGACTAAGGTTGTACGTTTGGCATAACCAGCATATTCAGTGAGGATGCTATAGGGTGAATGGTATCTGTAGTGCGGTGCGACGAAGGGGTCGCCAATACCGCAAAGATGGTACAGCACGTCATGGATCGCTTGGGGGGCAAACGATGACTTGAAGTCTTGTGGTGGCTGCAGGGCGGGCAGCCGTTTGGCGACGGTTCGATACCAGTCGGGGTTGCGCGGCAATAAGGAATGTCCGTTTACGCCTTCACGCTCGAGAGTTATCCAATAGGGGCGGAAATACCCGCATTCAAAAACGAAAGTACGGATACCAAAGCGTTCCCCATTTTCAACCGCAGGTCTATGGACAGGTCGGCAGTTGCCAAACATGACTTGGTCGGTAATGCCGTATTTGCTCCAAATATCTTCCATAAAGGTCGGCAGGTTATCCAGACTGTCACGGAATAGGCTGGCCTTGCGGGGATACCAGTAAGCCACATCGCCACTATTAAAGTTGATCTTGTGGACATCGTGTCCTTGCGCCTTAAGTTGGTCAGCAACACGATAAAACAACGGGGAGCACGGCCCTTGCAAAAAAAGAAATGAACGTTTCCGGCTAGCCAATCAAGTTCTCCTTGTAATTTGGGGTTGCGTACCCTGTTTTAGATAGCTTCATGAAGGGCCTGGATAGTTTTATCAATTTGTTCTTCGCTGTGTCCGCAAGAAATGAAAAACCTCAGGCGAGCACTTTTTTCTGGAACAGCCGGGTAAACAATAGGTTGTACATTAATGCCAACATTAAATAGGTTTTGCGACAATCTGGCTGCCGAGATGGAGCTGCCCGTAATGGCGGCGATGATGCCTTGGCCTTGGCTAAGGCCGGTGTCAATGCCAGCCGCTTTGGCTTGTTGCAAAAAATACTGCGAACGTTTAGCCAAAGTATGGCTGCGTTCGGGTTCGTCCAACAAAATTTGTAAGGCCGCTAATGCCGGTGCTGCGACTTGTGGCGGCATCCCTACGCTGTATAAGAAACCGGGTGCCAGGAATTTTAGGTGTTCAATCAATGCCGACTCGCCAGCAATAAAACCACCACAACTGGCTAAAGATTTACTGAGCGTTCCCATCCAGATGTCCACCGCTTTGCCGTCAACGCCAAAGTGATCGCGGATGCCTAAGCCTCGTTTACCCAGCACGCCAAACGAATGGGCTTCGTCCACCATTAAAAAAGCGCGGTGTTTTTCTTTTATGGCGATAAAGCGCGGCAAATCAGGAAAATCGCCATCCATACTGTACAAGCCTTCAATGACAATCAGCACCCGCTCGTAATTATGGCGTTGTTCGTTAAGCAATTGGTCTAACGCTTCGTAATCATTATGGGGAAAAGACAGGCGTTTTGCGCCTGACAATTGGGCACCGACCATGCTGCTGTTATGGATCAGTTCGTCGTGCAGGATCAGATCGTTGCTTGAAAACAAATAGCCGATGGTGGTGACGTTGGTGGCATGTCCACTTACCATAACAATGGCATCGTCAACCCCATAAACGTCTGCAAGGGCATTTTCCAATTGCCGGTGGATGGCGCGTTCACCAGATACCAACCGGCTTGCCGATACCGATGTGCCGTATTGGTCAATCGCCGCTTTGGCTGCCGCCGATACCCGCTCGTCGCCTGACAAATTTAAGTAGTTGTAGCTGGCGTAATTGATGAATGTCTGCCCATCAATTTGGCTGGTTGCACCGGCAATGCCGTCGTGCATTTTAAAGAACGGGTTGTTGATGCCGAATTGTTTCGAGCCTTGGTGGATAATTTGGATATGTTTATAACCGGGATGCTGGTCAAAGCGATACCAAGATTCTTGAATTTCCGAGGGGCGGCTGAAGGCGCTAAGGTTAAAGCTGGGTTGTTCGCTGGCTTTCAGTTTTCGTTCGAGTGCTTGTTGAATCAGTTTGTCTTTGATTTGTCCTGACAGGCTTTTATGGCTCATAAATACATCAAAGTAGCGGAAAGGATAAGGTTAAGGCCATTTTCTTAGCGTGTCCTTAACCCATCCTGAATCTAGTGGTTTATTATTTTGCCGGTGCTGTTGGCATCGAGCGTTTTGCTTAAAGCCATAATCTCTTCTTGGCTGGCTTGTTGGTTATGGCGTCTGGATAAATCGGCGATGGCTGCGGTTGATGATGTGTCCGTTGCGTCTTCGTTTTCGCCCCGTAAGCTGGTTGCCAACCGTTCAGCCAATTTGTTTAGTGTGCGCACTTCGCTTAAGGCCATCACTGGGATTTGCACATCAAAACGCGATTCGATGGCAATCATCAGTTCAACGCCCATCAGGGAATCCAGACCCATATCGTACATGGATTGGTGTTCGTCGATTTTGTCTTTGGCGATCAACAAAATTTGGCTTAATTCATCTTTCAGCATGTCGATAAAGCGGCTTTTCAGTTCTTCATCGGACAATTCACTGAGCAATTGCTTAAGGTCGGCACGTTGGTCGTCATTGTTGTCCGCATGGGGGGAATGCAGAGCCAGTTCGTAAAATTTGGGGCTGCGTGAGCTAGGCAGGAAGGTGCTTAAGCTGCGCCAATCATAATGGCTAATGCCGACTGTTTTGGCTTGGCTGGTTATCATTTGCTCCACTTGGGCTAATGCTTCTTCAGAACTTAACGCTGCTCCACCCATACGGCTTTGCAGGGCTTCTTTGATTTTTTCATTACGCGCCAAAAAGCCGACATCTTCAATAGCCCCTAAGCAAATGCAAGTGGCGGGCAAGCCTTGTTGCTGCCGTTGTGCTGCCAAAGCTTCCAGCCACAGGTTGGCGGCGACGTAGTTGCTTTGTCCGGGGTTGCCGAACAAGGTGGTAACTGATGAATACATGACAAACCAATCTAAAGGCAAACCGGCTGTCAATTCGTGCAAATGCAGGGCCCCCATGATTTTTGGCGCTAAAACCCTTTGGATTTGTTCGGGTGTGCTTTGGAACACCAAACCATCTTCGATAACGGCGGCGGCATGGACGATGCCTTTTAAGGGCGGCATGTTGGTTTGGCAATCTGCCAGTAATTCCTTTAAGGCGACTTTATCACTGATGTCACAGGCCTCAGCGAACACTGTTACCCCTTCATTGCGGAGCTGTGCAATGGCGGTTTGCGCCTCTTCGCTGGCTGCACCGCTGCGGCTGACCAGAATAAGATGGCGCGCGCCTTTTGTAACTAACCACTGCGCTGTTTTCAGGCCAAGACCCGACAAGCCGCCCGTGACCAAATAACTGGCAGTGGCGGGTAGCTGAAGCAACGCCGGCATGGACGGCAGGCTGGCAGGCTTGAGATAAATCGAATTGTCGTATGTCACGACCACTTTGCCAATTTGCTTGGCTTGCTGCATATAGCGGAAAGCATCGACCACTTGGTTGGCATCAAACGTGGTGTAGGGCAGTGGGTGCAAAACGCCGCTATGGAACAAGGCCATCACTTCGGCAAATAGCTTGCGTGCCAAGTCAGGACGTTCCTGCATTAGCTGGTCGGCATCAATGCCAAAATAACTGATGTTGTTGCGGAAAGGTCGTAAGCCGATGTGGGTGTTTTCGTAAAAGTCGCGCTTGCCCAGTTCGAGGAAACGTCCGAAAGGTTTTAGCACTTGGAAGTTACGGTTGATAGCTTCGCCTGCCAGCGAGTTTAAAACTACATCGACGCCGCCTTGCTGGGTGGCTGCCAAAATGTCTTCGGCAAAACTGAGCGAGCGTGAATCGTAAACCCGATCGACACCCAGCAAAGCCATAAAGTCACGCTTTTCGGCGGAACCGACCGTGGCAAAGATGTCTGCACCTAACCAGCGCGCCACTTGGATGGCGGCAATGCCGACACCGCCAGCGGCACCGTGTATTAAAACCTTTTCCCCAGGTTGTAGGCGCGCTTGATGGTGCAGGGCGTAATAGACCGTGAAAAAGGTGCTGGGGATAGTGGCGGCAGCGGCAAAGCTTAACTGCTTTGGGATCAGGCCAACGGCATTGCTTTTGGCAAAGACGCGATTGCTGAAACTGGATGGCCCCATGCCGACCACTTGATCGCCGACTTTAAAGCCTGATATATCGGCACCGACACGACTGACGATGCCGGCAAACTCCAAGCCTAAGGAAGGGCCAACAAAACCTTTTTCGACGGCTTCATCGGACAGTAACCCCAAGGTGTACATGATGTCACGGAAATTAAGCCCCGTGGCTTTAACAGCAATTTCCAGTTCGTCACGGGCAAGCGGCGGGCTGTCAATGGCTTGCCATTGCAGATTGCGTAATTGCCCTGGGATTTTAAAACCCAGCTGGATAACGTTGTCCTCATCTTGAGTGGCGGTATGTGATTGCGCCACTAAGTGAGGACGGTTACGTAACCTAGGGACGAAGCGTTTGCCTTCAGCGTTAAGGAAGACTTCCTGTTCCAAGTCGGGGGTTAATAGCTCATGGGTAATCGCAGCCAACAGCGCATCACTGGTGTTCAATGCGTTGCACGGTGTGTCCAACAAACGCGGACGGTAATAGCTGGCCTCGTTCATTAAGCTGCGTCCGAAGCCCCACAAAGCGGCATCGTGGGCGATTTGCTTGTTGTTGCTTGCAAATGCGTCGGTTTGGTCGCAGCCGTATAATTGGCTGACTTGGTGGGTTAGTAGCCAAACAGTGGCATTCGCACCGTTAACTTCGCAGGATTTGGCTATTTCCGCCGCCAATTCACAACGTTGGTTTTGCAATTTTGCGTCATCTTGGGCAAAGCCCGACAAATGGATAATGTGTTGGAAGCCTTCCATTTGTTCAGGTAATGCCCAGCATTGTTCGGATAAGGTCACCTGTTGGTTTTGTGTTTCCAGCCATTTGGCTAAGCGTTGCGCTAAATGACGCTCATTGGGGTCATAGCCCGCCATGATGAGCCAGTTTTGTGCGCTGGTTTGAGCGGCTTCGCTGCTGTTGTCCGGACTGGTTGCGCTGATTACATAATAGCCGGATTGGCTGTCCGGTAAAAATTCTTGGATATTCAAGCCAGTAAAATCAAGCAAGTCCAATTGGTTAAGTATTTGCCCGGCGTCAAGTTGTGGCGAAATAAGGGCGTCTTGTCCGGTTTGTTGAACCCACCAAGCCATATCTAGGCCAAGGATTTGGTCTATCCAACGTGCAGGCTGTAAGCCAATAAATAATACCGGACTGTTTGCCGTCAAAAGTTGCGGCAGTTGTTTGAGCAGTTGTTGCATGTTTTCGACATTGCCCGTATTTAAATGGACGATGGCAAAGTTCGCCTTACTGCCGGGTTCTGTGTTGATGCGGTTGTCGCTAGTATAGAGAGGCAAGCTGGTTAGCAGCGGAAAACGCTCGCGCAGACTTTCGGCGGCGTTGATGGCATTTTCAGATAAGCTGGCAAAACAATAGTCATTTTGATTTAAGTCCAGCTGCGAGCAGACTAGCGCAGCAAATTCGGGTTTGCGGGAGCTGATTTCCAACACCCGTAAACGCCCGCCAACCGGCAATTGCTCGGCAAACTGTTGGCATTGTTTTAATAACCAGTCGGCAAGGGTAGCTTTGCCCGTTTGCTTGAAAATATGTTCGGCAATGCTGGCGTAGCTGTTGCTGGCAGATGCAATGACGGGTTCGGGTGTGCCAATCAGTAGCGAATGTAAATGCAGTCCAACGCGACCGCTGAGTTGTATCAGGTAAAAATAATCGGGATATTCCA
The DNA here is from genome assembly GCF_054657615.1 of Methylosoma difficile. Classification (NCBI taxonomy): domain Bacteria; kingdom Pseudomonadati; phylum Pseudomonadota; class Gammaproteobacteria; order Methylococcales; family Methylococcaceae; genus Methylosoma; species Methylosoma difficile. The sequence continues at coordinate 232,659 of NZ_BAAHYJ010000006.1, read as the reverse complement.
GTACCAACGAATTCCATATCTCTAATGCAGAAAGTTCGTCGGCGTTGTTCGGATTGATGCGCCAGCCATCATGTTCAGCCAGCAATTGCTGGCTTTGTTCGGCTTCTGATAGAGTTTCTTGCAGCAAATTGGCAAGCCCGGCGTGCTGATTTTTAAGCTGGGTGAAAACGTTGTTAGCAATAAAGTGGTCGGCATCGGCTAACGAAAGTAGCGTTTCGGTTAGAAATTGATGGCATAAGCTATCCAATAAGGGTTCAATTTCCTCGCTGTAACGGTTGCTGGCTTGGCTTTGTTGTAGCTTTTGTAGGCTTGCAGCCAGCAAGTCGGGGTCTATTTTGAAAGTTGATTCGCCGCTTCGTGGCGCTGCGGTCAGTTGGTAATAGAAATAATGCGGCGATTGGGTGTGGGGCCGCTGTAGCTTTAATCCCCTAAAGCGGACCGATTCCAACACAGCCAGACAAATGCCATCGGCATCGTAAAGCGAAAATTGTCCGCTGATGGAATGGGGCGCGCGATGGGTAATGCTGATTTTAACTAAATGGGGAAGGGATTTATTGGCACGCAGATAAATTTTGCCGACTTTAACCGGTACAAAAGTAATGTCGTCGTGGCCTAACAATTCCGTTTTGAAGATTTGTGAGATCATCTGGAACGCACAATCTAAAAAGCTAGGGTGCAGAAAATAGGCATCCAAATCTTTGCCGATACTTTCAGGACAATTAAAGATGCCAATAGTGCTGTTGCCTTCTGTCCAACCGTGGCTAATCGCTTGAAAAGCCGGGCCGTAATAAAGGCCGATGCTTGCCATTAATTGGTTATGTTCGGCTTGGTTAAAATCGGCTTTGCGGCTGGGTAATTCCGGTGCGGTCAGTGCTAATGATGCGCCGCTGGCAAATCCCAGCACACGTCCGCTGATATGGTTTGTCCATTCAGCTGAGTTGGCGTGTTCCCGGCTTTGCAATGAGAAACGACCGTCGTTTTCAAGTTTGCTGCGGATACATTTGGTATGGTCGTGGCTTAACAGCAAAGGCGCCCGGATTTCCAGTTCTTCTATTTCCAAGAACGCATCTGCGTGGACTTGGTGGGCTGCCGCCAAGGCTATTTCTACAAAACCAGCACCGGGAAAAACAACTGAACCGCCCACGTTGTGGTCATTAAGAAAGGGTTGCAGCTGGGTATCGAGTTGGTTTTCCCAAAGCCGCTCATGTTGCTTGACCGGATGTCCCAGTAGGGGATGCACCTTGGCTTGCGTTAAATAGCCAGTGCTTTCCGAACTGGATGGCATCCAAAGGGATTGCCGTTGCCAAGGGTAGTTTGGCAAATTGACACGCTTGCCTGGCTCTGCAAACCAAGCATTGGTTTTGTCGATCTGGCTTTGTTTGTCGAAACAACCGCTGATGATTATTTGGGCTAAGCTGCCTTCAAGGCTGCTTAAGTCGCTGTGGTTCTTTTTCAGGGTCTGGATAACCGCGCCTTTTTGGCTGGCGGCTTTAAGGCTGTCATTTAAATACGATTTCAAAACGGGATGTGCACCGATTTCAATAAAGACATTGGCTCCAGTTGCCAAAATGGCGTCAATGCTCGGTTGGAATTGCACCGGTTTGCGGATGTTGTGCCACCAGTATCCACCATCAAGCTCCGTCCCAGCCAACAAGGTGCCGGTTACGGTTGAAAAATAAGGGATTTGGCTTTTTTGGGGGGTGAGCTTTGCCAAATCAGCCCGTATCCCTTTTTCAATGCTATCCATTGCTGGGCTATGGAAGGGGTAATCCAAATCCAAGCGTTTATAAAAGGTTTGGCGATGGCTTAATTCCCGCTCGAGGACAAACAATTGTTCTACATCACCGGCGATGGTGACGCCCCGATAGCTATTGATGCCCGCTATGCTCAATAAAGGCAAGTGGAGTTCGGTCAGCAGGTTTTGCGCAGCTTCGCATCCTAAACCAACCGCTGTCATTTGGCCTTGGCCTTTGGTTTTGCCTTGGTGGAGGCTGCGGTAGTAGATGACTTTAACCGCATCGGCCAAGCTCAAAATACCTGCAGCCCATGCGGCGGCAACTTCGCCAACACTGTGTCCAACAACGGCTGTCGGGTTAATACCGAGTGATTGTAAAACTTTGCTGATGCCAACTTGTAGGGCAAATAAGGCTGGTTGCGCGATTTCTGTCAGTTGATTGCGTTCAGCATCCAGTTTGGCGGACAGTTCGTCAACTAGAGAAAAATCCCCATATTGACCAAAATGGCGGTCAATTTCGGCTAAAGTGTCACGGAACACTGCTGATTGTTCCAATAGCTTTTGCCCCATGCCATGCCATTGGCAGCCATTGCCTGAATAGACAAACACCGGGCCTTGTGCGTCGGTTAGATGTATGCCGGTGTGGATATGGCTGATTTGTTCGGATTCCGTGTTGCTGGAAATGAACGCGGTCAATTTTTGTTGTGCTTCAGCAGTGTTGTCGGCGAAAACCACAGCAGCCTGTGGATGGCGTTCGCGATAGAAAAAATTGCTGTATGCAAAATCGTAAAAATCGATGCTTTTTTCGGTAGCGAGGGTATCTGCTAAGTTTTGCGCGCAGGCAGACAAGGCAGTGCTGTCTTTGCCGGAAAAAATCAACGGGAGTTTGGGTTTGGTTTGGCGCTTGTGGTTTGTTTTTGGTGTGTTTGCTTGGGGATTTTTTTGCGGGCTTTGTAAAATGACGTGCGCATTGGCACCGCCAAAACCAAACGAGTTGACGCCGATAATCAAATCATCGGTGTTGCTGAGCGGTTGGTTTTCAGTAACGGCTTCGATGTTCCACTCGGCAAATTTAATGTACGGATTTGGCGTGGTGATGCCAATGGTTGCAGGAATGGTGCGGTGTTTTAAGCAATTGAGTGCTTTGACCAAACCGGCAACGCCAGAGGCCGATTCTAAATGGCCTAAATTGCTTTTAATAGAGCCTATCAGCAACGGCGATTTGCGTTTTTGGCCTAACGCCAAGCCAATTGCTTGGGTTTCAATCGGGTCACCAACGGCTGTGCCGGTGCCATGTGCTTCAAAATAGCTGATTTGGTTAGGATCAATTTCCGCTTGCCGGTAAACGTCGGACATCAACTCGACTTGCGCTTTGTAGTTGGGGATGGTCAAGCCCGCTTTATTGCCATCGGTATTCACGGCACTGCCTGCTACGATGGCAATAATGTTGTCGCCGTCAGCAACGGCTTGATCGTAATCCTTCAGCAGAAATAAACCACCGCCTTCCGAGCGGACATAGCCATTACCGCCAGCATCAAACACATGGCACTGGCCTGTTTTGGAAAGCATGGTGGCTTTCGAAAAAGAAATGAAGCCATAGGGATGCAGATGCAGGTTGATGCCACCTGCCAGCGCCATGTTGATTTCGCCAAAACGTATGGCTTGGCAAGCTTGGTGGAAGGCCACGAGCGATGATGAACAGGCCGTATCCATAGCAATGCTGGGGCCGTGTAGGTCAAAGACATAAGAGATACGGTTGGCGGCAATGCTGGAAACCAAGCCTGTTGCCCCAGATGCTTCAATAGCGGCCAAATCGTCAGCCAAGCGGAAGGCATAATCGGCGCTGGCAATGCCGATGAAAACGCCGCATTGGCTACCGCGCATACTTGACGGGACGATCCCTGCATTTTCAAAGGTTTCCCACGCCATTTCCAGCAACAGCCGTTGTTGGGGATCCATTGAAGTCGCTTCGCGTGGTGAAATGCCAAAGAAAGCGGCATCAAACCCTGAAACATCGCCAAGGCTGCCGGCAGCAAAGGTGTAGCTGGTTCCTGCATGGCGTTTGTCAGGATGCAGGAACTTTTCTTGGCACCAACGGGAAGGGTCTACTTCGGTTATCAGATCCCTTTTTGCTAGAAGGTCATTCCAGAAATTTTGCTTATCAGTACCCGGAAAACGAAATGAGTAAGCTATTATTGCAACGCGTTTTTGCATCCTCAGGAATCTGGCCTTATATTTCGAGTTAATGGAAAACAACATCTTGAACACTATTAATGGCTTAGGTGTTCTAGTTTTGCTTTATTTGGCTGACAGGTTAAAGAATTTTGTTTTTAATGTTCGTTGGCCTGCAAAAATGCAGCAGCCTTTGAGTGTGGATTTGGGCTTTCCATGCAACTTTTCTGACAAACGGTTATCAGAAAAACTTAAGCAAATGTAAAGAATCTGACAAGGACTGTCCAGCCCGAATGTTATCCTATTTTCATAAACCGCAAAAACTAAGCTTAAGTGGTGGCAGCTATTTTGCTTAATTAAACATTGTTGTTATGGGTAGGCATGATACCAAAAAAAACATTTAGCGGGTGCAAACACCTATCTAGGCTTGATAAATTAAGCAAATGGCGGTAGAAATCTATACCGGCTCTAGTTTTTTATTTAAGAGTCTTGGTGATTTTAAAAATCAATAATCTCCTTACAGGAAATACATATGAAATCAAATATTACCTTATCACACTCAGAATCTGGCGTTTTAGAGACTAATAAGCTTCTCAAAAACACCTATATGTTGCTGTCGATGACCTTGTTGTTTAGTGCCATCACGGCTGGCACAGCAATGGCACTTAATTTTCCGCACCCAGGTTTGCTGGTCACCATGCTGGGTTATTTCGGCTTGTTGTTTTTGACTACCAAATTCCGCAACAGCGCGCTGGGTTTGGTGTTTGTTTTTGCCTTAACGGGTTTTATGGGGTTGACCTTAGGTCCCATCTTAAATATGTATATCAAAGCTTTCAGCAACGGTCATGAGCTGATTATGATGGCTTTGGGCGGTACGGGCGCAATCTTTTTGGGGTTGTCGGGTTATGCATTGACCACTCGCAAAGACTTCAGCTTTATGGGCGGTTTTTTGATGGTCGGTGTTTTGGTGGCATTTCTGGCAGGCATTGGCGCGATTGTGTTTTCTATCCCTGCTTTGTCGCTGGCGGTTTCTGCCATGTTCATCTTATTGATGTCTGGCATGATCCTGTTCCAAACTAGCCAAATGGTTCACGGTGGGGAAACCAACTACATCATGGCAACCGTTAGCCTGTATGTCAGCCTTTTTAATCTGTTTACCAGCTTATTACAAATGTTGGGTATTTTTGGTGGTGACGATTAATCGTTGCTAACCGGTTCACCACAAAAAGCCCGGCTTACGCCGGGCTTTTTGTTTATGTCGCAAAACAATTTAAAGGTTCAAACGTTAAAAAATTTATCTTACCGCCTGAAATTGGCCTTAGGGCAGCAATTCCCATGTTTTTCTGTAAGTGGTTTCTTTTTTCCAGTCTTGCCAAACAAAGCCAGGTTGTACGATAGGTTTGGTGGGGATGAAGAAGGTTGCCAAATCGGCGGCGCCACTTAAGGTGCGTCCAATGGTGTGGAATAAGCCTGTGACAACACCAGCTGTTGCTGCGTAGGCAACACCGTCGGTTTTGCTGGTGACCATGACAGTTTTAGGCAGCTCACCAATACCAGTGGCGGAGTTCATAATGCCGTAACCGATTTTGGAGCCTAAACGTGAAGCGTAAGTGGTGGCGGAAGCGGTGTGAGGAACGCATAAACATAACGTTAAGGCGATCAACAGCTTTTTAAAAGTTGTTTGCATAGGACACTCCTAAAAATAAAATTATATAAAAATGCTATACATGATAATAACATACAATACATATTTTATATACATTCGAGCTTAGGGATTTGTATTGATGCTCTTATCACCCGTTAGTTTTGAAACGTCCAAAGCGCACTAACAGGCCAGGCAAAAGCAATAAATTCAATCCCGTTGATGATGCCAGTCCGCCGATAATAATCGCCGCCATCGGCCCCATAATTTCCCGACCTGGATTATCGCTGTTAAACGCAATCGGGAACATCGCCAAGGCCGTCACCAAGGCGGTCATCAAAATTGAAGGCAAGCGTTCTTGCGCGCCTTGGATTGCGGTTTGCGGATTCCAATGCAAACCTTCGACAGCCAATAAATGCTGGTAATGCGACAACAACATAATGCTGTTGCGGACGGTAATGCCAAATAAGGTGACAAAGCCCACAACCGACCCTACCGATACGCTGGCGCCAGTCAGCCAAACCGCCGCCACGCCGCCTAATAAAGCAAACGGCAGGTTCGCCAAGGTTAACAGCGCATGGCGCAAATTGCCGATTGCTATATAAATCAGCATCAGCACACCCGATCCCGCCAATAATGAATGGACAATCAGCGCGTGGCGGGTGTCGGCCTGTTCGATGGCGGCACCGGTAAATTCAGGATAGCTGTCGACAGGGAAGCTGACTTGTTTAAAGACATTTTCTTTCAGCGTCTGCATAAAGCCTTCCAAATCGCCTCCGGTTACTTGGCAGGTCACGGTCTGCAAGCGTTGCCCGCCTTGGTGCAAAATATTGTAACGGCCCGCGCTAAATTGCACGTCGGCGACTTGCTCCAGCTTGACCAAGCTGCCGTCAGGGCTGCGTAGCGGCAATTCTCCGATGGCTTCGGTGTGGTGTTTAAGTTCCGTGGGCAGGGTAACGGCAATATCGACCACTTTATTGCCTTGCAATTGTTTGCCAACCACGCGGGTTTCGTAGGCCGTTTGGATGGCGTCGGTCACTTGTCCTGGGCTAATGCCCCATAGGGCCAGTTGCTCAAGATTCAGATGGATTTGTAATAACGGCGTACTGGCGGGCGAGCGCACTTGCACCGCTTCCGTACCCGTCATCCCGCGCATGATATTGGCGATTTGCTCGGCTTTTTGGTCAAGGTCGTGCAAGTCATTGCCGTAGATGTTGACAACCACTGGCGCGGTGTAGCCGGAAATGGTTTCGTCAATGCGTTCGGTCAAAAAGGTGTTCACCTCAAAGCCCACGCCCGGAAATTGCGCCAGTTTGGCGCGTATCTGGTCTTTGATTTGCTGTTGTTTGTAACCTCCCATCGGTTTTAGCCGCACTTCATATTCACTGTAGTGGCTGCCGTAAGTATCCGCACCGCGCTCAGCCCGCCCCGCCCATTGCGATACCGATTCCACGCCCTCAATTGCCAGTACTTGCTCGGTAATCTTGCTGCCGATGCGCAACGATTCTTGCAGTGATGTGCCGGGCAGATTGCTGGTGTGGATCATGTAATGGCCTTCGCGCAATTCCGGCATGAATTGTTTGTTCAGTGCTGAAAAACTCAGTGTCCCTATCAGGCAGATTGCGCACGTGCCGAGCATTACCGCGTTCAGATACCGGAAAATCCATTGCAAGCATTGCTTATAAATAGGTTTTAGCCAACGGATCAGCGGCGGATCGCTAATATCTTCGCTTTGTTTGCCCAGCAATACCAAACACAAGGCAGGCGTTAAGGTTAAGGCGACCAGCAATGACACTAAAATCGCCAAAATATAAGACAGCCCCAGCGGCGCGAACAGGCGGCCTGCAACGCCGTCCAGCGTCAACAACGGTACAAAAACCAAGGCGACGATAAAGCTGGCGTACACCACTGAGCTGCGTACCTCAAGCGAGGCCTGATAAACCACTTGCGCGACCGGCAAGGCTTGCGGCAACAAACGGTTTTCACGCAGGCGGCGGAAAATATTTTCGGTGTCGATAATGGCGTCATCAACCACTTCGCCCAAGGCAATGGTCAAGCCGCCCAATACCATAATATTAAGGTTAGTGCCGGCTTCCAGCAAAACCAGCGTGGCGCCCATCAGCGACACCGGAATCGCCAGTGCCGAAATCAGAGCGGTGCGGAAATTGAACAAAAACAAAAACAAAATAATCAGCACAAACAGGCAACCGATCAGCAAATGTTCGCTTAAGTTGTCCAGCGAACGTTCAATGTAGTCGGCAGGGCGGAACAGGTGCGGATAAAAGTTGATGTCGGCGGCACGGAAAATGGGTGCAAATTCTTGCAAGGCTTGTTCGACTTGTTTGGAAACGGTCAATGTGTTCGCGCCCAATTGTCCGATCACCATCATCACAATGCCGGATTTGCCCATGATTTGCGCCGCGCCGATGGGCGGTTCGGGGGCGTAGCGGATGCTGGCGACTTCACCGAGCGTGAGGTTGCGCGTGCCATCGCCATTGGCGATCGGGATAATGGCTTGGGAAAATTGCTCCGGCGTTGCGGGGTAGCCTGTCACTTGTAAGGTGAAACGCTGGTTGGCATTTTCAATGAAGCCTCCCCCTTGTTGGTTGACGGCTTGCGTGGCAGCTTGGATGACATCGTCTAACGATAAATTAAAGCGGCGCAACTGCACCGGATCGACCTGAACCTGCAATTGTGCAATATCGCCACCAAACACGTTGACGTCCGCCACGCCCGGTACGGACAGCAAACGCGGTGCAATGGTCCAATCGACCAAGTTGCGTAACGCCAATAAATCTTTGTTATTGGCGTTTAAGCCTATCGTCAAAACCGTTGCCGATGAGGACGACAAGGGGATCGCCACGGGTATTGCGCCTTGCGGCAATTGCGCCGTCAAACGGGCCAAGCGTTCGCTGACCAACTGCCGGTTGCGGTAAATGTCACTGTTTTCGTCGAAATTTGCCGTGACTATCGACAAACCTTGGATCGATTCCGAGCGCAACGAACGCAAACCTACCAACCCGCTTACGGCGGATTCGATTTGTTTGCTGACCAAGATCTCCACTTGTTCGGGTGAAAGTCCGGGCGATTCGGTCTGGATGATGACCCGCTTGGGTGAAAACTCAGGAAAAATATCCAGTCCCGCTGTACTAAAACGATAAGTGCCGTACAGTAAAACCAAGCAAGCCAAGCCAATGACAATGCCGGCGTAACGGATGGAAAAACGGACGAGAGTGGCTAGCATGGGCGGGTCATTTAAAAATCCTAAAGACAGAAACCGCATATGGGGCAGGTTTCTGCTGTCCTTGTTTGAAAAAAGGGGAGGGCTGATAGTTTGCTAACTGACGTTACGCAGTAACGTGTTTTTCTCCCGTTTGCCGCGTCGAGTACCGCAGCATTTGTCGGGAACAGCCCGAAGGGGTGCGGCAAGGATGCCGCACGGCGGCAAATGGGCAGGAAGCCCATTGTGCCGTCCCCCGACAAATGCGAGGAGCGCAAGACATCAGCGGCAACAGGGCCGCATTTTCTTTGGGTACTTTCTTTTGGCGGTGCAAAAGAAAGTACCTCGCCTTCGGGTGCGAGAACCCGATGGGAAAAACTGTCGTGATAACGACTCATCATTATTTGTTTTTTATATCGCAGGATATGTCTGCGTAACATCAGTTGCTAAGACCGTTAAAATAATGCATTTCCAGTTAGAGTTTAAGCATTATCTTGGCTATGCTTGGAGTAGCTTTGCTTTTTTAAGCCTTTTTCCGCCAAGTTAACTTTCTGATGTTACGCCCCACCAGACCAAAAACGTATCATTTCAGGGTGGATAAAAAACAGAGCTATACACAGGTGGCGGTCAGCTAACCCATTTTCCACCACCTTACAGCCATTGCTCAATCAGGCAACGGCTCCACTGCAATCGACAACAGGAGCGACTGAGATGGTCTGGTTTGCCGAGCCACCTACTGAACCCCATTCTTCTACAGCCACGGTGTTGATTGCTGAAGTCAATACTAACCAACTCATGGCTAGAAATAATGCTGCAAAAAAGAGAGTTATTGGTGCTTGCGAAATTGTTAATGGTGCTGGTCAGTCAGTGAATGCTGTTGGTCAACCTTATATCCCGCGGGGTGAAATCTTTTTTGAAGGTACAGCATCTACCTATATGAGTTACTTTGAAAACCGAATTGTCCAGTTTAATAGCCAGGATAGCAAAACCACCATTACCCAGCCGCCCAAGCATGGTCGTTATGAGCAAGGTTATTATTATCCGGATAAAGGCTATTACGGCAGAGATGAAATCGTTGCCGAGGTGTCGAATGGCGATCTCGTGGTGGAAGTGCGCTACTTTATTGTCATATTGGAGGAATATGTTTCTTCTTCGGATGAGCCTTACAACACTTATTGCCTTGGCGATGGAGGGGTTTGGAAAATCTCCTAATTATCCTTATGTCTTTCGATAGTATCCTGGCAATTTTATCTGCATCATGGGGGTTGTTTTTATGTTGGAATTTATGCGCATAAAGATGGTATTTTACCTATTTGCACTGTTTTGGTTCTTTTTGGCTGTTTTCTGTTTTAATAATTGCTTGAATCTATTTGTTTTTATAAGAGGTATATTTTTTGCATACCAAAAAAAACGGTCATTTTCCTGCCATTTTAAGTCCTTTCACTTTTTCCACTGCTGGTAATTTTCTCTCTAAGTAATGACAATCAATCTTAGCCCCAGCCTTAAGAAGCTACTAGAAGATCGTGAGCGCATGCTGAGCGCTTTGATGAGTAATCTCAATGGCATGGTTTATTGTTGCCTGATCGACGCCTATTGGACAATGGTGTTCGTCAGCGATGGCTGTTATGGATTGACCGGTTACACGCCTGATGAATTGCTGTTCAATCAATCCGTTAATTATGAGGACTTAACCTACGACGACGACCGTGTTTGGGTGCGCGAGGGAATTGATAAGGCCATAGTAGCCAACCAGCATTTCGAATTGGAATACCGGATTGTCCATGCTGATGGCAGCATCCGCTGGGTGCATGAAAGCGGCTGCCCCATTTATAACGAGCATGGTGAATTGGAAGCGTTGGAAGGTTTTATCCATGATGTCACCGCCCGCAAACAGAGTGAGCAATTGGCAAGGGAAGCTGAAGAACGTTACCGCTCAATCTTTGAAAATGCCATCGAAGGCATTTACCAAACCAGCCCGTCAGGCCAATACCTGAACTTTAATCCGGCGCTTGCCAAAATATACGGTTATGACTCGCCCCAAGATTTGGTCAATGGCATACACGACATCCAGCGACAGCTGTATGTTGACCCGCACAAGCGCGTCGAGTTTATCGCCCTGATGACCGCTTATGGGCGGGTGCAGAATTTTGAGGCACAAGTTTTCCGCAAAGACGGCAGCATTATTTGGATTAGCGAAAACGCCCATGAGATCCGCAACGCCGATGGCCATTTGATGTTTTACGAAGGCACGGTGGAAGATATTTCCGAACGTAAAAATTACGAAAGCCAAATTGCTTATCAGGCCACGCACGACAGCTTGACCGGTTTGCCCAACCGCACCATGTTGTCCGATCGCTTGCAACAGTGCATGGGTTTTGCTGATCGGGATGGCAACAAAATGGCGGTGGCGTTTGTTGATCTTGACCAATTTAAGTTGATTAACGACAGCATGGGCCATCATATTGGCGACGAATTGTTGGTCACGATGGCAACGCGCTTAACATCTTGCGTGCGTGATTCCGATTCGGTGGTGCGTTTAGGGGGAGACGAATTTGTTTTGTTGCTGACCAGCCTTAAAAAAGTCGAAGACATTGCCCAAAGCATGCAACGCATTTTATCGGCGGTTGCGGAGCCTTGTGTGATTGAAGGCCGGGATTTTGTCGTCTCGTGCAGTATTGGCATCAGCATTTATCCCGATGACGGGATTGATCCGAATACGCTGCTTAAACATGCCGATTCCGCCATGTATAAAGCCAAGCAATCAGGCCGCAATAACTTCCAGTTTTACACGCGCGAGCTTAATAAAATCCTGATTAAGCGCATGGAGCTGGAATATCGCTTGCGCCGTGCCTTGGAGCAAGATGAGTTTTTGCTCTATTACCAACCCAAAGTGGTTTGCTCCACCGGTAAAATTTGCGGTGCCGAAGCGTTAATCCGTTGGCAACCCCAAAACAGCGCGATGATCCTGCCCAATAGCTTTATTGGTATCGCCGAAGAAACCGGCTTAATTGAAGAGATTGGCCACTGGGTGCTGGAAACCGCTTGCCGCAAAGCGGGTGAATTGCAAACTTTGCTGGGTAAGCCCCTGCCTATTGCCGTTAATGTCTCGACACGCCAGTTTAGACACCGTAATTTTGTCAACACCGTGCAATCCGTGCTGAACGAGACGGGGCTTGATCCGCAATGCTTGGAATTGGAAATCACCGAAAGCACCTTGGTGCAAGATACCCGCTCATTTATCAAAACGCTTCACGACCTTAAAGCCTTAGGCATTAAATTGGCGATGGACGATTTTGGTACAGGGTATTCCAGTATGGCGTATTTAAAAGACTTTCCCATCGACCGCTTGAAAATCGACAAAGTTTTTGTCGGCAATTTGGAAAACGAAGCCACCAATATCGCCATCCTGAAAGCGATTGTCGCTTTGGGCCATAGCTTGGATTTAAAAGTGATTGCCGAAGGCGTTGAAACAGCTTACCAGCAAGCTTTTTTACATGGCATTGGTTGTGATGAATTGCAAGGCTATTACTTTAGCAAGCCGTTGCCGGAATTGGACTTTATGCGTTGGCTATCTTAGCTGCGCCGCAATCTCTACGCTATTTCTTCATCGAGATATTGAACAGGTTCTTATTGCTGGCCTAAAACCTACAGACCAGCCGATAATAGCCTTTGTGATTTAGCCTATTCCAAGCGTAGATGCATAAGCCTATCTTTAAATTCTTCCAAGACGATATTTGGCTGTTGCAGGAGCAGAAATTGCCTGCACCCCATGCCTTCTTCATAAAATGCCTAAAAATCGCCTTATTATCACTGCAAGGTTTTGTGGGGGATTTGTGCGTGCTGCGCGCATCAGCGTTAACGTTGTACAGCATTTTGGCGATTGTGCCGGTGATTGCCATGCTGTTTGGCATTGCCAAAGGCTTTGGCTACGAAATAATTTTGCAGGAGCAATTGCTGGGGCATGTTCCCGCACAAGAAAAAACCATCTTGCAAATCATCAGCTTTGCGCAAAACTTGTTGGAGAGTACCAAAGGCGAGGTGATTGCCGGTATTGGTGTGGTGGTGCTGTTTTGGATCATCATCAGCCTGATTGGCAATATTGAAGAATCGTTTAATGCTATCTGGAAAATTGACAGCAACCGCCCGATGAGCCGTAAATTCAGCGATTACTTGTCGCTGATGCTGCTGGCGCCGGTGTTGCTGATTGCTTCTAGCAGCATGACGGTGTTTCTGAACACCAAGATAACGTGGCTGATAAACGTCATCCATTTACCGGCCTTCGGCACGGCAATCGTCCTAAAGCTGCTAAGCTTTACGCCTTTATTGCTGATGACCGGTTTGTTTGCCTTTACTTTTATTTTTATGCCCAACCATCGGGTCAGCTATCGGGCAGGTATTATTGCTGGCATCGTCACGGGTTTTTTATACGATTTGACGCAATGGGCGTATTTTGCCCTGCAAATTGGCGTATCTTCTTACAATGCCATTTACGGCAGTTTTGCGGCATTGCCGTTATTTGTCGTGTGGTTGCAAACCGGCTGGATGATTGTGCTGTTTGGCTGCCAAGTTTCATTTTTTCTGCAAAATTACCCCATCTACCGCAATAACAACCGCTTTGCCGACTTAAGCTTCGCCCTAAAAAAAGTGATTGCCCTGCAAACGCTGCATTTAATCATCAAGCAATTTATCGCCCAAGCCAAGCCATTAACGGCGGCGGAAATGGCAAGCCGTTTGCTGATCCCTATTGCCGCCATCCACTCGGTGCTGGCGGTTTTGCAGGCCTGTCACATTATTCTCGGATTCAAAAACGCCAACGGGCCGGACGAGGTTTACCAGCCTGCCGTCGATGTCAATATCTTGTCCGTGGTTTATGTCGTTAAGGCACTGGAATATCATGGGCAGAACCAATTGCCGGAAATTAAAGAAGAGCCTTTGTTTTTCAATAAATTAAACAATATGATGGGGATGATTGAACAATCTGGGGATAATGTCTTGCTGAAAGATATTTAGGTTTGGCAAGCTAAAAAGCTACTAAAAATCAAACAGTCGTTTAAGCTATGCGCGCATTTAAGGCGGCTGGGCGAATTCGGCCTGGCTTAATAAGCGGCCTTAACATCAGTTATTTATTAAAAATTCCGTCTTCATCATTTTGGAAATACGCTTCATGACAGAAATAAAAGACAAATCCATCCAGCTATTCCTTGACGAATTGGCAAGTAAAGCGCCAACGCCAGGCGGTGGTAGCGTGGCTGCGCTGATGGGTGCGCAAGGGGCTGCCTTGCTGGCAATGGTGTGCAACTTAACATTAGGTAAGCCGCAATACGCTGAAGTCGAAGCCCAAATGCAAGACCTGCTGGAAAAGGCCGAAATGCTTCGCAGTACCTTAACGGCAATGATAAAAGCCGATGTGGATGTGTTTGACCGGCTGATGGCAAGCTACGCCTTACCCAAAGCGACCGACGACGAAAAGCTTCAGCGCAGCGCAGCCATTCAAGCCGTGTTAAAAGACGCAACCGATGTGCCGCTTGCTTGCGCCCGTGCTTGCCATGAAGTGATCGAACTCAGCGAAACGGCTGCAAACCTTGGCTATCTGGGCGTTATCAGCGATGCTGGCGTGGCGGTGATGGCGGCCTACAGCGGATTAAAAAGCGCCGCGCTTAATGTTTACATCAATACAAGCAGCCTAAAAGACCGCGCTTTTGCGGAAGCCAAGTTAGCAGAATTGGAACAAATTATGGCGGGTGCGGAAGCAAAAAGTGAGTCTATTTTTCAATTGGTTAGAAGCAAGCTTTAATTTATTGCCCGCGCATTTTTAAAAATGTGTTGACGATATTAATAATTGTGACTATCATATGCAGCTCTTCAAGAGTGGTTGAGATTTTAACAAGCCATGAGTCGAAGATTGTCGGGATATAGCGCAGTCTGGTAGCGCGCCTGCTTTGGGAGCAGGATGTCGGGGGTTCGAATCCCTCTATCCCGACCATTTTGCGCTTGTAGCTCAGCCGGATAGAGCATCGGCCTTCTAAGCCGAGGGTCGCAGGTTCGAATCCTGCCAAGCGCGCCATTTCTTGAATCATCCGTAATGGTGAGCGTAGCTCAGTTGGTAGAGTGCAGGATTGTGATTCCTGTTGTCGCGGGTTCGAGCCCCGTCGTTCACCCCAATATTGTCAATCAGTTAGTTGTAATTCATTAGGCTTCCTTTTTTGAGTGTAGTAAATTTGTCTTAACAGGCCTATTTACATAAGACGAGTTTCTCGCATACGCATTCAGATGATCCCCAGATAGGTGTGCATATTTCATCACCATCGACAAATCAGCCCATCCTCCAAGTTCCTTCAGTACGTTAATTGGTGTACCATTTTGGACATGCCATCTCGCCTATGTGTGCCGTAAATCGTGCCAAGTAAAATCTTCAATTTCAGCCATTCAAGTGCGTTTTTGTATGCTTTCGTGTTGGCTTTAGTTCATTCTTAATAGTGTTTCCCTGAAAGCAGAAAACATGCGTTTGATGCTTTCCGATTTGCCCTCGAATAACTTCCAGTGAGTCATCATAAAGCTGTACGACAAAGGGTTTTTGCCTTTGGGATTGGTCGGAGCATAAATCTACGCGCCTGTGGTGCGCTCGACTTGTTAGCCATGATGTACGCGCAGCATATGTACTTAACGCTTGCCATAACCTCTATGATTCAGTTATCGACGCCATTAATAATGGCTAAATGGCCTATTTTTCCCTAACTGGCAGATATTTAGTGCTAAAGCCTGACGTCGGATATGTATGCATTTTCTAAATGCTGTTAACTATTTCATTACACTGGTATATAAATAAACGGTTGCTGTTTTTACAGATATAGCCGCTGCTCGAATTGCGTAAATGGCTTTCTGTGGCGGATTAAAACCATTGATTTCTGTTTTTGCATGTCTTGTTTGGATGTTTCCGTGCTTATTGCCTTGAATTAACGGATAGAGGAGCGTGGTTTTTTCCTCATTAAAAACCCTAAATATGGTATCTTTCCGCAACATTTGTTGGGCGTTTGCTTTGCGTTTAAAGCATGGCATGCGACCACCTGCTGAGTTATTGAAAGGAGAGCCTGTTTGGCAGATAAAATAATAAGGATTGCCACCCGACAAAGTCCTTTGGCTTTATGGCAAGCAGAGCACGTTGCGGCGCTTTTGGAGCAAACCTATCCTGGCCTTAAGACCGAGCTGGTGAAGATGGTGACCCGTGGCGACAAAATATTGGATGCCCCTTTAGCTAAAGTGGGCGGCAAGGGCTTATTCGTTAAAGAGTTGGAGCAAGGTTTATTGGAAGGTGCGGCTGATATTGCCGTGCATTCGATGAAGGATGTGCCGGTTGAGTTTCCTGATGGCCTGCATTTGTCGGTCATTTTAGAGCGGGAAGATCCGACCGATGCGTTTGTTTCCAACCGGTATGCGTCGTGGGAGGCCTTGCCTGCCCATGCCAAGATTGGTACATCCAGTTTACGTAGGCAGTGCCAGCTCAAAGAGAAGTTGCCCGATGCTGAGGTTATTCCTTTACGCGGCAACGTCAATACCCGGCTCGCCAAACTGGATGCGGGCGATTACGATGCCATTATTTTGGCGTCGGCGGGCTTGTTGCGTTTGGGTATGTCAACACGCATCAGCCAGCGTTTGTCGACCACCATCAGTTTGCCGGCGATAGGGCAGGGTGCCATCGGTATTGAATGCCGGAGCGATGATGATGCGGTCAATGCCTTGTTGGCGCCTTTGCATCATGCGGAAACAGGATTGTGTGTCATGGCCGAGCGGGCGATGAACGCCCGTCTGAACGGTGGCTGCCAGGTGCCGATTGCCGGTTTTGCGCAATGCCAAGACGGGCAGTTGTTTATGCGAGGATTGGTTGGTCATCCTGATGGCAGTGTTTTGTATCGTAGTGAAGGTTTTTGTGCGCCAGATCAAGGCGCGGCTTTAGGTGTCAGCCTTGCCGATGAATTATTGGCGCAAGGTGCCGATAAAGTGTTGCAGGCTTTGTACGCTGAATGATGTCAGCAAAACCTTTATGCGGTCGACGGATTTTAGTGACCCGTCCAGCACATCAAGCGGCAAGCTTGGTCGGCCTGATTGAGTCGGCAGGCGGCATAGCCGTCAAGTTGCCAGTTTTGGCGATTGTCGAAACCGATAATATTGACCAAATTCAACAAACCTTGGCGTCTGTTGCCCATTATCAGTGGCTTGTTTTTATTAGTGCCAATGCGGTAAATTTTGCACTCAAGGCGAATGGTGGCAAAATAGGCGGATTAAATCTGCCGCGCTGTGCTGCAATTGGCAGTGCAACGGCGCAAGCTATGAAGGCAGCGGGCTTGACGGTTGATCTTATGCCTGAACAGGGCGGCAATTCCGAAGCCCTGCTGGCTATGCCTGCGATGCAACAGGTGGCAGGGCAACGGTTTTTGCTTATCCGTGGTCAAGAGGGGCGAGAACATCTGGCAGAGGCTTTGCGTGTCAGAGGCGCAAGGGTTGATTACTTGTGCGTTTATCAGCGAATACTGCCAACTGATGCCGATGTAGGCCAAACCCAGTCATTGCTTGCCGAAGACAGGCTTGATGCCATCACCCTTACCAGTGGCGAGGCGCTTGAGAATCTTTTGGTCATGCTGGCGAGCAAAAATAATAACAACAAGCTGTTTTCAATACCCTTAATTGTGGTGAGTGATAGGATCAGGCAAATGGCTGCCGAAAAAGGCTTTACGGAAATTGCGGTGGCTAATGGCCCTTCAGATATGGCAATGTTTGAGGCAGTAACAATGTTAATGGGGAAATAGCGTGGCGGAAATAAATCAACAACAAGGATCGGAAGCGGGCGAACCCGTCAAAATTCGCCGATCACGCACAAGCATGTGGTTTGGCGTCATTACTTTGCTCACCATTGTTGCGGTTGCCGGTGCGGGTTATTACTTCTTCATGCAACTTAAGGATAGCCAAGAACGTTTGGGTGGTGAGGTAAAAGGTGATCTCTCCAATAAAGTGCATGATTACCAAGCCCAACTCAACGCCATTCAAAACCAGTTGGCAGCTTTGCAAGCCGAAATAGCCGGTAAAGATACCCATTACAACAAAACGGTTGCTGATTTTTCGGAGCTTCACAGCGAAAAATTAGAAAACACCCGCAAAGAGTTCACAGACTCTATTCGTTTTATTCAACGCCAATTAGGTAAAACTCGTGGCGATTGGTTAATGGCGGATGCAGAATATCTGTTAAGCGTTGCCAATGAAAGATTACATTTGATTGGCGATGTCAACACCACCCGCGAAGCTTTGGAAGCCGCCGACCAGCGTTTGCGTGAAAGCGGTGATGCAGGCGCTATCAAAGTTCGCGAACAGATCGCAAAAGAAATTGGGCTGCTACGTGGCGTATCTTTGCCAGACTTGGTGGGCTTGTATTCTGCAATTCAAACGTTGCAAAGCCGTGTTGATACATTGGATTTGTTGTTGCCTTATGCAGGCAAGCCGTTGACCCAATCTAACGAAATTCACGATCACGCTGACGCAGCTTCCGCTGAACATGAGCTGCTTGATTCCGCAATGTCGAAATTGCACGGTATTGTCACTATTCGTCATTCCGATCAGGCAGTTACTGAGATACTGACGCCAGAACAGGCACAATTTATCCGTGAACAATTGCGTGTTAAATTGGAGATGGTGAAGGTTTCTTTGGTGCAACAAAACGAATCGCTGTATTTATTGAGCATTTCCGATGCCAAAAATTGGCTGGATCAACATTTTGCCCATAATGAAGAAGCGAAATTGTTGCTTGAAGAGTTGAGCCGTTTTTCTCAAGTAAAAATCAATAGCCAATTCCCTGATATAAGTTTGTCTTTAAAAATGCTTAAAGACATTACTAAGTTAAGGCTGGAGGTTGATAAAGCGATTCAGCCGCCAAGCGCAGAATCCGTGACTTCAAATGCAAAACCATTGCCGGTTGAGGTGGTTCCTAAGGCGGTAGAGACACCTAAAGCTGCTGACCCTGTTAAAGTTGAGCCACCTAAGCCCGCCGAGGCACACCCATCAGAACATCCGGCACATCCAGGCTCCACGCCAGAAGCGGTCGACGTGCCGAAAAAACAATAATCCAAGAGCACCTAATGAAAAAAAAACTATATTACTATCCGGTTTATTTTCTTGTTCTCTTGGCAATAGTAAGCGGGATTGCTTACACGGTCAGTTATTGGATAGAGAGTTTTGGTAGCCCTGGATATGTCCTCATGGGAATTGGCCAGTGGTCTTTGGAAACGTCATTGTCGTTTTTTACTGCTGCCCAAATAGTCATTTTTTTCCTGGGCTATTACTTTTTCCGAACGTTGGGCGTGTTGGTGCGTTTGCCAAGTAGAATGAAGCTGCGTGGCAAAAATATTAAGTTCAACCGTTCACAAGAGGCTTTGATTGCCGGTTTGGTGGATTCTGCCGAAGGCAATTGGGAAAAAGCTGAAAGTGTCCTTATCAAGCATGCTTCCCACAGTGGTGCTCCTTTGTTGCATTATTTGACTGCGGCAAGGGCTGCGCAATCACGCGGGGCTTTTGACAAGCGTGATGAGTATCTACAAAAAGCTTCGGCGCAAGCACCTGACTCCAGTGTAGCGGTAGGCTTAACCCAAGCCGAATTGCATTTGTCTGGCAACCAATTCGACCAAGCTTTGGAGACGCTCAAAAAACTGCAGTCGATTAATCCAAGCCATGCCAGCGTCTTAAAGTTATTGCACCAAGCCTATAAACATATGGGCGATTGGGAAGCTTTACGCAGTTTGTTGCCATCACTTCATACCAATAAAGTGTTAATGGAAGCGGAAATAAAGCTATTGGAAACTGAAACGTTCAGTACTTTGTTAAAGCAAAAAGCAGAAACCGCCAATGCTCAGACCATTCGGGAGTTATGGTTGGAAATTCCTAATTACATTAAAAAAATGCCTGGTATTTCGGCGATATTTTTTGCCGCCATGATGAATGCTGGCTCAGGTGCTGATATTGAAGAAGAGTTGGCAACAGCTTTATCAACCAGTTGGGATCAAACCCTGTTGGCTTTGTATGGCACTTTGGAAGGCGCTAATATCGCCAAGCAACTGGAAATGGCAGAGCGGTGGTTAAGTGTGCATCCGCAAGATGCCGTGCTGTTGGCGGTATTAGGCAAATTAAGCTACCGTTCGGGCGATGTTGAAAAAACCGAAGGTTATTTGCTGAAAAGCATTGCGGTAGAACCTACGGTGCAAGCCTATCAGTTGTTGGGTGATTTGCGTTACGCCCAAGGCGATGCCGACCAGGCCAGCCAGTGTTTTAAAAGCGGCCTTGAAATTGCCTCCAATGAAATTGTCAGCCGCATTGACAGCATTTCATAAGCCCATCCCTTTCTTATCAACCTGCCGTTATTGGCATCTAAAAGTGAATTCCAATCGGTAATCATCCTTTTTTGCCGATTTAATTCCCGCCCCTGTTAAGGTATCAATCGCATCAATAAAAGCTTTGCCGGATTTGTCGATGCCTTGGTAAGAGATTTTCCTGTCTACCACCACAAACTGTTTTTTCTTGTTGCCACAAAAAGTTTTGGCATCTTCTATGGCACTTTGGTATGCGCCAGACTCACTATCGGCTTGGATAATACTTAAGAAATTGCCGTCGGCTAAGGGCAATACATTGGATGTCGTGGCGCAACCGCTAAAGGCAATCGTTGTGATCGACGCGCTTATAAATAAATTTTTGATTTTCATTTTGTTCTCGAGTGTTTACGGAATTTGTCTGCTAGGGGTTAATTGACATCTTAAAAACATTAAATGATAATGATTATCAATTATTTTTGTTTGCCAATATGCTTGGGGTAACTTGCTATGTCAAAGAATTTATTGATTATTATTATCGTCTTATTTTTGAAAAGTTTCAGTTCTAATGCATTTGCAGCTTTAACGGACGAACAAAATTTGGGCAAACGATTGTTCAGTGATGTCAATTTGTCTCTGAACCGTAATCAATCCTGTGCATCATGCCACTCGCTGGATAAATTGTCAGGAAAAGCGCCGGCATTTGTTGATCCGCTCAACGCCGTACAAGGTACGCCCGTCTCTTTGGGTTCGATAGAATTTGCAACGGGCCGTTTAAATGCCCCTAGTATTGCATATGCTGCGTTCACTCCTGAATTTCATTTGGAAGAAACGGATGGCTTGTATGTCGGCGGGCTGTTTTGGAATGGTCGGGCCAAAAATTTGGAAGACCAGGCCAAGAAACCCTTTTTAAACCGGGTGGAAATGGCGATGCCGAACAAGTGGTCAGTTGTTAGCCGGCTGAAAGAAGACGCGGCTTATGTCAGGTTGTTTTTGAAACTATACCAGCTTGATTTGGCTGGCATCCCCCACGTTAAAGACGGGCAATTCAAGCAGCAGACCCCGGTTGCAGTAGAAGAAGTTTTCCAGAAAATGGCACAGGCTATTGCCGCCTTTGAAAGGTCATCCCAGTTCAACAAATTCAATTCTAAATTTGATTTTGTTTTGGCGGGCAAGACGCGTTTTACTAAACAGGAAGAAGACGGCATGCACCTGTTCAACGGCAAGGGAGGTTGTTCTTTATGCCATTTAAGTAACGCCGAGAAAGACAGTAATGGCAATATAACCCCGCCATTGTTCACTGATTTTACTTATGACAATATCGGCTTGCCGCGAAATTTGAATATTCCTGATGATCCGAAACCTCATCTTGGCTTGGGCGAGCGGGATGAGATTAATGCAGTTGATCCCGACAAGTTGCAATGGGGCAAGCATAAAGTGATGACCTTAAGGAATATTGCCATTACACCGCCTTATGGACACAATGGCGTATTTGCCAGTCTCGAACAAATTACCCATTTCTACAATACCCGCGACACTTTAGGCCGTGTAGCCGACAATTTGGATGCAAACTTTGGTGTGACAGGTTGGCCTAAACCCGAATATCCGCGCAATGTAAACGGTGATGAACTTGGCAGCATCGGCCTGACCGATTCGGAAGAGCAAGCCATTGTCGCATTTATGAAAACTCTAACCGATGACTATCCGCAGTGGGGCAAAGACCCGTTGGTCCCGCCGAGGACGCCATCGCCGTTTGTGCTGCCTTAACCGTTCAGCAAATCAAGGGCGTCCACACGGATTGCCAGGCGCATCAGCTCAATATCGTTGGCGACCCCCAGTTTACGTTTAATCAAGTAATGGCTGTTGTTGACGGTTTTGGGGCTGATGTTAAGGGTGCCGGCAATTTTTTCAGGACTTTTACCAGTCAGCAAAAGGCTTAATATTTCAAATTCACGTACCGTCAAATCTTGCAAAGCTTGTTGTTCGTTGCCCAATTGCGCGATTGCCAAGGCGTGGGCAATGTCGGCGCTTAAGCAATGGCGGCCTGCGTAGACTTCTTGAATGGCGTGCAATAAGGCTTCGGGTTGGCTGCTTTTGGTGACGTAACCCAGCGCGCCAGCGCGGATGGCTTGCTGCGCCAAGGTAGGGTTCTGGTGCATGCTGAACACCAATAACTTGGCTTGATGGTTACGCTGCTTGATGCGTGCCAACAAATCAAGGCCGCTGCTGCCAGGTAAGCTGAGATCGGTGATGGTGACATCGGGTTGATGGCTTTTATAGGCCTGATAGGCTTCCGCACTATCGGCGGCTTCGGCAACAACCGTCATGTCCAGCTGTTTGCCCAGCAAGACACGGTAGCCGGCGCGGACAATGGCGTGGTCGTCCACCAGCAAGATGCGGATGCTCATTTGGGATGCTCCGCTTCGGGCAGCGGCAAACAGACTTTCAGGCACAAGCCATGCGGTTGCCGGATGTTTAAGGTGAAATTCCCCGCCAAAGCCTGCACGCGCTCGCGAATTCCCAATAAGCCAATGCCTGTTGTGGTCGTAAACGGCAGATGCTGGGATTGACCGTCATCTTCAATCTGCAAGCTGACGTGGTCATGGTTCATGGTCAGGATGATGTGGGCGTGTTGGGCGGCGGCGTGTTTGGCGATATTGGTCAAGGCTTCTTGGCTGATACGGAAGAGCGTGGTGGCTAACGTTTCCGGCAGTTTTGAGCTATCGCCGTGAAAGCTCAGCCGATAAGCCGTCTTACCGTGGCTATGGGCGTTCCAGCTGGCGACCAAGCTGTGCAGGCTGGCGGCAAGCCCAAGGCCGTCCAGTTCTGCCGGGCGTAGACGCTGTAATAAGCTTCGCATTGCCGTCAAAATATGTTGGTTGATATGGCTGATTTGCGTGGCTTCGGCAAGCAATGCCGGACACTGTTGTTGTGCGGTCTGGGAAATGGCGGCAACCAGCGCATTGCTTGCCGCCAAGCATTGCCCGAATTCATCATGGAGTTCGCGCGCCAAATAGCGCCGCTCTTCTTCCTGCAGGTTCAATAGCTGCAAGGCTAAGCGTTGGCGTTCTTCCAGTAATTGTTGTTGGCTGGTTGCCAATTGATTGATGGCGCTGGCAATGCCTCGCCATTCGTCCAAAGCAAAACTAGGTAGTCGGTACGATAATTCTCCCTGTTGCAATTGCTGCAGACCGGCAATGATTGTTTTTATGGGCTGCAAAGCTCGGCGAATACCCAAATAGACTAAACAACATACCCCAGCAACAGTGCTGATGGATAAACCCAATAAGCTGACAATTTCCGTCCAAGCTTGCGCTATCTGCAATTCTGCGCTCGGCGTGACGCTAAGCGTGCCTAAATTTTGGCCTTCACTGGTCAAGGTTTGCCGGATGGGTAAACCCGGTTGGAAAAGCCAAGTATAGAATTGGCTAAACGGTTCCGGCGGTTTGGTTGTGCTGGGGCTGCCATTGCATAAGCTGCGCGGATGTCCGCCATTGGCGGGGATAAAGTCCAAGCATATACCGGATGTGTGATGGGTTTGCTTCCACAAGCTAAAGTCAGGAAAGCTGCTGCTTTGGGCAAAACCTGCGCTCAATTGTAAATGTTGAAAACTCAGCTGTTTGCCCACGCTGTCGGCAATGCGCTGGCTATTTTGCCGAGTTTGTTGATCGCTTTGTTGCAGGACATACGCGGCATTTGCCAGCAGACATAAGGCGGCGGCAGCGATAATGCGGATCAGGATATGTTGCGGCAGGTTCATGGCGGCTTTATGGTCGGGGTGGCCATCATTCTAAGCGGCAAGCTAGGGCGCGCCAAGCCATTAACAAATTGTCGGGCAAATTGCCCGATGCTAAGGTCTGCTAACTGTCCGGGTTTTTTACCGCTTCCAACAGCAATGGGAAATTGCATAGAATGCCAAGTTTTTTCAGGACTGTTTTATAAACCGACCATGCCAAATTTAAGCGATTTTGCCGCCGTTATTTTCGACATGGACGGTTTGGTGTTGGATACTGAAAGCACCTACTGCTTGGCTTGGCAGCAGGCGGGTTCTGCATTGGGCTACAGCATCCCGGAACACTTTTGCTTGTCGATGGCGGGCTTGTCAGGAACGGCTATCGAAGGGCATTTGCTCAGCCATTTCGGTGAAAGTTTTGATTTGCCCGGCTTTCAACAGCTGAGCGGCAAGTTTTGGCACGCGCATGTCGGGCAGCACGGCATTGCCGTCAAGACTGGCGTGGACACATGGCTTGATGCGCTCAACAGACAAAAACTGCCGTTTGGATTGGCAACCAACAGCCGTGCCGCTAATGCGCGATTATGTTTGCAAATGGCGGGTTTGGCGGAGGCTTTCCAATTGATTGTCTGCCGCGATGATGTCGCCGCCCCCAAGCCCGCGCCAGATGTTTTTTTGGCGGCAGCCCGACATTTGCAAGTGGACATCCGCCAATGCTTGGTGTTGGAAGATTCTCACACTGGCTTGCTTGCCGCCAAACAAGCCGGTGCTTATGCCGCCTTTATCCCTTCTGTATGGCCCGCACAGCCTGAAAGCTTAACCTTATGCGATTTTATCAGCCCTGATCTTGAGCAACTCTTTGCCACTTTTGGCAGGTAAAGCTAGCCAGTTAGTTCGCATTAAAGGATGGCAATCGGCTATAATTTGGTAATTTCACACATCAGCAAAGCAATCATTTGAAAGTCCACTACTCAAAAGTTAATGTCATCGCCCCCGCCAGATTGCACATGGGCTTTATTGATTTGAGCGGCTCGCTAGGCCGCCATTTTGGCAGCATTGGCGTGGCACTTAACGAAATCAGCACGCGGTTGACCATTACACCGGCATCAGAATGCAAAGTTTCCGGGCCATCGGCAGAGCGTGGAAAATCGTGCTTGCAACAGCTTTGCAAAATGATGGGTGTGTCTGAGCAAGTCAACATCACCATTGAAGCCGCCATTCCTGAGCATGTTGGTTTGGGTTCGGGCACGCAGATGGCGTTGGCAGTGGGTTTGGCTTTGAATGGCCTCTATGGTTTGAATTTGTCCGTGCGTGACATTGCCGCCATGACCGAACGCGGGCAACGTTCCGGTATTGGTATTGGTGTGTTTGAGCAAGGCGGTTTGGTGGTCGATGGCGGGCGTGGTGCCAATACGGTAACACCGCCGGTGTTGTCGCATATGGATGTGCCGGAAGCCTGGCGGTTTATTTTGGTTTTGGACGCACGCGGGCAAGGCTTGCACGGACAGCAAGAAATCCAAGCTTTCAAACATCTGCCGCCATTTCCCCAGCAAGAAGCCGCGCATTTGTGCTATCGATTGTTAATGCAAGGCTTGCCCGCCATTGCCGAAAACGACATTGCCCGTTTTGGCGAAGTTATCACCTATCTGCAACGCTCGGTTGGCGAGCATTTCGCTTCTGCTCAAGGCGGCGTGTTCACCAGCTCTGAAGTCGCCGAAGCGATGGACTGGTTGGCAGCACAAGGCGCAACCGCCATCGGGCAAACCTCGTGGGGACCGACGGGCTTTTGCGCCTTAGATGGCGTTGACCAAGCAGAAGCCTTAACCGCGCTCGCTAGAGAGCAATTTGCCCACTACCACAATTTAAGCTTTGTCACCGCCAGTGCGCGTAATACCGGCGGCAGTGTTTGGGTGGTTGAAGAGTAGTGGTTTGCTAGTAAATGCAGGTTGGTGGTGAGGAACATCCCTCGATCCACATTTCTCGTCATTGCCCATTCGGGCAGAATGGCGGCGGATTTGGTAAGGCAAGCCGGTCATGATGTTTTGGTCATCGATTGCTTTGCCGATAGCGACACCCAAGCTATTGCCGAAGCTGTTATCCAAATCCCGTCACTGGCGTTGCCGATGTTGCAGGATGCTGTCGAAACGCTTGTCGAAAGCTATGTTGTCATCGATGTGATTTATGGCAGCGGCTTTGAAACTTACCCTGAAAGCCTCGATTACCTGCACAGCCGTTTTAATCTGATTGGCAATTCCCCGGAGACGTTTCGACGTTTGCTGGACAAACCGGCGTTTTTTGCATTGCTGGATACTTTGCAAATCCCTTATCCAGCGGTGAGCTTTGCACTGCCTGAGTTGACAGAAAAGTGGTTACTGAAGCCACAGAAAGGGCAGGGCGGAGTTGGTATCCGTTTTTATCAGGCCGACAGTATTGTTAACACTGGCGATTACTGGCAAAAACTCCAAAGCGGGTCGGCGCATTCGGTGTTGTTTTTGGCGGATGGCAAGCAAGCGCGAGTGATCGGTTTTAACCGGCAATGGACGCAAAGCTTGGAAAACCAGCCGTTTGCGTTTGCCGGCATCTGTACGGTGAGTGATGTATCGCTTGCCCAACAAGCGCAAGTGAATGCTTGGTTGGCTAAGCTGGTGCCTGCCTTATCACTCAAAGGTTTGAACAGTTTGGATTTTATCCAAGATGATCAATACCTGTATTTGTTGGAAATCAACCCGCGCCTGTCCGCCAGTGTGCAGCTGTATGTAGGTGATTGGTTCTGCTGGCACTGTTTGGCCTCAAAAGGCCAGTTGCCGGATGTGGATTTTAAGCCGTCAGGCCATGCTGCTTACCAAATCGTCTTTGCCGAACATGCTGTGCTAATCCCCGATTGTTTCCGATGGCCTGAAGGCTGCTGCGATTTGCCGCCTGCCGGCGCTTTAGTTCGCAAAGGCGAGCCGATTTGCAGTATCATTGCCCACCAAACATGCCCTGACCAGCTCAGGCAAACCTTACTGTCTACCCAACAACTTATTTTAAAAGGTCTTTATCCCTATGGAATATAAAGCTAGCGTTAATCAACTCAGCCAACCTTTGGTCAAGCAACTGATCGACCAGGCCGATAAACTGCGCCTTGGCGTGTCGCAGCTGGAAAATGGCTGCACTATTATTGATGCCGGTATTAACGTACCCGGCGGTTTGGAAGCAGGCCGTATCATTGCTGAAATCTGCATGGGTGGCATGGGAACGGTGTCGATTAACCACAGCACTTATACCAACAACTGGCCTTTATCGGTAACGGTTTACAGCAGCAATCCGGTTTTGAGCTGCTTGGGCAGCCAATACGCGGGCTGGAGTATGTCGCATGAAAAATATTACGCTTTAGGTTCAGGCCCAGCGCGGGCGATGGCGACCAAAATGAAAGAAGGCCAACGCGAACCCGTGGAAGAGTTGTATAAAGAATTGGCCTATCGCGATGAAGTCGGCGCGGCGGTGTTGGTGATTGAAAATGACGCGATTCCACCCGTAGAAATTGTCGAAAAAGTCGCGGCGGCTTGCCAAATCGAGCCTAGCCAATTGACCATCATCGTTACGCCAACCAGCAGTTTGGCGGGCGGCGTGCAAGTGGTGGCGCGGGTCTTGGAAGTGGCGATGCATAAAGCCCATGCTTTGCATTTCCCGCTGGAAAATATCATCGACGGCAGCGGCAGCGCGCCAATTTGCCCGCCGCATCCGAAATTTGTTAAAGCGATGGGACGCACGAATGACGCGATTTTATTTGCCGGTTTAGTGCATTTGTTCGTCAAAGGCAGTGACGAAGCGGCGGAAAAATTAGCCAACGAATTGCCCAGTTCGACTTCAAAAGACTACGGTAAACCGTTTGCTGACATCTTCAAACAATACGAATACGATTTCTTCAAAATCGATGCAATGCTGTTCAGCCCAGCCAGCGTAATCGTCACCGCCGTCGAATCCGGCAACAGCTTCCGCGCCGGCAAATTGGACAACGCTTTGCTTGACCAATCCTTTGGCGCATAAAACAGCACGTGCCACGGATAGCCATTTTTACTGATGACCCAGGCTGGCATGGCAAGCAATTGCAGCTGGCTTTTGCGGGCTTGGGTTTTGATAGCCAGTTTGTTTCCTTAACAGATTGCCAATTCCGCATTGGCGGCAACACGCCCGCTATTGTTATCCCTACTTTTGAACAGGCTTTGCCCGATGCGGCGTTTGTGCGCGGTGTGCCAGGCGGATCGCTGGAAGAGGTGGTGTTGTATCTGGATATTTTGCATGCTTTGAAAGCGGCAGGGATTCCAGTTTATAACGATGGCAAGGCCGTGGAGCGCAGCGTCGATAAGGGCATGACCAGCTTTTTACTGCAACACGCCGGATTGCCTACGCCGCCGACGTGGGTGTTGCGTGATCGCGAACAAGCTTTGGCGATTGCCGAGCAAGAATTAAACGCGGGTCATTTGCTGATTAGCAAACCGTTGTTTGGTTCGCAAGGCGAGGGCATCCGTCGGCTCGAAAAGATGACCGATTTGTTGTGGCTGACCGCCAGCCACGGCGTTTATTATCTGCAACGCTTTGTGCATTGCGCGGGCGAAGGCTTTTCGGATCATCGCGTGTTTGTCATCAACGGCAAAGCGGTGGCGGCGATGCGTCGGCGTGGTCAATCGTGGCTTAATAACGTTGCCCGTGGCGCAAGCTGCGAAAGTATTAGCATTCCTCCACAATTGGCGGATTTGGCGGTAAAGGCTGCGGCTGCTTTGGCAATGGATTATGCCGGTGTCGATATTATTGAAGATCAGCATGGACATTACAGTCTTATCGAAGTTAACAGCATTCCGGCATGGAAAGGCTTGCAAAGCGTTTGCGATGTCAATGTTGCCGAACTGTTGGCAAGTGATTTAATCAGCCGTTATTTATCAAAACCATGTTAACCCCAGCGCAGCTCAGCCAATTTTATCTGCAAGCTTGCGAGATTGAATTGCAAGCCTTCAAGCCCGGCAATGTCAGCGTTTATGCTGAAGGCCACGATATGACGGTGGCTGATTTCCGCATTAGCGCTGAAGTCAGTGTGCAGCCGCTATGCAACTTTGATATGGGATTGGGCGAGCGTATCTTCAATGCCGTCAAGGCGACCCGCGAAGCGGTGGGTTGCAATACTAATCTGGGGATTTTACTTCTTTGCGCGCCGTTGATTGAGGCTGCTTATTTGCTTAAATCAGCACAGACTTTGCGGCAATCGCTGCATCAGGTGTTGGCGAATACGAGCATTCATGATGCCGATTGGGTATTTAAGGCGATCGTTTTGGCGTCACCGGGCGGGTTGGGCAATGCCGAGCAGCAAGATGTCAATGCGGATGCATCGGTCACACTCACTGAAGCCATGCGCTTGGCGGCTGATAAGGATCGCATAGCTTTGCAATACCTTACCGGCTATCAAGATATTTTTGATTTATCCATGCCATCCTACTATAATAGTATGGATAAATGGGCAAGTAGGAATTGGGCTGCAGTCGCTGTTTATGCGGATTTGCTGGCTAAATTTCCTGACAGCCACATAGAAAGAAAATACGGTAGTGTCCATTCAAAATGGGTTGCCGAGACCATGCTTAAACTCAGTGACGAGTTAGCCAAAGCCGAATGCCCTGAACAGGTCATGCCATTGTTGTACCGCATTGACGAGGGCTTCAAATCTAAAGGCATCAACCCAGGTACTGCAGCCGATTTGACTGTAGCCACTGTGTTAGCCGTATTTATAGAAGGCGTTATTGCTGAAATTAGGTAATGTCTTTTCAGGGATTTGTGCAATACAAATAAGGAGATGCCGTAAGGTGTCACGATTAGTTTCAATTACTTCAACTCTCTAACAGAGGAATACATAAAATGGCAAAAATTACTAAAATGTGCGTTGGTGAATCTTTGGTTGGTGAAGGCAACGAAATTGCCCATATCGACTTAATCATCGGCCCAAGAGGTTCAGCTGCTGAAACTGCTTTCGCAACTGCTTTGACTAACAACAAAGACGGTTTCTCTACTTTGTTGGCTGTTGTTGCTCCAAACTTGATGGTTAAACCAGCCACTATTTTGTTCAACAAAGTAACTATCAAAGGTTCAAAACAAGCAGTTCAAATGTTTGGCCCAGCTCAACGCGCTGTAGCTATGGCTGTTGCTGATTGTGTTGAAGACGGCACTATCCCAGCTGACGAAGCTGATGACTTGTTTGTTTCTGTTGGTGTATTCATCCACTGGCAAGCTGAAGACGATGCAAAAATCGAATCTTTCAACTACGCTGCTACTAAAGAAGCATTGAAACGCGCTGTTGCGGGTTCACCAACTGCTGCTGAAGTTGTTGCTGGCAAAAAAGAAGCGAAACACCCATTCGCAGTAAACAACGAAGGTTAATTTTTAATTAACTGAGCTGTTAAAAATACCCCGCTAGTCGGGGTATTTTTTTGCCTAAAGTTTAGCGATTTCATCGCTTTTGACAGCCCCAGAATGCAGGGCGCTGGCAAGCAATGCGTGTTTGACACCTATTTTTTTTAAGGCCAATAAGTCCTCGATATTACGGACACCACCCGCTGCAACAAATTTTTTGTTGGGATAAGCTTGGCAATAGGTCGCCAGTTTTTCACAGTCTGCACCTTGATGGCTGCCGACACGGGCAAGCGTCATGATAATCACCGTTTCAGGCCAATGACGGCAGTCGGTAAATAAATCCGCCGCCCCCAGCGCTACGTCATTGCCGAAATCGAGCGATAACACAAATTGGTTTTTAAATTCAGCCAGTTCCGATAATTGGGTGTTGCTGAAGCACTCGCTACCCAGCACGGGCAGGTAATTGGTAGGATGTGCTTGGTAACGCTGATAACCGCAATCGACCCAAAAGGTGATGCCAGGAAACTTCGCCAACACTTCGCTGATTAAGGCACGGTGATCGCCTTGCCCGGTAATGGCGTTCAAATCGGCAAGATAAAACGTATCAAACGGATATAACTCTAAAAATGCAGCAAGCACCAGAAAAACATCAGCAGAAGCGCACAATGGCGTGTTGATGGGTTGGTACAAAGCCCGATTGCCGCAACGGGCATGGACGACCACGCCATCTTTTAAATCCAGCACTGGAATCACTTTCACACCAGCCAAGCCCCCTAAACGGTTAAAATAAAGCCATGAAAATTTTAGTGTTTGAGTATATCACCGGCGGTGGCTTTAATAAGCAAGACTTACCCGATAGTTTGGCAAGGGAAGGGTTGCTGATGCTGCGGGCGTTATTGGCTGATTTTGCGCGCCTGCCAACTGTTGAACCCTTGGTGATGCTGGATGTGCGCTTTGCCAAGCAGATTGACACAGAAAATTTAGGCGCCGTGTGGGTCGATGAACGTGACGATAGCCAAACTGTGTTTCTGCAGTTGGCGCAGCAATGCGATGCCGTTTGGCCGATTGCGCCTGAGTTTGACGGCATCTTGGCAAGCCTATGCGGAACTGTCGAGCAACTGGGCAAGCTTTTGCTGAATTCCTCGGCTGCCGGTGTTGCGCTTACCGCCAATAAACTAAGTACCTATCAACGCTTGCTTGACCATGCCATACCGACGGTCGCCACCCGCTTGTTTGATTCTCAAGTGAGCTATCCGGCGGGTGAATACGTCGTCAAGCCTATCGACGGCGTCGGTTGCCAAGACAGCTACGTTATCCACTGCCCGCAAGATTTCCAAAGGCTGGATCATTTGGGTGAAGGCTACATCATCCAACCCCATCTTTTGGGCGAAAAAACCAGCTTATCCGCCATTTTTAAGCAAGGCTGTGCTGATTGGCTCTGTGGCAACCGGCAAGTTTTTCAGGTCACCGACCACCAATACCACTTAATCCACATTGATGTGAATGTTGTAGCGAACGCCGAGCCTTACCAAAACTTGTTGAATAAGATCGCCCAAGCCTTTCCTGAGCTGTTCGGCTATGTCGGCATTGATCTGATCGAATCGGGCGACGATTGTCGAGTGCTGGAGATTAATCCCCGATTGACCACGTCCTATGTCGGCATTTACCCTGCAACCGGCATTAATGTTGCCGGGCAAGTCATTCATGCGTTAACGGCTATACCCAATATTAACGCCATCCGTAACCAAACGATAACAATTCAACTCAATCCATGACTATTCACAGCCTAGGCTGGGATATTGGCGGCGCCCATTTAAAAGCCGCTGTGTTAGATGCCGATGGCAAATTGCTTGCCAGCTACCAACAAGCTTGTCCTCTTTGGCAGGGCTTGGAAAAACTACAACAAGCGGTCGCCGCTATTCTGGCACAACTGCCCGAGCGGCCTTATCGCCACGCCATGACCATGACCGGCGAGCTGGTCGATTTGTTCGATAACCGCAATGAAGGCGTGGCGCAAATCCTACACACCATGCAAGCCTTATTGCCGGATGCTGAATGGTGGGTTTATGCTGGCAAGGATGGCTTGTTGCCGATAGGTCAGGTTGGTCAGCCCCATTATGCTGCGATTGCTTCCGCCAATTGGTTAGCGACCGCCAGCGTTGCCGCACAACGTTGTACAAACGGTTTGTTGGTTGATATTGGTAGCACCACGACTGACGTGTTGTTGTTTAAAAATAGTCAAGTACTGGCGGAAGGCTATAGTGATTACCAACGCCTAGTTTCCCGCGAATTGGTCTATACCGGCATTGTCAGGACACCGGTGATGGCGGTGGCGCAAAGTGTCCAAGATGACGATCAAGACGTGCCGTTGATGGCGGAATATTTTGCCACGATGGCTGATGTTTACCGGTTGACCGGCGAATTGAACGAAGCTCACGACCAAGCGGCGACTGCTGATGGCGGGGAAAAAACGATTCAAGCCAGTGCCAAGCGTTTGGCGCGTATGCTGGGATGCGATTTTTATCCAGAAGAACTGGGGCGCTGGCAAGACATCGCACAAAACCTGCGTCTACAGCAATTGCAAATGATAGAAACGGCCTGTGTGCAGCAATTGTCCAGAACCAGCCTACCGAAAGGCAGTGCTTTAATTGGCGCGGGTGTCGGGCGGTTCTTGCTGAAAAAATTAGCTATGCATCTGCGCTATCCTTACCAGGATTTTGCCGATTTATTTGAGAACGGGGAGGGGACGGAAGCATCGCTCAATGCGGCAGATTGCGCACCTGCGGTGGCGGTAGCCAGTTTGCTTTTAGGGAGTTTGCAATCAAACAGTGGTCAGTCAGACTCCGTTTGACGGGTAATGTTGGCGGTGACACCTGCCGCAGGGCAAGCTGGGTGTCACCGCCAAATACGGAATTTAAAGCGGTTTAGGCATTAAATTCTTTTGATGCTGCCTTCCATTTTTTTCAATTCCATTCTTGCCAATGCCAAGTTGGCACGGCTGCGCTCTAAAGCCACATAAAGGAAGATTTCACGGTTAGAAGCCAATGGGCGGATCAAATGGTATTGGGTGCCTAGGCTAATCAAAATGTCTTCAATAGTGTCGTCGCCTAAACCAATAGCGTCCATGGCTTTCAATTTGGCTTGGACCACTTCGGTGTTGGCTGCGGCGGCAATTTCAACCGGAAAATTGCCTGATACTACGGATTCAATCATCATGCCGCTGCCGGAGTCAACCAATGCTGCCGCCATAAAACCGTCTAATTTTTTCAAGGAATCAACTGTTGCCATTTTCTGTTCTCCAAAGGTTTAATAAAAATATTGCTGTAAATATGCCACATGCTTTTTTGTGATGTGCTGTGGAACTGGTGCTTATTATTCGCTAATGGAGGCGGCTTGAAAATCAGAGTACCCCTTGGCTTTTTGTAGGATATTGAAGGGCTTTGTAGGAAAAATCTTAACTTTATAACGGGTGGATTAGCTTTTCTGAGTTGTTTTTATTGCCTGTTAACAGTTGGTATTTTTTCGGAAAAATTTTTAATTAATTGATATATATAAATAATTTATAAAAATCGTTGTTTAATGGAAACATTGGCAACCCTTTGCTACATGGAATGTAGGGTTATATTTTTGTAACGATTAGCGATTCAAACCGCTGTGCTTGTAGGATAGGCCTGAAACACTATTTTCTTTTTTATTTCTTATTAATCATATGGTTGTTGTTTTCTATCAAGGGGAGTACAAGCAATTTTGTAAGACAAATCCTAGATAATGGCCAAATATCCTACAAAAAGGAAAGGTCAAGTCTGATTTTCAATGGTTTGGCCTTGGTTAATAATAGGTACAACAAATGCAAACCCACCCCATCAATTTAATAGTAGTGTTAGATCTGCTTTTTTTGGCTTCTCAGGTTGAATGGCTTGTAATTAACCGGTTAAGTGCTATTTTCCGGTAACTTAAAAAATTTAACAGGCACTTAAAATTAACCGGATCCAATAGACTTAAATCATGAAATTCCTAGTTATTGATGACAACGCTGCCGATCGGATACAAACAGTCCGCACCATTAACGATTGTTTTCCTCAAGCAGAGGTTTTTGAGGTGGATAGCTTCGAAAGCTATGAAACACTGCTTTCCCAAAGCCCATTTGATCTACTGATTGCCGAGTATCGACTGGGTTGGACGAATGGCCTGAAGTTATTTTTAGATGTTCACCAACGTTATGCCTTGCCAGTTATTATGCTGACGGGTTATGGCAATGAAATGCTCGCAGCCACCGCGATTAAAAGCGGCATCACCGATTATGTCGCTAAAGCCAATCTTGATTTGTTAGGTCCAGCCATCGGACAGGCTTTGCTTAGGCAAAGCAAAGCCAATGATGACAATTGGCAAAGCAACATTAGCCATTTCATAGGCGGTGCCAACGACATCAGCAACCATCATGAAATGGAGGTTTTGCTGGCGAGAAAAGAGGCTAAATTGCGCGCTATTTTCGATAATGTGTTTGATGGCATCTTTATTGTTGACGAAGATGGGCAGATTGAAAGCACTAACCCGTCAATAGAAAAAATCTTTGCTTATTCCGTCAATAGCTTAATCGGTCAGCATATCCAACTGCTGATTGGTGATCCTGATTGGAGCTGGTGTAATCTTTTCTCGAACCATCGGCCTGATGGTCAAGGCTCGAAGACGCTGTGTTCAGGGCTTGAAACCTATGGTTTGCGCCGAGATGGATCCAGTTTTCCCATGGACTTGACCATTATCGAAATCAACATTGACAGCCGCCATATGTTCGTCTGTACGGTGCATGATGTCAGTAAGCATAAGCAAGCGGAGGACGCCTTACGTAAGTTGGGCAGTCATTTGGAATTGGCAAGGGAGGAAGAGCGAGCCAGGATTGCACGTGAAATCCATGACGAATTGGGCAGCTTTCTGACGGTATTAAAAATGGACATGAGTTGGCTTATCAAGCAGTTGCCGCCCGATTCGACCCCATGCATCAAAAAAACCCAAAGCATCATCTGGCAGGTGGGCGATGCGATCCAAACAGTTCGGCGGATTATTACCGATTTACGGCCTAGCATCCTCGATCATTTAGGGTTGTTTGCCGCGATTGAATGGCATGTGGAAAAATTCCGCCAGCAGTCCGGTATCGAATGTCTATTGTCAATGCCTGAAATAGTGGCTGAAATTGATGAAAAACACGGTATGGCTATTTTTCGTATTATGCAAGAGGCGCTGACCAATGCCGTTTTGCATGCGATGGCTTCGGTCGTGTTTGTAAAGATTAGCGTCAAAGACGGAAATCTTGTTATGCGCATTGAAGACAATGGTTGTGGTATGACCAACGAACAAGTGGAAAACAGCGGCAGATACGGTATTAAAGGGATGCATGAGCGCGCCCGTTATTTTGGCGGCGAATTGAGTTTTTACGGGCGGCCTGGGCAGGGCGTTTTGTTGAGTTTACGAATGCCCATACAATCATCCTAAGTAGGTGTAGACAGTGATAAAGATATTAATGGCGGACGACCATGCAATTGTCCGCGCCGGACTCAAACAAATCCTTGCTGATGTTCCCGACATGAAAGTGTGTGGCGAGGCGTGTTCGGGTGACGAAGTCTTGAAGCTGATCCGAACCGATACCTGGGATGTGTTGCTGCTGGATATTGCCATGCCTGGCAAAAATGTTTTGGAATTGATAAAGCTGGCAAAACAGCAAAATCCAAACCAGCCGATTTTGATCTTAAGCATGTACCCTGAAGACCAATATGCTATCCGCATGTTGAAATCAGGCGCGGATGGTTATCTGACCAAAGAAAGCGCGCCCGACCAATTGGTGGCGGCTATCCGTAAAGTGGCTAAAGGCGGTAAGTACATTAGCGCCACAATGGCGGAAAAGTTGGTTGAAGAACTGAGTCCAGAACCCAAGCTAATGCTGCACACCACGTTAAGTGACCGTGAATACATGGTGCTTGTGGCGTTGGCAAAGGGTAAGCGTTTGACGGATATTGCCAATGAAATGTCGCTTAGCGTGAAAACCATCAGCACCTTCCGCACCCGTTTAATGGCGAAAATGGAAATGCACTCAACGGCAGAAATTGTTTATTACGCGCTTAAAAATGATTTGCTTGATTAAGCGCCTCATTCCCCATTTCTAAGTTGGATTGGAAATTTTCCTTAGCGCAAAAAAAACCTCCGGATGAATCCTGCATCAGCGGGAAACATCAAGAGGCTAAGGGGGCTTACGATGAAAAAAATGAAAAAGTACTTTGCAATGCTAACAACGAAATTATGACAAGGGCGTTTAAGAAATAATTCCCGATGGAATGTAAATTGTCCGATATTTTTTGTAAGAAATTGCTGCCGGATGTCTATTTCAACGCACCACCACAACTGCTGCCTTGTCCGGCTGTGCAGCCATAGCAATGCAAAGCGGTGGCAATGCGCATACCTTCCAATCCCTCCTCGTTCAGATCGCTGATATGCAAACGCGGTCCATCAGCCAAAGGCATTGCCAGCATTTGGTTAAAATCACAATCGTAAACATAGCCTTGCCAATCGACGCTGATGGCATTCAGGCACATCAAGCGTTCCAAATTGACGGATTGGAAGTTGTCTTTTAATAAGTGGATGTAGTCATGGAAACGGCCTTGGCTCAGCAAGGTGCTGCCAAAGCGTTGGATGGGCATGTTGGCGATGGCGTATAAACGGTTAAAGACAATGTCATAGTGGGTATACAAGTGGCTTTTGTAAGCCTGTTCCAGATGCTGCTGGTCTGGCGGCAAAAGCGCATCTTGCGGGTTGTAGACCAAATTAAGCACTAGCCCGCTGTCAGTTTGCCCATAGCCGAGTTGGTTCAGCCGTTTGAGCGCCGCTAAGCTGTCTTTAAAAACGCCCTTGCCGCGTTGTTTATCGACATTGTCTTCCAAATAACAAGGTAACGAGGCGACGATTTCCACTTGGTGGTTGGCTAAAAAAGCCGCCATTTCTGGGTAGCTGCTGTCTTCAAGAATCGTCAGGTTGCAGCGGTCAATGACTTTAACGCCCATGTTACGCGCAGCGGCGACCAAAAAAGTAAACTGCGGGTGCATTTCAGGCGCACCGCCGGTAAGGTCTAGGGTGTTGATGTGGGCTGTTTTCATAAACTGGAGCAGATGCTGCATCGTCTCGGCATCCATCAGTTCGGTGCGTTTAGGCCCAGCATTAACATGGCAATGCACGCAGCTGAGGTTGCACAAATAACCAAGATTGACTTGCAGGACTTCGAGCTGTTGCCGGTAGATGGGCGGGAAGTCACTGTTGCTAAGGTGTGGGCGGGTATCATGCATAGCGTTGTCTCGTCAGTGGCCTTTGTTAGCAACAAGCACCGGAACTGCCGGTTGGCGTTTGTGGGTCGCTGCTGCAATCGAACAGGCCAAAGTGCTGGGATTTGTCGCCCAACAATTGAAAGTGTTGGGCGTAACGGCTGCCGGACAACATGTCGGCGGTATTGCCACAGACCAGCAGCGGTCTGTGGCTGGCAAAATGATGGTGGTCGTCCAAATCGAACGCGTGGGGATGTTCGGGGATTGTGCCAAGGTAATAGGCGACTTGCCCAAAATCTTCGCAACGGTCTTCCAACGGCATTTTAAAGGCGCGTACCGTGACGGAGCGGAATTTGACCATGCCAATTTTGGCGGCAACTTCAGCATCTTCCAAGCTGATGTGTGATTGTTTAACCACACGCACATCGGGACAATCCAGCGCTTGCATCATGCGCCGGAAATCTTCCCAATACAAAGCGCCGCCCAAGCATTCGCCCAGCAGCAGAGGGTCTTGCTGCAAAGCGCTAGGGATACGGCGGTCGGCAAACACATCAGAAAAATACAATTCCCCGCCGGGTTTAAGCACCCGAAAAATTTCTGCCAACACTTTAGACTTATCGGGCGATAGGTTGACGACGCAGTTGGAGACCACCACATCGATACTGTTGTCGGCAATACCAAGCGCCGCCAGGTTTTCAATCTGTCCGTGCAGAAACTGCACGTTGGCAAAACCAAAACGCTCGGCATGCCAATCCAGATGGCGGGTCGCCACCGCCAATTGTTCGGGGGTCATATCAACACCAATAACCTTGCCGTTGGCACCGACCAGTTTGGATAGCAAATAGCAATCGCGCCCCGATCCACAGCCCAAATCCAAAACCGTTTGCCCCATCAATGCGGGTGGCAATGGCGAGCCGCAACCGTAAAAGCGCGCCAACACTTCGGGGTGCAAGTCTGAAAGCAGCTTTTTTAAATGCTCAGGCAGGGCATCAATGCTGCAACAGGCGCTTGTTTTTAAGTCGCTGCTGCTTTGCAAAACGTGTCCATAATATTGACGGATGCTGGCTAGGGTATCGTTGTCGTTAGACATGGGCTTCTCGGTAGGCAAAGAGGGTGGCTGATTATCCGGTATTCAGTGCTGTCACAATAAAATGCTTTAAAGTTTTTTGCACTATTAACCTCATATCCCAATATTAGGGTTAGTCAATAGTTTGGATGGTATTGATAGCTTACGCGAAGCCTTATGATTTAAAGCGAGGGGATAGAGCGGCTGTTTGAGCGCTAATACGCAGACGGCCTTGCCCTAGCAGGCAAGGCCGTCGTTGTGGATTTTTAAGATTCGCTGTTGTTCGAATCGCTGTTGGAGCTGCTTGACGCAGCGACAGGTTCTGGGCGAGGCGCTGGAGCTTCCTTGACGGGGGCTGGTGCTGGTGCTGGTTCGTGAGCAACAACAGGCGCTTGTTCCGTTTTAGGTGCCGCCGGTTTTTCACTGGCTTGCGCTGGCTGGGCTTCGTGATGACCCTGATAACTTGCGCCGCCACTTTCTGAGGCTTCCGGCGCATTGCTGCCATTTGATTCGCCACTTTCGCTAATTTCGCCATTTTCAGGCTTTTTGTAATTAGGGTTTCGTGGCCTTCTGCGGTTAGGGCCGCGTCTCAAATTACTTTTTCTGCCATTGTTCGCGTTTTTGTTGCCATCTTCAGCCACCGTTGCGGCTGGAATGTTGGCAGCTGCCGTTGGATCGGCTTCCATATGCGAATTTTCAGCAGGCGATTCAACAGGGCTTTGGCTTTCTTCAGGAACACTGGTTTCGGCCTTATTTGATGTTGGTGCGTTCGGGTCGATATTAGGTCTGACATTACGGCCTTGACCACGTGACTTGCGGTTGCCTGAGTCGCGGTTTCTCGACTTATTGCGGCTGTTACGGCTTTTATTGCCGTTGCCTTCCGTGGTGGGTTTGTTTTCTTCTTGAGCGGCGGGTTCTGCAGCCTCAACCACTTCAACTTCGGTACCTGGCTTGACCAACTTGTTCCAGAAACGCTTGATAAGGCTTAAAGCCTCGCTTTTGTTTTGGATAGGCGCGGGCGTATCGTGTAAAAACTCCTTAACCACGGCTTTTTCCAGTTTAGGTTTGACCTGTTGGGCAAACTCTGGAATGGTGATGTCTTCAGCCTTGATTTGCGAGTAGCTCGGCTTGCTGTCATCCGGTGCATCTTTTTCTTTGATGCGTTCGATGTCGTAAGCTGGGGTTTCCAAGTGTTTGCTAGGCAAGACAACAATGCCCACTTTCAGGCGGTTTTCGATGCTTTCGATGGCTGAGCGTTTTTCATTCAGCAAGAAAGTGGCACTTTCAATCGGCAAATGGGCGATGACTTTTTCGGTGCCTTTTTTCATCGCTTCTTCTTCGATGATACGCAACACCGACAAAGCGACCGATTCCACGTTACGGATCGTACCTTGGCCTTTGCAGCGCGGGCAGGGTAATTGTGTCGAATCACCTAATGACGGACGCATGCGCTGCCGTGACATTTCCAGCAAACCAAAGCGCGAGATGCGGCTGGTTTGGATGCGGGCGCGGTCAATTTTAAGCGCATCACGCAAGTGGTTTTCCACCGCACGTTGGTTTTTGTTGGACATCATGTCGATGAAGTCGATCACGAACAAACCGCCCAAGTCGCGCAAACGCAGCTGGCGGGCGATTTCTTCAGCCGCTTCCAGGTTGGTGTTGAGTGCGGTTTCTTCAATGTCGCTGCCCTTGGTGGCGCGTGCCGAGTTGATGTCGATGGAGGTGAGCGCTTCGGTATGGTCGATGACGATAGAACCGCCCGACGGCAGTTGCACTTCGCGTCCGTAAGCGACTTCAATTTGCGATTCGATTTGGTAGCGGTTGAACAGAGGCACAGCATCTTGGTAGAGCTTGGCCTTGGGCAAGAAATGCGGCATTACTTGCTTGAGGAAGCTTTGCACCAAGCGGAACGATTCTTCGTTGTCGATCAGGATTTCGTCGATGTTGCCGCGCAAATGGTCGCGCAAGGCACGGATGATGACGTTGCTTTCTTGGAATACCAAAAAAGGTGCTGATTGTTCTTGTGACGAGCGTTCGATAGCGTCCCATAATTGCATCAGATAGTTTAAGTCCCACTGCAATTCTTCGGCATTTTTGCCACAACCTGCCGTGCGGACGATCAGACCCATACCTTCGGGAATGTCCAAGCTGGCCATGACTTCGCGCAAATCATTGCGGGTTTCACCTTCAATGCGGCGGGAAATTCCACCGGCTTTTGGGTTATTCGGCATCAATACCAGATAGGTACCTGCCAAGCTAATGTAGGTAGTTAGTGCTGCGCCTTTGTTGCCGCGTTCTTCCTTTTCAATTTGGACAACAATTTCTTGGCCTTCTTTAATCAGGTCTTTGATGGCGGGGCGACGGCCTTCGTTGTCAGCGTTCTCTGGGGTTTGGCGGTACGCAGGGGAGATTTCCTTGAAAGGCAAAAAGCCGTGTTTTTCCGCGCCATAGTTGACAAAGGCGGCTTCTAGGCTGGGTTCTACGCGGGTAATGGTGCCTTTGTAGATGTTGGATTTCTTTTGTTCTTTGGAAGGGACTTCTATGTCAAAATCATACAATTTTTGACCATCTACCAAGGCGACCCGCAGTTCTTCAGCCTGCGAGGCGTTGATAAGCATTCTTTTCATTCAATTATCCTTGTTGTGTCCTGCTCCATTGTCAGATTTTACTGGTAAGACGGGTTGATCCTAGGTTACATGTTAAATCAATATCTTTCGCTCAAAACGCCTGTTAGGGTGAGTGTTGGACCATCCTGTCCATCATCTTGCGGCGTGTTTGGTAATAGGCGTAGTAAATTGGCTTGCATTGACAAACTTAAGTCAAATTCGGTCTTGAAGGTAAATTCTGTTTTAAACAGGAGATTAAAATTCGCACGTCTTGGGTCGAGCGAGTAACCCGAAAAATCTTGCAATGAAGTTTAAAAATACGCGGG
This sequence comes from Methylosoma difficile, assembly GCF_054657615.1. Lineage (NCBI taxonomy): Bacteria > Pseudomonadati > Pseudomonadota > Gammaproteobacteria > Methylococcales > Methylococcaceae > Methylosoma > Methylosoma difficile. The sequence continues at coordinate 191,141 of NZ_BAAHYJ010000006.1, read as the reverse complement.
CGCGTTGCGCTTCAGCGGCTTCATTGGGTAGCTCTAAGGCTGCTTTTGTTCTTTAAATCAGCAGAGCATAGTATGTTTTTTTTCAAAACATGACTAATATAGCAACCTTATTCCCCGACATCAATTTAAACACACAATAAGCCCCACAATACTGGTATTATTCAAAAAAATGAGCATAGAAGAGCCGAGCGCAGCCGTTAAAGTCACTCACGTAGAAATTACCGAGGAGCAGAGCGAGCAACGCTTGGATAATTTTCTCATCGCCCGGTTGAAGGGCGTTCCTAAAAGCCATATTTACCGGATTGTCCGCAAAGGCGAAGTACGGGTCAACAAAGGTCGTGTCGATGTTAAATACCGTTTGGCGGTCGGTGATATTGTCCGGGTGCCGCCGGTTAGGGTTGCCGAACGCACGGAAGAGTCTTATGTGTCCCAAGGCTTAAAAGAAGCGCTTGAACTGGGCATTTTGTTTGAAGACGATGCCTTTATGGTCATTAATAAACCCGCAGGCTTTGCTGTCCACGGCGGCAGCGGTGTCAGTTCTGGCGTGATTGAAGGCTTAAGGCTGATCCGTCCTGAAGCCCGTTTTTTGGAACTGGTGCATCGGCTTGACAAAGACACGTCTGGTTGTCTGATTATCGCCAAAAAACGCAGTGCTTTGCGTTTGTTGCATGAGCAGTTCCGCGATGACCGCATCCAAAAAACCTATCTGGCTTTGCTGTCCGGGCAATGGGCGAAAAAGCAGCAAGTGGTTAACGCGCCGTTGTTGAAAAATATCAGCCAAGGTGGCGAGCGCATGGTGGTGATTAGCCCGTCAGGTAAGACCGCGGAAACTTTGTTTAAACGTCTGCAAGTCTATAAAGCCGCCACGTTGGTCGAAGCCTCGCCAAAAACAGGCCGTACCCATCAAATCAGGGTTCATGCCGCCAGCCTAGGCCATCCCATCATTGGCGACGACCGCTACGGGTTTGAAGATGCCAATAAACTGTTCCGCCAGAAGGGTTACAAACGTATGTTTTTACATGCCAAAACCCTAAAGTTCCAGCATCCGGTCAGTCAGGCCATGCTCAGCATTTCCGCACCCTTACCTAAACAACTTGACGACTTGTTAAAACATGAAGAACCGCTTTGATTTAATCATTTTTGATTGGGATGGCACTTTAATCGATTCCATTGATTGGATCGCCACATGTTTACAAAAGGCAGGGGAAGTTTGCCAATGCGGCATACCCGATTACCAAGCTGCAAAAGATGTGATTGGCTTAAGCATCCACAAGGCCATGCAAGCCCTGTTCCCAGGGCAAGATGACGCGATGATCGAGCGTCTGGTGGCTTGTTATAGCCGCGAATATTTTTCCAAAACTATCAGCCCCGAAGATTTGTTTCCGGGTGTCTACGAGATGCTGGGGCAATTGCGCAGCGAGGGCTTCCAATTGGCGGTGGCGACAGGCAAGACCCGTGCCGGTTTGGATGAAGCCTTGGCACATACCGGTACAGGGCATTTGTTTGAAGTAACCCGATGTGCTGACGAGACTGCATCCAAGCCCGATCCCAGAATGCTGCATGAAATTATGGCGCATGTCGGTGTAGACAAAAGCCGCACGCTCATGATTGGTGATTCCATCCATGATTTACAAATGGCGCAAAATGCCCAGATTGCCTCAATTGGCTTGTCTTGCGGCGCCCATGCGGAAGACTTTTTGCAACAATACAGCCCTTTATGCTGTCTACAGCAGCCCACGCAATTACTTGATATTATTGATAACGGTTAATTATGCAAAATTCACAAGACCATCAAAACCCAAGCGACCCTAAAGCCGACGGCTGGGAACGCGAGATCATCGAAAAATTGGCAATGGCTGCCATCAATGAACAAACCAAAGCCAGGCGTTGGGGCATCTTTTTCAAATGCCTGATGTTTGTCTATTTGCTGGTTGTTTTTGGCATGGCTTTTTATCCAAAGATAAAAAAAGACATGGGCGTTGATAGTCAACTGCATACCGCTGTCATTGATATCGTCGGCCCGATTGCTGAAGACAAGCCCGCCAATGCCACCGACATCATCAAAAGCCTGCGCGAAGCCGTTAAGGATGACACCACCAAAGGCATTATCCTGCACGCCAACTCGCCGGGTGGCAGCCCTGTGCAATCGGCTTATGTTTACGAAGAAATCCGTAAGATCAAAAAAGAACACCCCACATTGCCGATTTTTACGGTTGTCAGTGATATTTGCGCCTCGGGTTGTTATTACATTGCTTCCGCCAGCGACAAAATTTTTGTCAATCCTGCCAGTTTGATTGGTTCCATCGGTGTCTTAATGGATGGTTTTGGCTTTGTTGATGTCATGCAAAAGTTAGGCGTCGAGCGGCGTTTGTTAACCGCGGGCGCGCATAAAGCCATGCTGGATCCGTTCTCGCCCCCTAAGCAAGATGAAACCGACTATATGAAAGGCTTGCTTAATGAAGTCCATCAGCAATTCATTAAGGCTGTTAAAGACGGGCGTGGCGACCGGTTGAAAGAAAGCCCTGACACTTTTTCCGGTTTGGTCTGGACGGGTGAAGCTGGCGTTAAGTTGGGTGTGGCGGATGCTTTTGCCAACGAAGACCAAGTCGCCAAAGACATTATAGGGGCGGAAAAATTGGTCGATTATACTCGCCAAGAAGCCCTAATAGATAAGCTGGCCGGCAAATTGGGCGCATCGTTCGGACAGGCTTTTACCAGCGTGGTCCATCAGCCAGCATTCAGGTAGGATTCAGTCGGTATTCAGGCTTGGACTTTAAGCTAGTAGGCTCATATTTTCAAAAGCTTGGGTTTTGGATAACGGTAGAAGATATGCTCTTAAACCCTGCTTGATTTTTCGGATAACCGATGAAGCGTTCCATAAAAGCAGCAATACTTGCTTTGATCCTAAGCCATAATGGTTTGGCTAACGATGTTGGCCCTATTAGCTTAGACCAAGCGACCAAACAAGTTATAGAAAAAGGCTATCGGGTGTTGGCGGCTCATACAGAAGAGATTGATAATAAAACGATCTACCTGATAAAAGTGCTGACACCCGAAGGGCTTATCCGCTATATCCAAATCGATGCCGAAACCGGCGAACTGCTTAACTAAGCTTACCCAATATACTCATGCGCATCCTTATTGTTGAAGACGAAGTCACCCTTTGTAGCCAAATCCAACACTTTTTGTCCGACAAAGGTTTTGCTGTCGATACCGCCCATACAGGTGCGGATGGCTTTTATATGGCAAAAGAGTACCCGATTGATGCGGCGGTCATTGATTTGGGATTGCCTGACTTTTCGGGTATCGAGTTGATTAAACGTCTGCGCAAAAACAAGGTGGTTGTCCCCATCCTGATTTTAACTGCACGAAGCCGTTGGCAAGAAAAAGTGGAAGGATTAGAGGCAGGTGCCGATGATTATTTGGTCAAGCCTTTCCATTATGAGGAATTGATCGCCAGGATCAATGCCTTGATACGGCGCTCGGCAGGGCAGGCACATCCGGTTTTAACGCACGGAAATATTGAGTTGGACACCGTTGCACAAGAAGTGTTTGTGTCCGGCGAAAAGCTTGATTTGACCGCTTATGAATATAAAGTCTTGGAATATTTGATGTTCCGAAAAGGTGAACTGATTTCCAAATCCGTATTGACCGCGCATATTTATGACGAAGATTTTGATCGGGACAGTAATGTCATTGAAGTGTTTATTGGGCGCTTAAGAAAGAAGCTAGACCCGGATGGAAGCCGGAAGCCCATCGAAACCTTGCGCGGGCGTGGCTACCGTATTGCTGCTGACGACTAAGCCGATTGGTCATCTGTGCGTTATAAATCCTTAAGTTTCCGTCTTTTAGCCACTGAAGGCTTAGTCTTGGCTGCCTTTTTTGCCTTGGCGTCTCTTGCGCTGGAACAAAGTTTTTTAAGTAGTGCAGAGCAATCGCTTAGGGAGCGCCTGCAAATTCAAATTTACTCTTTACTGTCAGTTGCCGAAATGAATAATGCCGGCGACCTGAAAATGCCCGAAAGCTTTCATGAGCCCCGTTTCGCCAATCCGGGTTCGGGTTTGTACGGTTTTGTTCGCGGCAACAAAAACAAATTGTTGTGGCGCTCGCCTTCTGCAATAGGTTTGGATGATATAGAGCCGCCAGAATTGTTGCCAGGCACATCAGAATTTATGTTCGACAAACATCACCGCTATGTTTTGCATTATGCCGTCATGTGGCAAAGTGTTTCGGGAACGGAGCGCCAATATGTATTTTCGGTTGCTGAAGATGGCGGATATGTCAATTATCAAGTGAGGCAGCTCCAAGAAAACCTAGAGTTTTGGCTGATTATTATTGGCCTGATGTTGGTGGGTATTCAATTTGCCCTTTTGCGTTGGAGTTTAAAGCCGTTGCGAAGTATCGTCCAAGACTTGGAAGCGATTGAAAATGGCGAAAAATCCTATCTGGATGGGCAATATGCTACCGAATTGGAAGGTTTGGCAGGTAATCTGAATGCTTTCATCAGCAGCGAACGCGCCCATCTTGAACGTTACCGCAATAATTTGGCGGATTTGGCACACAGCCTAAAAACCCCTTTGGCAATTTTGCGCGGTTGTGCCGAATCGTTTGTCGGCAACCAAGAAACGGTGCAAGAACAGATTTCCAGAATGAATGAAATCGTTGAATACCAACTGCAAAAAGCGGCTGCCAAAGGCGACCATAAAGCCAATAAAGCGTTGGATGTGTCTTTGATTATCCATAAAATTGCCGCTTCCCTGAATAAAGTCTACAGCGTAAAAAACATCAATTTTGATTTAAACATACCTGAGCAAAGTGTGGCTTATTGTGAACAAGGTGATTTTTACGAAATCGTAGGCAATTTGATGGATAACGCCGGAAAGTGGTGTAAGCAAACAGTCAAAGTCACCGTGACCTTAAACCAGCGTAGAGCCAGGAAGAGCTATTCGCTGTTGTTGGAAATAGAAGACGATGGTCCAGGTATTCCAGTGGAAAAATTTAATGAGATTTTAAAACGCGGTGTACGCGCTGATGAAAATATCCATGGTCATGGTATTGGCATGAGCGTGGTTTATGAATTGGTCGGCTTGCTTGGTGGACAACTTGAAGGCGGTAAAAGCCACGCTTTAGGTGGAATGCGTTGGAGTGTCTACTTGCCGTAGGCTAGAAAGGTATGAACTGGTTGGGGGCTTATTCCCAACCTATTATTCATTTAAGCGGCGGCCTGTTGCTCAAGCTTGGCAATAGCCGCTTTCGATAATTCGCTTAAGCCTGTGCCACCTTGTTGGTAGTGGCTGATGATTTCCTTACGCATTCTAGGTTCCCATGCTCTCAGCAAATGCTTAGTCACACCTTCTGCAGCCAGTTCTTTGTCGGGTTCTGCGTTAAAAAAATCACTAATATCATTAGCCATTTTAATGAGTCTGTCAGTTTTGTTCATGTGGCTTTTATTAAGTTAAAGAATAGTAGGATGGGTCAAACGTTGTGGATGGGTGTAGACGACGTGCTGGTCGCCACGGGCAAAACCAATTAAGGTGACACCGGCTTCATCGGCTAAGCGGATTGCCAAGCCTGTCGGTGCGGAAATGGCAGCCAAAAAACTGATGCCAACGGAGGCGGTTTTTTGCACCATTTCATAGCTGGCCCGGCTGGTGACAACAATAAAGCCTTCACTTAAATTTTCACCATGGCGCATCAGCCATCCAATCAATTTGTCCAGTGCGTTATGTCTACCCACATCCTCACGCAATTGGATGATGCCTTTACCGGGTACTGCCCAAGCGGCAGCATGCACTGAACCTGTCAGTTGGTTGAGTTTCTGGTGTTGTTGCAGACCCTTTAAGGCGGTAAATAAATCCATTGCGCTTAAAATTAGCCTGCTGCTGACGTGATCGGGTTGGCGAATGGCTTGCTTTAATGTGCTTGCCCCGCACAGCCCGCAACCTGTTCGACCTGTTAGATTGCGGCCTTTATCTGCCATACATTGAAACCGTTCATCTGGAATTTTCAATTGCACTTCAATGCCGTTCGAACGGTTATAAACACGTGCAGAAAGCAGTTCTTGAGGCGTTTTAATAATGCCTTCCGTTAGGCTAAACCCCAACGCAAATTCTTCCAAATTAGTGGGAGATGCCAGCATAACAACATGAGGCATGCCGTTATAAATTAAAGATACAGGAACTTCTTCCGCAATATAGTCAAGCTGAATGGAGCGTTGGCCATCTTGCCAACGCTCCACGGTGCTTTGCTGGTAACTTGGCCAACCTAAGTCGGCCGCTAACGAGTGCATAATTGCAGCATCGTTAGCCATTCGCAATGCCTTGTTCCAGTAAGTCCAATTGGTTTTCGGAGAATTTATGGTATTCCTGTTGCCATTCTGACGATTGGCTGACTTTGGTGACTTGCACTGCGGTCACTTTGTATTCAGGGCAGTTGGTCGCCCAGTCCGAGTTGTCGGTAGTGATCACATTCGCACCCGATTCAGGGAAATGGAATGTTGTGTAAACCACGCCTGGCTGTACGCGCTCACTCACTAATGCACGTAAAACCGTTTCACCAGCACGGCTCTTAATGCCGACCCAATCATCGGTTTGTAAACCACGGTCTTCTGCATCGTGCGGATGGATTTCCAAACGGTCTTCCGAGTGCCATAGGTTGTTGGCTGTACGGCGGGTTTGTGCGCCGACATTGTATTGCGACAAAATCCGGCCTGTGGTTAGTATCAGCGGGAATTTCTGGCTGGTGCGTTCAGCGGTGGCTACGAATTCGGTTAGCATAAATAAGCCTTTGCCGTTGTCACGCATGAACTCTTGTTCGTGCATGATAGGTGTGCCGGTTGGCGCTTCTTCGTTGCAAGGCCACTGTACGCTGCCCAATTGGTCGATTTTTTCGTAGCTGACACCCGTAAAGGAAGGGGTCAAGCTGGCGATTTCTGCCATGATTTCCGATGGATCGCTGTAGTTCATCGGATAACCCATTGCGTTTGACAGCATTTGGGTAATTTCCCAATCGGCATAGCCCGCTAATGGGGTCATGACTTTTCTGACCGGTGAAATACGGCGTTCTGCGTTGGTAAACGTGCCATTTTTCTCCAAGAAAGAAGAACCTGGCAAGAATACATGCGCAAATTTAGCGGTTTCGTTCAAGAACATGTCTTGAACAATCACACATTCCATTGAGCGTAAAGCTGCGTGGACGTGTTGTATATCTGGGTCGGACTGCGCAATGTCTTCGCCCTCTACGTAGAGACCCATGAAGGTTTTATCCATCGCCGAGTCAAACATATTAGGGATGCGCAAGCCTGGTTCTGGGCTTAGCTGTGCTTGCCAGGCCTTTTCAAACAATGTTCTAGTTTCTGTATCAGAGACATGGCGGTAGCCAGGGTATTCATGTGGGAATGAACCCATGTCACAAGAACCTTGGACGTTGTTTTGACCACGCAATGGGTTAACGCCCACACCTTCACGACCTAAATTGCCGGTTGCCATCGCTAAGTTGGCAATGCCGATAACCATGGTTGAGCCTTGGCTATGTTCGGTAACGCCTAAGCCATAGTAAATCGCACCATTTTTAGCGGTGGCATAAAGTCTGGCGGCGGCTCTAACTTCTGCGGCGGGTACGCCAGTGACGGCTTCGCTGTTTTCAGGCGAATGGCGATCTTCAGAGATGAAGGTTTTCCATTTTTCAAAGGAGGCTACATCACAACGTGCGATTGCAAAAGCTTCGTCCATCAAGTTTTCTGTGACGACGACGTGTGCCAAAGCATTGATAAGAGCAACGTTGGTGCTAGGGCGCAATTTCAAATGGTGTGACGCTTGTACGTGCGGTGTTTTTACCAAATCAATTTCGCGCGGGTCAACGACAATCAGCTTTGCGCCTTGGCGTAAGCGTTTTTTCATCATTGAACCAAATACAGGGTGACCGTCGGTAGGGTTGGCGCCAATGACCATAATGACATCAGCTTTCATGACTGAATCAAAATCTTGGGTACCGGATGATTCACCAAAGGTTTGTTTCAAGCCATAACCCGTGGGTGAATGGCAAACGCGGGCACAGGTGTCGACGTTGTTGTTGCCAAAGCCAGCCCGGATCAGCTTTTGTACCAAATAGGTTTCTTCGTTGGTGCAGCGTGAAGAGGTGATGCCGCCAATGGAATCTTTGCCGTATTTGGCTTGGATGCGTTTAAATTCAGATGCCGCATGGTTGATTGCTTCTTCCCAGCTGACTTCTTGCCAAGCATCTTTAATGCTGGCGCGGATCATCGGTTTGGTGATGCGGTCTTTATGGGTGGCGTAACCAAAGGCGAAACGGCCTTTGACGCAAGAATGTCCGTGGTTGGCTTTGCCATCTTTATGCGGAACCATGCGGATAACTTGTTCGCCTTTCATTTCGGCACGGAATGAACAGCCGACGCCACAGTAAGCGCAAGTGGTGACGATTGCATGTTCAGGTGTGCCGTGGTCGATAACGGATTTTTCCATCAAAGTGGCGGTTGGACAGGCTTGAACGCAAGCGCCGCAGGAAACGCACTCGGAGTCCATGAACGGTTGGTTTTGGCTGGGTGAAACTTTTGAATCGAAGCCTCGGCCATCAATTGTCAAGGCAAAAGTACCTTGGGTCTCTTCGCAAGCGCGAACGCAGCGCGAGCAGACGATGCATTTGCTGGGGTCGAACGTGAAGTACGGATTGCTTTCGTCTTTGACAGCATCCAAATGGGTTTCGACAGGATTATAGCGGACTTCACGCAATCCTACCGCACCTGCCATATCCTGCAATTCGCAGTCGCTATTGGCAGAACAGGTCAAGCAATCCAGTGGATGGTCTGAAATGTACAGCTCCATAATGCCACGACGGACATCCGCCAAACGCGGGTTTTGGGTGGTGACTTTCAGGCCTTCGCCGACTGGGGTGGTGCATGATGCAGGCATACCGCGCCCGCCTTCAATTTGGACGACGCAAAGGCGGCATGAGCCGAATGGATTGATGCTGTCGGTGGCGCACAGTTTGGGTATGTCGATACCCACGCTGGCAGCAGCGCGCATAATCGATGTACCTACCGGGGCGGTGACTTTAAAGCCATCAATTTCAAGTGTGACAGACTCGCTTGAAGTGCTGGCGGGAGTACCAAAATCTGGGTCTTTATTCATGCTCATGGGAATTTCCTCTTATCAATTATGCTGCATCTGCTTTGTCGGCAATCCCAAAATCTTCTGGGAAATGGTTCAAAGCACTGAGGACAGGGTAGGGTGTCATGCCGCCTAATGCACAAAGCGAGCCGTTGAGTAAGGTGTTGCAGAGGTCGCGCAGCAGGACAATATTTTTGTCGAGATTGCGGCCATTAATAATTTCATCCATCACTTCATAGCCACGGGTAGAGCCAATACGGCAAGGTGTGCATTTGCCGCAAGATTCGATAGCACAGAATTCCATGCTGTATTTCGCCATTTCCGCCATATCAACTGTGTCGTCAAAAACGACGACACCACCGTGACCGAGTACCGTCCAATTGGCAGCGAAGGCTTCGTAATCTAAAGGGGTATCAAATTGCGATTCAGGCAAATAAGCCCCCAGCGGGCCGCCAACTTGAACGGCTTTGATCGGTCTGCCGGTGGCAGAGCCGCCGCCGAAGTCGTAAAGCAATTCACGCAAGGTCAAGCCAAAGGCCATTTCAACCAAGCCGCCGTGTTTGATGTTGCCTGCCAATTGCAAAGGTAAAGTGCCACGTGAGCGTCCCATGCCGAAATCGCGGTAGTATTCGCCGCCTTTGTCGAGAATGATGGGGACTGAGGCTAAAGAGATAACGTTGTTGACGACTGTGGGTTTGCCGAACAAGCCACTGATGGCGGGAAGAGGTGGCTTAAAGCGAACCAATCCGCGTTTGCCTTCCAAACTTTCCATTAGCGAGGTTTCTTCGCCGCAAATATAAGCGCCAGCACCCAAACGGACTTCCAAGTGGAACGCTTTGCCGCTGCCTTGGATGTCGTTACCTAAATAGCCGGCTTCGTAGGCTTTGGCAATCGCTGTGTTCAGGGCGAGATGGGCGTGGGGATATTCAACGCGCAGGTAGATGTAGCCTTGGGTTGCGCCAACGGCGATACCGGCGATGGTCATGCCTTCAACGAGGACAAACGGGTCGCCTTCCATCACCATGCGGTCAGAAAAGGTGCCGGAGTCGCCTTCATCGGCGTTACAGATGATGTATTTTTGTTCGGAAGGTGTGTTTAAAACAGTGTTCCATTTGATACCTGTTGGGAACGCTGCACCGCCACGACCACGTAAACCAGAATCGGTCACGTTTTTAACGATGTCCGCTTGGCTCATTGCCAAAGCATTTTTAAGGCCTTTATAGCCATCATTGGCCAAGTAATCGTCCAAGCTGACCGGATCGGTTTTGCCGATGCGGGCAAATGTCAGGCGCTGTTGTTTCTTTAGATAAGGGATTTCTTCAACAATGCCTAAAGACAGGTCGTGTGTACCACCTTGCAAGAAATTGGCGTCAAACAAACTTGCAACATCGCTGACTTGTACGGGGCCGTAGCCAATACGACCTTCAGCAGTAGCCACTTCGACCAAGGGTTCTAGCCAGAACATGCCGTGCGAGCCGTTACGGATCAAGGTAATGTCAATGCCACGATGGTTGGCTTCGGAGGCGATTGCTGCAGCGACACGGTCTGCACCGAGTGAGACGGCACTGGAATCGTTAGGAACATAAACGACGAAACTCATGCTGTTTTCTCCAATTCTGCGATGGTTGAGTCGAACACATCGGTTGACACGCGTCCAAAAATATCGTTCCCGATTTGCATGGCAGGCGAGCAGGCGCAATTGCCTAAACAATAAACGGCTTCAAGGGTGAATTTGCCATCAGGAGTGGTTTCGTGAAAATCAATACCTAGTTTAGCTTTGGCGTGTTCTTCAAGGGCTTTGCTGCCCATGGCCTGGCAAGATTCTGCGCGGCATAGGTTGATAGTATGTTGCCCTGGTGGAGTATCACGAAAATAATGATAAAAACTGATGACGCCGTGAACTTCAGCGCGGGATAAGTTCAACGCCTTAGCAATATCAGGGACACTGTCTGCCGGGATATAACCAATTGCGTCTTGTACGCCATGGAGAATGGGTAGCAGCGCGCCAGGCTTATCTTTGAGTGCGGAAGTGATTTCTTGCACAATTGCTTGTGTATTGCCAGTGTCTATCATTAGTGTCTCGCCGTGAAAAGTCCGTGCATGAAGATAGCAATCGTCCGTAATGGCTATGTAACCGAAATATTACGTAAGGATAACATAAGAACTTTTAACTGTAAAAACGCTAGGATCAAGGCATGGGCGATAATTTCCCTATTAATTTCCTAAGGAAATTAGTGGTGTGCTGGTATTTGGGTTACCAGATCACACCCAATTTTGGGGTTGTGCAAGAAACAGTAAATTAATTGGCTATGTTTGTGAAATTAGCTACAGCCCAAGTGCTCGCCATAAGCATTGGTCTGGTTGGGAAGAATTGCCCTAGTGTTAGGGGGAGGTAGGTGATTTCACACAGACTGGTCGGCAAAACCCTTATTTTTTAAATAAAACAAAGTTTTTTAAAAATTTAGATTGTTGAATTAAAAGAATATTTCTATTTTTGGCATTGTGTGTGCGTAAGAGGTTATGCCCAAGGTTCGGGTAACTTTAATGACGAATGCTAATAATGAGAAATAAAATGAAATTACACAAACACTTAAAACAATTAGGCGTGGCAGTACTGGTAGGCCAAGCATTGATGATTCCGGCAATTGCCGCAGTCAATTGTCGGGTCTTATCTGCGGATCGGCTTTTTGATGGTGAGAATTTACTTACAAACACCGCCGTTTTGGTGAAAGGCCAAAAAATTGTGCAACTGGGTACAAAAGCAGATTTGGCGGCATTGTGCAGCCGAGTGCTAGATATGGGCAATGCAACCCTTTTACCGGGTTTTATCGAATCACATGCCCATATCACCTTCCAAAACGTTAGAAAAGATATTGTGCTGCGGCACGGTGTCACCACGGTTCAAGACACAGGAGGTCCGTTGCAAGCGCCTGAAAGCGGGCGTGCAGCTTTGCGTTTGCTGAGTGTCGGGCCGATTATCCAAGCACCTAGCGGTTACCCGTTAAATATTTTTGGGGGTACGGGCGGTTATGACCAAATTGGTTATCCGGTCGCTAGCAGTACCGAAGCGCAAACAGTCGTCCAGCACTTGGTCGATGGCGGTGCTACGGCTATTAAGATAGCGCTTGAACCGGGTGGGGAAACGGGGGCGCCATGGATGATGTCGCATGGCGGCAATCCTGTACCCGCCACGCCTTGGGCTATCTTGCCCCAAGACATTGTTGATGCCATCGTTGATGAAGCCCATCATCCACAAAATGGCAGACCCGCGCGGCGGGTGATTGCCCATGTCGGTGAAAACACAGGTTTTGAGCGCGCACTGGCTGCGGGCGTGGATGAATTTGCCCATATGCCCTGTGCGCCGATTGATGAAAGCCTGTTAAGCCAAGCCGCGAACACGGCAGGCTTAACTTTTGTGACGACCGTCGATACCTTGTCATCTTGTGTGGACACAACCACACACCAAGGCATCCATTCCAACACTGCACAGCTGGCTGCCAAAATTGCCGATTGTGAAAGTGCCACTCCGGGCAATTGCGCGCAAATCCTGTACGGTTCCGAAATTGGACATGACAACGTGCCTTGGGGGGTTAACGGTGAAGAAATGCATATGATGTTGATGCTGACGAGCGGCGCATCGATTGACTTTATGGACGTGCTTAATGTCTTTAAAGCGGCAACGTCTAAAGCCGGAAAGCATTTGGGGATTGATAAGCTGGGTACGCTGACGCCAGGGGCGCCTGCCGATATTATTGCCGTCAAAGGCAATCCGTTCGAAAAGTTTAAACTACTGGAGTATCCGGATTATGTGATGTCGAGCGGGCAACCGGTAGTCAATAAATTTAAGTAGGGCAGCACAAAAAAATAAAGCCGGTTCTAAAGCAATTTAGAGCCGGCTTTTTTCGTGGTGGGTAACAGCAACTACTTGCTGATCTTCAGTGCTAAAAACGCAGGGCTACCTTGGCGTTGGATCAGCAACGCAATGGATTTGCCAATCGGCAAGCCTTTGGCCACTTTGTTAAAGTCGGCGGCATTGCGGATGGTTTCGTTTTGGATGCGCAGGATCACATCGCCACGTTGGATGCCTGCTTCGGCGGCGGGGCCTTTGCCGACTTCTTGTACCAATACACCGCCGTTGGGTACTTGCAAAGCGTCGCGTTGATCGTCGCTGATGTCCGTCACTTTTAAAGCCAACTTATTGTCAGGTTTGGCTTCCGGTTTGGTTTCGGCGACTTTTTCGTCCTGATCCGGCAACAAGCCAATTTTGAAATCGATGGTTTTGGTTTCGCCTTGGCGGATGATTTTTAGCGTGGCATTGTCGTTGATGGGTGTGACACCGACCATAGGCGGCAAATCGCCGGATTTGTCGATAACCTGGCCATTGAATTCGATAATGACGTCGCCAATTTTCAACTGCGCTTTTTCTGCCGGACTGCCGGGAATGATTTTGGAAACCAAGGCGCCTTGCGGTTTTTGCATACCGAACGATTCCGCCAATTCACGAGTGACATCTTGGATCTGTACCCCTAACCAGCCGTGCGAAGCTTTGCCTTTGGTTTTGATTTGTTCAACCACATTCATCACCACATCCATGGGAATGGCGAATGACAAGCCCATAAAACCGCCGGTACGGCTGTAAATTTGCGAATTGATGCCGATGACTTTGCCATCCATATTAAACAGCGGTCCGCCGGAATTGCCAGGGTTGATCGCCACGTCAGTTTGGATGAAAGGTACATAATTGCCACCAGGCAGGCTGCGGCCTTTGGCGCTGACAATGCCGGCAGTGACGGATTGCTCAAAACCAAACGGTGAGCCAATCGCCAATACCCATTCGCCCACTTGCAATTGGTTGGGGTTGCCGATGTTGACCGATGGCAGGCCCGTTGCTGCAACTTTTAATAAGGCCACGTCAGTGCGCGCATCGGAACCGATCAGCTTGGCGACCAGTTCGCGGCGGTCGGAGAATTTAACGACAATTTCGTCCGCATCTTTAACGACATGGTGGTTGGTCAATACATAGCCGTCGGCTGAAATGACAAAACCTGATCCCAATGATTGTTGTTCACCACCGCCAAAATCACCGCCTTCAGGGTTGTTGAAAAAGCGTTTGAACAGCTCTTCCATTTCGGGTGTCATGCCTTCAGGCATTTGCTGTTCTTTACTAATGGCTTCGGGGGCGGGTTGGGCTTTTTGTGTGGTGCTGATGTTAACCACGGCAATGCCATTGGCTTTGACCATTTCGGTAAAATCCGGCAATTGCGCGGCTACTGTCTGCATGAACAGAGTGGCGGCTAGAAAAATGCAACCATTCAGGGTTTTAAACATAACATCTCCAGTTTATTCATTGATGATTTATGGCCCAATGAGAGCCTATAAGGCAGGCTTAGTGGCTTGCTTTGTATTTTAAGGTGCAGCGGGTTTGAGCCTGATGCCTTCGGCAATGAGTTTGATGGTGGGTTCCGGAACTTCGCCCATGACAGTCAATTCATAATCGCCGAGCGATTGGCTAAAAAAGTTGATGGTGCCGATGGCCTGGATGGCAGAGGGAGTGTTGCCGCTAGGCTGGCTGGGTTTATCGTTGCGGTGTTCCAAATAGACCGAGACGGATGACAGGCCGTCACCCAAAATCAAATGTTCTACGGGCTGTGGCGAGTTGTGCATGGCACGGCGGGTAAAATACAGTTGTTGAAAGCCGGCAGGTACTTGGTTGACGGTGAAGGCGGCATCACTAAAATCGGTATGCTCGGCAGGTGGTTGTTTGGCGTCTTTGTTCGCCGTATCTGCAAAATCCAGCTTGTCTTTGATGTCAAGATCAGTAAAAACCAGCTCTTCCAGGACATTGCCCGATGCGTTAAACACCACGGCTTTCAACGGCAAAAAATGATCTTTTTCCAACCAAAGCTTTCTGGAATAGCGTAATGAGTCCTTGGCTTTAAGTTCGATGACATACGTGGGCAGCATGGCGATGTTTTCTTGGCTAACCAGTTGGATGTCGTAAAGCGGGGTGAGGGTGTTGATGTCTTGTGGAAGGTCAAGCAGAAAGGAATGTTCGAAGGGGCGATGGTCAATGATTTTATGTCGGGTGGCCTTGTAGAGACAGCTCACTTCGCCTGAATCGCGGATAATTTCCCGCAGTGGCGAATTGAGTGACAGCAGCCGCTCTTGCTCTAAGCCGCTTTTGTTGGCGTGGAAGTATTGCATCGGTTCCAGTTTTCCGTTCCGCAAAAAAGCAACAGTCCCTTGATAATTAAGGCTATGCATGGCCTGCGCCATTTTGGCGAGGCTTTGTTTGCCGTCGGGTAGGCTTTCTTCTGCCGATACAGTGTTTGAGGCGATGAGTAAGGAGAGGAGAAAACGCTTAATGTCGATCATTGTTGGTTATAAGCCGTTACTCGGGTAAATGGTTTTAATTCGGCTTCACTGGTGGCATACACGCTGCTGTTGTGGGCTTGCAGGTATTCGTTGATACGGGCGTTGAGCGACGGGGTTGGCAGGGCTTCTGTTTCGGGGGCGATGGTGGCTTGCTTGGTTTGGCTGGAGGCGACTTGTAGGGCTTGTCGGTTTTCAATAGGTTGCAGGGTAGGGGTGTTCAGGCCGCGTTCGACAAGCACCGCACAGACGGCAACCGAGGCAGCCAAAGCCCATTGTTTATAATGGGGTTTGATAATTATTTTGCTTTTCGCTTTCGGAGAGAAGTAAACCGGTTCTTGTTCGATTTGCTGGCTGATGCGGGCGGAAAAGTCCGTGCTGATGTCAATGAAGACATCGGTTTTTAAAGCGTGGCTAATGGCTTCGTAGCGGTTAAGCTTTTGGGTAAGTTCCGGCGTGGTACGCATTTTTTGCAATAAACCAATCGCTTCGTCGCGATCCAGATCGTCATCAAGAAATTGAGAAATTTTTTGGTTTAACTCTTCATTCATCGAAAATCACCGTGTTTAATCAAGCAAAGGGCTTAGTTTATTATCAATGGCTTCACGCGCCCTAAAGATACGCGATCTGACCGTTCCTACCGGACAAGACATGGCTTCGGCAATTTCTTCGTAGCTCATGCCTTCAAATTCCCGCAACATAATTGCCGTCCGCATTTCTTCGGGCAAATTGTCAATCGCCGACTTAATGACCGCGACGATTTCATCATTCATCAGCAACCCTTCAGGCGTTTCAATGCCCTGCAGTTGGGGTGCATTCTCAATTTGTTCGGCTTCTTGGATGTCCACTTCGTACTGCGAACTGCGCCGTGTTCTGGCGACCAAATGGTTTTTTGCCGTGTTGATGGCAATACGGTACAGCCAAGTATAAAAAGCCGAGTCGCCGCGAAAATTACCTAAGGCGCGATAAGCCTTTATAAAAGTTTCTTGGGCGACATCCTGCGCCTCGCTTGGGTCTTTAACGTAGCGGTTAACCAGTTGGATGATTTTATGTTGGTATTTTAGCACCAGCATATCGAAGGCTTTTTTGTCGCCCCGTTGCACCCGCAATACCAGTTCTTCGTCGAGTTGCTCGTTAGTCCTTGTTTGACTGTTCACTACGGCTCTTTATGTTGGAATGGACAGGATAAAATTTGATAAGTTCGAATCGACATATTTTTGACACAAAAATTGCTATCAATCCGTAAAAATCGTTATTATCCCTAAACGCTGGGCATTAAGCCACCACACAGCATGATTGATTATCCATTTTGTAGATATTATGACTGATTCAAAAATTTACGACGTTTTGGTTATTGGCAGTGGTGGGGCTGGTTTGGGATTGGCCCTCAAGCTGGCTGAACATCCGTTACGGATTGCCGTGCTGTCCAAATTTGCCTTGACTGCGGGCAGCACCTACTACGCACAAGGTGGCATTTCCGCTGTCTTTGATGCCGAAGATTCCGTCGAGTCGCATATTGAAGACACTTTAGATGCCGGTGCGGGTTTGTGCAATCCTGAAATCGTCAGGCTAACCGTAACCCACGGTAAAAGCTCGATAGATTGGCTTCAACAACAAGGTGTTGCCTTTACGGAAGAATTTACCACAACTGGCGAAAAAGTGTTGCATTTGAACCGCGAAGGCGGTCATTCGCACCGCCGGATTGTCCATACCGCTGATGCGACCGGTAAGGCCGTGTCATTGTCGTTGATTGAACGGGCGCAGGAGCATGCCAATATCGAATTGTTCGAAAACCACAACGTCGTCGAGCTAGTAACGGCAGACAATGGCGAAGGCGGCAAAAAAATTGTCGGTGCTTATGTGCTGGACTCGCAACAACAACAGGTTAAAGCCATGACCGCCCGCGTGGTGGTATTGGCAACCGGTGGTGCCAGCAAAGTCTATCTGTACAGCACCAACCCGCAAAGTGCGACCGGCGATGGCATTGCCTTGGCATGGCGCGCCGGTTGTCGGGTCAGCAATATGGAATTTATGCAATTCCATCCGACGTGCCTGTTCCATCCCAATGCCAAATCGTTTTTGATTAGCGAAGCCGTCAGAGGCGAAGGCGGTAAGTTGATTTTGCCGGATGGCTCGCCGTTTATGCAACGTTTTGATGCCCGTTGCGAATTGGCACCGCGTGATATTGTTGCCCGTGCCATCGACCACGAAATCAAAAAACGCGGCATTGATTGCGTGTATTTGGATATTAGCCACAAGTCCGAAGCCTTTATCCTCGAACATTTCCCCACCATTCACAAAAAATGCCTGAAATACGGCATCGACATCACCAAGCAGCCGATTCCGGTCGTGCCTTCGGCACATTACACCTGCGGCGGCGTTTTGACCGATAGCTATGCGCGCACAGACATAACCAACTTGTATGCCATCGGCGAAGTCGCAAGTACTGGCTTGCATGGCGCCAACCGTATGGCCAGCAATTCATTATTGGAGTGTTTGGTGTTTGCCGAGCGTGCCAGCATCGATATTTTGGAGCGTTTGCCCGGCATTTCTGCACCGCCAGCCATCCCTGAGTGGGATGAGTCGCTGGTCATCGACTCCGACGAAGAAGTGGTGGTTGCCCATAACTGGGACGAGTTGCGCCGCTTTATGTGGGATTACGTGGGCATTGTCAGAAGCGACAAACGCTTGTACCGCGCCTTAAGCCGCGTGGAATTGCTGAAAAGTGAAATTGCCGAGTACTACGGCAATTTCCGTGTCACCAGCGATTTGTTGGAATTGCGTAATTTGGTGATCGTCGCCGAGCTGATTATCCGCTGTGCGTTGTTGCGTAAGGAAAGTAGGGGGCTGCATTACACCCTTGATTATCCTGATCTGGACAATAGCAGACCACCGCAAAACAGTATTTTGACGCCTGAAATCTAAGCGTATCAGGCTAGTTTCCCACCAAAGCGGACTGCAGGGATTTTGCCGCTTTTTCACAATGGGCTGCTGAGGCTTTGGCTTTTAGTTGCAAAGCCAAGCCTATGCGCAAGCCATCGCTTTCTTGGGTTGCATATTCATTCAGTGGTTTGCAGGCTTGCTGCATGCGTTGTTCGGCTTGCACGATGGTGTCCGCCTGTTCGGTGTCGCTGGCTACTCTCATCATCACCTCGCTGGTCAGGCTGTTTTGCAGGCGGAAAACATTTTCGACGTATTGCGCTAAAGGTTGGTCGACGGCTTCCCCTGTTGTTTCAGGGCGTATTTGGCTACAGGAAATTAAAGCGACCGAAAACAGGCTTAAAACGGTGGGTTTAAGTGTTGGCATGGGCGTTCCCACTGGCAAGATGTTGTTTGGGTTTTGAAGCGATTGTCCTGGAAAGCAGGGCGTTGCATGAAGCGCCATGCCCGCCTTATTTTTTAAAATTCAAGCGGACTCGGTGTATACTTCGCCAACTCGAAACAATAATAATTCAACAAAACGGGGCCACACTGATGACTGAAAAGACCGTAAGCAAGTACTTGCTCAATCTTGAAAAACACTTTGCTCATGATAACCCCGTCTTATTGAAAGCATCAAAAGTTTTCCACGAATTGGATCAAATTGAGTTTGATCTTGGCCTTATCGAAAGCGACGAAACCACCGCAGCAAAAAGTTCTTGGTGGCCTATCATCACCTTGATTGGTGGCAATTCCACGGCAAAATCGCGATTTATCAATACTTTTCTAGGTACCGAGCATTTGTTGTCGGGCATCCAGGCGTCCAGCTACAAATTTACCGTCCTGTTACATAATAGCCAAACCAACACCGCTACGTTGCCGGGTTCGGCCTTGGATGTTGATATCCGTTATCCGTTTTACCAAATTGGTCGCAAAATTGAGCAGCAGCAAAAAAGCGAAGGCAAGCGCATCAATTCCTACTTGGAGTTAAAAACCCTCAACAGCGCGGCAGTGAAAGGCAAATTGTTTATTGATGCGCCCAACATGGCAGCTGCGCCGCTCACGCCTGTTACGTCCATGCTGACCCGTCATGTGGTTGAGCATTCTGATTTGGTGCTGATTTTTGCCGATGTGTTCGACACCAGCGCGCCTTTGGTCGATGAGTTGGTTGCCACTTTGCGCGAACACCAAGACACCAATAAATTCACTTTTTTAATTGAAGAGCCGCCGGCGTTTATGACGCCGATCAACCGTAGCGAAGTGATCTCCAATTGGCAGCGCAAGCTGGCGGGGTTGGGCATCAACTCCGGTCAATACATTGTTTTGCCTAACCAGCAAAACAACAAGCTACAAGACCAAAACTACCTTGCCGAAATTGAAATGCGTCTTGCCAATGTGGGTCATGACCGATCCTACCGTGTGTTGGATGCCTTAGAAAAAAACATTGAAGACATCGAGCAGATCATCATTCCTGAAGTCGGCAAAACTTTGGTGACGTGGAAAGAGCGGGTGAATATCTCCAGCTTGTTGGTGTTGACGTTTATCTTGTCGCTGGCGGTGTTTGCGGAAATCCAAATTGGCGGCATTTTAGATTTGTTGCTTGACCCTATTGTCGGTCCGGTTTCCCTTGTCGCTTTACTGGGGCTGATGGTGCCTGTGCATTTGTTTGGCAGCCGCTTGCAAGCGAAATTGATGGTTGCCAAGCTGAAAGAGCGCCAAAAAGAGTTGGAGCTGATGGAAGACTTGACGGGTTTGTTTGATAAAAGCCAAACCGTTTTGCGTATGTTGCTGCCGATGACCGAGCCTGCGGGCTGGAATAAAAAAACCAAAATGCGTTTGCATAAATTAGATGAAAAAGCCAAAAGCCTGGTGCAAGCCTTAAACGACAGTTTTGGCAGTTACGACGATGCGCCCACCGTTTCAGATTTTGACGATTTTAAAGATTATCCCTAATTGATTTTAATTTTGTGCAAGCGAATGCCTGCACAGCCAAGCTTAAAGGATGCCATCACCTAAAACTAAAAACACCGAGCGCGCTTCGCTCCAAAAATTATGGCTATTTTTAAACATTATTTGCCGTTGTGCTGGTTTAGAAAAAATCCTTACGCCCTTGAGGATTCGTTGGGCTTTTTGAAAAAAAATCTGGTTTATTTTTTTATTGTGCAGTTTTTTCTGCAAGCCAATATGACTGACGATCCGGGCGAATCGTTTGTTGAAGTTATCTTGGAAATCATCGTTTCCCTCCTGTTTATTGGCCTGATGTTGCTGCTGAACGGCACTTCCTATGCTTTCATCAGAATGGCTAATGCCTTTTTTTTTGGCATGAACGCCGTCTCTTTTTTGGTGATCCCCATCTTAATCTGGTTGACGGTGAGTGAAAATATTGTCAGCTATTATTTGCTAGCCCTGACAGGGGCATGGGCTTATATGATTGTGACCTATATCATTAAACGCACTTTGTTAATCAATACTGCCGCCAGCATGGTGCTTAGCCTGACCTATTTTGCCACCACTTATTATGGCGCGTTTGCTTTGGGGCAGCTGTTGTAATGTCGGGTGATCGCGTTGTCGTCATTTTTTGTAAAGCACCGGTAGCAGGGCAGGTTAAGACCCGTCTCATGCCTTTTCTTAACGGTGAACAGGCGGCGCAAATCCATAGGGAGCTGAGCCTAAGAACCCTGCAATGGGTAACGGACAGCCAATTATGCCCTGTGCAATTGTGGTGTGCGCCCAGTATTGACCACCCTTTTTTTGCGGAAACCGCCGCGCAATTTCCTGTCACCCTGCATCAGCAGCACGGCCAGCATTTGGGCGAACGCATGCATCATGCCTTTACCAGCGCGTTGCAACATTATCGCCAAGTGTTGCTGATGGGCTGTGATTGCCCTTCGTTGACAGCTGACGATTTGCGCGCCGCTTTTTTGGCGTTGGATAGCCATGATGTTGTACTTGCTCCCGCTGAAGACGGCGGCTATACCTTAATCGGCTTAAAGCAAGCCCATCCTGCTTTGTTCACCGATATAGCTTGGGGAAGTGACCAAGTGTTGGCGCAAACGCGCTTGCGTATCGCCCAACAACAGCTGACGCTGGGCTTGTTATCCGAACAGTGGGATGTCGATCGGCCTGAAGATTTGCAGCGTTACCGTTTGTTGGTGGCTAAACCCGATTAGGATGTGGCGATGCAAACCGCCCGAACCTACCCTTAACTTAAAGATAAAAATATGCCCGGAATCAACAACGATCATGCCAAGCCTGTGCATCTTTATCTGAAAGTGTTGCTGGCGATAGGCCTGGGTGTGGCTTTAGGCCATTTTTATGCCGATTGGGCAGTGCTAATGAAGCCTTTGGGCGATGGCTTTATCAAGCTTATCAAAATGATGATTGCGCCGATTATTTTCTGCACGGTGGTTACTGGCATTGCCGGTATGCAGGGCTTGGATAAGGCGGGTCGGGTAGGCGTTAAAGCCTTGTTGTATTTTGAAGTGGTCAGCACATTGGCATTGGTGTTAGGTTTGCTGGTTGTGCATCTTGTGCAACCTGGCGCGGGTATGCATGTCGATGCCAGTACTTTGGACAGCAAAGCCTTGGCTGCTTTTACTGATCCTGCCAAGCAGGTTTCAATGGTCGATTTTTTGCTCAACATCATTCCCGCTAGCGTGGTGGATGCCTTTGCCAAAGGCGAGATTTTGCAGGTATTGCTGTTTTCCGTGTTGTTTGGTTTTGCACTGACGGCGATGGGTGAGCTTGGGCAGCCGGTGACGGCGGCTATCAATAAAGTATCCCTCGCCTTATTCGGTGTCGTTGAAATGATAATGAAGCTTGCGCCTATTGGCGCGTTTGGGGCGATGGCTTTTACTATCGGAAAATACGGCGTGGCCTCGTTGTTGCCTATGGCGAAACTGATGGGCTGTTTTTATCTGACTTGCGTGTTGTTTGTGGTTTTTGTATTGGGTTCGATTGCCCGTTTGGCGGGCTTTAAGCTTTTTAAACTGATTGCTTATTTCAAGGAAGAATTGCTGATTGTACTGGGAACATCCTCATCGGAATCGGTATTGCCGCGCATGATGGTGAAGTTGGAGCGCTTGGGGTGCGCGCGTTCGGTGGTCGGATTGGTGGTTCCTGCCGGTTATTCTTTTAATTTGGATGGCACGTCGATTTATCTGTCGATGGCGGCTATTTTTGTCGCCCAAGCGACGGATACGTCGTTAAGCTTTACGCAGGAGCTGACCTTATTTACGGTTTTATTGCTGACATCAAAAGGTGCGGCAGGTGTGACCGGAAGCGGTTTTATTACCTTGGCGGCTACTTTATCGGCAGTGCCCAGCATTCCTGTAGCAGGTTTGGCATTAATTTTAGGCATTGACCGCTTCATGTCAGAGGCGCGTGCGTTGACCAATTTGCTGGGTAATGCCGTTGCTACCGTGGTTGCCGCCCATTGGGAAGGCGAGCTGGATAAGGCCAAATTAACCGAGGAATTAAGTGTAGGACCGAAAGCTTAATGCGAGGCAGTGCTTGCAAAGTGTGGGGGCGTTCCGGCAGTTTCCTGCCGGCGCGGGGTGTAAATCTCTATTTATTCGTCGGTTAACAATTCGTCTTTATAAGCGGCGTGGTCTTCTGTTTTTTGCAGCTTAGGATGGGTTTGGAGTTTTAAGGCGATAGCCGCTTCATGCACGGCTTCAGACAAGGTGGGATGGGCGTGGATGGTGCGCGCCAAATCTTCACTGCTGGCGGAAAACTCCATGGCCAGCGTGGCTTCAGCGATCAGTTCCGAGGCTTGTGCGCCAATGATGTGGATGCCCAAAATACTGTCGTTATCGGCATGGGCGATGATTTTTACCATGCCTTCGGTTGCGCCCAAGGTTTGCGCCCGGGCCGTGGCGTTTAAGGGATAAATGCCAATTTTGATGGGTTCGCCCATTGCGCGTAAGGCTTGTTCGGTTTGCCCTACCCAGGCAATTTCCGGATCGGTGTAAATGACGCTCGGTAGGATGTTGTAATTGATCGGGCTGTGCAGTCCGGCAATTTGTTCGGCAACAAAAATGCCTTCTTCAATGCCTTTGTGCGCTAGCATGGGGCCGAGCAAGGTCAAATCGCCAATGGCGTAGACGTTTGGTAAATTGGTACGGCAATTTTCGTTGACGTGCGCATAACCGTTTTCGTCCAGCAGTAAGTTGGCTTCAGGTGCGGCAAGGTTTTCGGTGTTGGGCTTGCGTCCGCAAGCGACAATCAGTTTGTCCACACGCAAACTGTGTTGGCCTTCTTGGTCTTGGTATTCGACGACCACTTTTTTGCCGCTTTTCTTGGTGGAAGTCACCCGCGCACCCAGGCGCAAATCCAGCCCTTGCGCGGTGTAAATGCGGTAGGCTTCGCGGGCAATTTGTTGGTCCGGCAGCGATAAAAAGCTTTCTTGCGCTTCCAGCAAAATGGTTTCTGCGCCTAAGCGGTTCCAAATGCCGGCAATCTCCAAACCAATGACGCCAGCGCCAATAATTGCGAGTTTTTTAGGTACAGCGTTGAGGTTTAATGCGCCTATCGAATCAAAAATGAATTCATTGTCGATAGGTGCACAACGCAGCTTCACGGGCGAGGCACCTGTCGCCAAAATGATATGTTTACCTTCAATGACGCTGGGCGCGGATGCCAGCTCACCATTTGTGCTGGGAACAGGAGTTATTTCTACCCGTCTTGGCCCCAGCAATTTGGCTTTGGCATGGATGCGGTCAATTTTGTACAGTGCAAAGTCATCGGCGATTTTTTTCCGTAACCCATCGACAATGTTGTCTTTGCGTTGAACCATGGCGGCAATGTCGACGCTGATGTTGTCGGCTTGTATGCCGTGTTTGCCCAAGCCATGTTTGATGAATTGGTAGGCTTTTGCCGATTCCAGTAAGGCGACTCCGGCTACACAACCGGAGTTGAGATAAAAGCCCCCCAAGCCACTTTGCCCGTGTTTGTCACGCCAATTGTCCACGCAGGCGGTTTTTAGCCCCAATTGCGCACAGCGGATGGCGCTGGAGTAGCCCGCAGGTCCTGCGCCGATGACGATCACGTCGTAAACCGTCGCAGTGGGTTGGGTTTTGCTGGCAGAAGTGGGCTTTTTTGACATAGTTAAATGTTAAGCAAAAGGTGGGCGGGAGATTCCAAGCATTCCTTAATGGTCACTAAGAATTGCACAGCTTCGCGACCATCGACCAAGCGGTGGTCATAAGACAAGGCCAAATACATGATGGGGCGGATGACGATTTGCCCGTTTTCCACCACGGCGCGTTCTTTAATGGCGTGCATGCCTAAAATCGCGCACTGTGGCGGGTTAAGGATGGGCGTGGATAGCATCGAACCAAAGACACCGCCGTTGGTGATGGTAAACGTGCCGCCTTTCAAGTCATCGTAGCTGAGCGTACCGGCACGGGCTTTTTCGCCGAAGTCGACAATTGTTTTTTCGATGCCGGCAAAGTCGAGTTGGTCAACATCATGCAAGACCGGCACAATCAGGCCACGTGGTGTGCTGACGGCGATCCCCAAATCGTAATAGCCGTGGTAAATGATGTCGTTGCCGTCAATGGAGGCGTTGATGGCGGGGAATTTTTTTAAGGCTTCGATGGAGGCCTTAACGAAAAATGACATAAAGCCGAGTTTGACTTTGTGTTTTTCTTCAAAGCGGTTTTTGTATTGGTTGCGCAAGTCGATGACGTTTTGCATGTTGACTTCGTTAAACGTTGTCAACATGGCGGCGTTTTGCTGCGCCTGCAATAAACGCTCGGCCACTTTGGCTCGCAAGCGGGTCATCGGTACGCGCTGTTCGGGGCGGTGTCCGGCTGCGCTGGTGCTGATGGTTTCGGCAGGCGTTATTGGCGCAGGGATGGGTTCAGCGGGCGGTGGCGTACTTGGCGTCGGTACGGCCTCGGTGGGGGCTTGTACGGCGCTTTGTTTGCTTAAATGCTCCAAGATGTCGGATTTGGTCAGCCGACCGCTTTTGCCGGTGCCGACGATGGCGCTCGGGTCTAAGGTGTTTTCTTGAACCAAGCGGCGCACGGAAGGACTCAGTGCCAGATTGCTGGCAGTTTCGGAAGCCCCACTATTGCTGCTGGCGGCAGCTTCTGTGACAGGGGCTGTTGCTTGGGTGTCTATCAATGCCAGCAATTCGCCACTGGTGACGATGCTGCCATCTAGTTTAAGGATTTGGCTGAGCACACCACTGTCAGGCGCAGTGACTTCCAAAACAACCTTGTCTGTTTCCAGATCGACCAAGTTGTCATTTTTGTTGACGGTTTCACCGGCTTTTTTGTGCCAAGTGATTAAGGTCGCGTCAGCAACAGATTCGGGTAGGGTAGGGACTAGGACTTCAATGCTCATGTTATTTTCCTGAGGGTGTGCCGTAAAGGGCTGATTGTACGACAGCCTTTTGCTGTTCTATATGGACGTGGAAGCTGCCGACCGCAGGCGATGCCGAAGCGTCACGACCAGCATAAGTTACTTTGATTGCAGGGGGAAGGTTGTCAACGAAATGGTGGTTGGAATTATACCAAGCGCCTTGGTTTTTCGGCTCTTCCTGACACCAGACAAATTCTTTCAGGTTTGGATATTTGGCGATTTCCGCTTTGAACAAAGTGCCTGGGAACGGGTATATCTGTTCCAGTCGGGCAATCGCGACGTGTTTTAAGTCGTCTTGGCGGCGCACTTCCAATAAGTCGTAATAGACTTTGCCGGAACATAACACAAAGCGCGTGACTTTTTTGGCGTTGACTTCGTCTTGTTCGCCAATAATGGGTTCAAACTGCCCGCTGGTCAGGTCTTCTAAAGTGGAAACTGCCAGCTTGTGGCGCAGCAAGCTTTTTGGGCTCATCACCACCAAAGGCTTGCGGTAGGGCCGTATCAGCTGGCGGCGCAATAAATGGAAGATTTGTGAAGGCGTGGTGGGGTTGCAGACTTGGATGTTATGTTCGGCGCATAATTGCAAATAGCGCTCCAAGCGTGCCGATGAATGCTCTGGGCCTTGGCCTTCAAAACCGTGCGGCAATAGCATGGTCAAGCCGCATAAGCGGCCCCATTTGGTTTCGCCGGAGCTGATGAATTGGTCGATCAGCACTTGCGCGCCGTTAGCAAAATCACCAAACTGGGCTTCCCAAATGACCAATGTGTTGGGTGTAGTGGTGCTATAGCCGTATTCAAAACCCAATACGCCCGCTTCGGATAGCAGCGAGTCAAAAATCTGCGCGCGGCCTTGGTTTTTATCCAAGTGTTTAAGCGGCGTGTAGGTTTTGTGGTTGATTTGGTTATGCAACACGGCATGGCGATGCACAAACGTGCCACGTCCGACATCCTGACCGGTCAGCCGGATATTGTGGTTTTCCATTAACAACGTCGCGTACGCCATGTTTTCAGCAAAGCCCCAGTCCAAAGGCATGGCGCCCGCTGCCATTTTGCGGCGGTTTTCCATGACTTTCGCCACGCGCGGATGCAATTCAAAATTGCTGGGCAACCGCTGCATGCGGTCATTACAGAAGCGTATGCGGTCTAATGAAACAGCGGTATGGCAGTCTTGGTTCCAATGTTTGTTTAAGAACTGCTGCCATTGGCTGGAGTAAGAATAAGTCGGGTTGGGAATGACCGGACGCGAAACAATTTCGCCGGCATCGAGTTGCTTTTGGTAATCCTGTTCCATTGCCAAAGCTTCGTCGGCACTGACCACACCTTCTTTCAGCAAGCGTTCGGCGTACAGTTTGCGCGTGGTTTTATGCTTGCGGATGGTTTGGTACATCATCGGTTGGGTTGCTGCCGGTTCGTCGGCTTCGTTATGGCCTAGACGGCGGTAGCAAATCAGGTCGATGACGACGTCGCGGTTAAAGGTCATGCGGTATTCGACTGCCAGCTTGGTGACAAAAATGACGGCTTCCGGATCATCACCATTCACATGGAAGACCGGCGCCTGGATCATGCTGGCGACATCGGTGCAATATAAAGTGGAGCGGGCGTCTTTAGGGTTGCTGGTGGTAAAGCCGATTTGGTTGTTGATGACAATATGGATAGTGCCGCCGGTTGAAAACCCTCGGGTTTGTGACATGTTCAGGGTTTCCATAACAATGCCTTGGCCTGCAAAGGCAGCGTCACCGTGGATGAGTACAGGGATGACGGTATTGATCGCCCCTTCACCAGCACGGTCTTGGCGCGCACGAACGGAACCTTCTACCACGGGGTTGATGATTTCCAGATGCGATGGGTTAAAGGCCAAGGTCAAGTGTATCGGGCCTGCTTCGGATTCGATGTTGGAGGAAAAGCCCATGTGGTATTTCACGTCACCTGAGTTCATCCCTGGCGTGGCTTTGAATGTGCCGGCAAATTCGTCAAACAGGCTGGCAGGGCTTTTGCCCAAGATGTTGACCAGCACATTCAAGCGTCCACGGTGCGCCATGCCCAACACAATTTCTTTTGCGCCTTGGCTGCCCGAGCATTGGATCAGTTCGTCTAAAATGGGGATCAGCGCTTCGCCACCTTCCAGTGAAAAGCGTTTTTGTCCGACAAAACGGTTTTGCAGATGATGTTCAATGCCTTCGGCGGAGGTCAGTAGTTTTAATAACCAACGTTTTTTGTCGGCACTGAGGGCGGAGGTCAGTTTGGGGCTTTCCAAACGGTTGATGAGCCAGCGCCGTTCTTTGGTGTCGACAATGTGCATGAACTCGGAGCCGATGCTGCCGCAGTAGATGGTTTTAAGGCGGGCAATAATCTCGCGTAAAGGCTGGCGGCTATCGCCGTATAAGGAGCCGGTGTCAAACAAGGTATCCATATCCGGCTCGGTCAGGCCGTAATACGAAGGCTCCATATCTAACGGCGCTGGCGTGGTTTTGCCTAGCGGGTTGTTGTTGGCAATTTGGTGTCCGCGCACGCGATAATGGTTGATAAGCCGTGCCACCGCCGATTGTTTTTTGACGCTTTGTTCGGTGTAGCCTTGCAGCTGCGCCAGCTTTGCCGGTGATTTGGCCAGTTTGGCAAAGCGCTCTACAACAGGGCTGTGCGGCGTTTCGTAATCAACGCCCCGATGGATTTGGCGGAATTGTTGCTGCCAGCTTGGATCGACCGATTCAGGGTCTTCAAGATATTGTTCGTAAAGGTCTTCAATAAAGGTGGCGTTACTACCATATAAAGAAGAAGAGTCTTGAAAAAGTTTAAGCAAAGTACTCATTAGGGCTATCCAAAGGCTGCGGCGTGGGTTGACTGTGCGGATTGGGGCGATTGACCAGCGTTTGTGCCGATGCTGGATTGAAAATATCGGCTATTTTAGCAGTAAAGGCAAGCCTTGGGGGTAACAGAGTTGACTGCTTGGCAAGCCTTCACGGTGTTAAGCTGCGCAATTGGTCTGCTGGGTAATGCTAATAGTTCATTGTTATCGTATTTAAAGCAAAAATAAGCGCATTTTTAAAAGAGTTTGCCGTAAAATAGCCAGCTTGTTTTGCCGGGCATCCAATGTTATGTTCGGACGTTTTAATTAATAATAGTTTAGTAGTCATAAGACGACGGAGTCATACATGCGCATCATCCTGTTAGGGAGCCCAGGTTCAGGTAAAGGAACACAAGCCCAGTTTATTACCAAAAAATTTGCCATTCCACAAATTTCAACCGGTGATATGTTGCGGGCTGCGGTCAGGGAAGGCTCGCCACTGGGTGTTGAGGCCAAAAAAGTGATGGACGCAGGTGGCTTGGTATCGGATGACATTATCTTAGGTTTGATGAAAGAGCGTATCGCCCAGTCCGATTGCGCCAATGGCTTTTTATTGGATGGTTTTCCCCGTACCATTGCCCAGGCCGAAGGTTTGGACGCGATGAACATCACCATCGATAACGTTGTTGAAATTGTTGTTGCCGATGAAGAAATCGTCAAACGCATGGCGGGCAGACGCGTACACATGGCATCAGGCCGCACCTACCATATTGAATACAATCCGCCAAAAAACGAAGGCGTTGATGATGAAACGGGCGAACCATTAATCTTGCGCGATGACGACAAAGAAGAAACTGTCCGCAAGCGCTTGGACGTTTATCACCAACAAACCAAACCTTTGGTCGGGTTTTATTCTGACCCTTCCCGCCAAAACCGTTTCGCTTCCATTGCGGGCGTCGGTTCGGTGGACGAAATTACGGCTAAAGTATTTGCCGTTCTTGCTTAACTCCTCTTTACAAATCAAAGCCAACGCTTATGCCGGGTAAAACTTTATACGACAAATTATGGGAAGACCACGTCGTCCACAGCGAGGATGATGGTTCTTCATTGATCTACATTGACCGCCATTTGGTACACGAAGTCACTTCGCCGCAAGCCTTTGACGGCTTGCGTTTGGCGGGCAGAAAACCTTGGCGTGTTGCCCGCAATTTGGCGGTTGCCGACCATAACGTTCCCACTACGGACAGGGACAAAGGCATTGCCGACCCGATCTCGCGCCTTCAAGTGGAGACTTTGGATAAAAATTGCGCCGAATTTGGAATCACCGAATTTGGCATGGCAGATTTGCGCCAAGGCATCGTCCACGTAGTCGGTCCCGAGCAAGGCGCAACGTTGCCTGGCATGACCGTTGTTTGCGGTGATTCGCATACTTCCACGCATGGCGCATCGGGCGCTTTGGCGTTTGGTATTGGTACGTCAGAAGTGGAACATGCCTTGGCGACACAATGCTTAGTGCAGAAAAAAGCCAAAAATTTGTTGATTAAGCTGAATGGTCAAGTCGGCTTAGGCGTCACCGCGAAAGATATTGTCTTGGCAATCATCGGCAAGATTGGTACAGCGGGCGGCAATGGCTATACCATTGAGTTTGCCGGCGAGGCGATCCGCGCTTTATCAATGGAAGGCCGCATGACGGTCTGCAATATGGCCATTGAAGCGGGCGCAAGGGCCGGTTTGATTGCGGTCGATGACGTTACCATCGATTATTACCGTGACCGTACTTACTCGCCTAAAGGTGATCATTGGTTTATGGCGGAACGCTATTGGCAACGATTGCATTCCGATGCCGATGCTGTTTTTGATAAGGTGATTGAACTCGACGCGACCGCAATCAAGCCACAAGTCACTTGGGGAACGTCACCGGAGTTGGTCGCAGCGGTGGACGCTTGCGTACCTGACCCTGCTTTAGAAGCCGATGAGGTTAAACGCCAAAGTATGATCCGGGCATTGGAATACATGGGTCTGGAAGCCAATCAGGCAATCAATGCAATTTACGTTGATAAGGTCTTTATTGGCTCTTGTACCAATTCCAGGATTGAAGATTTGCGCGCCGCCGCCGCTGTTGCCAAAGGCAAAAAAATTGCCGGTAACATCAAATTGGCGATGGTTGTTCCAGGTTCCGGTTTGGTCAAGCGCCAGGCCGAAGCGGAAGGTTTGGACAAAATTTTTACCGAAGCAGGCTTTGAATGGCGCGATCCGGGTTGTTCGATGTGTTTGGCGATGAATGCCGACAAGCTGGAAGAAGGTGAACGTTGCGCGTCAACCTCCAACCGCAACTTTGAAGGCCGCCAAGGTTATGGCGGGCGTACCCATTTGGTCAGTCCGGCTATGGCGGCTGCCGCTGCTGTGGCAGGTCATTTTGTGGATGTCCGCGATTTATAACACTTCATTTGAGGAGTTGATGATGAGCAAAGGCGTTATCCTTGTTTTATGCATCGTTGCCGTTTTTACCGTGGCTGGCTGCAATACGATGGCTGGCATCGGTAAGGACATTCAAAAAGCTGGTGAAGCTATCCAAAAAACAACTAAATAATACTATGCAAGCTTTTACTTTATTAAACGGTTTGGTCGCGCCTTTAGACCGTGCCAATGTTGATACCGACGCGATCATTCCCAAACAATTTTTAAAATCCATCCGCCGTACCGGTTTTGGCCCTTATTTGTTTGACGAATGGCGTTATCTCGATCACGGCGAGCCAGAAATGGATTGCACAAACCGTCCGCGCAATCCCGATTTTGTACTTAACAAGCCGCAATACCAAGGTGCGCAAATTTTACTGGCACGGGAAAATTTTGGCTGCGGTTCATCGCGTGAACACGCACCGTGGGCTTTGGAAGATTTTGGTTTTCGTGCCATTATCGCCCCTAGTTTTGCTGATATTTTCTACAACAATTGCTTTAAAAATGGCCTGCTGCCGATTGCTCTGGCTGCAGATATAGTCGATATCCTGTTTAAGGAATTAAGCGAAGGTTATCGTTTGGTGATTGATTTGGATGCGCAAACGATTATTACGCCAAGTGGGAAAAGCATTACTTTTGCGGTAGACGAAACCCGTAAATACCGTTTGTTAAATGGCTTGGATGACATTGCTTTGTCGTTATTAAATGCCGATAAAATTGCCGCTTATGAAGCAGAACGCGCTAAACGCGCGCCTTGGTTGTTTGCCGAACTCTAAAAAATAAAAAAGGTTTTCAATGACAAAAAAAATTGTGGTGTTGCCAGGTGATGGCATTGGCCCGGAAATTATTGCCGAAGCGTTAAAGGTGCTGGATGTAGTTAGCACCGAAATGAAGTTAGGATTGGTGTTTGAAAGTGGCCTGATTGGCGGTGCCGCCTATGATGTTTATGGCACGCCTTTCCCGCAACAAACCATCGATCAAGTGAAAGCCGCTGATGCTATTTTGTTGGGTGCGGTGGGCGGCCCTAAATGGGAAGGCTTGGATATTTCAGTGCGTCCTGAAAAAGGCTTGCTGGGCTTGCGTTCCACTTTGGGTTTGTTTTCCAATCTGCGCCCTGCGATTTTGTACCCGCAGTTGGCGGATGCTTCCACGTTGAAGCCTGAGGTTGTATCGGGCCTAGATATAATGATCGTGCGTGAATTGACGGGCGGTATTTATTTCGGTCAGCCGCGCGGTGTGCGTGTGTTAGAAAATGGCGAAAAACAAGGTTTCAACACACTGGTTTATACCGAGTCGGAAATTCGCCGCATTGCCCATTCCGCTTTCCGTATCGCGCAAAAACGAAACCATAAAGTCTGTTCGGTTGATAAAGCCAATGTGTTGGAATGTACAGAATTATGGCGTCAGGTTGTGACCGAAGTTGGCAAAGATTATCCTGATGTTGCGCTTAGCCATATGTATGTTGATAATGCAGCTATGCAATTGGTGCGCGCTCCCAAACAATTTGACGTTTTAGTGACGTCCAATATGTTTGGCGACATTTTGTCCGACGCGGCCGCTATGCTTACCGGTTCAATCGGCATGTTGCCTTCCGCTTCCTTAGATGCCAATAACAAAGGCATGTACGAACCTATTCACGGTTCCGCCCCCGATATTGCCGGACAAGGCGTTGCCAATCCGTTGGCGACCATATTGTCGGCGGCTATGATGTTGCGGTATACGTTTAACGAAATCGAAGCGGCGGATCGTATTGAGGCTGCGGTTAGTGGGGCACTGGATGCCGGTTTCCGTACGGCGGATATTTATTCTGAAGGTACGCAAAAAGTGGGTACTGCACAAATGGGCGATGCTGTCGTCGCCGCTTTAAAAGGGTCATTGCATGAGTAAAGTTTATAATGTTGCCGTTGTTGGCGCGACGGGTGCGGTAGGCGAGGCCATGCTATCCATCTTGGAAGAGCGTAATTTTCCGGTCGGTGAGGTGTATGCGCTAGCTAGCAGTAATTCGGTAGGAAAACGCATCCCATTTAAAGGTGGTTCGCTAAAAGTGCAAGACTTGGCAACCTTTGATTTTTCTAAAGCCCAAATAGGCCTGTTTTCACCCGGTGCGTCAGTTTCGGAAGTGTATGCGCCGATTGCCGCTGCAGCTGGCTGTATTGTCATAGATAATACTTCCCAATTCCGCTATGATGATGACATCCCGTTGGTGGTGCCGGAAGTCAATCCCGAAAAAATTGCCGATTATAAAAATCGAGGCATTATCGCCAACCCGAATTGTTCTACGATTCAAATGCTTGTGGCGTTGAAACCCATTTACGACGCCGTCGGCATTACCCGCATCAATGTTTGTACTTATCAGGCCGTTTCCGGAACGGGTAAAGAAGCTATCGAAGAGCTGGGTCGGCAAACTCGTGATCTTTTGAACCTGCAACCCATAGAAAGTAAAGTTTATCCTAAACAAATTGCATTTAATGTCTTGCCTCAGATCGATGTTTTCTTAGACAATGGCTACACCAAAGAAGAAATGAAAATGGTTTGGGAAACCCAAAAAATCCTAGGCGACCCAACAATCAAAGTAAATGCTACGGCTGTACGTGTGCCTGTCTTCTATGGGCATTCGGAAGCGGTACACATCGAAACCCGCGAAAAAATAAGTGTGGAAGCCGTTAGGGCTTTGCTAGAGAAAGCTCCAGGATTGACTGTGATTGACGAGCGCGTCAATGGTGGTTATCCCACAGCAGTCACTGACTCGTCAGGCAATGATAATGTGTTTGTCGGTAGGATTAGGGAAGATATATCCCATCCTACAGGCATAGATTTGTGGGTGGTTGGCGACAACGTCCGTAAAGGCGCGGCTTTAAACAGCGTGCAAATAGCCGAAGAGCTGGTAAAAAATCACATCTAGGCTAAGCTTGTTCCTATATTTTACTATCGGTGGTATGAGACTGTGGCGACTATTGTGAAGGAGAGCATCGTGCGCAATTTAACAAAAACTATTGTGGTGGCATCGTTAATGTTACCCGTTAGTGCTTATCCGCTAGGAATTGGTGACATTAAGTTGCACTCGGCACTCAACGAAAACTTGAAAGCTGATATATCTTTAATGTTAGCACCCGGTGAAAAACCCGCTGATGTTAAAGTTAAGTTAGCTTCACCTGAAAAATTTATTGAAGCGGGCATACCTTGGACGAGTGTTTTATCAGATATTAAATTTGAAACAGTTGCGGGTGATAATGGTGTCGTTCTGGTCAAACTCAGCACCAGAAATGCCTTAAAAGAACCATTTTTAGATTTAATGTTGGAAGTAACTTGGCCGAAAGGAAGCTTGTTCCGTGAATTTACCGTGCTAGTGGATCCGCCGGCAGTTTATGAGCAACCGACAATTCCTGTAGCCAATAGTTATGACACGTATCAATCCAATCCTTACTTCCCTTCAGAAAGACCTCAAGCTGTAAGGCAGCAATCCAGATCAAAACCTCGGAGAACGGCAGCAGCTGTTAGCCATGATGGATCATTGGTTACTAGCAAAAATGACACGCTGTGGGGAATTGCGCAACGTGTCAACCGGGGCAGCGATGCATCGGTTGAACAGATGATGATTGCCATTTATCAGAACAATCCCCAGGCATTCTTTAAGCAAAATGTGAACGCCCTAATGGCGGGCAAAAGGATCAAAGTACCTGATCGAAACACCGTCATACAATTATCAAGAAAGCAGGCTTTAGCAGAGTTTAATCAGCAAAATAATGCTTGGAATAACCGCCAAGTTACCGATGTACCCGCTATGGCGCATAGTAACGCCGATTCAGAGCCTGATAACGAACTGACGCTGCATGCACCGAATCAAGCAACAGTAGCTGATAAAGTCGAAATCAGTGCTGAATCCCAGCAAACGGCGGAAGCCAAAAATACTTCAAAGCCAGTCGAGGTTGATGCGGGTACAGAAGATAAAGCGGATACTTCAGAACCTCTTGCAGGCAAATCAGGTGCTGATGCAGAAATAAAAGCCAAAATTGCTGAATTGGAAAAGCAGTTGGCAACTATGCAACAAATTGTGGCTTTAAAAGATCAGCAATTAGCCATTTTGCAAAATAAGCCCCAGCCCCAGCCCCAGGCTCAAGCGCAACAAGCCCCCGTTCAAAATCCTGAGCCTGTTGTGACACCGGCTCCGGTCACCGAAGCGCAGCCCCAGCCTGATACTGAGAAGCCAGTAGTTGCCCCAATAAAACCAAAGCCAGTTATTAAACCTGCACAAATAAAACCAGTAGAACCCAATGAGTCATATTACTACTTGGGAGTTATAGGTATTGGTAGTGGTTTACTAACTGTTTTGGGGTGGTTTTGGTTTAGAAATCGTCGTTTAGATCGAGATAGTGGTCTTGATGCTATCCGCGCTTACACAAGTGCATCAAAAGGCCAAACTAGTAAACCTACAGCTGAGTTAGAAAAAGCGGTTGATAACAATTTTGGTGCAGGATCCGACAATTTATTCTTGGCAGAATTTATTCCTGGCGAGTTTGATACCTTCGATATGGATCATGATGAAATTGATCCAATATCAGAAGCTGATGTTTATCTCGCTTATGGGCGCTATCAACAAGCGGAAGAGTTGATGCGTCAGGCTATCGAAGATCAGCCTGATCATGATGAGTACAAGCTTAAATTATTGGAAATTTATTACAGCAATAATAACAGCAAAGATTTTGAAAACTACGCGTGGCAATTATCCGATACAGGTAAAAAAGATGACCGTTTGTTCTGGTCAAAAGTTATCGAAATGGGTAGTGAGATTTGTGCTGATTCGGCATTGTTTAATCCGAATGGATCCAAGCTCAATCTTACAAAGCCTAGCTTTGATGTTAGCCCAGCAGCTACAGAACCGACTCCTGCAATCGAGGAGCAAAGTGTTGACATGTTTGCCTCTGAGTCTTTTGAAAGCCTTATCGAGTCAAGTGCTAAACAAGAAGAAACTGATGTATCAGGCGAGTTGTTTGATTTCGATTTAAGCTTCTTTGAAGAAGAGAGCAATGAAAGAAGTGGGGAAAGCGCAGAGAATCGCACAGTTGAGTTTGAGCTGTTTGATGAACCCAAGCCTTTGCAACAAGATTTTGCTGTCGAAGACAGTGAGCCATTTTCAACAAATATCATCGAATTTGATAAGCCTTCAGAACCTAAGATTGATGCCTCGCCTTTAAGTTATTCTTTCGAAGATGAATTTGATTTTGGCTTGTTAGGGGATGATAAAGGAAAGGGCGAGATACCTCCTCCTGCAATAGATCTTGGTAATATCGATGAAATTGAAACCAAGTTAGATTTGGCTATTGCTTATATTGATATGGGCGATAAAGAATCTGCAATTGAAATAGTTCAGGAGATCTTAGAAAAAGGTAATGATAAGCAACGTGATGTTGCGCAATCGTTATTGGCAGGATTGTAAAAACAGCGCTGTTTTTGTTAAGGCGATAAAAGCTCCTATAAATAGAGGCTTTGTACATATCTAAGAGCCGTTTATTTATGAGCGGTTCTTATCAATCCATACGGAGATATTTTTGACTGTTCTTGTGACGGGTGCTGCTGGTTTTATAGGGGCGGCTCTCTGTCTGAAGTTGTTGCTGCGTGGTGATAAGGTTGTCGGCATTGACAATTTAAATGGGTACTACGACGTCAATTTGAAATTGGCTAGGCTTGGACGTTTAGAGCAATTTCCCCATTTTCAGTTTTTAGAATTGGATATTGCCGATAGGAGTGGGCTTAATGCGTTGTTCTTGAGCCATTGCTTTAGTCATGTCGTTAATCTTGCCGCACAAGCTGGCGTCCGTTATTCCCTTGAAAACCCCCATGCGTATATTGATGCCAATATCGTTGGTTTTACCAACCTGTTGGAATGCTGCCGCCATTTCAAAATAGGCCATTTGGTTTACGCGTCATCAAGTTCGGTGTACGGGGCTAATACTAAAATCCCTTTCTCTGTGCGCGACAATGTCGACCACCCGGTCTCTTTATATGCGGCAACCAAAAAAGCCAATGAATTAATGGCGCATACCTACAGCCATCTTTTTAACATACCTACTACTGGCCTAAGGTTTTTTACTGTTTATGGGCCTTGGGGTAGGCCGGATATGTCGCCGTTTTTATTTACCCGGAATATCCTTGCCGGTAAGCCCATTGATGTATTTAACTTTGGCAATCACCGTAGGGATTTTACTTTTATTGATGATATTGTTGATGGTGTTGTTAATGTATTGGACAAGCCATCTGTCGCCAATCCGCGTTGGTCAGGTAGTTTGCCAGATCCAAGCAGCAGCCTCGCACCTTACCGCGTCTATAATATTGGCAACCATAACCCCGTAAAATTATTGGACTTTATTGAGTTATTGGAGTCATGCCTAGGTAGGAAAGCCATTAAGAACTTATTGCCGATGCAACCTGGTGACGTCCAAGATACCTGTGCCGATGTGGCTGATTTGGAAAATGATTTTGCTTTTAAGCCAAGTATCAGTCTGGCCGATGGTATTGCCCAGTTTGTTGCTTGGTATAAAAGCTACTATCGTTGTTGAAGATAGGGCGGGGGCAAGCCGATAAGGCCTTGCTTCGCCTTATTTTTGACGGCTAGTTAACTGTTTAAAAATGATGTCACGTCATTCTTGATGTTATCTGCATGTAGGCCGCATTCTTTTTTTGCACCTGACTCCCACCACCAGCGTCCTGACCTTTCGTGTTGGTTCGGTAGAACCGCCCTTGTGCAAGGTTCGCAGCCAATGCTAATAAAACCTTTTTCGTGCAATTCGTTAAAGGGGACTTCGTAAGCTTCAATGTAATCCCAGACTTGTGCCGATGTCCAATTGAGCAACGGGTTGAATTTAACTAATTGATGTTCTTCTGTTGAGAAGGTGGTGTCAATTTGAACCTCAGGCAAATCTTGGCGCGTTTCTAAGCTTTGGTCACGGCGCTGTCCGGTTATCCATGCGTCCAAATGGGCGACACGGCGTGATAGCGGCTCCACTTTGCGGATTTGGCAGCAATCCTGATGCCCATCTTCGTAAAAACTGAACAAGCCCTTTTGTTTGACGAACCGGTCTAATACATCGCGATCCGGTGTCAGCAGTTCAATGTCAAGATGATAATGTTTCCTGACTTTTTCAATAAAACGGTAGGTTTCAGGGTGAAGCCTTCCTGTGTCCAAGCAAAATACTTGAATGTTTTTGCGCAGGGCGACAGCCATGTCGATCAGCACCACATCTTCCGAACCACTGAAAGAAATGGCAATGTTGTCATAAAGTTCCAGTGCTTTTTTAAGGATAGCCCTGGGCTTTTTTTGGTTCAGTTCAACTTGTAGTTGCTGAATATCAATATCGGTCATGGTTTAAGCGCAAGTTTGCGTGAAATAACGGTTCAAAAATTCGTCGAAAGGCAATTGTGCTTGGCTTTCGATGGCTTGTTGTTTGGCATGGGACTCTTGTGCCATACCAATAAATTGTTGATTTTTTGAAGGCTTTAGTGTGCGGCCTGCAAAATAGTTTTTATGTTCGGCAGATTTGTTGATGCCAAAGCGTGCAAATGGCATTTTTAATTCCCCCATTTGCGCCAGCATTCGTGCTGATGCGGTCAGGTCTGGATTACTTGCAACGGCTTGCTGTGCTTGCAGCGCCTTGCTATAGGGCTGTTCAGGGTTATTTTGATCCAGTATGGCACAGAGTGGCTGCATGGATTCAAGAATTTCATGTACCCAATCTTGTAAGCCAATAGAGTTTCCGTTGTTGTTGAGCAACAAGCCGGGTTGTCTGCCTTTATTGGCAACCGCGAGTTGGTTATTGTTGAAAACTTCCCGGTTTTTTTCATCAACCGGAGGGCTGTCAGTACACAAACACGTCAGTAACAACGCTTCGATAAAACGAGCTTTGTCTTCATCGATGCCAATCGGATTAAATAAGTCCAGGTCGAGTGATCGCATCTCTACATAGCGCACACCGCGACGCCTTAAGGCAACGGTGGGTTTTTCACAAGATTCGGCAATTTGCTTGGGCCGCATCGTGCTGTAAAACTCGTTTTCAATCTGCAAAATGTTGCTGTTTAACTGGCGGTATTCGCCATTGACGACCGTGCCGATATTTTCATAATCGGGATAAGGCGTGTTGATAGCGGCACTTAGGCTGCTGACGTAGCCGTCGATGCTGTTGTAATCAATTTTAAGATTGGCTTGGTTTTGGCTTTTATAACCAATATCACTCATCCGTAATGAGGTGGCGTAGGGATGGTAAAGCGTGCCTTGGTCAAACTCTTCAAATTGCGCCATCAATTGCGGGCGGCTTTTGAAGAAATTTTTGCAGATGGCAGGCGATGCGCCAAACAGGTACAAAATTAACCAGCCAATGCGCTGGAAGTTGCGGATAAGGCCAAAGTAGCCTTGGGCGGTAAAGGCTTGTAGGTCGAGCGTCGAGCCTTCTTGTTGGTGCAGGGCTTGCCATAAGCCGACCGGTACGGAGTAGTTGAAATGGATGCCAGCAATGGCTTGCATGGTTCTGCCATAGCGGTGCCATAAGCCTTGGCGATAGACGTTTTTCATCCGTCCAACGTTGGAAGTGCCGTATTCGGCAATACGGATGCTCTCGTCGCCATTGATGCCACAGGGCATGCTGGTGGCTAACAACATCTCATTATCTAAATTGGCATAGACGAATTGGTGGATGTCGTCGAGATAAGTTAGGGCATCTTTAATATCTGCGAAGGGGGGGGTAATCAGCTCTATTAAGGCTTCGGAGTAATCGGTGGTGATGTAAGGATGGGTGAGTGCAGACCCTAATGCGTAAGGATGATCGGCTTGTGATATTTGCCCTGCTGCGCTGATCCGCAAACTTTCTTTCTCAATGCCTTTAAGGCCGCCGCAGAGCAGGTGCTGTTGTCCGCTGTGCAGAAGACGGTCTAGGCGCAAGGCGAGCGATTTGTTGTTATGGGTCATAGGAAGGGCGTTTGGTAGTGCTGTTGCTTAAGCCTTTGTCAGGGTTGACTGAGGGGCTGGTGCGGCAGTCATGTATAATCGGAGCATTATAATGGCTTTACCTAGCAGAAGAAATAACATCGTGGCCAAAGGCATGGATATTCATAACAGCAAATCGTTAGAAGTTTTAAAGTCCGTTTTCGGTTATGACAGTTTCAGGGGGCAGCAACAGCAAGTGATTGAGCAGGTCGCACTCGGCGGCGATGCCTTGGTGCTGATGCCGACCGGCGCCGGTAAATCGCTGTGCTACCAGATTCCTGCCTTGCTAAGGCCTGGTGTGGGTGTGGTGATTTCACCCTTGATTGCATTAATGCAAGACCAGGTCAGCGCATTATTGCAATTGGGCGTGAGGGCTGCGTTTTTAAATTCCAGCCAGACGTTGCAGGAAGCCCGCGCTATCGAACAAAGGTTGCTGGAAGGCCAGCTTGACTTGCTTTACATTGCCCCTGAGCGGTTGACGGCAAGCCGTACCTATGACCTGTTCGCGCGCATTAAGATTGCTTTGTTCGCCATCGACGAAGCCCATTGTGTGTCGCAATGGGGTCATGATTTTCGCGCCGATTACCTGCAATTGTCGCTCTTGCACGAACGTTATCCCGACATTCCGCGTATCGCCCTGACGGCGACCGCTGATGAAAAAACCCGCCAAGAAATCATCCAGC
The DNA here is from genome assembly GCF_054657615.1 of Methylosoma difficile. Taxonomy (NCBI): domain Bacteria; kingdom Pseudomonadati; phylum Pseudomonadota; class Gammaproteobacteria; order Methylococcales; family Methylococcaceae; genus Methylosoma; species Methylosoma difficile. The sequence continues at coordinate 150,461 of NZ_BAAHYJ010000006.1, read as the reverse complement.
GTCTTCAATTGGCGCATGCCCCGCTGTTTTTGAGCGGTTTTGACCGCCCCAATATCCGTTATCAAATCGTCCAAAAACAAAATGCCAGGCAACAGCTGATTGAGTTTATCCGCAGCGAACACGATGGCGATGCCGGGATTGTCTATTGTTTGTCGCGTAAAAAAGTTGAGGAAACCGCAGAATGGCTTCGCAGCAAGGGTGTCAATGCCTTGCCTTATCATGCCGGAATGGGTAATGACTTGCGGCAAAAGCATCAACACCAATTTTTAATTCAAGACGATTTGGTCATCGTCGCCACTATTGCTTTTGGGATGGGGATCGACAAGCCGAACGTGCGCTTTGTTGCGCATTTGGATTTGCCGAAAAGCATTGAGGCATATTACCAAGAGACTGGGCGGGCAGGGCGCGATGGTTTGCCGGCCAATGCCTGGATGGCCTACGGGCTGCAGGATGTCATTACTTTGCGGAAAATGTTGGCGGAGTCGAATGCCGATGAAGTCCATAAACGCGTCGAATACCATAAGCTCGATGCCATGCTGGCATTATGTGAAGAAGTCCATTGTCGTCGCCAAGCTTTGTTGCACTACTTTGGCGACTTGCTCGAACAGGCTTGCGGCAATTGCGACACGTGCCTTAATCCGGTGGAAATGTGGGACGGTACGCTTGCCGCCCAACAGGCTTTGTCGTGTGTCTACCGAACAGGGCAACGTTTTGGTGTTGGCTATCTGATCGATGTGTTGCGTGGTAAAGCCTCTGAACGTATCGCCAGTTTTGGTCATGACCAACAATCGACTTTTGGTATAGGTAAAGATTTGGATGAGCAGCAATGGTCGTCTGTGTTCCGGCAATTGGTGGCGCGGCGCTTGGTGGCGGTCAATTTTGAACAATACGGAGCGCTTCAGTTGACGGATATTTGCCGCCCCATTTTGCGGGGTGAGCAAACGCTAATGTTACGCAAAGATTTACAGGTGGACAAAAAGCGCGGCAAAACCCAAGCCAAAAATAGTCTCCATGCTGGATTGGCAGGATCACAAGCGTCTTTGTGGGATGCTTTGCGGGAGAAGCGCAAAGCCATTGCCGAAGCGCAAGATGTGCCGGCTTATGTGATTTTTCATGATGCGACATTGATGGCAATGATGGAAGCCAAGCCGATGAGCCTGCAGGCAATGGGGCGCATTTCGGGCGTGGGTGCCCGCAAATTGGAGCTTTATGGCGAGGACTTTCTGGCGGTTGTCAAGGCTTATGCCGATAGTGAAGAAAACATCTCCGATACCACCAGCGAGTCGATTAATTTATTTCGTTTGGGTTACAGCATCGGTCAAATTGCTCAGCAAAGAAGCTTAAAGGAAACGACTATTTATAAGCATTTATCTGATGGATTGGCGCAAGGTTTGTTGGTGTTGTCTGAGGTTTTGGAATTGCCGGAAACGGATACTGCCCGCATAGAAGATGCGATTCTGGAGTTAAGCCCAGAGGGGAGTCAGTCAATAAGGCCGGTATTTGAAAAATTTGAAGCACAATACAGTTACGAGCAATTGCGTTGTGTAAAAGCGGCGTTATTGTTTCGAACAGGTTAACAGCTTATTGTCTTAAAAGTTGTTATTTTTTATGGGCTTTAAGGTGTATAAAAGCTTTTGGGCTTGGTGGTGCGGTCTGCTTCCAAGTTGAGAAAACAACAATTCTGTGTTGTAATGCAGACGTTTTACGTCTTATTGTGCCCCTTATTTTGCCTTGGCAAGAAGGGGTTGGTTTCGCCGCAACTTGTTTGGAGAGCAGGCTTATCAACTATGCGATTTACTATTAAAAAAGGTTTAGACTTACCGATAACCGGGGGGCCAAAACAAACCATTGAAAACGGCAATGCTGTGCAATCGGTGGCTATTTTGGGTATGGATTATGTAGGCATGAAGCCTACTATGATGGTCAGTGAAGGCGATAGGGTCAAGTTGGGCCAAATCCTTTTTTCTGACAAAAAAAATCCCGGTGTTAATTTCACAGCGCCAGGTGCCGGCGTAATTAAAGCCATTAATCGTGGCGCAAAAAGGGTATTACAATCTGTTGTTATCGAACTAAGCGGATCGGATGAAGTTAGCTTTGACCGCTATAACGAAGCTGAATTAGCTAATTTGTCGGTTGAACAAGTTAAGGCAAACTTGGTGGCTTCTGGTTTGTGGACAAGCTTAAGGGCAAGACCTTATGGCAAAACACCCAGCCTAGACAGCAAAGCCAGTTCGTTGTTCATCACTGCGATCGACACCAGCCCATTAGCGGCTGATCCTGCTGTCATCATCAAAGAACGCAGCCAAGACTTTATCAACGGTTTGGTGGTGTTGAGCAAATTGACCGAAGGCAAAACCTACCTTTGTAAGGCTGTAGGTGCAGATATTGCCACTGGCAATGCCCCTGTTACAGTTGCCGAATTTGAAGGCCCGCATCCAGCTGGCTTGCCAAGCACGCATATCCACCTTATTGATCCTGTTAATGCTGAAAAATTTGTTTGGTACATTGGTTATCAGGCCGTCATGGCAATTGGTGCGTTGTTTGTATCAGGCCGATTGAATGTTGAACGTGTGGTTGCTTTAGCCGGCCCTACGGCAAAAAATCCACGTTTGGTGCGCACCCGGGTTGGTGCAAACTTAACTGATTTGACAGTAGGCGAAGTGGCTGACGATTTAGAATCCAGAGTCATTTCCGGTTCCGTATTGTATGGTCATCAAGCCAGCGATTGGGCTGCCTATCTGGGTTGTTACAGCAACCAAGTGTCAATATTGCAAGAAGGCCGTGCCCGCGAATTGTTTGGCTGGATTGTGCCAGGCAAAGATAAATATTCTGCATTAGATGTTTATTTGTCCAGCCGAGATCGTAAATCAGGCCGTAAATTCCCATTGACCACCACTAAAAACGGCAGCAACCGTGCAATCGTTCCGGTTGGCGTTTATGAAAGCGTTATGCCGATGGATATTTTGTCTACACCATTGCTGAAATCATTAGTCGTGGGCGATAGCGACCAAGCCCAGCTGTTGGGTTGTTTGGAATTGGACGAAGAAGATTTGGCATTATTCACATTCGTTGATCCAGGCAAACACGACTTCGGTCCGGTGCTGAGAGCCAATTTAACTAAAATTGAAAAAGAAGGATAAGGGCAATGTCGGCTAGAGATTTATTAGATAGCATAGAGCCGCATTTTACGAAAGGCGGTAAATTAGAAAAGTACTACGGTCTCTATGAGATGGTGGATACTTTTATTTACACACCAGCGGATGTTACACGCGGAACCACCCATGTCCGTGATGGCAACGACCTGAAACGCACCATGACATTTGTGGTTATTGCCACTGCCTTATGTGTGTTTATGGCCATGTACAACACCGGTTATCAAGCCAACCTTGCAATGGAAGCAATGGGGCTGGATAAAATTGACGGCTGGCGTAGCATCCCCATGATGATATTTGGCTACAACCCGATGAACCCATTGTCTTGTATGGTTCACGGTGCGTTGTACTTTTTCCCGATTTATATCGTCACACTGGCTGTAGGCGGTGTTTGGGAAGTTCTGTTTGCAACAGTGAGAGGCCATGAAGTTAACGAAGGTTTCTTGGTATCTTCAATGTTGTACACCTTGATTATGCCACCCGACATGCCTTTATGGCAGGTTGCTTTGGGCATTTCTTTCGGTATCGTTATTGGTAAAGAAGTCTTTGGTGGCACAGGTAAAAACTTTCTTAACCCAGCTTTAACAGGCCGGGCATTTTTATACTTTGCTTACCCCGCATCGATTTCGGGCGACTCTGTTTGGGTTGCTGTCGATGGTTACACTGCTGCTACTCCATTAGGTTTGGCTGCGAATGGTGGTTTGGATGCGGTTTACGCTGCTAATTACACTTGGGTGCAAACCTTGTTTGGTTTTGAACCCGGTTGTTTGGGTGAAACATCTACCATTGCTATTTTGGTCGGTGCAGCATTCTTGTTATATACCCGCGTTGCATCTTATCGGATCATGGGTGGTGTATTGGGTGGCATGATAGCCACTTCTTTGTTGTTCAACGTGATTGGCAGTGACAGCAACCCTATGTTCTCGTTCCCTTGGTACTGGCACTTGACCGTTGGTGGTTTTGCGTTTGGTATGGTTTACATGGCAACGGATCCTGTCAGTGCGGCTATGACCAACACAGGACGTTGGGTTTTTGGAGCATTGGTCGGTGGTATGACCGTGTTAATCAGGGTTGTTAACCCCGCATTTCCAGAAGGCATTATGTTGGCAATCTTGTTCTCCAACATGTTTGCTCCAACCATCGACTACTTTGTCATTCAGGCCAATATTAGAAGAAGGATGAAACGTCATGCCTAATGAAAAAAAGCAATGTGAACATATGGTTAAACTGTGTGCCACACTTGAGAAATATGAAAGCTACCGTAAATTTAAAGCTTATGCACTGAAAGTGCTGGCTTTAGGTAACGATAGCTTGGAAAAAACTATTGCCATTGCTGTAGCGCTTTGTTTGGTTTGTGCGGTATTGGTTTCATTTGCAGCCGTTGCATTAAAGCCGCTACAAGTTAATAACAAAGAACAAGATATGAAGAAAAATATCTTGGACGTAGCGGGTTTGCTGGAAGAAGGCAGCAATATTGATGCTGCATTTGCAGAAAAAATCGAACCTAAAATCGTCGATTTAGAAACTGGTAGTTACGTTGATAGCGTTAATGTTGCTGATTACGACCAACGTAAAGCAGCAAAAGACCCTGCACAAAGCGTGGCAATCCCAAAAGAAAAAGATATTGCCCATATCCGCGTGAAAGCCAAATATGCCAAAGTATTTTTGGTTAAAGAAGGCGGCACTATCAAATCCATTATTTTGCCAATCAATGGCTATGGTTTATGGTCAACCCTTTACGGCTTCCTGTCTTTAGATGCTGATGGCCAAACCGTACAAAGCATCAACTTCTACGATCAAGCGGAAACTCCGGGCTTGGGTGGTGAGGTGGTTAATCCTAATTGGCGTGCCTTGTGGAAAGGCAAAAAAGTCTACGCAGAAACCGATCAGGCTTCTATGGAAAAAGGCTTGATTGAAGAAGCTGATGTTGGTGAACCCGCTTTGGCTTTAATTAAAGGTACAGTTGATAACACCAAACCAGGTTCACAATATCAAGTGGATGGCTTGGCGGGTGCCACATTGACCAGTACTGGTGTAACCAATTTGATTAGATACTGGACAAGCAAAGAAGGTTTTGCCCCGTATTTGAGTAAAGTAAGAACGGTTAAAGGAGCGAAGTCATGAGCGCCGTAATGAATGATGAATCAAAAAAAATCTTAAATGATGAAACCAAGAAAGTTTTGGTTGAACCATTAGTTACCAATAACCCTATCACTCTACAAGTTTTAGGTATTTGTTCGGCTCTGGCGGTAACTTCGCAGATGTCAACGTCATTAATTATGGCATTGGCATTAACGTTGGTGACAGCATTCTCCAGTGCAGCCATCAGTGCTATCAGAAACCATATTCCAAGCAGCATCCGTATCATCGTACAGATGACTATTATTGCTTCATTGGTAATTGTGGTTGATCAAATGCTGAAAGCTTTCGCTTATGATGTTAGTAAGCAATTATCGGTTTTCGTTGGTTTGATTATCACCAACTGCATCGTTATGGGTCGTGCTGAAGGTTATGCGATGAAAAATCCGCCTTTGGAAAGCTTCATGGATGGTATTGGTAATGGTTTAGGCTACAGCTTAATTTTGGTTATTGTCGCGTTTTTCCGCGAACTCTTTGGTTCTGGCAAATTGCTGGGTATTGAAGTGTTCCATCTGTCTAAAGATGGCGGCTGGTATGATCCAAATGGTTTGATGTTATTACCACCTAGTGCGTTCTTTATTATCGGTTTGATTATATGGACTGTCCGTCAATGGAAACCTGCTCAAGTCGAAAAAGTAGAATTCAAAATTATGTCGATTTCTCATGGTGAAGGAGGGCATCACTAATGGAAGCGTATATCAGTTTGTTTGTAAAAGCCGTTTTCATTGAAAATTTGGCATTATCCTTCTTCTTGGGTATGTGTACGTTTATCGCCGTATCTAAAAAGATTTCCACAGCAATGGGCTTGGGTATCGCGGTTATGGTGGTGCAAGCCATTACCGTACCTGCCAACAATGTCGTTTATCACGCATTGTTGCAAGAAGATGCCTTGTCTTGGCTAGGCATTAAAGGTGTTGATTTAAGCTTTCTTGCTTTACTTAGCTGTATCGGCATGATTGCGGCTTTGGTACAAATTTTGGAAATGATTTTAGATAAATTCTTTCCAGCCTTGTACTCTGCCCTAGGCATTTTCTTACCGTTGATTACTGTTAACTGCGCGATTCTTGGTGGTAGTTTGTTCATGATTGAACGTGACTATAACTTTGGCGAAAGCGTCACTTACGGTGTCGGTAGTGGCTTGGGCTGGGCCTTGGCAATTACTGTCATGGCCGGTGTGCGCGAAAAGCTCAAATACAGCGATATTCCAGCTGGCTTGCAAGGCCTGGGTATCACCTTTATTACTGCGGGTCTGATGTCGCTTGGCTTCATGGCTTTCTCTGGAATCCAACTTTAGGAAGGTATCGTAATGCTGGAAATTTTATTAGGCATTATTATTTTCACGGCTTTCGTGATTGCACTGGTCTTTATGATTATCGGTGCAAAAAGTAAATTGGTTGCCGCTGGTGATGTTGAGATTCTTATCAATGACGAAAAGAAAATCTACGTACCAGTAGGTTCAAAATTGTTAGGTGCTTTGGCTGACAACGGTCTGTTTGTGTCGTCAGCTTGTGGTGGTGGTGGTACTTGCGCTCAATGCCGCGTTAAAGTCCATTCTGGCGGCGGAGATATATTGCCAACAGAAACCTCACATATCACTAAACGTGAAGCAGCAGAAGGCGAACGTCTTTCTTGCCAAGTTACCGTTAGAAATAACATGTCGATTGAGGTTGAAGACGATGTGTTTGGTGTTAAAAAGTGGGAATGTACCGTTAAATCTAACCATAACGTAGCAACATTCATTAAAGAATTGGTGTTGGAATTGCCTGAAGGCGAAGCCATTAATTACCGTGCTGGCGGTTATATCCAAATTGAATGTCCACAACATGTCGTTAAATATAGCGACTTTGCTGTTGAAGAGCGTTTCCGTGATGATTGGGACAAATTCAATCTGTGGCGTTATGTTTCCACAGTAAAAGAACCTGCCTTGCGTGCTTATTCGATGGCTTCTTATCCAGTGGAAAAAGAAATCATGTTGAACGTGCGTATTGCCACTCCGCCACCGCGTGCCCCAGAAAATGTACCACCTGGCATCATGTCTTCGTATATTTTTGGCTTGAAACCAGGTGACAAATGTATCGTTTCAGGACCTTACGGTGAGTTCTTCGCTAAAGAAACTGAAGCAGAAATGGTGTTTATTGGTGGTGGTGCCGGTATGGCGCCGATGCGTTCACATATCTTCGACCAATTGCGTCGTATTGGATCTAAACGCAAAATCACTTTCTGGTATGGCGCGCGTAGTAAACGTGAAATGTTCTATGTGGAAGATTTTGACATGTTGCAACGTGAAAATCCTAATTTCACTTGGCATTGTGCTTTGTCTGATCCACTTCCAGAAGACAACTGGGATGGCTACACAGGCTTTATTCATAATGTAGTTTATGAAAACCATTTGAAAAACCATCCTGCTCCAGAAGATTGTGAATTCTACATGTGCGGTCCTCCAATCATGAACAGTTCAGTCATCAAAATGTTGTTAGATTTAGGTGTTGAGCCTGAAAATATCATGCTGGATGACTTTGGCGGTTAACCGTTAAAGCTGTCAAAACATTAAACCCTTCTGGGAAACTTTCCTAGAAGGGTTTTTGTTTTTAGAACGTTCAGTTTGCATTAACTCATTCCCGATAGATTGTGGCAACTATGTATCTTATAAGGCCACCTCTATGTATCAATTCTTCTCTGTTGTCTTGCTTCTTGGTTTAAGTTTGACCCAAACGGCTTTTGCATTTCGGTGCGATCATCAATTAGTGCAATTGGGAGACAGAAAAATTGAAGTGTCAAACAGTTGTGGTGACCCTGATTCGATTGACCAGCATTACGAAACCAAGTTGGTCAGAAATCTGATTAGCATTGGCGGTGGGACACCAAACAATTCTGGTGTGCAGATAGGTCAACAAACCTATTATGAAGTGCAAATACTTGTTGAAGAATGGGTTTATGATTTCGGTCGGCGTCGTTTCCAGCAATATTTAAGGTTTGAAAATGGTGTTTTGACGGAAATAAAAGAGTTGGGGAAAGGGAAAAATTAATGCATTTTTGTCCCGACAATAGTGCATACAAGCGACAATATTTGAGTATACTATCCAAGCGGATAGATTAAACACGATCCGTTTTATCATTTAACAGAAAAGAGTCTTGGTGCGTTTTTATTCGTTTCCAAGGAATACCCAATAAAGTCTGGGCTTTTCTATCCTGAGGTGAATCATGACTTATTTTTTTGTAACGTTCGTTATTATGTTAGTTGTTGTTGGCATCATGGCTATTGGTGTGATGTTTGGACGACGCGCCATTAAAGGTTCTTGTGGCGGGCTTAATAATGGCAATTGTGCCTGTGTAAAAAAATGCGATAAAAGAAAAGCGATGGAAGCGGAAAGTAACGCTTAAACAAAAATAAGTCGAGCATTCATGGAGGATGCGGAGTTCAGCAATAAACTCAAGAAGGAGTTGGATATGCTGACAAAAATTACCGTTGCCGATTATATGAGTAAAAGATTGGTTACTTTGTCAAAAGATACCGATGTTTTTGCGGCAATAAAAAAATTGCTTGACCATAAGATAACCTGTGCCCCAGTCGTTGACGACAAAGGCCATTTGTTGGGTATGTTTTCAGAAAAAGACGGGATGCATGTCTTTCTAGAAAGCGTTTACGACCAAGGCATGAGCGGAAAAGTCTGTGAATACATGACGACTGATACCATCAGCGTCAATGCCGATTCCAGCATCATTGAACTGGCGGAAAAATTTCTGCCTTCATCGGTGCGGAGCTTTCCGGTGTTTAGTGAAAATACCTTTGTGGGTATCATTAGCCGCACCGATGTTTTAAAAGCCTTAACAGAAATCAAATAAACCCACACACGTAGTAATGGCGGCAAACAGTTTTTTTTGGCATGACTACGAAACTTTTGGTACGGATCCTAGGAAAGACAGGCCAGTACAATTTGCCGGGGTCCGTACCGACGAGCAATTCAATATTATCGATGAACCCTTGGTGGTTTATTGCCAGTCGTCCGACGATTACCTACCGCAACCTGAAGCCTGTTTAATTACCGGAATCACCCCACAGCAAGCCGATACCAAAGGTGTTTGTGAAGCAGCGTTTATTCATTTAATTCACCAGCAGCTCAGCCAGCCCAACACCTGTACTTTAGGTTACAACAATATCCGCTTTGACGACGAAGTTACACGTAACGCCTTATACCGAAATTTTTACGACCCCTATATCCGCGAATGGCAAAACGGCAATTCCCGCTGGGATTTGCTCGATGTTGTGCGGGCGGCAAAAGCCTTAAGACCCGAAGGTATTGAATGGCCCATGGGCGCAGATGAAAAACCCAGCTTCCGTTTAGATCAGCTGACGGTTGCCAATGGTATTGCTCATGAATCAGCCCATGATGCTTTGTCTGATGTTTATGCGACCATTGCCTTCGCCAAACGCATCAGCCAAGTCCAACCGAGGTTGTATCAGTTTTTGTTGCAACACCGTTCAAAGCACCACGCCTTGGAATTGTTGTCATTAGGCAGTTTTAAACCAGTTGTTCATGTATCGGGCAAATATCCGGCACTTAAGCATTGTTTGGCGATTGTTTTACCGATCTGCAAGCACCCCATCAATAGCAATGGCGTGATTGTTTACGACTTGTCCGTCGATCCGCAACCCATGCTGCACTTATCAGTAGCTGAGATCCAACAACGGCTATTTATCGCTACCGATGACTTGCCTGAAGGTGTGGCGAGAATTCCATTGAAAACCGTCCACATCAATAAATGCCCGGTATTAGCGCCGATCTCAGTGATAAGACCTGAAGATGAACAGCGTTTGCAAATTGATTTAAGCATTTGTGTTGCCAATATTGCTAAGATTAAATCGGTAATTGGCCTAAACGAAAAATTAGCGGCAGTATTTGCTTTGCCGGACTCGCGTGAACAAGAGACCGATGCCGATTTGGCAATTTACAGCGGCGGTTTTTTCTCTGAAAGCGACAAGCAAAAAATGCATAAGCTGAGAACATTGACGCCTGAACAATTGGCAAAAACCACCTTCTGTTTTGAAGACAGCCGTCTGCCAGACATGTTGTTCCGTTATCGGGCACGAAATTACCCTGATAGCTTAAGCCAGACAGAAAAGCAGCAGTGGCAAGCCTTTTGCCGCGATCGGCTGACCGGCAAACGAACCGGCGCAAGCATCACTTTTAGCGACTATTTCGCCAAGCTTAAACAGCTGCAACAAGTAGGCACTGGCGATCCCGACATCCTGTCTGCGTTACAACATTACGGCTATGAAAAAATGCAACGTCTTGGTGTCACACTAGACTAACCGCTGCCTGTCCGTAACCTCAAACATTGCCATTCCATGCGAATCCATGCCCTTCCTAGCCAATTAGTCAATCAAATCGCCGCAGGCGAAGTGGTTGAAAGACCCTCGTCGGTCGTCAAAGAATTGGTCGAAAACAGCTTTGATGCCGGTGCCAGCCAAATCTGCATCGACATTGAACAAGCGGGCACGCGCCGTATCAGGATTCGTGATAACGGCTGTGGTATCGTCAAAGACGATTTGGCCTTGGCATTGTCACGCCACGCCACCAGCAAAATTAATAGCTTAGAAGATTTGCAACAAGTCGCCAGCATGGGGTTTCGTGGCGAAGCCTTGCCGAGTATCAGTTCGGTGTCCAGACTGACACTGATTTCCCGCATAGCGGCAGCTGAATGCGCTTGGCGGGTCAGTGCCGACGGTTCGGAAATTTACGATGACCCGCAACCCGACCCGCACCCACTAGGTACAACGGTTGATGTGCAAGACTTGTTCTACAACACGCCCGCCCGGCGCAAGTTTTTGCGTACCGAAAAAACCGAATTCGATCACATCGAAACGCTGATTAAACGTATGGCGTTAAGCCGCTTTAACATTGGTTTCCAGCTGCTGCATAACCAAAAGGAAATCCTCAATTTAAAGCCTGCTGTCAACGAAACACAGCAAGCGCAAAGGGTAGCAGGCATTTGCGGTTCGGCGTTTATCGACAATGCCGTCACCATTGATTACGAAGCCTCCGGTTTGCGTTTGTCTGGTTGGGTAGGGTTGCCGACTTTTTCACGCAGCCAGCAAGACATGCAATTCTTCTACGTCAACGGTCGGTTGATCCGCGATAAATTGGTGGCTCATGCTGTCAAGCAAGCCTATCAAGATGTGCTTTACCACGGGCGGCATCCGGTGTTTGTGCTGTACCTGCATTTGGATCCGGCCTTAGTGGATGTCAATGCCCATCCAGCCAAATTGGAAGTGCGTTTCCGCGAAGGCCGCATGGTGCATGATTTTCTGTTTTCGGCATTACATCGTTCATTGGCAGACTTGCGGCCTGGGCAAAATGAACCGGTATTGATTGACCCGTCGCCTATCGCGCCTACTTCTAACAGCCAGACACCATTTGCCGGCAGTTATCGGCAATCGCCGCAGCCCACGCAAACTGCGTTACCTTGGCAAGTGCAAGAAAACCTGCAAGCGTACGCCGCGCTGTCCCCGCCACCTGTTGCCGAACCTACTCAAGAAGCGCTGGTTGTAACAAACTCAAGCGCTATGCCGCCATTGGGTTATGCCATTGCCCATATCCACCAAATTTTTATTTTGTCGGAAACGGCAAATGGCGTGATTTTAGTCGATACCCACGCGGCGCATGAGCGCATCACCTACGAACGTTTAAAACAGCAATATCAACAAGGCGCAGTCCCTAGTCAGCCACTGTTGTTGCCTATTAAATTGGCAGTCAGCCAAGCGGAAGCCGATTTGGCAGAAAGCGAACAGGCTTTCTTCACCGCCCTAGGTTTTGAGATTAACCGCTTAGCACCGGAAGCTATCGTTCTGCGTGCCATTCCCGCTTTGTTGCGCGGTATTGATGTGGAAACATTAATCCGCGACGTTTTGGCAGATATGTGCGAACACGGTACCAGCCAACGTATCCAAGCCCAAGCCAACCAATTTTTGGCCACCATGGCTTGCCACGGTGCGGTGCGCGCGCGGCGCAGGTTGACCGTGGAAGAAATGAACGCCTTACTGCGCGATATGGAACAAACCGAACGCATTGGGCAATGCAATCACGGAAGGCCGACTTGGATTGCTTTGTCTCACCAAGATTTGGACAAGTTTTTTATGCGGGGGCAATAAGCTTGGCTAATCTGCTTCCACCCGCCATCTTTTTGATGGGTCCCACGGCATCAGGTAAAACCCGCTTGGCGGTCGAGCTGGCGCAAGCCTTAAACGGCGAGATTATCAGCGTTGATTCGGCCTTGGTTTATCGTGGCATGGACATCGGTACAGCAAAACCGACGTCTGATGAACGGCGTGGCATAACCCATCATCTGATTGATATTTTAGACCCTTCGGAAGCGTACTCGACCGGACAATTCAGAAGCCAAGCACTGGCGTTAATGGCAGATATAAGCCTGCGCGGTAAACTGCCCGTTTTGGTGGGTGGCACTATGTTGTATTTCAATGCCTTAAGCGGTGGCTTGGCAACATTGCCGGAAGCAGACCCCAGCATCCGCGCCCAACTGGATGCCGATTTGGCAATTTATGGTAAAGAAGCCTTGCATCAGCGCTTGGCGGCGGTCGATCCGCAAGCGGCGGCAAGAATCCATCCGCATGATCCGCAGCGCATACAGCGCGCGCTAGAGGTTTATGCCATCAGCGGCAAACCGCTTAGTTCATTTTTTGCCGATCCGCAAGATGCGCTGCCTTATCGGTTGGTCAAATTGGTCATCAGCCCGCCCGATAGAAAAATCCTCCATGCCATGATTGCCGAGCGTTTCATGGCCATGCTCAAAGCGGGTTTTCTCGAGGAAGTGGCGGTGCTGCACCAACGCGGCGATTTGCACGAAAAAATGCCCGCGATTCGCGCTGTGGGTTATCGGCAAGCTTGGTCGTACTTGCAAGGCGAGATTGACCAAGCCACGATGACGGAAAAAGCTATTGTCGCCACTCGGCAATTGGCAAAGCGGCAGTTTACTTGGTTACGCCGGGAAACGGATGCGATACAGCTGCTGACAGGGGATAGCGAAGTGCTGGCAAAAGCCTTGCAGGCAGTCGCCGAAGGCTTGGCTTAGAACTTATTGTGGTTGGAATGATGGGTTACTATTGGCTATTTCGGATAGCTGGTTCGGCCTTTTTTTAACAAGGCTGAACTGTGTCGAGCCTGCTGGCTGATCGGGCTTTTTTTGATCGACAACAAAGGCGGCGGCGTTTTTTTCATCACGCCCGAACCCTCGGTGCGGGCGGCAAAAGCAATGGCGGCCTGCTGGTGTTTGGTAAACGACAAATGCGGCAGGTGATCTTCCAGCAGTGTGCCAACAATTCTTTCCGAAGCCAAGGGTTTGGCAAAACGCAAGGCATTGGCGCGCATTTCCGCCAAGCGTGTCGGATTATCGAGCAAGCGTTCCAATTTAAAGGCTAGCGTGGTCAGGTCATTGCATTTGACGGCAATGCCTTCTTCCAACAGATGATCGCTATTACGTTCTTCTTGCCCAGGAATGGGCGACACCACACACATCGGCAAACCGCAGGCAATGGCTTCCGAAGCGGTCATGCCGCCGGGCTTGCCGATAAAAATATCGGATATTTTCATCAACTTGTGCATTTGGTCGGTATAGCCAAACACTTTAAATTTATCACTTTGCAGGCCAACAATTTGTTCGACGCGTTGTTTCAATTCTTCATTGCGTCCGCAAACCACCACGGTTTGTGCGTGGTGGCGCAAATTGAGCAGGCGCTCCACCATAAATTCGGTCGGCCCTTGACCTATTGCGCCCGCCGAAAGTAATAGCACCGGTTTGTCGGGATTAAGCTGCAAACTCAAACGCCCTTGGTGGCGGTCTATGTCTTGTTGGAACTGTGGGTCGATAGGGATGCCGGAAACGGTAATGCGTTCATCAGGAATACCCAGCATTTGCAAGTGAGCCTTGGTTTCGTCCAAAGCGACAAAGTAGCGGTGGAATGAGCGTGACAACCACATGGCGTGGAAATCAAAGTCGGTGACGACAATTGACAGCCGTGCTTGAATTTGGCGGGTGGCAATTAAATGTGAAACGATACCGGCGGGCATAAAATGTGTGCAGACGGTAATGTGCGGGTCGAAGTCTTGAATGAAACGCACCAAGGGCTTGGTGTTAAGCCGATCTAACATGATGCGCATGCGATCGGTACGCCAAGGCTCGTCGCTGGTTTTATACCACCAACCTAAAAAGTCAGGTGCCGAGCGGACGAGCGATTCGTAAAACTTGGAGTAAAAGTCGCGGAAGAGCTTGTTGGTGTATTGCAGCGCGTCATGATTGACCACTTCGACAACCCGGTCATCGGCGGCAAAGGATTTTTCCAGTGCGGCGGCGGCTTTGATGTGTCCGTTGCCTGCACCTGCCGATATGATTAAAACGCGTTTTTTCATCAAAGTGCAGGGTACTGACTGCGTAAAGGTGCAACTTGACCGGTTTTTCGAAACCGTAAGTAATCTGCCAAAACCAGGGCATGGTCAAAAGCCAGTTGTTCGGGTAGCTCATCCAACCTAAAAGCTTGGCAGTTTTTGGCGTCGTCGGCAGCTTTGGGCATACCGTTGGCTTCGGCGACATAAACGGCGGTGACGGTATGTCCGCGCTCATCGCGGCGCGGGTCGGAATAAATGCCCAGTAAAGCCGTCAAGCGTACTTCCAGGGTGACTTCTTCTAAGGCTTCACGTACGGCAGCATTTTCCAAGCATTCACCAACATCAACAAAGCCGCCAGGCAATGCCCAGCCGTAGGGCGGATTGGCGCGCTCAATCAGCACAATAGGGCGATCTGGCAAGTCGATCAATTCGATAACGGTGTCGGCAGCCAATAAGGGGGTGACGGGTTTGTACATGGATTGCTCCGAAAAGAGGTGCGACCAGAAAAAGTTGGGGAGGTGAGCGGCTTAGTGCTTGGCAACTTGGGTTTGCCAGTGTTTTTGGGTGAGCCAAGCCATTGCCGTACAAATGCTAAGCCCAAAGGCGAGCAGTATGGTCTGTACCGGCAGTTCGGCTTCAACCATCATAGCATAGGCCCCTAACATGAGCAGGATGCAGATGTTTTCGTTAAAGTTTTGCAAGGCAATTGAATGTCCGGATCCCATCATTTGATGGCCCCGGTGTTGTAACAGCGCATTCATAGGGATCAAAAAACTACCGGCTAAAGCACCAATGATGATGAGCAATACAATAGCCATTTGCCAGTTAATGACCCAATTCATCCCGATAATCATCATACCCATGCCGATGCCTAAAGGCAGGACTTTAACGGCCTGTTGCAAAGGCACCCATTTGGCGGCAACGACCGAGCCTATTGCCAAACCTACTGCGACGACGGCGGTCAGTTGCGTGGCTTGTTCCAAATTAAAATGTAAAGCTATCGCCGCCCAGCTGAGGATAAGAAAGCGCAGTGTCGTACCAGCCCCCCAAAATAAAGAGGTGACGGCTAATGAAACTTGTCCTAGCGGGTCTTGCCATAATTGTACGAAACTGCGCCAAAAATCAGCGCACAAGACTTTTGCAGAACGGCTGTCTAAGCGGTGTTCGATAGGCAATTTAGGGATTAACAAGTTAAACACGGCGGCTAGCGCGTAAAACAGCAAGATAATCAGTGTCGCTAATTTGGCGGCGCTATTGATGCCGGCATTAAAATCTAAACGGGCAAGATGGCTGGCTACCACAGCTTGGAATTCCGGGCCTATCAGCAAACCACCAATAATAGCGCCCAAAATCACCGCGCCCACTGTTAAGCCTTCCATCCAACCGTTGCCCCAGACCAGCCGTTCGGCTGGCAGGCATTCTGCCAGAATGCCGTATTTGGCAGGCGAATATAAAGCCGCGCCCATACCGACTACCCCATAACACCAGAGTGGGTGTCCACCCAGCAGCATGGCAAAGCAGCCGCCTACTTTAATGGCATTGCTGATGAACATCACTTTGCCTTTCGGTAGCGCATCGGCAAAAACGCCGACAAATGGCGCCAGCACAATAAAGGAAATCACGAAAAATTGTTGAAGGACAGGCGTTTGCCAAGAGGGTGCGGACAAGTCTTTAAGCAGTTCGATAGCGGCAAACAACAGCGCGTTATCGGCTAAGGCGGAAAAAAATTGGGCGGCAAGGATAACGCAAAAACCACGATTCATGACGCTATCCTACCCAACTGCAGCTTGTCAAGCCGTGCGCTTGAACCCTATCAGTATCCGTTATTGCCATTAAAGGGTTGGACTTGCTTCTAAGGGGTCTGGAATAGTGGCGTCTTGTAGTTTTTGCCAGCTTATTAACTCCAGCTCGCCACTAAAGTGTTCGACGATAGCCGTGCAGCTCTCAACAAAATCGCCAGTGTTAACGTATAAAAAACCACCAATGTCTTTGATTTCTGCATGATGGATATGTCCGCAAATAACGCCGTCAACGCCTTCGTTTTTAAGCGTGTTGACGATGCTTTCTTCGTAATCGGAAATAAACTGGACGATATTTTTAACTTTAAACTTGATGAACGCCGCCAACGAAAAATGCGATTGGATACCCAAAAAACGCCGGATTACCCTTAAAAAACGATTGATTTCCAAAAGAAAATCGTAACCGGAGCTGCCCAGTTTGGCGATCCATTGGTGATATTTGGCGATGGTGTCGTATTCGTCGCCATGAACCACCAAAAACCGTTTGCCGTTGGCTGTGGTGTGGATTTCGGAGTTTTTGACAATAATGTCGCCGAATACGTAATTGTCGTACTCCCTGACGTTTTCATCATGGTTGCCAGGTACGTAGATGACTTGTGTGTTATGTCGGGCTTTACGGAGTATTTTTTGGATGACGGTGTTGTGTTCGCGAGGCCAGTACATTTTTTTGGAAAGTGACCAAAAATCAATAATGTCGCCGACCAGATAGAGCTTTTCGCTATCGTTGAACTTCAGGAAGTCGAGCAGTATATCGGCCTGGCATTGTGTAGAGCCTAAATGCAGGTCGGAAATCCAGATGGTTCTGTATGTATTATTCATAAAATGCCAGCTTACTATAGGATTTTTGTTTATTAAGCCAAAATAATCAATGGCTTATT
Organism: Methylosoma difficile; assembly: GCF_054657615.1. NCBI lineage: Bacteria > Pseudomonadati > Pseudomonadota > Gammaproteobacteria > Methylococcales > Methylococcaceae > Methylosoma > Methylosoma difficile. The sequence goes on along the minus strand of NZ_BAAHYJ010000006.1, from coordinate 133,095 downwards.
AGGCACTCGTTGTGTTGGCGGGTATTTCCAGCGTGAATAATGCTGGCAAAATAGCATAAAAAGCTTTTACCCGAATGGTAGAGCAGGGAATTTTAGTTTAAGCAGATGAAATTTATATGACAGCCAGTCAGGTAAATAATGGATAGGCGATTGGCTTTGTTATAGAAAATCCCATGACGAGAAGCAAGCCGCTTGGCCTTTAATACGGCCTTGCGCATCGTGAACATTCCATATGACGGCATTTTTAATGCTAAAACGCTGACCACTTTTGCTGATGCGGACGCCGTGGTAGTTTTCCGAGAAGCCAAATTTCGCCGCTTGCGCCAACAGCTGTTCGCGTTCAGGTTGGGTGTCCGCTTCGGCTGATAATTTTGACGGCAAGCCAATCAATTCATGCCATTGGTAGCCGAACAATTCCAAGGCTTTTAGGTTGGCGTAATTGAACAAAGGCTCGGATTCCCCGTTGTGGGACAAAACTGCTATGGGGGCGTGAAAAACCGCTTTGGCAAAATTGTCGTCTTCTTTTATATCTGCAAAACAAGGTTTGCCCAATAACTGTTTAAAGCTGTTATTCAAATCATCAACATGCTGTTGTTGATAGTTGTTTGAATCATTGGGTAAATCCATATCGGTTTAAACGGAATTGCTGCTACGGCGGTTGCGTTTTTGTAATAGCTGGGTTTCCAGTTTTTGGAAATAGACATAAATGCCCCACACAAAAGCCGCCGCGACAGGAACGGCAAAATACCAATGGGCTTTCGCCACAGCTAAGACGGTGAGTAATTGTTCGCCGAAGAAATAGGCGGGGGTAACGGTGATGGCAGCCCAAACCCACGCGCTCAGCAGGTTGATGATGGCAAATTTTTTGGCGGAATATTTGGTGATGCCAATCGACATGGGGATAACGGTGCGCAATCCGTACATGTAGCGTTGCATAAAGATAATGGGCCAGCCGTATTTTTTTAACAGCAAATGGGCAATGGCAAATTTACGGCGTTGGTTGTGGAGTTTGCGCTGGATATAGCTTTTATTGAATCTGCCGATGTAAAAGTAAATTTGGTCGCCCGTAAAACCGCCTAGTCCGGCCACAAAAATGGTGACGAGGTATTGCATATCACCGGTATGGGTCATGATGCCACCCATAATCAGACCTAATTCGCCTTCCAGTATGCTCCATAAAAACAAGATGACATAACCGTATTCTTTCAGCCAACCGAGTAATAATTCTTCCATAAGCCTTTATTATTGTTGTGTTTAGAATGATGGTGATAACGATATTGCAGGCGGTAACAGCCTGTAACCCGCTATTGAAGCGACTATCGTAGCACAGACTCAAGCGGACTTCTGCAAAATACCGACAACAGGAAAGCTTGTTGTAAGAAGAGGCAATTATTGGGGGATAAGGGGAGGTAGAAACAAAAAAGCCCCGATAAAATCGAGGCTTTAGTTTGTTCATGGTGCCCAGGGGCAGAATCGAACTGCCGACACGAGGATTTTCAATCCTCTGCTCTACCGACTGAGCTACCGAGGCAAAATAAATAGGGCTTGCAGGTGGTGCCCAGGGGCGGAATCGAACCGTCGACACGAGGATTTTCAATCCTCTGCTCTACCGACTGAGCTACCGAGGCAACGCTGCAAAGACCGATATTAGAACCGATAATGCAGTGATAGTCAAGATTTACTGTTGGTTTTATCGGTGCTTTGTGGGAAAAAATTTGCGCTTCCGTGGCCTGTGCAGGGGATTGGTGCAATGATTGCTTAAAAATCAAAAACAACCAACACTTAAAGCGTGGCTACTTTGCTATCGGAGGGTTTGTTTTTTTTAAAGTAGTCGCGCACGCCGTTAAAAATGGCGGTTGCCATTTTGCTCTGGTAATTGCTGCTCAGCAGGTTTTTTTCTTCATCAGGATTAGAAATAAACGCCGTTTCCACCAAAATGGACGGAATATCCGGTGATTTCAACACCATAAATCCAGCGTTTTGAACTTCGGTACGGTGCAAGCCGCAGACATCATGGAAGCTTTTCAATACCTGATTGGCGACTTCCACGCTGGCTTCTTGGCTGACGGATTGCGATAAGTCCAGCAATATGGTTGCCACGTTTTTCTCGGTAGTAACCAAATCAATATTGCCCAATTTGGCTTGTGCGGCATTTTCGTTATCCGCCAACCAACGCGCGGCTTCACTGGATGCGCCATGTTTCGATAAGGTAAACACCGATGCGCCTGTTACCGTAGGGTCTTGATAAGCGTCGGCATGGATGGAGATGAACAGGTCTGCATTGGCAGCCCGCGCTTTTTCCATGCGTTCACGCAAATCGACATAGTAGTCACCTTTGCGGATCATCAATGCTTTCATGCCGTGCGTTTGGTTGATGAGCTGCTCAAGTTTTTTGGCGATGGCTAAGGTCACCACTTTTTCTTCTGTGCCTTGTTGACCATGCGCGCCGGGATCCGTGCCGCCGTGTCCGGCGTCAATGGCGATGATAATGGCTTTGTTTTTCTGGGCGGGCGCAGGTGAGGGGGATACGGTCTTTGCCTCTTCGTCACGAACCTGTTGATTGTCAGAGGCTGGGGCGGTTGCTTTGCTTGCCAAATCGACCAGCAGCTGATGTTCGTTGCGGTTGTTTGAGCGCAAGGCAAAATGCTTGCCGTCAACCGTTTGTTTTAAATCCAAAACGATACGTAAATCGCTGCCATTTTTTACTGCCGTGTGGACTTTGGCAAACAGCGGGTGATCGGCAGGGGGCTGTGCAAGGTCTTGCGTGACACTGGCATTTTTTATGTCGATCACCAAATGCGAGTGGTTTTCGGCGACAAAGACCCGATGCTTGGGCGAGTGGCTGACATCCAGTTGCACAAAGTGGTGTTCGGCTTTGGTTGGGTAGTGGATGTTGCCAATATCAACGGCTTCAGCCACATAACTTGAGCCTAGCAAGCACAGCCCTAAAAAACCAGATGGATAAACGGAGATTTTCATAGCGGCGACCAGATGAAATAATAAAATGCATTAACTAATGCAGTTATCCTATTGTTTTGTTGATTGATTATAGGTTTTTTGCGGGGGCTGGGCAATCATTGATTGTCAATAATCGGCCTTGCTTGGCGGGTAATAAAGTGATGGTTTTATCGGCTGGCGGCAAAAAGCCCTGGCCTTTTTCAGGCCATTCGATAAAGGCAAGGCTGCCCTTGGCAAAATAATCGCGGATGCCTATCCATTCCAATTCTTCAGGATCCGCCAGACGGTACAAGTCGAAATGGTACAGTTTTCGGTCGCCCAACGAGTATTCCTCCACCAACGTGTAAGTTGGGCTTTTGATCGCACCGGTAAAGCCCGCCGCACGCAAGCAACCCCTGACCAAAGTAGTTTTGCCTGCGCCTAAATCGCCATTCAGAAAAATGACGCAAGTATCCGGCAAATGTTGCCACAGCTGCGCGCCAAAGCGTTCGGTGGCTTCGGTATCGGCTAGAAAGACTTCCATTAATTCACCAATCTTCGTAAAAATGGCAGCAAATCGCTGGCTAACAGACCGCGTTCACCGTCTGCTTGCGCGGCAAGGTCAGCGGCTTTGCCATGTAAATAAACACCTTGTCGGGCGGCTTCGGATAAGCCCAAGCCTTGCGCCAACAAACCGGCAAGAATACCGCACAACGTGTCGCCCATACCGCCCGAAGCCATGCCCGGATTGCCGGTATTGCACACCGCAAGGCCGTCGGACGCGGCAATCAAACTGCCGGAGCCTTTTAAAACGGCGACGCCTTGGTATTGCTTTTGCAACATAGTGGCGGCGGCGAAACGATCCTGTTGAATGTCGCTTGTTGAGCAAGCCAACAGCCGTGCGGCTTCGCCAGGATGGGGCGTTAGCAGCCAATGACCGTTTTGATGCGGCTGTTGTGCCAGCAGATTTAAGGCATCGGCATCGACAATTATCGGTTTGTTGCAAGTCAAGACGGCGGCGAACAGCTCTTTTGCCCACGCGTCTTGCCCCAAGCCCGGGCCGATGACAACCACCGAAGCCTTGTCGAGTAAAGCGTGCAGCTGTGTGGCGTAATCTACACCGTGGCACATCAGTTCGGGCTGTTGCAGATTCAATAGCGCAGCATGGGCTGGTTGCGTGGCAAGAGTGACCAAACCGGCACCCGTCCGCAATGCTGCCATACCCGCCAGCACGCTTGCGCCACTAAAACCATGATTGCCACCGACGACCAATACATGCCCGAAATTTCCCTTATGCGAACACCGAGCGCGGCGCGGCAGCGGCTGGTGGATTACCCGTAATGCGGTTGGCTGGGTCGTTTGAAAAACAGCAGCGGGCATTTCCAAATCGGCATAAACGATGTCGCCACAATAATCGGCAGCCTGACCAGTAAACAAACCTTGTTTTAAGGCGATAAAGGTCACTGTCACATCGGCCTTGACGGCAACCCCTAAGACATTGCCGGTATTGGCATTCAGACCCGATGGCACATCCACGGCAAGCGTCGGGGCAGGGTGCTGATTGATGGCCTCGATGGCTTGCGCAAACAGGTCAGTTACCGCCCTTGCCAAACCCGTACCCAACAAAGCATCGACCAACACATCGGCTGCAAAGGTTGGGCTTGCATCAAACGTCGCCACTTTCCCGCCAGCTTTTAAATAAGCGTGGTAAGCCTGCGCCGCATCACCTTTAAGCGATTGCGTATCGCCCACGCTCAGCACCGTGACGGTCAAACCAGCCTGAACAGCCAAGGCCGCCAGCAAATAGCCATCACCGCCGTTATTGCCTGCACCACAGAAAACTGTGATGCGTTTGGCGTCAGGCCAGTTTTGCCTTAATTGCACAAACAACGCATCCGCCGCCCGCGCCATCAGCGAATAACCGGCAATCCCAAACTGGCTGCTGGCAAGGTGGTCAAACTCGCGGCATTGTTCGGCGGAATAAAGACCTAACGGTAATGGGGACATAATGTTGGGAAGATGAATGTCAAAAATTGCCAAATGCGTTTGGCAAGGCATGTTAAGCGTTTTGAAAGCTGACAGAGTCAGAAATTATGATACATTAACGACCGCTGATAGGGGTTAAACAATTAAAATTAAACCGTCAGTAATAGTCAAACGTCTGCCCAACCAGACCGATCAACTAAATAATTATAAGGGTATAAAACTATGGCAAGTGTATTAAACGAAGTACTCAGCGCAAACCGCGATTATGTCGCCAGCTTTGACAAAGGCGACCTGCCTATGCCTCCAGGCCGTCATTTTGCCATCCTGACCTGCATGGACGCGCGCCTTGACCCTGCCAAATACGCAGGGCTTTCAGAAGGCGACGCCCACGTTATCCGCAATGCCGGCGGTCGTGCCAGCGATGACGCCATCCGTTCGTTAGTCATCTCTTACAAACTGCTGGGTACAAGCGAATGGTTTGTCATCCACCACACCAACTGCGGCATGGAATTTTTCACTAACGACATCATGAGCGACTTGCTGGGCAGCAGCTTAAAAACCGCCTCATTGGACGAAAACGCCTGCTGGCACGACGGCTGCGAAGGCCCAGGTTCGGCAGAAGGCAAATACATCAACTGGCTGACCATTAAAGACCAAGCGCAAAGCGTGCTGGAAGACGTGGTGCGCATCAAATCCCACCCGCTTGTGCCTGCAAACATCCCGGTCTATGGCTACATTTACGATGTGGCAACAGGCCGCCTGGTTGAAGTACCTGAAGCGACCGCCGCAGGAAAAGCCGCATAACCCATTGCCCACCCTAATAGTGGGCAATGCAACGGGCATAGCTTAATCGGCCCACTAAAAAACCCGCTAAGTCGTTAAGGCTGGCGGGTTTTTTGTTTTGGGGGTCGGGATAAAGCCAACCGTATTGCTGATTACTGCTGAGCAGTTTTATCTCTTAATGATGAGTGAAGTGTTATAGCCAATCCGCTATAAAGTGAAAGAATAAATTCGCAAAAAAGTACGGAATAACGTACGATATTTTTTTTGTATTTTAAAGTGCCATTATGCAAACACTAACCGCCAGCGAAGCCCGCGCCAACCTCTACCGCCTGATTGACCAAGCCGCCGAATCCCACCAACCCATCGCCATCACCGGAAAACGCGCCAATGCCGTTTTGCTTTCTGCCGAAGATTGGTCATCCATACAAGAAACCCTGTATTTACTGGGCGTTCCTGGAATGCGCGAATCAATTTTAGAAGGCATGGCAGAATCCCCCGATGAATGCAGCAAGGAACTGGATTGGTGAGTTGGGAAATCATCTACGCCAAGCAAGCATTGAAAGATGCTAAAAAATTGGCAGCGGCAGGATTAAAAGACAAAGCATTTCTGTTATTGGAAATCCTAAAAACCGACCCGTGCCAAAACCCGCCGCCTTATGAAAAATTGGTCGGTGACTTGGCAGGTGCTTATTCACGGCGCATCAACATCCAGCACCGTCTGATTTATCAGGTTTTGGAAAGTGAAAAACGGGTTAAGGTTTTACGGTTGTGGAGTCATTATGAATAGAAATAAGAAACTCTTCATCCAATCTAGGTAAAGTAATCAGAGTGTACATTGAGGTAAAAAACACACTCCCCAATAATCTTTCCACCTAACCACTGCTGAAAGCGAAGCGTGTGAATAGGAATTGGTCGTTCAGCCTTCAGGCAATAAAAAACCCGCTAAGCCTAACGGCTTGCGGGGTTTTTATTTTGAACATTCTAAATATTGAAATTTGGTGGAGACGGCGGGGATTGAACCCGTGTCCGTCTTAGTCAAATCAATCATTTAAAACTCGCGTTGGTTGTTCTTGTGTCAAATTCATAGCTAGCACTTTGCCAATTCAGCATACAAGCCGCCAAATTCGGCTAAGCTGTCATCAAATGCCTTTATAACCTGCCGTTCTTTTGTGGCCTTTACTTCACTGTGCGGCATTGGTTTTCTTTCTGTTCGTGGGTTAAAGCAAGCGCTTCATCTAAGCGTTCAGTCATCCGATTGGTCATCATTAGGCCTTATGATAGATAGCTTTAGCGCTAATAATACGCGGGCAACCGTTAATTTTCCAGCCGTCATACATGCTACTAAATAATAGGATTTTGTAATACTATATACGGTATTATGAGAATTGTCATGGACACCAATGTTCTGTTTGCTGGTCTTTATTCCGCTAACGGAGCATCTTACAAGGTTTTACAGCATCTGGCTGCCGGAAGGTTGAGTCTTGCCTTGTCTACGCCCTTGTTATTTGAATACGAAGACGTCTTAAAACGTAACCGTGACTTATTGAATTTGAACGATTTTGAAATAGAAACGGTTCTGGATAATTTGTGCGCGTTTGGGCAATCCCAAAAAATCCATTTTCTATGGCGGCCTTATTTGCCGGATGCCAAAGATGATATGGTGCTTGAATTGGCGGTTGCATCCAATGCCAATATTGTTACCCACAATCTGAAAGATTTTGCAGGTGTTGAGAAATTTGGTGTGGCGGCTATCCCGCCCAAAACTTTACTGGAGCGTTTAAGATGAGTGCGTTAAGTTTGCGTTTGCCGGATTCCATCCATCGGCATATTAAGGAATTCGCCCAAAAGGAAGGGGTGTCTATCAATCAGTTTATTGCCACGGCAGTCGCAGAAAAAATATCCGCATTGGCAACGGAAGATTATTTGCAGGCTAGGGCGCAACGGGCGGATAGCGCGGCTTTTGCTGCTGTGTTGGCTAAGGTTGCAGATAGGCAGCCGTTGGTGGGGGATGAGTTGTAGTCGGTTTAGACTTTGTTTGCTTTATAATTTTCTAATGATCGCTAGAAAAACGTACTGGTATTGCTAGACAAGGGTGAAAGTCCGTTAGCAGTTGCTAAGTTGCTCAATGTTTGTAGCGCTTCGGCTCTATGGCGGCTTAAAAAATTAGAGCCTAATATAAACTATAGATATTGTCTAATCGGCATTGTATTTTCAATGCAATCGATAACTCAACGGAGAATCATAATTGATTGACGATGCTGACTTAAAAAAAATAAAACCTAACGTGCCAACATGTTTTACTTCTGCGGAACATGTGCAAAGTGGCTTACCTATTCCAAAACCTGCGCGTATTATAATTTTTTCTCCAGACGAGTGGGAAGGGTTCATAGAAGAGTGGACTACTTCTATTGAAGACTCATATTCAAAAGTTAGTCGTCTGACTGGTTCTGGCGATCTAGGTGTTGATATTGCTGGATTCTGTGAAGATAATGGCTTTAAAGGAATTTGGGACAATTACCAGTGTAAACGTTATGACCATCCTTTACGACCAAGTGATGTTTGGGTTGAAATAGGAAAAATTATCTACTATTCACATATTGAAAAATACTCTCCACCACGAAAGCACTATTTTGTTTGCTCTAAAGGAATTGGTACAAGCCTTGAACAATTACTAAACAATTCAGGTGATCTAAAAAGCAAGACTATTGAAAATTGGGAAAAATATTGTCAGAAGGAGATTACAGAAAAAACTGAAATTATTTTGTCAGGAGATTTAAAACTGTTTCTTGATGGTTTTGATTTTAGTATCTTTTCTTCAAAGTCGTTAGTTGAGCTTATTAACGGGCATAGTCGCACAAAATACCACTCGGTACGTTTTGGAGGTGGATTGCCACCTAGGCCGAATCCTTCTATACCTCCCGACGCTCCAGATCACAAAGAAAGCCGCTATATTCGTCAAATTCTTGATGCTTATAGTGATCATCTTGGCTTAACGATCACAGGCGCTGCTGACTTAGAATCATACAATAAACTGAAACGTGATTATCTTCGCCAGCGTGAAAGGTTCTATCATGCAGAATCACTTCGTAACTTTGCACGGGATACAGTTCCAGAAGGAACATTTGAAACTTTACAGGATGAAGTCTATCACGGAGTGGTTGATATTTGTGAAGGAACACACGCTAATGGTTTCAATAGAATGAGCGCAACAATTGCCCAAGCTGCACTACTTAACTCCTCATCAAATCCGTTAGCGTCTTCTATTAAAACACAGGATCGACAAGGAATTTGTCACCAACTTGCTAATGATGACCGCCTTACTTGGGTATCGGATTATGAATAACGCTCATTTAACACCATTCAATAGTCCTTTGGAGACAGGGATGCGATCACTAGCTATTTTGGTGGTCGCATTCCCGATAGCTTTTGATCTTCAACGACTTGTAGAAATGGATTATCTTGTGGTTCATTCGGGTGATGCTAATGGGCCTCAGAGCTTACATGCGCCGCTACCACTTCGATCAGGTGAGTTGCTGGTTAGAAGAGGGTTAATCGAAAAAGGGTTGTTGCTTATGTTAAGTCGAGGTCTTATTCAAAGAATTCCAAAAGACGATGGATTTAACTATCTTGCGGGAGAAGTAGCAGCGCCTTTTATGTCTTCTCTTACAGCCGAATATTCACAACAACTCATGGTTCGTGCAAATTGGGCGGTTAAACAGTTTGAAAATGTTTCAACAGAGGATGTTAGGCGTATTACACATCGCTTGTTTGAAGAATGGACGAGCCAGTTCCAGCCAATCCAGAGGACAGGAACAAACTTGTGACAAATTGCTATCTTCAATTACGCAGGATTGAATTTTCCAACTCGGAAAATAAGGCAATTCTTAATTTTTTCCCAGGTGTTAATGTTATTTGCGGTGCTTCTGATACAGGAAAATCATTTCTAGCTGAGTCGATAGATTTCATGCTTGGAGGAAAGGATTTAAGGGAAATTCCTGAACGAAGCAAATACGGAAGCATTGAGCTTGATCTGGCTACAAGTAATGAAGAAAACTACAGACTCCACCGTTCTACATCAGGCGGAAGTTTTAAGTTTACAGAACTCAAAAACGCTGAGAATCAAAACGCTCTAAAACTAAAACCAGATCATGGACATGACAAGACGGATAATTTATCTGGCTTTTTGCTAGAAAAGATTGGATTACTTGGAAAACGAATTCTGAAAAATAAGAGTGGAGGAACTCTAAGTTTAAGTTTTCGTAATCTAGCCAGACTTGTCATTATTCAAGAGGGCGAAATTCAGCAAAAGGGTTCACCTTTTTGGAATGGTCAATATACCCAGAAGACACCTCAATTGGCTACTATAAAGCTACTTTTGACTGGGGTGGATGACTCAAGTGTTGTCTCTGCTAATACTCCGGAATTGGATAACTCAAAACAAATTGCTCTAATTGATGAGTTGCTTGCTGATCTTGCAACCGAACTTGCCGATGTTGATGAAGAAGAATTCGAACTCATCGAACAACTTTCCCGCTTGGAAAGCTCAATAGAAAGACAGCGTGAACAGCTTGATATTAGTCAGAGTGGGGTCAATATTCTGCTAGGCAATCGTGAAAATCTTTTGAAACATTGCCAAGAACTGAAAGGTCGCTTAATAGAAATAAAAGAATATTTAGCCCGTTTCGATTTGTTGCGAGAACATTATGAGGTTGATATTTTGCGATTAGAAGCTATACAAGAAAGCGGTTCAATGTTCGCTAGTGTTGAGCAAGCACCATGTCCGCTTTGTGGAGCAGAGCCTAAAAAACAGCATATAGTTGATTCATGCGATGGCGACATTGTGGCAATTGTGCAAGCAGCGTCTGCTGAAATTCAAAAAATTTCAAAGCTTAAGATTTAACTATCTAACACTGTTTCCGAGCTACAAACCGAGAAGTCAGAGCTTATGGAAGAGTTTAATACCCAAAATGCAAATTATGATCTCATTGATTCAGAGATTAAAGAAAAAATCGCTCCTCAGCTCGGTCAAGAACGCGAGTTATTTTCTGAGTTTGTGGAAAAACGAGCGAGTGTAAAAAAAGCTGTTGATTTATATGATAGAGTGAGACGACTAGAAGAACGAAGACTTGCTCTTTTGCAGGAAGAGGATGAAGGCTTTTCAGATGAACGCCATCAAATTACTACTGGTATTCCAATAGCCGATGCTCATTCTTTTTCAATGAAAGTCTCACAGGTACTGAAAGATTGGAATTTTCCCGGTGAATGTAACGTTTATTTTGAAAAAGACTCAAATGACTTTGTTATTGATGGAAAGCCGCGTGGTAGTCGTGGCAAAGGTTTACGCGCAATAACTCATGCTGCGATTACAATCGGATTAATGGAATATTGCCAAGAACACGGGCTTTCACATCCTGGTTTCGTGGTTCTTGATTCTCCTTTGTTGGCTTACTTCAAACCTGAGGGTGAAGATGATCTGACTTTACAAGGTACTGATTTAAAGGAATGTTTTTACAATTACCTAATAAAACACCATGCTACTGAGAGTCAGGTAATAATCATAGAAAATCAGCACCCGCCAACAGATGTCGAAAATATGATTGCAATGACGATATTTACAGGCAATCCAAATGAAGGACGTTTGGGTTTTATTTAATAACTTTTAGTATGTCTAGAAGCAAATAAAAGTCCATTAACTTTCCTAATACGCGGTATTATGTAGCAGGCGCACAAAGGATAGGGAATATAATTTAGCAGAGAAACTGACCGCTAAAGCGGTCAGAAAATCAAATCTTATCTTGAGAACTTCAATATATTTGATCCTTGTTGTTTAAGTGTTGGCTGCCCCATGTCTTGTTTACCTCTCATAAACCCACTAGGAAGCTCGCAAATCCTTTCAATTTCAGATAAATGAAAAGATAAGTCATTAGCTATTTGTTCTTTTGACTTAATATTTTTTTCAATAAGCATTTTTATGCTTTTAGAGATTAAATTTGGCATTTCAACGGGAGTAGAATCGTCAAGAGGTTCTCTGGACTTCCATTTTCTTCTATTTAAGTTAATCCATAAACGCTTTACCTGATCTTCGTCAATTATACCAAGATGCTTAGCCTTCATAATTTGCATCGCTATAGAAACATTCCATCTAGGCTTAAGAGATCGAAAAGCATCTAATGTAGGAGACCACAAATCATTGCTATATGGTACAGAAGGCAATAAAAATGCCGATGCAAACAAATGCGCCTGATCTTCTATTATTTTAAAATCTGTAGATTTATTTAGCGTCGTTTGGTCAACATTTCTATGAAGAATTAAATGTCCTAACTCATGAGAGGCATCAAATCTTGAACGAAAATAATTTGTTTTATCAGAAGACAAAACAATAACCGAATGCGGCTTTCTATATTCGGAGAAAGCGTCTAAAGCTTCGGCATCAAACACTGTCCTCCAAACAATTATTCCATTAATCTCTAATGTTCTTACAACATTGACTATAGGTCCATTTCCTAACCCCCAGTAATCTCTTACCTCTTGGGCGATTGATTCAATTTGGTTTGAATCTAATGATCTAAAGTTATCTGGCACAGATATATCAGGAAGGTTTGCTACAGGAAAATCAAAAAACTCCATTAAATAATCAATAATTTCTAGCCCCCACTCATATTGTGCTTCTGCTTTTGTTCTTGATATTTTTGTTGCAGAATTCATTGAACGATAAAAAAGCCTTTTAGGCTTTTCTATCTGAATTTCATTAAAGAAAAAATTAACCGGAACATTCAATACATTTGCGATCCGCTCTACAACATCAGGCTTTGGTTTTTGTTTGCCGCTTTCGTAAAGCGAAATAGAGGCTGTAGATATATCGACCATATCTGATAAATTTACAGATGACAGTCCTCTGGCGTTTTTTGCTTGTTCTAGCCGTTGACCGTTAAATGACTTTACTCCTAATGCCATTAGTCTTCCCCATTAATTTTTTTATTTGTTTTGTCTGTTTTTAGTGTTGGTTCGGCATCTTGTGATTGTCGCGACAAATCCTTGCTATTTTGAATAGCCTGTTGATCTAATATATCCATTAGATCAATTGGTTCTTCTATCCATGAGTCGAATTTATGATTTGGAAAACCAATATGAATAGAGTCAAATGTATCTTTTTTATTGGTTTGTTCCGTATGTACTAAAACCCCAAACAATTCTTCATTTTTTGGGCTTGATTCGATGACAAACAAGTCAGATTGAGATAGGAATTCATTAATAGAAGAGGCTTGAACTCTGTTTTCAGAAAAGGATGGGAAACCCGCTCGCGACTGAACATGACACATTACAAATGCGAACCTACCCATTCTTACCCTAATATGCTTGCATCCACCGTTTTCTGGCTGAACAATGTTTAGCTTTAAACCATGTTCGGCTGATAGTCTTTGTAACAACGTTTCAGAAGCTCCACGTCGGTAATATCCCATCACATAATTTGCTTGCTCTTCTCCAAGATTTGGATCGTTCTTGACTGTTTCATAAGAATCCTTATAAACAAGGGGCATCTTATTAAGCAAATCGCGAACAAAGCCGTGCGGTAATTCGTTAGCCAGTAATTGGCGAAGAGTGGGTGTAACTTTCATAAAAATTAGTTCCGTTTTTGGTTTAATGCACATAATGTACAAAATAATTTGGCCTAGCGCAACTTTTTGCAATTATTATTTAATTTCAAACTACGCATAAGTCCAAAATACAAAAAACTTAACTGTCGAATAAAATTTTAACCAACCCTCACATCATTAACCCCAATGGCCTTCATGCACTGCAAGAAAAATTGGAAAGTAAACGCGCCCCGATTGATCTTGGTGTTGATGCTGTTATAGCTTTCATCTATCCCAATATCCTTGAGTTTTTCGGCAAGCGTTTCGTAATCAACCCCCTTGCGGGTCAACTCAGCTTTTAAGATATTTTTTGCCGATGCTTTCCAGTCGTGCGTTTCCATAGCGTTTCCTTCTTAATTTCAAAAGCCAGCAGCATATCATAATAAAGCACAAATATGTCATATATGAAATATTTGTGTTGATTGTAATTTTATATATGGTATATTTGTGTCACATTTGAAATATGCAGAGTAAATCACATGGCACAACACTTCCTACTATCAGCAAAAGCCCATTCACTGTCCTTGGTGCAAATCTTCACCATGACCGACGAGGCCGCATTTGACCTGTTCAAGGAATCCCGTTGGGGCGATGGCAATCCGGTTTGCCCGACTTGTGGACTGATCGACAAGCATTACTTTATCAAGACCCGCAAGCAATGGCGTTGCAAGGGCTGTAACCATACGTTCAGCATCACATCAGGCACATTGTTTGCCCATCACAAATTGCCCTTGAAAATCTACTTGGGCGCGGTTGCACTGTACACCAACACGGCAAAAGGCTTTTCCGCCCTGCAATTGTCGCGGGATTTGGACGTGCAATATAAGACGGCGTTTGTGATGATGCACAAAATACGGGAATCCCTGATGGATGCCGAAGCTGCCAAATTAGGCGGCGAGGTGGAAATTGACGGGGCTTATGTGAACAGCTATGTGCGCCCTGAGAACGAAAAGGCCGACCGCAAAGACTTGCGCTTAGTCGAGAACCAAAACCCTAACAAGCGTTGCATTATCACGATCCGCGAACGCGGCGAGAAAGGCGAAGGTGCGGTGAAAACAAAAACCTTCGTGGTGAAGTCAGAAAACCAAGCCGACATTAAGGCATTGGCGGAAACCCATATTGACGGCGAAGCCACTATAAACGCCGATGATGCCAAATGCTATGACGCTCTACATGCCAAATTCGATATGAAGCGGGTCAACCATCAAGAGCGTTACAAAGGCGACAAGGGCGAATGCACCAACCAAGCCGAATCTTTCTTCTCACGTTTCCGCCGGATGCACAAAGGCCAAGTGCATAGAATGGGCAACCAAAACTTAAATGCTTACGCCAACGAATGCGGCTACCGCGAAGATACCCGCCGTTGGTCTACTGGGGAAATCTTTGCCGACATCACTGGACGTTGCGCCAACAAGCCGACTTCACGGAACTGGTGCGGGTATTGGCAGGGCAATAAGACGGTTGAACGGCTGGCGGCTTAATGGTTGCCCACAATTCCATTGTGGGCTAGACTCTAAAATTTACAAACTGTGGATATAAGACATGGAAAATAAAGAAACCGTTGCAGCAACTTTAGCCGCCGCCATTTACCAAAATCTTACCCAAAAGAAATCAGGCGGAAGCTCGTCACCTGTAGCGATGCAGCCAACACCACCAAACATAGATGCGGAAATCAGTAAAATCACTGAAATTTACCAAAATGTTTTAAGTAAACTCAACGCCACGATTGATTAATGCTAACAAGTTCTCTTGGTCGAGTTCGCTTGGGGTTTCGGATAGCCAAGGCAATGCGTTTTCAGAGAAGCGTATTGCTCCTTGAGCATCCCTAACACTCAAGTTTTTAACCGCTTCAAATATAAGCTTAATGGCCTCCCATTGCTCTTGGCTCATGCCGATATTTCTTAAGGCTTCGTTTTGGTGTTCAGTTCTTTCTATCATGGCCAATCCTTAAATTCTAAAAAAACATAATCATCCCGTCACGACACGCCGAAATCAATAGCCTAAGCCAATTTCCAAACACACCCCCCGTTAAAATCCCTTCCCGTAAACTCCACAAGGCCGTTTTTCCTTTGGTTATGTAGCGTAGTTAGTATAGTGGCCTGTAACGCCCTTTCTTGATCCTTGTCGAACCCCTTCAAGGCTGAAACAACCCTCGCAATCTCGACAGTGCTTAAGGGCTTGCCAGACTCCCTGAGAATATCAAGGATAGTCCTGTTGGCTTCCCCTCGCTTAAAAAAGGCGTTCTTTCTTTGGAAACGTTTTGGCTTGATGGTTTGTATCCGGTAACCTGGCTCGAACATCTTTATTGTGGAGTCCAGCAAGGCAATGTCTTCGGATAGCTTGGCTATCTCTTTACGGTGATGCTCCACCAGTCCGGCAAGCTCTGAACGCTTCGCCACCAGTGCGCTTATGACGTGGGTTTCTGCCATTTACTTTCCCGTTTAGGTGTATAATGGCTTGTATTTTAATGGGTTATGTTATGGATGGCTTTGTGCGTCTGCTACATAATACCTCTAATACGCACCTTATGTATGCTTTCTTTAAGATGCTAATACAGGTTATTTTCGTATATTGAAAGCAGCTATGATATGACTGAGCTTTTCAAGTTTTGATATATCTGTACGTTTTCAAACTAAGTACCTTAGCTGCTTATTTTGCAGTTTTTTTGTCATGAAATACGGGGACTTCGTTCAAATCAAGGCAATCTAACAATTCGAATTGACCTGCTTGTAAATTTCCATCGCAATTGAATTTATACCAGCGGACTGGGTTTTCTGTAGTTGCAAGAATATAGCTCATGTGTGTGCCTAAATTTAAGTTGTTAAAATAGCGTGTTATTAATTCTTTTTAATTTTGCGGTATCCACCGCCCATAAACTTTCCTAATTTGTCCCCAATCCTTATGCCCCATTTGCTGGGCGACCCAAAGCGGGTTTTCTCCTCTTGAAAGCAGAGTTGATGCAAATGTGTGTCTTGTTTGGTAAGGGTTGCGGTATTTCAGTCCGGCTTTTTTTAGTGCGGGTGTCCAGATAACTTTGCGGATGGCTTGGTCGTTTTTCCACGGCTCGCCGGTTCGGGAATCATGAAAAATGATGTCGTTGCTTTTTCCGTTGTGGGTTTGTTGGTTGAGTAGGGCTTGTTTGGCTTGGGGTTGTAGCATCACTTCCCGTGTTCCGGCATTGGTTTTCGTGCCTTTAAGATGTCCGCGTACTTTGGCATGGCGGACAAAAATTCGGTTGTTTTCCAGATCAACGTCCTCCCAGCGTAGGGCGATCAATTCCGACGTCCTCAGCCCCGACCAGAAGGCAAACTGAATCAAGTTCCGTTCTTGGCCTGCCAATTCGTTCAGGATTTTTTCGACTTCTGCGGCTGTGAAAGGTTCGGGTTCTCTGGTTTTTACGGAAAGGTTTTTAATCCGGTCTAGCGGGTTTTTGTCGATCATTTCATCCAGATACATTTCTTCGTACATTTGCCGAAGCGGTGTCAGGACATTGTTTTTGCGCTTGTTGGAAATAGGCAATTCTGACAACCATTGCTTAATCGTCATTGCCGTGAGTTCGGCAATTGCCAACGCTCCAAATGTCGGTATCAAATGATGATAAATCGCGCTGTTATAATCCCGCAGGGTGCTTTGTTGGAATCGCCCTTGGTTACGCTGAAACCATGCTTTTAAGCCTTCGCCTATGGTGTAGTGGTCAGGACGGGTTTTGCGGAATTCCTGTGCTTTTTTGCTGTGCGGGAAGTGTTTTAAATAGTCGAACGTGCCGCTTTTGATTTCGTACAAAATGGCTTGCCGTTTGAGTTGCAGCTCTTTTTGTGCGGCTTTGGTCGGCGGCATGGGCAAGGTTTCCCGACATCTCACGCCTTGGTAAGTAAAGGCGATTTGTGCGCTATTGCCGCGGATTGTTATGCCCCTTTGCCTGTTATCCATTCGTTGACTGCTTTGATATTGATATAAATTCTTCCGTTTGGGGCTTTATGCCAGTGGATTTCTTTCCGCCACTGCCCTTTTTTCTTGTATTGGCGTATTGCGTTTGGGGTAAGCCCTAGCAGTTCCGCGCATTTTTCAATCGTCACATAATTATTGCTAGGGATCATTGTTGCTCCTTGTCGATTTCAGCAACGCGACGCTCAACTTCTTCCTCGCTGTCAATCATGCCTTTGCCTTCAACTTTGCGTTTGCCCATGATGACCGCCCAAAAGCTGCCTAATTTTTCGGTGATGGCATAGCCGACGCTTTTTTTCTTGCCGAATTCGGTTATTTCTGGACACACATCTTTAAATTGGACGCCTAAAACTTTTTCATAACGTCGGTAAGTGGCGGGGTTGTGTATCAATTTAAGGACACGCCAGCCAAAATACTGCCCAAGTATCAGCGCACCCAGCGCACTTTCAAGGGTATTGCCTATGCCTCTAAATTCTCGGATTTGTTGCAAAATGATCTGTTCGGTTTCTTCGTTTAAAACGAGCAGTTTTTTAGGGTTGTTTTCCATTGCTTATAGTGACTTTAAAAGTTAATAGTGATTTTAATAATACACTATTGGTTTTAGTAGTCAATACTTCTAACAATCCAATAATTTGGCTTCTTTGTCGAATTCTTCTTTGGTGAATTGCTTTAATTCGTCATGAAACTTAACCACAACTTCGATTTGTTCGTTTAGTGTCAGCACGCCACAGACATGACCGATTAAGGTTATGTCGGTTTTTTTGGCGAGGGTGTTGGCATTTTTCTTAAGGACAACATGCCGATAAATTAGCTTAATGGCTTCATCGAGGGTGAATTCGTTCATGGCGTAGTTTTCCTGTAATGCGGGTTTAGTCATTTTTGTTTGCCTTCGTGTTGTGTTATTTGAGTCAGTACAGTTATTGATACAAGTCCAAGAAAAGCGGCTCCGCCCACGTTCCGTGAGGGTAAGCGTGCGGATTTGCTCGCAAAGTTTCCGAACGTTCTGTGGTCGACAACTGCGACGATGCGGGGCGGGGCGCGGCAAAAGCCGCCCCTTCCCGCACCGTCTCGCTGTCCCGATTGGTTGTTGTCCAGAAATGTTTGCGGGTATCGTGGCCTTGATTTTTCCAGATAATTCCGATGGCTTTGGGGGCTGGTTCGTTGCCGTAGCGGTCGGTTAGGGTAGGGATGATTTCACCGGTTTCTAGGTTGAGTTGTCTGCCGTAGCCATAGAATGGTTTGATGGCATGGTCACGGCGCTCCACTTCGTAACCACCCATTGCCAGCATAAAGGCAGCCCAATCGCTGGCGGTCGCTGTGGTTCGGATGGCTTCGAGTTCGCTATCATCGGTTTTCCCCAAGCGTCTTAGTTGCCGCCAAACGGTAACGCTAGGGCCGCCTATTTGTTGAAACTGACGGATTCCCCACGTGTTAGCCCATGCGGTGATCCGTTCGGCAGCTTCGTGGGCTTCGTTTCCGTATAGGTCTTGTTCCAAATGTTTCCCGTCGATATTTTTGGCGACATATTTGGCGATGTAACCAGCGGCTGTACCTTTGATAGGATCAATGGCAATCGCTTTGAAGCGGTGGGCTTTTGCACCTGGTTCGTTGCTGCTATCGGCTAGGGCATAATTCTGCATGATCTCGCGCATCGGTTGCCGATGTTCGGGTGGCATGAACAATAATAAATGCCAATGCGGTGTGCCATCATGATGTGGCTCGACCACTCGGAATCCATAGGGGCGAATATTTTGGCGGTGTAATTCCGCGCGGATTAACGCCCATAGGTGGGTGAGGTATTCGTGGGCTTGAAGTGTGGTTGTACCGTCAAAGCGCGGGTTGGCTAGTCCATTGTGTAGGCTAGCGTGCATCCTTGAAGGTGTGGTGAGGGTATAAAATTCGCCGACATGCCCAAATAAATTGGCTGCTATTTCAAAGCCTTTGATTCGCACCATCAACTCCCCGCGTCGGATGGCTGGATTGGATACGGTGCAGTTTGCTAAATCTTGCAGGGAAAAGCGTTCGCCCTGTTCGTTACAGGCAAACGTTGAGGACAGATAATGGCGATTAGCTTCCTTTTGTTTGCGTTTTAAGTTTACGGTGTAATCGCTGGCATAGCTGGAACGTAAACGGTTAACCAGTTCAACATTTCTGGCGACTGTTTCGAAACTTCGTATGCGTAATGTTTTTATTTTCCGAAACCACCACCGCCAGTCTGACATACGGTTGAGGGCAGGGCTTATGTTGCCATTTTTAATGGCGGGTGGACTAATACGGTAGGATTCGACAATTTTAAGGCAAGCGGAATAAGCTTCGGTGGTGTTTTTGATTTTTTGTTGGGCGTGCAGGCATTTTTCAGCGTAACGTTTTGCCGCGTTCTTTAGTTCGTCAGTAGGTGCGCATAGATTGAGTTCACCAATGTTCAATTGGTTATGTATTGCTAGAAGCTCTTGGTTGGCTTTTTCGTAGCTGGAGCGTTCGGTGGTTTTTTTGTAACGAAGAGCCAAATCAATGGCAATGGGCGCGAGTTCACTAAAAACGTGCTGGCGGAAGTGTCGGCAATCATCCGTGCCTAGGCGGGCTGTTAATGCATCGGCTTGGATGGCTTGTGGCAAATTTGTGTCAAATTTGTGCCACGATCGAGGCCTATTAAGACCATCGGAGACTAAAAGGGAGTTTTGAGAATATCCACTAAGACTCTGTTTTTCAAGGGTCTTAGTGGGTCTTGATTGGTCTATGGAAGACCAGAAAATGGTGGAGGCGGCGGGGATTGAACCCGCGTCCGCAAGCACTCCGCCTAAAGGTCTACATGCTTATCCCGTACTTTTGATTTAGTTGCTGGCTACCCGCCGGGCCAAGAAAACAAGCAACGATTCCGTAGGGTTTTAGCGCATCCACACCGGACGGATTTCAGCGCGATCTTATGTGAATGACCTCTGAGCGTCAGGCGAACCCGACTCTACCCGCATAAGCACAAATAGTCAGAGGAATGGAAGCTGTGTTTAAGCAGCAAGAGCCATTGAGTAGTTTTCGTCGTTTGCGAATACTTTTTTTCTGTATATTTTACGAGATTTACAGTCCTCGGCATGCACTCAAGGTTTTGCTACCCACGTCGAAGCCATGTCGCCCCCTTTTGTGAGCAACCATTCTAGCGGATTATGCTTGGTCTTGCTATGTTAATTCCGCCGGTGGCAAAGCCATTTTATGGGTTGGGGCTGATTTGTCCGTAAACTTCCAAGTATTGCGTGGCGCTGCGTTGCCATGAGAAGTCTTTTTGCATGGCTTGTTGTTGCATGTTTTCCCAGACGTTGGGCAGGCTGTAGAGGGTGATGGCGCGTTTGATGGTTTCCAGTAAGGCGCCGCTGCTGGCTTCGCTAAAGACCAGGCCGGTGGCGGTTTGGTTGGCTAGGTTTTGCGGGATGGCATCGACGACGGTGTCGGCAAGGCCGCCGGTTTTTCTGACGATGGGCAAGGTGCCGTAGCGTTGGCTGTACATTTGGTTCAGCCCGCAGGGTTCAAAGCGCGAGGGCATCAGGAAGACATCGGCACCGGCTTCGATTTGGTGGGCGAGGGCTTCGTTATAGCCAAGGGTGATGGCGATTTTGTCGGGGTATTGTTGGGCTAGGTTTTGCAGTTGTGATTCAAAGCTTTTGTCGCCTGCGCCCAGCAGGATGAATTGCATGGGCATGGTGAGTGCGGCGGGTAGGCAGTCGATGACGAGGTCGATGCCTTTTTGTTCGACCAGACGGCTGATAAGGCCAAACACGGGAATGCTGTCGTCCACCGGCAAGCCCATTTGTTGTTGCAAGGCGGCTTTGTTGGTTTTTTGGGCGGCGAGTTGGTCGGCGCTGTAGTTGGCGGCTAGATAGTCGTCGGTTGTGGGGTTCCAGTCGTCGTTGTCGATGCCGTTGAGGATGCCGATCAGTTTGTCATGCCGGTAGCTGAGCAGGCCTTCCAGTCCGCAGCCGTAGGTTTCGGTTTGGATTTCTTGGGCGTAGGTGGGGCTGACGGTGGTGAGGGCATCGGCATAAACCAAGCCGCCTTTCATGAAGGAGAGCATTTGGTGGAATTCTAAGCCTTCGGGTTGCCATAGCTGGCTGGGTATGTTCAGCGTGCCGACGCTTTCCGGCGGAAATACGCCTTGGTAGGCCAAGTTGTGCAGGGTGAAGACGCTGGCAGGGCGGTTGTCTTCCAGCGAGAGCAGGGCGGGCACTAAGCCGGTTTGCCAGTCGTTGCAGTGGACGATGTCGGGTTGCCAGTCTTGTTTGATGCGGTTCATGGCGACTTCGACGGCTACTTTGCAAAATAGGGCAAAGCGTTCGTCGTTGTTGGGCCAGGCTTCTCCGTTGGCATCGAGGTACGGGTTGCCGGGGTAGTTGAAGAAGGCGGGGTAGTCAATCAGCCATGCCAGTACGTCAGTGCCGGCGATGCGCGTTTCCAGCAGGTTGATGTTGCGGTTGTCCACGCGCAGCGAGCATAAGTAGCGAATGTCGCCACGCGAGCTGATGGCTTGGTAGTTGGGCAGCAGGATTCTGATGTCTTGCCCCAGTTCCGCTAGGGCTTTGGGGAGGCTGCCGGCAACGTCGGCAAGTCCGCCGGTTTTGATGAGCGGATGGGCTTCGCTGGCGACAAAGAGGATTTTCTTCATGGTGATTGTTCTTCTGAAATGATGCGCTGATGTTCGGCGGTTTGTTCAATGGGTGGGCGGTGTTGCCCGAGTGGGGATGCCGTCTGCGCGGTATGGCAAGCAGACGGCTTACACGGGGTTAGAGCTTTAGGATAATCGCCCCCAGTGGCGGCAGCGTCAGGTTTATGGAATGGGGTTGGTTCATCCATAGCCTAGGTTCGGAGCTGACCGCGCCATTGCCGGTGTTGCTGCCGTAGTAGTAATGCGAGTCTGAGTTGAAGATGACGTGGTAGGTGCCGGGGTTGGGGACGCCCACACGGTAATTTTCTCTGGGTACTGGCGTAAAGTTAAGCACGACAATGACTTCTTCAAATTCGCTTTTGCGCCGATAGCTGATGATGGATTGTTGCACATCGTGGCAATCCAGCCATTCGAAGCCTTGCGGGTCAAAATCATGGCTGAACAAGGCGGGCTGGGTTTTGTACAGATAATTCAAATCTTTAATTAATGTTTGCATACCTTTGTGGTGCGGGTATTCCAGCACGTACCAATCGAGGCTGCGGTTGAAATTCCATTCCGTACCTTGACCAAATTCACAGCCCATAAACAGCAGTTTTTTGCCAGGATAAGTAAACATGAAGGTAAACAGCAAACGCAGGTTGGCAAAGCGTTGCCATTCATCGCCCGGCATTTTGTTGATGAGCGAGCCTTTGCCGTGGACAACTTCATCGTGCGAGAAGGGCAGGGCAAAGTTTTCGCTAAAGGCGTAGAGCAGGCCGAAAGTCAGCTGGTTGTGGTGGTGCATACGGTGGATAGGGTCGTGGCTCATGTACGATAAGGTATCGTGCATCCAGCCCATATTCCATTTCATTGAGAAGCCTAATCCCCCCGTCCAAGTCGGTCGGGTCACCTGCGGCCATGCCGTGGATTCTTCAGCCATCACTACAGTGCCTGGGTGTTGGTCGTGGGTGACTTCGTTCAGCTCGCGCAAAAAGTCGATGGCTTCGAGGTTTTCTTTGCCGCCATAGCGGTTGGGTATCCAGTCGTTATGTTTGCGCGAGTAATCCAAGTACAACATGGACGCGACGGCATCGACACGCAAGCCGTCCAGATGGAATTCTTCCAGCCAGAAAACGGCGCTGGCGAGCAGGAAGTTTTTCACTTCGTTCCTGCCATAGTTGTAAATCAGCGTACCCCAATCGCGGTGTTCGCCTTTGCGGGGGTCTTCGTGTTCGTAGAGAGCGCTGCCATCAAAGCGCGACAGGGCAAAGCCGTCTTTGGGGAAATGGGCGGGAACCCAGTCCAAAATCACACCTATATTATTTTGGTGGCAGGTATCCACGAAATAACGGAAGTCGTCCGGCGTGCCGTGGCGGCTGGTAGGGGCAAAATAACCGGTGGTTTGGTAGCCCCAAGACGCATCGAGCGGATGTTCGGAAATGGGCAGCAATTCGATGTGGGTGAAGCCTAATTCCTTTGCATAAGCGACCAGCTCGACAGCCAATTCTTTGTAATTTAGAAAATTGCCTTGTTGGTCACGTTTCCACGAACCAAGATGCACCTCGTAGATCGAGATGGGTTCGTGCAGCCAGTCAAAATTGACACGGTTACCCATCCAGCGATGGTCGCGCCATTTGTAGCTGTTTTCATTAACGACGATGGATGATGTATTGGGGCGGAATTCAAACTGTTGACCGTAAGGGTCTGTTTTTAGAAGCAGTTGTTGAGTGTTACGGTTGAGGATTTCGAATTTATATAAGCATCCGCAGCTTAGCCCCGGCACAAACAATTCCCAGATGCCGCCTGCACCCAGATTACGCATAGGGTGGCTGCGACCATCCCAATGATTGAAGTCACCCACCACGCTGACGCGCTGGGCATTGGGGGCCCAAACGGCAAAATGCACGCCTTGGATGCCGTCTACTGTATGTAGATGCGCACCCAATTTTTTGTAGATATGCCAATGTTTGCCTTCGCCAAACAGGTGTTGGTCGAAATCTGGCAATTGGCTGCCAAAGCTGTAAGGATCGTGGCTAAGGTGGCTGGTGCCTGCCTTATCTAGCCAAGCCAGCTGATAATGCAGGGGTAGTTGGTCGCCATTTTTTATGTGGCCTATAAAAAAATCACTGCCGGTTATGCGTTCAAGGGGCAGGTTAATGTCTTGTAAAACAACGCTTTCAGCAAGTGGCATGAAAACCAAGAGTGTGTCGCCATGCAAGCCCAGTACGGTGAACGGGTCGTGATGGCGGGCTTCGATAATTTGCAAATGGTTTTCATCTAAGCTTTCGAAAGATAGGTTGTCTTTTGCCATTTTAGGGGAGGCAGTTTGTTTTACTGGTTCGGAAAGGCTGATGGGGGAAGTGTCTGCAAGCGGTTCTGCTGGGCTTGTTGATTGGGTTGCGGCAGTTGTAGAATCAAGTGTGTTTTTCGAACGCTTTTTCACTTTTATTGCCTCGGTGTAGTAAAATGTCAGTGAGTTCAATGTTACCAAACGCAACAGTGGTTGTGAAACTATTCCACGTGGAGATGCCCGATGTCCGATTCAGCCAATCAAAATATTCATCATTTAACCCGAAATACAATTGCACTAATTCTGGCAGGCGGTCGGGGTTCTCGCTTAATGAATATGACCGATTGGCGGGCTAAGCCAGCTGTGCCGTTTGGTGGTAAATTCCGAATTATTGATTTCCCCCTATCTAACTGCGTCAATTCCGGTATCCGTAAAATTGGCATCCTGACCCAATACAAAGCCGATTCGCTCATTCGTCACATCCAACAAGGTTGGGGCTTTTTGCGTGGTGAGTTTGGTGAATACGTTGATTTGATGCCTGCCCAGCAGCGTCATGATGAAGACTCTTGGTATAAAGGTACTGCCGATGCGGTTTTCCAAAATATCGACATTTTGCGCACCCGCAAACCCGAGCATATTTTGGTGTTGGCGGGCGACCATATTTACAAAATGAATTACGCCGAAATGCTGGCTGACCATGTCGCCAAAAAGGCCGATCTGACTATTGGCTGTATCGAAGTGTCCTTGGAAGAGGCGACGGCTTTTGGCGTGATGGATGTCGATGGCAACCGTCGGGTTAAAGCGTTTGTTGAAAAGCCAGCCAACCCGCCGGTTATGCCAGGCCGCACCGATACCGCTTTGGCGTCAATGGGCATTTACATTTTCAATGCGGCGTTTTTGTTCGAGCAATTGCTGAAAGATGCTGACACCAAATTGTCTTCGCACGATTTTGGTAAAGACATTATCCCGTCCGTTATCGACAAGTACATCGTCAATGCCTACCCGTTCTTGGATTTGCAAAGCGGCGAGCAAAGCTACTGGCGTGATGTCGGTACGATTGATGCCTACTGGGCCGCCAATATGGAATTGATTGGCGTTAAACCCGATATGAACCTGTATGACAAAACCTGGCCTATTTGGACCTATCAGGAACAAACCCCACCCGCCAAATTTGTCTTTGACGAAGACGACCGTCGCGGCTCGGCGGTTGATTCGATGGTATCGGGCGGTTGTGTCATTTCAGGTGCAAAAGTTAGACATTCCTTATTGTTTTCTAACGTTAGGGTAAACTCTTACACAACTTTGCAAGACAGTATTGTTTTGCCTAATGCCAATATTGGTAGACATTGCCGTATTACCAAGGCCATCATCGAAAAGAACTGCGATATTCCGGAAAATACCATCATTGGTGAAAACCGTGCCGACGATGAAAAACGTTTCCACGTAAGTCCAGGTGGTGTAGTGTTGGTAACACCGGATATGTTGGGTCAAAAACTGCATTACGTTAGGTAAACTATCGGCATGTTGCTTGCGATGGGTTAAAACGAGGTAATTAGCTGTTTTTTCTGGCAAAAACACAGAATGTTCGTGGCGCCTCAAACGGGGACGCTGCGAACAAAGCAAGACCCTTTCATCGCGTTATGGGTGAAAGGGGTTAGGGCTTGAGGCAACGCATCCGGGTAAAACTATTAAATCAGGGACATTTACGGTGAAAGAACTTCTTAATAAACGCCGGGCAGGCATTCTACTGCACATTACCTCATTACCCACTGGCGACTTTGGTAAAGATGCTTATTATTTCGTCGATTTTCTGCATGATTGCGGCATAACCGTCTGGCAAACCTTGCCGTTGGGGATGACCCATTCCGACGGCTCACCTTACCAATCCCTTTCCGCACACGCTGGCAACACGGCGCTTATTAATATCGAAAAGCTGGTCGAAAAAAACTGGCTGCTGGTTTCTGAACAGTGCGAACAATGCCAAGGTACACCATCATTCAATAAATGCTGCCTATTGACGAAAGCCTACCAAGGCTTTTTAGAGCGTGCCGAAACGGAAGATAAAAAAGCCTTCAAGCAGTTCTGCAAAGACAAAGCCTTTTGGTTGGACGATTTCGCCTTGTTTATGGCGCTGCGCAACGAATTTAACCAGCAATCTTGGAATAATTGGTCCGAACCGTTAAAAGAACGCGAAAGCAAAGCCATTAAAGCCGCCGCCAAACGCCTAAAAGAAACTATTGACCGCTACAAATTTGAACAATTTGTGTTCTTTACACAATGGATGGCGATTAAGGACTATGCCAACCAACGCGGTGTTTTCGTCTTTGGCGACATCCCTATTTTTGTTTCTTACGATAGCGCCGATGTTTGGGCAAACCGCAAAGTATTCAAACTCGACAACAGCGGCCAGATGTCGGTCGTGGCGGGTGTGCCACCGGATTATTTTTCCGAAACCGGACAGCGTTGGGGCAATCCCCATTACAACTGGCAATACTTGCAAGAGACGGGGTTCGCTTGGTGGCTTGACAGGATGCGCACGCAAATTGAGCAGTTCGATATTTTAAGGATTGACCATTTCCGTGGCTTAGAGGCTGCATGGGAAATCCCTGCCGATCAAGAAACCGCGCAAATTGGGCAGTGGGCTAAAGCGCCAGGCTGGCAATTGCTGGAAGCTTTTAAAAAGGAACTGGGTTCAATTGCTTTGGTGGCGGAAGATTTGGGCATCATCACGCCGGAAGTAGAAGCTTTGCGCGATGACTTTGATCTGCCGGGCATGAAAATTTTGCAATTCGCTTTTGGCGGCGGCCCTGACAACCCTTATTTGCCTGACAACTACGACCGGAATTGTGTGGTCTACACCGGTACGCACGACAACGACACCACTTTAGGTTGGTCGCAAAAAATACCCGATTATGAAAAACACTACATTCATGATTACCTTAGCAACCCGTCCATTTCCCTGCATTGTGCGTTAATCCAAGCGGCACTGTCGTCGGTTGCTAATTTGGCGGTCATCCCTATGCAAGATATTTTGGAATTAGGTTCCGAACATCGGATGAATACGCCAGGTACAACGGTAGGCAACTGGAGCTGGTGTTTCCATTGGGAGCAGCTGACGCCAGAGCGTGCCGGACGATTATCGTATTTGGTCGGCTTGTTTAACCGTAAATAAAGCGGGCATGAGCAGTCAAGACAAGCTGTTTCAGGCTACCGGTAGGGTGGAAGATTTTACTTTCGACGAACGTGTCGCCCATGTTTTCGACGACATGGTCGCCAGAAGCATCCCCTTCTATCATGAAATCCAACGCATCCAAGCCGATTTGGTGATGGATTTTTTGCCAGAACAGGGTGGGGTGGTTTGCGATTTGGGTTGTTCCACCGGAACCAGCATTGAGTATTTAAGCCAGCATACGCAATGCCCTGAGGATGTCCGTTTTCTGGGATATGACAACTCGCAGGCGATGCTAGATAAAGCCGCCGACAAACTTGGCGGGGCAATTGCTGCTGGAAAAGTGCAGTTGCATTGCGCTGATCTTAGCGATATGCCGCCATTACCCGCTTGCCACGTTGCTATCTTGAATTGGACTTTGCAGTTCGTCAGGCCGTTGGCGCGGGAAACCTTGTTGGCTAACGTTTTTGATGCGTTACAGCCGGGTGGCGTTTTGTTGTTGTCAGAAAAAATTCTCGGCAATGACAGTATGCTCAATCGAGTTTATATCGACCATTTTTTACATTTTAAAAGCAGCCAGCGTGGTTACACCGATGCCGAAAACCAGCGCAAACGGGAAGCGTTAGAAAATGTCCTGATCCCTTACCGTTTGGACGAAAATATGGCTTTGCTTAAGCGGGCGGGTTTTACCCGTATGGATACTTATTTCCAGTGGTTTAATTTCGTTTGCATCATTGCCGTGAAAGCTTGATGTGGGTTGGCGGTTATCCGCGCCCAAGATGACGCTTAACTTATCTGTTACCAA
The DNA here is from genome assembly GCF_054657615.1 of Methylosoma difficile. Taxonomy (NCBI): domain Bacteria; kingdom Pseudomonadati; phylum Pseudomonadota; class Gammaproteobacteria; order Methylococcales; family Methylococcaceae; genus Methylosoma; species Methylosoma difficile. The sequence goes on along the minus strand of NZ_BAAHYJ010000006.1, from coordinate 104,919 downwards.
ATCAGCTAGGTTTTTGCAATAACTGAGTAAATTGTTAAACTATTCACACTTTTTGTGAGTTTAGGTCATTAATAGCTGACGTTACGTCAGTGTTTATCTGCTTTACCAACAAAACCAGCACACGATTCCGTGCGTTATTCTGATACTACAACCCAATAACTATTTTGGCTGTCCGGTTCCCTGTAACCAAGCCTTATGCAATTTTACGCCAATGTTTGTTGGCAGTAGCTGCCCGTACCCTGAAATGGATGACTGATTGGGTCGATGCAGCCAATATGGAGAGGTTCTCATGAAGAAAATAGAATACAAAACGAAGCCCGGAAACTCCTACCCGTCTGGTGTCAGGCCAAATAGCGGTGGTGTTAATTTTTCTATTTTCAGCCGCCATGCCACCCAAGTGGAATTGTTGTTGTTCCATAGTGCTGAATGCGAAGAGCCTTTCCAAATTATCCGCCTGCAAGAAGACCTCAACCGAACCTTTTTCTCTTGGCATATTTATGTATGCAAATTGCCAATGGGGACTTGGTATGCGTGGCGTATGGACGGCCCTAACCGCTTGCGGGAATCGGGCTTCAGTTTTGATAAGCAAAAACTATTGATTGATCCTTGGGCGCGGGTGGTCAGCGATAAGCTATGGAGCCGTAAAGCCGCTTGCTTACCGGGCGACAATATGAAATCAGCCATGCGCTGTATGGTGGTTGATGGCGGTCATTACGATTGGGAAGGCGATGTGCCTTTGCGTATCAGCAGCGAAAAAGCCATTCTCTATGAAGTCCATGTCGGCGGCTTTACCAAACACGCCTCATCAAAAGTCCAACACCCCGGTACTTTTTCGGGTTTGATTGAAAAAATCCCCTATTTGAAAAACCTAGGCATCACCCATGTCGAATTGTTGCCGGTGATGGCTTTTGACGAGCAAGATGTGCCTGCCAATACCGCCGAGCGGGGACTGAAAAACTATTGGGGATATAGCACCCACAGTTTTTTTAGCCCTCATCCTGGTTACTGCGTCACACCCGAACAAGGCACGCACCTTAACGAATTCCGCGATTTGGTCAAAGCCCTGCATAAAGCCGGTATTGGCGTGATTATGGATGTGGTGTTTAACCATACCTCCGAAGCCGGTGCTAACGGTCCGGTCATCAATTTCAGAGGAGTGGGCGGCGATATTTTTTATCATTTGGACCATCACGATAAAAGCATCTTCCGCGATTACACCGGCTGCGGCAACACCGTCAATGCCAACCATCCGCTGGTGGCGGGCTTTATCATCAACTGTTTGGAATACTGGGTTACGGAAATGCATGTTGACGGTTTCCGCTTCGATTTAGCCAGCGCGTTGGCAAGAGGCGAAAATGGCGATGTCTTGCATGATCCACCGGTTTTATGGGGCATTGAATTGTCCAAAGAACTGGCGAAAACCAAGCTGATTGCCGAAGCTTGGGATGCCGCAGGCCTCTATCAAGTCGGTAGCTTCCCCGGCTACCGTTGGGCGGAATGGAACGGGCGCTACCGCGACACCGTGCGCCGTTTCGTACGCGGCGATCATGGCTTGGTCACCGAATTGGCAACACGACTGTGCGGCAGTAGCGATTTATACGAACACCAAGGTCGTTTGCCGATCAGCAGCATCAACTTCGTCACCTGCCACGACGGCTTCACGTTGTATGACTTGTTCAGCTACAACAGCAAACATAACGATGCCAATGGCGAAAGCAACCGCGACGGCTGTAACAATAATTTAAGCTATAACTGCGGTGCAGAAGGCGAAACGGCTGACCAACATATCCAAATCATCCGTCGGCGCAAAGCCAAAAATGCATTTGCCATTTTATTGCTTAGCCAAGGCGTTCCTATGCTGTTGGCGGGTGATGAGTTTTTGAATAGCCAACAAGGCAACAACAACGGCTATTGCCAAGACAATGCCCTCAGCTGGTTGGATTGGACAGATGCCGAGCATAACGCCGATATGGTGCGCTTTGTACAAGCCATGATTGCTTTAAGAAAACGCCATAGCTCTATTATGCGGCGGCGCTTTTTGACGGGTCGGGTTATCGAAGGCAAAAACATGCCCGACATTGCTTGGCATGGCGCCAATCTATACGAGCCGCTCTGGTTCGAACAAGATGCGCGGCTATTGGCCTTCACCTTGGCGGGCGTTGAAGAAGACGAGGCCGACTTGCATGTGGTCATGAATATGTCCGATCAAGCCATCACCATCGATTTACCGGTGATTGCACACCGAAATTGGTGCTTGGCTTTGGACACGTGCTTGCCATCGCCTGAGGATGTTATCGTCCCCGCCTTGCAAAAACCGCTGGGCAAATCGGTTTATGATGTGCATCCGTTGTCTGTCTTGGTGTTTGAAAATCAGCCAATATAAACTTACCGCCAAGCGTTCCCGCTTAACAATCTAACCCAGCAAAGCCGACAGCCGTCGGCTTTTTTATTAGGCGCACTATGTATTTCCAAGGCGTAAAAAAAACCATCGTTACCCGTCCGCTGCCCAATCACCCCACCCAATTCGGTGATTTGCACCCGTTGTTGCAACGCTTATTTTTAACCAGAGGTATCACCTATATTGACGAGCTGGACCGATCCTTAAATAAATTGCCATCACCTTGGCTGTTGTTGGGCATGGAAACAATGGTGGCGTATTTGCAGTCAGCACTTACGAGGCAACTACGTATCTGCATTGTTGCCGATTTTGATGCCGATGGCGCGACCAGTTGCGCAGTTGCCATGCAGGGCTTGCGCTTGATGGGGGCGCAAAACCTATCATTCGTGGTGCCGAACCGCTTTGAATACGGTTATGGCTTAACGCCGGAAATTGTTGAATTGGTCAAACAACAGCAGGCTGATGTCATCATCACCGTTGATAACGGCATTTCCAGCCTTGAAGGTGTGGCGGCTGCGCAAGCCGCCGGTATTGCCGTTTTAATTACCGACCACCATTTGCCGGGTCACGAGCTGCCCAAAGCCGAAGCCATCGTCAACCCCAATTTAGCTAACGACATCTTTCCCAGCAAAGCCATTGCCGGTGTTGGCGTGATTTTCTATGTACTGATGGCATTAAGAAGCCGTCTCCGTGAAGCCAATTGGTTTGCAGAGCAGGCTTTGCCAGAACCCAACCTAGGCCGTCTGCTTGATTATGTGGCTTTGGGTACGGTTGCCGATGTGGTGGCGTTGGATGCCGTTAACCGAACCTTGGTCTACCAAGGCTTGATGCGCATTCGCGGCGGCAATGCCCATCCAGGGTTATTGGCACTGATAGACGCGGCAGGCAAAAATGCGGAAACCTTGACGGCATCGGACTTGGGCTTTTCTTTGGGGCCGCGCCTCAATGCGGCGGGGCGTATCGACGACATGACGTTGGGCATCCAATGCCTGTTGGCAGAAGATTCGCAGACCGCCAAAACCATTGCCGTGCGTTTGGATGCTTTGAATAACGAACGCCGCGATATTGAAGGGCAAATGAAATTTGAAGCGATGGCTTTGTTGGAGCAAAGTCTCGCTTTGGAAAAACAACACATGCCCGCCGGTGTCTGTTTGTACGATGCCAGCTGGCATCAGGGCGTGATTGGCATTTTAGCGGCAAGGGTAAAAGACCGTTTGCATCGACCGGTGATTTGTTTTGCACCCGCCGGTAAGGATTTGCTGAAAGGTTCGGCGCGTTCAATTGCGGGCTTGCATATCCGCGATGCACTGAGCGATGTCGCGGTCGCGCATCCGAAAATTTTGGATAAATTTGGCGGACACGCGATGGCGGCGGGGCTGACGTTGAAAATGCATGATTATCCGGCTTTTGCGTTGGCGTTCAACGAGGTGGTCGAAACCCGTTTGGCAGGTGTCGATTTGGAACAAAAAGTCGTCGTTGATGGTGAACTGACAGAGCAGGAGTTGGGTGTTGATTTGGCGGTGCAGCTGGAACAGGCGGCAACATGGGGGCAGGGCTTTCCTGAGCCGATGTTTAGCGGTGTCTTTGAGGTAGTACAAGTGCGGGTGGTCGGTCAGCGGCATTTGAAATGGGTGCTGCGTAAACCGGGTGGGCATAAGCTGCTGGATGCGATTGTCTTTTTTGTCGATGCCCCCGAGCAGTGGCTAGGGATAAGAAAAATTAAGGCGGCCTATAAATTGGAAATCAACGAGTATCGGGGCAACCGTTCGTTGCAACTTATGCTCCAGTATTTTGAAAAAATGGCATAAAAAAAGGGCGGTCAGACCGCCCTTTTTGTTGTTAGCTGAGAAGCTTATTTTTTGGCTTCTTTTGCTTTTTCGGCTGGCGCTTCAGCCGGTTTGCTTGATTCTTCTTTAGCTGGCGCTTTTTCTTCAACCACTTTTTCGTCAATGATGACTTCTTTTTCTACCGTTTTACCAGAAGCGTCTTTCACTTCCACTTGCTCTACCGTTTCTTCAACGACAGGCTGTGCTTCTGCGGCAGGTTTAGCTTCAGGTGCTTTTGGTTTTTCTTCAGTCAATGGAATCAGAATCTCAACTTGCGCTTGTTTACGCATGCTTTCGATCATGTTTTGCAATTTTTGACGTTGCAAGAAAGGCGTCAATTGTTCTTTAACCGCTTCCAAGGGGGGCGGTGTTTGTTTGCGTGAGTCTTCTTTCAAGATCACGTGCCAGCCAAATTGGGTTTGCACGGGCGTTTTGGTGTATTTGCCATTTTCTAAAGCAACAACCGCTTTTGAGAAAGGCTCAACCATTTGACCTGGCAAGAACCAGCCCAAATCACCGCCGTTTTGTGCTTCTTTGCCGTCCAAAGAGTTTTTGTTCGCCAATTTGGCAAAATCGCCGCCTTTGTCCAATTCGGCAATGATCTTTTTCGCTTCATCTTCAGTTTTCACTAAGATGTGGCGTGCTTTGTATTCGGTGCCTGCGTCGCCGGCGACTTTTTTGTCGTATTCGGCTTTGATTTCTTCATCAGTCACAGGGCTGGTTTTCATGAAGTTTTGTACAACTGCTTGGGTCAGGATGGCTTTTCTGGCTTCATCCAATTGGGCTAAAACTTCAGGTGATTTGTCCAATTGTTTTTTGACGGCATCTTGTACCAACAATTCGCGTTGTACCAATTCTTCAACCAATTTGTCTTTTGGGAACGCTTGGCCTTGACCGCGTGCAGCCAAATCTTTTTGCAGGTTTTCAAAAGTGGATTTGGCAATGTAGTTGCCGTTAACCACTGCAATGGCATCAGCTTTGTTGATAGTTGGCGCTGGGCTGCTGCTTGTTCCGGCAGGTTGTTCACAACCGGCAATCAATGCGGAGCTGATAACAAGCAATGGGATGAACTTAGTTTTCATTTACTGATTTCCTTTATTGTCTTCAGAGGGTGAGAGGGCGTTAATGCCAAGGGCATGAATTTGATCTTTCATTAACTCGCCTAAGGCTTGGTAAATCAGCTGATGGCGTTGCACCAGGGTTTTACCTTCAAAAGCTTCGGCAATAATGGTCACATGATAATGTCCGCCGCCTTTTCTGGCGCCGGCATGACCGGCATGGGCCGCGCTATTGTCAATAATTTCCAAAAGATCGGGTTGGAAAGCGTCAGTCAGTTGGCGTTTGATTAAATCGGCTGTCATGTTGGAAATACTTTTTTAAAGGGTTTGACTAAGACGTTGGCGTACACGCCAGCAATAAGATAGGGATCGGCATCGGCCCACGCCTGTGCATCGGCAAGGCTGGCAAATTCGGCAACCACCAAGCTGCCAGTAAATGCTGCCGCGCCTGGGTTTTCGGCATCAACCGCAGGGTGCGGGCCTGCCAGCACCAAACGGCCTTCATCTTGCAGTGTTTGTAGCCTATTAAGATGGTCTGGACGCGCAGACAGCCTTTTGTCAAGACTATCAGCAACATCCTCACTGATTATTGCGTATAGCACAAGTTATTTCTCGGTTTCGGGGATATGTTTATAAAGGAATGCCATTTGCACGGCAATGAACAGAACCATCAGGCCCGGCACGCCAAAAGTCTTGAAGGTGACCCAATCGTCGGTGCTGAAATTGAACATGACATACAGGTTGATAAAACCCACCGCCATAAAAAAACAGCCCCACATCAGGTTCAAACGTTTCCAAATGGCTTCTGGCAAACTTAGACTGGCTGACATCATCCGTTCGATTAAGTTCTTTTTGCCAAAAAAATGGCTGCCCAAAAAGGCCAAGCCAAACAGCCATTCAATAATCGATAACTTCCATTTAATAAATTGCTCATCCTGCAAATACAAGGTCAGTCCGCCCATGACCACGACCAGACCTAAGGTAATCCATTGCATAGGCTCCACTTTGCGGTGACGGAACCAAGCAAAAGCCACTTGGATGATGGTGGCGACGATAACCGTAGCCGTTGCTACATAAATATCGTAAGCCTTATAGGCAATAAAAAATAAAACAATCGGGAAAAATTCGTAAAGCTGTTTCATAGTAGCCAGATTAGAAGACTTTAAAGCAAGGGCAAACATCCGCTTCGGACAACCCCAAGCGCGGCGTATTGTAGAATCATTGCTGTTGAATGTACATGCCCGCCCCAGCCTTTCTGCTAGAATGCCGTGATACCGAGATGCCATCAATATAAGGAGAACTTATGGATTTGACACAACAAACTGAACTGGAAGCCGCCGCCTTCCGCCGCCTGCTTGCCCACCTACAGCAACATCCCGAAGCACAAAATATTGACTTGATGATCTTGGCGGATTTTTGCCGTAATTGCCTAGCCAAATGGTATGCCGCCGCAGCCCAAGAACGCGACCTTGATGTCGGTTATGAACAAGCGCGGGAAGTGGTTTACGGCATGCTGTACAGTGAATGGAAGGAAAAATTCCAACCAGACGCAACCCCAGAACAATTGGCGGCTTACGAGTTGAAGCTTCAGCAAAAAAAGGATTGATTTTTGGTATTGGCGGTACGGTTTGCCATGCCCTAAGCCATTGCCATTCCAGCTAATTTAGGTTTTGCCAAATTAAAGCCCGCCAATTGACAAGCCCGCCTCAAGCTGCTATTTTCGTTTGGCACTCTATTTAAGAGAGTGCTAAAAGTTATCGAGGTCAACGTGGCAAAACCTACAACGTTAAACGAGCGCTCACTGCAATTACTGAAAAATCTGATTGAACGCTACATCAGCGACGGGCAGCCGGTCGGTTCGCGCGTGTTGTCTAAAGATTCCGAACTTAACTTAAGCCCTGCCACCATACGCAACGTCATGGCGGATTTGGAAGATTTGGGTTTGGTGCATTCGCCGCATACCTCGGCAGGGCGGGTGCCGACGGTGCAAGGCTACCGCTTGTTTGTCGATAGCTTGCTGACGGTTAAGCCGCTTGATGCCCAAGAAATCAAACGTTTGCACAAAGGGTTGCTGGCTAAGGAAGATCCGTCCGATGTCGTCAATTCCGCGTCCCGATTATTGGCGGAATTGACGCAAATGGCGGGTGTCGTCACCTTGCCCAAGCGCGAAGTGGTTTGTCTGCGCCATATCGAATTTTTACCGTTGTCACACGGTCGGGTGCTGGTGATTTTTGTCACCAACGAGCAAGAAGTCCACAATAAAATCATCCAAACCAACAAGTTGTTCAGCCCTGCCGAATTGCAGCAAGCTGCCAATTATCTGAACGCCATTTACAGCGGGCGCAGCCTTGCCGCCGTGCGCGAAGCGGTGTTGAAAGAACTGCAAGAAGACCAGGAGCGCATGAACCAAGGCATGCTCGATGCCATCCGCATGGCGCAGCTGACGTTTGAGGTCGATCCCAATCAAGACGATTATGTGCTGGCGGGCGAAACTAATCTGATGGGTTTTTCCGAATTGGCAGACCGCGACCATCTCAAGCAATTGTTCGAAGCCTTCAGCCAAAAGCAAACTGTTATCCATCTGCTTGACCAATCCTTGAAAAGTGCCGGTGTGCAGATTTTTATCGGCAAAGAATCCGGCTATCAAGTTTTTGACCAGCTAAGCTTGGTCACTTCGCCTTATTCCGTCAACGACGAAGTGGTTGGCGTTTTAGGTGTTATTGGCCCCACACGCATGGCTTATGAAAAAATCATCCCCTTTGTCGATGTAACGGCAAAATTATTAGGCGCAGCCTTGAATCCCAAATCAACATCCCCATTGTAAGTAATCAGATGCGCACGACTTGGTGGCACAGCCAAGCCAGTGGCTTTTATTGATGACTTATCCGCAACAATCTTAAGGTAAACAAATGAGTAACGACCAGGAAACGCCTGACGCACAGGTTGAAGAAACTGTTGTTGAACAGGAAGCCGCTGCTGAGGCAAACACTGCCGAAGTGGTTGAAGAAAATCATGCCGAAGTCGGCGAGCATGAGTACACGTTAGATGAGCTTAAAAAAGAGCTAGAAGAAACTAAGCAAAAAGCCCATGAAAACTGGGATAAAGCCGTCCGCACCCAAGCTGAGATGGAAAACCTGAAACGCCGCACCCAAAAAGATTTGGAAGACGCGCATAAATTTGCCTTAACCGGTTTTGCCAAAGAATTGCTTTCCGTCATGGATAGCTTGGTGCTGGGTTTGCAGGCCGCTTCAGGCGATAGCGAAGAAGTCACCAAATTTAGGGAAGGCAGCGAGCTGACCATCAAACAGTTGGAAGCCGCATTTAGCAAATTCAATATTATCACCGTTGATCCGCTCGGTCAGCCCTTCAGTGCCGAGCAGCACCAAGCGGTACTCATGCAAGCCGTAGAAGGCGCAGAGCCGAACACGGTCGTCAATGTCTTTCAAAAAGGCTACATGCTCAATGGTCGGTTATTACGTCCGGCGATGGTTGTGGTCGCAAAAGCTGCAGACTAAAGACTTGAAACCCACAAAATAGCCCTTATATCGGTAATAACATTTACATTTACAAAAAAATTCGGAGCATTCAATGGCTAAAATTATTGGCATAGACTTAGGAACCACCAACTCTTGCGTAGCGGTATTGGAAAACGGCGTTGCAAAAGTGATTGAAAACAGCGAAGGTGCGCGCACCACCCCTTCTATCATTGCTTTCAGCAGCGACGACGAAGTGCTGGTAGGACAATCGGCAAAACGCCAAGCGGTCACCAACCCTAAAAACACCTTATTTGCGATCAAACGTCTGATTGGTCGCCGCTTCAAAGACGATGTCGTGCAAAAAGACATCAACATGGTGCCTTACAAAATTACCGAAGCAGAAAACGGCGACGCTTGGGTGGAAGTCAACGGCAAAAAAATGGCGGCACCAGAAATTTCTGCCCGCGTGTTGATGAAAATGAAAAAAGATGCCGAAGCGTATTTGGGCGAAGAAGTCACCGAAGCGGTCATCACCGTACCGGCGTATTTTAACGATTCACAACGCCAAGCCACCAAAGATGCAGGCCGCATTGCCGGTTTGGACGTTAAACGTATCATCAACGAACCTACCGCTGCGGCGTTGGCGTTCGGTATGGACAAACCAAAAGGCGACACCAAAATTGCCGTTTATGACTTAGGTGGTGGTACATTTGACGTTTCCATTATTGAAATTGCCGAAATCGACGGCGAACATCAGTTCGAAGTTTTGGCAACCAACGGCGATACTTTCTTAGGTGGTGAAGACTTTGACTCACGCGTCATCGAATATTTGGCGGACGAGTTCAAAAAAGACACTGGCGTGGATTTGCACAACGACCCATTGGCTTTGCAACGCTTAAAAGAAGCGGCGGAAAAAGCCAAAATCGAATTGTCATCCAGCCAACAAACCGATGTGAATTTGCCTTACATCACCGCTGATGCGACGGGTCCAAAACACTTAAACGTCAAATTGACCCGCGCCAAATTGGAGTCTTTGGTTGACGAGCTGATTTTGCGCACCAAAGCGCCTTGCGAAATGGCTTTGAAAGATGCGGGTGTGTCGGCTTCACAAATCCAAGACGTGATTTTGGTCGGCGGTCAAACCCGTATGCCCAAAGTGCAAGAAATGGTGAAAAGCATTTTCGGTCAAGAACCGCGCAAAGACGTCAATCCAGACGAAGCCGTGGCCTTGGGTGCAGCTATCCAAGCTGGTGTGTTGGCGGGCGACGTGAAAGACGTGTTGTTGCTGGACGTGATTCCGTTGTCGTTGGGTATTGAAACCATGGGCGGTATCTTGACCAAATTGATCGAGAAAAACACCACCATCCCCACTAACGCGGCACAAGTGTTCTCGACTGCGGATGACAACCAAACTGCGGTGACCATCCATGTCTTGCAAGGTGAACGCGAGCGTGCGTCGGCAAACAAATCATTGGGCAAGTTCGATTTGGCAGATATTCCGCCAGCACCACGCGGCGTGCCACAAATTGAAGTGTCTTTCGACATTGATGCCAACGGTATTTTGAACGTATCGGCAAAAGACAAAGCCACCGGCAAAAAACAATCGATTGTTATCAAAGCCTCCAGCGGTTTGTCGGATGAAGAAGTTGAACGCATGATTAAAGATGCCGAAGCCCATGCCGATGAAGACCGTAAGTTGCATGAATTGGTACAAGCCCGCAACCAAGCCGATGGCATGATCCACGCGACCGAAAAATCGCTGAAAGAATTTGCCGACCAAGTGGAAGCCGGTGAAAAAGCCAGCATTGAAGCCGCGATGGAAGCCTTGAAAGAAGCCGTTAAAGGTGACGACAAAGACGACATCGAAAGCAAAACCAATGCTTTGACCGAAGCGGCAGGCAAATTAGCTGAGCGTGTTTACGCCCAAAAAGGTGCCGCAGACGGCGCACAAGCGGCGGGCGGTTCTGCACCGGCTGACGATGGCGTGGTGGATGCGGAATTTGAAGAAGTTAAAGAAGACAAGTAAACCACAATCCTGATTTGCCGTCCGGCAAGCCAGCAGCAAAATTCGTCGGGCGGTTCTTTTGCATAGAACCGCCCTTCGGATTTTTTGTGTTTTAGTCATGGTAGGATGTGCTGAACGAAGGGAGGCGCATCATTAAACCATCGTGGTTTCGGCTTTTTAAAGGTAAGCACAGCGTACCCTACGACTACCAAGCCAATACCGAATTGCAAAACTGTTATCCGTAACTGATTTTAACCTTAGCTAAAGACCCACTCATGGCAGCAAAAGAAGATTATTACAAACTGCTGGGCGTTGACCGCAACGCCAGCGACGAAGAGCTTAAAAAGAAATACCGCAGTTTGGCGATGAAACACCATCCCGACCGCAATGCCGACAATCCCGAAGCGGCTGAAGCCAAATTTAAGCAAATCAAAGAAGCTTACGAAGTGTTGTCTGATCCTAAAAAGCGTGCCGCTTACGACCAGTTTGGTCACGCCGGTCTCGATGGCTCCATGGGCGGACGGCCTGGCGGCGCAGGTGGCTTTGGTGCGGAAGGTTTCAGCGATATTTTCGGTGATGTCTTTGGCGACATTTTTGGCGGTGCCCGGCAACGGGGCGGCGTCCAGCGTGGTGCCGATTTGCGCTACAACTTGGAAATCACCTTGGAAGAGGCGGTTGCCGGTACTGAGCAGAAAATTCGTATTCCCGTACTGGTCACCTGTGGCGAATGTTCCGGCTCAGGCGCGAAAAAAGGTTCCAGCCCAGTGATCTGTACCACCTGCCACGGTCATGGTCAGGTCAGAATGCAACAAGGCTTTTTCTCGGTGCAGCAAGCGTGTCCGACGTGTCGGGGTACTGGCAAACAAATTAAAGACCCTTGTGGGAAGTGTTACGGTCAAGGCCGTGTGCAGGAAAACAAAACCTTGTCGGCTAAAATTCCCGCCGGTGTCGATACAGGTGACCGCATCCGCCTGAGCGGCGAAGGTGAAGCAGGCGAACGTGGCGGTCCGGCAGGCGATTTGTATATCGAAATCCAAGTTAAACGCCACGATATTTTTACCCGTGATGGTGCAAACTTATCCTGCGAAGTGCCGATCAGTTTTGTCACCGCTTGTTTGGGCGATGAAATTCATGTGCCGACGCTGGATGGCAAAGTGTTGCTAAAAATCCCTGCCGAAACGCAAACCGGTAAAGTATTCCGTTTGCGCGGCAAAGGCGTCAAGCAGGTTCGTGGCGGTCCGGTGGGCGATTTATTGTGCCGTGTGGTGGTGGAAACGCCTGTCAATCTGACCAAAGAACAAAAAGCCTTGATTAGCCAATTGGGCGAGTCTTTGTCGGGTGGCGGCAAGCACCACAGCCCACAAGAACATACTTGGATTGATGGCGTAAAAGATTTTTTCGATAAATTGACGGGGTAACAATCATGCGTATTGCAATTGCCGGTGTCACGGGCCGAATGGGCGCGTGTTTGGTTAAAGCGGCTGTTTTATCTAAAAAAGCCCATGTCACTGCGGCGGTGTCGCGCCCAGACAGCCCGTCTGTCGGTAAAGATGCGGGTGAATTGGCGGGTATTGCTGCCCAAGGTGTCCATGTGGTGGGGGATTTGGCATCGGTTTTAGATCAGTTTGATGTGCTGATTGATTTTACCCGCCCTGAAACATCAATGACTTATATAGAGCAATGTCGCCAAGCCGGTAAAAAAATAGTCATTGGTACAACCGGCTACACCGACGCGCAAAAGCAGCAAATTGCCGCCGCCGCTGAAGAGATCGCCATTGTTTTGGCGCCAAACTTTAGTGTGGGCGTAAATTTGTCGCTGAAATTATTGGAAATCGCCGCCCAAGTCATGGGCGATTACACCGATATTGAAATCATTGAAGCGCATCACCGCCATAAAGTCGATGCGCCGTCCGGTACGGCTTTGCGTATGGGCGAAGTGGTTGCCAAATCGCTGGGCCGCGATTTAAAAGATTGCGCCATCTACGGGCGCGAAGGCAATACCGGCGAGCGCGACCGCAAAACCATCGGTTTTTCCACCATCCGCGCGGGCGATATTGTCGGTGAACATACAGTGATGTTTGCCGATGAAGGCGAGCGCATCGAAATCACCCATAAAGCCACCAGCCGCATGACCTTTGCCAACGGCGCAGTGCGGGCGGCGGTGTGGCTGAAAGATAAAGGCCACGGCCTTTATGATATGCAGGACGTGCTGGGCTTGTCTTAAATTCTTTACAACACTTTTAAGGCATTTTTTCAGGAACCCCAATTGACAAGGATGTCAGCCGATGCGTTTATCCGTTAATCCCTCCAAACGCCCTATTTTGGCGACACCTAATCACTAGGTTTTGCCGCTTCAACCCACACCGCTAAACTGCCCGTGGCAGGTGTCGTCTTTTTTTTTGTCGTATTTGCACCAATTTTGTCAGTTTTTAGAGACTAAATAGTGCGGAATATCAAATATTTTCTGTCAATAAAATGGTTTGTTATTACAAGTTATTGAAAATAAACAATCTAATTAAGTTGGCATCGTTGATGCTTGATTTATAGCGAATATTAGTTTTCGTGTCACACTCTCCTTGTGGTACCTTCTCAAAGCGTTCTATTTTCTCGGGTAGAACGCTTTTTTTTGTCCAAATTTCCGTGAACGACGGCAATTTCTCCCCATTTTATTTAATTTATTGTTAATTAAATAAAATGGATAAGTTAATTTTTTGTTGCTGACTAAATCTGTATGGCTGATTTATGGTGATGGCGCTTCTTTTCCTGTCGAAACTCTCTATAAAAGTGTTTTGATGTCGATAAGGAGTTGCTATGTTGCGGATAGGTTGCTTGTTGGCCTTAATGGTTATCACGATTCTTGAAATCGGGCCGTTTCCCATTACCGGTTTTATCCTGATTTACGTTGTGTTGTTCCGCCCATACTGGTTTTACGATCTGATCCAGAAAATCTATCGCAAACACTGATGGGCGGTTTTGGACGCAGCCTATTTGCCGTTCCAAGGCATGATCGGCACGGTAGAAATGCTGTTGGCAGGTGCGCCATCAATCAGCTTGCGGCTGATGGCAACATAAACCAAGGTATTGCGTTTTTTGTCAAACAAACGGCTGACGCGGGTTTCCTTAAAGAATAAGGCCGTACCTTCGCTAAAGGCGGTTTCTTCTTCGGGCAGTTTTTCTTTAATGGTGATGGGGCCGACTTGGCGGCAAGCAATGGAGAATTGCGCCGGGTCTTCGGCAACGCCGAACGTTCCGGCAATACCGCCGGTTTTGGCTTGGCTGATATGACAGGTGACGCCATCAACTTTCGGGTCGTCAAAGGCTTGCACACAAACTTTATGGTTGGCACCAATCAATTTCCAAGCGGTGGTGACACAGCCAATATCTTCGGCGTGGCCTAGCGTGGCCCAAGCAGACAAAAATGCTAATGCGGTCAATGATTTTTTCATGAAATTCCTAATGGTTTTTAAAAGGTTTGGTTGGGCGGTTAGTCCGTCCAAGCTGCGGATTAATTCATTTTTTGCCGGTGTAAGCCACCCGATAAATGAGGCCGTTCATATCATCACTCATCAACAAGCTACCATCAGGCAGGGTCAATAGATCGACAGGCCTGCCCAACACCGTACCGTCTTGGCTAAGCCAGCCGCTAATAAAACTGTGTTCGGCAACGGGCATGCCACCCACAAATTTTACCATGGCGACTTGATAGCCTTGCGGTTTGCTGCGGTTCCACGAGCCATGTTGGGCAACAAACAATTGCTGTTGGTATTCGGGTGGAAACTGTTTGCCCAGATAAAAACGCAAACCTAAGGGGGCAATATGGGCTTTATAACGCCATGCGGGCGCTTTAAAAGCCGAACAGGGCTTTTGGTTGCCAAATTGAGGGTCGGCAATCGTGCCGCCATGACAGAAAGGATAGCCAAAATGCTCGCCCTTGTTTGACCATTGGTTCAGTTCCTCTGGCGGCAAGTCATCACCCAAGTAATCGCGCCCGTTGTCATTAAAAAACAGCACATGGCTTTGTGGCTGCCAATCAAACCCCACAGTGTTGCGGATGCCGTGTGCAATCACCTCAAAATCACTGCCATCCGCATTCATACGCACCAAAGACGCGTAAATTTCCGCTTTAGGCAGGCAAATATTGCAGGGCGCGCCCACTGCGGTATACAGCTTGCCGTCAGGGCCAAAACGCAAATATTTCCAACCGTGGTGCAAGTCTTTGGGCAACTGGTCATACACCACAACGGCTTGCGGCGGATTATCTAAATGTTGGCTGATGTTGGGGTAACGCAAAATGCGGTCAATGGTCGCCACATACAGCGACCCGTCTCGGTAAGCGACCCCGTTGGGCATATTCAGCTTGTCGGCGATCACATAAGTTTGTTCGGCTATGCCATCGTGGTTGGCGTCTTTAAGCGCGTAGACCTTTTCACGTCCGCTGCCGACATAGACAACACCGTCATCCCCCAACGCCAAGCTGCGCGCATTGGCGGTTTGGTCGGCGAAAATGCTCACTTCAAACCCTGGCGGGACATGCAATTGCTGAATAATGGCTTGTTGTGCTGCGCTTGCTGCCAACAGTTGGCTGGGTAGCCACACCAATAAGCCGATAAAAACACGGTAAATGACAAACATATCAATACTCCTGATGGTGAAGTTGCTTCCGGCAAAAGGGCAGGGAAGCATTTTGTTTTTAATTAAATCCATTAAAAGATTAATTAAGGTTGCTTTATAAACTAAATCGGTTATTATATTCGGCTCACGGAGAGGTGGCAGAGCGGCCGAATGCGGCGGTCTTGAAAACCGTTGAGGGTTGATCCCCTCCCAGGGTTCGAATCCCTGCCTCTCCGCCACACATCTTTAAAAGTTTTTGTTTTTTAAATAAAAATAAAGACATCAAAAATCCCCTTTTTATACCGCAACGTCTGCGGGACTTTCGTAAGACCTCTTCAGATTTTCCCTTTTTTCGCTTAAAACGCCAGCTTTACCTTCAATAATTTTACCCATCCATCAATACCTGTGTCATGGGTAGGGATAAGTGCGTTTATCGGTTTACAATCAGCTATTTTCACCAAGATTATTGCCGCTTCGGCACAAAAGCTAAACTTAAACGGCACCCCCAACGCCGCCTGATAACTCCCCATTACCTTAGGAAAACCCCTTGTTCGAACAAACCTTTAAAAACATCGACGACATCCTGCACAAAGACGCAGGCTGCGGCAGCGAATTGGATTATGTGGAACAAACCTCTTGGGTCTTGTTTTTAAAATATCTCGACGACTTGGAACGCGATAAAGCCACCGCCGCCGAACTGACAGGCCAAATCTACACACCCATCATTGCGCCCGACTACCAATGGACAAGCTGGGCCGCACCCAAATTAGAAAACGGCAACATTGACCACAACGCCCTCACGGGAGATGATCTGGTCGATTTTGTCAACATCCGCCTGTTTCCCTACCTTAAACAATTTAAAACCACCGCCGACAGCGCCGACACCATCGAATACAAAATCGGCGAAATCTTCTCAGAACTCAAAAACCGCGTGCAAAGCGGCTACAACTTGCGCGAAGTAATCAACCGCATCGACGAACTGCGTTTCCGCACCCATGCCGAAAAGCACGAAATGAGCCACCTGTATGAAGACAAAATCAAAAACATGGGCAACGCCGGACGCAATGGCGGCGAATATTACACACCACGGCCCTTGATAAAAACCATCATCAACGTCGTCGCCCCCGAAATAGGCCACAAAATTTATGACGGCGCGGCAGGATCGGCAGGCTTTTTGTGCGAAGCCTTCGACTACCTAAGACAAGGCCGCGAACTCAGCACCCAAGAATACCAAACCCTGCAAAAACGCACCTTCTACGGCAAAGAGAAAAAATCCCTCGCCTACATCATCGGCACCATGAACATGATCTTGCACGGCGTAGAAGCCCCCAACATCGTCCACACCAACACCCTTGCCGAAAACATCGCCGACATCCAAGAAAAAGACCGCTACGACATTATCTTGGCAAACCCGCCGTTTGGCGGCAAAGAACGCGCCGAAGTGCAACAAAACTTCCCCATCAAAACTGGCGAAACCGCGTCCTTGTTTTTGCAGCACTTTATCAAAAGCCTAAAAGCAGGCGGCAAAGCGGGCGTCATCATTAAAAACACCTTTTTAAGCAACACCGACAACGCCTCCATCAGCCTACGCAAATTGCTGCTAGAAAAATGCAACCTGCACACCGTACTGGACTTGCCCGGCGGCACCTTCACGGGCGCAGGCGTAAAAACCGTGGTGCTGTTTTTTGACAAAGGCCGCCCCACGCAAAAAATCTGGTTTTACCAACTCAACTTGGCAAGAAACCTAGGCAAAACCAATCCCCTGAACGAACAGGACTTAGCAGACTTTGTCGCGCTGCAAAAACACGCCCAAACCGAAGGCGACGGCGTTGCCGACAGCGAAAACTCATGGACGCTAAACATCAAAGACATTGACCCCAACACCTATGATTTAAGCGCCAAAAATCCCAACAAAAAAGCAGAAAACGCCCTACGCCAACCGCATGAAATCTTGGCGGAAATGAAGGCGTTGGATGAGGAAAGGGAAGCGGTTTTGCGTGCGGTAATGGAGTTGTTATGAGAGAGGGTTGGGAGGTTAAAAAACTGGGTGAAGTTTTAAAAATTCAAAATGGATATGCTTTTAATTCAAAGCTATTCACAATTGAAAAAGGAACGCCATTAATTAGAATTAGAGATATAAAAAATGGATTAGTAACTGAAACTAACTTCAATGGGACATATGACAAAAAGTATGAAGTTAAAGCAGGCGATTTTTTAATAGGAATGGATGGTGAATTTGGTTGTTACGAATGGAAAGGTGATATTGCGTTATTAAATCAAAGAGTTTGCAGATTACAAGAATTTAGTAAAGAGCTTGATTCAAGATTTCTTTTTTACGGAATAAATAAATATCTAAAGGCAATTGAAGACGTAACAGCATTTGCAACAGTAAAACATATTTCGTCAAAGCAAATAGAAAACATTGAAATCCCATTACCCCCACTCTCCGAACAACAACGCATAGTAGCCCTATTAGATGAAGCCTTTGCCGCAATAGCCAAGGCAAAAGCCAATGCTGAACAAAACCTAAAAAACGCCAAAGAACTTTTTGAAAGTTATTTGCAATCGGTGTTTGAAAATAAAGGTGAGGGTTGGGAAGAGAAGGCTTTAAGTGAGTTTTGTGAAGTAAAAGATGGAACACACGATAGCCCGAAATATGTTAAGGAAGGAATTCCATTTGTAACGCAGAAAAATATTAGACAAGATGGATTATCATTTACTGACACAAAATTTATTACCGAAACAGACCACAGTAAATTTTACAAGCGTTCAAATGTAAGATTCGGTGATATTCTAATTTCGATGATTGGTGCAAATAGAGGCATGGCTTGTATTGTCAATGACAAAAGGGTTTTCAGTATTAAAAACGTTGGTTTAATTAAAGAAAGCGAAAATATAAACAAACATTTTCTTTTGTATTATCTGAAGTCTCCTTTGGCGATGAGATATGTTTTATATATGTCTAACGGAGGGGCGCAAGAATTTATTGGATTAACGGCACTAAGAAGTTTTCCAATTTCTTCTCCGCCATTAAAAGACCAACAAACCATCGTCCAAAAACTAGATGCCCTATCCACCCAAACCAAAAAACTAGAAGCCATCTACCAACAACACCTAAACGATTTGGAAGAACTAAAAAAATCCATCCTACAAAAAGCCTTCAATGGCGAATTGTAATCAGACCAGAACCAATCCCGAAGGGATGGCATGATTATAGAAACGAAATGGCACGCAAACCAAACCCCGAAGGGGTGAAATTATTATTACTATGAAAACATGCGGTTGTGGTTGTTATGTCACCCCTTCGGGGTTTTAATTGGATGTGATCGATTTTCTATAATCATGCCACCCCGTTGGGGTTTTAAAGGTGTTGAATTGTAACCAAACCAAAACCAATCCCGAAGGGATGCCATGATTATAGAAATGAAATGGCAACCAAACCAAACCCCGAAGGGGTGAAATTATTATTACTATGAAAACATGCGGTTATGGTTGTTATGTCACCCCTTCGGGGTTTGGATTGGATGTGATCGATTTTCTATAATCATGCCACCCCGTTGGGGTTTTAAAGGTGTTGAATTGTAATCAGACCAGAACCAATCCCGAAGGGATGGCATGATTATAGAAACGAAATGGCATCCAAACCAAACCCCGAAGGGGTGAAATTATTATTACTATGAAAACATGCGGTTGTGGTTGTTATGTCACCCCTTCGGGGTTTGGATTGGATGTGATCGATTTTCTATAATCATGCCACCCCGTTGGGGTTTTAAAGGTGTTGAATTGTAATCAGACCAGAACCAATCCCGAAGGGATGGCATGATTATAGAAACGAAATGGCATCCAAACCAAACCCCGAAGGGGTGAAATGATTATTGCTATGAAAACATGCGGTTGTGGTTGTTATGTCACCCCTTCGGGGTTTTAATTGGATGTGATCGATTTTCTATAATCATGCCACCCCGTTGGGGTTTTAAAGGTGTTGAATTGTAACCAAACCAAAACCAATCCCGAAGGGATGGCATGATTATAGAAACGAAATGGCATACAAACCAAACCCCGAAGGGGTGAAATGATTATTACAATGGAAACATGAGGTTGTGATTGTTATGTCACCCTTCGGGGTTTAATTTTACGTTGGTCTATTTTCTATAATCATTGCACCCCGTTGGGGTTTTGAAGGCGCATTATGCCAAGCACGTTTACGCAAATTTATATTCACTACGTTTTTACGGTGAAAGGCAGGCAAAACCTGTTACGCCAACCTTGGCGCGATGAGGTTTTTAAATATATATCTGGCATTATTAAAGCAAAAAACCAAAAGCCGATTATTGTTAATGGTATGGCGGACCATGTTCATGTGTTTGTCGGTTTGAAACCAACAATGGCTATCGCGGATTTGGTGCGGGATATTAAAAACAATTCGTCCAATTTCATTAACGAAAAAAATTTTGTCGATGGTAAATTTGCTTGGCAAGAAGGTTATGGGGCTTTTTCTTATGCGCATTCCCAAATCGACAGCGTTTATCAATACATTGCCAATCAAGAAGCCCATCACCAGACCAAATCCTTCAAGGATGAATATATGGATTTCCTGAAAAAATTTGAAATTGAATATAAGGAAGAATATTTGTTTGAATGGATAGATTAAACATCCAATAAGATCAGATTAATTTTTGGTCAAATCGAACGATTCGGCTAAACTGAACGAAAATACATATAAGGAAACACCACCATGCAAACCTTTACCGCTAACGACGCTAAAACCCGATTTGGGGAATTTCTCGATTTGGTTCAACGCGAGCCAGTACAAGTAAAGCGCCACGACCGGGTGGTGGGTGTGATGGTGAGCGCACAGGATTACGAAGCCATGCGGGCTTATTATGCCGACCGTTTGCGGCAAACGCTGCGGGAATCTGCGGAAGGGGCGGCAGCAGCGGGGTTAACAGAAGAGCAACTGGATGATTTATTGGCTGATGAGAGCTGATCTCTAGTGATACTGGTTTACGAACGGGTAGTTGTGGATACTAATGTTTTGCTCAGTGCTGCATTGTCACCTAGCGGAACGTCAGCAATTTTGCTGGATAGTTTATTGCAAGTGGGTAAGTTGGTTTTTTCGGCAACCACTTTTGCCGAATTGGAGGGGCGGATTTGGTTGCCAAAGTTTGACCGCTACTTGCCTATGGAGCGCCGTCGCCGCTTGTTGCATGAATTTAATGCTTGTTCGATTTGGGTTGATGTGCCGCCTACCCTCGCGGCGCGTCAATTTTCGCGTGATGTCAACGACGATGCCTTTATCCATACCGCCATGACCGCAGGCGTTTCGCGCTTAGTCACAGGAGATGACGATTTATTGTGCCTGCATCCACTGGATGGATTGCATATCCTCTCACCCCGCCAAGCGCTCGAAGAGCTTAGTCGCTAGGAAAAGCCATGAACGAAACAGAAACCCGAGCGGAACTGATAGACCCGAAATTAAAAGAGTGCGGTTGGGGTGTTGTGGAGGGTTCTAAAATCTTGCGTGAATTCCAAATCACCGCTGGTAAAATACAGACAGGCGGTGTTAGGGGCAAAAGGCTGGTTGCTGATTATGTTTTGGTTTACAAGGGCATCAAGCTGGCGGTTATCGAGGCCAAAAGTGATGAGCTGGCGGTCGGTGAAGGCGTGGCGCAGGCGAAGCTGTATGCCGAAAAATTAAAACTGGACACCACGTATGCCACTAATGGCAAAGCCATTTACGGTATTTGTCTGGTGACAGGTAAAGAAGGTTTGGTCGCTAATTATCCGACGCCTGATGAGCTGTGGAACAAAACCTTTGCGGTACAAAATGAATGGCGCGAGAAGTTTGCGGCGGTGCCGTTTGAAGATAAAGGCGGCGCATGGCAATTACGTTATTATCAGGAAATCGCGGTAAAAAACACCTTAGAAGCCATCGCCAATAAGCAAGCGCGCATTTTATTGACTTTGGCGACGGGTACGGGAAAGACCGCCATTGCTTTTCAAATTGCTTGGAAGCTTTTCCAAACCCGCTGGAATCTACAACGTGACGGTAGCAGAAGGCCACGGATTTTATTTTTGGCGGATAGAAATATCTTGGCGAACCAAGCGTTTAATTCTTTCTCTGCCTTTGCTGACGATGTTTTGGTACGCATTAGCCCGAAAGAAATCAGCAAAAAAGGCAGTGTGCCGACCAACGGCAGTATTTTCTTTACCATTTTTCAGACGTTTATGAGTGGCACGGATAAGGAAGGTAAGCCCGCACCTTATTTTGGCGCTTATCCACCCGACTATTTTGATTTCATCATCATTGACGAATGCCATAGAGGCGGTGCGAATGACGAAGGCAACTGGCGCGGGATTTTGGATTATTTTTCGCCAGCGGTGCAGTTGGGTTTAACCGCCACGCCCAAACGTAAAGATAACGTCGACACTTACCAATATTTTGGCGAACCTGTTTACATTTATTCGCTGAAAGAAGGCATTAACGATGGTTTTTTAACGCCGTTTAAAGTCAAGCGCATCAAAACCACGCTGGATGATTATATTTACACCCGCGACGATGATGTGATTGAAGGCGAAGTCGAAGCGGGCAAGTTGTATACCGAAGCCGATTTCAACCGGATCATCGAAATAAAAGCCAGGGAAGCCAAGCGCGTGCAGCTATTTATGGACGAGGCCAATCAGAACGAAAAGGCGATTATTTTCTGCGCTACCCAAGAACACGCGGCGGCGATTCGGGATTTGGTCAATCAATACAAAACGGCAAAAGACATCAACTATTGTGTGCGTGTCACCGCCAACGATGGCGAAATGGGCGAGCAGTTCTTAAGGGATTTTCAGGACAATGAAAATACCATCCCCACCATTCTGACCACCTCGCAAAAATTATCCACGGGCGTGGATGCGCTGAATATCCGTAATATTGTCTTGTTGCGCCCCGTCAATTCCATCATTGAATTTAAACAAATCGTCGGCAGGGGAACGCGGCTGTTTGACGGCAAAGATTTTTTCACCATTTATGATTTTGTCGATGCTTACCGTAATTTTTCCGACCCTGAATGGGATGGCGAACCGTTAGAAGAAGACGCTTGCGGCAAATGCGGAGAAAATCCTTGTGTTTGCGAAGTAGCACCGCCCAAGCCCTGCCAGCGGTGTGGGCAACAAGCGTGTGTCTGCGAAAAAACACCGAAAGTTTGCCAAAAATGCGGGCAATTGCCTTGCGTGTGCAGCAAAAAAGTAAAAATAAAATTGAAGGATGGCAAGGAACGCGACATTCAACACATGCTGTCAACGTCGTTTTGGAGCGCAGACGGCAAGCCGATTTCCGCCGAAGAATTCTTAAATAATTTGTTTGGCGAATTGCCTAAACTGTTTACAAACGAAACCGAATTAAGGACGCTTTGGAGCAATCCCATCACCCGACGGACGCTGTTGGAGAAATTGGCGGAAGCAGGTTTCGGCACGGACGAATTGACCACCTTGCAAAAACTGATGGATGCCGAAAAAAGCGATTTGTTTGATGTGTTGGAATATGTCTTTAACAGCGAGGTGAAACCCATCACACGAGCCGAACGGGTCGCCGCCGCACAAGCCAATATTTTTGCTTTCCTGAACGCCCAGCAAAAAGAATTTATTGATTTTGTGTTGAGCAAATACATTGACACCGGCGTGGAAGAATTGGATCAGCAAAAATTGCCTATCTTGTTGACCAATAAATACCATTCATTAGAAGATGCGAAGGCGGTTTTGGGCAGTGTGGCGACTATCAGTTCGTTGTTTATCGAGTTCCAGAAGCATCTTTATTTAAACGTTGCTGCTTAGTGGCACATTATGTTTTCCGCAAACCAATATCCGCGCTACGCTTTTTACTTAAAAAACGGATCCATTGACCGTCTATGGGGAACGAAGTCCATAAACCGGCTGTCGGTGCTTAGTGCCTACGTTTAACCGCTTGCCGCCAATAGCCGCCCCGTTAACCTAAGCCTTGCCTGATCTTTCTATGGGCAAACCGTGTGTCCATATGGGTGTTGAAAAATCGGGTTTTCATCACCTCTATCCCGCGTATCCATTGTTTGGCTTTTCTGCCGACATTCATCAAGAATTACAATCTCCATAGGAGCGACGTTGGTATGAATGCATTACCGCTTTCCGCCAGATTTTACGGAAAATATAAAGGACTCGGTTTTTTTACTGTGTTAATCATCGGCGGTTTGCTGGTCGCTTGCGGCAAAAGCGAAACCACCGCTACCGCCGCCGTGCCGCCACCCAAACCCAGCATCGTCGCCAGCCAGCCCCTGCAAAAAGATATTGTCGAATGGGACGAATACACCGGACGTTTGCAAGCGGTCGAATCGGTGGATATTAGGGCGCGGGTATCGGGTTATTTGCAACAGATTGGTTTTAAAGACGGCGGCAAAGTCAAAAAAGGCGATTTACTGTTTGTGGTTGACCCAAGACCGTACATGGCGCAATTGCATCAGGCCAAAGCCGAACTGGATCGGGCCACCTCGCGCTTGGAATTGGCGCAAAACGATGTGCAACGGGCGCAACGGCTACAAAAAGAGCAGGCCATTTCCGAAGAAGAATACGACACGCGTAGCAAAAATGTGGTGCAGGCTTCCGCCTCGGTGGAAGCGGCCACCGCCGCTGTCGAACTGGCGCAATTGAATGTCGATTTCACGCATATTCGCGCACCAATTGCCGGACGCATTTCCCGCAAACTCATCACCGAAGGCAATCTGGTCAGCGCTGATGCCACTGTGTTGGCGACCATTGTGTCGGTTGACCCTATTCATGTTTATATCGATGCCGACGAACGTTCGGTGTTGAAATACCGCCGCCTGAGCATTGAAGGCAAACGCAAAAGCGCGCGCGATTTTAAAATCCCCTTGGAAATGGCTTTGATCGACGAAAAAGATTATCCCCATCAAGGCTATATTGATTATGTCGATCCTGAAATCAATCCGGCGACGGGTACCATCCGCGCCCGGGGCGTCTTTGCCAATGCGGATGACTTGTTTGGCGCAGGCATGTTCGCACGGGTGCGGATACCGGGCAGCGGCAACTATCAGGCCTTGTTGATTAGCGACCGCGCGATTGCCATGGATCAGGGCAAGCAGTTCGTGATGGTGGTCAATAAAGATAACCGCGCCGAATACCGCCCCATCCAAACAGGGCGCAGCCATGAAGGCTTGCGGATTATCACCGCTGGTTTGACGGTTGACGATTGGGTCATCACCAATGGCTTGCAGTTTGTCCGCCCAGGTGTGGAAGTGGAGGCCAGCCACGCGCCCATGCAGGCCGAGCTGGTAACAGGGGCGGTCAAATGAATTTCGCCTTCTTTTTTATCGACCGCCCGCGTTTTGCCATTGTCTTATCGATTGTGATTGTGTTGGTTGGCAGCATTGCTATGTTCGGCCTGCCGATTGCCCAATACCCTGAAGTTACGCCGCCGACCATTTTGGTGTCCGCCAGTTATCCGGGTGCCAACCCTAAAGTGATTGCCGAAGCGGTTGCCGCGCCTATCGAGCAGCAAGTCAACGGCGTGGAAAATATGATGTATATGTCGTCGCAATCGACCAGCGACGGGCAAATGCAGCTGACTATTACTTTCCAAATTGGCACTAATTTAGATGTCGCGCAGATGCAGGTGCAAAACCGTGTCTCCAACGCCTTGCCGAAATTGCCGGAAGATGTCCGCCGTTTGGGCGTGACCACCAAAAAATCCTCGCCGGATATTTTGCTGGTGGTGCATTTGACCTCGCCTAACCAACGTTACGACCAGCTGTATTTATCGAATTACGCTTTGTTGAACATCAGCGACCAGTTGCTGCGCCTGCCCGGAGTCGGCGATGTCCGGACGCGGGGCGCAGGCGATTACAGCATGCGCGTCTGGCTAGACCCGACCAAAATTGCCGCCCGCAATTTGACCGCCAGTGATGTGGTGCGGGCGATCCGCGAGCAAAACGTGCAAGTGGCGGCAGGTGTCGTCGGTCAGCCGCCGTTGGATAAGGCGGTCGATTTCCAATTGAATATCAACACGATGGGGCGGTTGACCAGCATTGAAGAGTTCGGCAACATCATTGTCAAATACGGCGAAGGCGGCAGTTTGTTGCGCTTGCGAGATGTCGCCCGTATCGAGCTGGGAGCGGAACGCTATTCTTTACGCAGCCAATTGAACAACCATGACGCAGTGGCGATGCCTATTTCGCTACGCCCCGGCGCGAATGCGTTGGAAACCGCGCATCAGGTTAAGGCGTTGATGCAAAAGTTGAAAACCCGTTTCCCCGAAGGGGTCGATTACCAAATCGTTTACGACACCACCATTTTTGTCGAGCAATCGCTGGAAGCGGTCAAGCATACCTTTGTTGAAGCCTTGTTGCTGGTCGTGTTGGTGGTGCTGGTGTTTTTGCAAAGCTGGCGGGCGGCGATTATTCCGCTGTTGGCGGTGCCCGTGTCTATCGTCGGCACGTTTGCGGTGATGGCGATGATGGGGTTTTCGTTGAACAATCTCTCGCTATTTGGCTTGATCTTGGCGATTGGTATCGTTGTTGATGATGCGATTGTGGTGGTGGAAAACGTCGAGCGTAATATTGCTTTAGGTTTAAAACCCAAAGAGGCCGCCCGCCAAGCCATGCGTGAAGTGACCGGGCCGATTATTGCCATCTCGGTGGTATTGGCGGCGGTGTTCATTCCGTCGGCGTTTGTGGTCGGCATTAACGGGCAGTTTTACAAGCAATTCGCCTTGACGATTGCCGCCTCGACTTTGATTTCTGCGTTCAATTCGCTGACCTTAAGTCCGGCTTTGGCGGCGATGTTATTGAAGCCGCATCACGAAAAAGGCGACGCTCTAACGCGCCTGATTAACGCCGCGTTCGGCTGGTTTTTTAAGCTGTTCAACCGTGGCTTTGCCGCCAGCTCCGCAGGTTATGCGGGTTTGGTGAAACGCCTGATGCGCTTAAGCGCTTTGGTCGCGCTCATCTACGTGGGCTTGCTGGCGTTTACTGGTTACGAATTTAACAAAGTGCCGTCGGGCTTTATTCCTTTGCAAGACAAGGGCTATCTGATTGTGTTTGCACAATTACCGGAAGCGGCTTCGTTGGAACGCACCACTGCCGTTATCCGTAAAGCCTCGGAAATTATCCTTGCACAACCTAGCGTGAAAGCGGCAGTCGGGTTTCCTGGTTTTTCGGTTATCAGCGGCGCGAACACGCCCAATGCCGGCACGATTTTCGTGCCGCTAAAACCCTTTGATGAACGCGTCGCCAATGGTTGGACGGCACAAAAGCTGTTGGCTGAATTGCAGCCGAAAATGAAAGGCATTAAAGAAGCCTTCATTGGCGTGTTTCCTCCACCGCCGATTTTAGGCTTGGGCAGTTTGGGCGGTTTTAAAATGCAAATCCAAGATCGTGGCAATGAAGGCTTTGACAGACTGGATAACGCCGTACAAGCGGCGTTGCAACAAGGCCGGAAAAATCCGCAGTTGTCGGGGCTTTTTTCAAGTTTCCAAAATAACGTGCCGCAGCTTTATGCCGATATTGACCGTGTGAAGGCCAAGTCGCAAGGCATTCCGCTGACGGAAATTTTTGAAACCATGCAGACGTATTTGGGTTCGTTGTATGTCAACGATTTGAATTTGTTCGGGCGGACGTTTCAAGTGACGGCACAAGCCGATAGCGAATTTCGCCGCGAACCGGAAGACATTGGGCGTTTAAAAACCCGCAATGCCCAAGGCGAAATGGTGCCGTTGGAAGAATTGGTTTCCGTGCGCAAAATCAGCGGCCCGGATCGCGTGGTGCATTACAACTTGTATCCGGCGGCAGAAATCAATGGTGCTGCGGCACCGGGGTTTAGTTCGGGTCAAGCGGTGGCTTTGATGGAAGAATTGGTACATAAAAGTCTGCCGCTGTCGATGGATTTTGAATGGACCGAACTGACTTACCAACAAATATTGGCGGGCAATACCGCGTTGTATGTGTTCGCCTTTTCCAGCCTACTGGTGTTTTTGGTGTTGGTGGCTTTGTATGAAAGCTGGATTCTGCCGCTGGCGATTATCCTAATCGTGCCGATGACCTTGATGTGCGCCTTGGGTGGCGTGTGGTTGCGTGGTACGGACAACAACATCTTCACGCAAATTGCTTTGTTGGTGTTGGTGGGCTTGGCGTGTAAAAACGCGATTTTGATCGTCGAGTTTGCCAAAGAACGCCACGATGCGGGCGTAGATCGTTTTACCGCCGCGTTAGAAGCCTGCCAATTGCGGTTCAGACCGATTTTAATGACCTCGTTTGCTTTCATTATGGGCGTGTTGCCTTTGCTGTTTGCCACTGGCGCTGGATCGGAAATGCGCCAAGCTTTGGGTACGCCCGTTTTTTACGGCATGTTGGGCGTTACCGTGTTTGGTTTGCTATTAACACCGTTGTTTTATGTCACCTTACAAGGCTTGGCTGACCGTAAAAAAGCGCCTGCCGTCGATGCCAGCGAGGAGGTTTAACATGAACAATAAACCGTTAATTTATCTCGGCGCTTGTTTGGCTTTATCCGCTTGTGCGGTCGGGCCTGATTACCAGCCGCCGCAAACCGTAGCTCCCAAGCAGTTTGCCAATGCCTCTGCCGACGGTATGACGTCTAAGAGTGTCGAAATCCGCTGGTGGGAAAAATTTGCCGATAAAACCTTAAATGATTTGGTCAATGATGGTTTACGCGCTAACCCCGACTTACGCATCGCCACCGCCAATTTACGTGAGGCGAGGGCGGCGCGGCAATTAAGTCAATTTGATTTCTACCCGACAGTGACGATGTCAGCTTCGGAAAAATCAATGTTGCGTAGTAAAGGCATCTTCGGTGGCACTACTAATCCTAGCAGTTTCGATTTGCTCAATACCGGATTTGATGCGACATGGGAGTTGGATTTTTTCGGGCGTATCCGCCGTTCTGTCGAAACCCAAACTGCTGAGATGGAGTCTTTTGATGCCCAGCGCCGCGATGTCATTGTCAGTTTGGTTGCTGAATTAGCTCGGAATTATTTTGAATTGCGCGGCACACAACACCAGTTGTCCGTTGCCCGCAAAAATGCCGACAACCAAGCGGCAACTTTGAAATATACCCAAGCTCGGCTTAACGGCGGACAAGGCACGGCACTCGATACCGCGCGTGCCGAAGAGCAGTTGAATTCAACTTTGGCGATTATTCCACCGTTAGAATCTAGTGTTCGCCGTTCAATCCACCACTTGTCGGTGTTGGTTGGCAAAGCGCCAGAACAGCTATACGGCAACCTGGAGACGGACGCCCCGTTGCCGCAAGCGCCCAACATCATCGGCATTGGCGATCCCGCTAAATTGCTGCAACGTCGACCTGATGTGCGCGTTGCCGAACGTGGACTAGCCGCAGCCACGGCACAAATCGGCGTGGCGACGGCGGATTTGTTCCCGCGCGTCAGTTTTGTCGGCAATGTTGCCTTGGAAGCTCGCAGTTTTGCAGGGCTAGGTGCAAGCGGTGGCGACACCTATTCGTTCGGGCCGTCCATCCGTTGGGCAGCGTTTGATTTGGGCCGCGTCTACACGCGCATCAAAGCCGCCGACGCCCACGCTGAAGGCCAGTTGGCAACCTATGAAAAAACCGTGTTGGGCGCGTTGGAAGAAACCGAAAATGCGCTGTTGGAATACGGCAAACTTCAACAACGTCGTGATTATTTCCGCGCCGCCGTTACTGCGGGTGAAAAAGCCGCGCATTTGGCGAGGTTGCGTTATCAGGACGGTGTTGCCGATTTTCTCGTCGTACTGGATGCCGAACGCCGTCTTTTAGAAACCCAAGATAGGTTGGCGCAAACTGAAACGGCGACTGCAACCGCTTTGGTGGCGGTTTATAAAGCCTTGGGCGGTGGTTGGGAATGGGAGGCGGTTAAGCCATGATGAAAATGAGTGAAGCCACTTTGGAAGATATAAACGAATTGGCGGATCTGTTGGCGGTCTTGTTTGCCCAAGAAGCGGATTTCATTCCCGATCAGCTTAAGCAAAGCGCTGGTTTAAAAAAGATTATCGAGCAGCCGCAGCTGGGGCGGATCTTGGTTTTGCGTGATGGCGATAAGCTTGTCGGCATGGTCAACTTGTTGTTTACCCTGAGTACCGCTTTGGGCGGTCGTGTTGCTATTTTGGAAGATATGGTCGTGCATCCTGATGCACGCGGTGGTGGTGCGGGTTCACTGCTTTTGCAAAGCGCCATTGCTTGTGCAAAAAGCCAGGATTGTCTTCGTATCACTTTGCTGACTGATAACGACAATGCCGCCGCTATCCGTTTTTATGAAAGGCAAGGCTTTGTGGTTTCCGGCATGGTACCGTTACGGTTATTGCTTTAAACCTTCTTGGGTTGAAGGTTTAAAGCAGGCTAGGGCAGTTTTGAAAAGGCTCGATTACCTATCAATACTCGGCGTCGTGGTAAACGTTTTGGACGTCGTCCAATTCGTTCAGCATATCCAAAAACTTTTCAAACATCACGACATCATCACCGCTAATGGCGGTTGTGCCTTTCGGCAAAAATTGGATTTCGTCGACATCAAAATCAATGGTGCCGAAAGCTTCGGTTAAGGCTTGTTTGGCTTTAAACGAGTCGGTGGGCTGGGTGAAGACGGTAATTTTTCCGCCGTCACTTTCCACGTCGGTTACATCAACATCGGCAGATAGCAGGGCTTCCAGTACGGTATCTTCATCGTCATGGGCGAAGGCTAAAATGGCGGAGTGGTCGAACATGTGGCTGACCGCGCCTTGAGTGCCAATTTTGCATTTGGTTTTGGTGAAGCACAGGCGCACGTCACCAAAGGTACGGTTGGGGTTGTCGGTCAGGCAGTCGACGATGACCATAGTATTGCCGGGGCCGTAGCCTTCGTAGCGGGCAGGTGCAAATTCTTCGCCGCCGCCGCCTTTGGCTTTGTCGATGGCTTTGTCGATGACGTGGGTGGGGACTTGCGCTTTTTTGGCCCGCTCAATCAGGCCGCGTAAGGTTAGGTTGCCGTCAGGGTCGATGCCGCCTGCTTTGGCGCAAACATACAGTTCGCGTCCGTATTTGCTGTAAACCTTTGCCTTGGCATCGGAGGTTTTTGCCATCGACTCTTTACGGTTTTGATAGGCTCTGCCCATGAGTGTGTTGCTCCAAATTAAAAATAAATGCGCGGATTTTACCGTTAACTATTTGCAGAGGGAAACTTTTAGTGGCACATCCCTGCGTTGTTGGGTTGCCGCCCCTGCAATTGCCAGTCATTCGTCAGCTGTTGGCCGCCAAGTCTTGTCGGTCTTCTGTGGCTTCTACGGTAAAAAACTTCTTAAAGTAAGGCATGAAGCTGCCGGTGATAAGGATGGAGTAGAAACAGTAAATGGCGGCTGCTTCTCCGGTGTTCACCCCTAAAACCAACTGCGGCATAAATAAGGTCAGCACTGCCATCAGGCAATGGTAGGTGGAGATTTTCCAGTTGTTTTTCCACAAATAACCGCTAAACGCCAAAGCAAACAGCGAGCCGTGGGTCACCACAGAGGCAAAGGCGCTGGAGATGTGGTAGCCAATGTGGTATTTGCCCATAAACAAACAGGCAACCAGGTTGCCAAGAAATTGCGGTACGGGTTCGAAGGGGAATTGCCATTCTTTGGGCAAGAATGAGCAGAGGATAAAAATGCTGCTGAGCATAATGCCAATCACCGTGGCTTTTTTTAGTGCTGTCTTATCGGAACTGTAAGTGGCTAAGCCCGGCATGATGGCAAAGGCTTGCAAGGCGATGTGGTAGGTGGATAGCTGGCTTAAGAACAAATTGCTGCCATAGCCGCATTGGTCGGCAACCGGATAGGCAAAGTATTGGATGAATTCCATTAATGAAAAATGGAAGATGGCGTAAGACCTTGCCGCCCGTACCCAAAAAGTTTCGCTTTTGTCGGCAAAGGTCACGCCTGCCGCCGCCAATCCCGCTATGCCCATTCCCAGCGACATGTCTGCACTAAAACACATAAGTTTTCCCCGTTGTAATTATTATTGAGATGCCGCAAGCGATGGGCTTGCTGGCGTTAAGTTGCGGTTATTGTTTGTTAAATAAACCGCGAATTTTATCCTGCCGTTTCAGTTTACGGCAAGGTTGCCGGTAGGGGCGGTGGTGATCCGAAAATTGCGGTGGTTTCGGATCTTGTTGCAGTATTAATCATCCACCAACATTCTCGCGAGCGCTGGGTTTGTCTCTTGCTTTAGGTTTTGGGTGCCGGGGTTGCCGCATTGGGTTATCAGTTGCTTGAGTGGTTGGGCTTGTTGCTGGTGTTGTTCGCCCAGGTTTGCCAGTGCGTTGGCGGTTTCTTGCTCCATTTGGCTGAGGGCCGCCGATAGACCATTGTTAAGGCCGCGCAATGCTGTTTTATATAAAGAAGGCTGGCATTTTTTCAGCATAAAAAACGGGATTAGCCAGGTGAGGGCAATCAGCAAAACACTGTGGATGGCAAAGTCCACGCCGAGATAGTGGGTGTTAGTTTGGCTGCTGGTGTAATAGCCGACGAAAACTTGATAGCCCACCCAGGCCATTGCCAGTAAAGGCAGGCTGATTTCCAGTAGGCGCAGGCTTTTTAATAAGCCGCGTTGCAACGGGTTGCCTGGGCTTGCCAAGGCGAGCCGGGCGGCGGCTTCGGTTTGTTGGCGGACTTGTTTGGCGGCTTTGGCGCGTATCGGAGCCAATTGCTGTTTAACCGGTAGGGTAGGTAGGCCTAGTTGGTCGGCGCTGATGATAAGCTCGTCCAAAGCATCGTCAAAACGCAGTTGCGCCCATTCATCCCAAAGCGGGATTTTAGCCGTTGTGCCGTTCAGCAAGTCGGCGGCGTGTTCGGCATAGTGTTTGGCGAATTGCTGGACAGGCCAGGCAAACCCTTGTTGTAATTGTGTGCTGGTTTTTTGCCATTGCTGCTGCCACAACGTTGGCAATTGCTGCCACGCTGGCTCAGGTCCTAAGGCCGTTTGCCATTGGGCCAGATTTTCCCGCAAAGCCAGCTTGCGTATGTGTACGCCGCGTTGTTCCAATTGCTTAATGGTGTGACTGTTTGCTAACGACAGCAAGGTGCTTTGCAGATCGGCAAATTGGTCTTCGGCAGATTCTTCACCGCAAACGGTTTTAAAAATCAGCGGGTCGGTAAAGCTGGCTTTTTGCAATTGCTGATAAAAATCTTGGTATTGCGCGGCTTGTCCGCGATCCCATTGATTGAGCGCAAACAGCCACGCGTGTTTCGCACCTTCTGCCAAAAGCAATTTCCAGGCTTTTTCGTCGCGGTAGCGTTCGGGGCTGACCACATAGACCAGCACATCAACATACGGCAGCCATTGTAAGACCAGCTGCCGATTGGCTTGCTCGACGCTGTCAAAATCGGGCATGTCTATCCAGATGATGTGCTGTTTGCTGAGGTCGTCATGCTCGGCGATACGGATTTGCGCAAGCGGAAACTGTTCGGCAAGGTGTTCCAAGTGAACGCTGCGGTGGTGATATAAGGTCACTTCGCGCGAAGTGGGGCGTTCGACGCCCGCTTTGGCGATAGCCTTGCCAGCAAGCCGGTTGAGCAGCGAGCTTTTGCCCACACCTGTACCGCCCATGAAGGCGACGATCAACGGCCTTGAGCCGCCATTGCTGAACAGGTTTTCAGGTTGCTGGCTATCGTGGTCGGCAAGTTGTTGGTCGTTGCCCATCCAGCCTTGGGCTTGGGCTTGGGCTAGCCAAGCTTGGGCTTGCGCCAGTAGGTCAGAGTAGTCGTAAGCCATGACGTTTTTCGCTGAGTTGGGATTGCGCGGCCTGAACTTGCGCGGGGCTAATAGAAAAGTACACCAAATCCGACAGTTGCGCAGGCAAGGCCATCAGCTGTTGGTGGATGCTGTCCATAAATAAGGTTTGCTTGACGGTGTCCAATTGTTGTTGCTTAAGCTGATGCTGCACTTTGTGCAGATAACTGCCGATAGCGCTTTCGGTCAGCAAGGTGGTGACCGTCAGCATGGCGGGGGCGATGACCAAGTCATGCAAGCCAATGCCGCCGGTGTGCAAGGTGATGGCAATGGCGGCGGCATCGGCGGTGACACGGGTGGCGCGTAAGCTGTTCAGCACCAGCGGCTGTTCTTGCAGCTTTTTGTAGAGCTGTTGCGCGGTTTGTTCAACATCTTGCTGAAAATCGAGATGGTAACTTTTTGCCGAGTGGCTGAACTGCTGCAAGACCAGCAAGCGCTGTTTCCTGAGCAAGCCGTTAAAGGCTTTCCACCACGCGCTATGGCGGTTTTGTTCGGCTTTTTCCATCAGCTGGTCGGCAAGTTGGATCAGCAAGTGTTCGGCAATTTGGTTCAGCAAGAGCACTTCTTGGCTGCTGTCGGTGATGTGCTGGCGTTTTTTGCCCAGTTTCATCATTTGCCGGATGGGCCATGTCATCACTTTGCGGGCGCCGGTCAAAAAGCCTGCCAAACCCGGTATTTCCAATAAAGTCAGCAATTCTGCCATGGCTTGTTGGAAGGTTTCGTAATGGTGGGGGTGGTCGAGATAATCGCGCCGGTAGTTGACCAACGCTTCTTTAATGGCGGCGTCCACCAAGCCTTGCCATTCGGCAACCGCTTGATGTTGCTGTAAGACGGGTTCTAGCCACGCTGACCAGTATTTTTGCAACAAGGCTTGTTCATAGCGGCTTTGCTTGCTGTGTTGAACGGATTTGCACAGTTGTTTAATCAGGTTGCGCTGGTTTTGCGGCCATTCCGACAAACCGCTGTGTTTTTGGTAGTGCAATGGCACGACGTCGGGAAATTTGTCCGCGCGCACTTGTTGCCATTTTTCTTGCAGGGAAGCGATCAGCACGCTTTCCGAACCGTCCGCCAATTTGTTCAGGCAGATGAGTGTAGGCTGATGTAAATCTGCCAATAAGGCCATCATCTCCCAAACGCTTTGGTCGGCGTATTTTTCTTTGCTGACCACCAAGATCACGACATCTGCCAAGGCGATGGTGCGCAGCACACCTTCGCGGTAAGTGCTGGCGTCTATGGAGTCAAAATCGGGTGTATCCCATAGCACGCAGTTGGGCAACAGTTCGGAATGCTGTTGGCATTCGCTCAGCGCGTAGCAATCATGACGACCGTTAGACAGTTGGTTGAGGGGCAGTTGTTGGAAGCGTCCAAAATAGCTTTGTAAACTTTGGCAATCATCGGCGTTGAGGTTGTGGCAAAAGCCTTGCGGATGTTGCGTATAGCCCGCCAGCGGGCTGACACCGGCGATGCTGTCATTGAGCAACACATTCACCAAAGAGCTTTTGCCCGCTTGTGTCGGGCCGATCACGGCGATCTGCAATGCGGGTTGGCGGGAGTGGTTTAGCCATTGGCCTTTGCGGAGAAAGGCCTCCGCCAACAGCAGTTGTCCGATGCGCCGCTGGTTGTCGGCAAGGCCATTTTCGCTACTCGCTTGGTTGATAATGGCTTGATAACCTTGCTTTAATAATTGGATAAATTCCAGCATAATCGCTTAGCTCAGAGTTATAATAACTGACCATTTTACTTTGTGTTTTGTAATCTGGCGTGTATAACAACAAGGACAATAATTAAAAATACCATAACACGTACCTATCATTGACATCGAGGTTATCTTTATGAAAAAACTGCCTGTTCTTTTGCTCGTTCTGGGTTGCACAACGCTAGTGGCCTGTAACAAGGGCCAAGAAATCAACGGCCACACCATGCAAACGGCTTTTAAATCAGTTAAAGGTTTAAAAAATCGTCTGGCTCCAGAAAGCCGCGTTGAGTTTGAAGTGTCGTTCTGGACAATCCGCGATTCCATTAAAGGCGAAGGCGATTTCCTAAACGCTGTGGGTGGCAAAACGCCATTGCAAATTATCGAAATGGGCAAGGAAGTTTACCAAAAACGCAAAGCCGAAGGATTTAAAGGCTACGACCAATACTCAAGCTGGGAAGATATGATTTCTAAGTTTGGTAAAGAAAGAAACGATCAAGAAAGCCATAAAGGCAACGCGAAAGGTAAAGAAACAGCGAAAGACAAAGCCAACGACGTTTTATACAAATTATAAGATTACAACTTCGGCAAGGCTTTTTGGTCAACCAATACCGCAACAAATTGGTTGGCCTCCGCAATCGTCTGTTCCATGGCTTGGATGAGTTGTGAAATATCCAAGCCAATCTCAAAAAACTCATGCTGTAATGCCGCAATAGCCCGACCATTCAGGTTGTGTTTTAAAAACAGCACCTGATCCTTAAACGCCGACAATACCGGCTGGATTTTACTTTCCGCTTTCCGCATCGTCTTCAACAAACGCGCATAATTTTGCCGCGCCATTTTTAGCTGTTGCCTACTGCTGCGCTGTAAGGCGCGGTTGCTGTATTCGCCAAGTTCCCGTTCCCATTCCAAAAACAACGCTTCGCTGACTTGCTCGATGGCGTTGATCCTATCGCTGACCGCTTCGGTTTTAACGCGGCAGAATTGGTATTGGCGGTTGAGCAGGTTGTATTTATGTTCCAGCGAATGCTCGTTGATCACCACTAAGGTTTTAAAACGCTCCAGCGCATCTTCAAATTCATCGCGTGTCTCCTGCAAGCTTTGGCAAGCTTGGTTGACTTGGTAAACGACAATATCGCGCTTATGTTCGCCTATCGATTCCTTGGCGGTGTAGTAAGCACTGCGCAAGTTTTTTGAGAAGAATTTGCTGATAAGGCTCAGTAAGCTTTGGGATAAGTTGTGCTGCGGGTCGGACATGATAGGAAGCAATCGGAAAGGGCGGCCTGCTATTGTAAACCAGCAAACAAAGGCGCGGCTATGGCTGTTTAGTCCTGCGGCAGAGGTTGGGTGGTTGGTGTGGTTATTTTGGTGCCGGTGATAGGAATCGAACCTACGGCCTTCGCGTTACGAGTGCGCTGCTCTACCGACTGAGCTACACCGGCGGGGAATTTAGGAAAATTTTATCGCATCTCAAACGATAGGCAAGCCTTAATAACCTTATTATTTACGCGTTAATAGCTATAATGGACACCCCCGTTGCAATTGATCCTAAGGTGGTGGTTATGTCCGAGATAAGCAAAAAGGTAGCAAAAGTTCAGCGTTTTTTGCAGGCGCGTAACGAACAGCTCTGCGCTTCGCCGCATTACCAAGCCATTATGGCTTTGCCACCCTTGCAGCGGTGGTCGGTTTGGTGTGGTTTATTTGTGTTGGCACAGGTTTTGGTATTTGGCGGCTTGTACTTAATGTTTGGCAAGTTGGTGGTGATCGGCTTTGCCGCCAGCGTTCTGGCTGGTTTGGCGACGGGGTTGGGGGCATTGCCGGCGTTATACTTTAAAAATATTGCCGAGAACCTTTTCAACAGCTTGCTGGGTGCCGCAGCGGGGGTGATGTTGGCGGCTACGGCCTTTTCTTTGCTGATGCCAGGTATCGCCTTCGGCAATGTGGTCTGGCCTGGCAAAGGCATTTATGCCGTTTCTTTGGGCATGGTCGCCGGCGCGTTGTTTTTGCATTATGCTGACCGAAAATTGCCGCATGTGCATTTAGGCGTAGTTGATTCGCAAATCCGTTCGTTCAATAAAATCTGGCTGTTTATTGTGGCGATTACCTTGCATAACTTTCCGGAAGGCATGTCGGTAGGGGTCAGCTTTGGCACCGGCGACTTAAAAAATGGCTTGGTATTGGCGATTGCCATTGCTTTACAAAATATTCCGGAAGGTTTGGCGGTCGCTTTGCCGTTAGTGGGCTTGGGGATGAACAAATGGCGGGCGGTGGCGATTGCCACTTTGACCGGTTTGGTCGAACCGGTTGGCGGCTTGTTGGGTATTACTATGGTGACGCTTTTCCAGCCGATATTGCCGCTGGCAATGGGCTTCGCCGCGGGTGCCATGTTGTTTGTCATCAGCGAAGAGATCATCCCCGAAACCCATAGCCATGGGCGTTCGCGCTATGCAACCTTTGCGCTGATGGCGGGGTTCATTGTGATGATGATTCTGGACACCATGCTGGCTTAGTCTTGTTCGTTTTTAGGCTCGGACAGCATATGCGCCATTTTTTTAGCTTTGGTTTTTAAATAATCGCGATTGCTGTCGTGGGCGACGACCTCAACAGGAATGCGCCCTGCGACATTGATGCCCAAGGCTTTAAGGCCATCAATTTTTTCAGGGTTGTTGGTAATGAGCTGTACCGATTTGATTCCCAGGTCTTCCAGCATCAGGGCGGCGATGGTGTACTCGCGCTCGTCGGCCTGATAGCCTAAATGCAAGTTGGCATCGACCGTATCCATTCCCATGTCCTGCAAGTTGTAAGCTTGCAGTTTTTTCAGCAAGCCGATGCCACGGCCTTCTTGGCGCAGATAAATCAATACACCGGAACCGGCTTTGGCGATCAGCTGCAAGGCCATATCGAGCTGTTCGCCACAATCGCAACGTCGGGAACCCAACACATCGCCGGTAAAGCATTCGGAATGGATGCGTACGGGTACGTTTTCGTGTCCCGCAACAGTGCCTTTAACCAAGGCAATGTGTTCTTTGGCGTCTACATTGTTGCTGTAATAATGCAGGATGAACTCGCCGTGTTTGGTAGGGATAGGGGTTTGGACTAGGTTTTCTAAGTGTGCTTTCACGTACATCAATAACTGCTGAAAAAATTCTTGCTATTTTACCCAATTCGGACGTTATTCAAGCAAAAAACTTTAGGCTTTGCAGCAAGAGTTGAATTAACGCTTGTGTTTGTCGGGCAGTTAAACGGGTTTAGGTGGGCGTTTTTGTTAGCTGTCGGGCCACTAGCTGCAATGGATGCACAAGTTTTACACCGTCTTGTTGCAGAAAAACCGCACAACCAAAATTGCTGCTGACGAGCCAATCGGCTTGGGCGGCGGTAATCGTTTGCTGTTTTAGCTCGCGTAAACGCTGGGCGTTTTCAGGATGGGTGAGCATATAGCTGCCGCCCGCACCGCAACACAGGGCATTATCGGCTAAAGCGATAATGTGCAGTTGTGGGATTTTTGCCAACAAATCGTAGATGTTTTGCTGGTTTTTTAAGCTATTGCGTTGGCTGCAAGGCTCATGCACAGCGACAGTTTCCGGCAACGGCTGCAAGTGCAAATCCTCAGGCCAATTCGCCAG
The DNA here is from genome assembly GCF_054657615.1 of Methylosoma difficile. Classification (NCBI taxonomy): domain Bacteria; kingdom Pseudomonadati; phylum Pseudomonadota; class Gammaproteobacteria; order Methylococcales; family Methylococcaceae; genus Methylosoma; species Methylosoma difficile. The sequence continues at coordinate 66,451 of NZ_BAAHYJ010000006.1, read as the reverse complement.
TACAAAGGCGTTGATGTCCTGCAAACGTGTCTTAAAGGTTGCCGCTGCATCGTTATCTTCCTGTTGATACTCGCTTAACATCGCGCCACAGCCCGTTGCGGCATGGAGTACGGCATCGACATTCAGAGCATTGAATACGCTGATATTATTGGCAATTAATGGTGCAGCGGATTGCCCGTTATGCTGGTGAATCGCACCGCAACAGCCTTGTTCAGGCGGTACAAAAACGTCGTAGCCGATAGCGTCGAGCAACTTGATTGCCGCTTTCAAAGTTTCTTGGTCGAACTGTTCGGCGATACAACCTGTGAACAAGGCGACTTGCCCGCGCGTTGTACTGGAAGCAGAATATTGCCATGCTAAGCTGTTCAGATTGGGTTTCGTTAATAAGGCTTCGGCCTCAGCTAAATGTAACTTTTTTAACCAGCCCGTCCAGCGCAAAGGTTTTCGCAAACCCGATGCCAAATACAACGTCAGCAACGGCATTAAACGTTGCCGCCAACGTTTGTTAGCAATCAAACCAAAGGCCAATTTGCCCAGCCAATTCGGCGTGTTTGGCAATTGCGCTTGAGTTAGGTCAAATAATTCGCCATAAGCCATTTTGCTAGGGCAAACGGTTTCACAGGCGCGGCATTGCAGGCAATTGTCCAAATGTTCGCGCTCAACAGCGGAAATAGTTTGGTTTTCCAACAAGATTTTGCTGATGGTGCGGATGCGGTTGCGCGGAGTTTCTTCGGCGGTTTGGAAAAGTTTGAAAGTCGGGCAGACGTTGACGCATAACCCACAGCGCATACAATCGCTGGCTTCGGGGATATAAGGCCCGGCAGATGGTGTGGGTGTGCTACCGTTAAAATCCATGTCCATAAAATCAAACATATCAACCTTCCATCACTTGCACATAAGCGCGGCGCAACAATTCCATTTCAGCGGGCGGTCTGCCGCGCAATTCGGGTAAGGTTTTCAGCGAGCATTGGTGGCTTTGCAGCAATTGGTGCGGAGGGTCTAGCAACTTAAACCGCGCCATGTGGACGGTGATGATGCCACTGGGTGTGTCGATTTGCTCGCTAAAGCAGGGTTCGGCTTGGAGCAAGTCATTATCGAGTTGGAAATGCTGGTTGATGGCATTGACCAACACTGACGGATGCAGGCTGACTTTGCTGTTTTCAAAGGCTTCATGCTCTAAAGCACTGGACAGCAACGGCAAAGCGGTTGGAAAACACACGCTACCGTTGGCTTGCTGGGCAAACAGTACCAAGGCGCTGATGTCACCTTTGTAATAAAGCAGTAGGCGGTGGTTTTGGAATAGATTATCGGTAGTCATCTGGACTCTTGTTTCCAAAATTTAGCATCGTAGGATGGGCTGACGATAGGATGCTCATCAAACTAATTTTCAGTCAATCTTAAAATATCGGTCATGATTTTTGTGTAGGTGCGGATTTATCCGCACGGTGCGAATGAATTCGCACCTACAACCCGACAAAACAATGCTGACTGAGTGCTAGTCGGTTTAAGGATGGGCTTCCTGCCGTCAGCCCATCCTACATCGGAATTAAAATTGTGGTCGTTATAGGATGTGCCGACGACAGGAGGCGCATCAATCGCGTATAAACTCAATTACGACTGATCCCACAACGATTTGTAACTACTATCCAAACGCGACAAACGGGCATTGCATTCTTCCAATACCCGATAATCGGGAAAACGACGGCTATTACCCGCGCCATACCACGTATCCATCTCTGCTGTTAACCGCTGCTTATCAGCGGCGCAGTCGGCGATCTGTTGTTTCAACCAAGCCATGTTGTATATCGGCGTAAGTTCGGCAACGCGGTAACACACGCCTTCAGCAAAAATTCGCACCCCGCCACCTTGCGCGGCGATATGGTACAAAGCATTGGCATCGACCACTTCCACGCCTGCCAGATAATCAATGCCAAATTCATGCAATTGCGGCAACCACGGTACGGTCGGCCCCATCAACACGGTTTTGGCGTTGCTTGCCAATTCCGCCAATCTTGGAAAGGTTTTGTTGGGAATCGAGCTGGCGGTTAGGAATACCCAATCGGCTTTGGGCAATAGAAATTCGGCGGCGGCATCGGGCAAATCGCCGGGTTGGGGTTGCCGTTCTAATACCGTCAGTTGCATTTGGCTTTGATAACGCTCGATACCGGGATAATGCCCAATCACCACCACGTTTTTTCCTTGGATTTGCGGTAGGAAATGTTCGAAAACCGTCAGATTTGGGTGTTCAGGATGGCTAGGCAATAACACCGATTCGGGTAAGGCACGAGCATTTAGGCAACAATTGATCGCCGCCATCGCCACTGTGGCTTTGTAGGGCTCCCAATCGACAATCCACGCCGCCAAGTCGGTGATCGGTTTGCCTGTTAACGTACCAGACCACGCCAAAGTACGCGTGGCGATAGCCGGACTCATCGCCAAGCCCGTCGTGCCTTCTTGGTCGTCTTGGCAAAGCGTCCAAACCAAGCCAATTAAGATGCGGTCAGCTTGAGTTTGGCTACTACAGGAGTCGAGCAGGAGTTCGTAGAGGTGATTGGGGTTGGTCATAATTTATCCATCAAGCGTTAAAAAGGCCGTTTAGATTTTTAAAACCTGAAAAGTCCATGTTGGGTGACGATACCGATAGAAAACCAAGGTAGGGTGGGCAACGCTGTTCTGCCCACCGAGCGAACCCCATCGTTTGGGTAAATTGATGGGCTTTCCTTCGTTCAGCCCACCCTACAAAAACTTAAGCTGTCAGCTTCTGCTCACAACCATAGCCCACCACGTCCAACCAATCCGCAACATCGGCATCAACAATTTCCAAGCCGATTTTTTTGCAATAGCGGATTTCCTTATCGGTGGGGTTTTTAATCAACGCCCAGCCTTTGGGTTCGCCGCCATCGCGGATAATGTCCGCCATCACCATGCGCTCGGAATCACGGTTTAGTCGTAATCCTAAGAACAGGTATTGCTTGTCTTTGCGGTAATTTTTCAAAAATCCGGGAATCGCAAAACCACCCATCAGTTCAGTGATGTAATCGACATAATCGGCATCGGAGGCGACAAAATTGGCTTCCGGTTTTGGCGTACCCATCGGTTTAAACAACACAGGCAGGCGCGGATCAACTTGGTCTTGGGTGATTTCAAAATAATGGTTGCCATCAAAATGGTAAATCCGATAGCGGAATTGGCTGGCGGTGATGCGGGCGACACCGACGATTAAGGTATGTTCTTCATCGGCATAGCTGTCTTGCAATTGGGTGTCGCGGTTAACGTCAATCACATACGCGGGCTTCCAATTGGCTAGCCATTCGTGGATGGCGGCGCGTGTCCATTCGGTTTCGCCGTAGGTTTTAGTGAGGAATTGGCTAAGGAAATTACGGCCTCTTTTCAGCTCCAAGTTCATCGCCGCACGGGGGAATTCGTACATTAATTTCGGTGCCATCGGTTGCCCGTTGTTCATCGCCAAAATCAAGCTATCGCTCGTGGCAGGCATGGCTTGTCCGGTGGTTTTATTGCTGGCATCAAACAATACGCCAGCGCCAAGGTAGGGAACGATTTTGTTGTCGTAAAGACCGTCTAAGATTTGGGAAAACAGCGCGGATGTCATGGAAAACTCCTTGAAGGCTTAAATAGTAAGGCTTTAAGCAAGAAGTAATCCAAGTTTTTTAATAAATTATCTGTTTGATTTGTATGGGATTTAAAGGAAGGTGTTTTGTTGGTTTTATGACAATTTGCTTTTCATCTGTTGTAAACGGTGGGCAGAAAAGCGTTGCCCACCCTACCTGACTAATTTGGTGCGCTCCATTTTGCAAGTGGATTAGGCCATGTGATTGGCTCAACTGATTCAATCACAATACGTTCACAAGTAAACGAGACTTCATGTGGTAGCGCAGTCCTTCCCCAATCCACGGCGAACAATTCCTTTTTTAGATTTTCGGAATATTCCTTCGTAATACCAAGACCTATTATGGGGTTTTGATAATTAAAACCATCTAGCCCAAAACGACCAAAACTTTCAAAACGAATCGTCACAATAGTTTCCCGATATGGTGGGGATTCAGCTCCATATCGCCAGTCAAAAACATAAAAGCTTGCAGTTAAGCTTTCAGGAATACGCTTACTCCATGCGTCTGTTTCAATAATTTCAAGATGGTTACCACGCTCAAAAGTTAGTTTCAGCACCTCTGCATCATGAAAGCTTGGCCAATCAGTAAATCGGTCAATTAGCAATTGGTTCCGCTCGATCATGGAAACAATTTCCGATGCAGTATTTTTAGGAATTGGGCGATGTTGCCAAGAAATATCGTTCATTGTTATCAAGTAGAGGGATTTGTAGGTCGTTAATATAGAAAAAATACTTTGTTTTACTTAACTCAACGTTTCGAATGCAGTTACTAGAGTTCGAGGCAGTTAATGCAAGAACATGCTTACACAACGAATGTGATTGCAGCCAGCCTTTTAAATCCATCTTCCTTTTATCAGACATCATTCCACGACAATATTTTAGGATTGATTGCTACATATATCGGTATAAAACATAGATCAACCTATAACCCCACTGTCAGCAAGCCTACAAGCCCCCAACCCCGAATGTCTGAAATCCAACCAGCATTCCTCGCAAAACTCTCAAAATAACCATTAAAAATCAATTAATTAAGTCGTTTTTTTGAATTGGCACGCTGGTTGCTTTAAGCATAACGTCATCAACCACAACATCCTACTAGGAGAAGATCATGGCAAGATTACGTCAATGTGCAATTTACGGTAAAGGCGGTATCGGTAAATCGACTACCACACAAAACTTGGTTTCTGCTTTGGCAGAATTAGGCAACAAAGTAATGATCGTCGGCTGCGACCCTAAAGCTGATTCTACCCGTTTGATCTTACATGCAAAAGCACAAACTACCATCATGAGCTTGGCTGCGGAAGCAGGCAGCGTGGAAGATTTGGAATTGGAAGACGTGTTGAAAGTCGGTTACGGCGGCATCAAATGCGTTGAATCCGGCGGCCCAGAGCCAGGCGTTGGCTGTGCAGGTCGTGGTGTTATCACGGCGATTAACTTCCTTGAAGAAGAAGGGGCTTACGACGATGAATTGGATTTCGTTTTTTATGATGTTCTTGGGGATGTTGTGTGTGGTGGTTTCGCCATGCCAATCCGTGAAAACAAGGCGCAAGAAATTTACATCGTTGTTTCCGGCGAAATGATGGCGATGTATGCCGCCAATAACATTGCTAAAGGTATTGTGAAATACGCTAACTCTGGCAGCGTGCGTTTGGCTGGTTTGATTTGTAACTCACGTAACACTGCCCGTGAAGATGAACTGATCTCTGCCTTGGCTGCGAAAATCGGCACAACTATGATCCATTTCATCCCACGCGACAACGTGGTTCAACGCGCTGAAATCCGCCGTATGACCGTTATCGAATACGATCCAACCGCTAAACAAGCTGATGAATATCGTCAGTTGGCTCTTAAAATCCGCGATAACACTAACTTCATCATTCCTGCGCCTATCACTATGGATGAGTTGGAAGAATTGATGATGGAATTCGGTATTTTGGAACAAGAAGACGAGTCTGTAGTGGGTAAAACTGCTGCGGCGGAAGCGGTAGCTTAATAATCGTTGCACTGTAGAGACGTTGCAGTGTACAGACGTTGCAGTGCAACGTCTCTACCAAGAATAACCGCAAGGATTTAGGCAATGTAGAGACGTTGCACTGTACAGACGTTGCACTGCAACGTCTCTACCGCTAAATATCTTTGCGGCCTCCTTTCCTCAAACCATGTCGATGGAAGATTATCCATGACATCCGTAGGAGAACACACATGGCAGCTTTAACCAGAGAAGAGACCGAAGCGTTGATTCAGGAAGTTCTGGAAATTTATCCCGAACAGGCCAAGAAAGACCGCGCCAAACATTTGGCAGTCAACGACCAATCGCTCGAAAAATCCAACAAATGTATTACTTCAAACCGCAAATCTTTGCCTGGCGTGATGACCATCCGTGGTTGCGCTTACGCCGGTTCAAAAGGTGTGGTCTGGGGCCCGATCAAGGACATGATCCATATAAGCCACGGCCCAGTTGGCTGCGGTCAATATTCCCGCGCTGGTCGCCGTAACTATTACGTTGGTACAACTGGCGTAAACACTTTCGGTACCATGAACTTCACTTCTGATTTCACCGAAAAGGACATCGTATTCGGCGGCGACAAAAAGCTGGCGAAAATCATTACTGAGATTGAGGGTCTGTTCCCGCTGCACAAAGGCATCAGCATCCAATCAGAATGTCCGATTGGTCTGATTGGTGACGATATTGAAGCGGTTGCCAAAAAAGGTAACAAAGAAATCGGCAAACCCGTTGTGCCTGTCCGTTGCGAAGGCTTCCGTGGTGTATCGCAATCCTTAGGCCATCACATTGCTAACGATGCTATACGTGACTGGGTGTTAGGTAACCGTGACGGTGATGACAGCTTCCCAACCACACCTTATGACGTTGCCGTTATCGGCGACTACAACATCGGCGGTGATGCGTGGGCTTCCCGTACTTTGTTGGAAGAAATGGGTTTGCGCGTGGTCGCCCAATGGTCTGGTGACGGTACGTTGGCTGAAATTGAAAACACGCCAAAAGTGAAGCTGAATCTGATCCATTGCTACCGTTCGATGAACTACATCGCAAGGCACATGGAAGAAAAGTACAAAATTCCTTGGATTGAGTACAACTTCTTCGGCCCTACCAAAATCGCTGAAAGCTTACGCCGTATTGCTTCCCACTTTGATGATGTCATCAAAGAAGGTGCAGAACGCGTTATCAAGAAATATGAAGCGGAATACGAAGCGGTTATCGCTAAATACAAACCTCGTTTGGAAGGCAAACGCGTGATGTTGTACATCGGTGGCTTGCGTCCTCGCCATGTGATCGGTGCGTATGAAGATTTAGGCATGGAAGTCGTCGGTACAGGTTACGAATTCGGTCACAACGACGATTACGACCGTACTATCAAAGAAATGGGCAATGCCACGTTGTTGTATGACGATGTCACTGGCTACGAGTTTGAAGAGTTCGTTAAACGCGTCCAACCTGACTTGATCGGTTCTGGTATCAAAGAGAAATACATTTTCCAAAAAATGGGCGTTCCATTCCGGCAAATGCACTCTTGGGATTATTCAGGCCCTTATCATGGCTATGACGGTTTTGCCATCTTCGCCCGCGATATGGACATGACGATTAACAACCCTTGCTGGAAACAAGTGAAAGCACCTTGGAAAAAAGATGCGAGTAGCGAAGCGGTGAAAGTCGCAGCGTAAGTTTTGTGTAGGGTGGGCAGTGCTGTTCTGCCCACCAATACGATTGCCACACGGTGGGCAAAAAAGCCTGCCCACCCTACTTCAACACGTCGTCCACAGATTAGTGGCGCGTAGGAGATTACCATGAGCCAACAAGTCGATAACATCCAACCCAGCTATCCTTTATTCAGAACGGACGAATACAAAGAAAACCTGGCTAACAAACGCAACGCTTATGAAGAACGTCATGAGCAAGAAAAAATTGATGAAGTGTTCCAATGGACCACGACTAAAGAATACCAAGAGCTGAACTTCAACCGTGAAGCCTTGACTGTTAACCCAGCTAAAGCTTGCCAACCACTCGGCGCTGTTTTGTGTGCCTTGGGTTTTGAAAAAACCATGCCTTACGTCCATGGATCACAAGGTTGTGTCGCTTACTTCCGTACCTACTTCAACCGTCATTTCAAAGAGCCTATCGCTTGCGTATCGGATTCTATGACAGAAGATGCGGCGGTTTTCGGTGGACAGAAAAACATGTTTGCGGGCTTGGAAAATGCCAAAGCCTTGTATCAACCGGACATCATCGCGGTTTCCACCACTTGTATGGCAGAAGTTATCGGTGACGACTTGAACGCGTTCATTAACAACGCCAAAAAAGCCGGACATATCGAGCAAGAATTCCCAACTCCATTCGCGCATACCCCAAGTTTCGTTGGTAGCCATACTACAGGTTGGGACAACATGTTCGAAGGCATGGCGAAGTATTTCACGCTCAACCACATGGAAGATAAAGCCGTTGGCAGCAACGGCAAAATCAACCTCGTGCCAGGCTTTGAAACTTACTTGGGCAATTTCCGCGTTATGCACCGCATGATGAAGGAAATGGGTGTGGATTATTCCTTGTTGAGCGATCCGTCTGAAGTGTTGGATACGCCAGCTGATGGTACCTTCCGCATGTACGCAGGCGGCACTACCCAAGCTGAAGTCAAAGACGCGCCAAATGCGATTGATACCATCTTGTTGCAACCTTGGCAGTTGGAAAAAACTAAAAAGTTCGTGCAAAACATCTGGCATCAACCTGCCACTGCCATCAACATTCCGATGGGCTTGGAATGGACTGATGAGTTTTTGATGACCATTTCCAAACTGACTGGCAAAGAAATCCCCACCTCCTTGGAATTGGAACGCGGACGTTTGGTGGACATGATTACCGACTCGCACGCTTGGCTACATGGCAAAAAGTTTGCGTTGTACGGTGATGCCGATTTCGTCATGGGTATGACCAAATTCTTGCTGGAATTGGGTGCAGAACCTTCTGATGTCTTGTGCAACCACGCCAACAAACGTTGGTTGAAAGCGATGGAAAAAATCTGCGCGGAATCACCTTATGGCAAAAACACCCAAATCCACGTTGGCAAAGACTTGTGGCATTTCCGCTCCTTGATGTTCACCAACAAACCGGACTTCATGATCGGCAACTCCTACGGCAAATTCATCCAACGCGATACCTTTTACAAAGGCGAAAAGGATGAAGTGCCACTGATCCGCATCGGTTTCCCAATTTTCGACCGCCACCATTTGCACCGCATGACCACCTTAGGCTATGAAGGCGCAATCTACATGCTGACCACCCTGGTCAATGCCGTATTGGAGCAGTTGGATAAAGAAACCAAAGGCATGGGTACAACGGATTATAACTACGATTTAATTCGTTAACGAAATACTCCTTCTCCCTTAGGGAGAAGGTTGGGATGAGGGAAATAAAATAGCTTTGGCCTTTTCCCCTCACCCAACCCTCTCCCGCTGGAGAGGGCTTTTTGTATTTCAAACCATCAACGGAGAACCCAAATGCCTAGCGTCATGTTGAAAAAAAACCCGGAAGGCAAGTTGGTCTTCTACGTTCCGAAAAAAGACTTGGAAGAAGTCGCGGAATCCGTCGAATTTGATGCCGCTGACAAATGGGGCGGCGAAGTCCTACTGGCAGATGGCTCAAAATATTACTTTGAACCGATTCCCATGCCCGACTTCCCCATTACCTTACGCGCAAAACGCTTAGATTCAGGAGAAGACTAATGGCCCTTTATATTGTTGAAGCAGACTGCATTTCTTGTGGCGACTGCGAACCTGTTTGCCCCACCCAATCCATCACCGAAGGCGCAATCGTCTTTAAAATCGACAAACGCACCTGTACCGAATGCGAAGGTGATTTTGACGTGCCGCAATGCGTCAAGGTTTGCCCGATTGACAACTGCATCTTACCGTTAGAGGCATAAGGCCATGAGCCAGAACGCGCTCTCACGGGAACTGGCCTTACGCATCGCCTTAGCCGCCCGCGCCTTGCCCAACACCGACACTAAGCAATTGCTTGCCGTATTGTCGGATTGTGTAGACGCGCCGATGACGGAAAGCAAAATCGCCACCATCAGCCTGACTGACTTTCAAGTGGCTGATGGCGGTGTTTTTGCCCAAGTTGATAGCCAAGTGTTGCAACAGGCTTTAAACATCCTTAGCAATACTGCACCCGACAAAATCCTGCCCAGCGCGCAAGCGTACCAAGACGGCGATTTGCCCAATTCGGTACGTATTGCTTGTGCAAGCGATGATGCTATCCACGTCAACGGTCATTTCGGCAACTGCGCTTGGTTTATGGTTTACCAAGTCAATGCCGATGAAGCCCGATTGATCGACATTCGCACTGCTGAAATTCCTGGTGGTTTGGTGGTGGATGACAAAAACGTCTTCCGCGCCGAACAGTTACAAGATTGCAAAGTGGTGTATGTCGCCTCAGTGGGTGGCCCGGCGGCGGCGAAAATCGTCCGACTCGGCATCCATCCGATGCGCTTGGAAGCTATCGCTAGCTTGGCGGATGTTATCGCGCAATTGCAAACCGTGATGGCAGGTTCACCGCCGCCGTGGTTGGCAAAAGCGATGGGGATTGAAGCGAGCGAACGGTTTAAGTTTGAGCAGGAAGCGGTTGGATAATTGGTTTTGTAGGTGCGAATTTATTCGCATTTTTTCAAATCGAGTGCGACTCGTGCGAATAAATTCGCACCTACACTTTACCTTCGTCCACATCCTATATCGGCTATCTACCCTATAAAAAAGGAATTCAAATGATAACCAACGAACAACTCCAAACCATCGCCCAAACCCTACAAACCCTAGGCGTATGTGACGAGACTGTCTCCACGCTCAGGCAAACCCATCAACCCATCCATTTCACTTATTGCATGGATGATGATTTGCCCAACCACACGCCCGTGCTGGCACAGGAAGCATTTAACCTGTATCTGATCGACGGACGTGAGCATTGCCTGTGCCTGACTTCCGATTTAGAAACCGCAACGGGTGTTGTCGTTGCCGAAATTATCCCTGAGTAAACGGAACTGCCCATGTCAGGTCAAGAAAGCCCAGTTACCCTGCCTGTTGCCGATTGCAGCCTATGTCCATTTCGCGGCAAAACCTTGCTGATGGGACGTTGTATGCCTGGCGATACGTGTATAACGGCCGAAAGCGGGCGGCAAATTGACCGTTTCTTGCGGATCAACCCCGCTTATGCCGAACATTATCTGCATGACCCGTTCTGGGAGCGGCGGGCAATTGCCGTGCGTTACGCGCCGCAAAAAGCCTTGCTGGAAATGGTCAATGACGAAGACGAAGTGGTGCGCCGAGCAGTGGCATACCGTTTGCCGCCTACGCAACTCAACGCCCTTATCAACGACGCTGACCGCGAAGTGCGCATGACGGTTGCCGACCGCATCCCCACCGAACAATTAGAACAACTGGCGGACGACAGTGACTACATCGTGCGGCTCACTGTCGCCCGTCGCTTACCGCAAGGCCGTTTGTTCCGGTTGATCCGTGACCGCGACGTGGAAGTGCGGAAAGTAGTTGCCGAACGTTTGCCGGAAGTCAGCCTGGCGTTGATGGCGCACGATGAAGCGCCCGAAGTGCGGCGCATTATCGCCGAGCGTATCGATTCGGAAGATGCGGTGGCCTTGTTAAACGACCCCGATTGGGTGGTGCGCTACACCGCCGTGCAACGTGTCCCCGCCGATGCCTTGCGTGATTTGCCTGATGACCCTGAACCCGACGTGCAAGCGGCAGTGCAGGCACGTCTTGCCAGCCAATCCCCAACATCGGAACTGAAATGACGGCGGCACCTTTTATTCAACATTTCGCCCCTGCGTCACCGCTGGACGGCCCGCAACTGGCGAAACTGTGTAAAACCACCTTGCCAGCGGCGGGCGATGAAGCCTTGCTGGCAAAAATCCAAGCCCTAATTCCAGATTGCCCCGTGCGTTTGGCGCGCACAGGCAGTGAATGGTATCGCTTAGGTGGCATCGTCGATATGCACGGCAACCGTATCGCCAGCGATTTGGTGGAATGGTCTGAACGCACTTACATCGAATGCGGTAAAGATTTACAAACTTTAATCGACCACACCCGTGAGCAACAACTGATCGCCACGCGGCAAACGGGCAACACCTTATATTTTGTCATCCAAATCGGCTGTCATGCCGAAGACTTCATCCAAGTGGACATCGACAAAATTCGTGAAGTCTCCGACCGCTTGCTGGTCAGCCCCAGTCAGCCGCCCGACGATTTGGAAGAGTTTATCGACCCGCTGACCCCTGAATACGTTGACGCATTTGCCATTGGCTCGGCGCGTTATGCCTATCGACGCAAAACCGATGTGGCAGTGTTTATGGCGGAACTGAACAGCCACCATCCTGAACGCCATCCTGTACAACGTTTTATGGATGATTGGAACCGCAGCAGCGCAGGCCAACAAACCGCGTTAAGTGAAGATTGGATTGTCCGCCCGTTCCGCCACACCGGACGTTTTGGTGAACAGCAAATCAACGTCGAACTGATTAATACCCAAGCCAAAAACCTACCGCAATTGGATGATGTGCAAGGCAAAAAAGGCTTGCCGCTACATAACTTGTTGACGCGGTTTGACCGCCAAGCCGGTTATCCGATGGCGTGGTTTTTTTACCTGCTTAAAGGCAAAGGCGTCACACCGAATTGCGGCGTTGCCGTTTATAAGGATTTAAGCGGCGATTTTTCGTATTTGCCGGAGCGCGATGCCACCGTTTTGAAGGAGTGGATCGCCTCGCCATATAGCATTTAAGTAGGGTGGGCAGGCTTTTTTGCCCACCATCAAAATTCGAACAAGGTGGGCAAAAAAAGCCTGCCCACCCTACAGTAAATTTTTCACCAACCGCTTTTGGTTAACCCAAAGCAACACTATATAAAGGAGCAACATCATGGCTATCGCCCAAATCAAAGCCTTTTCCGAACAGGCAAAAACCGACCCAGAATTGAAAGAAAAACTGTTGGCGGTACAAAAGATCAGGGAATTAATCGCCCTAGGCAAAGATTACGGTTTCGAATTGGATGAAGTGGAATTGTATCCACCCAACGAACCGCAATTTGTTGAAGAGCAATTGTCCGAGCGTATGGCAAAGGCCTTGTTGCGGGTTTAAAAAGGTCTTGATAACCCATTTTAAGCACAACGCCGTTAGGGCGGGAGTCCAAAACTTGTTTTGGACTCCAAATGCCTGTTTTAGTCATTGTTAGTTTAACGACAAAGTGTCTGTAAAAATAGTTAATAAATTCAAATAAATAAGTAGTGGCATACGATTTGCCTTAAGTTTATAAACCCTCGCTAAAGGATCAACGCCATGAAAACCACCAAAGACATTGCCGCTTTGCTCGACGAACCTGCTTGCGAGCATAACAAAAAGGAAAAATCCGGTTGCGCTAAACCTAAACCCGGTTCGGCGGCGGGTGGTTGCGCGTTTGATGGCGCGCAGATTGCCTTATTACCGATAGCCGATGTCGCCCATATCGTTCACGGCCCTATCGCTTGTGCGGGCAGTTCGTGGGATAACCGAGGCACACGCTCATCCGGCGCGGATTTATACCGCATCGGCATGACCACAGATTTGACCGAGCAAGATATTGTCATGGGCCGTGCCGAAAAACGCCTGTTCCATGCCATCAAACAAGCCATCGACACCTACGCACCGCCCGCCGTGTTTGTTTATAACACCTGTGTTCCGGCGTTGATTGGCGATGACATCAACGCCGTCTGCAAATCCGCCGAAGCACATTGGGGTGTTCCGGTTGTGCCGATTGATTGTGCCGGATTTTATGGCACGAAAAACTTGGGCAATCGCATTGCTGGCGATGCGATGGTCAACCATGTCATCGGTAAACGCGATCCTGATCCTCTGCCCGAAAACAGCCCCATCAAAATCCATGACGTGAACTTAGTCGGTGAATACAACATCGCAGGCGAATTCTGGCATGTCTTGCCGTTGCTAGATGAGCTGGGTTTACGAGTGTTATGCACTTTATCCGGCGATGCCCGTTTCCGCGAAGTGCAGACCATGCACAAAGCTGAAGTGAATATGATGGTGTGTTCGAAAGCGATGGTGAATGTCGCCCGTAAATTACAGCAAAAATACAAAACCCCGTGGTTTGAAGGCAGTTTTTACGGCATCACCGACACCAGTTTGGCTTTGCGCGATTTCGCCAAAGCCTTGAATGATGACGATTTGACTGCCCGTACCGAAGCCTTAATTGCCCGCGAAGAAACCCGCATCCGCGCCGCTTTGGAACCGTGGAAAGCGCGACTGAAAGGCAAACGCGTGTTGTTGTTCACAGGCGGGGTAAAAAGCTGGTCGGTGATTTCTGCGTTGCAGGATTTAGGTATGGTGGTGGTCGCCACAGGAACGAACAAATCCACCGAGGAAGACAAAGCCCGTATCCGCGAGCTGATGGGCGAAGACACGCTGATGATTAACGACGGCAGCCCAAAAGCCTTATTAAAAGTCGTCCACGATTATAAGGCCGATATTTTGATCGCCGGAGGCCGCAATATGTACACGGCTTTGAAAGCGAAAATTCCCTTTTTAGACATCAACCAAGAGCGCGAATTTGGTTATGAAGGTTATCAGGGGATGCTGGAATTGGTCAGACAATTGGCTTTGACGATTGAAAGCCCGGTTTGGGAGGCGGTGCGTGCGCCTGCGCCTTGGACGCTTAAAAAAGCGGCGTGATTTTATATGCTGACCTCTTCCGTTCATCCTTCGACAAGCTCAGGATGAACGGAAAAATCCGTGGGCAAAGGCTTAAAAAAACGGACTGTCAATTTGATAGTCGCCAGCCCTGTGCAAACGCCCTGAAAAATCAGGCAATCAGTAAAACACCCTGAACGACCGTTGTATTTGTTCAAATTCGAACAAATACGGTTTGGCGATTTCATGGTTGGCTGCAATCACCAGCAAATCGTGCGAGAACACCGAGGTGTTGTACCAATTGAAGCTGCCTTCCAAGACGATGTAGTCGTCAATCACGCAATATTTGGAATGGATGGGCGAATACGGCACGGGGTGGTCATCTTGTCCGTACACCAAACCCACCACGACACCGGCGGATTTTAGCCGTTGCACGGCGGGCAACAGCGGGCGTTGCAATTCTTCGTGCATGGGTCTTGCCACGCCAATTTTGCCTTCCCTTGCCAAATGCCCATTAAACAGGATATGCACATACACACCTCGGTTTTTGGCTTGGATCAGCGCGTTGACGACGCTGTCGTGGTGGTCGCCGAGCAAATCGCCAATCAAAAACAGCGACAGTTTAATGGCATGGCGGGCGCGGTGGATTTCCGCCAAGATGGCGTGGTGCGGGCGGTAGATACTGCCGTTGCTGATGGTGTGGCGTCCAAAGGTGTACAGCAGGTTGAAGGGGCTGAACGGGTCGATGCCGTATTTTTGGATAACTCCGCCGCGTTGGCTTTGGAAAATGTTGTCGAGCAAGCGGCATACGCCTTTGGAATGGAAGGTCATACCCGATTCCCAATTCGCCCACCAACGGTCGAAGGTAATATTGAACGAACCTAAAATGCAATCTTCGTCATTGAAGATGACAAATTTGGTGTGCATATCCGGTTCCACTTCAATGAGATGGTGTTTGGGGGTGCAAAATACGCCAATCAGTTCGACGCGTGCGCGTTTGAGGCGCGCGTAGTTTTGGCTGTTGGTAAGCGTGGTTTTGCGCCAATCGACAACGCATTGTACCAAGACGTTGTGCTGGCTGGCGTGGATCAGGTGGCTGGTAAAGTCGGTGTCGTCGATGCAATCTACGCTGACTTTAATGGTGCAAAGCCGGTTGGGGTTTTCCCGTTTGCTGCGGATGACGTTGTCGATTTGGTCATGGAGGTAACGTTTGGGATGGTACGGATGATTGACCATACCTTTGGTGAATTTGGGCGTGAGCTGCAAGGTATCAAAATGGTGTTTGTACCAGTCGGCATCGCTTTGCAGTTCGGCGGCGTTCAGCTCGTGGGCGCGGTAATGGTTGGTTGTTGCCCATTCGTGGCTGATGGCGTGGTGTTGTGGTTGTCCATCATGCAGTTGCGCGTGTTCCATGAAAATGTATTCATGTTCGGACGGGATGGAATGTTCGCCAAGATGGATCAGAAAGGAAAACTTAACACAGTGTGCAGGGCCTAGGGTATTGGATTGGGGCAGCAGGTAAAAGTCGCGCGTGTAACGTTTGTGGTAATTCCATTGCGCGTTGCTGGCGTCGGTATCAACAATGTAGGTTTCGCAGATGGCGTTGGGGCGGTAGACGCGAAGAATGACTTTAAGGTTGGCTTGCATGCCATGAAAGACGTCGAACTCGATTTTGCCCCAGCGGATGTCAAAAACATCGCCAAAATCGTTGATCCTTTGGAAATAGCCGCCCAGATTGGCGTGGACAGGCTTGGCGAATTGTTCGGCGAACATTCAGAACCTCCTTTTAATTTTTTAACTTGGCACCGTCTTCGGTTGGCTTGACTGGGGTGACATCCTTGTCGGTTTCTGGGGTGTCCATGCCGGTGTCGGGTTTCTGCAGAATTTGTGTTGTGTTTACTTCGGTTCGAAAGTCATTAAATAACCACAATGGTCAGAGACGCGCCCGTAATCGCTGTCAGTAAACAGCGACTTGGCTGCGACAGCCTTTAAATCACTGGATTTGTTAATGAACATGTAATCAATGCGGTAATCATGGCTCTGGTAGTTTTGCCAGTAGGGGTCTTTTTGGCGGAAGTTTTGTTCTGCCAAAATGTCGGGATTGGCGGCGAGGTATTGGTCTTCGTAATCGCTAGATTCCAGAACCAATTGGTAGCCTTTTGATCCGACTGCCACGTTAAAATCGCCACATAGCAAGGTTGCTTGCGTGTCGGGTTCTTGTTTGGTTTTTGCCCATTCGCGTAAACGCTTGTATTGATTGGCAAAGCCGTCTTCCCACCAACTCAGGTGTGCGCAGAAGACGTTGATCGGTCCCAAATAGGGGATGATGATTTCAGCCATCAATGCTTTGCGCGAGTGGATGCTGTAAGGGTCTTGGCTATCGGATACGTACAGGGCTCTGGTTTGGCTAAGCGGGTAGCGGCTTAAAATTGCCAAGCCTTCGCGGTAGCGGTCAAAACCTAAGTGCGACCAGTCGGTGTAAAGGTGGAACGGTTCTGGCAAGCGGTCATTGATGATTCGGGCGGCGTTGGATTGCCAATCACCCATGCCGTTGTTCCAAAGTTCTGCCACTTCCTGGAAACAAACGATGTCAACTTGGTGGTCGCTGATGGCTTGGGCGATGAGCGAGAACTTATGGTCTTGGTCTTCTTCTTGGTAGCAGTGCAAGTTGAGGGTCAGCATTTGCAGTTGTTTTCTGGAAATGCTGTAGTTGTTACCGGCATTGTTGTCCCAGACAATTTGTTCTTCGCTTATGCAACAAATGCTGTATTCAACGCGGAAGGCATAGCCGACTTTCAGCCAAGTTTTCCAGATTTGTACGCCATTTTGGTTGGGGTTTCTGGCGTTGCTTGCATATTGTTTATCCCAATATTGGCGCTGGAAATGGCAATGCGTGGTTTTGGAGTGCCGCCAATTGTCGCTGCTCCAATGGATGCTGACCTGTTGTGCAGCCAAGTCGCCGGCAACTGCCACCGTTACGGGAATGTACTTTTGGTTTTCGGTAAAAGATTCGCTGAAATGGACGTTTTGCAAAACTACATGTTCGTTCAGGATGACGCCGCAATCAGCTTGGCTTTTATAGTTTTTTCCGTGGTTATTGTCCCAGTAGATAGCGCCTTTACTTTGGAAGCATAAGCTAAATTCAATGTTGCCCGGCAGGGATTGTTCGGCAGTCGCGCGGATGGTGGCGGTGGCTAGCCAATATTCGCGGTTACCGTCCAATTTGCTATGAAACTTTGCAGGCATGGCATGCCATTCCTGATCTTCGCCCGCCCAAATGACATCCACTTGTTTGTCGTAATGGAGGTTTTCAACAACCATAAAAAAGTTCAACACTTGTTCAGGCCGGTGTTTTTTACGGCTAATCATGTTTTCTGAATAGAGCAGTCGAATTTTATCCATTGAGTTCCCCGTCATCGAGTCGTTTAGATGCCCATAAATTACTTATATTGTAATGTTTCCTCACCCGATTGGGTGGTTAATTTGCCGGATTGGTAGTCTTTAAAGTCAATATTTGGAAAGATGTTGTCCATAATTTCCAAGGCACACAGATAGCGTTCGTTAATGCGGTTTTTGCGGATGCAATCGTGCAAATAATTGAAGCGGGCGATGTGGTCGTTCACGCGTTTTTTGGCGTATTCCACGGTGGTGCCGGATTTCATAATAAAGGGCCAATCGGAAGCTTGTGCCAAGAGTACGGAACGTGCTGCTTGGTTAAGGGCGCGGATTTGTAATGGGTTGAGCGATAAGCCTTGTAAATCTGCCGCCAATTTTTCCAGTTCCGCCTCGGCGTTGTGCAACAGTGGGTAAATCCAAGCATTACTGTCGTTTAGCCAATAGCTGAAATAGCCTTGGTCGCCCCAGGTGGACACTGATGGCGTGGCTTGCTGGTGCTTGGGTATGGCTTGCATGTAGTCGCTGCAACTGGCGGTCTGGATGCTGCTGTCCGGTTGGTCGGCAAGCCTTAACACCGCTTCCAGCCATTGTGGGCCTTCAAACCACCAATGCCCGAACAATTCGGCATCGTAAGGTGAGACGACAATGGGCTTTCTGTCCATGTTGACGGCTAGGCGGTCAATTTGCTGTTGGCGTTTACCGATAAAATCTTGCGCGTGTTGCTGTACTTTGGCCTGTGCCAATTTCGGTTGGTAAACTTCTTTGGCTTGCTCGCCGCCGGTGACGCGGTGGTATTTGATGCCAGTATTGCAGCGGATATGCCCGTCGAGGATGTAGGGGGCAATGTAGTCAAGGTCGAGATCGAAACCGATGTCTTTGTAGTATTCGCGGTAGTCAAAATCGCCTGGATAGCCTTCGTGCGAACTCCACACTTGCCGCGACGATTCCGGATCGCGCCCAAAAGCCGCCACGCCGTTGCCGCAATCCAGCGGCGCATAAACGCCATTGAAAGGTGTGGGGTTGGCATCGGTAATGCCGTGGCTATCCACAAAAAAATATCGGACGCCAAAATCCGCCAAGTGTTGTTCAAGGCCAGGATAGTACGCACATTCCGGCAACCAAAAACCGTTTGGGGCAAAACCTAGGTTTTCGGTAAAGGTGTCAATGCCGATTTTAATCTGGTTGCGGACGGCAGTGGCGCTGACGTTGAGCAAGGGTAAAAAACCATGGGTTGCCGCGCAGGTTATCAATTCCAAATGTCCGCTGGCGTGGAATTTTTTAAAGGCTTGCAGAATGTCGCCTTGATATTCGGTTTGATAAACCGCCAAGGTGTCCTGATAAAAACGCCGGTACAGCCTGGCCAGTTTGTTGATGTCGGGTTGCTGGCGGGCGCGTTCAATTTCTTTGCTGGCGAGATCCAAGTGCTGCGCCAAATAGCGCAGATACCGCTGTTGCAGCAAATCATCACGCAACATCGTGATGAGCGTGGGTGATAAGGACAAGGTCAGCCGGTAGTTGACTTGGTCTTTTTCCAAACGTGTCAGCGCACGGATCAGCGGAATGTAGCATTCGGTAATGGCTTCAAACAGCCAGTTTTCTTCAAAAAAACTATCGTATTCAGGATGCCGCACATAGGGTAGGTGGGCATGCAGGACAATGGCTAGAAATCCTTTTTTCATGAATGTTTGTGCAGGTTTTGACCAGAGGCAGATTTGCCGGAATAAACAGGTTGGGTTTTAAAGATGTTGTCGGGCTGCCGGAACAAACTTTGGTGCGGTTTGGCTTGGGCGGCTGTTGGCATCATGATGGTTTGCAGCGCTTGGCTTTCTAGCAGCGGCGCGAAGTGACCGGTGTTTTCATAACCCAAAGCTAATTGATATTGGGTTACGCCAGCTTGCGGATGAATGCTGATGGTTTGTTGGCCTTGGTGGCTGACAGGAATTTCCAACGGACTGGCTTTAATGTTGTTGCTAAGCCGGAGCTTTAAGTTTTCTTCTTCGGGTGGGGTAAAGCCAAAATGCTCGCTACCCACTTGCCAGTAGGCATATAAATTGTTGGGGTCAAGCGGCAGCAGCACCAAGTGATGGCTGTCGTCAGCCACTTGTGGGGTAAAGCTATGGGTGATGTCGGTGCTGATAGACAATATTTCTGCAGGGGCTAAATAGTGCAGGGTGCTGCTGTCTGCCATTTCGCTTTGCAGACTCGGTGCGTAATCGCGGCTAATCGTGTTGCTGATGGCGAGCAGGTCTTGCTGGCTGAGTGCGTTGGCATCAGCAGCGGGTAATGCTTGAAAGTCCCGGCTAATTTCCTGACTAATTTCGAAAATATCAGAGGGGGAAAGATCGAGATCTGAAAAACTGTTGGAATACAAAAACGCCATCTTCAGCCTTATTTCTAGTCAGTATAATTATCTGGAGTTTCCTCAAACATCCGTGATAGGGGCGCAGCCTAATCCTTCTGCATATAAAGCTGATTTATATCGTATTTTTATTAAAGAAAAGGGCGGAAAAGAGCTTATTTCTACAAATCTTACCAAAATATGAACTCTAAACCTTGTCTTGTATGATTGCAAGACATTTAACGCCCGTCCACGCCGCTCTTCCGAAGCCTGAAAATAGCTTGCAGATAAGAAAAGCCAAGGTGTAACCTTTGTCCTGATAGGGTAATAGAACTATAACAGACCCTATTGAAAATAATTCGCCTTCAAGTTGCCTATCCTTGATGATTTGCTTGGGTAAACAACAAAAATGGGATCGGGGCAGCTTTCTTTTTTGTTGTTTACCCTGTTTTCGAATTATACTCCGCGTTCAAATTTTAACTTTTCCCTTTAACCTTACTGACGAGAAAAACTATGTCTACTTTTCCGATTGATCTTGGCGCTTACCAACGTATTTCGCTAGACGCTAGCGTTCCTACGTTGACTGCAGAGCAAAAAGCCGCCCTGCAAGCCAATATCCAATTATGCCGCGATGCGATCGTATTCTTTACTTCTACAGGCGCTGCGCGTGGCGTGGGCGGCCATACTGGCGGCCCATTCGACACTGTGCCAGAAGTCATGATTATGGACGCGTTGTTCCGTGGCTCTGACAAATATGTACCGACTTTCTTCGACGAAGCTGGTCACCGTGTAGCTACCCAATACTTGATGTCAGTATTGAACGGCGACATGCCAGCAGAAAAATTGACCCAATACCGCGCCGCGCATTCGCATTTGCCAGGCCATCCAGAATTGGGCTTCACCCCAGGCGTTAAATTTAGCTCAGGCCGTTTAGGTCACATGTGGCCTTATGTTAACGGTGTGGCGATTGCCAACCCAGAAAAAGTCTTGTTCTGCTTAGGTTCAGACGGTTCACAACAAGAAGGCGACGATGCCGAAGCAGCGCGTTTAGCAGTTGCCCAAGGCTTGAACGTTAAATTGATTATCGACGACAACGACGTCACTATCGCAGGTCACCCATCTAGCTACTTGAAAGGCTGCTCAACTGCAAAAACGTTGGCTGGTCAAGGCGTTACCGTATTGGAAGGCGACGGCGAAGATTTGGACAGCTTGTATGCCAACATCTGCACAGCCATCAACACCCCAGGCCCAGTAGCGGTTATCAACCACCGTAAAATGTGCCCAGGCATCGTTGGTTTGGAAGGCTCAACCCACGGTCATGACGTTATCTCTGTCAAAGTCGCGTTGGAATACTTAGAAAATCGCGGTCACACCGCTGCTGTTGAATTCTTGAAAGGCGTTGTAGCACCAAAAATGACTGACACCTTCTTAGGTTCAGACAACGCTAAATGGGATGCCAACCGTAACGTCTTCGGCGATGCTGTTGTAGCAGCTATGAGCACCCTGACAGAAGCAGAACGCATCGAAAAAGTCCGCGTTATCGACTCCGACTTGGAAGGCTCATGTGGTTTGCACAAAATCCATGCTGCGTACCCAGAATCATTCATCTCTTCTGGTATCATGGAGCGCGGTAACTTCTCCGCTGCTGCTGGTTTTGGTATGGAAGCAGGCAAACAAGGTATCTTCGGTACTTTCGCAGCCTTCTTAGAAATGTTGATGTCAGAAATCACCATGGCGCGTTTGAACAACTCCAACGTATTAAGCCATTTCTCACATTCTGGTATCGACGACATGGCAGACAACACTTGCCATTTCGGTCTGAACAACTTCTTTGCCGACAATGGCTTGGACGATGCTTACGCAACTGGCTTGTACTTCCCAGCGGATCCAAACCAAATGCGCGCCGTGGTTAAAACGATTTTCTTCCAACCAGGCTTACGTTTCGTGTTCTCAACCCGTTCTAAAACCCCAATCATTTTAAATGACAAAGGCGAAGAATACTTCGGCGGCGATTACACCTTCGTACCAGGTAAAGACGAAGTCATCCGCGAAGGTACAGCGGGTTACGTTATCGCTTTCGGCGAAACCTTATACCGCGCCTTAGACGCAGTAGAACGTTTGAAAGCAGAAGGCATTGACGTTGGCTTAATCAACAAACCAACCTTAACCGCCATCGACGAAGACATGCTGCAAAAAGTTGGTTCATCACCCATGGTATTGGTAGTTGAATCCTTCAACCGCAAAACCGGTTTGGGTAGCCGTTACGGTTCATGGTTGCTAGAACGCGGCCTGACACCTAAGTTTGGCTTTATCGCCACACACAAAGAAGGCTGCGGCGGATTGTGGGAACAATTCCCACACCAAGGCATTGATCCAAATGGCATCATGGCAAAAGTTAAGGCAATGCTTGCATAAGCAACAACCTAGCTTGCAGTAACAAAAAAGGGTACAGTGATGTACCCTTTTTTTATGGCTAGGATTTTTGGAGATAACCAACATGCAAGATATTCATCTCACTCTGAATGACCCACAGCTAGAACAATCCCTATTGCGCTTGGCAACACAACAGCAGCAAAACTTACCGGAATTTGTCCTTGGCATCCTATCCCGTTATGTCACTGAAACCGAACAAGCAGAAACCTTAAGCATCCAAAAACTCGACCCATTCCAGCATTCACAAGCCCCAACCGAGAAATTCCGGCCACCAGAAAATAGTGCCGACTTAGTGTTTGCAGATATAGACGATAGCCTTAACTTTGCCAAACAGCTAAGGCAACAAGCTTGGCAACGCCATCAATAAATAAAGCCAACCGTTTCCATCGCTAAAGAAATAATCGAGGTATCAACATGAACCCACTCATCAGCCACAACAAAACCGCAATTTTAGACTTAGCCAAACAGCATGGCGTTAAATCCATTAGCTTATTTGGCTCAATGGTGCGCGGAGATATTAACGACAATAGCGACGTGGACTTTTTGGTAGAACTTGAACAAGGCCGCGACTTGTTTGATTTAGGCGAATTGCTGATGGATTTACAAGCCTTACTGCAACGGAAAGTAGATGTAGTCACCCAAAATGCGTTGCATCCGAGTATTTCTTCCCAAATATTGAAAGAAGCTCAGCCATTATGAAAGATGACCGTGTTTATATTGAGTATATCATTGACTGCATTGACCGAATCGACGAATACACGCAGAACGATCAATTTGTATTCATGAACTCGACTATGGTGCAAGATGCGGTGATTAGAAATTTACAAACCCTCTCAGAATCTACGCAAAAATTGTCCGATAAACTAAAAGCTGAACATCCTGAAATTAATTGGAAAGCTATTTCGGGATTTAGAAACATCTTGGTTCACAATTATTTAGGTTTGGACTTGCTACAGATTTGGGTTGTTATTGAAAATCGACTGCCGCAATTAAGGGGGAATCTTGAAAAACTACTTTAAACCTAAAAATCAAAGACCACGTAGAACGAGCTATGGCGTAATGCGCTTGGATGCCTAAGTATCCAACATGCGGCGCAATGCCCGTTGGTTATTGCGCCTTACGCGAGCTTAGTTTCTGAATTAGTTTGAACGTCAGATTTTCAAGATTGCAGCCATGCCCACACAATGGCGAATTGTTGAAAGTGATATACGCAGGGCGTTAATGAAACGCTTTCCTTATGTTATCTATTTTCGGGTTTTGGAAAGTGACGTACTTCGGGTAACCGTGGTTAAACACCAGCGTAGACATCCAAGTTTTGGCTTACATAGAAAATAAAAATGCGAATTCTCTTAGATACTAATGTTTTCATACCATTGGAAGATTCTTCAATTGACATTGATACAGCTCTTGCAGAATTAAACCGCATTGTATCGGCTAAACATCAGCTTTTAGTGCATCCTGCAACAGCAGATGACATTGCTAGAGATAAAAATGAAGAAAGACGAAGAAAAATTCTTGCTCGATTAGATAAATACCCTAGTCTTGAATCCCCTCCAATATTCAGTGAAGGAGAAGAGGAGGAGTTAATTGGAATTCCCAGCAAAGATAATGATCGCGTAGATAATCTGATTTTGCTAGCAGTACATAAAAATTGTGTACACTGGCTTATCACAAATGACGGGGGATTACACAAAAAAGCAAAAAGAATTGGGGAAGAAGACAGGGTTTTAACGGTTGAGCAAGCAATCAACACATTATTAACACTAGAACGACAAAAGCTTTCTCTTTATCCAAGCATTAAAAATGTAGCCTGTCATACACTGAATTTAAAAAATCCATTCTTTGATTCATTGCGTTTTTCTTATGATGGCTTCGACAACTGGTTTACCGATAAATGCGCAAAAGCGGGTAGATATGCTTGGATTTGTGCTGATGGAGAAAGAATAGACGCAATATGTATTTATAAGCAAGAAACTGATCCAATTATTACCGTCGAAAAAAAAGGCTTGCAAGGCAATATACTGAAGCTTTGTACATTCAAGGTGTTAAAACGTGGTTTCAAAATTGGTGAACTTTTATTAAAACAAGCGTTTAGCTATGCAACTTCCAATAAGATAGACCATGTGTACCTTACAGTAGAACCAGATAAACATGGATTACTAGAAGAGTTGCTTTTAGATTTTGGATTTTATATCTATGGAGTAGATTTAAATGGAAGGGATAGTGTCTTTGTAAAAGATTTTCCTAAAATTTTCCCTACTAATGATGACCGCCCTTTAACCTACGCAATTAAATATTTTCCATTACTTAAAGTAACTACTAATGCCGCTTACTTAGTTCCAATTCGACCTCAGTTCCATGAAATACTATTTCCAGAATTAAAGAACAAATTTCAGTCGGATCTATTTGATGATGGACCAAACTCAGCCGGAAATACCATAAAGAAAGCATATTTATGCAACACACAGACAAATTCGATAAAAGCTGGTGATATTCTATTTTTCTATCGCACCCAAGACCATATGGCACTCACTTCTTATGGGATCGTTGATCAATTTTATATTGAAAGTGATCCTGAAAAGATATTGCAATGGGTTTCAAAACGAACGGTATATTCAAATAAGGAAATTCAATGCATGAAAGGTAAAGCTGTGAAAATTATTCTCTTCAGATTGGTTGGTCATTTTGAAAATCAAATTTCATTTAGCACGCTGCAGCGGCTAAATATTATTAAGGGTGCTATTCAATCAATAACAAAAATATCGAATTGCAAAATAAAAACTATTATTAACGAAGCAAAACTAAATGATCGCATTTTATCCAATTAAACCCATCTATTCGAAAAAAATACTAACGGGTAAAAAAATTTACGAATTGAGAAAACGCCTACCGAATCCTGATGTAGAGTACATTTTAATTTACTCTACAACACCAATCGCAAAAGTAGTTGCCTACGCAAAAGTAAAGGCTATGTACAAACAACAAATCAATGATATTTGGGAAATGGTTTCATCATTTGCAGGTATAGAAGAAATTGATTTTCGAGAATATTTTGGAAACAATGACTTCGCCTGTGCCATTGAGTTTGAATATGTCTGTCGATTCATAAGACCGTTTGATGTAAAAGAAATAAACCCTGATTTCAAAGTACCTCAGTCATTTTGTTATATTCAGAAAAAAGATTTTAATCGGCTAAAAAGGAGAAAAACTGAAAATGTCTGATTTTAAAATTATTTTTGTATCAGGTGTGCATGGTGTCGGAAAAAGCACCTTTTGCTCACGTATCAATCAAATATTTGGCTTGCCATTTTATTCAGCTTCTTCTCTTATTAAAGAGCTAAAAAACTCAGCAGTTGATGTAAATAAGCAAGTTATCGATGCGGAAGAAAATCAAGATTATTTGATAATCGCCCTAAATAACTTAAAGCCGCAATCAGAAACAATACTGCTAGATGGACATTTTTGTTTACTTGGTGATAAGGAAGTTATTGATATTCCGATTAAAACATTTAAATCTATGCAGATTAAGTCAATCTTGGCTTTACACGATTTTCCGGAAACAATTCATCAGCGATTACTTGAAAGGGACGGAAAATCTTTAAGTATCGAAACTATTAACGAATTACAAACTAGAGAATTAGAGTTAGCCGAATTTACATCTTTTCAACTGGGAGTAAAACTTCAAACAATTTCTCATGAACAAACGTTAGAAAATCTAGATTGGATTGAAATGCATATGTAGTTAATTATATATATTAGTCATTTATACTCAAATGGCACGCCGTAATGCTAGCTATAAAAAGAAACTATACTGATTTGTGTGGAGTGGCAATGCTTTTCCGCCCATCTTTTTAGCATTGTGTATTTATATTGGTGGGCAGAAAAGTGTTGCTCAACCTACAGAGTTATCAGTCCAAGAACAGTTTTAATATGAAGTAATGTTGTGATTAGTGATTAGTGATGGGGTTTTGGGTATGACAGCAGGTATTAAGCTGCCTTTTTTATACACCATAAGGCGAAGTGCGCGTTCTTCGCGGCTGCGGATTTTGGTGTCTGACAATAAGGTGGAGGCGGTTGCGCCGCCTAAGCTTGCGGAGCAAAAGATCCATCAGTTTGTGGTTGCCAAGCAGGCGTGGATTGTTCAGGCTTTGGCAAAAGTGGCGCAGAAAAAAGCGGCTCAAGAAGACCGTTTTAAGCCGCTTTCTTGGGGGCATGGCGCGATGATTCCCTATTTGGGCGGGCAATTCCCGCTAGTGGTTAAACCTAGCCGTTTGAAGCGGGTGAAGATAGGATTTGATGATGGCTTTATCGCTCATTTGCCGACGTTTATAGATGGCGAGCAGCAAGAAGATGCTATCAAGGCGGCATTGCTTGTGTGGATGAAAAAACAGGCTTTATTGCATGTTAAGCAATTGGTGTTGCGCCATGCTGGTTTTCGGCAGCTGCATCCGCGTTCGATTAATATCAGAACGCAAAAAAGCCGGTGGGGTAGTTGCGGTATCCGCAACGATATTCAGATTAATGCCTTGTTGGTGTTGGCACCGCTTGAGGTGTTGGAGTATGTGGTGGTGCATGAGCTTTGCCACATCCGCGAGAAAAATCATTCGCAAAAGTTTTGGGATTTGGTGGCGGAGCATTTGCCTGATTATCAAGTTCAGCGTAATTGGCTGAATCAGCATGGCAGCCAGTTGATGGCGGTGTGGTAGCTTTTTCTTGCGGAGTTGGCGTGTAAACAGAGGTTTACACGCCAAAGAGATTTACCGGCTATGGTTTGTGTGTATCCTTTTTATGCCGGATTCCGGCAATCCTTGCCGGAATTATCCACAAAGCCTTAGTGTTTTTAGGCTTCGTCTAAGTCTTCCGACGATATATTGCCTTTTTTGCCAAAATGCGGGGCAATGCTGATGAGCAAAGTTGCAAAAGTAGCCATATAAGGCACGGATTGCACTAACAGCACCGAAATCCACAAGCGTCCGCTCAGGTTGTCGAAATGTTCAATGGAAGCCATGGCACCAATTGCTGATCCCAGTAAAATCAGCAATAACAGTTCGTGGCGGATAACCATTAAGCCTGCAAACAACGGCCCCTGTTTTTCGTATTTAGGCGTACGCATGAACGGTTTGCCGGAGGTGAACAAACCTTGCCAAGTGCCTCTGGCGACGGTGTGGGTCAGAGACAAGCCCGTTAAAGCCGCGCCCAGTGATTGTCCTACTGAACACGGAACCCGTGCTTGGTAGAGCCATAAGCCACGCAAAACTTTAAAGCTGAACAGGCCAATGGTCGGCAGCAAGAAGGCGTTGATCGGCAATTCGCTATGGATAGGGTCGTAGAGGATGATCGCGGTTAAGATCAAGCTGGTAAAGGTGAACACCAATGCCAAGGCATCGGAGAACCAAGGCAACCAACCCGCCAAGAAGTAGTAGCGTTGTGCGGTTGTTAACGGTGATTTTTTGCCTGGCAGGAAGCTGCGCCAATGGCCTTTAATGATTTGCATGGCGCCGTAAACCCAACGGAAACGTTGTGTCATGTAGCCAGAGAAGGTGTCCGGCATCAAGCCACGTCCGAACGAGTCTTTAACGTATACAGAATCGTAACCGGCTTCATAGAGGCGTAAGCCCAATTCGCTGTCTTCACAGATACACCATTCCGCCCAATTGCCGACTTCCAATAAAGCCGATTTGCGGATCATGGTCATCGTGCCATGTTGGATGATGGCGTTGTATTCGTTACGTTGCACCATGCCGATGTTGAAGAAACCGGCATATTCCCAGTAGCAGAACGATTTGAAGGTGCTTTGGTGACGGTCACGGTAGTCTTGTGGAGATTGCACAAAGCCGACGTTTTCGTTATCAAAATACGGCACCATGGCGTTCAGCCAGTTGGGGTCAAGAATGTAGTCGCTGTCGATGATGGCGATAATTTCAGCATCGGGTGCGGTTTGTTCCAAGGCATGGTTAATTGCACCAGCTTTAAAACCAGGCCAGTTTTCCAAATGGAAGAAGCGGAACATGGAGCCTAAGCGTTCGCAGTCGTCACGTACCGGTTCCCAAACCGCAGGGTCTTTGGTGTTGTTGTCCATGACCAACACTTCGAGGTTTGGGTAATCTACTTTTGCTAAAGCTTCCAAAGTTTTGCGGACCATTAACGGTGGTTCGTTATGGATAGGCAAATGCAAAGAGACTTTGGGGTATTTGAATTCAGGTGATGGCGAAAGCGGCTGGAACGTCCGTGCGGTTTTGCGATGCCAGATGACTTCGGCAATTTCCAAGCTTTCGATTAGCAAAATGACCGCAGCCAAGATTTGCATCAAAATCATCAAGCCCCAGAACACCACGGTGATATTGGTTTGGTACTGTTGCGCGCCCACCGATGCCGACCAGAAGATAGTCGACGCCGCCAAGTTGGCAATCACACCAAAAAACAGAACGCCAGGCAATTTAAGGCTGCTGCGGGTAAACAGGAACAACGCCATCAGGACAATACTGAATATGGCTGCGCCCATCGCCCAGTTTTCCCAGTTTGGCAAGGTGATGACATCGCCGTCCATCGGGTATTTGGGTTGGCGGTCAGCGTCGAAAACACCCCAGTAGGCACCTGCTGAACCTTCGATGGATTTTTTCCAAGGTTGGTCAAAGGCTTCTACGATGTAGTAAGTCATTTTTTCTTTATCTGCGCGGTTTAAAAATTCGCGCAAGAACTTCGCTTGGTTCGCCCGTGATGCGGTGGCGTGTTTGAACGGTTGTCCGTCGGAAGGCCAGCCCACCTCGGTGATGACAATCGGTTTGTTGGGGTAGGCTTTTTGCACTTCGTGGTAACGTTCGAAGGCGTAGTCAACGGCTTCATCGGCCGGAATGCCTTCCCAGAATGGCAGGATGTGCATGCCGATAAAGTCGACTTCGTTGACCAATTGCGGGTATTTCAGCCAGACATCCCAAGTTTCGGAAGTACTGACTGGACGCCATGAGTTGGTGCGTTTTTTGACTTCGCGGATATATTCGATCAGCGCGTCAATTGGAATGTCGTCACGCAGCAAGACTTCGTTACCAACCATAACACGGATAATTTTGGGGTTATCGGTGGCGGTGGTGCTGATTAAGGTTTCAATTTCTTGGCGGTTTTTTTCCAGATTGCCGTCAATCCACGCGCCTAACGTGACGTTGAGATTGTGCTTGGCTGCCAGTTCTGGAATTTTATGCTGCCCTTTGAGCATACTGTAAGTACGCACGGCATGGACTTTGTTTTCCAGCAAGGCCAAATCGCTGTCGATGTCGGCTTCGCTGGGGTAGGTGTTGCCGGTTTGGGTGTCTTCTTTACGCATAGGGTCGTAGGTGACACCCATGGTAGTTTTCGTCCAAGGCTGCAATTGCAGTGGGTTGTTGACATAACTCCAAATGCTGAAGTTAATGAAAACCAGCACGGTGAGGGCGAACAGAGTGGCTATCTTTTTAATCATTTAAGTTTCACTAAAAGCGAAGTTGGCAAAAGTGTCAGGTGAATCCTTTTACCTTGGTTATTTTTTTACGTATAAATCGGTAATCGTGCCGGTAATCATTTCGGCGGCGAAGGCAAAGGTTTCCGATAGGGTAGGGTGAGGGTGGATGGTCAGACTGATGTCTTCCACATCGGCACCCATTTCCAAAGCCAACACGGCTTCGGCAATCAATTCGCCCGCGTTCGGGCCGACCATGCCTGCGCCCAAAATGCGTCCGGTTTCTTTGTCGGATAGGATTTTGGTAATGCCTTCTTTGCGACCCATGCTCAATGAACGACCGCTGGCAGCCCAAGGGAAGACGCCTTTGTCGTAGCTGATGCCTTGTTGCTTGGCTTGGTTTTCGGTTAAACCCATCCATGAAATTTCAGGATCGGTATAGGCCACTGATGGAATGGTCAGGGCATCGAAGCTCGCTTTGTGACCGGCGATAACTTCTGCCGCCACTTTGCCTTCATGCACTGCTTTGTGAGCCAGCATCGGGTTGCCGACGATGTCGCCGATGGCGAAAATGTGTGGGACATTGGTGCGCAGTTGTTTGTCGACAGGAATAAAACCTTGTTCGTCAACGGTAACGCCTGCCATTTCGGCAGCCACTTTTTTGCCATTAGGCCTACGACCTACGGCAACTAAGACGGCATCGAATACTTCAGATGCCGGTGCGTCTTTGCCTTCAAAAGAGACTTTCATGCCTTCAGGCAAGGCTTCAATCGCCGTTACACGGGTTTCCAGCCAAATATTTTGGTATTGTTTTTTGATGCGGCGTGTTAATGGTGTAACCAAATCTTTATCGCAACCTGGAATAAGCTGATCCATCAATTCGACCACGCTGATTTCCGAACCAAAGGCATGGTAAACCGTTGCCATTTCCAGGCCGATGATACCGCCACCGACGATCAGCAATTTTTTGGGGATATGCGATAAGTTGAGTGCGTCGGTGGAATCCCACAAACGAGGGTCATCATTGGGGAAAACAGGAATTTGCGTAGGGTGCGAGCCAGCGGCAATGATCGCTTGGTCGAAAGTGATCTGGGTGGTGCCGGATTCGCTTGCAACTTTCAGGCTGTTGGCGGAGGCGAATTGCCCAACGCCATGGACAACGGTCACTTTGCGCTGTTTGGCCAAGCCTGACAAACCATCGTTTAAGGTTTTAGTGACGCTTTCTTTCCAGCTGCGGATTTTGTCCAAATCCAATTCCGGTTTGCTAAAGCTGACGCCGTGTTCTGCCATTTCGCTAGCTTCGTGGATGACCAACGCAGTGTGCAGTAAGGCTTTGGATGGGATGCAGCCGACGTTAAGGCAAACGCCCCCGAGTACGGGGTCACGCTCGACCAGCACGACTTGCTTACCTAAATCGGCAGCACGGAATGCCGCACTGTAGCCACCTGGGCCACCGCCTAAAACTAAAACTTCTGCGTGTAAAGCTGCTTCATTCATTTCAAAATCCTTAAACTAAAGTAACAAACGACGGATGTCTGCCAAATATTGTTTGAGTGCCGCCATAAAGCGCGCACCTTCGGCGCCGTCGATGACGCGGTGGTCGTAAGTTAAATCCAATGGCAACATCAGGCGCGGCACAAACTCTTTACCGTTCCAAACGGGCTGCATTTTTGCGCGGGTAATACCGAGGATAGCGACTTCTGGTGCATTGACAATCGGTGTAAACGCTGTGCCGCCAATGCCGCCAAGACTCGATATGGTCATACAACCGCCTTGCATATCGGCAGGCATCAGTTTGCCTTGGCGTGCTTTCGCGCTTTTCTCTGCCAGTTCCAGCGACAGTTCGCTGATGGATTTTTTGTCGGCATCGCGCAAAACGGGCACTACCAAGCCATTGGGCGTGTCGACGGCAATGCCGATGTGGAAGTATTTTTTCAGGATCAAGCTTTCACCGTCGCTGGATAGCGACGAATTGAAGCTGGGGAATTGTTTCATTGCGGCAATCATCGCTTTGATGATGAACAGCAAGGCGGTGATTTTAATTTCGTCTTTGCCTTTTTCTGTGTTTAAGGCACTACGGAAAGCTTCCAGCTCGGTAATATCAGCTTCTTCGTGATAAGTCACCAAGGGCAAGTTGAGCCAGACGCGGCTTAAGTTTTGCCCGGTCAGCTTTTTGATTTTGCTGAGCTTTAAAGTTTCAGTATCGCCAAATTGCGAGAAATCGACCGCTGGTATGGGAGGTATGCCAGCACCACCGCCACTTGCCGCAAGGCCTTCGGTCATGGCTTTTTTAACGAAGTTTTTGACATCTTCTTTCAGGATGCGGTTTTTGCGGCCTGAGCCTTTGCTCATGGTGTTGACATCCACACCCAGTTCACGGGCAAATAAACGTACCGACGGTGAGGCATGGGCTCTGCTGGTGGTTGCAGCGATAGCTGCCGAGGGTAGTGGTTCGGCTCTTGTTTTTGCAGGCTCTGGCGTGGGTTCAGGCGTTTTTTCGGCGACTGGCGCAGGCGTTGCAGCGATGGGCGCGGGTGCTACAGCGGGTTTTGGCGCGGCAGGCTCGATGCTGCTAGGTGTGACCGTGGCAATCAAAGTGCCTTCGGAGACTTTATCACCGGCTTTGATAAACACTTGGGCGATTGTACCCGCCGCGCTGGACGGCAATTCCATGCTGGCTTTGTCTGTTTCCAAGGTGGCAATGGTTTGCTCTAAGGCGACCGTATCACCGGCATGGATTAATACTTCCACCACATCAATTTCGGCAACATTGCCAACATCAGGCACTTTTATTTCGATTAATGCACTCATTGTCCGTCCTTCCGTTAGATTAACCAAGGGGCTTTGGCATCTGGGTTTATGCCATATTTGGCGATGGCGACTTCCACTTTGCTGGGTTCAAATTGCCCCAAATCAGCAAGGCTTTTCAAGGCCGCGACGGTGACATGATAACGATCCACTTCAAAGAATTTCCGCAAATTTTCGCGGGTGTCAGAGCGCCCAAAACCATCAGTACCCAAAACGATATAAGGGGCGCTGATATAGGGGCGGATTTGTTCTGCAAAGGCACGGGTGTAATCCGTGGCGGCAATGATGGGTCCCACGGCGTTTGCCATGCAGTGGCTGACATGCGGTACTTTGGCAGTTTCGGTTGGGTGCAAGCGGTTCCAACGTTCGCAATGTTGACCGTCGCGCGCCAATTCGGTGAAGCTGGTGCAGCTCCATAAATCGGCTTCTACGCCCCAATCGTTTTTCAACAATTCGGCGGCAAATTCCACTTCGCGGAAAATCGTGCCAGAACCCAGCAATTGTACGCGTGGCGCTTTGCTGTCAGCACCTTGGCGATAGCTGTACATGCCTTTGAGAATATCCAATTCTGCGCCTTTAGGCATCGCTGGATGGGTGTAGTTTTCGTTCATGACCGTGATGTAGTAGAAGATGTCTTCTTGATCTACATACATGCGGCGTAGGCCGTCTTGGATAATGACCGCCAATTCGTAAGCGTAGGTGGGGTCGTAAGAGACGCAGTTCGGCACGGTGGCTGCCATCAAGTGGCTGTGACCGTCTTCGTGTTGCAAGCCTTCACCATTCAGTGTCGTCCTTCCGGCTGTACCACCCATCAGGAAGCCACGGGTACGTTGGTCGGCGGCAGCCCAAATCAAGTCGCCAACGCGTTGGAAACCGAACATGGAGTAGTAAATGAAGAACGGGATCATAGGCACGTTGTGCGTGGAATACGATGTGCCAGCGGCAATCCAATCACACAAACCGCCCGCTTCGTTGATGCCTTCTTGCAACACCTGACCGTGCTTGTCTTCTTTGTAGAACATCAGTTGGTCGGCGTCTTGCGGCGTGTACAGCTGACCGACTTGCGACCATATGCCCAGTTGGCGGAACATGCCTTCCATACCGAAGGTGCGTGATTCGTCAGGCACAATCGGCACAATGCGTTTGCCGATGTTTTTGTCTTTGGTCAGGATGTTGATTAAACGCACAAACGCCATGGTTGTGGAGATTTCACGGCCTTCACCGCTGGCTTCCAACAAAGGTTTGAAGTCGCTTAAGGTAGGGACATCCAGCGCGTAAGACTTGGCGCGGCGTGATGGTAAATGTCCGCCCAATGCGGCGCGGCGGCCTTTCATGTAGTCCAGCTCTTTTGAGCCTTCAGGGAAAGTCAGGTAAGGCAGGTCGTGCAGTTGTTCGTCTGTGACCGGCAAGTCGTAACGGTCACGGAAGCGGATGAGGGAGATGTCGCTCATCTTTTTCTGTTGGTGGGTGATGTTTTGTGCCTGACCCGATTCGCCCATGCCATAACCTTTGATGGTTTTGGCCAGGATGACGGTGGGTTGGCCTTTGTGGTTAACCGCTGCGTGGAAGGCTGCGTAAACTTTGGCAGGGTCATGACCGCCACGGTTCAGTTCCCAAATGTCACGGTCAGACCAATCGGCAACCATGGCCTTCAATTCTGGCGTGTTAAAGAAGTGTTCACGGACGTAAGCGCCGTCTTTGGCTTTAAAGGTTTGGAAGTCACCATCGACACAAGCCATCATGCGGGCTGCCAATGCGCCGTTTTTATCACGTGCAAACAGGCGATCCCAGCCTTGTCCCCAAATCAGCTTGATAACATTCCAGCCCGCGCCTCGGAATTCACCTTCCAATTCTTGGATGATTTTGCCATTGCCACGTACGGGGCCGTCCAAGCGTTGCAGGTTGCAGTTGACGACGAAAATCAGGTTGTCCAGTTTTTCGCGGCCTGCCAAACCGATAGCGCCCAGTGATTCGGGTTCGTCGGTTTCACCGTCGCCTAAGAAACTCCACACTTTTCGGTTGGAGGTGTCGGCAAAGCCACGGTCTTGCAGGTAGCGCATGAAGCGGGCTTGGTAAATCGCCATGATGGGGCCAAGACCCATGGATACGGTGGGGAATTGCCAGAAATCTTGCATCAACCAAGGGTGCGGATATGACGATAAGCCATTGCCGTTGACTTCTTGGCGGAAGTTGTCCATTTGTTCAAGCGTCAGGCGGCCCAATAGAAACGCCCTTGCATAGTCACCGGGGGTCAAGTGGCCTTGGGTGAAGATCAGGTCGCCGTCGTTTTGTTCAGAAGCGGCACGCCAGAAATGGTTGTAGCCGACATCGTATAAAGTGGCGGCAGAAGCGAAGCTGGCGATATGTCCGCCGACATTGGTGTGTTTGTTGGCGCGCAATACCATCATCATGGCGTTCCAGCGTACATAGGAACGGATTTTTTGTTCGATGGTGGCATCGCCTGGAAATTGTGCCTGCTTTTCGACGGCAATGGTGTTGACGTAAGCGGTGTTGGCACTAAAAGGAACGTCAAATCCCGCTTGGCGGGTGACGGCGACCAGTTGTTCAATCAGAAAATGGGCACGTTCACTGCCTTCTTGCTCTAAAACGGCTTGTAACGCTTCAATCCATTCCTTGGTTTCTGCCGGATCAATATCATTTTGTCCGGTAATTTCTGATATTAAACTATTAGTCATGAGTGATCCTGTTGGAGCGGGTGGTAAGCGGTTTCAAAAATCTTGGTTTTTTTGAAGCAAAGGGCAATCAGGTTGGCTGGCTTTGGTGTGGCGTACAAGAAGACCTTTGAAACGGCATTGGACGGGAAGGTTAAAATACATTGGAGATGGCGCATAGTATATACAAATGGAGGCGGGCAATGCATCAGTTTTAGTTACGGCTAAAAACATTTAAAAGCAGGTTATTGTTTTTAACTTGCTGCTTTCAGTATCAAGCTGACAGGTTTTTACAGGGCGGCAAGGTGTTTTTCAGTGGATATTTTGATAAGGTTTTTTA
The DNA here is from genome assembly GCF_054657615.1 of Methylosoma difficile. NCBI lineage: Bacteria > Pseudomonadati > Pseudomonadota > Gammaproteobacteria > Methylococcales > Methylococcaceae > Methylosoma > Methylosoma difficile. The sequence continues at coordinate 30,716 of NZ_BAAHYJ010000006.1, read as the reverse complement.
GATTTAAGCTTAAATAAAGGTTCATATGTTAACTATGGCGGATTAGTCCAAAGGATGTTCCATTTCGGGTTTGCAGATGCGTCAATTTTTACCTTTAAAAGTCGGTCAGCTCATAGTTTGTGTTTTGTTGGTGATGCAGGTACCAGCGCTTCACGCCGGTGCTTTGCGGGCGAAACAAGCATCTGCTTTAAAACCTAAGCCTGTAGGTAATGTCTGGGAGCGCCTCCGTTCTGGAACCGAGGTGTTCATGCCCAATAGCCTCAGTGCCTTGCCTAAACAACCGGCAGAAACTGTGGTTTCGCCGGAACCGGAAATTAAGCCAATCCATCAGTATGCTTACAAACGTTTAGGGTTTAATTCAAGTCTATCCAAACAGGCCGAACCAATGGCGCAGGTTGCGGGAAAAAGCCGCTTGCCAATTCATACTGTGGTCAACGTTCCTCACCAGGCCGTCAACATAAAAAGCGAAGTGCATTTGAATGGTGATTTTGCACAGCCACGTATCAGGACCCAGATTAACGTGCATGACAAACGCGAAGCGAATGTAAGGGATTTGATAAAGCCTGTTGCATCCCAATTGCCGGCAGTTTTGCAAAAACAAGCTGAACCTTCAATTAATAACGCCATATCTTCGCCAAAACCATCCGATAAGCAGATCGCAATTGAGGCGAGAATTGCCCAGCATGTGGCTTGGTATAACGAACGTACAGGCTTTTTACGGCAAGTGGCGGAGCGTGCCAACCCTTATCTTTTTCATGTGGTTGATACATTGGTGAAGAATCATTTGCCTGCCGAATTGGCTTTGTTGCCAATTGTTGAGAGTGCTTATCAAAGTAACGCACAATCACCTAAAAGTGCGGCAGGATTGTGGCAGTTTATTCCCGATACAGGCCTTGAATATGATTTGCAGCAAAACGAAGCTTACGATGAGCGTTATGATGTGATTTCTTCCACTCACGCCGCAGCACGTTATTTGCACTTTTTGCATCAGCGTTATAAAGGTGATTGGCTATTGGCTTTGGCTGCCTATAACTGTGGCCCTGGAACGGTGGACAATGCTTTGTCTGCCAATGAAAGCAAAGGCTTGGCAACAGATTTTTGGTCTTTGTCGCTGCCTGAAGAAAGCTTGCAGTATGTGCCACGATTTTTGGCCTTGGTTAAAATATTTGCCAACCCAAATGCATATGGCTTAAAACCCAATCCGGTCACGGACGAGCCTTATTTGGTTAAAACAGCCATTGATGAACAAGTTGATATTCGTTACCTGGCAAACAAAAACTTGCAACATGTGGCTGAGCTGGCGGGTCTCGATCCAAAACGTTTTGAGTTGTTTAACCCGGCCTATCTTCAAGCGCAATTGCCGGAAACGGGACCTTACGAGTTTGTCATGCCTATTGCCAATGCCAACCAATTGCACAGGCATTTGGCGCATATTGCGTATACTTTGACGTTACCCAAAAATAAAAATATGACCGTGGTGGATAAGTCCGCTGCGCCCCGTCCGTGGTATTTGCAAAATATTCCACTACCCTCGGCACCGTTTTTGTCCTTAGCCCAAACAGATGGCAAAGCTTCAGCGCAGTCTCTACAAGCCAACAAGCGTGTTCCTCAAGCCAATACGATTAGTCATAAAGACGGTTACATCGCTGTGCATTATGTCGATAAGGGGGAAACACTCAAATCGATAGCCAAATATTACGGCGTTAAATTAGAGGCGCTTTGCGCGACCAATCGATTTAAGGCCAAACAATCTTTGGCGTGGGGGCAGCGCTTGTTGATACCCAACGGCGGGTTCATCAATGGTTAGCGGCTAAAAGTGTATTTCATTTAATGGAATGTTAATCGAATTGAAACTCTATGTTCATAATGTAATTGCATAATCCGGAGGTTTTACCTCATAACCACTGGAGATTACTGTGAACAATAAAAAACTCATCCCTTTCCTGTTGCTGCCATTTTTTGCGGCAACCACTGCCCATGCGGCAACCAACCTTATTGCCATTGGCGAAATTAATGCCAATTATCAAGATTATTCAACTAGAACAGCACCTGCCCTTGAAAGCGGTGTGGCTGGCAATTTGTTGGGTGGTTTAGGATCGGGTCTGGCCTATGCGGGTGGCAATACTTTTATTGGCTTGCAAGATCGCGGCCCTAATGCGAACGTCTATAACGCAGGCGTTGATAACACCACTTCTTTTATCAGCCGTCTCCAAACCTTAAGCCTATCATTAGCACCTAACCCTAGCTATCCGGCTGTTGCGGGTTCGTTGCCATATATCATGACGCCTTTCTTGACAGACACAACTTTGTTGTCTTCAAGCCTACCACTGATCTATGGCGGTGCAGCGGGTTCGTTGCCTAGTGGCGTGCCTTCGATCAACACAGTCGGCGATTATTATTTCAGTGGCCGTTCCGATAACTTTGATGCTGGTAGCACATCAACAAATTCATTAAATGGGCGTTTGGATCCAGAAGGTGTCCGCGTGGCCAATGGTGGTAAAAGCGTGTTTATTTCCGATGAATACGGCCCTTATGTTTACCAATTTTCCCGTATTACCGGCAAACGTATCCGTACCTTCAATTTGCCAAGCTATTACGCTGCCAGCAACCTGAATGGTGTGGGTGACACAGAAATTTCAGGTAACACCAGCGGCCGTACCGCCAATAAAGGTATGGAAGGTTTGGCGATTACGCCCGATGGCAAAACTTTGGTTGGCTTGATGCAAACTGCCTTGATCCAAGACCAAGCGGCGACAGGTTCCAGCAAATACAACCGTATCGTTAAAATCGACATCGCCACTGGCGCTGTAAAAGAGTATGTTTATTTGTTGACCGACGGCAGTGGCGCCAGCGAAATTGTGGCTATCAGCAACGACGAGTTCTTTGTGTTGGAGCGCGATGGCAAAGGATTGGCCGACAACTCCACCGCTAAAGTGAAAAAACTTTATAAAATCAGCTTGGCGGGCGCTACCGAAGTGACAGGTCTTACAGCTATTGCTGCGGGTTCTGAAGTGCCTAAAACGCAGTTCCTTGATGTGGTTGCCGAGCTTAAAGCGTATGGCATGAGCGACAAAGACATTCCTGCAAAAATTGAGTCTGTCACTTTTGGTCCGGATATGGTGATTAACGGTCAACCAAAGCGCACTTTGTATTTGGCTAACGATAATGACTTTTTGGCGACGATTACCGATAGCAACCACCCAACTGGCATTGCCAACAACAACAAATTCTTTGTGTTTGCGGTTGATGTTGCCGATTTGCCAACCTACCAAGCGCAACCTATTGCGCCATTGGCTAGGGATACTCGCGAACGCGGCTAGTTGTGGCAAGGTTCGGGCGTTTGGCGTCCGAACCTTTTTACACGCATAAAAAAGCCGCTATGGAAGCGGCTTTTTTTTAGGAAAGCTAAAAGTTATCTTGTTCCGAATACGACAACCGTTTTGCCGTGTGCGGTAATTAATTTTTTGATTTCCAACTCTTTTAATACACGGCCTGCCATTTCCCTTGAGCAGCCAACAATACGACCAATCTCTTGACGGGAAATACTGATCTGCATGCCGTCAGGGTGAGTGATGGCATCGGGTTGCTTGCATAAATCTATTAGGGTTTGCAGGATACGGCCTTCAACATCCATGAATGCCAAGTCAATAAATTTGCGGTTCGACGACAGCAAGCGGTTTGACAGTTGTTCGGCAATCATAAAAAGGATATCGGCGGCATGATTATGAAGTTCTTTTTTTAATAGCTGCTCAAAGCGTTCGTAGCTGATTTCGGCGACATGGCATTCAGTGCGCGCCTTAATCGTTACTTTACGGACTTCGGGGCCTTTAAAAATGCCAATCTCACCGATGAATTCGTGTTTGTTTAAATAAGCGAGAACCAATTCCCTAGAAGAGCCGTCATCTTCAGCAAGAATACTGACGGAGCCGTCAATAATAAAAAACAAACTGTTGCCTTTATCGCCTGGCCTAATAATGGTCGCTTTGGCAGGGTAAGCTTTCTTATGGCAATAATAAAGCAGTTGTTCAATGGCTTGGCTGTTTGCGGCTTTTCTATCTGAGTTAGGCATAGAATTTGAATTTCATGTTAAAACACTTGGATAACTGCCTAGGATGCAGGATAAGTTTAAAAAAATCAACACCAAAACTCTGTCAAAGATAATTTATATGCTACTCTATGCGTCTTTTTTGACTAGGGGGAAGACATGCAAGCAACGGTCAAATGGATAGACGGCGTTATGTTTGTCGGTGAATCCGGCAGTGGTCATGCCGTTGTCATGGATGGCCCGCCCGATCATGGCGGACGCAACATGGGTGTACGCCCAATGGAAATGATTTTGTTAGGTGTGGGTGGCTGTTCGTCGTTTGATGTCGTACAAATCTTACAGAAAGGGCGGAGCGATATTGTCAGCTGCACAACCGAGCTGACCGCAGAACGGGTTGATGCCATACCTAGCGTGTTTAGCAAGATACATCTGCATTTTAAAGTTAGCGGCCGCGACTTAAAAGCAGCAGCGGTAGAGCGGGCGGTCAAGTTGTCTGCAGAAAAATATTGTTCTGCGACTATTATGCTGGGTAAATCAGTTGAAATTACCCATGATTTTGAAGTTATCGAGGTTTGACGATTTTGAACAAGTTGCAATTACACGGTTTTAATAATTTAACCAAATCGCTGAGTTTTAACATTTACGATATTTGCTACGCACCAGCCGAGCAACAACAAGCCTATATCGAATATATTGACGAAGCCTACAATGCTGACCGCCTGACGCAAATCTTAAAAGATGTGGCGGAAATTATCGGCGCACAGATTTTAAACATTGCCCATCAGGATTATGACCCGCAAGGTGCCAGCGTCACCATGCTGATCTCCGAAGGCGATGTTGCGCCACCTTCCAGCATGAACAGCCAATCGCCAGGCCCGTTGCCTGACACCGTCTTGGCGCATTTGGACAAAAGCCATATCACCGTGCATACCTATCCTGAAAGCCACCCAGATAACGGCATCAGCACCTTCCGTGCCGACATTGACGTATCAACTTGCGGGCGCATTTCACCGTTGAAGGCGTTGAACTACCTGATCCACAGTTTCGAGTCTGATGTGGTCACCATGGATTACAAAGTGCGTGGCTTTACCCGCGACATTTCCGGCAAAAAACATTACATCGACCACAACATTACGTCGATTCAAGACTATATTGCCAAAGACACCAAAGAAAGCTATCAAATGATTGATGTGAATGTTTACCAAGAAAACATTTTCCACACCAAGATGATGCTGAAAGAAACCGAACTGGAAAATTACCTGTTCGAAAAAGAAAGCAATTTGACGGCACCACAAAAAGCCGAAATTGAGAAAAAACTCCGCAAAGAAGTCACTGAAATTTTCTACGGACACAATTACCGCCGTAAAAAATTGAAAGTTGAAGACGCCTAAGCGCTAATTATGGAAAAGCGCTTGTTTGCTTAATGCAAACAAGCGCTTTTTTTTGCCTGTCGTTTGGCTATTGGTCAATTAGGCGATGATAGCTTGGGCTTGCAAATCAGCATGGTAAGAAGACCTCACCATCGGTGCGCTGGCGACTTGTTTAAAGCCCAGCTGTTTGGCGACCACGGCAAATTCATCAAACTCGGTGGGCGTCACATAGCGTTGCACGGCTAAATGGGCTTTGCTGGGTTGCAGGTATTGGCCCAGCGTCAACATAGAGCAGCCGTGGTCGATCAAGTCTTTCATCACTTGATGGATTTCTTCGGCGGTTTCGCCAATCCCCAGCATCAGGCCGGATTTGGTCGGCACCTCCGGTTGGGCTTGGTGGAAACGGTACAGCAAATCCAACGAGCCTTGGTAATCGGAGCCTGGGCGGGCTTGTTTGTAAAGCCGTGGCACGGTTTCTAAGTTGTGGTTGAAGACATCGCAAGGCTGTTCGGCGAGGATGGCGACGGCTTTGTCGAGACGACCGCGAAAATCGGGTACTAAAATTTCAATTTTAGTACTGGGTGACAACGCGCGGGTTTGTTTGATGCACTCGGCAAAATGTGCCGCGCCGCCGTCGCGCAAATCGTCACGGTCTACCGAGGTGATGACCACATACTTCAAAGCCAAGGTTTTGATGGCTTGGGCGAGGTGCTGCGGTTCTTTGGCATCCAACGGCAGCGGTTTGCCATGCGCAACATCGCAGAACGGGCAGCGGCGTGTGCATAAATCGCCCATAATCATAAACGTAGCCGTACCGTGGCTGAAGCATTCGCCCAAGTTAGGGCAGGCCGCTTCTTCGCAAACCGTGTGCAGGCTGTGTTCACGCAGCAATTGTTTGATGCGGTTGACTTCTTCATTAGCACCGAGTTTGACGCGGATCCAATCGGGCTTGCGCAATACGGTGTCGGGCTGTTCCACCTTAATGGGAATGCGCGCCAATTTTTCGGCACTGCGTTGGTGGGATTCGGGGGTGGCGCGTGAAGGGGCTTGATAGCTCATGGGTGCAATGTTTGGCTGATGGCGTGGATGACGTGGCTGGCGAGTTCGTTGTTGCTGATGGTGATGCCCAAGTCTGACAATTGGGTCACTTGAAGGCCCGCATAGCCGCACGGGTTAATGTGGTTAAACGGGCTTAAGTCCATGTGGTTGTTCAGGCTTAAGCCGTGGTAACTGCAGTGGTTTTTGATGCGTAAACCAATCGAGCCGATTTTTTTGCCACCGACATAAACCCCCGGTGCGTCAGCACGGGCAACGGCTGTTATTTGGTAATGCGCCAAGCTGGCGATCATGGCTTCTTCCAACAGGCTGACCAGTTGCCGGATGTTGATCTGCAAACGCTTGATGTCCAGCAATGTGTAAACCACCACCTGTCCGGGGCCGTGGTAGGTGATCTGCCCGCCACGGTCGGTTTTTACCACAGGGATTTTTGTTGGATTGAGCAAATGTTCGCTTTTGCCGTTTAAGCCCAAGGTGTAGACCGGCGGATGTTCGACCTGCCAAATCTCATCGGGTGTTTCGGCATGGCGACCCAGCGTGAAGGCTTGCATGGCTTGCCAAGAGTCTAGGTAGTCTTGCTGGCCTAAGTTTTTGATGATGGCCATGCCTTGCTTATAACGTCATTAACACCAGCGGGTGGTCATGCAAATCCTGATAAATCGCGTCCAGTTGTTTTTTGCTGCTGGCTTCAATCATCACGGTTACCGATAAGAAATTACCGTCTTTGCTGGGGCGGGTTTTCACTTCATTTTCATTGATCGCCGAGGTATGGCGGCGGACGATTTCCAGAACTAGCAAATCGAATTCAATATCGGTTTTGCCCATCGCCTTGATGGGAAATTGGCAGGGGAATTCAAAAAAAGTTTCGTCAGTCATGGCGATGCTCACATCAAACTTTGTTTATAAGCTTGGTAGATGGCATTCATGGCGTGGAATACCGGGCCGGGTTTGCCGTCGCCAACGGCGTTGCCGTCCAATTCAACGACTGGGATGATTTCACGCGTGGAGCTGGTGACCCAAATTTCGCTAGCCGATTGCATGTCAGTTAAGCTGAAGCTTGTTTCGTGGCAGGCAATGCCGTTTTTAGCCGCCAACTCGACAATCACATCGCGGGTTATGCCGGGCAAAATCTGGTTGCTTTTGGGTGGGGTCAGCAATACGCCATCTATCACCACAAACACATTGCTGGCGGCACCTTCGGTGACGATACCGTCTTTGACCAACAAAGCTTCGGCAGCATCTTGGTCAACGGCGGCTTGGCGGTGCAAGATATTGCCTAGCAAGGTAATGGCTTTAATGTTGCACAATGCCCAGCGCTTGTCGTCCAAAGTGATGGCCTTAACGCCGGTATCGCGGCCTGCAAACGGCGCAATCGGCGAACCCATGGCAAATACGGTAGGCGGTACGTCTGCAGGGAAAGCATGGTCGCGTTTGGCGGCGGTGCCTCGAGTGATTTGCAGATAAATGTATTCATCGCCGACGCCGGATAGCAGTGGTTGTAAAATGGCTTGCCATTGTTCGCGGCTGTGCGGATTGGCAAGGCGGATGCCTGCCAAGCTGTTTTCTAGGCGTAGCAAGTGGTCTTGCAGATGGAACAATTTGCCGGAATAGGCGGGGATGACTTCATAAACGCCATCACCAAACAGGAAGCCACGATCCAGTACCGAGACTTTCGCTTCATTTAATGGCAAGTAGTCGCCATTAAGATAAACGGTTTTATTTTCCATCGTCTGATTTCTCCATCATCATTAAAGCGCTATCGTAGAGGCGGCGGAAGATATTGCCGCTTTCGATGCTTTCTAAAGCCACCAAATCTTTATCAAACAAAACTTTGCCGTTGAGTTCGATTTTAACCCTGCCAAATTTGTCGCCTGCTTTAATGGGGGCGGTAATTTTTTTGTCAACGGTCACAACCGCTTTCAAGCTTTTGTATTGGCGGCGGGGAATGATGACGTGCAGGTCTTCGGCTAAACCAAGATGCACTGTTTGGCTCGCCCCTTTCCAAACACGGGCTTCTTTAAGGGCTTTTTTGCCTTCATACAAGCGGTGCGATTCGTAGAAACGGTAGCCGTAATTGAGTAAAGTTTGGTTTTCGCTGGCGCGAGCATTGGCGCTTTTGGTACCTAAGACCACGGAAATCAAACGCATGTCTTCGCGCAAGGCTGATGCCACCAAGCAATAGCCCGCTTCGTCGGTAAAGCCGGTTTTGACGCCATCGACGGTTTCATCGCGACCCAATAACAAGTTACGGTTGTGCTGGGTAATTTTGTTGTAAGTGAACTCTTTTTGCGAAAACCAAGGGTAATGTTCCGGGAATTCGCTGATGAGGGCTGTGGTTAGCGTGGCCAGATCGCGGGCTGAAGTGTAGTGGTCGCTAATCGGCAAACCATCGGCATTCATAAAATGGGTGTTGGCCATACCCAAGCGCGCCGCCTGTTGGTTCATCATTTCGGCAAAGGTTTCTTCGCTACCGGCGACATGTTCTGCCAAGGCCACGCTGGCATCGTTGCCGGATTGGATAATCACGCCTTTCAGCAAGTCTTCAATTTTGACTTGACCGTTCACTTCCACAAACATGCGCGAGCCGGAAGTACCCCAGGCTTTTTGGCTGATGGTGGCGACGTCATCCAGTTTCAAATGGCCTGCCTTAATTTCGCGGAACACCACATATACGGTCATGATTTTGGTCAGACTGGCAGGTGCAAGGCGCGCGTCGGCATTGTTTTCGGCAAGGATTTTGCCGGTGTGGAAGTCTTTTAGGATGTAAGCGGAAGCTTGCAGGGCGGGTGCTGCGGGAACAAGCGCGTCAGCGTCTGCCAGCACTTCGGCAGGTTCTTGGGCGAATAGGCTAGGGGTTTGAAAACAAAGAAATAAAATCAGCGTAAAACGTATGAAAAGTGTCATTGCTCTTAATGATGGAGTCGCTAAAACAGGCCATCATTGTACCATGCTGTACTGTGTTTGTTTGGTTTCGGTGACAAATTGGGTGTCGGTGATGCCGATGGCTGCCAGTTGATCGTTAAGGTCGTCAACATCGCTGAGCGAATCTAATGGGCCGATTTGTACTTTGTAGCGTTTATGGGCGCGGCTATGGCTTAGGCGGATTTCTGGTTTGGGCAAATTATGCGCAGTGACTTCATCATGCAAGGCTTCGGCTTTGCGTTTGCTGCTAAAGTTGCCAATTTCCAGATAAAGGCCGCTATCGGGTTGGTTTGCCGCTTGTTGCAGCAGGGCTTGTTCGGTGCTGACCGCTTGAATTTCCACTTTGCCTACGCCGTCGCCGTGCATGTCCAGTTGTTTCGCGGCTGCATAAGACAAGTCGATCACGCGGTTGCCAACATAGGGGCCGCGGTCATTGATGCGGACGATGACGCTGCGTTGGTTTTCCAGATTGGTGACTTTGACGTACGAGTGCAGCGGTAAGGTTTTGTGGGCGGCGGTCATGGCGTACATGTCGAAGATTTCGCCATTGGCAGTGCGTCTGCCGTGGAATCTAGGCCCATACCAAGAGGCCAAGCCAGTCTTTAAATAGCGGATGACACTGGGGAAAAAGGTTTCATCCGCTGGATTGCTTGCGCCGGTTTGCCAGTCATCGTTTGCAGATAAGGGGTTGGCGTCGTTGAAGTGCAGTGCCTGTGTGGCGTCGGTGTGTTCTAAGGGCGGGATGTTGAGTGGGGCTAAGCTGGAAAGATCGGCGTTTTTAGTCGGCTCTACCGAGCAACTGCTCAGCAGGATGATAAATGTTACCGTAAATAATTTTCTCATGGGTACGCCCCTTTTTTTCCAAAATTGCTTGGCTCAACTGGTAAACCGCCAAGGCGTATAAAGGGCTGTGGTTGTAGCGGGTGATGACATAAAAGTTGTCAAAAGCCGCCCAAAGCGCTTCGCCATCAGCAAGTTCAAAGGCCAGCAGCGTCAGTTTGCTGTCAGCCGGAACCGGTTGCGAAATTTTCAAGTCAAGCGATTCTAAGTCAGCCAGTCTTAAATGCGGCTTAAGGTCTTTGGTAAGGGCATTTTTATATTGTGTTGATTTATTTGGATTGCTGACCGGCACAGCCACGGTTTGCTCGCGCTGCCAGTGGTGTTCGGCGAAATAATGGGCGACGCTGGCGATGCTATCGGCAGGATTTTTCCAGATGTCGCGGCGGCGGTCTTGGTCAAAATCCACTGAGAAATGTCGGTAGCTGCTCGGCATAAATTGCGGCATACCCATTGCGCCTGCATATGAACCGGTTGGCTGCAACGGATCAAGCTGTTCGTCACGGCATAACAGCAGAAAATTCTCCAGCTCGCCGGTAAAAAACGGGCTGCGCGGCGGATAGGCAAATGCCAGGGTAGACAGCGCATCAATCACGCGATATTTGCCGGTATGCTGCCCGTAGCTGGTTTCCACGCCCAAAATGGCAACGATGATTTCCGGCGGCACGCCGGTTTGCTGCTCAACGGCGGCGAGCGTTGCTGCGTTGGCTTGCCAAAATTGCACACCACCGTCGATGCGTTTGTCGGTCATAAAAATGGCGCGGTATTTGTGCCACGGCATGGCTTCTGACGGTTTGGCGATTTTTTTTAAGATGTCGTCTTTGATTTCCACTTGGGCAAAAACAGCTTGCAAATCATCTTCCTTAAATTGGTGTTGGCTGACCATTTTGTCGATAAAGCCAGTTTGCTGTTTTTGTAAATCAGACGCACAGCCCGCCAACAACAAAAGAGTTAAATAAAGGAAATTTTTCATCAGCGCGACAGCCGTTTTTTATGGGTGTGGATGGACATCAAAATGCCGAAACCCGCCAGCAAAGTGACAATTGACGTGCCGCCATAGCTTATCAGCGGCAAAGGTACGCCCACCACTGGCAAAACGCCGATCACCATGCCGATATTGACGAACACATAAACAAAAAAGGTAAATGCCAAGCTGCTGCCCAGCAAGCGGCAATAGGTGTCTTGGGCTTCGCTGGCGATGTGCAGGCAGCGGGCGATAATCAGCAGATACAAAATCAGCAAACCCACACAGCCGAACAAACCGAATTCCTCGGCAAACACGGCAAAAATAAAATCGGTGGAGCTTTCCGGCAAAAAATCCAACTCCGATTGCGTACTGCCCAACCAACCTTTACCGTAAATGCCGCCCGAACCAATGGCGATTTTCGATTGGATAATATGGTAGCCGCGCCCTAAAGGATCAGCTTCGGGGTTTAAAAAGGTCAACACCCTATCGCGTTGGTAGCCGTGCATAAAATGCCAAATGATGGGCGTTAGCGCGCCGATGCCCGCACAAATCGCGGCAATAAAAACCCACGACAAGCCCGCAAAAAACAACACACCCGCGCCGGAACTTGCCACCAAAATAGCCGTACCCAAGTCCGGTTGCTTAGCTATCAACAGAGTAGGGGCAAGGATAATCACGCTGGCAATCAGCAACTGTTTCGGCCTAGGCGGCAAATGGTGTTCGGACAAATACCACGCCACCATCATCGGCGTGGTCAGCTTCAGCATTTCCGACGGCTGGAAGCGGAACACCACCAAATCCAACCACCGCTGCGCGCCTTTGCCAATCTCGCCCATCACCAACACCGCCACCAGCAACACCAAACCAAAGCCGAACAAAATGGTGGAATAACGCTTAAATTGGTTCGGGCTGACGTGCGCCAACGCCGTCATCAACGTAAACGCCAAACCTACCCGCGCCGCCTGCCGGTACAACACCCCCATATCCTGCCCGCCAGAACTGTACAAAATCACAAAGCTCAGCAAAGCCGTCAGCACCAAGCCGAGGAATAAGGGGATGTCGATATGCAATCGGCGTAAAAGGTTGCCGATTAAAGAAGGCGGTTCAAAATGCTCGCGGCGGGTTTCGGTTTTCATGGGTGGGTTTGCATACTTTGATGTGATTCTTTCGAAGTTGTAGCTATTGCGATTAGAAAAAGATTTGTGATGGATCACGTTCTAAAATATCTACGAAATGCTTGGTCGTTCCTGCATAGCCTTGGCTTATGTCTACAGGCTGAGGGTTGAAATTAATTCTAGGCCGTAATTGTTCCGCAAAGCACTTCTCGTATCTGGTTTGCATTTCAAATGAGGCTTCATTATTGCGCCATAGTATGGGATCAAAAACAAATAGCTTATGGAGGTTTTGGTTTGGCCCTAACGCAGCTTTAAGAAAAAATTGCATATAGATGTCAGTTTTAGGGAGGCTATAACCCACAAAAACGACATTTTTAGCATTACGAAGGCTGTTTAACGCCGCTCGCCAAGATTCATCGCCTGCTCCGTTTGAATGTTTGTTTGAGACAGGTGGGAGTAGGTAAGGGTTTTCTATAATCTGAGTAAGTGAAGGTTGTACGGTTTCTAATTGCATTTGATTTTGAGGAAAATTTAACGATCCGTGTAGTTTTAACAATTCAATGGTTGCAAATTTGGTTTCATCTTGTTTTTGTATTCTTTCCAAAGCAGTTCCATTAAACGTATTCCCTGAGCTGTGAAAATCCACATAGTTAATTTGAAAGTATTCTGGCTCAAAATATTGATATTTATAATCTATTGCTAAGTTTTTAAAAGGTAATTTATTGTTTCTGGTATTGCCGACACCATGTCCGTATTGATTGTTGACTAATACTTCGAAAATAGAACGCTCTAAGACGAGGTCATAATTAAACGTAATGATAGTTGGCAAGGAATTATCATTGTTGAACCATGCAAATAAGGCCTTCCAAAAACGATTATATAATTCATTTCCGGTAGAAATCGGAATTGATCCATTGTGTGGACAATAACCAGGATGTTTAACATTACACGCCAATTCAATAGTTTCAGAAATGGCCTTAGTAAATATCCCGAATTTATCTTCGTCAGTTTTATCACCGCCAAGAACATTAAAAGCCAACATGGAAAGAATATCTTCAATATTTCTGTCATCAAAAGATACCCGACCATGATACCCATCAAGCTCACTGCGGACTTTTAATGCTTTTGACAAAATGTCCAATATTTTAGGGTCGGCTTGGCCTCGAATCGAATATTCCCACATCCGCTCTATAAATCCGCTCAGTAGTGGTATTCCCGCATCATAAGAAAACCCAGCACCCAAAACGATTACATTATTATTCATAAGCTTAAGTTGTAAAGTGATTGCCAAATAGGGCTAAGACGGTTTTTAACAGAAATTATCTTCATCGGCGGATAGCTTGGCTTACTCATATTGCGTCCACATCATCATGATTTTTATCGCTTATTCCTGTTGCAAAACCTCATAAACCAACCGATGTTGTTTATTGATACGTCTGGAAATTGCGCCTTTCAATTCACCTTTTAAAAACTCAAATTCAGGTGGGTAAGTGTAAGGGTCTTGTGATATTAAATCCAAAAGCAGTTCTGCTTTGGCTTTCAGGTTGGAGGCTTTTAATAATTATGCGTCTTTTTGGGCACGCTTGGTGTAATACAGTTTGTAGATTACCATTCCAATTGGTCAGAACGTTCACTCAGCGGGGTATTTAAGCCATCTATAATGGCTTGTTTGTTATCAGCATTTTTTGACAAATACTCGGTATCGGTTTCTGCGTTGATTTTACCTTTAAGGAATAACACAAAATCGAACACTTCTTTTTGTGAATTTAAGGGAAGGCCATTGATTTCTTCATTAATTTTTTCTTGCAAGCTGTTCATAAATGTTTCCCTGCTGCAATTCTAAATTGATTAGTTTTTCAAAGTAATGCTGGGGTATTTTGAATACCCCAGCATCACCTTGTAATTTTCTGGCAGTTATTTCCTAACCAAAATTTCCCCACGCCCCATCTCAGACATATCCCCCGCATAACGTTGCACGCGGTTAAACGCCGCCGCGCTGTCGGCAAACTTGGAGTTTAAGGATGCAAATGCCTTAAACAGCATCGGCAAAAACGCCAAGGTATGTGTGCCGCAGTCGTTAAAGCTAGCGGATAAGGTCGGTGCGTTCCACAGTAACAAAGTGCCACGGCGCATGGCGTAACCTAAGAAACGTCCTGTTTGGCCCATGACGGCTATTGTTCCGGCGGTCATGCGTGAGCCGCAGTAATCGCCTGCATTGCCTTCGATTAAAATCGTGCCACGGCGTAAATGATCGCCGACGCGTTCGCCCGCGTTGCCTTTGATTAAAATTAGGCCGCCTTTCATCCCCATTTTGTTACCAGGCAGTGCGCCACCTAAAAAGTTGCCACAGTCGCCTGCGATTTCCAGATAGCCTTTTTTCATTTCACAACCCGCGTACAAACCTGCGTTGCCGGAGACTTTAATCCCACCCGATTTCATGCCGATTGCCAGATACGCGCCCACGTCGCCTTCAACAGTTATCGTACCGTTTTCCAATTCTTTGCCGATAAAATCCAATTTCTCGAAGCTGTTTTTGATGACGATGTTTTGTGCGTCTGAGCCGGAAACGTCAAACAGCGAATCGACGCGCAACTTGGCTTTGCCGCTTTGCAATTCAATGGCGGCGATGTCGGCAGGGGATTTGTCTTGCAGAAGTTGGCAGACCAGCGGCGACATGTCCACGCGCTGGGCGGGGCGGGTTTTTAAAGTGAATGTCAATGCGCTCATGCCATGATCTCCTGTAAGTGAAAGTGGAACGGCCCCAGTTTGCCGCCGTAGTTGCCCGCGCTGATGCGTTTGATGCCATTCGCCGCGCCCAAATCGCACACCGCTTGGATACCAACGCGCATGGCTTTGTCGATGTCTTCTTTGGTCAAACCGTCGATCACGATTTCCATCACCGATTCAATTTCCGGTGACAAATCGGTTTTGGTCGCACCTTTTAAAGTTGGGCAGAAAGCGTCGTTAGTGGATGCGCCCAAGGTTTTGTATTTGGAGCCGACTTTAGAACCCGAACGTACTACGCCGCCAGGGAAGGGCATGATGACATTGGGGATTTTTTTCATTTCTTCGATAGCTGCTTCGCAAGCGGCAAGGGCTTGCGGTTGCGATTCTGCCAATACCAAGAAATTACCGCCGCCGACCGCGCTGACTTGTCCGGTGGTGGCTTCGGTCAAAAATTCGCCGTCCATGACAGGAACGCGCCAGTAGCGTTTCCCGCCAATGACTTTGGCAATTTGGAAACCGTCACCGAAATAACGTAGATTTTTGCCCAGCGGGATTTTGGTGTCGCTTTCGATACCAGCGAATAAAGCCGAAGTCGGCGAGGTGAGTACGCATTGCCCTGCACGGGTTTCCAGTTGCTTCGCCAAACCTTTTCCACCCATTGCGAAAATCATCACCGCCACGCCGGGACGACCATCTGGGGTTTCTTCGGGAGTTAAGATACGTTCAATACCCGCTTCACAGCCACAGGCGATCACCGACGTGGCAAAGCCCGTCATGGCTTGGGCGGCGATCATCGCCCATTTTTCATTCTGCGCCGTGATAATGGCGCGTGTCGCCTTCATCGGAAAAGCTTCCGCAAAGGTTGCGTCGATGGTTACACCGTTAATAATCATAGGGGGTTGCTCGTTGTTAATGTGTTTTTATTTTTGAGAAGAGATTTGTTTCATCGGTATAACTGCAAGCCGTTAATCCTTTCAAAGTGCTTAAGATTACCCGTTGCGATTGTTAACCGATGATGCAGGGCAGTCGCTCCGATAAAAAGGTCTTCAGCTTCAATTAATGTGCCTTTTTGTTTCAAATCTTTATAAATTTCTGCGGCTTGCTCTGCACAAGCCGCGTCAAAGGAAAGCATTTCCATGTTGGCAAACATCGTTTTCCAGTAACGGTCTTCATCCAGATTATCGCCCCGCAATAACTCATAGACCGTAATGCTTGAAACAGCGAAGCCATAACCTTGTGCTGCCAGTTGGTAAAGCAATGTCCGGTCTTTTTCTGCTTTTTTCGCACGTTTATGGGCTATCAGCACATTGGTGTCTAGGCAAATTAAATCCATTGCTTAAGATGTTCCCTTTTTTCTGCAATGGCTTGATATTCTTCGTCAGTCATTTCTGGGCTATCAAGCAAAAACTTTTGGAAGTCGCTTACATCAGCTTGAGTACCGCTAGTATCCGATGGCTCAGTCCGATTGGCTGCTTGTTTTTGTTCTAAAAACAAAACAAAGTCAAAAACTTCCGCTTGGTGGGCTGGAGATAAAGTTTTCGCGTGTTGTTGGATTATTTCATCTAAACGCATGGTTTTAATAATAATTGTTAAATAAAGTTTATTCCTTGCTGGGCAAGGTTTCTGTTAACGTTGCCACTAGCAAAGGTGTTGAAACACCAATGTGAACAGCTAAAAGCAAGCTGGCAGGGTTATATAAAATGGCAAAAACGCCACCAGCACAAGCGAGTAACAAACGGAAAAACCAGAAGCCAATTTTTTTATAACGCATTGGCAAACGAGTTGATGATTCGTAGTAACGTACAATTTTAAGAACTTCAACTAACATACTTCCGAGAAAACCACATAAGAACAATTGAGCTTCTATGGGCAACATTACTTTAACTCATTGATAAGGTATTCCCTTATCTTTGACCAATTGCTACGTTTACTATCTATAAGTTCGTAAAGATTTTTTAGATCCTTATCACCACTGTTAATGTCGACTTTAATGGCTTGGAGATCTCTTATGGAATCCGGCAAATTATTAGGGTTAGTATTGTTAAGAATGACAGGGAATATACGCTTCCCTTTTTCTAGTGCCATTTTCAATTCATATTGACAATAATTACTTTCATTAAAAGAGGGTGTTATCAATGCAATAATAGAATTTGATTGTTCCAGTGCTTTGTCGATTAAGCTCTTAAGTGGCTGTCCTACAGTCATTTCCTTTTGATCTATCCATACGCTAAGCCCCATTTTTTCTAGGGTGTTAGCAATTTTCAAAGCAGATTCGTTATCAGAACGGCTATGGGATATAAAAATATCTGCACTCATAATTTCATTTCATCACAAAAATGCGTTTGTAATCACGTTATAGAATGCCGAAGCGTATTCAATAGACTGCATTCAGGTCTGCCATCAAGAATTTTATGCTATCAAAACCTAACCCGCCGCCTTGTTCCAATTCGTGCATAGCCTGCATCGTTTCTGCATTGGGAATCGCAAACGGTAATCGGTGTTCCGTTGCTATATTTTCCAGTAACATGCATACGACATCGGCTACCGAAAGCCCCATTGTCGCTAAGGTTTCGGTGGCTTCTATTTGTACGGATTCGTCAATTTGAAACGTTATGGTTGCCATAAGAACCTCTAGTTATTTAATGGCTGCACCGTAATACTCCCCCGCCCATCCTCAGTAATCTCATCATCACTAATCTTAAAGTTACCCAGTTTCATAGTCAGGTAACGGTCAAAATACTCTTTCAAACCTTTTTCCACAGACGGATCAAAATCCGGTTGCACTACATGGGTTGTACCCCATTTGACGTGGACGACTTTGCCATCAACAACCACTAACTCGCCATCTTTGAACACATAATCCGGTTTTTCGAACATTTGTTCGCGGTTGGGGTTGTCGGTGTAGACGGTGATGTCTGCCCAGTTGCCTGCGCTAAGGCCGCCACGGTCTTTCAGGCCGATTAACTTGGCTGCACCTGCGCGGGTCATGATGGCGATTTCGTTGAGCGTGTATTCGCGGTCAATCGACGCCAAGGTAGTCATTTTTTGCGCTTCAGGATGCAGCCTTGATAGCACTTCGTTGCGGAAACTTCTATCCATCAGCAAGCGGATCAAATGCGGATAGCTGGTGAACGGTGCGCCGTTGGGGTGGTCGGTGGTCAGGAAAATCCGCCACGGATCATCGACCAGCAGGAAGGTTTCCAAACCTATCGCCCATTGCAAGGCGTTGACGAAGTTTTGATCTTTGTACTTGAACGGCACCACACCGCAACCGGAGTCGCATTCGATGTCCATCGTCACCCATTTATTGGGGCTGGCGTGTTTGTGGTTGGCGTGTTGGCGCATACTGTCGCCGGACGCTGTCACGGTTTGCCCGAACAGGATTTGCCCGACATCGATGGTAATGTTTTTGTTTTTGTTGACCGCTTCGGCAATCTGCGCCGCGCCGGAGGAGAATTTGAAATCACCTTCGGTGCCGTAGCTATGGAATTGGATGTGCGTCAAGTGCATGGGCAAGCCGCCGATGCCTTGGATGGTGTCCAGCGTGGTTTGCACGTTGCCGGGTACGCCTAAATTACAGCCGTGAACGTGCAGCGGGTGTTTTACGCCTAATTCTTTAACGGCAGTTGCCAGCACTTGCAAAATATCGCGCGGCGTTACGCCGTAATGGGCGTTTTGTTCGTCCAAATCCAATTTGCGTTGGTTGAATTTAAAAGCATTGATGCCGCCGGGATTAACGACTTTTACGCCGATGGCTTTGGCGGCATTCATCGTCCAAGCGACATAATCGTTAATGG
The DNA here is from genome assembly GCF_054657615.1 of Methylosoma difficile. Taxonomy (NCBI): domain Bacteria; kingdom Pseudomonadati; phylum Pseudomonadota; class Gammaproteobacteria; order Methylococcales; family Methylococcaceae; genus Methylosoma; species Methylosoma difficile. Next base: position 11,880 of record NZ_BAAHYJ010000006.1, on the reverse strand, counting down.
CTTTTTGGTCTTTTTTGGCGGTGAGCATCCGCAGCAAATAGTCATCGCTGCCGAGCATGACGTAACCGCCTTTGTCCAAAATTGGAATGTCGCCCATTTCCATGTGCGCTTGGCGGGCATTGATCGGCAAAACCGCAGGTTCAAAACCTGCGGTGTAGCCCATTTCTGCATAACGGTAGCCTGTCACAAATGAACTGGGCATGGCATGACCACAACCGGAGCGGCAGATATGGGTGCTGGCGACGGGGTCTTGGCGATGATCTTCCGGCAACATGGTGCGGGCGATGTTGCCTTTGCCGCCACCGATGTGGGTGTGCATGTCGATAGCGCCAGACATCACCACTTTGCCTCTTAAATCGTATTCTTTATCCGGTTTGGCTTCCGTTGGCGGATTGATGATGCGCCCGTCTTGGATGTAAATGTCTTGTTGTTGTCCGGCAATGCCAGCGGCGGGGTCGTAAATGGTGCCGCCTGTGAGTTTGATTAACATGGGGTTTCCTTAGAAAATAAAATCAATGCTTAAGGTAAATCGAACTGCGATGACCAATATCGACGACCAAAACCGTCAATACATCATCTTGAATTCTCGTTAAAATTCGATAGTCACCAACGCGGTACTTCCATAAGCCTTTATAGATGGGATCTTGCAAAACCTCGCCGAGTTCTCTTGGATTTTCAAGTACCAGCAAGCGTTCGTGCAAAAACTTAAGTATTCGCTTGGCCTGCTGCTTGTCCAATTGTCTCAATTGTTTTAATGCAGGTATTGAGAACTCAATAGTCCAGGTCATATTCTTTCATAACTTCCGCCAACGGAACGGTTTTAATGGTTCCCGCGTCGATTCCTGCCAACACTTGTTTTGCCCTTTGCAGGGCTTCCGTTTCGCTTTGGTATTCTTTCAGCACATCGGTTAAAAAATCATTGATCGATTGACCGCTTTGTTCCGCTAAATGATGAATGGATAACTCTAACTCAGGTGATAGGCTTAGCATGTTTACTCCAAATTACATGATTGTCATTTGCATGGCGCAACGGTTGTAGGCTTTGTTGCCAATGCGCTGGTTTAAGATTCCTTCTAAGATCATTTAATCATCCGCCCAAGTATCAAATATCTCATTCACACTCATTGCCAATTCTGGAAATAGATACGGCACGGCAATATCGTCGTTGGTGTACATTTTCTGCAATTCATATTTTTGTTGTCCGTTTAATACGAATTGATGAATGGTTTGATGTTCGGGGAACACCAGCCAATATTCAATTACACCGCTTTCTTGGTACAGCTCATATTTGGTGTGGATTTCCCGTTTGGAATTCCCTTTAGAGAGAATTTCAATGATCCAATCGGGCGCACCGTTGCAGCCTTGTATATCGAGTTTTTCTTCCGGTTGGCACACAACGCAAATGTCCGGCTGGACAACGGTGTGTATCTCTTCGTTTTTTAAGATCGACTTTTTGCGGTCATAAAGACGGACATCAAATGGTGCAGCATAAACGCGGCATTTTTTGTGTTTAAAGTAGGGCAATAAACAACCAAGTAAATTGCTGGAAATATCCTGATGCCTGACATTTGGCGCAGGCGACATCACCATAATCTTACCTTTGATTAACTCCACCGCTTCCTTTAACTGCCATGTCAAATAATCGGCATAGCTGTAGCTTTGGGTTAAATCCAGCTGGTCGAGGTGGATGATCTTAGGCATGGCTTTCTCTGTTTTAAAACACGGCTAATCAATTCCGCCCAAAATTAAGCGGCGATTTGTTCATAAGAAAATGCCGGAATATCCGCGTGTTCTTTCGCATGTTCGATAGTGATGCCGCATATATTGCCGAGGGTATCCACATCAATGGTGGTGTTGTCGTCATAATCTCTGGTTTCGGCTACTTCGCTGCTTTTAAGCTCGATATATAAGGTGTCTGTATCTTCAAAGTATTTGATTTTCATAGTTTAAACGACCTGTCAAAAAAAGCGTTGTGGATGGTTTCGCCATCAGCTAGCAAAATAACGCGCAGATACTTGCCGCCTGCTTCTTCAATCATTGCCCAACGGCGAATGCGTCCGTCTTCTTGGATCACTTCTTTGATGGGGTTTTCAATCACTCGTTTAATCCATTCAATATCAATTGCCGAACGGTGTGGTCGCTGGCTCATGGCGTGGAAGTATTGGGTGAATTTCATCAATTTGAGTTAAGTTTGTTGGGTTACGCTATCGCTAACCTAAGTTACTAACCTAATAAACCTATCATTGGATATTTAAGTACTTAATAGGATTTGCATTACCCTTAACAAAATAGTGAGCAACAGACTCTCCAATATACTTAATTACGCATAGTCTCTGATGCTACCTGACCATTAAATTCCCACCGATCCTTCCATTCACTTTTTATTACAATTCGTGTTTCGTAGGAATTGGTTACTGCTGGATTCCATTTCTGAATTTTGTAAATTTCTTGTACTACGTTATTGGCAATACAAAAAGCATATTCAGCTTTTTCTCGATTTTCGCCAACTTTCCAGACCCCTCTTGTTATTTCGTAAATTTCTTGATCCGACATTCCTTTCCTAAATAGCTGTGCTACGCGAATAAGAATCGCTGGTTCAAAAATATTTATTTCTGCCATGATAATAAAACTCGAAGGGTCTAAGTGAATGCTAGGTGTTCACGAGTATAAGGTTGAATCGTAATTCATTCCTTAACCCAACCTACATTGAGTTTCTATAGCATTCAAAACATCCGCCGTACTAGGCAACCCAGAATCCCGCAATTTTTTCAAACGAATCGCCACTACGCTGTCCATGCGGTAAGTATGTCCGGCATGGTCGATACCGGGTGTGCCGACGGGGATGAAAACATCGGGTTCTTTCTCAAACACCATGCCGGAGCGTCCGACGACAATGGTTGGCAAGTCGGTCATAGGTGGAATGGAAGCGGTGTTATAGGCTTGTACCCAAACCAGCGCGTCCGCTTCGCCGTTTTTCACTAATTCGCGTGTATCGTTCAGGAACGGGTCGTATTCGGGATAGCCACGGCTAAAGCTGGTGCGTGCCGGATAGCCTGTTGTCCAACCACAAACTTGGCTGGCGGTTAGGTCGCCTTCTTTGCCTGTTAACGGTAAGCCGGAGCAGCGCGTATTCATGTCATTTAAGTCTTTAATCATTTCTGACAGGGTTTGTACGGTTAGATCGGCTTGGCGGTAGTCCAGTTGGCCTGCTGACCAAGTGACGACACCGTATTTTGCCGCTTTCAATTGGTCGGCAATGGTTTGTAATTCGCTGACGGCAATGCCCACCACGCTTTCGGCGCGGATCGGGTGTTTTTTCACTAAAGCGCGTAACACGGCGATCACTTCCGGCAAGTCGGCGGTGGCGCATTCTAAGACTTTAGCTTTATTGCCGTTTGGCGAAGTCGATGCGTTACCGGATGGGGCTTGACCGAGATAGATCACTTGGCGTTGGCTGCTGTCATCTAAGAACATCGCATCTGTCCACAGGTACCGCTCGAAAAAACGCGGCGCGAAGGATTCTAAATCCTTACCGACAATCAACAACACATCGCAACGGTTTTTGACTTCCGCCAGCGTGGTATTCATCCAACCGGAATCTTGCAAGACTAAGTAGTTATTACGTGAACGGGAAAAATTCATTTGATCGACCACCGCACCAACGCGGTCTGCCAAGGCCAGCAAGCCGCGCATACCGTTTACGTCCGTGGAGCAACCGCCAATCACTGGCAGTTTGGTGTCTTTTAATAGTTCGGCGGCTTTGGCGACTGCGGTTTCTAGGTTGACTTCCTTGCCATTCACGCGTGGGCTGGTGTCGGTGATGGGCTGTTCAAACAATGGTGTGTTGACCGCGCAGCCATTGGCGATCACTTTCACGGTGTTGCCGTCTATCTGAATGCTCAAGTCATCGGTGCCGATGCCGCAAAAAGGACTGGGTACTTCGGTTATTTCAGTCATGAACTGTCCTGTTGAATTGAATGATGTCTGAAACGCTGGCATGCAAGCGTGTTGATGCGCGTATTCTAGCCTGAAATCTTGGGGCTGTCTTGATAAGCAGGCGGCTACTTTGATGGCGGGGGCTTAAGTTTTGCAGGCAAAATGCTTAGTCTTTTTGCCAACCTTGAATTTTCCGGTAAATGGTCGAAGGACTGACGCCTAGCAAGGCGGCAGCTTGCGGAATGTTGTTGTCGCAACTGCGGATGGCTTCTTCGATGGCGTTTTTTTCAACTTGCCACAGCGGGATGATGGGTTTTTCGCCTGCGGTGATCGGGTTGCTGGAAGCGGCTAACGGTATTGCTTTGTTTGGGGTTATGTTGGCTTTCATGCTGGCAGGCAACATGTCCGTTTGTAGGCACTTACCATTATTCAGGACGACGATATTGCGCATCACATTTTGCAATTCGCGGACATTGCCAGGCCAAGGGTATTCGGTGAACAAGGCTTCGCATTCGGGTGACAAATCAACAAAGTCTTTATGCTCTTCTGCGCTGTAGGCGGCGAGGAATTGTTTGGCAATCAGCAGCACGTCGTCGGCGCGTTCGCGCAAGGGCGGCAGGTGAATGGGGATGACGTGCAGGCGGTAGTACAAATCTTCGCGGAAGCGTCCGGCGTTCACCTCGTCCATCGGGTTGCGGTTAGTGGCGCAGATAAAGCGCAAATCTACGTTGTCAGTGACGGAACTGCCGACTTTTTGGATTTTCCCCGTTTGGATAAAGCGCAGCAATTTGGATTGCAGATCGATGTCCATTTCGCAAATTTCGTCCAAAAACAAAGTGCCGCCATCCGCTTGCGATGCAGCGCCTTTGCGTTCGTTTAGCGCGCCGGTGAATGCGCCTTTTACGTGTCCGAAAATTTCGCTTTCCATTAAATCGCGCGGGATTGCCGCGCAATTTAAGGCGATGAAGGGTTTATTGCTACGCGGGCTTTGTTGGTGGATGGCTTCGGCGCAAACTTCTTTGCCGCTGCCGCTTTCGCCGGTGATGAATACGGTGGCTTTGCTGGGCGCGGCGCTGTCGATGATGCGGTAAACCGACTGCATGGCTAAGGATGATCCGATAAAACCGTGATAACCGGTACGGAAATCTTGCCTTAGCTGGTCAATTTCGTCGTGCATGATACGGCTGTCCAGGGCATTGCGTACCGTGACCAGCAGACGTTTGCCGGTAAAGGGTTTTTCGATAAAGTCGAAAGCGCCGTAACGCATGGCATCGACGGCAATGTCGACACTGCCGTAGGCGGTAATAATGACCACCGTACAGGGTAGTTTTTGTTCGTGGATATATTGCAGGATGTCCATGCCGGACATATCGGGCAGGTTAAGGTCAAGCAAAACGACTTCCGGTAATTCTGCTTTGATGAAAGCCAAGGCTTTGCCGCCTTCTGAAATGTGGTGCAGCTGTATCTTTTCGTGGCGTAAATAATCCTGATAGAGCAGGCTTAAGGTAGAGCTGTCTTCAATTAACAGGACAGTGGGCAAAGATATGTTCATAAATTATCAACTGTTATGGATGATTGATTGCGCTGGCAGAGTGTTCATTTATGGGTTAATCCGTTTGGCACTGCTTATAACTTTACGCTGTATTAGGTGATGGTCAACTAAATGGCGGACTTAAGGTTTCCGAGCAATGTAATTTTGCAGTTCGTCCTTCACGACCAACCAATTTTCTTTAACGGCTTTTGCTTGGGCAAAGGCGTGTTCAATTTCAGAGTGTTTACATAACAAATTGATATGCTCGGTCAGCTCGCCGAGTTTAATGGCGCCAAACGTGGCAGATTCGCTTTTGAAGGCATGGATTTCCGAGGACAATTTGGCAAAGTCGTGTTGGTCAATGGCTTGTTCGATGACTTCGCTGCGCGCCGCACCTTGTTCTAAAAAGATGTTCAGCAATTGCGGAAAAATGGCTTCCGACGTTTCGGCTTTTAATTGCTGCAGTACGGAATAATCGATGACATCTTCATCTAATCCCAATTGCATAACGGCCTCCGGGGTGTTTCGATCTGGGTTTTCCGGATTGATTTGCAAGTATTTGGTGATTTCTTCTTGCAGGACAATCATATTTAAAGGTTTGGTCAAAAAGCTGTTCATGCCAATTTGAAGGCATAGTTTCTTTTTGTCTTCAAATGCGCTGGCGGTTAAGGCAATGATGGGCGTATGTTGGTTGGGGCCAGGATTTTGGCGGATTTGTTCGGCGGCTTCCAAGCCACCCATGACGGGCATGGACAAGTCCATCAGAATCATGTCGTAAGCTTGCTTTTGGCTGGTTTCAACCGCGATGGCGCCGTTGCTGGCAATATCTATCGTGTGGTTGGCTTTTTCAAGCATGGCCCTAATGACGAATTGGTTCGCTAAGCTGTCTTCAACTAACAGTATACGATGACCTGTTTTCGGGCTGTCGTCTGTGGGGGGGCTTACGCTAACGTCTGTAGGCGGATTTTTTTGCCCGTTTTGCAAAGCGTCGACGCAGTTTTTGATTAAAGCGTTAAGTTGGTTAAATTGGATGGGCTTGACCAATTGTTTGTCGAAATATTCTAGCCAGGCTTCGTGGTTTGGTCGGTGACCGACATCGGTGATGAGGACTTTTACAATATTAAGCTTTTGGCTGGCTTTTATGGATTGGATTTCCTTCATGGAAAAATAAGGTAGCTGGTGTTCGTCTACAAAGACTAAACATAATGAGTCGAAGTGTTCAACTTCATCAAACGATTGGATCAGTTGCACATTGCTGCACACGGCCTGCAACTGTTTATATAAGGCGACGATGCTTTTTTTCTGGCTGTGGATGACAAAACAGTTTGCGCTGTTGAAGCTTTTAGGTGTGCTGACGCGTTTGTCCAAGGGGTCAAACGAAAACCAAAAGGTGCTGCCTTGGCCTTCTTGGCTATCAACGCCGATTTCGCCGCCGAACATGGAAATCAAGCGGCTGGCGATGGCAAGACCCAGGCCGGTGCCGCCGTATTTGCGGGTAGTGCTTAAATCGGCTTGGCTAAATTCTTCAAAAATCAGCTTTTTTACGGAAGGGGAAATACCGATTCCTGTGTCGGTGACTGAAAACAGTAGGTGATAATCGCCTTTGGCATTAATGGTGCCGCCGAGCTTGATTTCCACGTAGCCTGCTTCGGTAAACTTAATGGCGTTCGATACCAAGTTAAGTAAAATTTGCCGCAACCTTGCCAAATCAATCAGGGCGCGTTCGGGGATGGGGTAGTCAATGCTGGCAAATAAGTCGATTTGTTTTTCGGTGGCTTTAGGCCCCATGATGGTTAACACCGAGTCGATAATGCTCAACAAGTCGGTTTCTTGCAGCTCCAACTCGATTTTGCCCGCCTCAATTTTAGAAAAATCTAAAATGTTGTTGACCACCTCTTGTAAGGATTGCCCTGCCTGATGTGCTATTTTTAAGTATTCGGCCTGTTCGTTGCTGACTTGTGTGGTGGATAACAAGTCGTTGACCCCCATCATGGCATTGAGTGGTGTGCGTATCTCATGGCTCATAGCCGCCAGAAACTGGGATTTGGCCCTATTGGCGCGTTCAGCTTCGATGCGGGCGTTTTCGATGGCAATTTTGGCTTTGTTGCGCTCGGTAATGTCGCTGATAAAAGCGGTAAACCAAACGCTGTTGTTGATATTAATGGGCGCAACCACCAGTTCAACCGGAAATTCTGCGCCGCTGGCGTGCATGGCGTTAATTTCTATGCGTTTCCTGAGAATGTTGTCGATGCCCGCATGCAAGTAGTTATGCATGCCAATTAAGTGCATGGCGCGATATTGCGGCGGGATAATCAGATCAGCCATTGGCTTTAAGAAAATGTCGCTTTTTTTATAGCCAAACAAGGCTTCGGCGTTTTTGTTAAATTCGTAAATCAGCCCTTCTTGGTTGATGGTGACGATAGCGTCGAGGCTTGATTCAAGCATGGCCTGCTTTAAGGCCTCGCTGTCCTTCAGTGCCTGTTCGGATTGCAGGCGGTGGCTGATGTTTTCAAAAATGATAAAAACACCGGTCAGTTCATTGTTTTCTATGATGGGCGTGCTGACGTATCGGACCGGTACTGGTAAGCCATCTTTACGCCAAAAAGTGTCGTGTTTGATATGCTTTTTACCATCGACAAAGGTGTCGTAGAGATCGCAATAGTGGGTTTCGTGATTATCTTCGTCATTATTGGGGCAGTATACACAGCGCTGATTGGCATCGGCTATTTGGCAGTTTTGCCTTTGGATAAGGCAATGTAGGCTTTGACCCAAACTGTCTTGATTTTCCCATCCAGTTATTTCGCACGCGGCGGTGTTCATAAACAAGGACTTGGCGTTTTTGTCCAAGACACAAACGCCCGTTCCTGCGGAGTTTAAGATCAGGTCAGCCCTGCTTTTTTGACGTTGGTGTTCGCTTTCTAAGGCTGCCAACGTGCTGCTGAAGTGTTTGTTAGCACGCTGTGTTTGCCAAAACAATAGGCTTGCGCTGATAAGCAGTATTGCTAACCAAGCGCCAGCGGCAAACCGGAGTGGATGTTCTGGTTTCGATAAATCCGCAAGTATGCTTGGCGACAAACCGCCATAGCTGATGTATAGGTATCCCAAACCAATGGCCATAAAGGCCATTAGCAATACCAAAAGGAGTTGCCATTGGATTGGGTTTACTGAAACGGAGTTTTTATTCAAGTTTAACGGCTGCTTAAGTGGACTTATCTAAAATAATATCTCACTTAAGATTAGCAGTTAATCGTCATGCTTGATAGGTTAAATTCGCACACACTGGTTTTAGTTTAGCCTCCAACTTGTTTGTTTTACGCTGTCATTTTTTTGGTAAAGGTGGTGTTTTCTATAGGAATAATAGCGCCGCTATCAACTCTGATAATGCTGTGACCGGTGACAATGGCGTTGTTGATGTTCAACAACGGGCCGATGTAGACACAAGTCATGATGATGCTGTTTCTTATTTCGGCACAGCGGTCGACGTAACTACCCTGGCATAAAATTACCTGCCCATGCAAATGGGCGGACTTGTGTACCCTGACGCAGTCACCAACATAGGCTTGGCTTTGTTGCAGGCTGGCTTCATCAATCTGGCTGTGCCAACCTTTTATGACATTTTGGCTGCTTTGCTGCGGATCAATTTCCAGGTGGGTGTAACGTTTTGCCAGTAATGCCATTGAGCTGGCATGGTATGCCGTCGGCGAGCTGATGATGCCGGTTTGTCCGCAGGTCAGTTCCATGCGATGCCATGTAAAGGCTTGCAACATGGCTTGGCAATAATCGATGCTGCTCATGGTTACTGTCATTTGTGGCAAATTGTCGGCTGTACCAATGTTGTTTTGTTGATAAAACAGCACGGGTTGGCCATCGGCAAATAAGGCGATGTTGTTGTGTTGGCTATGCCGCAATTGGATGGCGATTTCTGCAAAATCCACGTCATAAAGCACATCATCCCTAAGCCATAATGTTTCTTCAATGTCATCCATTTCAATACGGGTGATACTTTCAATGCGGGTGTGCCAGTCCAAATAAGCAATTAATGCTTGATTGAGCGCTTTTACGTTGCAACTGCTGCCAAGGGCAAACAAGCTTGGTCTGACGCTGGATTGCAAACTATGGATGGTATACGCCAGCAATGGCCTGTTAACCATGCATAGCGTGCCAACACAACCGTCGCCTGTTAATAAAGACAGTTTGGGGTTATTGACTGTGCCGGTTATAAAAATTGTTTTCATGGTATTTTCCCCAGATCCTACTTTTAAATTAATAAGTTTCTTTATTGAAAACCATTGCCGCTACCGTTACGTACAGGGGCAGTATTTTTCAGTAATACTTTGTAATTGTTGAAATTTCATATTCCTCTTTACTTGTTTTTTTTAAAAGGAATGAATTGAGGCGTTTCAGGTATTCCCAGTGCCCGTCATCGCGCTTAAGCGTTGCTTGTAGGTCAAGAAATGAGCCGCCACTTTTTGTGGAAAATTGAATTTTGACGCCTTGATGGGAGCGAGTGCTTGAGGGTTTTTTACAGCCAAAATATCCATGCTCTGTTCTGAACAAAACATGGAAGCTGTTTTCTGCCGTATGTTGGAAGGGCGGGCCGCATGGTCTTGCTTATTGGTGATGGAATGGCTATCGGACAGATTCTTCATGGGCATCTCCTGGCAGTTTGGTAAAAATGGATTTACCTTGCTTTTAGCAATGCCTATGCCAATCAGTAAAATGTTATATTTATTAGTAGGTTACTTTGTTTTTTCTGGTGAATTTATATAACAGGGAAGGTTTTTTTCGAGAGTGATTTGCAAACGGCATGGGGAGTTATTGCAAATTGCATTTTTTGCTTGGCTTGATGCTGTTTTAATACAGGGTTAGCTCGCAGGTTAAAAGATTGTCCGTCCCAGCGGTAGAAAGTCGTTTATGAGAAAAATATTTTTAAGCTAAATAAATATTTTAAAACGGTTATTGCATTTTTTTGGATACACTGAATTTCTTTTCGATGTTAATTCGTTTGGTAAAACCAAGACTTATGCTAAAGTCCGCATCGTCATGTAACTAATTAAATACCCTTATGATCTAAGCAGTTGCAGACAAAAATACAATAATAACTACAAAAGGTATAAACCATGAATGTACTAAAATGCGCTGCCATAGCAACCACAATGGCATTTTCTTTAGGTTCAGTGCCTGCAAGTGCCGACATCTGTTTAGGTATGGCGTGCATGTATAACCGCATGACACCCATACAAGGTATTGACGCGACGCTAGGGGAAATCAACCAAGCCTTGGAAGCCATCAAGCTTAGAAACAGCGGCGGTGCCGCCGATGAGGGTAAAGCCGGTGACGAAGTCATCATTGGCAATATCAAAGAAGCTTTAAAGCTCACCAAAGAAATCAACGCCAATGACAAGCTAGACCGCAACCGCAACCGCGCCAACGGCTATCTGAAAAAAGCCCGTGAAGCGGTACAAGCGGGCGATTTGCCCAAAGCCACGGAAGATTTAAAAGAAGCGGAAAGACGTTTTGCTGAATTGAAAGGCATGATCGAACTGACCCAAGAAGATCGGGTATCGCAACAAACCAATTTGCTCAACCGCATGATGGGTACGCCCGATGCGGCGGCTGGCGCACGTAAATAACCGTTAGCAGCGCGAACCCAATCTGGATTGGCTGGCTTTAAGGTCAGATATTTCAGGTTGGGTTTGGGCGGAATGGTCGGTTGCCTATTTTATTGAGCACACTACAAATCCTCCTAAACACTCGCCTTTCAACCGTAAGGAAAATAGACCATGAGTCATAACCCCGTCGTTTGGTTTGAAATTTACGTGCAAGATATGCAACGCGCCAAAGCGTTTTACGAAGCGGTACTGGCAATAAAACTTGAACAAATGCCCGCCCCAACTGAAGAAATGACGATGGAAATGTGGAGTTTCCCTAGCGATAAGGACACCGCAAAGACATCGTATGGCGCATGCGGCATGTTAGTGAAAATGGACGGCTTCCCTTCCGGTGGCGGCGGTACACTGGTTTATTTTGCTTGCGAAGACTGCGCCGTGGAAGCAGGCCGTGTTGCCGAACAAGGTGGCAGTGTCATCAGGGAAAAAATGTCCATAGGCGAACACGGTTTTATAGCCCTTGCCCTCGATACCGAAGGCAATATGATTGGCTTTCATTCGATGTGATGTTTAGAAAATATTTCGTAGGTTGGGATGAGGTACGAACCCCAACACATCGGGTACATCAATCGTTGGGGTTCCCCAACCTACGGGCTGAAAGGCTTGGTGTCCTGCTGGAACGGGTTTGCACCAACAGTTAAGCGCATAAGGCGACCCATTCCGTATCGTTTTTAAGTATCTATAGCGATAGTGAAACGGTAGGAACGGGGTTTCAAATTCCGTCCCACTCACTCAGTACGACTT
>NZ_BAAHYJ010000005.1:0-322013 GCF_054657615.1 Methylosoma difficile | reverse complement strand
CTTTTTCATTTGTCTTTGCATGATCCGCAGACATGTCAAATTCATTTAAAACAATTACCATTTAAAACAATCATTTATTTAAAAAACCCAACAATTTAGTCCAATCAAAAGATTGTCCTGGATCCGTTTTTCGCCCAGGCGCAATATCGCTATGCCCTGTTATGTGTTGCACAGATAGCTTTGGGTAAGATGAAAGCAATTCGGCAACCACTGCTGACAACACCTGATATTGCTCATCGGCATAAGGCACAAGTTCCGTGCCTTCCAATTCAATACCGATTGAAAAATCATTGCATCTTTCCCTGCCTCTATATATAGATTGTCCGGCATGCCAAGCTCTTTGATTGAAAGGCACGTATTGGATAATCTCCCCTGTACGCTTAATCAGCAAATGCGCAGATACTTTTAACTTATAGATGCCCTCAAAGTAAGGATGAGCATCCGCATCCAATTGGTTGCAAAACAAATCATTGATATAGTGGTTGCCAAACTCGCCTGGAGGCAAACTTATACAATGGACAACAATTAGACTGATGTCTTCTTCTACAGGACGTTCGTCGAAATTGGGTGAAGGGATTTTTGTTGCTTCGCAAAGCCAGTGGTTTTCTATGGTCATCAATGAAATCGTTTGTTTATGCCTTAACCCAACGGATTATCAGCGAATTAAATTCTGAACAAATTTTAATTGCCCGTTACTAAAGATAAATTTCTGCACCCACGCTCAAAACACCGGCAATCTTCTGAGGAAAACACAATGAAACACTATCTACCTGCCATTTGCTTATTTTTATTAAGCGCCTGCTCAAGCTTGCCCCCCGCCATAGAAGACGCACCTCAATTTGATGTCAGCTATAGCCAAGCCGTGCAAAGCGGCGGTAACTTTAAATCGGCGCCTGTGCGCTGGGGTGGCGTCATTGCACAGGTAGAAAACGAACAACAACGCAGCCTGATTCATGTCTTGTATTACCCGCTTAACGGCTACGGTCGCCCACAAATCGACCAAGATACCCCCGGCCGATTTGTGATTGAAAGCAAACAATTCCTAGACCCTGCTATTTATACCAAAGACACCCTTATTACTGTAGCAGGTAATCTAAATGGCGACATCCAACGCACGATAGGTCAAAAAACCTTAAACTTACCACTTGTCACTTCGTCAGTGCTTCATCTATGGCCCAACGACCCCTATTATGGCAATAGTACTTATGGCGGCTACGGCCCTGTGGGTTACGGCGGCTTTGGCTATTACTACCCCAACTACCCGTTTTACGGCTATCCCTACTATTGGGGCGGCTATTCCCGGCATTACCACTTCCATTAATATCGATAGCGGAGCCTAAACGGACAGAGGCTCCGCGAACGCGCAGATGCTATTTAAAAATGGCCTTATCTAAATGCTTGCTGGTATCCAGACCTTTCAAAACAGATTTGTCCTTAATGCCCGAAAACACCGTACCAGCCAAATCGGCACCCGCGAAATTAGCCGACTCCAAATTACAGGCAGACAAATCTGCACCCGTCAAATCCGCCTCCGACAAATCCGCGCCGGTCAGATCAACACCGAACAAAACGGCATTATTCAGTTTTGCGCCTTGCAAATTGGCATAGCGCATTAACGCGCGGCTTAAATTCGCCGACGACAAATCTGCGCCGCTTAAATTGACATTATTCAAAGTCACCCGCATCAAACCCATCGGCTGATTTTGCATATCCACGCCCCAATTGGCATGCGACAGGTTGGCGTGGTTTAAATTGGCACGATCCAAATTGGCATAACTCAAATCCGCACCGCCAACATGCACGCCAAACACACTGGCTTTACTCAGGTTGGCGTGTGACAAATTAATTTTCGACATCACCGTCAAATCCAACACCAAACCTGACAAATCACTGCCGCTGAAATTGGCACGGCGCAAATCCGACCCCCACAAATCGGCTTTCTTAAAATCCAAACCCGACAAATCCAAATCAGTCAGGTTTTTTCGCCGTAAATCGGCAGGCTGGCTACTGCTGGCAGCCGCCAAACGCTGCTCCACCTCATCGCGGGTTAGATCAGACGCAACCGCCAAGCCATTCTCCGCCAAAAACAACAACCCCAAACAAACGCAAGAAAATCTCATAAGCCCTCCTCTTGTAAAAACACCCCAAGCAATAAACGCCATCACTTGCAAGCTTTCACCAAAATAGGTTTTATTATAAGCCCTCACACATGCAATCATCGTATCGGACACAATGTTGAGTTAGAATAAACAAAAATTAACCAACTAAAGAAGTCAAGTTATGCAAATCGTACTCGCCAACCCCCGTGGATTTTGTGCCGGTGTAGACCGCGCCATTGAAATTGTTGACCAAGCCTTAGAAACCTTTGGCGCACCTATCTATGTACGCCATGAAGTCGTCCACAACCGCACGGTGGTTGACGGCCTAAAAGAAAAAGGTGCCGTGTTTATTGAAGACGTTGCCGACGTGCCGGTCGGTTCTTACCTTATTTTCAGCGCCCACGGCGTCTCCAAACAAGTGCAGCAAGAAGCCAAAGAACGCGACTTGACCGTATTTGACGCCACCTGCCCTCTCGTGACAAAAGTCCATATCCAAGTCGCCAAACACGCCAAATCTGACCGCGAAGTGATTTTGATCGGTCACGCCGGACACCCGGAAGTGGAAGGCACCATGGGCCAATACGAAAAATGCACCGACAACGGCGGCATTTACCTGGTTGAAACCCCAGAAGACGTTGCCAACCTGCAAGTCAACAATCCCGATAACTTGGCCTACGTCACCCAAACCACTTTGTCGATGACCGACACCAAAATCATGGTCGATGCCCTGCGCGCCCGCTTTACCGGCATTCAGGAACAAAAAAAGGACGACATCTGCTACGCCACACAAAACCGCCAAGATGCCGTATCCAAACTGTCGCAAACTGCGGATCTGATCTTAGTGGTCGGCTCACCCAACAGCTCCAACTCCAACCGTCTGCGCGAAATTGCCGAACAACTGGGTAAACCGTCGTACCTGATCGACACCGCCAAAGACATGCAACAAAGCTGGTTTGAAGGCATCAACGTGGTGGGCGTCACCGCTGGCGCATCCGCACCGGAAGTCTTGGTACAAGAGGTGATTGAGCAACTGAAAAAATGGGGCGGCCAATCCACCATCGAAAACGAAGGCATTGAAGAAAAAGTCGTCTTTTCTTTGCCTAAAGGCTTGAAACGCTAAGCAAAACCGTGGCGAATCCCCCATTAGAATCGCTACGTTTGGACAAATGGCTGTGGGCTGCGCGGTTTTACAAAACCCGCAAGCTCGCCGCCGATGCCGTTGACGGCGGCAAAGTCCACGTCAACAAACAACGCACCAAACCCAGCAAAGAAATCCGCATCGGTACGGAGCTGTCCATCAGCAAAGACGCTTACCGATGGGAAATAACCATCGTCGCACTCAGTAGCCAACGCCGCCCCGCCAAAGAAGCCGTTTTACTCTACCAAGAATCCCCCGAAAGCCACGCCAAACGCCAAGCGCAAATCCAATTGGAACGCGAACAGAAAATATTATTTGCCGGCATTGACGAATCGCATCGCCCCAATAAAAAAGAACGGCGCCTGATCCATCGGTTTAAAGAAGGCTGATGAAAAAATGGCGTCCAAACATAAGCTTGGACGCCATTGCATGGGATTTACGATAGAACCTAAGCGACAACCAAATCGGTCGCCGTTATGTTGGGTATGCCTGTCAAGACCAGCAAAACCGCCTGCGTGCCGCCACTGGCATTGCCGTTGCTGTCGTAATTGAGTTCCCCGGTAGTAGTGTTGTAAATCAACCGATCCGTCGAATCAAGCGCCAAGCCGTTGCTGCTTTTATTGAAACGCTGGTCGCCTACGCTAAACTGGCCTGTCGTACCTAATGCAGTCAAAACAGAGGCGCTGAACTTCAGTTTATCAAGCCCAGTAGCGAAGTCGGTGATCGTGTCTTTGTTGGTCGAAGAATTGGCGGCGGTGTCAAACCAGAAGGTATCAACCCCACTGCCGCCCGTTAAAATATCGTTACCCGCCAAGCCTTTTAACACGTTGGCAGCAGCATTACCGACCAGGTTATTGTTGCTGGTGTTTCCGGTCAGATTAAGCAACGCATTGCCCGTACCCGACACATCGTAATTTTCAACGGCAGTGGCGGCGGTCAAAGTTGCTAACGCGCCCGTATAAATGCCTACCACTTGAAGCTTATCAATACCCGTACCTGCCGTTACCATATCTTCCAATGCGCCAAGGCTGGTGATATTGACGATATAAGTGTCGTTACCGCCACCACCTACCAGCGTGTCCGCCCCCAAACCACCGGTCAGGATATTATTGCCGGTATTGCCTGTGAGCGTATTGCCGAGGCTATTGCCAATGCCGTTAATCGACAAAGTACCCGTTAACGTCAGTTTTTCAAGATTATCAGATAGCGTGTAAGTGACCGCACTGTTGATTTGCTCAGTGCCTTCGTTTGCCTTTTCGACAATGATGTCGCCGCTATTGTCCACCACATAAGTGTCCGAACCCACGCCACCGGTTAAGAGATCAGCGCCCGCGCCGCCATTCAAGGTATTATTGCCGCTATTGCCAAGCAGATTGTTTGCCATTGAATTGCCGGTTGCGTTGATGGCAGCCGTCCCGGACAAGGTCAGGTTTTCAACATTCGCCGCCAGTGTGTAGCTGACACTGGCCTGCACAGTATCCAAGCCTTCGTTGACATTTTCGGTAACGGCATCTGTGCTGCTGTCGACAATATAAGTGTCGTTTCCAACACCACCAATCAAGGTATCGCTACCCGTACCTCCGTCCAGACGATCGTTACCCGCGTCGCCGATCAGGGTGTCATTACCGCCCAGACCACTGAGCGTGTCGTTGCCCAAGTTGCCGGTCAGGGTGTCGGCACCGCTGGTACCGGTCAAGGTTAAATCTTGGATGCTGGCTGTAATATCAAAAACATCAGAAACACTAACCCCAGCAGAATCCTTCGCCGTAACCTTTACACTCCAACTGCCAGCCACACTGGCTGTACCATAGAAAAACCGCAGGCTTGCATAAAAATTTAACCACACCGGCAAAGGGCTGCCATCGGCCAATGTCGCGGTATAGCCCAAATAATCACCGGCATCCGGGTCTTGGAAGCTGTTGGACGGTACGGTGTAAGTGAAACTGGCACCCACTGCTATTGCCAAATCTGCTATCGGGCTAACCAGCACCGGCGCATGATTGGTTGCCGTCGTATTCAGGGTGACATATTCGCCCGTGCCACGACCATAATTGTCAGTTCCCCATAAAATGAACGTTAGGCTACCTATCTGGCTAGCACTGGGCGTGCCTGAAAAAGTGCGGGTTGCAGCATCAAAGCTAAGCCACGATGGCAAAGCCGAGCCATCCGTCATCGTGGCACTGTAGGTGATGGAATCCCAGGGGTCAGGGTCGGTAATGGTGTTCTGCGCCACCGTGTAACTGAACAGCGTGTCCGCTTGACTTTGCAAGGTGGGCAAATAAGTATTAATCACCGGCGCTTGGTTGTTGGCAGCCCTGTCAACTTGCAGTTGTATGGCGGTCTGATCCCACACCACACCATTGGCAAACTCAACGCGGTCAAGCTTATGGTCGGATGCGCTCGCGCCACTGCCGGTGCTGGCAAGGTTGTAATTAATCAAAGCAACCCAATCGCCAGTGCCTTTGATTTTCAGGAAAACATCGTTACCAGAGGAAGACAGCGTCGCAAAGACATTGGTATCAACAATCCCCGCGCCAAACTTAAGCGTGTCGGTGGCGGACAACAGGTCTGCACAGTCCATACTGTCCTGACCATCACCCAAGTTAAAGGTAAAAGTATCGTTGCCAGCATCACCCAACACATAGTCATTGCCTGTGCCACCAAAGAACAAGTCCGCACCGGTACCGCCAAACAAGCTATCATTGCCCGCCAAACCGTACAAAGTGTCATCGCCAGCCAGACCGGACATGTTATTGTTGGCTGCATTCCCTGTCAGCACGTTAGCCAGCTCGTTACCGTAGCCATAAATGACCGCACCTGTGATGTTAAGGTTTTCGACGTTAGCTGCCAAAACTAAGTTGGTGTCATAACTGCGCTCAATGGTATCGATACCCTCGCCGGCCTGTTCAACTACCGTATCGCCAACATGGTCAACAACATAGTAATCATTGCCTTTGCGTCCTCCCATAGAATCGGCACCCAAGCCGCCATCCAAATAATCATTGCCGGTATTACCCCCTAACGAGTCATTACCTTCCAAGCCTTGCATATGGCTATCTTCGCCAAACCAAGCGAGCAAGTTATCAGCCGCCCCAGTACCCACCAACATGCCGGCAACCCGTGAATACAAATAGGCCTCATCCCATACCGTGCCATCTGCAAATTTAATCGCTTCGACACGATAAGTGGGGGCGACACCAAAACCGTAGATAAATAAAACATCAGAGGTGCCGCTAACACTTAACATTAGGCTGTACTCGACACGCGAGAAAATAATATCGTTTGGGGTAATGCCTTCGCCAAGAATGATGGTATCCAGATTATTGGCCGTGCTATCGACATCAGTAACCACATCAAGTCCATTCCCTAAATTAAACAAGTAGGTGTCATTGCCCAAACCGCCTTGCAAATTATCGGTGCCAGCTCCGCCATCTAGCGTATCGCTTCCAACTTGACCGACTAGCGAGTCATCCCCACCCATACCCAAAAGTGTGTTACCGAAACCAACCCAGGCTGTTAGCACATCATTTCCATCACTACCAATAAGCTGCTCTTGTGAAGCCCGACTGTTCAAAAAAGCGGCATCCCATAGAGTACCATCCGCAAACATAACGTCTTCAATGCGGTTTTTTGCATCCACCCCAAAGGACTGCAAAGCAACCTGGCCGTCCGTGCCATTGATTTTCAAAATGAGGTCATAACCACTGCGGAGGAAAACAATATCGGTCGGAGCAATGCCTTCGCCAAAAATAAGAGTATCCTGATTATTGGCAATATTATCAGCCTCATAAATGGCATCCATACCATCGCCTAAATTAAACAAATAGGTGTCATTACCCAAACCGCCTTTCATAACATCATTACCCGTACCACCATCCAGCACATCATTGCCTGTATTACCTAATAGCGTATCACTGCCGCCCCCACCATGAAGATCACTATCGTTACCAACCCAAGCAACTAGAGTATCATCCCCATAACTGCCTTCAGTTGGTCCTATTTCAGCTACTTTGGCATTCAAATAGGCGCCATCCCATAACGTACCGTCCAAAAACATAACTGACCCATTCCGGTTTTTTGTATCTAACCCGAAAGACTGTAAAACCACCTGGTCACCCGTACCATTAATTTTCAAAACCAAATCATAACCGCTGCGACTAAAGGCAATATCTGCCATGGAAATCCCTGTTCCGAAAATGAGCAAGTTTTGTTTGACACCTCCTGCAATTGTTTTTAAGCCATTCCCCCTTTCATAGAAAATGAACTCGTTGCCCATTCTGCCCAACAGCCCCTCAAAACCAACACCCAAATTCCCTTCGGCGCTCAAGTTGGCAAGAACTTGTTCGCCCATACTGTCGTGCAATTTAAGCACCTTGTTAAATTCAATGATTTCCGCTATGCCATTAGTGCCTTGGTTGTAAAGTTGCTGTAACCCAACCACCGTTGCACTGACATCGCCTTCAAACTGCTCGGATGTGGCATTCCACTCCCAATTGACCGTGTCCAGCAAGGACATGAAATGGCTGTCCATCAGTTGTTGGTAAACAACATCGGCAAGCTGGTCAAACAAACCCGTGATGTATTCGCCTGCATTGGGCCCTGGTTTGTCAGCTGAACCACCATTAGCACCACTGCCTTGTAAGAAATGCTGCCCGGTGAAAACCTCAAACGCCGCCAGTTTTCGTGCATCAACATATGGCCCACGGCTATTGATCGCCAAGTTTTCCACCCCCAGCCACGCATAGATGACTCCATCAATCAGGCCACGGCGGTCTTGGGCGGGCGCATCGGCAAACTGCTGCACCACCGCCTGCAGATGCCCGCTGGGGTCGTGGAGCATGGCCTGGTGCAGGTCGTGGACATTGCGGTAACCGGGCGCGTTGGGCAGAGCCGCCACGGCGGCGGTTTCCGGCAAAGGGTCGGTGGCGATGCTGTAGCTGTCGTTGGCGGCAAACCAGATGTCGGCGCTGGTGCCGGCGCTGCCGTCGCTATGGGTGAAGGTGCCCAGCTGTTTGAGGAAGTTGCCGTGGTCGGTCAGGCTGCTGTCGATGTAGGCCGTGGACAGGCTTTGTACACTGGCGGCGCTTAGCGTCAGCAGCTCTTGCGCCTGGCTTTTGCCGTCGCCGTTTTGGTCGCACCAGATTTTCAGGCTGGCGAAGGCGGCATCCAAGGCGTTGACCTGCCCGTCACCATTGCCGTCCAGTTCCGCCAGGGCAATATAGCCGTTGGCAGCGGTTTGCCCGTTGCCCAGCAAGGTGTTGGAGCCGAACAGCTCGCGCCCGCTGGTGATCTGCCCGTCGCCGTCCAGGTCGCGCACCAGCAAGCCGTCTTCGGGGTTGAGCCAGCCCGTGAGTTCGGCAAAGCCGTTATGGTCGTGGTCGAAGTAAACGCCGTCGTCAACCGCCAAGGTGGACAGGCCGTCGCCGTTCAGATCCAGGGCGATCGGGGAGACGATGCCACCAGCACCCGGGAAGCCCCCTATTGGCCCGGATCCACCACCGCCATTGCCATCCGGCTCGCCAGAACCACCAGATCCATCGGTTTTGGCATCCCCCTTCAAAACGATTCCCAAATCGCCGTTTTTGAAGTGTTTTATTTGACCCCCAGCAAACAAAAGCGTGCTGCCAAACAAATAGTAGAAATATCTACCACCATCAATACCTTGAACCCAAACGTTGTCGCTAAGTTTTGCCCCGCCTTTAAATTGCATGATGGTGGTTTCGAAAGGCTTGGCGCCTGCGCGGGTATCCTGATACCAGAGCTCCCCTTGTCCGTCCTCATCACGGATAATAGTTTCGTTTCTCACCAAATAGTATCTGTCATACCCAACCCCGCCTTCCAAAATGTCAATGTCTACCTTATCACTCTCTCGCACACGCTCTTGGTAATAGCTGCCCCCCAGCAGATAGTCGTCACCTTCACCGCCGTCAAGGGTATCGCTGCCCCAGTTACCGAACAGCTTGTCGTTACCCTTGCCGCCATAAAGGATGTCATTGCCGCCATTGCGCTCAAACAATTTGGTGTCACTGTAAAGCGTGTCGTCACCGTCGCCGCCTTCCATATAGTCATCACCCAGGCCGCCGTTAAGAATATCATCGCCTTTGCCGCCGTAGAAATGATCCTTGCCCAAGCCACCTTCCATGGTATCGGGATCGTCACCGCCGAAGATGTATTTGTCGGTGCCAACGGGGATGCCTATTTCAAGACCGCTGGCTATGTCTTGGTAATAACTCCAGCTTAAGAGTTCGTTAGGGATAAACGTATCGGAGGCTTCCGCCACCAGAACATCAAAACGGGCACGGTCCTTCAGCCATTGTTCGGTGATGGTGCCTTTGCCAGTGGCCTCAACAAACATATCCAGCGAACCGTCGGTGTTGTGCTGGTCATAGGAAATGTCATTGATGGCGAATGGGTTCAGTTGCTGCAAGGCATAACGCCAACCAATGTCATTTTTGGCATTGGCGACAATCTGGTCGAGTTCAAAGGCGGGGATGAAGGTCAGATCGCCGCCGTTCAGGTCGGCGGGCAGTTCCGTACCGCCCTCCTTGCCGAACAGCAGGTCGCTGAGCTTGTCGATAATGTCAGCCCGGTCATTGTCGTTTTTGTCTTTAAACAATTCGTAGAGGCCTGTGGCACCGTCGGCACCGAAAAAGCCGCCCACCAAGGAGCCGCCAATGATAATGCCTGCCGCCACAGGTGCCGCCAGTGCTGCCCCTGCCGCTGCCACTGCAACACCAGCAATAACTGTCCCTAATGCCTCGCCAGCAATAGAACCGGTCTGTTCGACTGCCCATTCCGCCATGATCGCCTTGGCCTGTTTGATGTTGCCGCTTTCTACAGCGGATGCCGCCTCGTCACAGGTTAGCGCAAAGTCCATGAGGTCGCCGACAACACCCAACTTGTTGAGCAATTTTCCGTCAGCAATTAAAGCATACGGTGAATCTTTCATCGCCTTGGAAAAGGTCTGATAGTAGACTTTTTGGTCAGCGGTCAAGGTATCGGAAGCCAGTTTAAAACGGTTATTGGCTTCAGGGTGAAGTGCCAAATAGTCTTCGGTATCGGTTATTTTGTGCAGGAAATCGTCTGCCGCGTGGGTAGCATCTTTGTCATAATGCAGACCCGTGTAGGCCATGTTTAAAAATGACGCGTTCTTAATGGCGTCGAATCTGGTCTGGCTGTCTAGTTTCAACAAATCGTCTTTGGGGATGCCTTCAATGGCGGTGACGTTGGGGTTATCCATTAATGCTTTGAGTTCGGTTGCGCCGAAAACGCCAGAAATATTTGCATTTGGGGCGATGACCCGTACATCACCTGTCGCAAGTTGGGCGAAATTCTTAGATACTGTATCCCAAGCGCCGTCTGACGTTATTCTGGTGCCACTGGCATCATAAGTGCCGAAAAGAAATTTGTTTCCTTCGCTTCCTCTGGCTTTAAAGTCTTCACCGAATAACTCTTCAAGTTTAGATGCTAGAGCACTGTTCTTATCGTAATCAAGAAATTTAGCGGCCTCGGTATTATCGACAATTCGTATATCCGCATTTTGATCGGCAAGCTGATTTGCCAAAGTACGCGCCTCAACATCACCAGATAAACTGTTGCTGTACAGCAAGGTCGTCGAACCATGCCCAGTCACATCAAGTTCCGAAATCAGATTGCGCAGTCCATCTGGGGTAGTAATGCTGTTAAGTCGAGCATTTGCTTGTTCTACTGTAAGTGCCATTTTTATCTCCTTAGCTTTAAAAATCAAATTCAACGATAGTGTTAAGTGCTTGTTTGCCTCTAGGACCGTTAGGTCCATATACCTTAAGTGCCTCTTTGAGTATTTGAATTACATCCTCCCTAGACATTTGAAAACTTGACGGCATATCGATTTCCAGCAAACTCCAACCGATATAGAAAGGTGATTCCGTAATCCATTTTGAACAGCGAACTCGATCAAGCAAAATTCGAATATCTATCCCTTTAATATTCAGGATGAAAATGTCTTTAGTAGTTGGTTCAGGCCGTCCGCTCGGCCCATTCTCTTCAATCATCTTGGCTTGCATGAAGTAAATACTCCGCTCGCGGTCTATAGTCCAAGCATGCCAAAATCCTTCCGGCCTACCTTTTAACCAGCCAAAATGGTCGAAATCCTTTTTAAGTTCATCTAATCCGTACTTCTGGATGTTTTCTTCTGAAACAATTTCATTTACAAATGCCATACGCTTTATCTCCGTTTTGTTGGCCTGATAGCCGCTGTTAATGTGGGTTTGTACATTGGGCGTTCAATGTCGTTAAGTTACGGAGGCGTTACGAATCCCTCCAGAGATTCTTCTGGCTGTTTTAATAAGCAGCCAGCGCCTGAACATGCCTTCTTGCCGATTTTGCTGAGGGCTTGCTTTTATGTAAGTGCCATACGGGTCTCCTTGGTTGTTTAAGTTTGGCTGCTAAAGAAAGGGTGAAATTAGCTTTGCACTGATGCTTTGGGCTGTTGAGTACGAACAAAGCCTTAATGCTGTTGCGCCGTTTTTGTACCTTCCACAAAGCCGTATACGGCAAGGGCGGCGCCTTTTTCAACCGCCAACACTTCGCGGCAATCATGAATGAGGATGCCTGTAGCGATGGCTGCGCCTAAGGCGGCATCCTGAAAAGGGATAGGGGCCACTTCGCAGTATTTTATAAAAAAGGGCGCGAGGCGCTGGTAGGTCTCTTGAAAGCTAAGCTGGGAAAATTTGCCTGAGGCATATTCCGCGTCGAGGCTATCTTCGCCTATGTTGTGGCTCAATTGCCGCAGGGTCACCAACATCAGCTCCATTAGTTTTGGCCCGTGCAGGTTGGCCTGATCGGATAAAACGGTAGTGCCGGGCTTGATGGTTTCATCAAAGCCAAAACTCCGGTACATCAAAGCACCCGCCATGCGCGCCACCGAGATAATCAGCGTTTCCGCATGCAGCCCGCGTTCAGTTGCAATCAGCTTTCTGGCGGTTTCGTTAAAGAACGCTGCCGCAGAAAGCAGTTTTTTGTGGTTGTCATTTTCCATTTTGTATCTCTTAAATTGTTGTTAACTGATATTGCTTTGCCCGTTATTGCTGTAGTTTTTCATACACAACTTTGGTTAATTTTTTGCAAAAAGCTTAGTTTTAGGGCGAGGCATTATACCTAACAAATCCATGCAAAACCCAATAGCCAAGCCATCCTCAAAAAGCCACCGATCTGGCTCTGAGCGTTTCGTTTGCAAGGCCGTAAGGCGCAATAACCAACGGGCATTGCGCCGTATTGTTGTTCGTGCCGCATTATTCAAGTTCATCATATAAATCCCCTTCCCCCTCTATTCAAGAGAACAAACACCCTGCCCAGCCTTGATGAAAACCAAACAAAGCCCGTTTTTTACCCCACACTTCAGTTAAATCCTCTTTTACAAAACGCAAAAGAACCCCAATCTAACTTAATTATTTAGTGCAATCAATATTATGCCCCCAACAACACCGGCAGCCTGTCAAAGATAACTGCGACTGATCCGCGATTGGTCGGTTTTTTGTTGTCCGCTAGGCCATAATTGTCTAACGTTATTTATTGTCTGCTTGCCTTGTTGCGTTTCAGTGAAAGGGGTATTTTTTATGGATGGCTACGCCTGCGCTAATGCGGGTCGGCACCAAGGCAAAGCGGCCTGATGCCAGGCGTGCCGTTTTGTCGGCAAGCATTGCCGCCACAACACTAAAAAAGTAAAAAGGAGCCGAATTTTTTACGCTGCCCAAAATGTTTATATGAACCGATTTGAATAAATATTTTGGTTCATTTAACACCATCAAAATATTCGTTGGTTGAAATGCCCAATCAATGGCGAAGCCTGTGAAAAAAAATGTCACAAAACTGTCAATATATGTCACAACACCTGCCTTTTTCACACGCAATACATTAATTTTTATATTGTTTTAAAAATCTGGTTTTTGCCTGGCGGTAATAATTAATCTACTATCTATCTGCAAGTAGTTTGCTGTTTTATGAGGCAATCTATGATCTTAGTGTTAGAAAAAACACAGCAATTTCAATCATTTTTATAGGATCAGAAAATGGGCCATAAACTTTTTACAACGCTCGCGATAGCTTTGTTGATGTCCGCCTTGATGCCTATTGTTGGTCATGCTGCATCCATTCCGGGGCTGTTCAATACAGGAGAAGGCATCACCAAAGATGGTACAAGAGACTTGAATTACCGCTTTAGAAAAACCAGCGGGAGTGGCGCAGGCTCAACCGGACTTGGTCGTGCGATCGTGGGCAACGGCGGGGTTGTTGGAAGCCGTTGGTTAGCCGACACCACAACCTCGCACTGGTTGACCTTATCTTCAAATAGAGCCGACAACTACGACACGACTAGCGATGGAGTGTACAGTTGGACGTTAAAGTTTGATTTAACCGGCTACGACGCCAATAGTGCTGGCTTTAATGCCCGGTTTGCCGCCGATAACAACGCCAGGGCTTTTCTAAATGGAAAATTGATTGGTACAGCCAACAATTTTAGTAGTTGGCATAACTTCAGTGCCAATGACTTCTTTGTAAACGGTATAAATACCTTGAGATTTGTCGTAACCAACATAACACAGGCAAATAATAACAAGACGGGGCTTCGTGTTGAGTTTTTAAGTTCCAACGTCAATGTCCCTTTGCCTGCCGCTCTCTGGTTGTTCAGCCCGGCTATTATGGGTTTGGCGGCTATGCGCCGTAAAAGAGTCAGCTAAGAGTTGTCATCTGGGTTTTCGTGATGCCGTTCCGGCAGAATTGACGGGAATCCTATTGTGACACGGTAAGTTGGGGTGATAAAAAACCCCGACTTACTTTTTTGATTAAAAACTAAAGGCTAAAGCGCAATCACTGGCGTTATACGACGGAATACGCCACCCGATAATCGCACTACTACAACCCCTACCCCTATTCAAACCATTCCATCACGGATGGGCAATCACCACCAACGTTTTCGCCCGTTTAAAGGCACAAGCCAAGCATTTTTCTAGCGATTCGGGGTCTAGCGCGGCAAAGCTTTCATCGAGCAGTGTCAGTTGCGCGTTTTGCAATAAAGCGCGGGCTAAAAATAAGCGGCTGCGTTCGCCGTGCGAGAGTTGCCAGCCGGTTTCGCCCACCATTTGCATCATGCCGGACGGCATACGTTCCAGCAATTCGCCTAAACCGAGTTCTTGGCAGAGACGTTTGGCTTCTTCCATTTCGTCATCAGACGCAGGCCAATGGCTGCCCATCAGCAAATTAAACGCCAATGTGCCGCTTAAAATATGGTTTTCGTGAAACTGCGGGGCTTCGGTCGCCAAGCTGTGCCAGCTGTCGCCCAAGGTGTGGCGGTCTAAGCCGTTAAGCAACAACAAGCCGGAATCGGGCTGGCGCAAGCCGACCAGTAAAGACGCCAAGGTTGATTTGCCGCCGCCCGATGCACCTTGCAGGAGAATACGGTCGCCGTGGTTGATGCTTAAATTCACGCCGCGCAGCACCGCATCGCCTTCGGGGCGGTAACGGAACACCACGTCGCTAGAGGTAAGCAATGGCCCTGATGCATTTTCATCATCGGCAAGACGCGATTGGCTTAGGAACGGTTCGTGATTCGGTTTTTTGTTGGCGGCATAAAACAAGCCAGACACTTGCTGCCAAGCGATCCCTGCCCGTGCCAAAGCCGCCAAACCGGAAGACACGCCAGCCAATGCGCGATTGGCAAGCAAGATGCCACCTAAGCTGATTGCCAATGCAGTGGCACTGCTGGTACCCGCAACAAAAACGGGCGCTAAGCCCGTCAGCGCAACCAGCAACCAACCGCGCGCCAAGCCGCCGGTAATGGGGGTAATAGAATTATCCAAACCAATAGATGCATCCAGATACGACTGCAACAGGGTATCTTCGTGATTGTCACGGCGTTGGGGCGATTCCTGCGCCAAGCAAGTGCGATGCCCGACCATGCGTTCGACCAAGTCTTGGCTCATGTCCAAGCGCATCAAGGTCCATTGTCTTAAGCGTTGCCAGTAGCGCCAGCTTAAGCCCAGCGTCAAAGCCAACCAACCGACCAGCAAAACCACATGCCCTAATCCGGCTGCGCCGCTGGCCAGTATCCAAGCCGAAAACAGCAATTCAATAGCGGCTATCAATACCGAAAAACCGCCGTTTAACGCCAAGGATTCCAAGGCTTGCGATTCCATGACCCGCCCCAGCAATTGCCCAGCGCCTTGATGTTTGACGGCAGCCAAGTCCAATCGCAAAGCGCCAGCCAACAGACGCTTTTTAAGTATCCGCCCCATTTCCAAGGCAAAGCTGGCATCTAACCAGCCACCGAAGGCATGTAAAGGGATCAGCGACAATACCAACAAAGCCCAGGCCGATAGCCAGCCAAAATCCAAGCGACCGTTTAAGGCGGCTTCGCCTATCAATGTCCAAGCGATAATTTCCAAACCATAAAGCAAAGTGAAAACGGACAACATCCCCACCAGCTTGCGCGGCAAATGTGCATCCGCCAGTTGTTGCCAAAAGCTGGCGGTGGGCGGCAAACGCAGCAGCCAGCAATCGCCTAGGGTTTTGTTGGCTAAGCGTTCTTGCAGCATAACGGCTTGCACGGCGGCACGGCGTTTGGGTGCAACATCGGCAAGGCTAAGCAATTCGGCAATTTCGGCACGGATGGGCGCTTCATAAACATCACACAGCCAATCACGCAAATTGGATACCTTGCAACGCTGTGGCTGCAAATCGGGGCCAATCACTTGCAGCGTGCCTTTGCGCGCTTTTAGCAACAGCAAAAATCGGCTGCCTTGATCGGTGTTGATTTTCAGCACTGCCGGACTGACATGACCCAGCAAGTTTGTGGTTTGCGGCAGCGGCGTTTCCACGGCTTCGGTCTGCAAGCCCAAGTGTTCGCCCACCCACTCCAGCCAACGCCCCAGTTCGGCGCTATCGTCTGCCAGCAAATCTTCCGGCACTGCCAGCGGCTGTGTTTGGGTTGGGTTTAATCCGGCGGCTTTTGCCAATTCTTGAATGCCTTCGCCAAGACGTGACAGAGGCCAGCTGAGTTCGATGATTGTTTTCATGGCTGCGCCCCTATTTCCCGAACCACACCGTTTTCGACGCGGATATGCCGCCAAGCCGCATCTTCCCAGAGCTGCCCGCGCACCACCTGTTCGGCATCCAGCAATTCACGGTAACGCGATGGGCAGGCGGCGAGTTCGCCAGGAATGCCATCTTCGATGATTTGCCCGTCTTCAACCACCAACACACGGGCAAACGATAAGGTTTCCGCGACATCATGGCTAATGCACAGCAAGGTTGCATCGTGCCACCACTGCCTGGCATCGTTCAGCAATCGCTGGCGTTGGCTTCGATCCATGCCGCGAAAAGGCTCGTCCAACAAGGCTAAGCGGACATCGGTTTGCAACAACGCCCGACCCAACCGGACACGCTGGCCTTCGCCACCCGACAGCAACGCCCCGCCCTCGCCCAAATAAGTTTGCAGACCTTCCGGCAGTTTTTGCAGCACGCCGCGCAAATTGGCGGCATCAATCACTTGCGCCATGTGATCGAAAGAACCTTCGCCCGCACTGTAGCTCAGGTTGTCCAGAAACGGGCTATTCCAGATTTGCACCGCCGGATCGACCCACGCGGTTTGCCTGCGTAAACGTTGCTGCGATGTGCCGCTTAACGCTTGCCCATCGACTGACAATTGCCCGCTCGCCAAGCGATGCCAACCCAGCAGCAAGCCTACCAAGGTCGATTTTCCCGCACCGGATGCGCCGACAATGGCGACATGCTCACCCGCCGAAATGTGCAGGTCAATGTCTTGCAAAATGGCGTGGCCTGCGGCGATCACCGCGCCGTTGTTAATGGTGATGCTGACACCCGCTTGCTGGGCGGGCTGTTGTGCATCGGAAGTTGGTGGCGTTTCAGCATCGGCTTCTTCCGGCGCGGCAAGCGGCTCAAGCAAGCGCAGCAAAATATTGCGCTGGGCAGGATATTGGTGCGCTAAAGCCGTCAGTTGTTGACCAATAGCGGGCAGTTTTAATGCCCAAAAAACCAACAGCAAATCGCTGCCGTTCACACCGTTGGTACGGCTAAAGTGCTGAAACAGCAGCAAGCCGACAAAGCCCATACACACCAAAGCCTGCACGCTTTCAATGGCTATCGATAGCTGCACCATGCTGCGACTGGAACGCGCCCATTCCACCAATAAGCCCTCATGTTCACGGCTGACCGCCGCTTCGGCGCGATGGCTGCGGATAGGCACCAAACCCAGCAAGGCATCCAAATAAAAACTGAATAAGGCACCGGAATGGCTGCGGACGCGCAAGTCGCGCTCGTTCAGTAAGGGCTGCGCCAGCAACGGCAGGCTGATCGCCAGAACCGTCACCAACAATGCCAAACCGCTGCTGGCGGCATCCAAAAGGCTGATACCCACCAAAGTAAAGGCAATATCCCAAACGGTCTGTACAAAATGGATGCCCAAAGCGGGAACATTACGCAGCAAGGCAATGCTATGGCTGCGCTCCGCCATATCCGACACCGGACGGCTTTGGAAATAACGGTCATTCAATTGCGGCAGTTTAGCCAACAACGCCATACGCAAGCGGGTTTCCAGATGCCGCCCAAAACGTTGGCCTTCCGTAGCGATAGGCCATTCGACCATCAACAGCACGGCAACAAAAACCAATAACGCCAACATGGCGGCTAAACGTTGGTCGGGCAGCTTAAGTTGCCAAGCGATGTCGAACACGCCGCGAAACAACAGCGTTTCCAGCAAAACGGCAGCCACGGCAATTGCCAAGGCCGCACAGAGGGCTAACGGGGAAAACAAACCATCGGCTTTTAAAAAACCCAACAGCGTGCTGATGGGTTGCAAAGGTTTTTCGTTGAGGGCGGCCTCAAGCTCGACGCTTAGCGGGGCTTGTTGAGGCGCTTCGTCTGGTTGCTGCGCGGAACGGGCTTTGATTTGCAACAGCACGGCACCGTTAAGCAGTAGTTGTGGTTCGCAAGCTTCCTGAAAAGGTTGCGGAACAACCGACCAATAGGCCAGTGGAATGGTTTTATAAATATCGTCGGGGTCGATTTTTTCAATACACGTCCGCACCAACTTTGCTGCGGGTTTGCCCGCCTTTAAACCACCAGCGTTGACGATTGCCGTCACCAAGCGTACGGCGGCATCCAGCGTTGCCAAGCCAAACCAATCCGCCGTGGCTAAGGCATCAGCCACCAAAGCGGAGCTGTGTTGTGGGCTTGCACCCAGCAAAGCCAAACGTTGCTGCAAGGGTTTTAGGAATTCGTCGCTTGCCGCCCATTGATACCAATCGTCTATCGCCACCGAAAATTGATGCCGGAAAATTTCATCACGAAACTGCTGGCAACGCACCCAACGCCTGCCGACCGCCGGATCCATCACTTGCAACCACGCGCCGTGTTTGCGCCAAGCGACCACAAAATGGGTTGCGCCATCGGCATGGCGTGTCACCACCATTGCCGGTAAGGCGTTGGCTGCCGATAAAAACAGATGGTCGATAGGAATCATCACCTGTTCGGCTTGTACGCCCAACTGGTTGGCGACTTCTTCCAGACGATCAATCGACGTGCCATCGACATTGGTCTGGCAAGCTTCGCGCAACCGACCGTAACTGACGGGAATGTTAAAGCCTTCCAGCAAACATTTCAGCGATGCCGGCCCGCAATCCATTGCCGAGGTTTGCACCACTTCCGGTGCTAGCCAACGTTGCTTATCGTTTTTGCTCATGGGGTTTTCTGCGGCTGCCCAGCCATCAATTGCCCTGCTGAACGCAACATCAACAGCGCCGGACTGGTTTGTTCGATACTGACTTCAATGACACCGGGCAAGCCGTGTTGCAGCAGAATTTTTGAATCGGCGGCTTGTTCAGGCGTGAATTCCACGCGCACTTGCTGATCGCGGATTTCCGCGCCGACACGGCTGACTTTCGCAGCTATGGTGCCAAATTGCGCCCAAGGGAAACCGTCCAAACGCATACGTGCCGACTGCTCCGGATGAATCCTGCCCAACACCGCAGCGGGCGGAAAATAGCCGATGATGCTCAACGCGCTATCCGGCACAACCGCGCCCAGCTTGTCGCCAACCGTCACATAAGTGCCGATTTGCAAAGCCGCCAGCTCGCCAACTTTCCCGCTGGCAGGGGCGCGGATCAGATGCAGCCCAATGTCTTGTTGAAGACGGTCGAGACTGGCGGCAACACTCGCCATTTCGCCCTGCAAACGTGCGGATTCCCGTTTTAGGTTTTCAATATCGGCTTGCTCTTGATGCCCGCGCATTTGTGCGTCCATTGCCAAACGCTGGATTTCCCCCGCTAATGCGTCCCTGGCTGAGCTGAGTTTTTGCGACTCGGCATGGGCGCGCACGATTTCAATTTGCGGAATGGCGTCGCGCATTGCCGTCATGCGCTGCTCATTGTCTTGGGCAAACGCCACAGCCGCATCGGCTTCTTGTTGCCGCGCCTTGGCGCTTTGCAAGGCCGCCAAGGCCGCTTGTTGATCTTTCGATTTGGCTTGGCCTAAGCCTGCCATTTGCTTGTCGATGGATGCCAGTTGCGCGGGCAAAGCCGCCAGCTTGGCTTGCTCTTCTTGCAAGCGCAGTTTTTCGCGGCTGCTGTCCAATTCGATCAAGACATCGCCTGCGTTTACTTCTTGCCCCAATTGCACAAAACTCGCAACCACTTTACCAGCCACCAAGGCGGCAAGCGGATGCGCGGAATGGTTAACTTCCAAGCGCGCGTGGCTGGAAACCTCATACACCGTGATGCGGGCAAATATAAACCACGCCAGCCAAGCCAGCAAAAACAGGCCGCCCAACAGCCAAGCCAACAGCGCATAGCGTGACGAGTCGAGTGCCAGTGAACGGGTGGTTCGAGAAAAAGCGGTTGCCAAAAAATCTCCCTAAAAAATCTTGTTTGTTCTGATGAAAAAAAACCAATGGGCTTCTGTGTTGATGCCAAAAATTTAACTGATGGTTCAAATTGTTGACCAGCAGCAGCAGATTAGTTTGCCTGATAATCAACAAGCTTTTATATTAGCCTCAATATTAGCAATCCATTAAGCAAGCATTCACGCCAAGCATGCTGACATTATCGACACACCGCCTTGACCGCCCATCCATGCAGGCACAACCCAGAATGCCACTTGCCATTTCCAAAACCCATGAATAAACCTGCTTTGCGGCTACGGCCCTTTTGTGCAGCCCTGTTTTGCACTTACTGCAGCCTAAGCCTTGCCGAACCCCATGCCACCGTCACCCTGACCACCGACAACGTCAGCCGATGGTTTTCCAAAACCAACCACAATGTGGCTTTGCAAGCCAATGTTGACTACCAACATGCCAGCGGTTTGTTTCTAGGCAGCTCGGTTTCGAATATTGACTACGAACACAAAAAAAACGACCAATCCGCCCATGTCGAGATCATCCCTTATTTGGGCTGGAATGTGAACTTGAACGAACAGTGGCGGGCCAACGCACAAATTTCACGGTATTTGTATGACGGCGAGGTGTTTGGTCATAACGCCGATTACAACGAATACTACCTATTTTTGCATTATAAAGATGTGTTCTCCGGGAGAATTTCTTATATCGATGACTTTTACCAATTGGGCAATTACGCACTGGACATGGAACTGACCGGCAAATACCCGCTAAGCGACCACTTTGAGCTTTCCACCAGCTTTGGCTACAGCCACACCAAAACAGTGCTAGGTTCAGACTACCCTTATTGGAACGCAGGCATCACTTATTTTTACAACATCTTTGCCATCGACCTGCGCTATATGGATGCATCAGAAACCAACATCGAACAAAACCTTGCCGAAAAAATGCACGAAAAATACGACCCGCCCTTGCTCAACAGCAACATTGTCTTATCGGTTTCTGTTGGTTTTTAAGCAATCGGCAGGCTCCATTAAATAATTTTGCGCCATTGAACCTTTTCACCCATTTCTGCAATGGACTTATGAACGGTAAGAATGTTGGCTATCTGACTCAAGGCGCGGTACATTGGAAAATAGATTGGATAACAAAAACCTTTGCTCCAACAATGAAGAAAAAGCCTTGCTTCTGCGCATCTGCAATGCTGACCAAACGGCGCTGGAACGTCTGTACCACCATTACTACCCACGCCTGTTCCGTTTTATCGGCAGGATTACTTGGCAAGAAGACCTGATTGACGAAATCATCAACGACGTGATGTTTACGGTGTGGGAAAAGGCCGCCACCTATAACCACCAATGCCAACTGTCCACTTGGATTTTCGGCATCGCCTTCAACAAAGCCCGCCAAGCGATCCGCAACGGCAACCACGCCCATGAAGATTCGCTGGATGAAATGGACGCCGATAATGTCGCCTTCGCAAGCCCCGATGCCGGTTTAAAACAACTGGAAATGACGGATTGGCTGGACTCTGCCCTACAAGTGTTATCGCCAGAACAACGTGCAGTGATTGAACTGACGTACTTTCAAGGACTGCACTACAGCGAGATTGCCGTGTTGATGGACTGCCCTGAAAACACCGTGAAAACCCGAATGCACTATGCCCGTAAAATTTTAGCGACCCATATTTCGGTAGACGACTACACTCCGGAATAGCGATACGCCCAACCAGCGAGAATCAACATGAAACAACTTGATAACACGCCTTACGCAAGCCATGAAAAGGTTTTGTTGCTGTTACCGTGGCATATCAATAAAACCTTATCCGGCGAAGAATTGGATTTGGTCGAGCAGCATTTAAAAGTTTGCCTGACCTGCAAACGCGAACTTAACAACCTGCAAAGTTTGGCGGCTGCCGTCAAGCAAGCTGACGGCTTTAATGTTGCCCCGCAAGCATCATTTGCCCAACTGCAAATGCGCCTGCAAAACAGCGTTGCCGCCCCAACAACCCAGCGGCAAGCCAAGCCCTATAAATCTTTTAAATTAGTGGCCTTGGCAGCCAGCGTGATATTGGTGGTGTTATTGCCCAGCCTGAACACGCTCAACAATATTGTTGGCAATGACTACCGCACCTTGTCGAATGCCGAACCCGCCAGCACGCCGCCACACGCGCTGAAAGTGATTTTTAAGGCCGAAACAGGCGCGCAAACCATCGCGCAAATCTTGGCGTCTGTTGAAGGCCACGTTATCGATGGCCCAAACGAACAAGCTTTGTACACCATTGGCTTTAAGCAAAGCGATGCGGGTGTGCTCAAAGACAAACTGGCAGCCTTAAGAAAACAGACGGATGTCATCTTTGCAGAGCCGTCTTACGCGTTTGCCGCCACCCCAGAATCCCATAAGGCTCAACCATGAAATCAGCGGCGGTTTTTCAGTGTCTGCTGCTAACAGCGGCATGTTTGTTGGCAATGCCGATAAAAAGTGAAGGCTTAAAGGCAAAAGCACCCGAAGCAGCGCCGCTTTATAATAAAAAGAACGCCGACCATCTGCTCTTGGTGGCCTTCAAAGATGCGTCCATCAAACGGATACCCAACACCGCTACGGGCTATCGGCAGCGCGGCAGTTACAGCAGCTCGACATGGAGCGAACAGGTCAGCGAACAAATCGCCCATGACTACCATTTGCAAAAACTCACCGAATGGCCAATGACTGAAGTGGGCGTGCATTGTGTGGTTTACCAAGTAGCTTTAAACGAATCGGTCGCCGATGCTTTAAAAAACTTGTCGCAAGACGAGCGCGTGGACATTGCCCAAACCATGCGCGTGTTCAACACCAAAGCCCATGAAGGCAACGACCCTTACCACACGCTACAAGCCAATCTGCAAAGCATGCACATTGACCAAGCGCACCGCAAAAGCACCGGCAAAAACATCACCATCGCCATGATTGATACCGGCGTGGATTTGCAGCACCCGGATTTGTCCGGGCAAATCAGCCAAAACCAAAACTTTGCCGAAGACATTTCCACCAGTTTTGACAACGACAAACACGGCACGGCGGTCGCGGGTGTCATGATTGCCAAAAAGGACAACGGCACCGGCATTGTCGGCGTTGCCCCCGATGCCAAGCTGGTCGCCCTAAAAGCCTGCTGGCCTGACAGCGACGATACCATGGCGGCGGCCTGCAACAGCTTTACACTGGCGTTAGCGGTGAATGCCGCCATCAAATCGGGGGCGGACATTTTGAATATGAGCCTGAGCGGCCCGCAGGATCCGATTCTGGAATTGTTGCTGAACAAAGCCATTGCCGAAGGCATGATTGTAGTCGCCGCCGATAACAGCCAACCTGCCCAAGAAACCAATTTTCCGGCCTCGATGCCCGGCGTGATTTCTGTGCAATCTTTCCAGCCTGCTGCCAGCACGGCGCAAAACATTAGCGCGCCGGGCGACAAAATCCTCACCACCCAACCGCATAGCACTTACGATTTTATTTCCGGAAGCTCCATTTCCGCCGCCGAAGTGTCGGGTATTATTGCCTTGTTGTTGGAACTGAAAGGCGACCTAAGCATTGCCGAAGCTAAAACCTTGTTGCAACAAGCCACCCTGGGCAACCAGACGGGTCTCTTAGCCAACATCAACGCCAACCAAGCAGTATCTGCGTTATGCGCGCAAACCCGCTGCGCGCCTGAAACCTTATCTTTGGCGCATAAGCTCAGCCATTGGCCCAGCAAACCCTTTGCCAATGCGTTCAATTGACGCGGCAACCATCCCAACAGACACGCCTACCCTTGCCAAGCAATGACCTTTAAGCAACTTGCCCTAGGCGCATGCTTGGCGTGGCTGTGTGCCGCCGCGCAAGCGCAAGACTTAATGGGCGTTTACCAAGATGCCGCCCAGGCTGACCCACAACTGGAACAAGCCAAAGAAGCTCTGGCTGCAGTACAGGAAAGCAAACAGCAAGCCGAAGCGGCGTTGTATTTACCCGAAGCCCACCTCAGCGCCAACGTTTATGGCGACACTCAAGCCGTACAACTTTCCCAAGATTCGACGGGCGTTAACGGACGCAGCAACTTCATCGCAGGTGGTTATGTGCTGTCGCTCACCCAACCTATACTGCATTATGACCGGCTACTGGGCGTAGACCAATCAGACCGCCAGATTGCCCAAGCAGAAGCCGACTACGCCGCCGCTGAAATCGGCTTGCTGGCAAAAGTGGCAGAACGCTACTTTCAGGCACTCGCCGCCCAAGAAAACCGGGGCTTTACCCAAAGCCAACAAAACACCATTGCCCGCGAACTGCAAGAAACCCAACAATTTCACAAAGCAGGTTTTGTGGCGCTGACCGATGTTAAAGAAGCCCAAGCCGCCTATGACCGCGCGGTCGCCGACAGCCTAAGCGCCGAACACGACTACAACGATGCCTTGGAAGCGTTACAAGAACTGACCGGCATCCATTACCAGCAAAATCTGTCTGGCCTGCGCGAAGACTTGCCACTTGTTGAGCCGCAACCTAATAACGAAGACGCGTGGTTGCAGCAAGCGCTCAAGCAAAACTACGGTCTTATCGCCAGCGAACAGTCACTGCAAGCCGCCAAAACCGAAATAGAACGCCAACAAGCCGGACACCTGCCGACGCTGGATGCGGTTGGCAACCATAGCTTTTCGACATCAGGCGGACGCTTTGGCACCGCCGACATCCAAGACACCGCCGTCGGCTTAACGCTGAACATCCCGCTTTATCAAGGCGGGCAAACCCAATCCAAAGTCCGCAGCGCCGAACACCACTACCGCGCCCTGCAAGCCAAACTCAAACAAGAACAACGCGCCGTTCACCGCGCCACCAGCCAAGCTTTTTTGGGGGTGACAGCAGGCATTAGCCGAGTTAAAGCCTTGGCGCAAACCGTGCAATCCAGCCAAGCCGCCGTTGCCGCCACCCAGGCGGGCTTTAGCGTCGGACGGCGCACCGCCTTAGATGTCATCATTGCTGAACGCGAATGCCTTCGCAGCCAACGCGATTTTGCCAAAGCCCGCTACGATTACCTGCTCAGCACACTGCATCTCAAACAACACACCGGCATCTTATCGGCCCAGGATTTGGCACAGCTTAACCAATGGCTAGTAGGGCATTGACCTTACCCAGAAAATATCCGCCAAATATCCGTTAAAAAAATTTCTACTGATTGAACCTTTAAGCAACCTATCGCAATTAACTTAGCAAGAAGAACAACAAATCTTCTTAACTGTGTTGTGTGAACCAAACGATATTTTAAAAATAATCTTAAAGGAGAAATGCCATGAAAGTTAAAACCAATATTAAAGCAGGCCGTAGAAATCGTGGTCGCGGTAAAGATGACAAGCCAAACCACGGCTAAGTTAAACGCCTAAGCGCATTTAACCCCTTCGCAAACACCCCAAGCGCGGCAACGCAATTGGGGTGTTTGCTTTTGCCGTTTGTCAGGAATAGCCACCATGCCGCACAGCACAGAGACGATTGACCACAACTCAGCCCTCACCTGCCCCATGCAGCCTCAGCCAGCCAAAGTCCTGGCACTGGAAGATGAACTCCTCTTCCCCCTGCACAAACGCGCCATCGTGCAATATGCACTAGGCGAATCGGGTGCGCGTGAACTGTTTATTTTTTATGACGACAAAGAAATCTCTTTCGACGAACCGGCGCTCTTTGCCTTTGGCGAAACCCTTGCCAAACAAGCGCGTTTTACAGCAAAGACCGCATTAAGCTGGGGTGATGGCTATCAATGGCAACACATCCAACCGCTGTTGGAACAACTGATTGACGAAGGCATTTTGCACTACGCCGACCTCTACGAAGACGACCTGCCCAACCCTTCGGACGGTAGCCGCCCATCGCCACTGCCACCGGCACAAACCGACATCCCGCGCAGCTGGTTGGAATGCGAAACCATCAGCCAAACCCTGACCGGCAAACATTTGGACTTGGCGCATTTGGAACTGGTCATTCCAGTATTTAGGGTGGCGCACATTGCCTTGGATGCCGAAGGCCGCCAAGTTGGCGAAGCGAACGTATTCCCCAAACCTTTACGCTTGGATATTGCCACCGACTGGCGCAGCTGTCCGTTTCCTGGCAGCCGTTTTCAAGACGAACGCCCAATGAACGTCACTGCATTGAAAAGCATGCGCGCCTATTGGCCGCAAATGATGGCGGCCTTGCTGCGTATCCGCAGCGCTTATCTGCAACGCTACCCGGAAGCGCAACAACGCTGGACTGTTGGTGGTTTGGAAGCCTTATCCACCTTGGTGTTGGCGGTACCGACCTACGCACTGATGCGCAGCCAAAACGCCGTTGCCAACGGACAATTGCATCCGGCGTTGTCATCGCTGTTCCGCGTCACCGACGGCTTGCGCATTGTCATGCACCAAATGATTTTCATCCCCGTGGGCGAACCCACGTTACCGCCCAGCGCACCCATGACCAGCCAAGCGGTTTACGATTATTGCGAACGCAACTTTGCCTTCAGTTCGGAACACGGCGTGTGCGCCGGCCCCAAGGTGATGATTGACGAATTCCTCGATGTCTTGGTCAACGGCAAAGCAAGCAAAGCCGCTGCGGGCGTTACGCTTGAACCCGAAGTAGAAAGCGCCTTAGCTGAACTTGATCCTGCCTTTGATTACGGACTTTACGGTTTGCAAGCCTATGCCGCCATTTTCTCGATTTGGCCGGTGATGACCCGCACTTACCAACAACTTTGGCAGCTTATTGACAATTGGTCGGGCGAAAAAACCGCCACGCTTAAACACTTACACCAACGTTTAAGCCAGCAAATCAAGATTCTCAACGCCCAAACCTATCACGCCAAAGAAACTTGGCGGCGCGACCGCGAACAAGCCTACAGCGAAATCTACGCGCATTGCGCGCGCGGCTTAGGTTTGCCTAATGCAGAAGCAAATCTTAATGAACGTATCCAGCCCATACTGACAACCCACCATGCGCCGGTCATGGCGCAACTGGAAGGCATCCTTAACCGCCATTGCGGACAGTCGCCCAACAGCAGCAGCCTGTTAATTTGCCTAATGAATTACTTCCTGCAAGTACAAGCCATCGTCACCGTGGCGGAAACGGCGCAACAGCACATTAACCAAATTTTAGGCCGCGATGCTCCGCAACAAAGCTTTGATGCATCGCAAATCAACATCCACAACCTGCTGCAAGGCGATGCCGAGCAACGTTTGGCCTATTTGACCGACTTATTGGAAGATGTTTTCAACGTAAAGATCACCATCAATAAAGACCGGATCATGCTCAGCGAAAAAAACTATAAAAATTAAAAACCCATTGAACCTTTTAAACACAGTCGCCCATTAACCGACAAGGAACGCAAAACGTCTTCCTGATAAAAGCCATTCATCCATTAGGAGAAACACATGAAAGTAAAATCAAATGTACGCGCAGGCAAAGGCGTTAACAGTAACAGCAAAAGTAAACGTAAAAGTAACAGCACTGACTCATCCAGCAGCACTGTTTACGTACCCCCTGTCAGCCGTTGTGTAGGCATCTAAACACTGGCAGTTTTAAAATAAAAGGCCGTGATTAAGCCAGTTTAATCACGGCCTTTTTATTGCTGGCTTTCCCCACTTTTTTGGCAAAACCGCCAACATGCCAAAGCACGCCGCCTTCGCGCCTCGCCCAATTTTGTCCAAGCCTTTACCTTAGACGGCAAAGCCTATGTCGCCAAAGAATCCGAACCCTATACGCAATTTTGGCTAAGCGAACGCAATCGCCTATTGCTGAACCTGTTTTCCAGCCGACAGGGTGCAACCGTAAAAAACGCCGTCGCCAGCTATTTTCGGCTGACCAACAAACCCGAAAACAGCAGCGAACTCAAACGCGTCCACCAAGCCATCACCGATATGCTCGACTGCGGCGTATTGATAGACAACCGCACCGATACCTCGCGCTACACCGCGCAAATCGTCGAAGATTACTTAAACCACCGACCATTCCCAAACGAATTGGCAGAATTTATCATCCGCCAAAGCCAATTGCAGGCAAACAGCCGCGTCCTCGATTTGGCTGGTGGCCCAGGCGATTTGGCCTTATTGCTGGCACAAACCAGCCAAGATGTCAGCCTGATGGAATTATCGAAAGGCTTCCTGCAATCCGCTTGCGAACGCGCCAAGCAAATGGGCGTCAACCTGACCCCTTTGCACGAATCCTGCAACCGCCTGCCACAACTGGCGGATGAATTTGATGTGATTACCGTTTCGCAAGCCCTGCATTGGCTGGATGACGTACAAATTTGCCGGGGAGTCTGCCGCTTATTAAGTGCAAACGGGCATTTTTTTGTCATCCACAGCATTATAGAACTGGACGGGCAACACCCGCTGGCCTACCTGCTGGGCGACGATTCCATCCTAGGCAAAAAAACCCGGCAAAGCTTCAATGCCGAAGTGCAACCGCTGTTTAAGCGCCTGAGCTTATTGTTCGACGCCCTCGATGCCCCCGACGTGCAACGCATCGACCTGAGCCAACCTAGCCACAACCCAAAGCGCATCGTACCGGTCAACGTATCGCTGTTTAAACAAAACCGCCCGTTTGATTTAGGCTTCGCACGCGGCTTTCTCACCCCCGAACACCTCGCCAACATCGGGCAAAGCCACGAAGATTTCTGGCAAGATTTAACCGCACGCTGCAACGCCGCAAGCCCTGAACAATTGCTCGGCAAACACTACTGGGGCATCTTGGAATTTCAACGCGGCGGCACCGCCCTTGCCAATCTGGACTTAGCCAACCATCCCATGACCGACATCGGCTTCACGCCACGGGTTAAAAGCACCCATACTTAAAAATCCCAACGTTTAAGCACCCGATAAACCACGCCGTTTGCTGTCGAACACGATTCAAACAAACAAAACGCATCGGCCTGCCAAACAATCGGCTCAAACGCCAACTCGATTGGCTGCTTGGCTTTCCGCGCCAAGGTCACATGCGCCTGATAAGGCCGCCCATCCAGCGGAACCGCCCATTTTTCCGCACAGGACACCAACTGCCCCACCAACGCCAACAGCTCAGCAACAGGGTCACTCGCCGTCAAACATAAAACCTCAGGCTTTTGCCAATAGCTTAATTGATTGAAATGAATGGTGAAATGGGTTGCGGCAACAGCCCCTGCCGCCTCAAGCAAAGCCGCTTCTTTGACAGCATCCAACAACCCCAAAAACACCAACGTCACATGCAGATTTGCCGCCGGAACAGGCTGGCTTTCCGTGCCGACAAGCGCTTGCAGGATTTTTTCGCCTTGCTGGCGGGTTTCGTGGGTGGGTTCTAGGCCGAAAAATAAGCGTTTCATGATAATAGCTGCTGGTTTCAGAGTTCTTGGGGACAAGCATTTATTGCGTGTTAGCGGCTTGAAGCAATGCCTCGCAAGCCGCCAGCATTTTTGCTTGGGCGGTTTCAAAACTAAAATCCTTAACAGGTTCGGACTCAGGCCATTGTTGCAAAGCCGCATCCACAAACGCGTGCGGCGACCACGGTTGGGTTTTCAGTATCGCCAAATCCTCACGCAGCAAAGCCTCGTCTTCTGGGCTTAAGCCTTCGGGAAAGTAAAAATCCAACACGGCGTTATCGTCATAAACCCAGCGTTGCAATTCCTGCCAACTAGCGCGGGCTTGTTGCGGCAGCGGCATGCCGCGTTCATCAAACAACGCTAAGGCTTTGGGTAAAGGTTGCCCAGCTTGTAAGCCTCGGCTAAGCATTAATTCGGGGTTTTCGGCTTGTTCGCCAAACCAATCTTGTGCCGAAAGGTGATAAGTAAAAGATTCTAGGACAAGGCAATAATTATCCAATGAATTGCCATAAATTGTATTTTGCTCTGAGCAAGTTTTTAGCTGTGTCCGCAGAGGAGCATAGATAAGACTTGATTCTGACAGCAACCGCGAACATGGTAGCGACCGCCACGCCGACCTCGACCACGACAGTGACAACGACAACAATCGCCAGCGAGACCTCGACAGAAAGAGCGACCGTATCCGCGACTGCGACTGCGACTGCGACTGCGGCCATCGTGACAGAAAGAGCGAACGCGCTCGCGATAACCAAAGCTCCGGCAGAGGCAACGGCTCAACTAAATTAATTAACTGATATAGCCCTAGGCTTAAGCGGCTGCGGATAGGCGGCAATTGTTTGGGATAGAGCGCCAATAAAATACCGGCTTGACTAAAAAATTCCCCAAAATAATCATCAAAACACTCGCCTTGCAATAACCAAGCATCAACGGGCATAGCTGACAAACTGTGTTGCAATAACAGGCCGGAATCGGGCAATAAAACATCTAGCATCAATCCTGCATTTGTCGCTATCGGCACGCAATCTTCATCACGTCGCCATAACAGCTTATTATCGCTAGCCAAAACCTTGGCTAAGGTTTGTTCCAAATCAGCATCAGCGATAGGGCTTTGCTGATTGTCTTGGCAACCCCAACGGCTTAGCTCCAATACATTCAACAATCTATATAACCTAGCACTGGCTGCTCCGTCTTGCTCTTGCCAATTTGGTTGTTGCCAATGGGCTAATAAACCTTGCTGCACCCAACAACAGGGCAAATCATTTGTTTGCACTTGTTTGGTCAATATTGCCCACTGGGCGGTGGCATCACCCTGCTGGTTTAACAAGGCTTTGACTAAAGCCAAACCCGTTTCTGCCAAGTGCGGGCAACCGTTTAAATGGCTTGCCAGCCCTTCATTCGGATGCAACAAACAGGCTGCCAGTAACACTGGCAACCAGGCTTGTTGACGGACGGGAGGAATGCCCAGCTCTTTACCGCACAAGGCTCGGACTAACAAA
Source organism: Methylosoma difficile (assembly GCF_054657615.1). NCBI lineage: Bacteria > Pseudomonadati > Pseudomonadota > Gammaproteobacteria > Methylococcales > Methylococcaceae > Methylosoma > Methylosoma difficile. The sequence goes on along the minus strand of NZ_BAAHYJ010000005.1, from coordinate 291,076 downwards.
CGGGCTTGTTCGGCGTATTGAAGCTGTAATAAACCTAGCAATTCCAAATGCCCGTCATCGGAGCGGTTTTTGTGGATGGCTAACAGCAACACACCCACTTCATCCCAACCGGGTCGGGTTAAGCGCATTGCTAAATCGTCCTGAAAGATTTTTTCAAACTGCCTGCCACTTAAGCGGCGCTGGATGTCTTCGGCGCACAAATATTCCTGAAAACTCAAATGCGCAAAGCTGATTTCTCCGGCGCGGGGTGAAATCAGCAAGCCTGCCGGATGCAGGTAATAATCCAATAATTCCGCGGCTTCTTCCGGCGCTATGCCGCCGCTGCCCGCGCGTTGTTGTAAAAAGTCCGCGATAAAGCCCAGCAATTCATCCTGAGGCCAGAGGATGCGGCGTTGGTCGGGATTATCGTCATCATCTTGCCGATCAGCACCGCGCAGTTGGCTTTCGTAGGCGATGCGCCCTAAGATGCGGCGTTTTTCCTGCACAGGCCAAACTTTTAACACTTGACCATTGGTGCCGCGTTGGATTTGCCGATGGCGTTCTTGGCGGTTGAGGTATAAATCAACTATGGCTTCGTACAAATCAGCACGTCCATGCGGCATTTCATTGCGGGTGCAATGCACCAAAGACATTAAGGTCAGGAAAATCGGCCTACGCGCCAAAGTCAGCAAATACGGGCGGTTATCATCCGTTAGGGCTTCCAAAAAATGGTCAGAACCTTCTTTACGTTTAATTTCCCATTCTGGGCGTAATTTATACCAACGGTTGATGAAGTTTTGGATTTGAGGCCAAGCGAGGGGGAGGAGGTAATACAATAATGAGGATGTATGTATTGATTTAATTTCGTACGGGTCATCTGTCCCTGCCAACCGCATAGGATGATAGACACTTAAATTATCAAAACCATTGGGTCGGCCTGTCACTAAAACACGGTTGCTTTCATTCAAATTAGCTTTTACGGCAATATTCAAAATCGTTTGGCGCACATCCTGCCCGCCCGTTTCATCAATGCCGTCAAACAGCAATAACAATGGATAGCCTTCACCTTCTTGACTAAAGCTGTAGCGCAAACGGGCAATGTCCAGCGCATCGCCTTGTTCGGCTTTACGTTCCAGATTTTGCCACCACGCTTCCATCAGTTCAGCCAAGGTTTGGATGCGGTCTATGCCTGCAATTTCGCGCAAAATCAGCGGTATGGGGGCAATGCCCGTTTGCCCAGCCAATTGGCTACGCAAGGTGCTGGGATGGTTGCCGCATAACTCGCCAATCAGGGCTTTGGTCAAAGTGGTTTTGCCGCTACCGGGCAAACCGGATAAGCAAACCAGTTGTTTATTGGCTATCAATTCAAAGACATCAACGCCCGGCAAATTGGCTTCGGTTTCCTGTTCGGCGACTTCGCTGGGCTTTGCCATTTCGCTTTCGGACAAGTTTTCATGGCCTGCACGCATAGGCACAAAAATTTGCCGCAAATTGACGGGGTCGCTTTCATCGCTCATTTCCACAAATTCGGTACTGCCATAGTGTTTAAGCAACCAACGGAAATAATCGGCACGGGCGCGCATCCGCGCATTGCGTTCGGCGGGGCTGTTAAAATCAGTCATGGCTTAGTCTTCGCTGGTGATTTGCAGGTACATGCGGGGTAAATTGTCTTCGGCGACCAAGCCGCCGTTATTAACCCAATTGACAAAATACTGGTCAGAACGTCTTCTATCGAGTTTTTCTAAGGCTTTGTCCACTGCTATCTCTAAGGTTTGCCTGCGGTGCAGTTTTAGGTCGTCGGGGTTATCGTGTTTAAGGACATGCGCGAACGAGCGGGAGAAAATTTCTTCGGTCATGCGTAAATCATCTGTACTCAAATAGTTAGGCAAGCCCTTCAGCGGCTCATTACTATTACCTACTAATACCCGCTGCAAGAGTTGCAACAAGATGGGTTCACGTTCCAGAAGCCGCCAAACCGGAAGATGGTTAGTCCGCAAATATTGGAACATGACTAAGCGGCGGCAGTTTGCTTCGGTGTCCATGTCGTCGCAGCGCAACATTTGCCAATTGGCGCATAAGCTATTGAGAAAATTTTTGACTTTGCGCGGGTTCGGTTCGAGCAGCGCTTCAATATCGCTAGCAAGTGTCGCTATCGCTTGATCTGGAAAGTTGTGGCTAGACAATTGCTGACTAATCAAACCTTGAAGTTTGATGGGTAATGGTTGTGGTACAGAGATGGTGGCTTGGAAAAGTTTTTCCAGATATTCACGGTTATCGTCATCGCTACGGCCTTGCCAATGGCGTTTAAGGGCATTACCTACGGCAACATCGTCAACGCCTAAAATGAATACGCAACGACGTGCACCTAGGTAAAGTTTGATAGCTTCCAACAAGGCCACGACGGCTTTTTCTTCGCAACGGTCTAGGTCGTCTATGAAGATGATGAGGCGGGCTTGGTCGGATAATTTTGCAGATGGCTTTTTCCCCTTCACAGGTTTATCCGTAGCTTCACGAGATTGATGCAAATCTTCCAGAACATTTTCCACCGCATCTTCAAACAGCAAATGGAAACGCTGCCCGTCGCTGGGTTTGGTCAGGTTTTCGGGGTTATTGTCATTCCAAGCTTTACGGATGTTTTCGCTTGCGCCGACTGCCATTTTTACGGGTCTGCCTGTGGTAAAACTGATAGCGGCATCAATCGCGTGTTCCAATAAGGTTAAAGCCGCCAAGCCACTTTGGCGATTGATGTGTTTGCCTTTTTCAAACAGCTTGCGTTTGACGCTGTATTGGGCGCGGATTTCTTGCAGGAGCGGAATTAAAGGATTGGCGGCATTTTGATGCTGCCAAGGCGAATACCAAATGCACAGGCTTTGATTGGCAATGTCGTATAGCTCATCTGCCCATTTTAGTTCTGCTGCCCGCCCGCCAATTCGGCAATGCAAATCATCGGAAAGCGCATCTGTTTTGTTTTCGCGCAATTGCAAATCTTGGCTAATCGGCTGACCGCCCAAGGTGGCAAAAGCGCGGCGCATGATGCTGGTTTTGCCACAACCCCATTTACCCGTCACACCAATGGTAAATGGTGGCGACACTTCCAAGCTCATCTTGGCGACGGCATCGCCACCGCGCCCTAAGCCTAGGCTATCTTCTTGTACCCATTGGTCGTTTATATAGTTTGCCGCCATTGATTTTGCCCGTGCCGTAGAGGATTTTGGAATTTAACCATAATCTACGGATTTAGGCACAACAGAACGTGTTCTCCGTCAATATTGAAATATCTGAATGATTGCTCTGTGTAGATGCAGATTTATCGGCACTGTGCGAATGAATTCGCACCTACAACCTGACAAGATTCAAATGGCCGGAGGTGTGTAGGTGCGTATTTATCCGCACTTGTTCTAATGAATCCGCACCTAGGCAGAAAGCATAAACAGCCCCTTACTGCCACCCCCCACCCAGCGATTTATACAAATCCACCATCGCAATAATTTGCTTTTGCTTGGTTTCAATCAGTTCTTTTTTCGCGTCCAAGGCATCACGTTGGGTTAACAGAATATCCAAATAATCGGCGCGGGCGGATTTGAACAATTGGCTGGAAATGTCGATGGATTGCACCAGGTAATCCACTTGTTTTTTCTTCAATTGGTAGTTGTTGCCCAAGTTGTCGATGTTGGCCAGTTGGTTGGCGACTTCGGCATACGCTTTGACGATGCTTTGTTCGTATTCAAACGCCGCTTGGATTTGTTGGGCGTTGGCGTTTTTGTATTGCGCGATGATGGCGTTTTTGTTGATCACGGGCGCAACCAAATCACCTACGACCATTGCCGCCAAGGATTCCGGCGTGTTAATCAGATATTTAAGGTCAAACGCCTGAAACCCCACTCCGGCCTTGATGGCAAACGATGGGTAGAAATTCGCCCGCGCCACTTGAATATTCAAATCGGCGGCGGACATTTCCAACTCGGCTTGGCGGATGTCGGGGCGGTTTTGCAGTAATTGCGAGGGGATGCCGGCATCGACCATTTTCGGTTTGATGTCCATAAAACCCGCCGAGGTGCGTTTAATCGGCTGTGGCGTACGCCCCAACAGGAAGTTGATGCGGTTTTCTGCCTCAATAATTTGCTGCTTGATTTCATAACGTTTGCTTTGGTTTTTGGTGACTTCCGCATCGTAACGTTTGACCGCCAAGGTGGTGGAGCGGGCGTACATTTGCAGTTCTTTCACCACTTCCAAACCGTTTTTCTGGATGGCAATGTTTTGTTCCAGATTTTCCAACTGGTTGTCCAAGGCTACCAATTCATAATAAGAATGCGCCACTTCGGCGACCAAGTTGGTCACTAAAAAGTTTTTGCCTTCAATGGAAGCCATGTACTCCAGCATTGCCACTTTGGTGGCGTTGCGGAGTTTTTTCCAAATATCCACTTCCCAGGTTGAAATCAAACCGAATTGGTAATCGCCCAAAAACGTCGGGAAAGCTTGGCCCGGTTTGATGTTCAGGTTGTCTTCGACCGCGCCGTTGCGGGTGAAATCGGCGGTTTTATCGCCGCCTGCACCTGCGCCAAAGTTTACAAACGGCAAGTATTCCCCGCGCCGCGCTTGGATTTCATTTTGGGCAACGCTGATGCGCTGCAACATAATATTGACTTCTTTGTTGTTGGCGACCGCCGTGTCGATCAGGCTTAACAAGTTCGGGTCGTCAAAAAAAGTCTTCCATTGGATTTTGGCGGTATTGGTTTTTTGGGTAAGTGCGGGTTTAAAGCTGTCGGGCAATTGTGAATCGGGTTTTTTCACCGCCAAATCGGGAATACCGCAGCCATGCAGCATCAACCCTGCCACGCCCAGCAACACCAGCTGATAAGTTTTATTCTTGAACATCGTCAGTACCGTAGTGATATTTTTCGGTTAAAGGGTCAAGGTCTTCGTCTTTAATCATGCGTTTGCCTTCGATCATTTTGGCGAAGATGTAATACAAGCCGGGGATCAACACCACGCCAAACACCGTGCCGAACAACATGCCGCCTAAGGCCGAAGTGCCGATGGTGCGGTTGCCGACTGCGCCAGCACCAGTAGCGATGGCTAATGGCACCAAGCCTGCGATGAAAGCAAATGATGTCATCAAAATAGGCCGGAAACGCGCTTTAGCGCCAGCAATTGCCGCTTCCAAAACCGTTAAGCCTTGCGCTTGTTTCTGCACCGCAAATTCCACGATCAACACCGCGTTTTTGCCGAGCAGACCAATCAACATCACCATGCCCAATTGGGAATAAACGTCGTTGGCAAGCCCCAATTCTTTCAACAGGAAGAACGCCCCGAAAATGCCCGGCGGCAATGAACACAACACCACCAACGGCAAGACAAAACTTTCGTATTGCGCTGCTAATACCAAGTAAACGAAGATCAACACCACGCCGAAGATTGCTTGTGCTTCACTGCCGCGTGCCGCTTCGTCAAAAGACAAACCTTCCCAAGCAATATCAAAACCTTGTGGCAACACTTCGGCGGCGACTTCCTGCACGGCTTTAATCGCTGCGCCTGTGGTATAGCCGGGCGCTGGCATGGCGCGGATAGCGGCGGAGTTGTACAGGTTATAACGGGTGATTTCGTTAGGGCCTTGTTTTTTCTCCATGGTCATAAAGGCGGAGTACGGCACCATTTTGCCTTCGTCATTTTTCACGTAGTAGTTCAAGACATCGGTAGGAAAACGGCGGAATTCTGGCAAGGCTTGGGCATACACTTTAAAAAAGTTGTTGAAGCGGATGAAACCTTGCTCGTAAGTACTGCCGATCATGATGTCCAAGTTGTTCATGGCTTTATCGATGGACACGCCTTTTTGCATCGCCAATTTGTTGTCGATAACCAATTCGTATTGCGGGTAATTGGCAGCATAAAAAGTGAACAAGCCAGTCAATTCCTTGCGTTTACGTAAGGCCGCCATGAAGGTTTGGTTGAGTTTGTCGAACTCGTGGTAATCGGTATCTAAGGTTTTGTCCAACAAACGCAAAGCCAAACCGGATGCCGCGCCATAACCAGGTACGGCTGGCGGTTCGAAAAACTCGACAATCGCACCGAAGTCATGGGTTTTTTCTTCCAATTCGTGGATCACGTCTTGAACAGAATGTTTACGCTCCGACCAGTCTTTCAAGTTGATAATACAAGTACCTGCATTTGAACCACGGCCTTCGGTCAGCACTTCGTAACCCGCTAAAGAAGACACCGATTGCACGCCGTCAATCTTTTCAGCAATTTCTTCCAAGTGCCGCGCCACTTTGTTGGTGACTTCAATGGTAGAACCTGGCGGCGTTTGGATGATGGCGTAAATCATGCCTTGGTCTTCGCCAGGGATAAAACCGGAAGGCAAGGTCAGGTTGACGGTATAGATGCCAAAGCAAAAACCTGCCAAAACCCCAAAAGTTATGAATCGGCGCATGACAACCACATTCAGCAGCTTGACGTAACGTCCGGTGGCTTTTTCAAACAGGGCGTTGAAGGCATCAATAAAAATGCTGATTGGCGTTTTCCGTTTGGGTTGCCCGTGGTTGTTTTTCAAGATCATCGCGCATAAAACAGGCGCTAACGATAAGGCGACAATGGCAGAAATGATGATCGACGATGCCATGGCAATCGAGAACTGCCGATAAAACACCCCGACCGGCCCATCCATGAAGGCAATCGGGATGAACACCGACACCATTACCAAAGTGATCGCCACAATCGCGCCGCCGATTTCGCCCAACACTTTTTTTGCCGCCACAAACGGCGTGCAATGTTCGGTTTCCATTTTTGCGTGTACCGCTTCGACTACCACAATGGCATCATCGACCACGATACCAATCGCCAATACCAAGGCAAACAAGGTAATCAGGTTGATGGACAGCCCGAATGCCGACATCACCGCGAACGCGCCGACCAGCGACACGGGTACAGCAAGGACTGGAATCAAGGTGGAACGCCAATCGCCCAAGAACACAAACACCACCAAGGACACCAACACGAAGGCTTCGGCTAAGGTGTGCAACACTTTTTCGATAGAGGCATCCACAAAGCGCGATACGTCGTAGTTGATTTCGTAATCCATGCCTTCTGGGAAGGATTTTTTCAGCTCTTCCAGTTTGACTTTCACATCCTCAATCACCTTGCTGGCGTTGCTGCCGTAGTTTTGTTTGAGGACGATAGAAGCCGAAGGAAAGCCGTCTTTATCGGAGTAAATGTTGTAAAACTCGCTGTTCAGATCGACTTTGGCAATGTCTTTCAGGTGCAAAATCTCACCTTTGGAATTGGCGCGAATAATGATGTCTTCGTATTCTTCCGGCTTGTTGTAGCGGCCTTTATAAACCAAGACATACTCTTTGGATTGCGCCGCCATCCCGGTACTTTGACCGAGACGACCCGGTCTGCCGATAATGCTTTGGTTGCCTATGGCATCCATCACTTCATCCACCGAGACGTTATAGGCGCGCATGCGGTCTGGGTTCAACCAAACCCGCATCGCGTATTGGCGTGCACCCAAAATTTGCGCTTGGGCAATACCATAAATGCGCTGGATTTCTGGAATCACCGAAACGTTGGCGTAGTTAAACAAAAATTTCTCGTCGGCGTTTTTGTCTTTGCTGTATAGGTTGACGTACATCAACATACTGGGCTGTACCCGATTGACGACAACGCCTTCCAATTGCACCAACTTAGGCAAACGGCTCATCACCTGATCGAGACGCGTTTTTACGTTCACCATGGCGATATTGGGATCGACACCCAAATCGAATAACACTTGGATGGTCGATTCACCCGCGCTGGTCGCGTCGGAAATCAGGTATTTCATACCCGGCACACCGTTGATGGCGCGCTCGATGGTAATCAGCGACGATTGCACCAACACATCGGCACTGGCACCGGGAAACGATAAGGAAATCGTCACTCGTGGCGGGGCAATATCGGGAAACTGGGAAATTGGCAAAGAACGGATTGCCAGCAAGCCCATGAACACAAACACCAACGACAACACAATGGCCATCACCGGTCTTTTGATAAAAATAGTAAACATAGCTGATCCTTCCGGTTGGATTATTCGGTATACAACTCAAGTTCTGAGCGGACTTTATCCGGCGACTTCAACTCAATATCGACGTCCTCGCCAGCATGAACTTTACGCAAGCCTTCCAGCAAAACTTTGTCGTCATCTTTTAAGCCATCTTTAATGATGAACAAATGCGGCAGTTGGTTTTCGATATGGATAAGCCGTTGTTCCAGCTTGCCTTCCGGTGTTATCACATACACATAGGTTTTATCCATGATTTCGAAAGTGGCTTTTTGCGGGATCAGCATGGCGTTGGGATACGGCTTCGCCATCAAAATCGTGCCCGTTTCGCCATGCCGAAGCAGCTTGTCAGGGTTAGGGAAAGTGGCGCGGAATTCGATGTTGCCAGCGGAATTGTCAAAATCAGCTTCGATGGTTTCAATCACACCGTTTTGGTTGAACACCTGACCGTTCGCCATCCGCAACTGCACTTGCACAGGCGTGTTGCCTTGTTTGTGGGTTTTGAAATCCAGATATTCTGATTCTGGCACATTGAAATACACCCACAATTTGCTGATGTCAGATAACGTGGTCAACAAATCGCCTTCATCCAAAAGGCTGCCGTTTCTGGCCTGCAAGTGATCCATAACGCCGTCAAACGGCGCGTTAATATCAGTGAAACCCAAATGAGTTTCCATTAGCTTCACATCCGCCTCGGCCTTTTCAAGCTTGGCTTTTGCCAGCGCCAATTCATTGGTGGAGACAATATTTTTTTCCGCCAAGGCTTTGGTGTTGAGGTATTCAATATTCATGGTGCTAGCTTCGGCTTTGGCTTTTGCAAGCTCGGCCTGATAAATATTGGGCATGATTTTGAACATCGGCTGCCCTTGCTTCACCATCTGGCCTTCATCGACAAAAATGTTCTGCAAATAACCACGTTCCAAAGCACGGACTTCAATGTGCCGGATGGCGTGGATTTGGCAGACGTATTCCTTAGTGACGGCGGTGTCCTCACGGAATGGCGTGGTCGCTTCCAGTTTTGGATGCTCTTCGGGTTTTTCGTGTTCTGCTTGATTGCAGCCGCCCAACAACAAAAGGCAGGCTAAACCTAGAACGGTAGGTGTTTTAGTCATCATGATTCTGGCACTCAGGATAGTAACGGGAAAATAGCATTGACCAGCTTGTGGTTAATGTCAGTTGAATCGACACAAAAGCTAAATTGCAATAACTTTGCCAACCTGTTTTTGGGTTGGGTTTTGCCCGCTTATTCCTATCCTGAAACGTAAAGAGTCTTTGATTTATTTGAACAATTTTTCTTAACGCCAAGCGGCTACGTTTAGCATTTAAAAAACTTACTATCTCTGTTACTTTGGTTTTTTTCGCCAATACCAAAAAATGCAAGTGGTTGAAATAAACACCTGCTTTTACTAGGGTAAAAGGCAAACAGAGACCTGCTTATAAAAAACGAAGCCGAAAATTTAGGGAAAACGGAAAGGAGGGTTAATAAATAACTTGTTCAATATTCGTGGACTTGGCGTAAACAAAGGTAATATTTCACATACAATTTATTAATTTTGTGATAAAAATTATCAAAATCCATTAAGCAGATAATTTAAATTTTTTATAACTTTAGACAAACTAATAACGTGACGCTTTGCGTCAATTTGGGGATCTACCTTACGTTGGGCGTAAACCTCATTTTTTTATAAATAGAATTTTTATGATCTTATTTTTATTATTTCAAAAGACTGTTGGTATTAGCGTAAAAACAGTATTTAACAATGGTGGGGACAAAAATTGTGAATGTAAACAATTAGAGAAAAGATTGTTGGAGTATTTAGATATTCAGAATTTAAGCGTTCGCGAACTGCAGCTTTATCAGGAAAATTTATTTATTTCTATTTTTAAAATAACTCGCATGGTAATTACCGCTCTATTTTTTTCATTAATTGTGGCGGGGTGTTCTTGGACGGACAATAGCGGTACTTATCATCAATTGATTATTGGCTTAGGTATAGTCAGTGTAAATCAAGCTAATCCAACAGCAGCAACGGTTACGTCCACAAAATCGCTTGGATTATCCGCCGATAAAAACGGCTTAGTTGCAGGGTATTTGTCTAGTTTTATTACTTCCGTTCCTTCAAATGCAGAAGATGTGAGGATTGAAGCCTCCCAAAAACCTTTTGCCCCTATCAAAATTGAAATCCAAAAAGCACTTTTAAATCAGTCTCACAATAAGGAGAAAATAACCAAATGAATAAGATCAATAACACAAAAATTGGCTTTATTAGCCTTGCTGTCGCTGTAACACAGCTGTTATCAGGGTGTGGGGCTAATAAAGACAATGTACTGGCCGTAACAGGCACGGTGATAGGCGTTCAAATCCATGAAAAAGACACCGACAAAACGCCAGAATTGAAAGTTGGATACGCCCGCTCCGAAGTAGCGTACGTACCCACGGATAAGAGCTCTAAAGACGCACCACATGACGGAGCAGATAAAACGGCAGAAGTGCTAATGGAAATCAATGCACAAGGAAACGTCGCTCTAGGTACAGCTTATCAAGGTGCCGTATATCAGAGATTAGCGGTTGGTAAAAAGGCGGTTTCCCAACCGGGAGCAGCGTTTATGATGGCAAAAAACTCTGAAGGGGAATTGAAAGATCAAACAGCTTCTAAAATTAGTAACGCAATCGTGCAATCTGCTGCTGAGGTAGTAACTAATGAAAATGAAGAAGCTAAGATTTTAGCCTCCGCAACTGATGACGGCCATGGTAATGTTGATGGTGCTAAACTCTACAAGTTAGTCAAGGGTACTCTTATTGAGGGGCGTGTCAGCTATTTTTATGGAAAACCAATTTCTGAATTGGAAAACAAGTTGAAAGGAGGATGGCGCTTATATATCGAAGAAATGATTTTAAACAACAAATGAAATAATAAACAACAGCGAGAAAAAACATGACATCTAAATTGATTAATATCTGTTTTAGCAATGACCAAGCAGATTATTCTGTATCTTATTTCACTGATGCTAATTTTAAAAATATAAAGAAAGAGCAAATTATTGGGCCATTCGAGGATTGTACAATTGCAGAAGTTAGCGGCCCAGACGCTGGTCACAACTTTGAGATCAATCCGTTGAAATATTATGACGACAGTAATCTTTCGTTGTGGATTGTAACTGCGGACGCACCGTAATAATTAACTGTAATCTGGTAGCCGTGTAGGGTACACATGGCTTTATCGTGTGTACCTATTCAAAAAGTTAAGCTAATTTATCCTTATTATTAAGCTCGTAAGTTGGGGTGAACTTGTGAACCTCAACAAGCCAACCAAAAGCACGTGCCGCCCGTCGGCGGTTTTGAAATTCAATTTTTTAATCAAGGTTCGTGGCTTTGCCCAGCTTCCGCCGCAAGCGGCTAACCCATTACTCTGTAACATTAGGCCTTACACAAGATGTCACGCATCGTCATTAAGAACTTGAGCCAAGAGCTTTCCAACGATTGCAGCTGGACGGGCGAGTTCGTCAAAATCAGCTCAGGTGACTTGTATCTTGACGGTCAGCCGTTCGGCACCTATGTCGCCGCCTGCTACCCAGAATCGCAACGGGCGCCTCAGTTCATTATCAACGTCCTCGACACATCAGGCGAGCCATTGCTAAGCCTTCCGTGCGAATACACGCCATGTAATGAAAATCCTGTCCTTCCTCTACGACCCGAGGATTCTCCTTGGTCCGAGGACGGCGTTGTGTTCGGGTCAATTCCAAGTGAAGCCGAGCTGTCCATCTATTCACGAGCGAGTGACGCACTTACCGTAGCCAAGGCACTTGTGCTTGTCGAGCCAAACCTTGTTGAATACAGCCCGTAGGTTGGGATTCGTTACTAACCCCACCCCACAAAACCAATTTTTACAATATAGTTTTTTATAACAACACAAACAGAAAAACATAGAATGCTTATGGAACTGATTGCCGAAATTAAAAAAGCGTGGGGTTGGGTTGGCCTCAAACCTGCACTGGTCGTTGGAGAAAACGACTTCGGAAATTTTATTATCGAAGATGAGGTGGGACGTTATTGGCGGATCTGCCCGGAAGATTTGTATTGCAAGCTCATAGCAGAAGATCGGGCGGAATTGGTTGTCCTATCTAATAACCAAGAATTCCTGCATGACTGGTACATGGTCAGCTTGGTAGCCGAGGCGAAGGACAAATTTGGCCCCCTGCGCCCTGGCTATAAGTACTGCCTGAAGATTCCGGGCGTCTTGGGCGGGGAATACGGCGGCGGAAATCTCGGCGTAATCTCTGTTGCGGAGCTGGTATCGGCCTCTGGACATATAGCCAAGGAAATTGAGGGTCTACCTGACGGCGCGCAAGTTCAGCTCACTATCACGGAATAGCGCGCCAAATAATTTTTTGAAGGTGGTGGCGCAGACGGGCTTTTGCTCGTCAGTCAAGCAGGTTGGGTTAACCGCTTTACCGTTAACCCAACACCTCGCAACCATTGATGTTGGGTTGCAAAAAGCATGCAACCCAACCTACAAAACTGCCCGCCGTTCCGGCTGGCATGGTTAGTTTTTTTCACAGGTGAGCGGCTTCACTGTAGTCCAACGCGGGCAGCCCCTTACCGTAACGTTAGCAATCGGGAGAAATCATGCTAGAACTTGGAGAAGCTCATAATCTATCTGACTTGATAGAGGCCGCTCACAGCGCGGAAAAACAATTCGACGGTCAAGTATGGTTCCGTGGGCATACTCAGCACGAGTGGAAACTCGTTCCAACCGCCCACAGGCGGCATGCAATTCTTGAATCTCAGTTTGCGAATCACTTCCGACTTAAAGCACCTTCTGTGACAAGCTCTTGTCCTGAGCATAAAGATTACGTTTCTTGGCTACCGCTTATGCAGCACTACGGCTTACCTACTCGGTTGCTAGATTGGACGGAATCATTATTAGTAGCCGCTTTCTTTGCAATTTCCTGCGATACACCCATATCAAGCGCAGCAATCTGGATTTTGGCTCCAGGCAATCTCAATCGGGAATCAATAGGATACCTCATACCATTTTTGACTGATGAGCGCGTTGCTCCAGTTGTCAATGCGGCCTTTTCAGGAAAAAAATCCAATAACAGCCAGGATTCAATAGCAGTTTTGGCACCTCGTACAGACCGACGCATGGCCGCTCAGCTCGGAAATTACACAATCCATGGTGATCGCAACGCTCTTGAAGTACATCCAAAGGCTGAAAATTTTCTTGCAAAGATAGTCATTCCTTCTAATGCACATGATAAAGTTAGGGCTGATCTTTCTGTTTCGGGTATGCGACTGTCCTCTCTCTTTCCAGACCTATCTAATCTTGCAAAAGAAATATCTGAACTGAAAGCGTTCGGCCAAAATGGTGAGGACTTGGAATCTTTCGATGAGGCCTGACCAACGCATTAACCCGACTCCGCTATGCTACGCGGGTTATCCTTATCGTTGGGCAGCTCGTAGGTTGGGTTAACAGCTTTACCGTTAACCCAACCTATCAAAGCCATTGATGTTGGGTTGCAAAAGCATGCAACCCAACCTACGATATTTTCTCGACTTCTTTCGGCATATTCCGCTTAATCAAGAAATACACCACCGGAATCACCACCAGCGAAAACAGCGTTGATGCGATGATGCCGAAGATAAAACTCCACGCCAAACCGGAAAATATCGGGTCTAAAACAATCATCATCGAACCCAATACCGCTGAGGCTGCGGTCAGGAATATCGGATTTAAACGCGTTGCACCCGCTTCGACTATCGCATCCGCCAAGCTAATTACCGGATTATTGCGGTAAATGTTTTCGATAAAATCGATCAAAATAATCGAGTTACGCACCACGATGCCTGCCAGCGCGATCATGCCGATCATCGCCGTGGCGGTGAAGTAAATCGGGGTGGCGTAGCCGCCGACTGGTTCGGTGAATAAATTGATAAACCAAAAGCCGGGCATGATGCCGATCACGGTCAAGGGGATGGCGATCATCATAATCAGCGGCACGCCCAGCGATCCGGTTTGTCCGACTAGCAAAACGTAAATCATCACCATTGCCGCAGCAAACGCCAAACCTAAATCGCGGAACACGTCCACAGTGATTTTCCACTCGCCTTCGCCTGCCATTTCGGCTTTATAACCGTCCGGCAATGGCTTTTCATCAAACGTGCCGAACAAATCCAAAATCGCTTCGACTGGACTGCGGCCTGCCATTTCGCCCGTCACATACGCCACGCGCTGTAAGTTTTTGTGGTAAATCGCTTGCTCGCCTTGTTCGTGTTTGAAGCTGCCGATTTCGCTTAAGCGTACCAGTTGCCCGTTGCTCGTTTGAACAGACAAAGCCAATAAATCCGCTTCGGAAGAACGGGCTGCACGCGGCAACTGTAATTGGATGGTTAAAGGTTGGCGTTCTTGGGGAATGTGCAACACACCTACCGAACCGCCTGCGATTGCCAATTGCAAGGTTTGCGCGACTTGCGCGGTGCTGATGCCCAGTAACGCGGCTTTGTCATGGTCAACCAAGTAGTGCAATTTACCGTGGTCGGCTTCAGCAAAATCATCGACATCGACCACGCCTGCGGTTTTTTCGATGTCGCCGCGCACCCGTTTAGTGACGTGGATTAAGTCAGAATAACTGGCTTCCGGCGGGCCGTAGATTTCGGCAACTAGCGTTGATAACACAGGTGGCCCTGGCGGCATTTCGATGATTTTAATGTTCGCGCCGTAGTGTTTGGAAATGCGTTCGACTTCTGGCCTAATCCTAAGCGCGATATTGTGCGAGGGTTGGTCGCGGTGTTTTTTGTCCGCCAAGACAATGCGGATGTCGCCGACGTTCGCACCTTGGCGCAAATAGTAATGGCGCACCATGCCGTTGAAATCCATTGGCGAAGACAGGCCGACATAACTTTGATAGCTGCTGACTTCGTTGACGGTGGCAAGGTAATGCCCCAAGGCTGACGCGACTTCGTCGGTGCTTTCCAAGCTGCTGCCTTTGGGCATGTCGATGATGAGCTGCAATTCGTTTTTGTTATCGAACGGCAAGAGTTTCAGCGGCACGATGCGCGTTACCGCCATCATCGCTGAGGCGACGAAGGCGATCATGACTATTAATAAGAATAACCACGCCTTGGCTTTGCTCGCCAATAACGGTGCGACGATAGCTTGGTAGATTTTGAAACCGCGTGTGGTTTTTAAATCGAAGGCTTCGCCGTGGTCTTTTCCGTAATCGCCTTTCAATAATTTAAAACTCGCCCACGGCGTGACCGTGAAGGCAATCACCAGAGACATCAACATCGCCACAGGCACGTTGAACGCCATCGGCGCCATGTACGGGCCCATCATGCCGGTGATGAAAAACATCGGCACGAAGGACATGATGACGGCAAACGTCGCCAAAATGGTCGGCGGGCGGATTTCGTCAACGGCACTGAGCAGGGCTTGCAAAGGCGGTTCTTTGCGCATTTTGTAGTGGCGGTGGATGTTTTCGACATCGACTATTGGGTCATCGACTAGCAAACCTAGCGACAAAATCAAAGCAAATAAAGTCACGCGGTTGATGGTGTAGCCGAACAGGTAATCGCACAGCAAGGTGACGGCAAAGGTCATCGGTACGGCTAAAGAGACAATCAGCGATTCTTTAAAGCCCAAGGACAAGGCCAGCAACACGATGATGGTCAAAATGGCGATGCTTAAGTGCATGACCAATTCATTGACTTTGTGGTCGGCGGTTTCGCCGTAGTTGCGGGTGATGGTGATTAGCACGTCGTCGGGGATTAACGTGCCTTTGAGCTGTTCGGTGACTTTCAAAACTTCTTCTGCGACGCTAACGGCGTTGCTGCCTTTGCGTTTGGCGATGGCGATGGTGGTTAATGGGCGTTCTTCACCTACGCTGGGTAACTTGGCGACTTCCCCGGCGGTTTGCATGTGCGCCACCGCTGGGCCAAAACCGATGCGAGTGTAAGTGTCGGTATCTGCGCCGCCGTCGGTGATTTTTGCGACATCCCGTAAGGTCAGCAGGCGACCGTCCACCACTTTCACGACCGTGCCGCCGATTTGCTCGGCAGTTTGGTAATGTGGGCCTGCTTCTAAAATAATTTCTTTATTTTGTTCGATAAGCGTGCCGACAGGCAGGTTGACGTTGTTTTTCGCCAACGCCTGTTGGATGTCCAACAAGGTGATATTGCCTGCTTGTAATTTCGCAGGGTCTGGATAGACGGAGATTCGCCGTGGTGCGCTGCCGACTACCCAACTTTTGCCGACGTTATCGACTTCGCGCAAACGTTCGACCAGTTCATCGGCGATGCGACGCAATTCAGTCGGCTCTAAAACATTATTTTGCGGTGAAAGGCTCAGCATCAAAATCGGCACATCGTCGATTTCTACAGGCTTGACCAACCAATTGGTAACGCCTGGAGGGATAATGTCTTGATTAGCCAAGACCTTATCGCGGGTTTTAATCAGACTGTTTTCCAAGCTTTCGCCCACCAAATAACGCACGGTAACGACCGCTTCCCCAGGTCGCGAGGCAGAATAGACGTATTCCACGCCTTGGATTTGCCGTAGCAACGTTTCCAGTGGCGTGGTGACTTGTTTCTCGACTTCCTCAGCCGATGCGCCCGGTACTTGCACGAACACGTCCATCACGGGAACGATGATTTGCGGGTCTTCTTCGCGTGGGGTTAGAAATAACGCCGCCGCGCCAGCCAGCAAAGAGATAATTAGGAAAAGCAGGGATAAATGCGAAGTAGTAAACAGCCGGACTATGGCGACGGTTAGGCTGTCTTTTCGGAATTCTTGGGTCATTATGACTCTCGTATGGCTGAGACCGCCTGGCCTTTTGCATGGGATTGAATGAACAATTCAATCGCCCCCGGTGTTCGCGCCCCTCTTTCGAGCCATTCAACACGCCATTCGGCAATGCGTTCACCTTTTTCATGGATGAATACGCCTGCTTCCGGTTCGTTGATCCACTCAAGCTGGCGAATTAATGCCAAAGGCTTTTCTGCGCCTTCAGTGTCCGTTGAAAAGGCTAGCGCGTCTTCATAGCTTACAAAAGGATAGTAATAGTCTTCGCCATCAAACTCGTCTGGCGCACCACGTTCTGGATGGCACCACACTCGATATTCAAGGACATGGTCAAAAAAGTAACCCGCACCCGATTTGGCGTATGCAGGGTATTCGCCAACCAATTCAGGTTCAATGGCATCAGGGTAAGTCATGATTTTCTCCTTAGAAATTAAGGTTGTGCGGGAAGAACAAGCTTGCTGTCTACCACAATGGTTTCGCCTTCATGCAAACCAGATAAGACTTCAACTTGCTCGCCATAAACTTTACCCGTGCGAATATGCCTTGTATGCCATTGTTTACCTTCCACCAATTTAACGGCTTGTAATTGCCCGAAATGCAGCACGGCGGTTGCCGGAATCAGCAGCGCGGTTTGTTCGGCTTGGCAAGCCAATTCGAGCCAGCCGAATTGCCCGTGTTGCAAACCTTGAGATTTGGGTAAGCTTATTTTGATAGCTTGGCTACGGGTTTGCGGGTCAGTTTCAGGCGCGATTTCGTCCACTTTTCCGGTTAAGGTTTGGTGCAAAGCATCGATGCGAACTTTGACTGCCATGCCTAGTTGGATGGTTTCGGCACAATGGCTGGAAATCGCCGCTTCCAATCGTAAATCATCGGGTTTCAGCAAGGTGACTATTGGTTGGTTCGGTAAGCCCATATCGCCTGGCTCTTGCAGACGTTCACCGATGATGCCATCGAACGGCGCGTACAGGATATTTTCGCCCAGCATGACTTGGCTTTGTTGCGCGGAGCTGGCGGCTTGGTTCGCCATCGCCCGCGCGGCTTTGGCTTGCGCTAGTACGGCATCGTAATTTTGGCGGGTCGCGGCTTGTTTTTGGTATAAATAAATGATGCGTTTTTCTTCCGCTTGCGCTTGCGCAGCTTGCGCTTGCGCGGCGGCTTGCGCGGCTTGGGCGGCATTGCTGGCGGCGCGGAGGTCGCGGTCATCCAATTTTGCCAACACTGCGCCTTTTTTCACCCGTTCGCCGGGATGCACGGGGATTTCTATGATGCGGGCGTTTAGTTTCGGCGCGATTTTGATGGCAATCCGCGAGCGTACCGTGCCTTGCCACGCTAGAGCATTGGCGGCGGCTTGGCGGCTGACGGTTATTGTGTCGGCATTGGCGGGCAATGTTTGGGCGGTGTTTGCCGTGGTGCCGGATTCGATTTTGTCACCGCCACCGATAAAGCCTAGCGCGAATAAAATCACCATCAGCAAGCCAGCAATAGCAACTGTCGGGATTAGCCACTTGGGCGGGGTGAAAAATGTCGTCTGGTCGGTCATGGACAAATCCTGTTAAACGTAGGATGGGTTAAGGGCCATCAATCGGCACTGTGAATGATGTTATTTTGTTTTTCAATGCCTTCGGTTAGGTTGTAGCCGTCACCATTGAGTAAATCGCCTTTAAAAAACAAGCGCATATCAACAATCCAAGCGACTTTCTTTTGCTTGTTGTTTTCTAAGATGATGGTTGAAAGTTTTTGGTCGTTATCAACAATTTGGATCACAAGCGTTTTCGGATTGGTCGGGTCTTCCTTTAGCGCACCCGTGACAATCCGTTGGGCCGCGTCAAGTGTCAGGACTGGACGCGGTGCAGTCAGCTCGTCGCTCTTCTCTTTTTTTAATGCCTGCGCATCAAAATAGCCAATGTCGTAGGCAAGCTTGAATTCCAGCCCCAACACAATCACGCTACTGTAAATAAAAAGGCCAATTTTTAAGCGTCTTCTCACGCGGGGATTGGATAGTTTTTTCTTAATAATGCTGAGCTTATTCACTGCTGTGTTTCCGTGATGTCAAAAAATTGCCAATGTCAGATGCCTAAGCGGATTTAGCCGCTGAGCATAAAAACAATAGCACACTCCATCAAGGCACATCGGTTGTTGGCGGTATGCTTTATACGCAACAAGCTATTGCATCATTTAAAACCCACCCGTCGCCTGTTTCAGTTCCGCTTCGGCACGCAAGGCATCAAACCGTGCCGAGATTTGCCGCGTGTGCGCCTTATCGCACGCCACTTCGGCTTCGATGTAGCGGGTCACTGTCACCACACCCGCTTGGCGTTGTTCATTGACCAAACGCAAGGCTTCTTCGGCAGCTTGTACCGACACCGCCGCGACATCGGCGCGATTCAAGGCTTCTTGTAAACGCAGTTGTGCGGATTTGACGGCGTTTTCTATCTGCAATCGTTGTTGGCGTAGGGTTTCTTGCGCGGCGCTGAGTTCGTGTCCGGCTTTTTTGACTTTGTTTTGGGTGGCGAAACCGTTGAACACATCGACCTCGACTTGCACACCGACACTGACATTATCGCGATTGGTATCAAAATCGGGGCTGCGGTTGTTGAAGCCGTAGCTGGCGTAGGCATCGGCGCGGGGCAGATACGCGCCTTTGGCGGCAGCAAGTTGCTGCTCTGCCATCGCCACGCGCTTGGCAGCGGCTTGCAATTCGGGATGTTGCGCCAAGGCTTGGGTCAATAAGGCATCAAACTTAGGCGGATTTTTCGGCAAGGCTTGCGCTAAGGTTTCCTTGATCGCCAACGGCTCATTGGCTGACACGCCCAACAAGGTTTTCAGCATCGTGTTCGCCATTTCGACGGCATTAGCGGCTTGAATTTGCGCTTCTTTGGCTTCCGCCAGTTGCACTTGCAAGGACAGCACATCCGATTTTAGCACCGTTCCTGCATCAAAACGGGTTTGCGATTGCGTCAGTTCACTTTGCACGGCAGTAACCGAACTTTCGCTGACTTGCTGGGCATCGACCGCCGCCAATTGTGCGTAATACGCGGCGGTGATGTGGCTGACCAAGCGATTTTTTACCACCACTTGATCCAATTCCGATGCCGCCACGCCCAATTCCGCCGCTTGCGCTTGGTGGCTATCCTGACCGCCTCTATATAAAGAATAGGTCGCACCGATTTGTTCGCGGAAATTATCCACGCCGCCCGGATGGTTGAAATCCGTACCCGCAAAATTGAGCCGCCGCTGGGCGATAATCATCGCAAACGCTTCCGCCGGATTGTTGCTGTGTTGATAAGCAATGCCTGCTTTGATTTGCGGGTAATAATTCGCCATCGCCAAACCCAGTTGATCTTGAGCTTGATCGATACGCGCCTGCATGATGCTGAGTTCTGGGCTGTTATCCAACGCGTAGTCTATCGCCTGCGGCAAGCTCAGCGGCGGGGCAGCGTAGGCGGTGCTGCTGAATACACAGCTAATGAGCAATAATTTCAATGGGTTCATAGTATGAGATACGCTACGGTTTTAATAGTTGTAGGTTGGGCTGACGTAAGGAAGCCCAACGATAGGTGACTCCGGCTTGTTGGGCTTCCTTGCGTCAGCCCAACCTACAGCAAAATTATTTTTAAGCGCATAAATGTCCACCACATTCAACAGCTCGCAGCGTAGCCTAGGTTTTTGTGCTTTCCGAAAGATAGTCTTGCAATAACTGTATGTTGCCCATCACCGCTGCTTTCCTGTAGTAAACGGCATCGGCGGTAATCAGCACCGTATCTTTATTCTCCAAAGCAACAGCATGGTAAAGCGTATCGAACAGATGATGCTTAAGCTCACGGCTTAAACGCATCGCCGTTTGGTAAACCGCCGCATGATCCGCTACCGACATTTCCATATATTGGACTGCCGCAAACAGCCGTTCGGCATGGTCGGGTGCGAGCCTGACCACTACGCCCATCAGTTCGGCGAGAAAATGTGACGGTTGCAGCATTCGCACGTCTTGACGGCTGACGGCTTGCAATAGCTGTAAGGCTTTATCAACATCGGCCTCTTCCGGTTGTTGCGGCAACAGCCATTTCACCGCCACACTGGCATCAACCACTACAAATCTCATGATTGCCGCAACTCATCACGTGCCGCTTGCACGGCTTCTTCGGTGACGGCTGGTATTTGCCCGCGCAAAGCCAGCAGATCAGCAATCGCTTGTTGGTGTTGTTGTTTACGCACGGCGCGTTCGACCGCTTCGCGCATCAGCTCGGCGATGACTGCGCTTTTATTTTGGCCTTGATAGGCTGCGTTGAACGCAACCTTCACATCGTCGGGGACACTGAAATTAACGGTTGCCATATTTTGCTCCTCAGTTTGTTGAAAATTTCAACAAATTATCGGGGCAGAGACTGGGTAATGCAATGATTGTGAAACTTCATATTCCGCTATCGCTACATACGAACGATATGTACATCATCCTTCGCCAATCCCGTTGGGCTTCCTTGCGTCAGCCCAACCTACAACAGAACTACTTTTTCAAGCGCATAATACCCATCGCTTTTAACGGCAAGCGTTCGTAAAACGGTTCGCTTAAGCCTTTGCGGACTTTACGCATGAAGTATTTTTCATAGCCGATTTTTGCCCAATGCACCCACCGCCCGCGTGATGCCCATTGCACATTGCGCGGCGGGATTTGCGGCATAGCGAGGAAGGCGATGCCGGTGTCGCCAAAATCGGCGAGGCATAGCGCGTTCCAAGTACCTTTGTAGCTAGGTTCTTTGCCGTCCAATTCATCACGGATATTGTGCGCGGTGGCGGTGACCATGGACTCGATCATATAACCTGTTTTGGGTATGCCAGTCGGTACAGGCGTCGGTTTTTGTGGCGGAATGGCGATGCACACCCCAACGGAATAAATGTTTTTGTACGTTGGATTGCGTTGGTGGTCATCGACCAACACAAAGCCACGTGGGTTGGTTAATTTTTCAATGCCGAACAACGCATCCACACCTTTGAAGGCTGGCAACATCATGCTGTGTTTAAAAGGTAATTCGTGCTGCTTTTTCACCTGTCCATTTTCATCGACTTCGGTGACATACATCATGCCATTTTCAACACGGTCAACTTTAGCATTGCAAATCCAGTCTATATGCTTGTTGCGCATTTCGCTTTCCAACATGCCTTTGGTGTCGCCAACGCCATCCAAGCCTAAATGCCCGATGTACGGCTCAGACGTGACATAAGTGATTTTCACTTTGTCGCGGATTTTATGTTGGCGCAGGTCGGTTTCGACAGTAAACATATATTCATACGCCGGGCCAAAACACGATGCACCTTGCACTGCACCGACGATGATAGGGCCTGGATTTTGCAAGAATTCTTGCCAACGCTCACCTGCGGGGCCGGCATGATCGACATGGCAAACCGATTCGGTATAGCCATGCGGGCCTAAGCCTTCAATTTCTTCAAACGCCAGTTTCGGGCCGGTGGCGATAACCAAAAAATCGTAGCCAACTATGTTGCCATCCGCCAATTCGACTTGGTTTTGCTCCGGTTGGAAACGGGCGACTTTTTGCTGAATGAAAGTGATTTTTTTCTTTTTGAAGACAGGTTCCAAGGGCACTTTAATATCTTCCGGTTTGCGCCAGTTCACCCCCACCCACGGGTTGGACGGCACGAAATGGAAGGTCGGCGTATCGGCGATAACCACAACTTCGTCTTCCTGACGCGCCAAGTCTTTCATTTCAAATGCCATTGGAATGCCGCCAATACCAGCACCGACGATTACGATTTTAGCCATGATGTTTGTTCCTCATTATTTATGTAGGATGGGTTGACGTAAGGAAGCCCATCAATTTTATTTTTATTGTTGGCAGCTTGATTGCACACCCAGTTTTTTCAGGATCATTTCCAGCGGACAGAATTGGGTAAAACTGCTTTGCAGCAAATTGAAACCGACAAAAGCGGTAAACCACAGCCAGTTTTGATGCAGGAACAAAGGGCTGCCTTCCACACCCAAGCTTAAGGACAGCAGGATAAAAATCCCCGCCACCATCCTAATAATACGTTCAATGGTCATGATGTTTGCTCCCAGATAAAGTGCTACAGAACGGGTCAATACCGTGGCTGTCGATGTCGCACACCGATTCCAACCACATCGTGTTGATGATGGCGAACGCCGCAGCAAAGCGTAGGTGCGGATTTATCCGCACAGTGCGAATGAATTCGCACCTACAATTGCCGAATTGATTTCATACCCATTCAGCCCAAAAAAGTGTGTAAGCTGCTCGAGCCGATGCTGACAGACTTTTTCATCAAATACAGTTCGATAACCAACAATACCTGCAAAACAACGCGCACACGAACAGCATGGTGAACCCGCGAGCCACCTCGACGCGTCGGATCGCACTTGGTGGCGTTTCATAGACCCGATACTTGGATCACAGGCAACAAAAATAGAATATTACCAAATTCTAATGCAATTCACAGACCAATTGCTTAGGATTTGTCTATTTGGAAAATCCACCAAGGCCAAAATCGACTAAAAAACCAAACAAACCATTGTTTTTATTTAAAAAAGTCAATCAGCATCACTGAAAATTATGCTGTGAAGAAAATATGCAGGATTAGCGAAAAAAAAGCGGAGAAGTAAAAGCGCGGGGCAACACGTTTCAACACAAGAAACGTGAAACGTTATTGTTTTATTATGAAACAACAAGAAACAAGCATTAGCGCCTATTTGCCGACACCCATCGTTACAAGCAGGTCGGAGGTTTTGGCAAGCCTGCTACTTTACAGGCGTATTTCAAAGGCCCATCGGGGAATAATTGGTGTAGATAACGGCTGTTGCCTTTGCTTTCACTCAAAGTTTTGGCGATGGCTTTGGTGAAAACGCGCGCGTTGGGCAGGTGTTTGTATTCCTGGTAATAGCTACGGATAAACCGGATGATTTCCCAATGCGCATCGGTCAGCATCAGGCCATTTTGCTGGGCCAGCTGCTCGGCAATGGCTTCGTTCCAGTCGGCGGCGTTCAGCAAAAAGCCTTGGTCGTTGGTGGCGGGGATCAGGTCCATGAATGGATGGTGGGGTGTTTGACGGTTAAATCGACCAGGCCGGCAAAATCGGTCACGTGAACGCCAAAAGGTAAGTCTTCGCTGGCAATGCCCCGGCTTTGCAAGTGTTCAGCAATGACAAACAAGCCGTTGCTGCTGAGCAGCCGGTTTAACGGCGGTTGTAAGTGCGCTTGCAGCAAACTTAAGGACGCGCAGTCCATAAACACTACATCGTCACCGGCAGCTACGCGCGCCAGCACGGCTTCGGTAACGGGAGATTGAAAAAGCAAATGCAGCATCAGTGGTGGTCTGTCAGTTTTAAGCCGATAATGCCGGTGATAATCAGGCCGATGGATAACAGGCGAAACCAGTCATACGACTCCTTAAACAAAATTAAACCAAAAATTGCCGTACCAACAGCGCCTATGCCCGTCCAAACCGCATAAGCCGTACCGATAGGCAAGGTTTTAATGGCGACAATCAGCAGATACAAACTGGCTCCGCCGGATGCCAAACTGACCACCGTAGGCCATAACTTAGTAAAGCCTTCGTTATATCTCAAGCTGACTGCAAACACTACTTCCATCACGCCAGCAATTAATAAAAGCAACCACGCCACAATGTCTCCTTTCCTAACGATTAAAAATTGGGCATTCTACAACAGCCCTCAGCCCGACTTATTAAATTTACATGATGTCATTAAAACCGCCCGCTTCCAGCATTTTGTCCGTCAGCCAACTAAACCGTTCCGTCAGCCGCTTATTGGGTGAACAGTTTTTTAGTGTGTGGGTGCAGGGGGAAATCTCCAACCTGAGCGCACCGGCATCGGGGCATTGGTATTTCTCGTTAAAAGACGCCAACGCCCAAGTACGCTGCGCATTGTTTAAGAACCAACAACGGCGTTCGGGGTTTAAGCCCGAAAATGGCAAGCAAGTCTTGGTTAAAGCGCAAGTGAGCTTGTACGAACCGCGTGGCGATTACCAACTGATTGTCGATTCGATGGAAGAAGCCGGTGACGGCGCACTGCGGCGTGCTTTTGACGCCTTAAAAACCAAACTGGCTAGCGAAGGCCTGTTTGCGGCTGAACACAAGCAACCGCTACCGACCCTACCGCAATGCATCGGTGTGGTGACATCGCCAACGGGTGCCGCCATCCGCGACATTCTCACCGTGTTAAAAAGACGCTTTGCCGCCATTCCGGTCATCATCTATCCGGTGACCGTACAAGGCGACAACGCCCAATTCGACATTGCCCAAGCCATTGCCACCGCCAACCAAATGGGCGATTGCGATGTGCTGATTATTGGGCGGGGCGGCGGTTCCTTAGAAGATTTGTGGGCATTTAATGAAGAAAGGGTCGCCCGCGCCATTTTCGCCAGCCGCATTCCGGTTATTTCCGCCGTTGGTCACGAAACCGACTTTACCATTGCCGATTTTGTCGCCGACCTGCGCGCCGCCACCCCCTCAGCGGCGGCAGAACATGCGACACCGAACCAACAGGATTGGTTGCTACGTTTTGTACAACTGGAAAGCCGTCTACAAAACCAGCTAAACCGCAAGCTCCAGCAACAGCAGCAAAAACTGGATTGGTTAAACAAACGCCTGCAAGCGCAGCATTCCGGAAAAAAACTGGCGCGCAACCAGCAGCGCTTAAGTGAATTGCAGATCCGATTAAGCCAAGCTGTGCGTCGGCAATTATTACAACGGCAAAACCACCTTGAAGCTAAAACAGCCAAGCTGTGGCAATTCCATCCGCGCCAAAAACTGGCAGGCCATCAACAACATTGCGATTATTTAAGCCAACGCCTGTTTGCCGCCGTCAACCAACAGATCGAAAAACGCCAGCAGAGCCTGCTCAATGCCAGCCAAACGCTCCATGCGGTCAGCCCATTGGCAACCTTGAACCGGGGTTATGCGCTGGTCAGTGCGCCGTCGTCAGGGCAGATCATCCATTCAACGGCGCAATTGCAAATCGGCAAACAAGTGCAAGTACGGCTTGCCGAAGGCCGCTTCAACAGTCAGGTAATCGAAATTTTGCCGGGCTAAAGCGGCTAGAAATACCGCCCGTTAATCAAGAAATGCGCGCCAATGCTGGCGGCATAGCCCAACATAATGACCGGCGCCCATTTCAAGTGACTGACAAAGGTATAAACGCCTTTGGTTTGCCCCATCAAACCCACGCCTGCTGCCGAACCGACCGACAACATACTGCCGCCAACGCCAGCGGTGAGTGTCACCAACAACCATTGGCCTTGGGAAATGTCCGGTTCCATCGTCAGCACCGCTAACATGATCGTGCCATTATCGACAAATGCCGAAGCAATACCGACCAAAATATTGGCGATGGTAGGATCCATTTCGCCATATAAATGTTGCGACGCGACGGTCAGGTAGCCGATAAAACTCAGGCCACCCACGGCAACCATCACGCCATAGAAAAACAACAGCGTATCCCATTCCAGATTGGCAACCTTAGTGAAAACATCGAAAGGTTCCTCAGAGCCGCCTTTCTTTTTCTTGGCTTTAGGGCCTTTCAAATCGTTCATTGGCGCAAAGTTATTAATTTTATCCGCCGATTTCTTTGACAAAGCCGCTC
The DNA here is from genome assembly GCF_054657615.1 of Methylosoma difficile. Lineage (NCBI taxonomy): Bacteria > Pseudomonadati > Pseudomonadota > Gammaproteobacteria > Methylococcales > Methylococcaceae > Methylosoma > Methylosoma difficile. The sequence continues at coordinate 264,643 of NZ_BAAHYJ010000005.1, read as the reverse complement.
CACGCCCTGGGGTTTTTTGCATGTAAAAACTGAAAAACTTCAGGTAAGTCAACCCCAACATCATCCCTGCTGCGGGCGGCAGTCCCAGGAAGTTTTCAAAGCAGGTTGCCGTGGCAATGGTCATGGCGAATAAGGCAATAATGACCGTACCCCCTCGTTTCATTGGCTGGGATTCTTGTACAGCTGCAGGCCGTTCCTTTGGAATAAAAAAGTGCATGATAGCCGCAGGCACAGTCAAGTTGACAATGGCAGGCACCAACAAGGCAAAGAAATCCACAAACGGCACCACGCCTTTTTGCCAAACCAATAAAGTGGTAATGTCGCCAAACGGGCTAAACGAGCCGCCCGCATTGGAAGCCACCACCACATTGATGCACGACAATGACACAAAACGCGGGCTGTTTTTACCCATCGCCAAAATCACTGACCCCATCAACAAGGCCGTGGTCAGGTTGTTACAAACCGAGGAAATAAAAAACGATTGGAAACCGGTAATCCAAAACAATTGGCGGTAAGTGAAGTTTTTGCTTAATAACCAAACCCGTAGCCGCTCAAAGACACTGCGGTCTTCCATCGCATTCAGGTAGGTCATGGACACCATGATGAACAGGAACAGTTCGGCGTAAGCCTCCAAACTGGTGCGGAAAGCGACCCCCGCCTGCTCGCTCATACCACCGTTGGCATACACGGCAGCAATGAAAATCCAGATGACACTAGCGGCAAACACCATGGGTTTCGATTTGCGCAACTCGGTAATTTCCTCGGTCATCGCCAACAAATAAGCGACGGCAAACAAAGCCAAGGCCGTATAACCCACCCAATGGGTTGTCAGATTGAGAGGTTCCACACTTTCAGCAGCCGTTTCCGCACCCCATGAAACCAACGGCAAACCCAGCAATAGCATTATCTGAAAAATGAATGGAACTGTTTTTTTAATCATTAAGAAACTCCCTAAAGGGTGAAAAAAGCTAGCGCGTCAGCGGGCAAACGGCAATCCGCGCCAACATCCTATCCAATATCCCTGTTGCGAGCACTCGATAGGACACTGTTCATGATATTGGGAAAGTGCGCTGGGCAACTGCTTGCCCACACGCCTTGCCAGATGCTTTATTATAAGGAATGCATTGACTTATTGTTAGCCGCATTTGGCCTGTTGTTTCCGATATTTAACTGTAAATTGCCGGAATTTCCTTTCCTTTATGATGCCAACGCCCGTCCCGCAAAGCCTTTAAAAATAGCGGGCGTTTATCCAAAAATGCACCACAACACTGGCAAAATAACCTAATAAAATGACAGGCATCCAACGCAGGTGGCTGGTAAACGTGTAATAGCCTTTCATATGCCCCAACATACCAACGCCCGGCGCCGAACCAATCGCCAACAAACTGCCGCCCACGCCTAACGTCAGCGTCAGCAACAGCCACTGCCCTATCGGCAAGTCTGGGTGCATATGCAGAACAGCAAACATCAGCGTGCCGTTATCGACAAATGCCGATGACAAGCCAATCATAATATTGGCAAGCGTCGGGGCAATTTCCCCAAACAAGAAGTGGGCGATGGCATCCAAGTAACCGATAAAGCCGATGCCGCCAATAATCATCATCGCGCCATAAAAAAACAGCAGCGTGTCCCAGTCAATATGGCCGACGTTTTTGAAAATGTCGAACGTGCGATGGTTATTGGCTTTAGGCGCATCCAAATTATAAAAGCGGTAAATATGGGCGAAATCGCTTTCTTTGTCGTGTGCGGTTTTACTGAGATAAAAGTTAAAGAACTGCAAAAGCCCCAATCCCGCCATCATACCGGCTGCAGGTGGCAATTCGAGCAACACGTTGCCGCTGACGGTAATCACTAAGGTCACAATAAACAGGAAAATGATGCGTTTGCTACCGCGCCGAAGATTCACTTTTTCTTGGGTGGCATCCGGCGTTTCTTTAGGTACCCAAAAATGCATGATGATTGCCGGCACCAGAAAATTAACCAGGCACGGAACGGTCAAGTTAAAAAAGTCAGAAAACTCCAAAATCTTGCGCTGCCAAACAAACAGGGTTGAAATGCCGCCTAACGGGCTAAATGTGCCACCGGCGTTAGTGGCTGACACAATATGTACACAGACCAAAGCCACAAACTCCGGCTTCTTTTTGCCGACAGCCAGCGCAATTGACCCCATCAACAAGCCCACCGTCAGGCCGTTGATAACGGTGGACAAGATAAACGCCAAACCACCGGTTATCCAAAACAATTGCCGGTAACTGTACTTCCGGCTTAACAAATACACTTGCAAGGCTTTGAAAATACCCCGCTCTTCCATGGTGTTCAGATAAGTCATCGACACCAAAATAAACAACAGCAATTCCACATAAGCCAGCAAGTTCGCCTCAAAAGCCACCGCCGCGGTTTTGGCATCACCATGCAAGGCATAGTAAATACAAATGGCAAACCAGACCAAAGACGAACCTAAAACCATCGGTTTGGACTTACGCAATTCCGTCACTTCTTCAGACATGGCGGCAATATAAGCCGCCACAGTCACCACTAAGGAAAGATAACCGATAAAATGATGCGACAAATCCATCGTCACCGCTGATGCAGACGTGGCCTCGGCACTTGCCAACAAGGGGAAAAACAGCCCAAAGACACCCAATATAAAAAATTTCATTATCTGTCCAACCTTTAGAAATACAAATCAGTCGCAAAAAACTTATTGGCAATTATAAAACCTTTGGAAACATTAATGTTGGGCTGTTTGGCGAAGAGTGGCCTAAATCACTGGCAAGCCCAAATTTAAAACAACAGAATGTGAAATATTCCCTAAGCTTAAGTGAAGTCAAGTTACAATATTGACCATAGATTAAGATGTTTCTTACTCCAACCAACCATAACACCGCTTAACTTCCCAACCTGATTACCAACATGTCCGCAAGCCAACAAAACTATTCCTCCAAACAGATTGCAACATTGGCCCTCAGCGCTATCGGTGTCGTATTCGGCGACATTGGCACCAGCCCTTTGTATGCGCTGAAAGAAGTCTTCCACACCGGCTTGCCCATCGACGAAAGCCATGTGCTGGGGGTTTTGTCGTTAGTGTTCTGGTCATTAACCATGGTGGTGACCATCAAATACGCCATTTTCATCATGCGCGCCGACAACAAGGGCGAAGGCGGCATTATGGCCTTGATGGCGCTGGCCTTGTTCGGTTCGCATGACAAACCCAAACGCAAACAGTTTATCGTCACTATCGGCTTGCTGGGAGCGGCTTTGTTTTACGGTGACAGCATGATTACTCCTGCCATTTCGGTACTCAGCGCCGTGGAAGGTTTGCAAGTGATTGCCCCCAAACTGGAACATTATGTGCTACCTATCACCATCGCGGCACTGAGCCTGCTGTTTATCGTGCAAGCCAAGGGTACAGGAACAATTGGCAAGATGTTTGCGCCGGTCATGTGTATTTGGTTTGGCACACTGGCTATTTTGGGCGTTAGCAATATCATCCACCAACCATCGGTGCTGATGGCGCTCAACCCCTACTACGCCCTGCATTTACTGCTGGAAATGGGTTGGACCAGTTTTTTGATTATGGGTTCGGTGGTGCTGGCAATCACCGGTGCGGAAGCTTTATATGCAGACATGGGTCATTTTGGTTTAAAGCCTATCCGCTATGCGTGGTTTGGTTTTGTCTTCCCTGCCCTGTTATGCAATTATTTTGGTCAGGGTGCGTTGTTGCTGCAAAACCCTGAAGCTATTGAAAACCCGTTTTATTTGCTGGCTCCGCATTGGGCCTTATATCCCTTATTGGTCTTATCAACCTTAGCCACGGTGATCGCTTCGCAAGCAGTGATTTCGGGTGCCTTTTCCGTTACCCGCCAGGCCATCCAGCTGGGTTATTGCCCACGGATGCCGATTTTGCACACATCGGGCGAAGAAATGGGGCAAGTCTATATTCCTGCCATCAACTGGATGTTGATGGTGTCAGTGTTTGTTTTGGTATTCAGCTTTAAATCTTCCTCCAACTTGGCCTCGGCTTACGGCATTGCCGTCACCGGCACCATGATTGTCGATACCGTATTGGCCTTTATTGTCATCCAAGCTTTGTGGCAATGGAAAACCGTCATCAGCGTGACATTTTTAACCGTATTTTTAACCATCGACATCACCTTCCTGTCCGCCAACAGCCTAAAAATCCCTTCAGGTGGCTGGTTGCCGTTAGTGGTGGGCGGCGTGCTGTTTTTGGTGATGACCACTTGGATCAAAGGCCGCGCCTTGCTAGTCGCCTATATGACCGAAAAGAAAGTTTTGTTTGAAGAACTGGAAGAACAGCTAAAAGACCACGAACTGGTCACGGTGAAAGGTACAGCGATTTATCTGACCCGACATTTGCACGGCGTGCCGCAAGTCATGCTCTACAACCTGCGCCATAACCATGTTTTGCATGACAAGATCATCGTCTTGACGATTGTGACGACGGACGCGCCTTATGTGGAAGAAGCCAAGCGTATGAAAATCCGCTCGTTTGGGCATAACCGTAAGTTTTTCCGCGTGAAACTCTACTACGGCTTCCAACAAACCCAAGACGTGCGCCGTGCCTTAAAATTGGCGGTTGAAGAAGGCTTGGGCATTAGCACAGACTTTGTCTCGTTCTTTGTGGGCAGCGAAAAAGTCAGCTTCAAACGCAACAGCCCGATGCCCAATTGGCGGCGCGCCTTGTTCAGATTCCTGATCCACAACTCCTCAAGCGCGATTGAATTCTTTAAAATTCCGGTTGAGCAAGTGGTTGAAGTCGGTATCCGGATTGAATTGTAACGGCCTTATTTCCGCCAAAATTCGGGTATAAACAAAATCACAATCGAATAAATCTGCACCCGCCCCAGCAACATGGCAAAGGTGCAGACGTTGGTTTGGAAGTCGGTCAGAATGCCGTAATTGCTGGCAGGACCTACCAAATTAAGGCCTGGACCGGCATTATTGAAGCAAGCCACCACCGCAGAAAATGCAGTGATAAAGTCCAAACCGCTCAACAACAAGGCAAACACCAAAGTAACAATACAAATAAAATACAGGAAGATAAAACCTGTCACCGAATTGACCACTTCGGTATGCACCACGTTGCCACCAATTTTAATCGACCTGACAGCATAAGGATGAATAAACTTAAACATCTCCAAACGCGCTTGTTTCATTAAAATAATTGTGCGGATCATACGGATACCGCCGCCGGTAGATCCCGACGACACCGAAAGGCTGCTTAAGAACAGCATCAAAAACGGCACAAACACAGGCCACTGGTTGAAGTCTTGAGTCATAAAACCAGAAGTCGTGGCAACCGTTACCAAATTGAAGGTGGCGTGTCGTAAACAAGTAGCAAAATCGGGGTAAGTACCATATTTCCACAACACAGTTGCTGCCACTAAGCAGCTACCCAACACTAGCGACAACATGCCGATCGCTTCCACATCCTTAATGTAAGGTTTAAATGAGTGCTTTCTAAGCGCCAAAAAATGCGTGGCGAAATTCATAGCCGCAATGAGCTGGAATACCGTTAAGACAATTTCAATCGGCAACGAATCAAAATAACCGACACTGGCATCGTGCGTGGAAAAGCCGCCCAGACTCATCGCCGCAAAGGCATGGCAAACCGCATCAAACCAAGTCATCCCAGCCAAATGCAAGGCAAAAATACACAATAAAGTAATAACAACATAAGCCAACCATAAAGCTTTTGCCGTTTGCGCGATGCGCGGCGGAAGGTCTGACTCCTTAACCGAACCTGGAGATTCAGACTTAAGCAACTGCATACCGCCAATTCCCAATACTGGCAAAATGGCAACGGCAAATACAATAATACCAATGCCACCGAACCACGTTAGCATATGCCGCCATAAATTGATCGACATAGGCAAGTGGTCAAGCCCGCTGAGAACCGTCGCCCCTGTCGTAGACAATGCCGACACCACTTCAAAATAAGCATCAACAAAACTTAGCCCCGGCAAATAAAGCAACAGCGGCAACGTACAAAACATAGAAGCAATAGACCAACACATGGTCACTAATAAAAACCCAGCCTGCCTTGATAGTTTTTTATCCGCCCGTAATGAGAACAATATCATCAACGCACCGGACAGTACGGTTATCAACGAGCCTAGATAAAAAGCGTCCGTAGCACCATCGTCAAAAACGACAGAGGTCACCAAACAACTGACCATTAAGCCACCAAAGCCCACGGTAACAACGCCGAATATGTGGATGATCGTCAGAAATACATGCATGAGGCTGTTTTAAAAAGATAACGAGAGGATGTGGGGCCAGTGTTGCTTATAACAACTTCTGTCATACCTGCATAAAAGCAGCCATTCATCAAATAGGCCGAAAGAGTTTTTCAATATAAGGAACCAGGCGTTTTTCGATGGCAAACATGACCACATGATCGCCTTCTTCAAACACCGTATCGTGGTGGACGGGTATCACTTCTTCGTTACGGATCAGTGCGCCCATGACAATACCGGCGGGCAAATTGATGCTATCGACTTGCCGCCCTACCACCGATAGGCCATCCGTGGTGTGGTGGGCAATCGCCTCGATGGCTTCGGCGCTACCGCCGCATAAGGAACTGACTTGCGCGACATCGGCGCGGCGCAAATGTTTAAGGATACTGCCCAAGGTTTCTTGGTTGGGTAACACCGACACGTCAATGCCCGTACCGGGCAGCAATTTGCTGTAAGAGATATGGTTGAGCAAACAGATGGTTTTGCGTGCTCCCAAACTCTTAGCCAATGAGGCCGAAATAATGTTAACGCCATCATTATCGGTAATCGCGCAGAACAAATCGGTGCTTTCGATGGCTTCATCCAATAACAAGGTTTCATCGGCACAGTCGCCTAATAAGACGATGGTTTTATCGAGGTCATTGGCGATTTTCTTGGCACGGCGAGGGTCTTTCTCGATAATTTTCACTTGGTAGTCATTTTCCAACGCCAAAGCCAAACGCTTACCGATATGCCCGCCACCGGCAATAATGATGCGCTTGACAGGCTTTTCCAGCTTGTTAAGTTCGATCAACACTTTTCGAACTTCATCGCGCGGGGAAACAAAAAACACCTCGTCACCGGTTTGGATAACGGCTTCACCATTGACCATCAACGATTTGCCTTGGCGGAAAATAGCAGCTACGCGGGTTTTGCCTTTTGCCAACCGCTCTTTTAAGGATTTGATTTTTTTACCGGTCAACACGCCATCTGCTACGACTTTAACCGAGAACAATCGCACTTTACCGCCGGCAAAATCGGAAATATGCATCACGCCGGGCAGTTCAACCAAATTGCGGATGGATTCCATAACGATTTGTTCGGGGCTGATAACAAAATCCACCGGTATGCCTTCGGCACCGAACAGTTTGGGGTTTTTTAGGTATTCGATAGCCCTGACACGGGCAATGGTTTTAGGACGACGGTGCAGGGCGTTAATGATAAGACAGGCCAGCATATTGGTTTCATCGCTATCCGTCACGGCGATGACGATGTCGGTATCGGCAATGCCCGCCTGTTCTAAGATATTGGGATGTGCTGCGTTGCCAGTGACGGTTGCTATATCAAAGCGTTCTTTTAACGCCTCCAACAATTCCGGTTTAAAATCAATAACAACGATATCATTTTCTTCGTTGGCTAATGCTTCCGCCACCGATGAACCGGTTACTCCGGCTCCGAGAATTAGGATTTTCAATGTCTAAGACGCCCTTGTTTATTATCAGACCTTCCGGCGAAGCCAGAAAAGCACATCTGCCCTGTTGCAGGGTTGCGACAATTATAGCTAAGTTTTTGTAATAACAACAACATGGCGACATTTTGTTGCGCAATTACATACAGTTTGTCGCCATTAAGCAGCACAACGTAAAGTAAAAGTGACCGGACCATTATTGACCAATGCCACCTGCATATCGGCACCAAATTCGCCGAACGCCACCTGTGGATGGCTTTGCAAAGCCAGCTGCTGCAAATAGGCAAACATTTCCTGCCCATATTCTGGCGATGCGGCGGGCGTAAAGCTTGGGCGGTTGCCGCTTTGGGTATCTGCCGCCAACGTAAATTGCGGCACCAACAGCAAACCGCCATTGATGTCGCGCAAACTTAAATTCATACGCCCTTCCCTATCGGCAAAAATACGATAATTTAAAATGCGCTGCAGCAAGCGTTGCGCTTCTTTTTCGGTATCGGCTTTTTCAACCGCAACTAAAGCCATAATGCCTTCTTGAATACTACCGATGACAACGTCATTCACGGTAACAGATGCGGAAGTAACCCGCTGGATGATGGTTATCATAAACAAACCTGGAAAATAGTATGATGATACGCTTATTTTAACTTCCCCTTCCCAAACCATGAAAATTCTCCTGATACTGTTGGCCTGCTTATCGCCATTAGCGTATGCCGACATATACCATTGGCAAGACACCGATGGCAGCGCACATTTTTCTGACCGCACCACCGTCGCCGACGCCAAAGTGCTGGCTATTGAACCTGGCTACAGCTTTGTACCCGTTAAAACAGTTTACGACGGCGACACTCTACAATTGCAAGACGGGCGAAAAGTGCGCTTATTGGGCATTAACACGCCAGAGATTGCCCACAGAAGGCAGGCGGCAGAAGCCGGTGGCGAAGCCGCCAAACATTGGCTGACTGAAAAGCTAAAAAACCGCAAAGTGCGGCTGGAAAGTGGTGTGGAGAAAACCGACAAATACGGACGTATTTTGGCGCATGTCTTTACCGAACAAAAAGAACATATCAACCTGCAACTGGTCGCCCAAGGCCTGGCTTCGGTGGTGATTTATCCGCCCAATCTGGCTTATGTTGACGAACTGGCAGCCGCCGAACAACAAGCCGAACGCGCCCGTTTAGGCATTTGGCAAGAACCGGACTACGCGCCGATCAAAGCGGAAAATGTCGCTGCCAGCGATCATCAAGGCTGGACGCGGGTGGTCGGAAAAATCACCGATATGCACCCCACCCGAAAATCGTTGTACCTGAATTTTTCTGACGCCTTCAGCGTACGTATTGAGCGCAAGAACTTGCCATTGTTTACCGATATTGAAACGTATCAGGGCAAAACCGTGGAAGTACGGGGTTGGCTGCAGCACAGCAAGGGCAAAGTATCGATGTTATTGCGCCACCCCAGTGCCATAAAACTGCATTAGGAACCTAAGCAAAATAGTCGCTTGCACCAAACCAATCGACATTGGCAAAAATTTCGGGGTCTGGCTCTTCAGTTGCCAATTCGTCCAACACATATTCCAAGCCATAACAAATGCCATGATTGAATGCTTGGTTGACGGAATCGGTCTGACCGGCGTGTTCGGCCTGTTGTAAGGGCGGATTGGGGAATTCTTGCATCGTATACCTTCCTGTTTCAATGATTGACAAGATCTGTCCGGCAAAGCAGTCTGAAACGCCTTGCTGGACATTACGATGCGCCTTATTAAATGAACGCTTGCTGAAAACCTTTAGCTGAGTGTCACACCCAAATACAACACGCCCAAAGCCAGGTAAATGACAAAACTTAAGCGCAATAGCCAAATATTGACTGGCGAGGGCTGCGCCCATGGCGGCAAATTTGGCAACAGCAAGCGGTAGTTGAGCCAATACAAGGCCAATGGAAAAATGATGGTGCCAATAAAACCAATCAATGCGCTCAACCGGATCAGCGTGTCGGGCGTATCCAACAACATGGTCAACGAAGTGATGACAGTAAATACGCCAAGGAAAACGTAGTACAAACGGTTGGTGGCAAAACGGCGAGTTTTGGGAAATAAAATGTGGACAATATCGGCTTGGATACGGCTGACGGCATCGACGGTTGCCAGCCAAGTGTCGGCAAGGAAAGCGGCGGCAATCATCAAAAACAAAATTTTGCCGACCGGCCCCCAAGCCAGTTCAAAAAACCGGCTTTGCACCACCGCCAATTCGTAATCTTTAGGCAATAATCCTTGCGGAAACAATAAGGCGTAGGCCAACAAACAAGCCATCAGCGTCGTGAACAAATTGCCCAGCACACCAATGGATACATCGACTTTTAAAAAGCGGTTCCAGCGCTGCCATTTCGCGGCATTATCGGGCGAATCGGCGGGCAAAAAACCGTCGCAAGAGACGCTTTCGCTATTCGCCGCCAAACCAGTGACATGCCCGCAATATGTCGCCATGCCCACGCCTTTATCGCGCAGCCAGTAGGAATAAAACAAAGCCCAAAAGCCGCCCAGACCGGCAAAGGCAATCGCAGTCAATAATTTGCTGCTATCGGCCTGATCCCAAGCTCTGGGCAAGGTTAACGGCGGAATCACCAACGCTTTACTAAAGGCCGGAATCATCGCCGCCACATCCGGTTGCCAACACGCCCAGACCAAGCCGACCACCGTGGTGACCGCCACGCCTTTCATAAAGTTTTCCACCAGCTTGTAAACCACGCCGCTGAAAATGATCGCCAGCAAAAAGACAATAATCGACAAATAGCCCCAAAACAGGGTTTGTTCGCGCGCCTCCCAACCTGCCGGGAAATGCGTCAAAGCCGCCAATGCGGTCCCTCCTGCCGACGCAAAGGCACCAAACCAAAGAAATGAGACGGTCATCAACAACCACAGAAAAATGCCTAAGCCACGGTTGAGGCGGATAAAGCCGTGGAAGACGCTTTCGCCGGTCAGCAAAGTGTAACGCCCGATCTCCAAATTGATGGGATATTGGATGAGGCAAGCAGGCAACAGCAAACACAAAAATGCCAAACCGTATTTGGCGACCATATAAGGCCACCAGATCAGCTCGCCACTGCCTTGCGCCAAGGCCATCCAGACAATGCCAGGACCTAAAGCGGCTGCCCAGCCCGGGAAAACCGGCAGCGGTTTGGAAGGTAATTGCGAATAAACGCTTTGTGCGTGGGGAAGCGGTTTTGCCATGCGCTGAATCTCTTATCGAAAAAGTTAGCGCGCATTTTAGCGCAGATAACGCTAACTTCTCGACAGTATTAGCTGTGGAACTTGCTGGGTGAGACTTTTGGGACGAAGCAGAAACCCGCTTGAGTTTCTGCTTGTTAAGATGGGCGGCAAGCCAGAGAGTTAAAACTCGTAGTTCATGCCCACACGGAAACCATCGACACTTTTGCCGGTGGCACTGAAAAGGTAGTTGGCGTTGAAAGCCAAACGGTTGATCCAATTGTGTTCGTTTGCCGATTTAAAGGCAATGCCCAGTTCATTGTATTGGTCAACAAACAGAACCGAACCAAAATACTCGGTGTCGGTAAAATTAGCCGCAACATTCAGGTCATCGCCAAACAGTGCGCCATCAAAGTTTTTGCTAAGCACCAAACCATTTTTTATCACATAGTTTTGCAAGTCAGGGTCAACCGAAAAACCTTCCACTTCATAAGGCAAGGTTGTGTAATACCCTGCCATGTTGCCTATCGACAACTTTATGGAGCTGGGATTGCTGCTATCCAAATCGAACGTGTATTTGCTGGTTACTGTACCCGAAGCAATGTGACCCACATTCGCCAAATCAAACGAGCCTCTGAAACCATAAGCCAAAGCAGGCGTTAGCACCCAACGGTCGGTGACCAGCATTTTAAAGGCCACCCCCATGCCCGCGTCATAAGATTTGGCGCCTTGGGTGTCGATATAGCTGAAAGGTGTCGTAAAGATCAGCTGCTGACGCTCATTTAGCTTGGCGTTATAACTGAATGGTGCGGTATAGGTATCGACCGTTTTACCACTTAAAGAATAGTGTCCAAAACGGAAACCACCGCCGAGCAGATTTTCTTGGGAAGTGGGCGCTTTGCCGTTGCGGCTAGGGCGGCTTGGCGTAAAGTCATCATTCATGCCTTGCAAATAGGCGTTTTCAACCATGATGCCCATAATACTGGATGGGTTACCACCGAGCGGGTCGGCAGGGTCAACGATAGCCAACTCCCTATTAATGGCGGCATTATTAGCCCTAACAACATCCTCAACCTTGTCATTTAGCTTATTGGTGATGGTGCTGGTAGGTGTTCCGACAGCTGCGGTAACTTCAACATTTTCGGTAACCCCCAAGGAAGGGATGCTAACAATCACATTATCGGTAGCCACTTTTTCAAACTGTATATCCACACCTTTAAAATCCAAAACAACAAAAGCCCCTACCGTACTGGTTGCCTCTGGAAACAATCCTTGGTATCTATCTGGATTGTTCGCAGCATCAATAGCATCCTCGAAGGTTGCAAACGACAACGTACGGGTAACGCCTCCCAGTGTAACGGTAGTGGAAAAGTTATCCGCGTGCGAAACAGGGCCAAAGCCTAGCAAGGCCATCGTAATTGCTGATAACGCTTTGTTTTTTAATTTCATATAAACATTTCCCTAAAGTATTGTAGATAAATTAATTTGCAACAAACCGTTGCCATTCTACAACACCCCAATCAAGACGTATTAAATAAACTCAAAGAAAAATGTGATCTCAATCACAGTATTGTCAAAACCCATACCAACAAAACCAAAAAAGGCCAAAGTAATCCTTATTGCAATCGCCCCAACCATTTTCTTGCCCAAACCGACAAAATTTTGTTTTTCTTACCGGCTAACGCTACTGGTAGTCAACAATTATTCAATAGCTTTACCAAGGCTTAGCCTTTATAATGAAATCCAGTAGTTAGTCCTCCGCCTTAATGCGAAACTCCTACTTAGGTTTTGCATTTTCATCAGCACTCTTCAAGAATTATCCTTCCGCATTTTTCCTTTTTGTGCCCAGTTCAATTTGCAATCAACATTCATTGATTTAGTCATGCCCTACGGGTATTTGAGGTATTTTTATGGCAACGGGTACAGTTAAATGGTTTAACGAATCCAAAGGTTTCGGTTTTATTTCTCCAAGCGATGGCAGTGCGGATGTGTTCGTACACTTTTCCGCCATCACTGGCACAGGCGGCTACCGCACTTTAGCGGAAGGCCAAGCGGTGAGCTATGATGTCGCGCCAGGCCAAAAAGGCCCACAAGCTTCGAATGTAGCGGCGGCTTAAAAAGCCCGCCATTATCTGTTAGCCCTGCAGCGTTTGTAGGGCTTCCCGCTCCGGCGTTATCGCCATTCTCCATCTGTTTATAATCTAGGATATGTCAATTGAAACGAATTTTTGTAGGCAACTTGCCTCTGGATGCTACTGAAGCATCGGTGCTGGAACTGTTTTCCCAATACGGCAAAGTCCGTACCATCGAAATAGTCTCTGATATTTTTAGCGGTAAATGCCGGGGTTTTGGCTTTATATCCATGGAAGGCCACGAAGCCCGCGCCGCCATTGCCGCACTCGACGGCAACTTTTATTGCGGCAAACCTTTAAAGGTCCGCTTCGAAGACACTAGCGCCGGTAAAGGCAAACGCCACTAAAACCGCGACGCTATTGCAACAACACTGCCGCACTCACTAAAGCCGCACTCAACAACAGCACCCACAGCGTGCGGCGGTTGTTCTCATCCATTTGCTCGCGCAATAACGCCAACTCCTTAGTATGCAGCTCCGCTTGATGGCTGGCATTGGCGGCATTATCCAAGGCTTTGTAGATCAGCCCAGGCACTTCGGGGAATTGCTCGGCAAACTCGGGGAACTGCTTGAGCAGCTTGGTAATTTTCGCTTTAGGCCCCATGCGTTCGTGGAACCATTGTTCCAAAAACGGTTTGGCGGTCTGCCACAAATCCAATTCGGGGTACAACTGCCGCCCTAAGCCTTCGATATTCAACAAGGTTTTTTGCAGCAACACCAATTGTGGCTGCACATTCATGTCAAAACGGCGCGCCGTTTGGAACAGGCGCAGCAACAATTGTCCAAAAGAAATATCTTTCAACGGCTTTTCAAAAATCGGCTCGCAGACACTGCGGATGGCTGACTCAAATTCCTCAATACGCGTGGTGCGCGGCACCCAGCCCGACTCCACATGCATTTCCGCGACCTTGCGGTAATCGCGGTTGAAAAAAGCCAAGAAATTTTCCGCCAGATAGTGTTGGTCGGATATCGACAAAGAGCCGACAATACCAAAATCGATTGCCACATAACGTGCTGGCGGATCAACAAAAATATTGCCAGGGTGCATATCGGCGTGAAAGAAATTGTCGCGGAACACTTGCGTAAAAAAGATTTCCACACCACGCTCGGCAAGCAATTTAAAATCAGCACCCGCAGCCCTTAGCTGGTCGATTTCACCCACGGGAATACCGTGGATACGCTCCATGACCATGACTTTTTGCTTCGTTAAAGGCCAATGGATTTCGGGGATGTAGATCAGCTCCGAGCCTTCAAAATTACGGCGGATTTTTGCCGCATTCGCCGCCTCCCTGACCAAATCCAGCTCATCCAAGGTGGTGCGCTCAAATTCCGCCACCACTTCCATGGGGCGCAAGCGTCTGGCATCAGCCCAGAAACGTTCCGCCAAACGCGCCAATTCGTAGATCAAACCCATATCGGAATGGATGCGGTCTTCAATATCGGGGCGCAATACCTTAACGACCACTTGCTCGCCGGTGTGCAGAACGGCACCGTGGACTTGCGCCACCGAGGCCGAAGCCATCGGTTCGGCATCAAATTGAGCAAAAGCCTCATCAATGGAAATACCCAGTTCTTTTTCGATAATGCGGCGGGCGGTATCGCTGCTGAACGGCGGTACACGGTCTTGCAATTTGACCAGTTCGTCAGAAATGTCTTCCGGCAATAAGTCACGGCGCGTCGATAAGGCCTGACCGAATTTGACATACACCGGACCCAAATCCTCCAAGGCTTGGCGTATGCGGACGGCGCGGGAATCGGGCTTTTTGTGCAGCCAATAATAAGGCGACAAATAGGCCAAAAACCGGATAGAACGGAATAGATGGGTGTTCAGGACAATTTCGTCCAGTCCGTGATTCACTAAAATCCAGTTGATACGGATCAGGCGGAGCAGTAATTTGGGGCGGATCACAAGATACCTTTCATAAGGAAAAAGCCAACGACTGCAAACCGGAGGCGGGTTTTATTGTTCTGCTGGCTTGGCATGGTAAAGGACTTCCAGCCGCTCAATACGGCTATTCAGACGGTCAAACGCCAACCGTAATTCATCGACTTGCTGAAAAAAAACGTCCGCTTCGGGTACGGCGGGCAGTTCGCGGGTTTCTTCCTGCAAAAATTCGGCGGCGTTGAGGCGGAAAGTTTCCAGCGATTCAGCACCCCAGTTTTTGCCGGCGCGGAACAGGCCACTGATTTGGCTGGCAAACTGCTCGCCAGTGTAACGCGCCAGCTTGCTTTCCAGATCTATATCCAACTTGGCGAACAATTCCTGAAATTTACGCCCCGTATGCATATCGCCTTCAATGACCACTGCACCGGAAAAAATCGACCGCATCGGTTTACCGCTGATGCCCATCAAACCCAAGGCCAACAACGAACCGGTCAAATGGGTGTCGGCAGGCGTGGGGCAAACATCCAGCAATTGGATGTCATCTGCCGATGGACACAGATAAATGGTTTCATTAAACGGCGTGATCGTCACAGCAATCACCTTGCCTGCCAACGGAGCCAAAAACTCGCCGCTGTTGGGGTCTAAATGCAAGGTCTGATTGATTGCGCTTGCCAGGGCGCTGAGCAGCAAGGGCTTGAAGGCCATACTAAATTTTATAGCCCCGATGGACAGCAACGATACCTTGCGTCATATTGAAATATTCGCAACGTTCCAAACCGGCATTTTCCATCATCTTTTTCAGCTCATCCTGTTTGGGGTGCATACGGATGGATTCCGCCAAATAGCGGTAGCTATCTTCATCCTTAGCCACCCATTTGCCGATTTTGGGCAGCAAATTGAACGAATAAAAGTCGTAGACTTTTTCGGTGACCGGGTCGATCGGGTGTGAGAATTCCAAGACAATGACGCGTCCGCCCGGCTTCAACACGCGGTGCATAGAACGTAATGCCGCATCCTTATCGGTGACATTGCGCAAGCCAAAACCAATGCACACGCAATCGAAACTGTTGTCTTCAAATGGCAGGCATTCGGCGTTGACTTGTGCATAACGGATATTGCCCGCCAAGCCTTTGTCAATCAGGCGGTCACGACCGGTACGCAGCATTTGTGCGTTGATGTCCGCCAACACCACTTGCCCGTCTTTACCGACGCATTGTTCAAACAAGGCCGTCAAATCGCCCGTGCCGCCCGCCAAATCGAGTACGCTTTCGCCTTTACGGACATTCGCCAGCTGCACAGCTATGCGCTTCCAAATGCGATGGATACCCATCGACATCAGGTCGTTCATGATGTCGTAATTGCCCGCCACCGAGTCAAATACACCGCGCACCAGTTTGACTTTATCGTCCCTGGCGACTTGCTTAAAACCAAAATGGGTTGTGTTATCTGTTGTCATCATCGCACCTAATTTTTTAAAGGGTCTTTACGTTCATAACCTGCTGCAGCAAGTTTGCGTAGGTATTCAGCCCAAAGGCAGGGGTAATCGGAACCCAATTTGTAGAGAAAATCCCATGTGTAAAGGCCGGTGTCATGACCGTCGCTAAACACTGGGCGAATGGCATAATTGCCGACCGGTTCAATGGCGAGTATGGCAACCTCTTCCTTGCCGGTTTGCAGCACTTCTTGACCCGGGCCGTGACCGACCGCATCGGCAGATTGCGTGAAGACACGCAGGTATTCACAAGGCAATTCAAACACACTGCCGTCGTCGTAGCTGATTTCAAGAATTCTTGACAGCTGGTGCAGCTTGATTTCCGTCGGTTGGCTGTTGCAGGGTTTTACAATGACTCGCATAAACAATGGCTAGGTGGTGTTGAAGTGGCGGCAAGCAGAGGGCGGCAGTTTACAACACGCCTTCTGCCAACAACTGCAAATAAATAAACTCCGGCGCTTTGACGCCCGCTTGCTTTCGGATCTCCACCAATTGTGGCGATTCAAAAAAAGCTTTAGCCGCCGCCAACGATGTCCATTTGGAAAAATGGACAATCCTATTGGCGTTATCGGCCTGTTTTAATACCTGGTAATACTGTTCACCGGCGTTTTTGCGCAGCAAGGCAGCATCATCAAATATTTGCTTCCAAACGGGGTAGTCTTCCACCTCGTGAATAATCAGCACGTGTTCCATGTTGAATGGCAAGTTATAAGATGTAACGGCTTAAATCTTCATCTTGGACAAATTCGCCCAAGTGTTCATCGACATAGGCAGCATCAATCAACACATGTTTGTCGAGCATATCCGGCGCATGGAAAGAAATTTCTTCCAGCAAACGCTCCAACATGGTGTGCAAGCGTCTGGCACCGATGTTTTCAGTTTTTTCGTTGACCTCAAAGCCCAGCTCGGCGATGCGCTGAATGCCGTCGGGCGCAAAAGCCAATGTGACACCTTCGGTCGCCAACAAAGCGGCGTATTGTTCAGTTAACGAAGCATTCGGCTCGGTCAAGATGCGGACAAAATCATCGGCTGACAAAGCACTCAGCTCAACCCGGATGGGGAAACGGCCTTGCAATTCTGGAATCAAATCCGACGGTTTGGCGACATGGAACGCACCCGAGGCAATAAACAGAATATGGTCGGTTTTGACGGCACCGTATTTGGTGCTGACAGTGCTGCCTTCCACCAAGGGTAGCAAGTCACGCTGGACACCTTCGCGCGAGACTTCACCGCCACCACCGCCCAATTCGGCACGTTTGCAAATTTTGTCGATTTCGTCCAAAAACACGATGCCGTTTTGCTCGACCGAATCCACCGCACGTTGCTTGATTTCTTCTTCATTCAGCAATTTGCCCGCTTCTTCTTCCTGCAAAACTTTTAAGGCTTTACTGATTTTCATTTTGCGGCTGCGGGTGCGCTCGGAACTCATGTTTTGGAACATGCCTTGCAGCTGGTTGGTCATTTCTTCCATGCCGGGCGGCGCCATAATTTCCACACCCATCGGCGCTACATGGACATCAATATCGATTTCTTTGTCGTCCATACTGCCTTCGCGCAATTTTTTGCGCATTTTTTGGCGGGTGGCTTCTTGGGTATCTGACAACATGCCGCCATCGGCGGTGGGTAACAGAATATCCAGAACGCGCTCTTCGGCAGCATCAAAAGCGCGGGTCTGTACTTTCTCGATTTCCGCCATACGCGTCATTTTTACGGCGGTATCGACCAAATCGCGGATGATGGATTCGACATCACGCCCGACATAACCGACTTCGGTAAATTTGGTGGCTTCAATTTTGATGAACGGGGCATTCGCCAAGCGCGCCAAACGGCGGGCAATTTCGGTTTTACCGACACCGGTGGGGCCGATCATCAGGATATTTTTAGGGGTGATTTCGTGGCGTAAATCACCTTCAACTTGCTGCCTGCGCCAACGGTTGCGTAAGGCGATGGCGACGGCACGTTTGGCATTGGCTTGTCCGACAATGTGTTTGTCCAACTCGCTGACAATTTCTTTAGGGGTCATTTGGGTCATGGCAATCCTCGCTTTATTCTGCGTCCAATTCTTCGATGCGTAAATTGTGATTGGTGTAAATGCAAATATCGGCGGCGATATTTAATGACCTTTCGACAATTTCACGGGCGCTCAGCTCGGTATTTTCCAATAAAGCACGGGCTGCCGCTTGCGCAAAAGCACCGCCTGAGCCTATCGCCATCAGGTCATGTTCCGGTTCGATGACATCACCGGTACCGGACAGAATTAATGAGGTCTTGGCATCGGCAATCACCAGCAAAGCTTCCAATTTGCGTAAGGCGCGGTCAGTTCGCCAATCTTTCGCCATTTCCACGGCGGCGCGGGTCAGGTTGCCGCGATGCTTTTCCAGCTTGCCTTCAAAATGCTCAAACAGGGTAAAAGCATCGGCGGTGGCACCGGCAAATCCGGCAATCACCTGATCGTGATACAAGCGGCGCACTTTACGGGCGTTGCCTTTCATCACGGTGTTGCCCAATGTGACTTGCCCGTCACCGCCAATCACGACTTTGCCGCCGCGTCGCACTGAAAGTATGGTTGTTCCTCTAAACACAATGTCATCCTAAATAGATCAATCGTAACGGCGGCAATTTTACATGGTATACCCCACCTGCGTGGGAAAAGTTGCCAGTCTAGGGAAAGATCGGCGAAGCCAATTTTCCGTAGCGGAGGATATTGGGATGCGCTAAGAAGAAATCAAGCAAGACTCAGGAAAAATTAGCGCCGCCTCGTCAGTCTTGGCTTTTAGGTTTTATCAGCCCCAAAGAATCCAGTAGCATTAATGCCACGCCTAAAGTAATCGCCGAATCGGCAATGTTAAACGCAGGCCAATGCCATGAACCGACATAAACATCTAAGAAGTCAATCACATAGCCATAAGCCAAGCGATCAATCAGATTGCCGATAGCACCACCTAAAACTAACGATAAAGCCGCCGCCAGCAAGGTTTCGTGCTTTTGCAAACGGGTTAGCCAAACGGCAATCATCACACTGATAACTAAAGCCAACCCGGAAAAAAACCAGCGCTGCCAACCGCCCGCTTCACTTAAAAAACTGAACGCTGCGCCGGTGTTGTGTACGTAAGTCAGATTAAAAGATGGCAATAAGGGAATGGATTGGTAAAGCGTCATCGACGCGTCTATCGCCAATTTGCTGGCCTGATCCAACACCACTGCCAGCAACGATAACCACAACCAATTTAAATTACGCATATTTTCTGTTTTCTCCTGCGCCCGCTACGTTTTCTACGCAACGTCCGCATAATTCGGGATGTTCTTCATGGCTACCGACATCGGGACGTTGGTGCCAACAACGGACGCATTTGGTGTGTTCCGATACGCGCACTTTCAGCTTAATGCCATCGATTTCCGTAGCAATGGCATCGTCGGGGCTGTTTTGTCCGTCAAGTACGGTGGCATTGGAGGTGATGAACACAAAGCGCAATTCATCGCCCAATTGGCTAAGCAACTGGCTGTAATCGTCATTGCAATACAACTCGACTTCGGCGTTCAGTGATGAACCAATATCGCCTTTGGCGCGGCTTTTTTCCAGCTCTTTGCTAACCGTGGTGCGGATGCTCATAACGGTTTGCCAGAACTCGCGGTTCAATGCGCAGCTGTCGTCCAATTGCGCCAAGCCGGTGTACCAAGTTTCTAAGAAAATGGAGTCGCCGCGCTTGCCGGGCAAGTATTGCCAGATTTCTTCAGCCGTGTAGCTGATGATCGGCGCCAGCCAGCGGGTCAACGCTTCCAAAATGTGATACATCGCCGTTTGCGCGGAACGCCGCGCTAATCCGTCGGCTTTGGCGGTGTATTGGCGGTCTTTGATGATGTCGAGGTAAAAACCACCCAAATCAATCACGCAGAAGTGATGTACTTTTTGGAAAATCGGTTGGAATTGATAGGCTTCGTAAGCGGCTTTGACTTCTTCTTGCAAGAGGTAAGCGCGGTCAACCATCCAACGGTCCAAGGCCAGCAAGTCGTCAGTGGCGACTAAGTCTTGTTCTGGATCAAAATCCGCCAAATTGGAAAGCAAGAAGCGGGCGGTGTTACGTAAACGGCGGTAGCCATCGGAAGTGCGCTCCAAAATTTCATCAGACACGCGCATTTCACCGCGATAATCCGTCGAAGCAATCCACAAGCGCAACACGTCCGCGCCTAGTTTTTTCATCACCGATTGCGGCGGGATGACATTACCTTTGGATTTGGACATTTTTTCGCCGTTTCTATCGACGGTGAAGCCGTGCGTCAACACCGCTTTGTAAGGCGCAACAGCGTGCATCGCCACCGATGTCAGTAATGACGACTGGAACCAACCACGATGTTGGTCGGAACCTTCCAAATACAAATCAGCAGGGAAATGCAGACCTTCGCGGCGCGCCAAAACCGCTGCGTGGGTGACGCCGGAATCGAACCAGACGTCTAAAGTGTCGCCGATTTTGTCGTAATTGGCGGCATCTGCGCCCAACAATTCGCTGGCATCCAATTCGAACCAGGCGTCGATACCGGACTTTTCGATACGTTGCGCAACTTGCTCGATTAAATCTAAGGTTTGCGGATGCAATTCGCCAGTTTCTTTATGCACGAACAGCGCAATCGGCACACCCCAAGTGCGTTGTCTGGACACGCACCAATCAGGGCGGCCTTCAATCATGCTTTCGATACGCGCTTGCCCCCAATCAGGAATCCATTCAACGCGTTTGACTTCTTTCAAGGCGGTTTCGCGCAGGTGGTTTTTGTTCATCGAAATGAACCACTGCGGCGTGGCGCGGAAAATGATGGGCGTGTGATGCCGCCAGCAATGCGGGTAGCTGTGCAGCAAGCTGTGGTGATGCACCAATTTGCCGTTAGCTTGCAGCACTTCAACCACATGGGCGTTGGCGTTAAAAACGTGTTCACCGGCGAACAGCGGCGTACCTGGCAAATACACGCCGTCGCTACCCACAGGGTTGTCCACTTCCAAACCGTATTTGCGGCCGACCACATAGTCTTCCTGACCGTGGCCAGGCGCGGTATGCACGGCACCCGTACCGGCATCGATAGTGACGTGGTCGCCTAAGATAATCGGCACTTGGCGGTCATAAAAAGGATGTTGCAGGCGTTGGTTTTCCAAATCTGCGCCTTTGCAGTAAGCCACAACGCGGTAGTCTTCAATGCTGTAGCGCGACATGGCATCTTTCAGCAAAGCTTCGGCGATCACCAAGCGCTCATCACCGCATTGCACCACGGCATAATCCAGTTCGGCATTCAGCGCCACGCCTTGGTTGGCGGGCAGCGTCCACGGCGTGGTCGTCCAGATGACCACGGAGACTGGGCCATGACCATCATGCTCAGGTATGTGGTGGCAGGCATTCAAGAAGCTAGCTTCATCAACCACGGTAAAACGTACGTCAATGGCGGGGGAATTTTTGTCTTCGTATTCCACTTCCGCTTCTGCCAGTGCCGAGCCGCAATCGGTACACCAATGCACCGGCTTTGCACCTTTGTCGATATGACCATTAGCGGCAATTTTGCCTAAAGCGCGGACGATGTCGGCCTCGAAAGCAAAATCCATCGTTAAATAAGGTTTCTCCCAATCGCCAAAAATACCTAAACGTACGAAAGCTTCTTTTTGGATGGCGACTTGTTTGCTGGCGTATTCGCGGCAAGCTTTACGAAAGATGGCGGGTGATACTTTCGCACCGGCTTTGCCGACTTTTTTCTCCACCTGCAATTCAATCGGCAAGCCGTGGCAATCCCAGCCGGGCACATAAGGCGCATCGAAACCGCTTAAAGTTTTGGATTTTAAAATAAAATCTTTCAATACTTTGTTGACAGCATGTCCGATATGGATTTCGCCATTCGCGTACGGAGGGCCATCGTGCAAGATAAAAGGATGGCGACCCGCACAATGGGCGCGGATTTTGTTGTACAAATCGGCTTGTTGCCATTTTTTCAGCTGTTCAGGCTCGCGTTGCGCCAAGTTGCCTTTCATGGGGAAGGCTGTGTTGGGCAGGTTTAGGGTTTTTTTATAATCCATCGTCATAAACTCTTACTTTATATATTAATTTTAATTCGGGCTGATGTTATCGAAGAGAAACCATTAACAGGCATTATCAGTATGGGTGATGTTGGTTGTGGCATGGGCAAAATAGCGCCGCGCCTCTGTCACATCTTGGGCTATTTGGGCTTGTAATTGTCCGACCGACTGGAAACGCAGTTCATCGCGGATTTTGTGGCGGAATTGCACTTCCACGTAACGACCGTAAATTTCCTTGTCAAAATCGAACAGATGCGTTTCCAGGATGACTTTAGAACTGCCATCAACGGTAGGCCGTGTGCCAACATTGGCAACGCCCTGAAAAACCAAACCGTCGATACCGGTCATGGTCACGGCAAACACGCCGTTGACCGGGGTGTTTTTTCTGAACATTTTGATATTGGCGGTCGGATAGCCTAAGGTGCGTCCGCGTTTGTCGCCATGCGCAACCCGCCCGCACACGGAATAGCAATGCCCCAACAGGCGTTCAACCTGCGCCAAATCACCGGCGCTTAAGGCGTCACGGATTAAGGTGCTGCTGACCCGCAAACCGCCCGCTTGGTAAGAACCCGTGTCTTCCACGGTAAAACCAAACTGTTTGCCCTTGTCTTTCAACATGGCAAAGTTGCCGCGCCGCGCCTTGCCAAAATGGAAATCATCGCCAATCACCAAATGTTTGACGTTGAGCTTGCCGACCAGCACTTCTTCAATAAACTGTTCAGCATCCACATTGGCGACGGCTTTGTTAAAACGCACCATCAGCAAATTATCGACCGGCAGCTGGCTCACGCCGATGACTTTCTCGCGCAGACGCATCAGCCGCGCTGGTTCATTATCTTTGAGGAAGTATTCTAAAGGTTGCGGTTCAAAAATCATGACAACCACCGGCAAGCCCATCGCCGCTCCTCGGCTGGCAAGTTTATGGATCACCGCCCGATGACCAGGATGCAGGCCATCAAAATTGCCAATGGTCAGTACACAACCGTTTGCGAACGGTTCTAATTGAGCCAATCCTCTGATTAAACGCATGAAGCACTTGCTGGAATTAAAAGGCTGCCATTCTATCATGGGCTAGGCGCATTAGTAGCTTTAAGGCATGTTTGCCGCAACCGTTTGGCAATAGGTTATTATTTTGCCATCACCCGCTTACATTAAATGCCACGATGGACAATATTTATCAGCAAATCCCCCCTCAATTGCCGGAAGAAGTGTTTGAAAGCTTGTTCAAAAACGCGCATATTGAAATCGAGCGTATCATTTCCCAAGGCCATGCGTCACCGGATGGCTTTTGGTATGACCAAGCGTGGGATGAATGGGTCTTGGTGCTAGAAGGCCAAGCGATTCTCGTCATGGGGGAAGAACCGCAAACACTGACTTTAAATGTGGGTGATTATTTGCTGATCCCCGCCCATACACGCCATCGTGTGCAATGGACTCCACCGGATTGCACCACAATTTGGCTGGCGATCCACCTGCGCCAACAAGAGGTTGGTTGACTTTTGAACGGTTTAGGTTAAACAGAAGCTGTTGTCTTGGAGGAAATCATGAAAGTGCAAAAAGCCTATTTGAACGAACCCGCCGATGATGCCGTGCAGCAGATTGTGCAAGCCATTGACCGTGATGTCGAACGCGGTGAAGACATTCTGATGCTGGGGTTTGGTACGGTCATGTTGTCATCCAGCTTTGCCATTATGCTGCCGCCGACCATTTTGCTGCCCTTAGTGGCCTTGGCTTTTGCCTTATCGGCAGGTTTTGCCCGCAAAAACTACCACGCCATGCAAGACAAACTGACCACCGCCTTAAAGCTAACCAACCGGCAGCAACGATCAACGCTATCGCCAATTGCCGAAGTCTTCAAAAAACACCCGCAACCGCCGCTGATGGATTCGCTCAATCCGCTGCTGAATTTAAGCCGTACATGGAAAAGTGTTTTAGGCGGCATTTTAATCAACCCGTTTTGGATGCCGATCTTTTACATGATGGGCATCCAAATTGGCGAAGAAAAAAACTTGGGTATCCTCAACCGAACAATTGTTGAACTGGAAATGCAACTTGCCGCCAAAGAAAACGTGGGCAAAGACCCGCTATAGGCCGTTTATCAATCGTCGCCGTCATAAACAAATTCCATAAGGCTTCCGGCATTGGGCGGCAGATTTTTAGTTGCCGAACCGCTTGCCGCCAAAGTAGCGCCTGTACTGTCGGTGGCGGCATAAAGGGTTTTACCATCGCTGGCGACACAAACATCCCTAAATCGGGCTTGGCCTTTAAACAAATATTCACTTGCCACCACCGCCTGACCGCTCGCCGACAACCCCAAGCGCAGAATAAAACCGCCTTTTAAAGACGCGATCAATAACGAATTGCCCCAACCTGGAATTTGCGGATAGTTATAAAAATCCATCCCGGAAGGCGCAATCGTCGGCCAAGTGAGGTAACTGGTCGAATCGTTGGGTGGGTTGCCAAACGGATACAAGGCCAACAAAGGCTTAGTCAGGGTAAACGCTTTGCAATTTGCCGTTTCCGATGCCACCAAACTGCCGCCCAAAGTCCTGCCGTCATAATTACCATCGCAAAAACCCGCCACCAAAGGCCAACCGTAATTGGCACCTTTCTTCAGGATATTCACTTCATCATCCGAATAAGGGCCATGCTCGGTACTAAAAAGTACCTTAGATTTGCCACTCACATTTCCCCAAACTAAACCTTGCGGGTTTCGGTGTCCTAATGTGTAGATGGGATTGTTCACACCGAACGGGTTATTGGTAGGAATCCATGAACCCGAAATCGGCTCCAAATTGAAACGCAAGACCTTGCCTTCATAAGGCGAACCGATGCTACACCCCGCTAAACATTGGGCGTTGTTAGCCCTGGCGATGTTATTGAACTGCCCTGCCCCCATATCGCCGACGCTGTAATAAAGCTTGCTGTCAAAACCAACCGCCAAACGACCGCCGTTGTGTTCATAGCTGCCGGGCAAATTTTCCATCACCACTTCCGAGTTCTGTAAAACTTTAGCATTGAAATCGTAGCTGTAGCGCTCGATGCGAAACAATCGGTCATTGCCATTTTGGCTATAAGAATAAGCAATATAAACGTACGGTTTGCCCGCCAAAAAACTGGGGTGCAACGCCAAACCGAGCAGACCGTCTTGACTGGATGTTTGCACCATTTTCCCGCCCAGTGTCAGCACAAGGGTTTTTAAACCGCTACTGGGTTCAACAAAACTGACAGTACCTGCCGTACGTTCTGTCAACCAAATATATTGGTCGGGCGCACAAACAATGTCATGCGGGGAAGACAAGCCCGTGGTCACGGTACGCATGGCAAAATCCGAATCCGCCGTGTCCGCATTCACTGAAAAACTGACTCCTAAACAAAACACTAAAAAAAATCTCATCACCCCCCCAGATTCCGATAACGCCACACCCTAAAATAGCGCGTTAATTTTATAAAATATAATTAATAAAACAAATACTTATTAGATAATAAACGTCATTTCGGTTACGTTTGACCGAGACGCTCGCGTAACAACCAAGTCACCAATGACATCCGCCTATATTTGCATGACGAAATCAGCCATATCTGCCGCGAATTGGCGGAATAACTAAAGGCATTTTTGTAATCTGCCCTGTACATCTTATAAACAAAAGCAGTTACCAGAATTATTTTGCAATATTTTCGCCCTGTGCTAGATTTAAATCGTGTTTAGATAATAATAAACACAGAGAAATTGCTCTACTTTTGGTGAGGAGGCAATGGGGCGTTTATTAAATGAATCGATAAACTAACACCCTTTGCCTATAACGGTAAAAGGCTTAACAGGCTCTTTGGCATCACTCAATTTTAAGCATTTTGCATACCAAAAATTAATGCAAACTGCCGTGTAATTTTAATTGAGCCCTTTTTGAAAATTAGCCGACAAGCATTTTTATTTAATTTTCAATATTTATTTTGGAAGCGTTTATGAAATTAGCAAATAAGTTTATCTTTTTAGTATCCTTAATGTTGATGGGCCTGAATAGTGCGCATGCCAGCCCTGTACCTGAAATTGACGCGGGCAGCGCCTTTTTGGGACTCGGCTTAATGGCGGGCTTATTGGGCTTGTTGTCTGAATACCGCCGTAAATAACCCCTTCCTTATACGGTCTGGTCATTGCTTTAACAAACAATGACCAGACACAAGGTTGAACATTTATCCCTCCTCTAGTCACACATTCATTTAGCTGGGTTATCCGATGCTACATGCTTGGCTATCCGCAAAATCAGGTTACCCAGCCTTATCCGTACAATCCCGCGCCATTCTGCTAGGCGTATTGGTAACCCTTGAAGTACTTAGCATTTCATTGGCTTTTGATGCCAAATCATTGGCGCTCTCGACAACACCGATATTAAAGTTATTAAGCCATAGTGGTGATTTTTTACGTATCGGGATCGTTTTTGTCGTCGTTTTTTTTCTGCTTAACCTGTCCCAATTAAAAACTGTATTTTTACCTTTTGGGCAATTGCACCATCAAAAAGCCGGGTTATGGTTAGCAGCACATACCGTGCTATTGGCTATTTTTGCGGCATTAAGCTTTTTGTTATTTGCCCATAACGGTAAAGCGGAACTGACAAACGCCGCTTTTCCTACTGCTTGGCTAGTATCGGGATGCGCCACTTTTACCAGCCTGCTGTTAACATTTTGGCCTTTTTCAGTTTGGTTAAGTTTTATCCGTATTGAAAAGAAAAACTTAACCGTTGCACTCATAGCGGGCAGTTTATGTTGGCTTATGGCTATGCTGGCAAGGAACACCTGGCATACACTGGCAGACTTGACCTTCACCTTTTGTCACGCACTCTTGTCATTAGGGTATGAGGGCATTACCGCAGACACCGTGACCCATTCGCTTGGCACCCGCACTTTTCATGTGGAAATTTCCCCGCAATGTTCAGGCTATGAAGGCATGGGCTTAATCAGTGTTTTTTTGTCATTGTACTTTTGGATGGCGCGTAAGCAATTGCGCTTCCCCCATGTGTTTTTGCTCTACCCGATAGGCATCACCTTCATTTGGCTGCTGAATGTCTTAAGAATCAGCTTGCTAATCGTGCTGGGAACAGAATGGTCACCGGAGGTGGCTATAGGCGGTTTTCATTCGAATGCTGGCTGGATAGCCTTTGTGATGATAAGCATAGGCATTGTCTTGTTGGCACAGAAACTGCCGTTATTTAACCGCCTTCCTTTAAACGTTCCTGCCCCCCCACAAACAAACAACCCTGCTGCCGCATTGCTGTTACCATTTGTTCTACTGATGGCGTCAATATTGGTCTTCGGTGCTTTCAGTAATAATTTTGACTGGTTATATCCCGGCAAAGTTATCATTTCTTTAGCCGTCTTAGGGTCATTCCGCAAAACCTACAAAAAAATACTGGGCCAACCTAGCTACACAGCCATCGCGATAGGCTTAGCTGTCTTTCTAATTTGGATAGCGTTAGTACCCACCAATACCCAACAAGATATTATCTTTGCCAACACATTAATGGCAGCCCCCGCCACAGGACAAATGGCATGGCTATTATTTCGGATAATGGGCGCGGCAATTACCGTCCCGATCATAGAAGAGCTAGCCTTTCGCGGTTATTTAATCAACAAACTGATTAGCCACGACTTCCAAAAAGTAACGCCCGGGCAATTTACCCCCTTATCTTTTGGTGTCTCCTCCCTCTTATTCGGCGCATTGCACGGAAACTGGTTAGCCGGCACACTGGCGGGCATGGCTTATGCGGGAGCGCTGTACAGGCGCGGGGTGCTTGCCGACGCCATCACCGCACACTTGACAACCAATGCATTGCTAGCGGCTTATGTGATGCTGACCGGGCATTGGTCGCTATGGTAAAGAATGTAGCGATGAAATACTGGTGGTTTTACCATCATTAGCCAGGCAAATATCCACAAATCGGATCTTACCTTTGTGTAACAACCACCTGTTATCGTTAAGTTACCGGTATAATTACGTCTTTTGTTACTGCGCAATACCTATCATGACCAACATTAACACTGACAAACTTTCCAGCGCCCGTTTTGCCGAAGCCACCGACGCTTTTGTAGAAGTCTTCACTGCCTCGGTCGATTTTGACCAACGCATGGCGGCGCAAGACATTCAAGGTTCCATCGCCCACGCCACCATGCTGTGTGCCAGCGGCATCCTCAGCACAGACGAACGTGATGCCATCATTGCCGGATTGACGCAAATTGGCGGCGAGATTGAACGCGGTGAATTCGTCTGGTCCATCAAACAAGAAGACGTGCACATGAACATTGAGGCACGTTTGACCGATATGATCGGCATTGCCGGCAAAAAACTACACACCGGACGTTCGCGTAACGACCAAGTCGCCACAGACATCCGCCTGTATCTGCGCGATGAAATCAGCCATATCAGCCGCGAATTGACACGCCTGCAAACCGCCATCGTCAACTTGGCGGAACAACACAGCGATACCATCATGCCCGGCTTTACCCATTTGCAGGTCGCCCAGCCCATCACCTTTGGACACCACCTGATGGCGTGGTTTGAAATGCTCAGCCGCGACTACGAACGCCTGCAAGATTGCTGCAAACGCCTGAACGTCATGCCCTTGGGCGCAGCCGCCTTAGCAGGCACCAGCTACCCGATTGACCGGCACATGACCGCCGGATTGCTGGGCTTTAGCCGCCCATCTGCCAATTCATTGGATTCGGTCAGCGACCGCGATTTCGCCATTGAATTTGCCGCTACCGCCAGCTTAATCATGATGCATTTGTCGCGTTTTTCTGAAGAGCTGATCTTATGGTCAAGCGCACAGTTTGATTTTATCGACATGCCCGATGCCTTCTGCACCGGCTCGTCCATCATGCCGCAAAAGAAAAACCCCGACGTACCTGAGCTGGTGCGTGGCAAATCAGGCCGCGTCACCGGGCATTTGGTCGCCCTGCTCATGCTGATGAAAAGCCAGCCCTTGGCCTACAACAAAGACAACCAAGAAGACAAAGAACCGCTGTTCGATACCGCCGACACGCTGATTAACTGCCTGCGCGCCTACGCCGATATGGTGCCGCATTTACGCGCCAAAAAAGCCAATATGTACAATTCCGCCAAACGCGGCTTTGCTACAGCGACGGATTTGGCAGATTATTTAGTCAGAAAAGGCATGGCTTTCCGCGATGCCCACGAAGTGGTCGGCTTAGCGGTTAGATTGGGTTTGGAAACTGAACGGGATTTATCGGAAATTTCGCTGGCGGAATTGCAGCAATTTTCCGCTTTGATTGGTGAAGACGTGTTTGGTTATTTAACGCTGGAAGGCTCGGTTGCCGCCCGTAAACACATTGGCGGCACTGCGCCGGAAACGGTAAAACAGGCTATTTTGACGGCAAAGCAGCAATTGCAAGACCGCTAAAAACAGCTGTTTTTACACCAGAAAAAAGTTGGGCTTCGGTCAATCCAAAGCCCAACCCATCACAGATTTAAAGCTTTGCAGCCAAGCCTTTCAGATAAGCCGAAAAGTCTTCTTTCAGATCTTTATGCAGCAGACCTAATTCAACATTGGCAACCAAGAAACCCAGTTTGGAACCGCAGTCGTAACGCGTGCCTTCAAATTCGAAAGCCAGCACTTTTTCGTCTTTCATTAAATCGGCAATGCCGTCAGTCAATTGGATTTCGCCGCCCGCACCGCGTCCGGTGTTTTTCAGTTTGTCGAAAATGGCAGGATTTAAGATATAACGCCCAATCACCGCCAAATTAGAAGGCGCGACTTCTGGCTTTGGTTTTTCAACAATCAGGTCAATTGGGCTGTAATTGCCGCACGATTCACCGGTTTTGACAATGCCGTAGCTGCCAGTTTGGGAAGGGTCTACGCGCTCAACCGCCAAAATGGACGATTGTGTTTCTGCATACAAGGCGGTCATTTGCGCCATACAGCCGCGTGTGCCGTCTTCAACCATATCGTCCGGTAAGATCACGGCGAACGGTTCATCACCCACCACAGGACGCGCGCAATAAACCGCATGGCCTAAACCTAAAGCTTCCGGCTGGCGGATAAAAATGCATTTGATGTGCGGCGGGATGATGTCACGCAACACTTTCAACAACTCGGTTTTGCCACGGGTTTCCAGTTCCACTTCCATTTCATAGGCTTTGTCGTAGTGATCCATGATGGCGTTTTTGCTGCGTCCGGTGATGAAGATCATGGTGTCGATACCGGCAGCCATCGCTTCTTCAACGGCATATTGCATCAAAGGTTTATCGACAATAGGCAACATTTCTTTGGCAACCGCTTTAGTGGCGGGCAAGAAGCGCGTACCCAATCCGGCGACAGGAAAAACGGCTTTGGTGACTTTTTTGTTCATTGATAAAGTTTCCTTGTTTGATGAAAAGTTAAGTGGGGAAAGAGCATCTTACAAAACCAAGCACGGCTTATCATAAAAGCCGATGCTGTCCATTTTACGTCAGCCTTTACAGAGCTACTGTTAATTTAGCCGCAAAACATGAACGGCAGGTTAAGCCGAAGGCGAATCTTGCAAACGCGTCAACCACGGTTCTTTGCAATCGGTGTCAACATGAAAGGCCAAGGTTTCCGGTTTGTGCAGCAAACCCGCTTCGCCCGAAGCATTGGGGTTCAGCTGGCGTTTTTCAATAAAATCGACCAAGCGGCGGGTGTTGTAAACCGCCAAAACCCGATGCCCGTATTTGTTACTGTAAATTTGGTAGGCGACATTGCTTTCATTGAACAATGGGTTACGTTCCACCAGCGCCGCAAGCTTATCGGCGTTACCACCGGCTATATGACCCAGTACCGAATCGGTGCGGCTTCCGATTTGGCTTTTAAAAAAATCTGCCAACGAATTGGATAATTGATGGCGCTGCAACGCACGGATTTCTTCATCGCTAAAATTAAAGCTTTCGGCAACCAGATAATGCCGATCCCTATCGCCGTCGTTGGCAAATAAGGAAATTTTCTCCAAAGCCAAATGCTGTAACGCGCCCAAAAAAGAACCGGGCGCGCGCAAATGTTTATCCACCGTCACCACCCACGGCAACGCCCGCCCCGTTTCGGTGAAACGCTTTTTGACGCTGGTAACCACCGCCGAACGCGGCAATTCATCCTCACGGCCTTCGGGTTTGACGATAAAGGCATCGACTGCCGTGACTTGGGTTTGGAAACCGGTATTTTTAAAGCGTTCGACAATTTCCGAATAACGCGGTTTATAAGGTATGCCGGTGCCGTCGTACAGCACATTGAAACGATGCTCGCGGGCATGGCTGGATACCAAGCTGCGTAAGCGGTTGGCAAAAGGCTCGACGTAAATGTAATCATCACTGTGATGCCCCGCCGCCGTCAGCACTTGGTAAAAATCGCTGAGTTTACGGAATTCGTCCAGCGAGGCGATGACAAAATTGTCACCACATTGCGCGGCGGCAATTTCTTCCACAGCCGTTTTGCCCGAACCGGCACCGCCCATCGACATAAAAAGCTTGGGTTGATCGACCGGCGTTTTGCCTTCAAAAATGGCCTGTTTGGCAGCTTCCAATTTTTGCGTGGTTTTTGCCAGACGCTGGTAGGCGATTTCCACCCCGCGCCGGAGACGTTCGTCGTCAGAAGCGGCGAGCAGCAATTTTTCTTTTAAAGCTTCGTTGTTCGCCAAATCAAAGATGAGGGCTTTGTCGCCTTCACATTGGCGCAGCAAATCCAACAGCTCGATATGGCCCGGCAGACGCAAACCCGTCAATATATTGACATCCAAACAAAACAACGGCACTGCGCCGTCTGCACCCACGGCAATGCCGTCAATATCGGTTTTGCCGGCTTCCCGCAAGGCATCCGTACCGGGCAAATAGGCGATAATGCTGTCGGGTGCGTACAAGGGATAATCGGCAAAATGCTTGCCGGCGACAAACAAATCGCTGCGGATGTTACTCAATGGCACCAAGCCGCCATTGACCGTCACCAAGCAATCGATGCCATCGCTGGTTTTGTGCGACAAAAACGGAATACCGAAAACGAATTTTTTGTTCTCTTGCCATTTGCCGTAGTCGTTGGGAAGATTTTGCAGGCTTTTGCTGCGTGTGGGATCGAGTGCGCGTTGAAAGGCTGCTGTGACGGCTTCGGCACTGCTATGGCAATCGTGCAAAGCTGATGGGTCGATGGCATCTAAACGTCTGAAATCGATGCCTTGTTCATAAACGGCTTTAAAAGCTGGCAGATTGCCCAAGGCGGTCATGAAGAAATCAAGGGTGATGCGGTTGCCGTAATTAAACGGCCTGACCGCACGCATACGCTGGTAAAACGCGCTGAGGCGGTCGGCAATGTCTTCGTTGCGGATGACAAAACCGTTGTTATCGAAAATGGCGGTGGCGCTGTTGTCATCATCGTCATCCAAAACCAAACGTTCGATGGCTTCGCGGAATTGCTTGCGCTTGTCAGGGTCGGGCATGGTGCCAGGGCGGTGGTTGACGGTGGCCTGTTCTTTCCAGTCGTAAAACAACTCGCGGTGGATGCGCGAAAACAAAGCCGTTAGATAAGTCACCCGTTTGGCTTGGTCTTGCGAGACCGTTTCTTCAATTTCCTGCTTAAGGGTAGACGTCAGCTTAACAGCTTGGGCAATTGCCAAAGCGGTCCGCAATTTGGTGAGTTGCCGGTAACTTTGGATGTGCGGGTTTGTGTCATCGTACATAAATCTAACCTGCGCTGGCCTAAACAATAGTCAGGCTGTTGCGTTTAGTCAGCCTTTCCGCTCTTAAATGGGGTCTGATGATAAACGTTTCGGACTACGGTTAACAATATGAAACACGACTTTTAATCCTAATCCCGCTTATGCACACTTGAAAGCATCTCCATTCCGTAACGATTGTCATCATGACATCCTATAAACTGGGGCATAAATGGGAATGTAGCTTGTGACGCTCCAGCGTTGCGTTTATTCGATTCACAACGCCGGAGCGTGGGAACTATGTCAATGAGGCGCTTTGAATTTTTTGGAGATTATGACCGTATTGTTAGCGCAGCATTTTTTAGGTGTATAGCGTTTTGGGTAAAAAAGGTTGTGCACACAAGGTTAGTTTGTTATTTTCTTGATTCAAAAAATGGTAGGTGAAAAATATACGCCGTTTTTTGAGTTTTCTATCACACCTGAAAAGGTGTTTACTTAACGTTGGGCTTGGATAAAATAAATGGCAACTAGTAAAGAGTGGAAAGAATGGCATTTGACTCCATCTGGATGGGTAGGTGGTTCAGAAAGAACAGACTTTGCGCCAAGTGTGAATATTGAACCACCAAATGATAGGGTTCTTAGTTGTCTTTATAAAGAAACATTACCATCACCATATAGTTCTTTAGAAACCTCTGCTGAAGTTACATGGTCGTCTGATGATAAAGAGCTAATTAAAAAATTTATAAAAGAGTTTGGCAAATGTCCGAATCATTTGTAGTCGAGTGTACAAACTTGTAAGGTGGATTCGCGCCAGCAATCCACCATTTCGAAACCATAGTATTGTATTAGGGATGGCGGTTTGCCTATCGGCGAAACCACCCTACTTCACTAAAGTGTTATTTTCTTGATTCAAAAAACGGTAGGTGAATAATAAACGCCGTTTTTTGGGTTTTCTATCACACCTGAAAAGGTGTTTACTTAACGTTAGGTATCCCATATGCAACCAGAAGAATCATCTCTACCCAAATCACTCCTTCAATACGAAGGAGTGATTTTGATTATTCTCACAGCAACTGCATATACTGCTTTTCTTGTTCGGGAAACGGGATACGCCGACCAGTTTTCTATTCCCCAAGAGCTAATTGCTACATCACATATTGGCTTGGTCTCCGCAGCTAAAGCACTTGTATGGGGTGCAATAGCCTATATTGGAAAGGTGAACCTCCTTTGGATTTTTGCGCCATACGGTGACCGCTTGCTTTTCTCTGTTTTTCGGAACGCAATTGGGATTAGCCTAATCGTAGGTTTTGCTTTGTACCCCTATATCGTAACTGGCCTTAGTTGGTGGTGGTTCGTTGGAATTATGGGATCCCTTGTCTTTTTATGGTTTGTTTTTCCACTTATATCGCAAAAAGATATCGTTGGATACGAGAACAAAATCGCCGAGCAAGCACGAATAGATTCCAGAGATAACGACATATACGCGCTTTTTCTTGGTAAATTCGACAGGGTTACTAAAATTACGCTGAAATTTGTTATCGCAATAATGGTGTTCGCGTATGGAGATGGTCGCCGTAGTGCCATTGAACAAGAGGAATTCAATGTGTTGGACGGTAGCTCAAATTTTGTCGTTCTCCGAATCTACGGAGATACTGTAGTTTCAGCGTCCTATGATCCTAAGACTCTTCAATTAGATGGCTTAGTCACAGTAGCGAAACTTTCCGAAGATAAAGGATTAGGAATTCGTCGGACTACTCTCGGAAGACTCAAAAAGGTAGAAGCAAAGTGATCTTGTTTCAATTTTGTCCAATTGATTTATCTTGTCATTGGCAGTTAATACCTAACTCGTAAGGTGGATTCGCGCCAGCAATCCACCATTTCGAAGCCATCGTATTGTATTAGCGATGGCGGTTTGCCTATCGGCGAAACCACCCTACTTCCCTGTGTCTACTCTTTATACACACACCATTTGCCTTTTTAAACCAGCACTTATCTGATAACAATTGGGTACAATAAGCGAATTTTTACAGCGCTTATCGTCACCATGTTTCTAATCAGGCCGTTTGTTGTCTTTTTCTTGTTTTTGTTAGCCTTTCCCGCCAGTTCGCAATCGCCAAACAACCATTATTTAGTCCTCAATTACCACGACATTGTTGAAAGCCAAGACCCCATCGACAGCATTGCCGTCAGCATCAAAAATTTCGTTGACCATCTGGATTGGTTAAAAAGCCACCATTACACCATCATCAGCACTCAACAATTGCTGGACGCTGCCGCTGGCGGTAAGCCGCTGCCCGAAAAAGCGGTGATGCTGACTTTTGACGACGGCTATAAAAGCTTTTACCAATACGTTTTTCCGCTGTTGAAAAAATATAAATATCCGGCAACGTTGGCGTTAGTGGGTGCGTGGATGGATGGCGACAACGCCCAAAGCAATCGCCCCAGCCAAGCCTTGATGACCTGGCCCGAAGTGCGCGAAGTGGTGGCTTCCGGTTTGGTGGAGATTGCTTCGCACAGTGACGATTTGCATCATGGCGTCACCGCCAATCCGCAAGGCAATGAACAAGCGGCGGTCAGCACGCGGATTTACGACAACGAATATGATGAATACGAAAAAGATGATGCTTATCGGCAACGGCTGTTCCAGCATATCGGCAAAAGCGCGGATTTCATTTTCCAAAATTTGGCGGTGCGGCCTCGGGTGATGGTCTGGCCTTATGGCGAATACAACGCCATCGCCGTTGATGCGGCAAAAATGGCGGGCTTGGGCATCACCATGAACTTGGAAGACGGCAGCAATACCTTGGCGGACATCAACACCATCAAACGCATCATGATTTATGGCAACCCCAATAGCCATGAGTTTGCCGAATTGATGACCAAACAACGCTTGTCGCGGCAGTTACGGGTGGCGCATGTGGATTTGGATTACATTTACGACGCGGACGAAAAGCAGACCGAAGCCAATTTGGCGCGCGAGGTTGAGCGCATTCTGCACAGCGGTGCCAACACCGTTTATCTGCAAGCCTATGCCGATCCCGATGGCGACGGCAATGCCGATGCTTTGTATTTCCCGAATCGCCATTTGCCAGTACGGCGGGATTTGTTCAACCGCGTGGCTTGGCAATTTAAGTCCATCGCCAAAATGAAGGTGTATGCCTGGATGCCGATTTTGGCGTATCAGGGCAACATCCCCGCAAAATGGTATGTAAAAGAATGGCGCGATGGCAAAGCCCAAGTGCCGCAGCATATTTACACACGACTTTCGCCTTTCAATCCAGAAGCGCGCCAGTTCATCAGCGAAATTTACGAAGACTTAGCGAAATATTGCAGCTTTGACGGTTTGCTATTCCATGACGACGGCATTTTGTCGGACTTTGAAGACGCGTCCGAGTTGGCGATGAACTTCACCCACGACGTTTGGGGCTTACCTGCCGATGTCGCTAGCATTCAAAAATCGCCGGCATTACGGTTGCGTTGGGGTCAACACAAAACCGCCTTGCTTGCCGAATTCACTGACAGTTTGACCGATAAAGTCCGCTATTACCGTCCTGGCATCAAAACCGCGCGCAACTTTTACGCCTTGCCCTTGCTAGAACCGCAAAGTGAAGAATGGTTTGCACAATCGTTTCCGGTGTTTTTGGCGCATTACGATTATGTCGCCGTCGAAGCCATGCCGTTTATGGAAAAGGCCAGCAATCCTGAGCAATGGCTAAAGCAATTGGTGGAAAAAACCGCGCAATATCCCGACGGTTTGAAAAAAATGGTGTTTGAACTGCAAACCACCGATTGGGAGAAGAAACAGAAAATCCCGATGGATACTTTCATCAGCCAACTGGAATTATTGAAAAAACTGGGCGCGAAGCATATTGGCTATTACCCCGACGATTTTTTTAACGACCAACCGGAGTTAAAACGCTTACAACCCGCGTTTTCCGTGATCGTGACGGACAATTAAAACAATGGGTGCATGGGTAGATTCGCTTAACCACTGGTTGACTAGCCAATTGTGGATTTGGCAAGAACAACTGGAAGCCATGCCTTGGCAAGCGCTTGAAGAAGCGGTGTCGCTGTTTGTTTTTTATTATCCGTTGATAATGGCCTACATTTGGATGATCGGCGGCAGCCTGTATTTTTTCCGCAAGGAATGGCGCAATCCGGCAATACTCAGCGCAACGCCGGAATTGCCCGACTACCCGCCCGTGTCCATCCTCATCCCTTGTTATAACGAAGGCGAAAACATCCGCGAAACCATCAGCCATTTGCTGCACCAGAACTACCCGAATTACGAAATTATCGCTATTAATGACGGCAGCAAAGACAACACCTTGGCAATCTTGCAAGAACTGGCGGCGCAACATCCGCAAGTGCGGGTGGTGAATTTAGCCAGCAACCAAGGCAAAGCGGTCGGCTTACGCACCGCCGCCTTACTGGCGAATAGCGAGTATTTGGTCTGCATTGATGGCGATGCCTTGCTGGCGGACAACGCTGTCGCCTGGATGCTGCGGCATTTTCTGAGCAACCCCAAAGTCGGCGCAGTTACCGGCAACCCGCGCATCCGCAACCGCTCCACCTTGCTCGGCAAAATCCAAGTCGGCGAATTTTCGGCGATTGTCGGCATGATAAAACGCGCCCAACGCAGCTACGGACGCATCTTTACCATCTCCGGCGTCATCGCCGCCTTCCGCAAATCCGCCTTGCATGAGGTGGGTTATTGGAGTCCAGACATGATTACCGAAGACATCGACATCAGCTGGAAACTACAATTGGCGGGCTGGCAAATCCCCTTTGAAACCCAAGCCTTATGTTGGGTGTTGATGCCGGAAACCTTGAACGGCTTGTGGCGGCAACGCAGCCGCTGGGCGCAAGGCGGCGTGGAAGTGCTGATGCGCTATTTTTCCTCGCTGTTCAACCGCCGCGCCTTGCCAATGTGGCCTTTGTATTTGGAATGCTGCATCAGCTTGCTGTGGTCATTAACGGTGCTGCTGTTGATTTTGCTAGCCCCGCTGCATGTCTGGCTAGACAATCCACAAGCCATGCTGGGCGATTTATCGCCGAGTTGGACCAGCATGTTATTAAGCCTCACCTGCTTGCTGCAATTTGCCGTCAGCCTCAGCATTGATGCCCGCTACGAACAGCAATCCGGCGGCAGATATTATTATTGGATTATTTGGTACCCGATTGTGTATTGGCTAATCAACATCGGCACGGCGGTGAATGGCTTCATTAAAGCCGTGCGGAAAAAACGCGGGCAACGCGCGGTTTGGGTGACTTTGGACAGGGGCTTAAAAGATCATGCAAAAACTCATCATCAATAAACCGCATTTGCAATCCAAGATGCAAAGAAGCGGGGCTTTTTGCGTCGCCGCCTTAAGCTGGCTGCTCTGGCTGTATTTTTTGTTACCGCTGCTGACCTTATCAGGCTGGCTGTTGGGAGTAAAAAGCCTGTCCAACGAAGTCCGCTGGTTCGGCGGCTACAAAACTTTGCTGGAATTGTTGCAGATTTACGGCGGGGTGGTTTTGGTGATTGCCTTGTTGTGGATTGTTTGGAGTTTGTTAAGAAAGGTCATTAAGCCGCCCGCCGCCAACGCTAAGCCCGTTGTTGATAACCAACAACTCTGCGGCTATTTTCAAATTGATGCTGAACAGTTGGCGCAAGGCAAAGCAGCCAAGTTAGTCACCGTAAGTTTTGATGACAGCGGGCATATTAAGGCGATACGTGAGGGTTAGGCAGGAGCGATACAGCACTGGAGTGAAAAAAACAGGTTTTTTCACCAAGCTGGAACGGGGTTGTAAGCTTTTGCGGAGTTCTTTGGGTAGGAAGCCCATCATTGGCGTCACTCGAAAGATGCGCTTCGTACATTTTATGCCCTTGGGTACAGCATCCTATGTAGCGCATCTTATCGCGTTTGACATAATTTAAGCGGTTTGTAATCTTAAGGTAGCGTGGTTAGGCGTTTTTTATTAATACCATTTTCCGTAAATGTTTGATGCCGGAATTGCTTTGCTACCTTTATGCAGATTACATGTTTCGCAAAGCAATTGTAAATTTGATATATCGTTTAAACCGCCAGAGATCAGGGGAACTATGTGATCAAAATGCTTTGAGTTATTTAAGTTGAGTAAACCGGAAATATTTTTCTGACAGTTGCTGCAAATCCCTCTGTCTCGAAAGAAAACGGCATTTCGTGCCCATATCGGAATATTCACACGTTTTAAAACACCGTCATTCTTGAAGTGCTTAATTTGACATTCCTGTAAATCTTGAGTTTTGATTTTCGCGATGTGTGCGCTTAATTGCTTATTGAAGTGATATAGAAAAGTTCGATTTATCAAAAGAACAAAAAATACTTCATCAGCAATCTTCTGAAGCAATTCTTTGAATGTGCCTATTTCATAAAGGTATTCATAGTATTCAAGTATGGTATCTTCATGCTCTAGCTTTTCTACAGTGAGAGAGTTTTTTCGTAACCAATCGTTGAACTCTAGGTGAGTTATCTTGTAGGTTTTTAGGGCGTCATCAACCCAAAGTATGTAATTTTTGTTATTTACAACGCTATCAAGAACAACATCATCGACTTCTTCTTCAAAATTCCGACGTACTACAAAAGCAATAAATTGGTGAAGAACGCTAAACTTTAAAAAAGGGCGAAACACATCACTTGAGAGGTCTTTTATAAAATCATCAAATATCTCAGACAGATCAAAACCGTTAAAAGCTAAGTCTTGAATCAGAGCGGCAAAACTATATGTGCCGTAATATTCCATTCGAAAAACGCGATGTGGCATTGAATACTGACTTGATGTTTTATAAAACCCCAACGGCTGGAAGACTTACTTAACAGCCTCACTCATATAATCCCTCAGCAAAGTATTAACCAACACCTGATATTTGACATGTTTTTCACTCGCTTGCTTTTTTAAAAACAACAAAATATCGTCATCTAGCTGAAGTGTTGTGCGGATTTTTTTGGGTTTATAAAAACGCCCACGAATCCCGTCGCTAAAATCATAATTATCGTCCAGCTCGAAATCGTCAAAGCTGGCACGTTGTTCAATATCTTTCATAATTTGCCCTCTCGTTTGGATTCGCATGTCGTGCTGAAATGATGCGGATAATTTCTTCGCCATCATCGGTAAAAAAAAGATTGGCGACAACTAAAATATGCCCTGTTTGGGTTGCGCCAATGGTTATCCATCGCTCTTCAAAATAACTAAATCGGTGATCCAATTTTGAAATTTGTAAGGGATCATCAAAAACCTTTTGGGCTTCTTCAAAAGCAACACCATGCTTTTGTTGATTTAGCTTATTCTTGTTTTTATCCCATTCAAATTGCATGAGTTTTTGTTGGTAACTGATTGTTTAAAAAGTATACCACATTAAAAAATCGCTTCTGAATATAGGCCGTTCAGCAAAGCGTGGATTACCAATGCTTACGTTTGGACGTGTTCACTGTATAAGATGTGCCGACGATAGGAGGCGCACCATTCGCGTCACTCGACAGATGCTCGTACCTTTTATGCCCTTTGGGTACACCTTTTGCGGCATGATTGGTGGGCAGAAAAGCGTTGCCCACCCTACATGACTACATGACTATATCAATTTTAAATGGAATTGCCATTTTACTCGTTCCCAAGCTCCAAGCTTGGGAACAAGCATACTAAAGCCCCAAACCCTCCAATTCATCCAACATCTGCAAAGCCCTTTTGGGATTACCGCGCAATTGGGCGGCTAAAAAGCGTTGTTTGGCATCTTCTTCCGCTAATACTTGGGTAGAAAGTTCGAACATCAGTTTATTCAGGCTGATGTCGCGCAGTTTGGCGATGTGTTTCAGGCGTTCTGCCATGTCGTCGGGTAAGCGTATGGATAAAGTGGTCATGATTTTAATAACCTCAACAAGTTTTCTGGGGTGATGACTTGGTAGCCTAGGTGTTTGAGTTCGGCTTGGGCAAAGTCCGCTGTGTTGTTGCTGACGATGTAAGCCACTCCGGCGGCAATCGCCAGTTCGACTAAATGATTATCAGCTTCGTCTTTTAAATTAGGTCGCCAGAGATAACGGGCATCTATTGGTGTGCAAACTTGCGCGAAGCCGTCCAGAAATTCCATCAGGGATACGGATGTTTGCTGGCAAAGCCGTTGAATGTTTTCTCGATTGAGCAGGTCTTGATATTCAAGATAAAGCGCGTTGCCGACAAACGGTTGCAATTCACCTAAAAGACAGCGGCGCAGCACTTCCCGGTTTGGGCCTTTTCCGCCGATTAATCCGGCGACTAATACATTGGTATCGACTACAACTTTAATCGCCATTCAAATCTGCCATCATATATGCACACTAAATAATTCTATCACAGGCCGGATTTTTTACCTTTCATCCAATTTAGCAGAGCGGGCAAACCCGCCCAAACAAAATAGTTTTTTTAAACCACCCGCCAATTCCAGCGGTTGAAATCCACCAAGGCAGGTTTATTTCAACCGCTCGCCATCCTTGCCAAGGCATCCGCCCGCTTTCGGCTAACAGCAGCCGTCAAAAACAAAGTCTATTTTTTCAATCATTTAAAAAAATCGTCAAGACTTTTCACTCGCATCAACAAGTTGGCTCGGCAATTGCTTCATTGCTGGTGTCATCACTGCTCGCTTAGGGAAACGCTATCGGTTGCAGTGAAAAAGCAGTCCGTAATTGGCCTTAATTTAGAGGATAAACGATGAGCATTAGCAGCCTATCTGCATTACCCAAAACCGGATTCGCCGGTTTGAAAGAAAACTGGAAGAGTGATTTATTGTCCGGTTTCTTGGTGTTTTTAATTGCCATGCCTTTGTGTTTGGGCATTTCGATGGCTTCCGGTTTTCCGCCTTCAGCAGGAATTATCACCGCCATTATCGGCGGCATTTTGGTATCACGTTTAAGCGGTTCGTTCGTTACCATCAACGGCCCAGCGGCGGGTTTGATTGTGGTGGTTTTGGGCGCGGTGCAAGCGCTGGGTGAAGGCGATGCTATGGCGGGCTACCGCTACACTTTGGCGGCTATCGTGGTCGCCAGTGTCTTCCAGATTTTAATGGGCTTTTTTAAAGCCGGACGCTTAAGCTCATTTTTTCCGGCATCGGTCGTCCACGGCATGTTGGCGGCGATTGGCATCATCATCATGACTAAACAGATTTTTGTGGTGATGGGCAGCTCGCCAGAAAAAGGCAGTAGTTTAATTTCAACCATGATGCAAATTCCGCAAGGCTTGATGAATTTGAATCCAGAAATTGCCATTATCGGCGGCACTGGTTTGGTGATTTTAATTATCTGGTCGATGCTGAAAAATCCGCTGTTAAAAATGATTCCTGCACCGTTGGTGGTGGTTTTGGTGGGCATTGGTTTGGGCAATTACTTTGATTTGGAACATGAACATATGTACTTGTTCTTGCCCGATACGGCTTTTTTGCCGCATCACGAAGCCATCATTGGCCCGAAATTTTTGGTCGCCATTTCCGATAATTTCATGTCTAGCTTTTACTTCCCTGATTTCTCCAAATTCGCCACGCTGGAATTTTGGGAAGCCGTGATTAGTATCTGCTTAGTAGGCAGCTTAGAAAGTTTATTGAGTGCAATGGCGGTGGATAAATTAGACCCTTACAAACGCCATTCCAATTTAGATAAAGATTTGACTGCGGTCGGTGCCGGTAATTTATTGGCAGGTTTGGTTGGCGGCTTGCCGATGATTGCCGAGATTGTGCGGAGTTCTGCCAACGTCAGCAATGGCGCAAAAACTAGTTGGGCGAACTTTTTCCACGGCTTGTTTTTATTGTTGTTCGTGGCCTTGTTCCCACGCTTAATCCATAGCATTCCCTTGGCTGCCTTAGCTTCTTTGTTAGTGTTTACTGGCTTCCGTTTGGCATCACCGAAAGAATTCGGCAAGGTGTTAAATTTGGGCAAAGAACAAATGCTGATCTTTATCATCACCATTATTGGCGTGATTGCCACCGACTTATTGGTGGGCGTGGCGATTGGTATCGTGACTAAAATCGTCATCCATTTAATTCGCGGCGTTAAGTTCAACAACTTGTTCAAAATTGAGTTCGAAATTAAACAAACCCATTCCGGCGATGTAGTGGTAGAAGTCAGTGGCGCGGCTATTTTCTCCAACATGTTGAAATTAAAAGATGCCGTATTGGCAATCGAAGCAGGCAAAACCGTGATTTTTCAATTAAACAACGCTTACATGCTGGACCACTCGGTGATGGAATTCTTCCACGATTTCCAACACGATTACGAAGGCAAAGGCGGAAAATGTCTTTTTGAAGGCTTGGAATACCACCAAGCTTATGCCGATCATCCTTTAGCAGCTCGTCGTATCGTCCAGTGGGATTAAGCTGATAAAAAACCTTTCAGGTTTTTAAAACCTGAAAGGTTTATCGCCACCGCAATGCAAGTTGGGGTTATTTACTAAGGAATCGCTGAACTAATTGATTCCATTCATGCTTCGACGAGCTCAGCACGAACGGAATCAATTAGTTACCGTTCGGCCTGAGCCTGTCGAAGGCTTTGTTCAGCAACGCCTTAACCCCAACACCTAAAAGCCACATCCGTTGGGAGGATTAATTTTCTCAACCTATTAGGAGTCAGCTCATGACTTTAGCAAGACACACCAACAACCACCCCTTCCATTTGGATACCGCCATCGAGCATATTGCCCATTGGCTGCCCACCCAAGGTCCGATTAAAGATTTCATCCACCACAACACCTTACACGCGGTACAACATTACCCGTTCCACAAAGGCGTAGCGGTTGCCGCTAAAGTGTTCGGTGCACGCAGTTATTTGCCGATGGCAGATTACCAAGCCATGTACCAAAAAGGCCGGATTAAAGATTTCGCTATTGATTGGGCCATCAAACAATCCGGTTACACGCCCGAGCATTTCCCGCTGTTACGCACCAATCTATTCATTGTTGACCACAGCCAACATTACCCGCCGATTTCCTTAGCCAACCACGGCATCCGCAATCGCTGGATCAGTCACTTGGAAGTGGATTTGAATTCGCTAGTGCATCCGGTGATGTTCCGCTTGCTGGGCAATTTTCTCGACCAAGGCATCAGCCGTTGGACTTTAGCGAAACCGGACGAATCGTTTTGGGATTGCGTGTGGCGTTTAGCGCAAAACAGCTTATTGCCGCTATACCCTTTCGATAGCTTAACCATGCGGGAAATGCTCAACGGCACACCTGATGATGTGATTGCGGCCTGCCTACATCGCTTGGTTGGCAATGAAGCCTTGTACGAACAATATCTTTTGGAAATGCTGCTAGGTCATCCAGGCTGGGCTGGTATGGTGCGCTTGATTGAACTGGATAAAAAAGCCTTGCTGGAGCGGCGCAACATTTCCCTAAAAGAAATGATTGCCGTGGAGCTGTTGGTGGAGTGGGCCATTATGGCGAAAAAACGCGGCGATCACTTTATCGCTGTCGCGCAATTGCCAGCAACAGGCGATATTCCGCTGCTTAGCGATTATGAAGAACAAGCTACTGTGCCGCTGTCGTTAAAAATCTGGCACGAAGCCATGGAATACTCGCTGCACGCGGAATTATTGGCAGGCTTGCAACGCCAACCTGCGCCTGCGGAAAAACCCAAGCCCACACCGATTGCCCAAGCGTTCTTCTGTATTGATGACCGCGAGTGTTCACTACGCCGTTATTTAGAAGAAGCCAACCCCGC
Organism: Methylosoma difficile; assembly: GCF_054657615.1. Lineage (NCBI taxonomy): Bacteria > Pseudomonadati > Pseudomonadota > Gammaproteobacteria > Methylococcales > Methylococcaceae > Methylosoma > Methylosoma difficile. The sequence continues at coordinate 219,826 of NZ_BAAHYJ010000005.1, read as the reverse complement.
CATCGAAACCTTCGGCGCGGCAGGTTTTTTCGGTATCGACTTTTTATACCAAGGTTTTGACGATGCGTATCCGGTCGCCCAATGCCCCAACATCTTAAGCCCCAAGCATTTGATTTTAGAAACCAGCTTGGCAACCGAGCCGGAAAAAAAGGCCATCACCGATGGCTTGTCAGATTTGCACATCAAACCGCATTCGCTATTCCGTGGCTGGTTGTATACGCAATTGTTAGGTTTTAGCTATGCCGGACGAATGTTGTGGGATGTGTTCCGGCCTGGCACGCAATTGGTAAAAATTCAAAAACTCAGCGAAGTCTCGGCGCACACGCATTTGCATTTATTGCGCGAAAGCGACGAACCCACCGAAGACGGGCGTTTGCTGGGCTTTTCTTACATTGAAATGGCGGACAAAATTGAAGGCTTGTTACGCAATATTGGCCTGACCAAAAACTTTGCGCCGTTGGTGGTCGTGGTCGCGCACGGCTCTAGCAGCACCAACAACCCGCATTTTGCCGCTTACGATTGCGGCGCGTGTTCCGGCAAACCCGGCGCACCCAATGCGCGGGCGTTTGCATGGATGGCGAACAGTTTGGAAGTCCGCGAAATTTTACGCGAACGCGGCATTACCATCCCTATCACCACGCTTTTCGTCGGCGCATTGCACAACACCAGCCGCGATGAAATCACCTATTTCGACCAACATTTATTGGCAGGCTACCCTACCGAAACCCTGGAAGCCTTCCAAGCAGCAATGGCGCAAGCGTTGGACAAAAACGCCTTGGAACGTTGCCGCTGGTTTGAATTGGCACCACAAGGCCACGACCACGATGATGCCCACGCCCACGTACAAGCACGGGCAACGTCGATTTTTGAACCGAGGCCTGAGCTGAACCATTCCAATAATCTCTATGCAGTCGTCGGCAGACGGCAGCTGACCAGCGGCCTGTTTTTAGACCGCCGTTCGTTCTTGCATTCTTACGATCCCAACACCGACCCCGAAGGCAACATCATCGTCAAAATCCTCTCGGCGGTGATTCCGGTGTGCGGCGGCATTAATTTGGAATATTTGTTCTCACGCGTCGATAACTCCGTGTATGGCGCTGGCACAAAATTGCCGCATAACGTCATTGGTCTGCTGGGCGTAGCCAACGGTGTCGAAGGCGATTTACGCACCGGTTTGCCGTCGCAAATGATTGAAGTCCACGAGCCGTCACGCTTGTTGATTGTGATTGAGCAAAGCACCGAACTGCTGGATAAGGCTTTCACCAAACTAGGCGCGGCCTTGATGGAATGGCTGAATAACGATTGGGTACGCTTGGCAGCCTGCCATCCTGAAAGCCGCGAGCTGTATTTTTACCACCAAAGCGGCTGGGAAAAAATCGAATTGCCTAGCGATTACCAAGTGCCGACGGCAGACAGTTCCGCCGTCATTATTCGCGGCGAACGGCACACGATTCCGGTGCATATTTTGAAAGCGGCTTAGTACCCAGTCAGTTTGGTTTTGACAGGTAAACGTAAATCCGTTCGTCCTCGACTGCACGGATGCAGGAGGTAGAGCAACGCCCCCAAGGGGGTCTAAGGACAGGTCAGTTGCCGAGAGCTTGTCGAAGGATGGGCAGATTTACGTTGGGAGCATGCAGCCTTTCTCCATTCATACTTCGACAAGCTCAGGACGAACGGAGAAAGGCTGCGCCGTTTGCAACCCAACACATCGAGGCAACAAATGTTGGGTTACGGCTATCGCCTAACCCAACCTACCAAAACTTTCGCCTTTCGCTTAATTTGGAACTCTTAAATGAACGCATTAATCCTCTCCTGCCTTTTCCTACCGTTCGTCGGCATCTTGCTGATCACGTTATTGGGCAGCTCTGAAAAGAAAATATCGGTGATTTCCTCGTGGACAACGTATGCCATGGGCTTAAGTAAAATCGCTTTGTTTGCCTTATGGGCCAACAGCGGCTTTGTCGCCCATGAGTTTGAATGGTTTACGCTGTACGAACACGGCAGCTATGAGCTACCGATTTTGTTTTATCTGGACGAAATCAGCGCGGCGTATTTGTTTGCTGTTTGGGTGATTTTTTCGGTCATCGTGCGCTATTGCCGCAATTATTTGCACCGCGAGCAAGGCTATAAACGCTTTTTCATCACCATTTTTGGTTTTGCTTTTGGCCTTAACATGGTGGTGTTGTCGGGTTCTATCGACATGTTGTTTGCGGGCTGGGAAATCGTCGGCATCTCCTCGTTTTTGTTGATTGCTTTCTACCGCGAACGTATACAACCCGTCCGCAATGCCTTACGCGCTTACACCGTGTATCGGTTTTGTGACATCGGCTTGTTGTTGGGCGCGTGGATGAGCCACCAGCTGTTCCACGAAAGTGACCATTTCAGCAACTTATCAGTATTGTTTGAACATAACGCCCCCGCACCTGCCAGCTATCCGGCCTTGTTGCTGATGTCGTTATTGGTTTTCGTTGCCGCTTCCGGCAAATCGGCACAGTTTCCGTTTTGCTTTTGGTTACCACGGGCGATGGAAGGGCCAACGCCATCCAGCGCGATTTTTTACGGCGCGTTGTCGGTGCATTTAGGGGTATTTTTATTGCTGCGTACCCTGCCGATTTGGAGCTATCACATCCTGACTTGCTCCATTTTGTTTATGATCGGCCTGCTCACCGTCATCATCGCCAGCCTTGCCGAAAAAACCCAATCCAACATCAAAGGCCAAGTGGCGTATGCGTCCATCACCCAAGTGGGCTTTATGTTTATGGAATTGGCGTTCGGTTTAGAAAGCTTGGTGCTGGTGCATTTTTTGGGCAATGCGTTTTTACGTTGTTACCAATTGCTGGTATCGCCCTCCATTGTCGCCCACGCCATGCGCGTAGAAGGTGCGATAGATACCAACATGACCGCGCCCAACGCCGCGCTGAAAGCCCGTTTACCCGTCTCTATCCGCGACACTTTGCCTGAGGTTTTGCAAAACACCTTATATGTGTTCGCCTTGCAAGAAGGCAATTTGGAATTGCTGGTGCGTTGGTTGTTGTGGTCACCGTTAAAACGCATCGGAGCACTGATAAATGCTGTCAATATTTGGGTCAAATGCCTATTGGCCGGATTGTTGATCGGTGGCTTGGTTATCTTGCAACAAGGTGACTTTATCGAAACCCAATGGCTGGCGATTCCTTTAGCCTTGGCGATGGTATTGGCATCGCTCAGCGCCTTTAGCCAAAAACACAGCTTTATCAACACATGGAACGCCGTTGCCGCCAGTTGTTTGCTGGCAGGCGCGTCGGTTTGGTTATTACACCCTGATGCGGCTTTCGACATTGCCGTGTTTGCCAGCGGTATTATTCCGTCTTGGCTATTGGGTTGGGTGGTGTTGCTGAGATTGCCTAAACCGGAAAAGTTTAAAAATATGCCTTTCGCTTATCGGGCAATGGCAGAGACCAATCCTGTACTAGCTGTCGTTTTATTTGTCAGTTTTTTAGGCTTGGTGGGCTTCCCCATTACCCCCGCATTTATCGGCGAAGACTTGCTGCTTTACCACGCCAGTAAGGAGTTTGCGTGGATTGCAGCGCTGATAGCCGTGAGTTTCGTCATCAATGGCATTGCCGCTGCGCGGATTTATCTACGGATTTGTATGGGAAAACCCGTCGAAATCAACGTTTAAACCGCCCTTTACCTATCAAAAACGGCGTCCAAAACCTATTTGGACGCCGACCAAGCCATTCACCTGCCCATCTTAAAAAGCGTTTGACTGCATTAAAGCCCGCTTATTCTCCCTATAAATTGCTTCGCCCCAAGCGGACAAATACTTTTAAAGACGCTAAGCGTTTATAATACCGCGACTGTCTTTCACAAAACCTTGCCAGCTTGGCATCACCAATTGACAGATTGTAGGTACAATAAGTACTTTAACCCCTTCCCCACTTTATCTACTGATTGCTTAAGAGCCGTTAATGGAACAATTTCAAAGAATAAGCCGCTTGCCACCTTATGTTTTTAACATCGTCAACGAGTTAAAAGCCAAAGCACGAGCGGATGGCGAGGACATTATTGATTTCGGCATGGGCAATCCCGATCAGCCAACGCCTAAACATATCGTCAATAAAATGATTGAGGCGACCCAGCGCGAAGATACGCATCGCTATTCCATGTCCAAAGGCATTCCCAGACTGAGAAAAGCCATTTGTAACTGGTACAAAACCCGTTTCGATGTGGACTTGAACCCTGAAACCGAAGCCATTGTCACCATCGGCTCCAAAGAAGGCTTGGCGCATTTGGCGTTAGCCACCTTAGGCCCTGGCGATGTGGTACTGGTACCGAACCCCGCCTACCCTATCCACCCTTACGGCGTAGTCATTGCCGGTGCGGACTTACGCCATGTACCGCTTATTCCAGGCGTGGATTTTTTTGAAGAGCTGCGCAAAGCCATTGTCGATTGCTGGCCTAAGCCCAAAATGTTGATTATCAACTTCCCGGGCAACCCGACCGCGCAATGCGTGGAACTGGATTTCTTCGAGAAAATTATCGCCTTGGCAAAAGAGCACAACATTTGGGTCGTACACGATATTGCCTATGTCGATATTGCGTTTGACGGTTACAAACCCCCGTCGATCTTGCAAATTGAAGGCGCCAAAGACATTGCCGTGGAATTTTTCTCCATGTCGAAAAGCTACAACATGCCCGGTTGGCGCGTGGGCTTCATGTGCGGCAACAAAGAATTGGTCTCGGCCTTGGCACGGATCAAATCGTATTTGGATTACGGCACGTTTACGCCCATCCAAATCGCCGCGATTGCCGCCTTGGAAGGCCCACAAGATTGCGTGGCAGAAATCTCGGAAATGTACCGCAAACGCCGCGACGTATTATGCGATGGCCTGAATGCCGCCGGTTGGCCCGTGGAAAAACCCAAAGCCACCATGTTTGTTTGGGCGAAAATCCCAGAAGCCTACCAAGCGATGGGATCACTTGAGTTCTCCAAAAAACTATTGCTGGAAGCGAAAGTGGCGGTTGCGCCCGGCATTGGCTTTGGTCAATACGGCGACGACCACGTCCGCTTTGGCCTGATCGAAAACGAACACCGTACCCGTCAGGCTATTCGCGGTATCCGCATGATGATGAAGAAAGACCAAGTCGTTTAACCTTAACCATTTCCCTCAGTCTATTCCGAGCAAACTTTATGAGATTTAACCCTTGCGCCGATCTTTGCACAAAAGATGGCACCCACTGTCAAGGTTGCGGACGTTCGCACGAAGAAATTGCAGGCACTAAGCAACTGGTTGCCAGTTTTATTGGCTTTATCCAACAGCAAGGCTACGAAAACAGCGACGAGTTTATTGATATGGTCAGTAAAAAAGTCCGCAAAAAGCTGGCACAAGCGGCAGACAAGCCCCAAACCCACTGATGGCTTGGCAAGTTTCTTTGCTTTCTGGGTCGCATCAGGCTGTTTATGAAATATAATGTTGTTTTTTGGTTAAGCGGGAGCAGATTTTGAAACCGGTAAAAGTGGGTGTATTAGGATTGGGCACTGTTGGCGGTGGTACTGTCAATGTATTGGCACGGAACGCAGCGGAAATAGCCAGACGCGCAGGTCGGGAAATTATCATCACCCGCGCTTCGGCAAAAGATTTAAACAAACCCCGTATCTGTGATACGCAAGGCATTGTTTTATCGACCGACCCGATGGACATCATCAATGACCCTGAAATTGACATCGTCCTGGAACTCATCGGTGGTGCTGGCCCTGTTAAAGACATGGTGCTACAAGCCATTGCCAACGGCAAACATGTGGTGACCGCCAACAAATCCCTGATTGCTTTGCACGGCAACGAAATTTTTGCCAAAGCCAGCGAAAAAGGCGTCATCGTCGCTTTCGAAGCGGCGGTTGCTGGCGGCATCCCCATTATCAAAGCCATCCGTGAAGGTTTAAGCGGCAACCAAATCCAATGGTTGGCAGGCATTATCAACGGCACAGGCAATTTCATCCTCACCGAAATGCGCGACAAAGGCCGTGACTTTTTCGATGTCTTGGCAGAAGCACAAGCTTTAGGCTATGCCGAAGCCGATCCAACTTTCGATGTCGAAGGCATTGATGCCGCCCACAAACTGACCATCTTGGCTTCTATCGCCTTTGGCATCCCTTTACAGTTTGAAAAAGTCTATACCGAAGGCATTACTCAAATTACCCGTGTCGATGTCGAATATGCCGAAGAATTGGGCTATCGCATCAAACACTTAGGCATTGCCCGCAAAACTGCCGAAGGCATTGAATTGCGTGTCCACCCGACCCTTATCCCCGAACGCCGCCTGATTGCCAACGTCAATGGCGTGATGAACGCCGTATTGGTGAAAGGCGATGCCGTTGGCCCTACGCTTTATTATGGCGCAGGCGCAGGTGCCGAGCCGACCGCTTCAGCGGTGGTGGCGGATGTCATTGATGTCGTCCGCGCCTTAACCAGTGACCCTGAAAACCGCGTACCGCATTTGGCTTTCCAAGCCAACCGTTTGGATGACATACAAGTACTTGGCGCAGACAGCTTCAAAACCGCTTATTACCTGCGCCTGACCGCCGAAGACAAACCGGGCGTGTTGGCTGATGTCACCAAAATTTTGGCGGCACACCACATCAGCATCGAAGCCCTCATCCAAAAACAACCGTTAAAAGACGAAACCGTGGTGCCAGTGATTATGTTGACGCAAATCACCCCAGAAAAAGAAATGAACGCCGCGATTGCCGAAATTGAGGCTTTGCCAACCGTCACCGGCAAAGTCAACCGTATCCGTCTGGAAACTTTGGGTTAGGATCATAAATCCATGCCGATGCCAACCCAATACATCACTAACGAAAACGGTGACAAAATTTCCGTCATTTTGCCGATAGCTGACTATCACGCCTTGCTGCAAACGCTGGAAGATTTAGAGGACTTGGCATTAGTGAAAGAACGCGAACCCGAAGCCAGCATTCCGCTGGCGGAAGTGGTGGAAAACCTAAAGCGGCATGGCAAAATTTGAAATCTTGGTTAAAGCGTCTGCCGAGAAGGAGCTTTTAAAATTGCCCAAGAATGTAGTCGCTGAATTGTTGACGGCGATTTATCAGCTTGCCGACAAGCCTTATCCCGACGGTGCTAAAAAATTAAAAGGCAGAAAACCGCCGTGTTTTAGGGTTCGTGTCGGCAATTACCGCATTATTTACGAAATCCAAAACCAACAATTGCTTGTCCACATCCTTGCCGTTGGACATCGCAAAGATATTTATCATTGATTAATAGGACTCCCATGACCCGCTACACCGGACTTATCGAACGCTACCGCTCTCGCCTGCCCGTTAGTGCCAACACGCGCATTATCAGCTTGGGCGAAGGCAATACGCCGTTGATACAACTGCAAAACATCCCCCGCCTGATTGGCAAAGACGTCGATATTTACGTCAAATTTGAAGGCCTAAACCCCACCGGTTCTTTCAAAGACCGTGGCATGACCATGGCGGTCACCAAAGCGGTAGAAGCCGGTAGCCAAGCGATCATTTGCGCGTCCACAGGCAACACCTCTGCCGCAGCTGCCGCTTATGCCGTCCGTGCGGGTATTAAAGCCTTCGTTCTGATTCCTGAAGGCAAAATTGCGTTGGGCAAATTGGCGCAAACCTTAATGTACGACGCCAAAATCATCCAAATCAACGGTAATTTTGACAGAGGCATGGCTTTGGTTAAAGAAGTCGCCGAGCTAGCCCCGGTCACCATCGTTAACTCGATTAACCCTTACCGCATTGAAGGCCAAAAAACGGCGGCCTTTGAAATCGTTGATGAATTGGGTTTTGCCCCCGATTACCACTGCTTGCCGGTCGGCAACGCCGGTAACATCACCGCCTACTGGAAAGGCTACACTGAATACGCCCGCTATTCGGCGACCCACACGGCAGTGACCCGCAGTTTGCCCATCATGTGTGGCTACCAAGCCGCCGGTGCCGCGCCCTTTGTGGCAGGCCACCCGATTGAAAACCCTGAAACGTTGGCAACCGCCATCCGCATCGGCAACCCGCAATCTTGGGATTTGGCTTGGAACGTGCAGAAAGAATCCGGCGGTTGGTTTGATAAGTTTTCTGACGAACAAATCTTGGCGGCGCAAAAAATGTTGTCGCAATTTGAAGGTGTCTTCTGCGAACCCGCTTCCGCCACTTCCTTGGCAGGTGCCTTGCATGACATCAGCATCGGTAAAATCCCAGAAGGCAGCCGCATTGTTTGTACACTGACCGGCAACGGCATTAAAGACCCTGAAATTGCCATGCAGCAATGTGCCGAGGCCAAACCGGTCACCATTGACGCCAATTTGGACGATGTTAAAAAAGCGATTTTAGATAGCTTGTAATCATCGTAGGGCATAACGGCTATTTGCCGTTATGCCCATGCCAAATCCCCGCCTTCCGCCCCGCCCAACCAACAAATTTCCCCTTGCATCATTGACAAAACCCCGCTGTGGGTTCATATCAATGGTATCCCGTTGCACAAAAACGGACTTTGATTTGCTTGCCACAGCAATAAGTGGCGTCTTAACGTGCCGAGAAAATGCTATGAATCTATTCCGCATCGGTTTGCTTGCTGTCTTGGTAAGCCTAATAGCCGCATTTTTCCTCTCTGACTTGCCGCATTATTTCACCTTGGAGTGGCTGCAAGCAAAACAGGCCGATATGACCGCTTATCGGCAGCAACACCCTGCCCTCGCCAGCCTGATTTACGGGCTGATTTACATTGCGGTCACCGCCTTGTCATTGCCTGGCGCGGCCTTGCTGACCTTGGCTGGCGGTGCTGTTTTCGGGCTGTTTTGGGGAACGGTACTGGTTTCTTTCGCCTCCAGCCTAGGCGCGACACTGGCTTTTTTATCCGCACGTTATCTGTTTAGGGACGCTGTTAAAGCCCGGTTTGCCGACCGCCTAAAAGTCATCGACGCCGGCATCGCCAAAGATGGCGCACTGTATTTGTTTAGCTTGCGGTTGGTGCCGGTCTTCCCGTTCTTTTTAATTAACGTGCTGATGGGTTTAAGCCCGCTAAAAACCCGAACCTTTTATTGGGTCAGCCAAGTGGGCATGTTGGCGGGTACGCTGGTTTACGTGAATGCGGGTACCCAACTGGGGCAACTGCATTCTTTATCAGGCATTTTGCTGCCCGATATTCTTGGCGCATTGATACTCTTGGGCGTTTTTCCGTTACTGTCGAAGAAATCGGCCGATTTTTTTAACGCCAAAAAAATATACGCCGCGTGGCAAAAACCCAAGCATTTCGACACCAATATGGTTGTGATCGGTGCGGGCGCGGGTGGCTTGGTAACGGCCTACCTTGCCGCCGCCAGCCAAGCGAAAGTCACCTTAATTGAAAAACACCAAATGGGTGGCGATTGCCTCAACACCGGCTGCGTACCCTCAAAAAGCCTGATCCGCACCGCAAAATGGCTTGCCGAACTCAAACGCGCCAAGGATTTTGGCATTAAAAGCGCCAGCGCCGAGTTCGACTTTGCCGACATCATGGCCCGCGTTCAAGCAACCATCAAGCGCATCGCCCCGCACGACTCCGTTCAACGTTATACCGATTTAGGCGTTGACGTGCTGATAGGCGAGGCCAAAATCCTTTCCCCTTGGCAAGTGAGCGTTACCGAAGCAGGCGCAACCCGTATCATCTCAACCCGCGCCATTGTCATCGCCACCGGCGCACGGCCTTGGCTACCGCCGATCGAAGGTCTTGCTGACATGGCCTACTTCACCTCAGAAACCATCTGGACATTGCGCAAGCTGCCCAAGCGTTTGCTGGTGTTGGGCGGCGGGGCAATGGGTTGCGAATTGGCGCAATGCTTCGCCCGGTTTGGCGCAGAAGTCACTGTCGTGGAAATCGCACCGCGCTTATTGGCACATGAAGATGAAGATGTTTCCAACGTTATCGCCAGCCAATTCCAGCAAGAAGGCATCCAGCTGCGACTTGCCCATGTTGCGAAAGGTTTTGTTACCGAAAATGGCGAAAAAATCTTACTGGCGGAACACCAAGGCAAAACCGAACGGATAGCTTTCGACGAAGTGTTGCTGGCACTGGGCCGCGCAGCCAATTTGACAGGCTACGGCATTGAGGAATTGGGCATTGCGCTTTCGGAACATCACACCGTTGCCACCAATGATTTCCAACAAACCAACTACCCCAACATTTTTGCTTGCGGCGATGTGGCAGGGCCTTTCCAACTGACCCACGTTGCCGCTCATCAGGCTTGGTACGCCGCCGTCAATGCGCTGTTCGGGCAATTTAAAAAATTCCGTACCGACTACACCGCCATCCCTTGGTCAATCTTTACCGATCCCGAAGTGGCCAGAGTCGGCATAAACGAACAAGAAGCCCGTGCGCAAGGCATTGCCTATGAAACCAGCCTTTACCCGCTGGATGATCTGGACCGCGCCATTATTGACGGCGAAACCCAAGGGTTTATCAAAGTGCTGACGCCGCCCGACAGTGACCGTATTTTGGGTGTAACGCTGGTAGGTACGAATGCGGGCGATTTATTAGCCGAATTTGTCTTGGCTATGCAGTGCAAAATTGGGCTTAACAAACTGCTTGGCACGCTACATATTTATCCCACCAAAGCGGAAGCCAATAAATATGTGGCGGGGGTTTGGAAACGTAAACAGGTGCCGAAAATGCTGTTGCCCGTCTTAAAGCGTTTCCATGCTTGGCAACGCGGACAATAAAAAAGGAGTCCAAAACAGGTTTTGAACTCCTTATTGGCTAACGCTTATTTTTTAGCTTTTTCGGCGGGCTTAGCCGCTGCAGCTTCAGGTGTTGCCGCCGCATCCAACAAAATGTCAGACTTGTTTTTCTCCAAGGTTTTTTCGCCGATGCCAGGTACATTTAACAAATCTTCAGCTGTTTTAAACGCCCCTTTTTCTTCGCGGTATTTCACAATCGCCTCGGCTTTTTTAAGGCCAATGCCGTTCAACGCATCGGCAATCGTGTTCGCATCAGCGGTATTGATATTGACCGGTGCGGCACACACACCAAACCCCGCTGCAAACGCCACCACCATCACAACCACTTTCATAAACGCTTTCATAAATTCTCCAATTGTTATCCATTAAACTTTAAGTGATGAAAAACCTAACTCGACATTAGATTGTTCGAAAAAAGTCTAGCCAGATACCAGAAAATTTAAACGTTAATATTACCTTGACTTGTTTTGAAAAAATGATCTGAAAAAATCACTAACGACAATCCAACCGCGTTAAAGCCCAAATCGTTAAATTAAGCAATCCATTTAAAAACTATGATGAAGCATTAAGAGTCATTCGTGGTGAGCCTGTCGAACCATGAATAACCTAACTTAACGGCATCAGCACTTAAACCACTTGGATAGCCCGGCAAAGCCAAGGATAATAAGCCTATCCCACTTTACCCAAGGAAATATCATGAGCAATGTCTTCAGTTTTACCGGCACAATCGGGCGCGATGCCGAAGTGCGTTACACCGCCAGCGGTATGGCGGTCCTTAGCGTTACCGTTGCCAACAACATTGGCTTTGGCGACAAACAACAAACCTTATGGCTTAGGGTTTCCTTATTTGGCAAACGCGCCGAAGGCTCACTACAAAACTACCTGAAAAAAGGCCAGCAAGTGTTCGTCTCTGGCGAACTGAGCCAAAACGAATACAAAGCCAACGACGGCAGCACCAAAACCAGCTTGGAAGTGGTTGCCAACATTATCGACTTGGTTGGCAAACGCAATGAAGGCGGCGCGTCATACCCCGCCGCCGAACCCAGACAAGCCGCGCCCAGCAAACCACAAAGCATGGCGCACGATAATTTTGATGAACCTTATGACGACGACATCCCGTTCTAACCGCTTAAGCTAAAGCCGATGGGCTGGCAACTAGCCCATCGTTCCGTTAAGCAAAGCCTATTCAGAATCAAGACCTCATCCCACCATGTCAGAGCCAACCCAAAACCACCCCGCCAAACTGCGCATCAGCGACAGCAGCCTGCTGGTACCGCTGGCGAAAAGCAAAAAGCTGCAAGCCTTGACAGGCCAATCCTCGCCCAAGCCCCTAGCCACCGCTCCTGCGGAACACAGCCAGTTTCCCGATTTAAAACCCGACGTAGCGGCACAATTACGCACCGCCCGCGCCCTCATCGACCAACAAATTGCGGGCATCGTGGCGGCTTATCCACCCGCCATGAAAAACCGCTTGTTCAAAATCAGATACGGATCGCTAGAAGCCATCAAAGCCCAAAGCATCAAACAGACCTTCAAAAACCTCAACTTGGACGCCAACCGCGTCGATATGCGCTTGCTGGCGGGTTTGGATTATTTTGGCAAGCCCTGCGCTTAACCACCGCAAAAGCTAGCGCGCCTGCAAAACCGAACTGCACAAGGCGGGCAACACCGGTGGCTGGTAAGGCGCAGGCTTCTTACCGGTCGGGCTTTTCGCCTCTGCCGAAAACCACCACGCCAAACCGGCATCGCAACCATCGCCCGCTGGCAGCGGCTCTTGGCTTTGGCAATAAGGATTATTGGCGGGGCATTTTAAGCGCACATGGAAATGGTCATCGTGCTTCCACCACGGGCGGATTTTTCGTAACCATGCCGAATTGCCGCTGCGTTTATTGCACAACTCACGCTTAATGCTGGGGTTGACAAAAATACGGTCAACCTCAGGCATCAACGCCGCCGCCTGCAAGATTTTCTCATTGGCGGGCGACCACTCGCGGTAATTGATCACATCAGAACTGCCCAGCAACACCGACGGCGCACTCCACGTTTCCCGCTCGTTAGCCGTTAAAATGCGGCTTGCCGCCTGTTTGGACAACAAAAACCAAATATCCACATCCAAACCCGTCTGATGGCTGCGGTGTCCGCTTAACGTAGGGCCGCCACGCACCTGCCCCAAATCGCCAATCAGCAACGCGCCCATGCCTTGGCTAGCCGTATAAGCACCCAAATTTTCAATAAACTGCTTAAGGTCCGGATGCCCATAAGCGCGGTTTCTGGACAAACGCATCAGCTGAAAACCCAAACCCTCGCGGGCAATCGCCACCGCGCCGCTGATGCAACCGCCGTTATACGTACCAATCGCTTGACTGGTCGGGCCTATCTGCGCCGGATGCGTGGCTTTTGCCCAATCTGCCGCCGAATTGCCCCACGCAGCGGTCACACTACCCGCCAAACACCCTATAGAAAAAATTAACACTTTGATCTTAAACACAAAAAACCCACCTAAAATGAAAAACTTGCCACCCAAGCAAATAGCGGCATGATAATACCGCCAAGCCCACATAATGCCTATAATATCGCGTTTATCGGCAACCCCACCCAACACCGCCATCAGGCGTAGGTAACGTAATGAATAAAGCACTTGCAACACTGGCTGTTTTCGCCACCCTCAACCTACTGGCTTGCAGCAGCCAACCCAGCAAAGACACGCCCGCCGTCACAGCTGCCCCCGAAGCCAGCACCGCCACAGCACCCGCCGCACCACAACAACCACCGGTAATAGCCAACGAAAAATACATGCAAGAAGGCCAAAACCCGCCGATGTCGATCAAACAAGGCAAAAAAACCTTGGGGCTGGTCAGAATTATGGACGGCGGTGTCTGCAAAAACCCACAACAAGGCACACGCGGCAGCTTTTTAATCTACGCCGACCTTGACGACATCAAACACATTAAAAAACAAAAAGGCGAAAAAATCTTTGCCGAATTTGAAACCAAAATCCAAGAATTTTCCGCCGAAGCCCTACAAGAAGCCGTTGACCAAACCAACCTAGGCCAAGACCCGTTCGTGCTGGACAACCAAGAAGCACAAGACAAACTCGCCAAGCAACTGGATAGCCAATTTCAAAAAGCCGTTGCTGGCGCGTTGAAACAATTTAAAAAAGACCACCACTTAACCGTAGACGTGGTCGCCTTCCAACCCTCATTCATCTTTTTCCAAAGCGGCTGCGACACCGCCTTTATTGAACAGGAAAACCCTGAAGATGCTGCGCCGGTGAAGTAAGGGCAACCCGAAATTAGCGGCAAAAAATTAATTGCTTGCACAAAAAAGGAGTGAAAAAACATGTTTTTTCACTCCACAGCCCCTACAAACACCCCATCAAACAGGCTCCCAAGGCCAGCGGCGCAAACGGCCTTGCGCGTCTTGGCCTTGGTAAAACACATAACGCCAAGCTTCATCGGAATAATCCACCACTTCCCAGTTTATCTCTGGGTTATCGCTGTCCAGATTGGTATTGGCTAAGCTCAGGTATTGCGCTTGTGGGCTAAACTTGGCGGGCAAATGGTAAAACGCCCGTAAGGCTTTGCCGTCAGTTGCCCGCCATAGCCGCACACCATCATTACCCGCCGATACAATGGTTTTATCGTCCGGCGACCACTCACAGAGCCTGACCCAGCCTTCATGGCCTGCTAGCGTGTTGCGCAAGCCGCCGTTGGCAGCATCCCAGAGCTTGACTGTGCCGTCAACGGACGAGCTCGCCAGCACTCTGCCATCCGGCGACCACGCACAGTGGCTGACCCCGCCTTTATGGCCTGCTAGCGTGTTGCGCAAGCCGCCGTTGGCAGCATCCCAGAGCTTGACCGTGCGGTCACCGGACGCGCTCGCCAGTACTCTGCCATTCGGCGACCACGCACAGTAGGTGAACCCGGCTTTATGGCCTCCCAGCGTGACTCGCAAGCCGCCGCTGGCGGCATCCCAGAGCTTGATAGAGCCGTCAACGGACGCGCTCGCCAGCACTCTGCCATTCGGCGACCACGCACAGTGACTGACCCAGCGATCATGGCCTGCCAGGGGGGCGTGCAAGCTGCCGTTGGTGGCATCCCAGAGCTTGATCTTGCCGTTACTGCCCGCGCTTGCCAGCATCGTGCCGTTCGGCGACCACGCACAGTAGGTGATCCGGGCTTTATGGTCTGCCAGCGTGGCGCGTAAGCTGCCGCTGGTGGCATCCCAGAGCTTGACCGTGCCATCACCGGACGCGCTTGCCAGCACCGTACCGTCCGGCGACCAAGCGCAGCGGCTTACCCTGCTTTGATGGCCTACCAGTGTGGCACGCAAACCGCCACTGGCGGCATCCCAGAGCTTGACTGTGTTGTGACTACTCACGCTCGCCAGTATTTTGCCGTCTGGCGACCACGCACATTGCCTGACCTCTTCTCCATGGCATACCAGTGAGATGCGTAACCTTCCGCTGGTGGTATCCCAGAGATTGACTGTGTGGTCATCGGACGCACTCGCCAGCACCGTGTCGTTCGGCGACCAAGCACAATCGTTGACCAACCTAGTGTCGATCAAATCTACGTTTGTTACCAATTTGGCAAGTGATTGGGGCTTGGCTTCTTGTAATTGGCCTTGCACCCGGCAGGCAACGCTATCGAAATCGCCGCCTATGTTATTAAAAGCCACACCTGTCATTTGGCAACGGCGCCATTCGGCTTTTTTTGCGTTAGAAAAACCAAAATCAGCTTCGCTAAAGTCGGTATTTCTAAACACCGAGGATACTAAATCGGCGCGCTGGAATTGCGCATTGCAGGCACTGCTGTTATGCCATTCGCTAAACGACAAATCGCTATAGTTGAAAATCGCGCCATCCGCCCGTAGCCCAAACCAAGTGCTGTGCTTTAAATCGGCACTCGTAAAATCAGCTTGGCTAATATCGAAAGCAGTTGCAGCTTCGGGAATGTGCAAATGGTCTAGCTTTGCACCTTGCAATTGGCAGCCACGTAAACTGATGCACGGATAGCCGGATCGATGGGCGCGAATCGCATAGTCGAACAGCAATTCGCTGGCTTGTGCTTGGTAGCGTTGGCTTAGTGTACTCAAAGTTGCCAAGGCTAGGGCTTGTTGCTCGCCTTGCAACAGTTCGCCGAGGAAATCCAAGGTTTCTACCGTCGGTAACGGCATCATCCAGGCAGCGGCATCGCCTTGTTTCAAGGCGCGGTAAAGATAAGCCGCCAGCGCGTATTCTTGGATGGAGGTATGGGCAAAACGGAAATTCTGCTCGCCTTCACGGACGATGAGCATGGCGGTACGCAGGTCTTCAATCAGTTCTTCCAAACGTTGTTGGATGTCTTTGGGTTTTGCGTGGCTGAGTCCGTAATCGCGCAGCCAACGCGGATTATTGTGGATGTAATCTTTCGCCCAGTCTTCCAGTTCGTCCACCGCCCAACTGCGGATACCACGACGATGCAATTCAGCGGCTAAAGCTTCCAGCAGTTCGCGTTTGTGGGCGTGGCTGAATTGAGCTTTGGCGACATCCCGCTCCAGCACTTGCTCTAACAGTTCGTAGTAAAAATCGCTGGCGAGTAAAGCCTTACCTTGTTGGGTTTTGCGCTGCTCCAAGCGAGGCCACAATTCGGTGATGTATCTTAGGTTTAACGGACGTTTCGCCAAATCGCCCAAGTTATGGACTTGTTTAATCACGTCTTTAATGCGTTGGCTTTGCGTGGCAAAGTTTTGTTCGATGTATTGGTCGATTTGTTCGTCGGTCAGCGGCAACAGCCATAACACATGGTAATCCTGAGCGCGGAAACCATCCCGGCCTTGTCCTGTATAAAAATTGGCTTCTTTGGTAACAGTGCGGAAGTAATGGCTGCGGCAAGTCAGTAATAATTTGCCGACAGGCAGTTGCCGTTTCCGGCGTTCGGCAACATGGTTGGGCGGCAAGGCATTCCAAATAGTGCGCAGGAATTCGTCGCCCGTGCGGCTATCGACAGTGGTCAGCACTTCGTCAAGGCCATCAAAAATCACTAAAGCGTGGTCTTCGCGCACCGCTTGCAAGACTTGTTGGGCGGTAAAAGTATCTTGGTTGCTGACGTCTTGGAAATTACGGCGGATCAGTTCGTTGATAATGGTTTCGATGGTGTCGGTGGCTAAGGTGGCACGTTCGCGGAGGTTGCGAAGGTCAAAATAGATAATCGGCGGTACGTCTTCGCCAGCGGCGCGGCGGTGTTGGTTATCCAGCACCAGTTTTTGGCAAAGCGTGGTTTTGCCCATGCCATATTCCGCCAGCACTGTGGCGTAGGCGGTTTTGCTGGGGTCTTGAAACCATGCCATCAAGTTGTCGAGCGCAATTACCGAATTATCTGCTTCGCTGGGTGCGGCTTCGCCTAGCAAACCCGTTTGGGCCCGCCATTCCGCCAGTATTTTTTCACGGAGATGGGGGTCAAAATTGGCAACATCGAAGTTGGGGCGGTGTGGTGTATCTAGTAATTCTTGAACAAGGTCTTCTGGCAAGCAGATGTCTTCGCAAGTTTTTGTGGGTTTTAATTTGCTTTTGGTTTTCTTTTTTGGGCTGGATAGGCTGGTTTCGTTGGTGGGTGCTGAAATTTGCTGCATAGCTTCGTCAATAAATTTATCAACAAATTGCAGCACAAATGCTGCTTTGCCGACGCTATCGAGTTCGCTAAACGCTTGGTTGTTTTGATGGAAATATTGCAGTTTTTCCAGATTGGCTGGGATGTGCTTTTTAGGCAGAATGGGTTTCAGTAATAGTGGCGCGAGATAAGCTTTTTTAAGAAGCTTGGGCAATTCGTGGTCGCGGATGAAATCGCTGCCAAAAAATCCTGGCGAAAATAGCAAAATGCCGCAGTGGCTTTCATCTAAGGCTTGGTTAATTTGCGTTATATAGTTTTTGCCTAAACTTAAACCGTCATCACGCCAAATAGTGCATTGCACGTTTTGTATGGGTTTTAGGTGTTGCTGCAATAAGGTAAAGAAGCTTTCGGCAGTTTTGTTATCGTCTTCGGCATCGACATGCGCGTAACTGACGAAGCATTTCAGCAGCATTAAGGCGCGTTGCGGGATGACATCCAGTATTTGTGAGGTGGCGTAACTGGCGGCAACGCTGAAACGCTCGGTGTTTTCGTGGAATTCTTCCAGTTCTTTATCCAATTCTTCCGCTGTTGACAGCAGGCTAAATTGGCGTTCGCTGATCGGCTTGTGTTTGTTGCCTGTGCTGATGGCAAGCGGCGAGTTATGCGCTTTTAGGGCGTTATTGATAGCAAATAGCAATTGCCGAAAATCATTTTTGGCTTTGCTTTCGTCCGCTTCCGGGTAAAGGATTTGGAAAATCTGCGCCAAGTTGGGCGTGGGGTTGGTTTTTAAAATGCCGATCAGTTGTTTTAAACGGCTGGCGTGGGCGTTGGGTAAGGCAAGTTTTTCGAGTTGCTGAATGGCGGGCATGGCGGCTTCCTCGTGGTGGTTTTGAGGTAGCTTAGCAAATCGTTTTAATCGTTGCAACGATTAAAACGATTAAAGAAAGCCATCAAGCTATCCACACATCAGCAATCCCAGAAATCCTTTTGGAACGGTTCAATTTCTTCCAAGCCATCATTATCTTTAAGCGGAATCCAAAAACAGGTTTGCGAATTCCGTAAGCCACACTCCCACTAATCCGCCGTTTTTTTCAGCAAGCCCATCTTCAGCCGTTATAATCCCCTGCACTCTCGCCAGATACATTGCCGCCATGTTCATCCTGCACAGTTCCAACAAAACCGAAAATCTGATTGCCCATTTGGGCGCGGTGATCCGTTATGCGCCGTTGTCGTCGCCGTTTGCCAAGGAAGTGTTGCTGATCCAAAGCCAAGGCATGGAGCGGTGGATTGCGCAGCAGTTGGCGAGCGAGTTGCAGGTGTTTGGCAATTATCAGTTTTTGTTTCCGGGCAAGTTTTTTAGCGGGATGGCGGCGCAGGTTGACAGCCGTTTAAGCGATGCGGCGTTTGAGCGCAATCTGATGCAATGGCGTATCGACAGTTTGTTGCGGCGGCTTGAAGGCGCAGCGTTTGTGCCGGTGCAGCAGTATTTGTCGGGCGACAATGTGGCGTTAAAGCGTTTCCAGTTGGCACAGCAATTGGCGCAATTGTTCGACCAATACCAAATTATGCGCCCCGATGTGTTGGCAAAATGGCAGCAAGGCCTGCGCTGTTACCCGAACGAAGAGGCGGAAGTCTGGCAAATGGCGTTATGGCGGCAGATTACCGCGCAAACCGGCCCCCAGCACCGTGGCGCGTTGTGGCTGGCGGCGATTGCAAAAATGACCGATGCCGAACCGGGCGCATTCAGCGCGCAATTGCCGGAGCGGGTGTCGGTGTTTGGGTTGAACACGTTGCCGCCGTTGTTTTTAAGCTTTCTGCAAGGCTTGTCCAGACATTGCCAATTGCATGTGTATTTGCTCAACCCCGCGCAGGAGTTTTGGGCGGATTTGCCCGGCAAGCGCCAGGCGCGCAGCGAGGAATTCAGCGGGCATCCGTTGTTGGTGGCTTTAGGCCAGCAAGGGCGCGAGTTTCAGGATATGTTGCTCGATCAGGTGCAGTTTGATGTCGAACCCGCCAGTTTTGAGCTGAACGAGGCCGACAGCAATCTCCAGCATCTGCAAAACGATTTGCTGATGAACGCATTAAGCCAACAAACCTTAAGCCCCGACGCGTCCATCAGCATCCACGCTTGCCACACCCGTATGCGCGAAGTGGAAGTGGTGAAGAACCTGTTGCTGCACGCGCTGGAAAACGATCCCGATTTGCAGCTGCGCGATATAGTGGTGATGGCTCCGGATATTGAAGCTTACGAGCCGTTTATCGCCGCCGTGTTTGATGACATCCAACATGCGGTTGCCGACCGCAGCTTGCGGCTTGGCAACGCAGCGCTGGATGCGCTGATCCGCCTGCTGAGCGTCAGCCAAAGCCGTTTCGGTTGGCAAGCGGTGTTGGATTTGCTGGAACAGCCCGCCGTTTACGCCAGCTTTGGTTTGTCGGAAACCGATTTGGAATTGATCCGCCATTGGCTGCAAGACACGCGCGTACGCTGGGGCAAGTCGGCGCAGCACAAGCGTGAATTGGGCTTGCCCGAGCTGAGTGAAAACACTTGGCAAGCGACGCTGGAACGCTTGCTGATGGGTTACGCGGTCGGCAGCGATGCCGATTTTGTCGATGGCGTGCTGCCTTATAGCGAATTGGAAGGCGCTTCGGCGCAAGCCTTGGGCGGTCTGGCGGATTTTTTACAAAATCTGTTTGCCGCCAGCGCCGCTTTAAAAAAACCCAAAACTTTAAAAGACTGGTCAAGCCAACTGTATGCCTATGCCGATTTGTTCTTGGCGGCGGCAGACGAGGTGGAGCGCCGGGAAATCAACGAACTCTTGGCAGATTTGGCTGCCGATGATTTGCAGCAGCATGAAGACGGCATTGATCTGACGGTGTTGGTCTGCTGGCTGGAAAGCATGATGGCGGAGCGCAAATCATCGAACGGCTTTTTGCGCGGGCAGCTGACTTTTTGTTCGATGCTGCCGATGCGTTCGATCCCGTTCAAAGTCATTGTCTTATTGGGCATGAACGAAGGCGAGTTTCCCAAAGTGGACCGTTTGCCGACGTTTGATTTGCTGGGCAAAAAGGATTATTTCCGCAAAGGCGACCGCTCGCGCCGTGCCGATGACCGCTATCAGTTTCTGGAAATTTTGCTGTCGGTGCGCCAGCAGCTGATTATCACTTATCTGGGCCAGTCGATTAAAGACAACGCCAGCATTCCACCATCGGTGGTCATCAGCGAATTGCTGGAGGTACTGGAAAGCAGTTACCAGCTCAAAGGCTTGGTCACTAAGCACCCGCTGCAAGCCTTCAGCCCGCGCTATTTTGATGGCAGCCACGGTTTTTACAGTTTTTCGCAGGCCGATTGCGAAACCGCGAAAGCCTTGTCGGGCGAAAAAACAGCAAGCCGCTTATGGTGGCAAAGCCATCAGGATGCGCCGGAAGACAGCGAGGAAACAGTGGTTGAAGTGGCGGATTTTTTGGCGTTTTTCCAGCATCCGCAAAAATATTTTATGCAGCGGCAATTGGGTTTGCGTTTTCAAGGCTTGGAAAGCCTTGCCGAAGAACGCGAGCCGTTTGCCGTCACCGGCTTAGACCGTTACTTGCTGGAACAAAGCTGGTTGGAGCAAACCTTAAAGCAAACGCCGTTGTCGGTAAAAAAATTACAGGCGCAAGGCTTGTGGCTGTCGGGCGCGTTAGGTGAATTGGAATTTAACCGCCAGCAAGCCCTCATCGACGCTTTTGCCGAAAAAATCCGCGCCAAAAACCTTGGCGAAACCATACCGGACGTGGCGATTGATTTGCGTATCGGCAATTACCGTTTGGTCGGCAAACTGACGCATTGCCAACAGCACGGCAGTTTGTTGTACCGTTATTCGCCGTTAAAAGGTAAAGATTTTCTGGGGGCGTGGCTGCACCACTTGCTGGTTAATCAAGTGCAACCGCAAGCCACTGCGATTTTGGCAAGTGATGCCGATTATGGGTTTGACGCCGAATGGGCGGACTTGGAGGCCTTAGCCGATTGGCTCGCCATTTACCAACAAGGCCAGCAGCAACCGAATGCTTTTTTCACCGAAGCGGCTTGGCTTTATGTGCAACAGGCTTATAAATTGGAAACAGGGTCGCGGGCAGAAAAATCACCACTCGATACGGCTAAAGATTATCTGGCTTACCAAATGCAACGAGGTTATGAACCCGAACTGCGGCGGCTGTATGGCAATGCCGATTTGTCGGCGGTTTTGGGGGCAGACTTTGAACAACATTGCCAAACGCGCTTATTGCCGGTTTGGCAGGCCGTGCAGGTTTAATGACGCAAACCCACACCAGGCGGCTTGGCTTCTGATTATTTTTGGGCAAAAAAAAACCCGCCATCAGGCGGGTTTTTCTTAAGCTTTCAATTTAGAGCTTAGTTGCCCCAAACCAATTCTACACGGCGGTTCATTGAACGGCCTTCTTCGGTGCTGTTGTCAGCAACAGGAGTCGATTCGCCGTAACCTTTAGCAACCAAACGGTTGGTAACGCCACGCATTTTCAAATAGTCCGCCACAGATTGTGAACGTTTTTGTGACAATTTCATGTTGTGGGCAGTAGAACCTTCGCTGCTGGTGTGACCATGCACTTCGATTTCATTCTTTTCTGGGTAGCCCATCAAGCTTGTGGCAACACGGTCCAAAATAGCCATTGCGCCTGGGGTCAATTGTGCGGAATTAACTTTAAAGTTAACGCCTTTCAATTCCAAGCTAACTGGGCAACCGTCGAAATCCACTTTGCTGCCAGACATAGTGCCTGGGCATTTGTCCGCACAGTTGTTAACGCCGTCAGCGTCTTCATCTAAAGTGGAGCAGTCGACAGCTTTGGCAATCGGAGCAGGCGTTGGTGCAGGCATTGGCATTTCAACTTTAGCCGCAGTTGGTTTTGCGCCAAATGGGATAACAAAGCCAACGTTGACAACCACATCGTGGAATTCGTCATTTGCTTTAGTGCCTGGGAACAAGGTTTCAGAATCGTTGTAACGGTAACGGACATCACTGCGCAACAAGAAGTTGTCATTCACTTCATAAGTCAAACCTACGCCTGGCTCGATGATGAAAGAAGCGGCATCTTTGTTGCCAACACTAGTGTTCAAACCACCCAAGGCCAAAACGCCGTAAGGGGCGAATTTGCCGCGTGACAAGTAGTATTGCACGTCGGCAGTGGCGCCCGCTGAATCCCAATCGCCGTCTTTGCTGACAAAGCTATCGTAGATACCTCTGACTTCAACGTTGAAATGTTCGTTGATGATTTTACCGATACCTAAGCCTGCGCCCCAAC
Organism: Methylosoma difficile; assembly: GCF_054657615.1. Taxonomy (NCBI): domain Bacteria; kingdom Pseudomonadati; phylum Pseudomonadota; class Gammaproteobacteria; order Methylococcales; family Methylococcaceae; genus Methylosoma; species Methylosoma difficile. Next base: position 197,218 of record NZ_BAAHYJ010000005.1, on the reverse strand, counting down.
CTTCATGTTGACCGCGATGAAGGTCATTACCACCTGGGGAGATGAATGTACCGAATGGCGAGGCGTACCATCTGTTATCAAGAAATTCTTCGGCGCTTGCCATTTGCATAGCACTTGCAGCAGTTAACGCTACAGCCAGTAAAGTTTGTTTGTTCATAAAAAGCCCTCTGTAAGGAAGTTAAAAACTGACATCAAAATTGACAACAGACGGATAAACGACCCTGCTTCTGTTAGTTATAATTAGAGACACCCAGCGAGTGTTATTTAGAAGTTAATCATCACATCAGATGCATGGTTAATTTCTTGCGACTAAAGTTACAGCTTGTCCAATGAATGGCAGATGAATCGCTGTTGCAATTTATCTAAAAACCAAAACTTGTTGTAAAAATAAGACGATCTACAAGCGCATGGTAACGTAATTGATAACAAAATGAAAGCCTTAATAGCTATACCTCTGTTGTAATTTAACAAATATCAATTTTTTAACTGTGGCCAATTTAACAAAAACTCGAGATCATTCCTCTTTGTTGGCACTTTCATTGGCTATTAAATTGTATTTTCGCACCCGATAACGCAAAGTTTCGCGGGTTGTACCCAAAGCCCGTGCCGCCGCTGCAACATTATTGTCGGACCGTTCCAATGCGGTTTTGATAATAAACCTGTCCATATCATCCAAAGCCATTGTGCCATCCAAGGGCAAACAAATGGCATTCTGGTTTGCCGCCGCAAAACTGGCTTGGCTCTGGCCTGGCAATTGCAGCCACTGCCCTGGGAAAACCGCATTATCGGCAAACAAAACGCAACGCTCGATGACATTACGCAATTCACGGACATTACCGGGCCAATGGTGGCTTTTCAGTTTTTGCCAAACAGCAGCAGGAATATCGCTGACCCGCCGCCCCGCTTTGGCGTTATATTCGGAGACAAACAATGGCACTAGCTCATCCAAGTCTTCGACTGCATCGCGCAACGGCGGCAAATTGACCCTAAACACATTCAATCGGTGATACAAATCGGCGCGGAAACTGCCCGCCTCTGCCATGGCCGCCAAATCGCGGTTGCTGGCAGCAACAATTTGCACATCAACCGATATTTCTTTTTCACTGCCCAAACGGCGCACTTTATGATCTTCAATCACTTTCAACAGCTTCGCTTGCAGATCCAACGGCATTTCGCCAATTTCATCCATAAACAAGGTGCCGCCATCGGCTTGTTCCAAAAAGCCACGATGACGTCCGGCGGCGCCCGTAAACGCGCCAGGCTCGTGACCGAACAACTCTGATTCCAACAGTTCACGCGGCAGCGCAGCGCAGTTGACTTCAATCATCGGCTGCTGGGCGCGGGTACCACCGTAGTGGAGGATACGCGCCACCAAGCCTTTGCCTGTGCCGCTCTCACCACCAATAATCAGCGCGCTGAACGGTACTTCTGTCAATTTTGCCAATAGCTCACGCACAGCAATCGCTTGGTTGCTGTGTCCGGCGTAAGCTTCTGGCGAATAGCGCCGATGGCCTTGTCGGGTTTGCTCCAACACCCGTCGCTGGATAGTGGCACTGCGGACGGCACTGGCGATCACCAAATCCAAACGGTCCAAATCGCAAGGCTTTTCCAAAAAATCATACGCGCCCAAGCGTAAAGCCCGCACCGAATCGGGTACGCTGCCATAACCTGTCAAAAACAGCCATTCCGCAAAACTGACGGTTTTTTTCATGACCTCCATAAAATCCAGCGCATTGCCATCGGGCAAATTCATATCCGACAGGATCAACAAGGGCTCGATAGTTTTGCTATTCAATAGCTGCCGGGCTTGTTCCAGGCTGGTCGCCACGACCACATCCCAGCCCAGTTGCCGGTAATGGTGGGCCAATTCCGAGCCGAGTAGTCGCTCATCTTCGATGATGAGAAGGTTGTTCTTCATTGCTTATCTCCTGAAATACAATGGGGTATAACGATGAGCACTTTCGCTCCTTGAGGTAAAACATTGCTAAGCACGATACTGCCGTCGATGGCTTTGACAAAACGCTGCACCATCGACAAGCCTAAGCCCGTGCCATGCTGGCGGCTGGTTCGGAAAGGCCTGATGCCTTGCTTAAGCACTTCTTCGGAAAAACCAGTGCCGGTGTCCTGAACATACAATTCCAAATTTTCGCGACGTGGCAATGCACAAATGGTGATTGTTCCGGCCTTGCCTTCCAAAGCATCCGCCGCATTCAGAATTAAGTTTAGCAGCACCTGACGAATACCGCTTTCGGGCAAATTCACTAACAAATGCGTCGGTACGTCGATATAAAAATGGATGTTTTCGGCAATTTGATAACGCGCCAACACCGTCAAATCGGCAATCAACCGCTTAAAATAGAAAACACTAAACGCTTCGGGCGAATGCCGGCTTTGGTCGAGCATGTCATTCAGCAATCTCGCCAAACGTTTTAGCTCTTCGCCAATCAGTTCCATGCGTTGGTTTTGTTCTTGATTATCGATTTCCTTGCGCAAATTGCTAAACGCCATTTGAATGCCCGCCAACGGATTGCGGATTTCGTGCGCCAACTCCGCCGCCACTTCGCCAATCGCCGCCAAACGTTCGGCACGCGCCAAACTGTATTGCTGCTCCAACAAGGCTTGTGTCGCCAATTTGACTTCCTTTTGCAGCGATTGCGCGTGCAAACGGTTGGCTTCTTCCAAATCCGCCAAATGGTTGACCATATCGTTATAGCTGACAAAGACCGGCAACAGCAACGGGTCGAGATGGTCGGTGTTGATAGGGGTGAAATCCTCTTGGGTCAAACGTTCCAATAAGCGCCTCAAGTCGTTGAGCGGATGCAGGATTTGAATCTTCAAGAAAAAGAAGGCGCTAATCAAAATCACCGTAAAAATAACCAACGCAATATACAGCTCATTTTGAGTATCAAGATTGATGTCTTCCAACAACTTTTCACGTTGCAAGGTTTCAAAATCCAGGGTTTCGCCCATAATTTTTAGCGATTCCAGCAAGCGTGCATTTTTTTCCAGATTATCCAATTGTTCCAATGCCATCAGCATATTTTTGACCCGTTGCAAGCGGATATGCGTTGTTTCAAGCAAATAATGGCTGTCGAGCATAAGGCCATCCATTTCCGACAGCGTCTGCGCTAAAGCAACCGGAACATCCGCCAAAGTTTGCTCGGTTTGAGAGCCTATCAGCACTTGCTGTAAACCCGCCGAAACGCGCTGGATGCGGTGCGAATAATCAACATAAGACAGCACCGATTCAAAACGCTGGTGATTACGCCAGATCATGCCGCCCAAAATGCCCAAGGCCATCAACAGCAAACCCAAGAATATCAAGCCGCGTAGCTGTGCCGGACGATAAAAAATCGGACTGAGGGATGAAGCTCTTAGTGTTTTCAAGTGATGCTCCTGTGCAACAAAGGGTAACGAATTAATAGATAAAGCTGTATTTATGTCAACGTACTCGTTATGAATGATGATTTTAGACACGGCATGACTAAACCCTTACCTGCCGATAGAAAATGTTTTTAGCCAGTTCCGCACTTGCCAAATACAAGGCGACAATCAAGCCTAGCATTGCCATCAGCGATAAGGGCAGCGGTACAAACCCAATGAGTGGCGCAATGGGCGAATAAGGCAAGGCAATAGTAACCACAACAATGGATAATGTGGCTTGCAGCAAATAGCGGCCTGGTCGGGTTTTAAAGAAAGGTTTGCTGCTGCGCACCACAAAGACGATCAAAGCCGCCGACACCACCGATTCAACAAACCAGCCGGTGCGGAATTGTTCGGGCGTGACGTCCATCAACAACAACAGCCCAAAAGTCAGAAAATCGAACAGCGAGCTGACCAAACCAAACGTCATCATAAATTTGCGGATAAAGCCAATATCCCAACGCCGAGGTTGGGCCACCATATCGCTATCGACGTTATCGGTGGCGATGGTCATTTCCGGCAAATCGGTCAGCAAGTTGGTCAGTAAGATTTGTTTGGGCAACAGTGGCAAAAATGGCAGGAACAACGACGCCCCCGCCATGCTGAACATATTGCCAAAATTGGAACTGGTCGCCATAAACACATATTTCAGGGTGTTGGCGAAGGTAATGCGGCCTTCTTTGACGCCGTGTATCAGCACGCTCAAGTCTTTTTCCAACAAGACGATTTGCGCGCTTTCTTTGGCGGCATCGGCAGCACTTTCAACCGAGATGCCGACATCAGCGGCATGTAAAGCCGATACATCATTAATACCATCGCCCATGTAGCCAACCACATAACCGGCTTTTTTTAGGGCAATGATGATGCGTTCTTTTTGGTTGGGTTCCACTTCGGCAAACAAATGCACGGTACCGACTCTGTTGATTAAAGCCAGATCACCCATCGCCTCAATTTCAGGCCCGGTTAAAATTTCATGGGCAGCCAGTTCGCGGTGGCTAGCCGATGACTCGCCACCTAAGCCCAGCTCTTTGCCGATGGTAGCCGCTACCAAGCGGTTGTCACCGGTAATGATTTTTAGGGCAACGCCTAAATCGCGCAACTGCGTGATGGTTTCCGCACAACCGGCTTTAGGTGGGTCGCGGAACAGCAAAAAACCCAGCAGGCGCATGTCAGCTTCATCGCTTTTCTCCAACTTACCCGACTCGCCCATACTTTTATAAGCCAAGCCCAAAGTACGGTAGCCTTCACGGCTGTAAGTCTGGAAATCTTGGTCAATTTGCGCACGAACATCGTCTATCGCCAGAATTTCTCCGTTCGCCATTTCCACTTCGGAACACACATTAAGGATGTTCGCCAACGCGCCTTTGGTAATAAGTGTGGCTTTTGTCCCTTCGGAAATTAAAATACTGAGGCGTTTGCGATAAAAATCGTAAGGAATTTCTGCTTGCTTCTCAAATCCTTGCAGATCAAATTGGCGGTCTAGGCGGATGGCTTCGTCAATCGGGTTGGCAAAGCCGTTTTCAAACATCGCGTTAATATAAGCATAACGGGCGACTTTATCGCTCACCTGACCATTCACATCGAATGCGCCGTGCAGATGCACCACACCTTCGGTGAGCGTACCGGTTTTGTCTGAACACAGCACATTCATGCTGCCAAAATTTTCAATGGCGGCAAGCTGTTTGACAATCACCTTCTTCTCCGCCATCCGGCTGGCACCACGCGCCAAATTGACACTGATGACCGCCGGCAGCAATTGTGGCGTCAATCCCACCGCCAACGCCAGCGCAAACAAGAACGAGTCGATAACGGGCTTGGCAAGGAAAACGTTGACGGCAAAAATCAGGATGACCAAGATTAAGGTCACTTCCATCAACAAATAGCCAAAATGCCGCACGCCTTGTTCGAAATCGGTTTCCGGGGCTTTAAATTTAAGCCGTTGCGAAAGCTTGCCAAACTCGGTGTTGGCACCGGTGGCAATCACCAAGGCGGTCGCCGAACCACTTTGCACATGCGTACCCATCCATAACGCATTGCTGCGCTGGCTAAGCGGCGTATCTTTTGCCAAGACACCGGGCAGTTTTTCGGCAGGATAGCTTTCGCCGGTCAGGATGGCTTCATCTACAAACAGATTGTCAGCTGTCATGAGCAAGCAATCTGCCGGAATGACATCGCCTGCGTGTAAAACGACAAGATCGCCAGGGACGATTAAATCGGCGGCAATATCAACCTCGACACCGTCGCGTAAAACCCGCACGGTTATTTGCACTATCGCCAGCAGCTGCCGAATGGCATCCGCCGCACCTTTCTCCTGCCAAAACCCCAAACAGCCACTCACCATGACGATGACCAGAATAATGGCGGCATCGACGTGTTCGTGCAAAAAAAACGACAAGGCGGTCGCAAACAACAAAATTAAAATGATGGCATTCTTAAACTGTGCCAAAAACAAACGTAAATTACTGGTTTCATTGCCTTTATTTAAACGGTTTGCACCGACTTTTGCCAATCTTAGCCGAGCTTTACCCGCACTTAAGCCTTGTAACGAAGTGTCGAGTTCGACAAATTGCTCAACAACGGATGTACACCAAAAAGGTTTGGTCGGATTTTGATTGCTTGTGCTGGCGGTGTTTTTCATCGTTATTGAATGGTTTGGTTTATTTAAAAGGCGTTAAAGGAATGTTTTACGCCTTTAACATGAAAGCCCGTTAAAAATTGACAAACACCGAGGCCATCAGCAAATGACGCATCGTATTATTGTTATGGGTATTGTCATCCAAATATTGGTTCATATAACCCAATTCGCCGCGTACGCTTTTGTTGAACGTCCATCCTAAACCGGCAAAAGCGCGGTTTTGGTCGAAACCCGATTGCCCGCCGTATTGGGTGGAGTTGATGCGGACAAAAAACTCATCCCACGCAATCAGGCTTAAGCGCGGTTCAACATCTAACGGATGGATCAGCTTAATCATTTGCCGGGGGCGTACGCGCACTTCGCTGCCTTGGATAAAGTTGCTTTCCACCATTGTCCTAAACGACAAAGTACCCATGCTGGTTGGCATCACGTAGCGGAATGCAGGCCAGACATCTTGTTGCGAAACCAAGTCTTTACCGATGTTTTGCGTGGGCAACCAAGTGTAGCCCGCCCAAATCGTGGCGCGGTCACTCAGCGAATAGCCCACCGCTGTCCGCACCATGCCTTGGTACCAATGGTCGAAATCATTGTTAAACCGTGATTGCCCCTCCAGCCAAATACGGCCTTTTTCCAAGCTGGGGTCTAGCACTTTCAAACTACCCTCGCCTACTGCTTGCAACCAGCTGCCGGAGTCTTGGGCCAGATCGTCAACCGCTTGTGCAGCAGGCGACATTGTCATAACAGCCAAGTTGATAATCGCTGCGCCGAGTAATTTGTAGTGGTGTTTGCTCATGTCGTTATCCGTTTTTAGTGGTTTTTGAAGGCTTATTCGGTAAGCCCTACGCAAATTTTGGTTTTCCAAACAACCGGTGCTTAGAAAATTAAGCCGCTATCGTCCTTCTCCACAGCTGTATTGAGGCGGCTATAAGACAGTAAGCGATTAATGTGCCAACTTCAATAATCAACATAAGACATTGAATTTATGTTATTTATGAAACATATACAAAAGCGGGGAAATATTCGGAAGGTTCAAATCAACCAAGGTTTGTTTTTTTGACCCTTTAATCGGATGGGCAAAAATGGCTGTAGATTGCTTGTTTATCTACCCTAAAACCCCAATACTAAAACCCATGTGTCCTACCCTACCCCCATTCAAGTACGGAGAGTTATGCAAGAATTATTATGCTTAGGTGCTGCCTACCTGGCGGGCTTGATTGCCAGCCGCCTGTCGTTCCCGCCGTTAGTCGGGTATCTGCTGGCAGGCTATGCGCTCAATGCCTTTGAGATTGGTGCAATGCCTAACCTAAGCCACTGGGCTGATATTGGCATTGAGCTTTTATTGTTTACGGTGGGTTTGAAAATCAAATTAACTTCGCTGTTGCGGCGCGAAGTCTTAAGCGTGGGCGGACTGCATTTGCTGATAGTCAGCGCAGTATCTGGCGCGGTATTTTTTGGCTTGGGCGAAAAAGTCACCGGCGCGTTAATCCTTGGAACAAGCTTGGCTTTTTCCAGCACGGTGCTGGCAGCCAAAGTCTTGGAAGACAGTAGCGAACTGTCCAGCCTGCATGGTCGTGACGTGCTGAGTATTTTGATTTTTCAAGACATTGTCGCCATTGCCCTGCTGGCTTTGGCAGAAGGCAAACAGCCCTCGCCTTGGGCATTGTGTTTGCTGCTCTTGCCGCTATTAAGACCTGTCGCCCATTTTTTCCTCACCATTAGCCATGCTGCCGAATTGCGTTTGCTATTGGGTGTTGCCTTGGCTTTAGGCGGAGGTTTTTTGGCGGAATCGGTTGCCATTGCGCCTGATATTGGCGCCTTGCTGACGGGCGTGATGTTAGCGTCGCACCCTAAATCTGAAGATTTGGCGCATCAGCTTTGGAGCATTAAAGAGTTGTTGTTGGTGGCGTTTTTTCTACAGATCGGCTTGGCGGAATTGCCTAACCAACACGACTTGCTTGAAGCCTTGAAGCTTTTGCTGTTTTTGCCGCTGCAAGGCATTTTGTTTTTTATGCTGTTTTTATTGTCCGGCTTACGGGCCCGAACCGCATTTGTGTCTTCGCTGGTGCTGATGACTTACAGTGAGTTTGCCTTAATCACCACCGATGCGATGGTTGCCTCGCACCTGTTGTCGCCCGATTGGAAAACCATCATCAGCTTGGCGGTTGCCGGCTCGCTGGCGTTAGCCGCGCCTTTAAACCGTTTTTCCAAACCGATTTTTTCAATCCTTGAACCTTATCTGTCGCGTTTTGAGAAAAAATCAGGCCATCCGGACCGCTTGCCTGAAACCATTGGTCGGGCAGAATGGCTGATTGTGGGCATGGGACGCATGGGTGTGGCGGCTTATTTGACATTGCATCAGGAAGACAAACGGGTGATGGGCATCGATTCCGACCCGATTGTGCTAAAAAAAGTGATCGGCAAAAACTTAAGGGTGGTTTACGGCGACGCCGAAGACAGCGAATTATGGGAACGCTTGCCGCTAAACCGCTTAAAAGGCATTATCCTGACCATGCCAGAATTCGGGCTGCGCTGCAAAACAGTCAGCGAATTACGCCAAAAAGGCTTCACCGGACAAATTGGCACGATTTGCTTCCATGCCGAAGAAAAACAGAAGCTGGAAGGCTTGGGTGCCAACTTTGTCATCCACCCGCTGTATGAAGCAGGCTGCCAATTAGCCAAGCAAATCATAGAATAACTATTCGACAACGGCAGATTCTCTGTATGTTGCACAGAAAAGCGCGAAGAAGCCTACTTGCGGGTACTCGGGCCGGTGATGGCAATGCCGTTGCCCATCACCGTCAAAAAATATTCCAAATTCGTCAATGCTTGCGGCGGTAATGGCTCGTCAGCCGCTTTGATTTGTTCAAGACATTCCAGAAAACGGCGCGGTAACGTGCCCATCTCCCCCCATTTTAGGCGGTAAGTGGGCCAACCATTGGTGTGTCCTAATGCCGGACTGAGGATTTCGGTGCGGAGTTTTTTGCCGACGTTTTGCACGTGGCAAGTCGCGCAGGCAAAATTTAATTGCCCACGGCGTTGGTAATAAAAATCTTTGCCTTGCTGGTAAGCCGCCAAAGCGCGGGAGTCGTTATCCGGCACAACCACGTCAATGGCTTTGCCGCGCGAGGTGAACACCAGATAAGCCAACAATTCAGTAATTTCGCCTTTTAGCAGATTAAGCGGCGCTTCATGGTTGGCGACACGGCAATCGTTAATGGCTTGCGCCAGCGTCAGCACTTTGCCTTTGCGGCTATCCCAACGGGGATACGTTTGGGCAATTCCCAAACCTTGGTTATCAAAACAATCCGCGTAACGCTTGCCGTTTTTAAAAGCGGTGTTGAACAAAACCTCGCCGTGGTCGATGGCGGGTTGGTAAGGCGGGAATTCTTCGATGGCCTGCCAGGAACTGCGGGCAATCTCATCAATGGCATACACGCCATGGGCATAATCTTGCAATTGAAGTTGCGGAAAGCGGCTTTGGTAATACTGCCGCCACTGGTTTTGGTCGCTTAGCGGATCCGCCGCCAAAGGCAGGGTAAGCAACAGCAGCGCAACGGCTAAAACACGCCTCATTTGACCGTATCGCTAACAGCATCGCGCTGCCCCAAATTGTCTTGCCATTCCACGCTAATGGTGTCGCCCAGCTGACCGCCGTTGACCATAAAAGCAAAATACGGGTCTTTGGAAATGCCCGACCCCATCTCCGTTTGCACGATCAGCTTGCCGTTTTGGCGCACCGTCAGCGTTTGGATGAAATGCGCGACAATACTTTGTTGGGTTTGCTTGTCGATGGCGCGTCCCGTTTCCATCGGGTGGGCAATCAGCAGCCGGATTTGCGTATTGCCATCAAGCAATTTCGCGCGGATTTTAATGCTTGCCATATCAGCCCCCACAGCCGCCAATCGTCACTTTCACATTGGCCTTGGCGCTAAACAACGCCTCCGCCGTTTCTGCAACCACCCACACGTCGCACGTTTCCGCCATTTTTAAACGCGCCGACACAAAAGCCTGCAAGCCTTCCGACAAAGCAAACACCGCCGCCAGCGGAATGGGGTTTTTTTCAACCAACAAATAGATTTTTTGCACGGCAGGCAAACTGCTGGTGACGGTAATCGGCACCACCGCGCCATTCTCGGCAATCAACGGGATTTTAATGTCGATTTTGTCCGTTGGCGTGATGGCTTTGCCGTTGAACAACTGCTTAAGCGTGGCCTCCAGCAGGTTCGGTTTAAAGCTTTCCGCAGGCCATAAAGCCTGGGCTACAGGGGCAAACCAAGCACTGGCGAATAACACCAGCGTGTTTTTTAAAAATTGTCGGCGAAAAGGTTGCATAGGCTTGGCTTTTAGTTAGCGGGTGATCGCACAGATTTTATCAGCTGCGGCATCCATCACAAATGCCTGAAAACAATGTGCCATACAAACCCAGCTCATCAATCAAGATAAAAATCAGCTAGAGCGGTCAGGTATCCGGCGGTAGGGTACGCATTGCGTACCTCTATAAGGTAAGTTCAACGGAAAGATTTGAGAAGGTACGCGATGGGTACCTTACAGAGGTTGGTTTTTAATTCAAACGGTACTTAATATCGTAGATTGGGGTGATGAACAAACCCCAACACATCGGGCTACATCCATCGATTGAGTTCATAACATCACCTAAACTTCCGTGTTAGCGCACGGGGCCAAGAGATAGGAATAGTCCGGCAACCAGTGCACATACCAGTACAGAACTCCAGTAAGCGATGGGATTGTTCTTCCGTGTAACGTCGCCTGTAAACCAACGAGCTTGACCGGACACCAGAGCCCAAAGGGCTGCGATAGCAAAGAGTACAGCAATGAATGACACGAGCACCCCCAATGTTACGGTAATGTACACTAAGCCTAATGGGCTTTCGCGAAGCCACTTACCTTGAATTAAATTTGAATTTCAAAACAGACCAATTTGCTCTGAAGTGCGATTAGCACCACATCTAAATTTCTGATTAACAAATTTGCGAACGCTAAGCTGAAAAACGCAGCGCCGAAAAAAACCACAACCAGCAACACAAAACAACTACCCATCTACTATTAGAAATACATGCCACCCATTTTGAATAGGCCACCCTTGCTGATTTGAATGATATGCAGAATCCTGAGGGTATTTTTCTTCAGAAAAAACAACCCCTTTCAACCTGGCGTTCATAAGCATGGGTTCGTAGTAAGTTACAAAATAGTATGGATCGGTTGGGCTATTGTGTTCAATCCAAAGAACACCCGATTGCCGCAGGAGGTTTTGGTATTTTTTCCACCTTCCGATATTTAAACTGCAACTATTTTTACTCGGACTCAGGTTGCACCGTGTGCGACTTGGGTCTTCCGCGCTCACGAAACTAACATTCGATTCAGCCGAATCCGCGCGGAACATTTTCAGCAGCTCTTCATAACGGCTAAAGTGCTGTTGGAAGTTTTGTTGGATCAATTGGTTGTCAGGCTCATTGGCATTTGAATTACAACCCATGATTAGAACCGTTAAAATGATGAAACACAGAGGTAAGTTCATGAAACGACTACGCCCAACGCAGAGCTAAAAGGTGTACCACCAGAAAAAACCCAGCGAAGGCTTGAAGCTGTGAATAAAACAAAATAACGAAAATTTTTAAAAGGTACGCGATGCGAACCCTACGCGCTTGCTCCACGCTGAAACAAAGCAAAGTCAACAAATGAAGCAATGAGATGCTGGACGAGATTGTAAAGAATAATAGGCAACATGACTTGCGGGTGGTCGGCTAAAGCGACTGATACCAACACTAGCCCTGTGCCATTGTTATTCATGCCAAGACCAAACATCAACGAAGCCATATCTTTGCGGTTTGTACGGAAAATGTTCGCCAGCAGATAACCAGTAGCAAATGTAGCAAGACACAGAGCAACAACAATTGCCAACATAATGGCCAAAAAGTCGATGTCAGGTTGCGACAATGCTTTGGGCAGGCTTAACGAGGCGTTGGAATAATTCAGCAACAACAGGATGCAATAGTTTATGAGTTTTATAGGGGATTTTACCTTGGCAAGTCGTGATTCACCGATGAGGAGATTCGCCAAAATGCCGAGCAAGGACGGCAGGATGACCCAAATACCCAGAAACGTTATCACACCATCAGAAGCAATTTCGTGTAAATCTTCAGAATAATCACCTGTGGTCACGAAGCCGACAGCATGCAGAACTAGTGGTGTGAGTAATGGGCTGAGTAAGGTGGTGAGCAATACCAAGCCTAGACTCAAAGCAAGGTTGCCATTGGCATTCTGAGCCCATGCCGTGGACGCTCCAGCAATCGGCATAGATGCGACCAACGCGAGTCCAACAAGGATATGCTGTACTTCTTCTGGGTTATGCCAGAACTTCATAATGAAGCTGATACCGATAATAAAGTCACTACATTGCCCAATAAACCGCTTAATAGCACCCAGGGCTTGTGTGCCAATTGGGTAAGCTCCTTGGTTTTGACCCCAAGACCTGCATTGAACAACAATAACGAGAGCATCAGTGGCGGTAAGGAAAAATCTATTTTATTTTGAAACAAAACGATGCCACCCAACCCAACTTCACGAATCCAAATACCGAATCCTGGCAGTAAGGCAGCGATAAAATAGGAAGTGATAATTATCCATATGAAATATCGATGAATTGTGTGTGTGAGCGTTTCGACCCAATGCTTTGCTGGAATCATGGTTGAATATTTTTTAAAAATTAATGTATACGACCGCCCAATGTAAAGCGGACATCCTCAAGGCTGGCTGCTAAGTTCTAGATTTGACTTTGCTTATGATTTTCTATGCAGACCGATTTTCAAACTTCTGTGCCTGAGGTTCACACGAAAAGTTTTTTCAATCTCAATTCGCCGCCTTAAAATCAAACTTCTTAAATATTTCTTTCAAATCTTCAATTTTATCTTTCAGCGTTACGGAAATGGATTTTGTTTCCCTGATAGCCGTAAGCAACTTCTCGGTAGTTACGGTTTTATCATCGGAAACAAACGCCGCTTCAATGGTTTCTTTAACCACCGCTTCAATATCCGCACCGCTAAAGCCATCGGTTTCTTTGAGCAATTTAATCGTATCAATCGCTTGGCTGAATTTACCGCGTTTTTTAAGGTGGATTTCAAAGATTCGACGGCGTTCTTCGGCATTGGGCAATTCCACTAAAAACAATTCGTCAAAACGGCCTTTACGCAAAAACTCCGGTGGTAATTGCGAGACATCGTTAGACGTTGCCAGCACATAAACCGAACTTTCTTTCTCTTGTAGCCAGGTTAAAAAATTGCCGAACAAGCGCGTGGTAATGTCGCTGCCGCCGCCCGTGCCGCCAACGCCTGCAAAGGCTTTTTCCAGTTCGTCAATCCACAACACACACGGCGATACCGCTTCGGCGGTTTTGATGGCTTTGCGTAAATTGTCCTCGCTTTCACCGACATATTTACCCATCAACTTGCCAATATCCAAACGCAATAGCGGCACGGCAAACAAATTGGCGGTGGCTTTGGCGGTCAGGCTTTTGCCACAACCCGGCATTCCGACAATCAACAAACCTTTCGGCAAATCAATACCGAATTTTTTCGCTTCACCCAGGTTATTAAAAATCTTGGCTTTCGCGGTCAGATAATCTTTGAGTTTTTCCAAACCACCGACACTACCTAAATTCGCTTCAACATGAATAATTTCCAGCAGCCCAGATTTTTTAATGATTTGTTCTTTCTCATTCAAAATAAGCTGCTTATCGTTGCCGTCTATCGTGCCGCTTTCCTGATAGGCCAAATTAAGAATTTGCCGGATTTCAAAATCACTCAAGCCTTTAAAAGACACCGCCAATTCATTTAAGACCGTTTCGCTTAAGGCCAATTTAAAACCCAGTGCATAATCTTGGATCGTGGCAAGAATATCCGCATGATTCGGTAGCGGAATATCAAAAACCGTAATCATCGCTTCCAATTCGGGCGGGATCACTAAAGTGGTATTGACTAGAAAAACTGTGACATACACATCAGCCTGATAAATAGTTTTTAAGGCAATGGATTTTAAACGGGCAATAATTTCTGGATTATTGAGCTGATGATGGACATCTTTTAAGATAATAAAGGCTTTTTTCTCTTCATTGTCATCCAACAGCGCAAGAAAATCATTTAAGCCGTAGCTGTGCTTAGGGGCTTTGGTGACAAAATCGACATATTTATTGGCTTCGTTATATTCATAAACGTCAAAGCCTTTACGGGCAGAGGCGATTAAAGCATCCACCGCTTGAAAGTCAAAGCTGTTGATGTAAATGATAGGGCGCAAGGCATCGACATAACTGGCTAATTTTTGGGTGGCGTTCAGTTCCATTGTTAAATCACCATGTAAATTAAAGCGTGGTCAGCGTTATTACTTTTGTAATCAATGCCATCGAGAATCAAAAAGTCTTTATTGACCGCTTCAGCGTTGAATTCTTCGCCGTTTTTGTTGGCATTGCGGATAAAGTTTCCAACTTCCATTTTTAAGATCAGGCATTTCGTGCCTTTGGGTTGTAAGTCTTTCCAATAGCCGTCGGTATGACCTGTATAGGATTGGTAGGGCGGATGTAAGGGTTGAGATTTTCTTGTGATTAATGCGTACTCTATGGCATCCGTTGAGCCGTAAGAATAAAAAATTAATCCGTTGAATATTTGTCCAATATATTTACCCTTATTGGCTGCGTACTCTCTACCAGAATTATTTTCCTTAATTTTTACATGACCCGACGAATTAGTAATTTTTTTTACAATAACTTTTTGGTCGGTAATTTTTTTCCAATCATAACCCTCACCTGCCATAGCAACTACACCACCTTCTTCTTCTGTATAAGGGTTAGGTATTTTTAAAAAAGCTATTTCTTTACGTTCTTTATCAAACAAAGCCGATTGCCGATAGACCTCATTTGCCAGCATGGTAAACAGAGTCAGCGGGCTTTTTTCTATAAACAAGGCGAAAAACAAATCAAAATCCACCCGGAACAATTGTTCATAATCGGTCCAAAGGGTATTAACAGCGGCTTTTAAAAATGGGTAATCTTCAGCTTTTTGCAGCATCTCTTCACAGAGTTGTTTATAACCTGCGTGATAGCTGTTGATGACCGCATTTCTTTGGAATTGCTGGTTAGTGAGTGCTTCAAGCTGTTGCCGCTGCTGTTCCCGAAATTCAAATGGATACACTGCCGCTTGAATATGTGCTTCGCTGATGTCTGCATGGAATAACTGGCATAAGGCGCGGGCAATAGTTAGCTCATTTTTACTCGTGATGTCCTGCAATTGGCTGAGTTCCGCATTTAACCCGCGCACTTCCAGCCAACGGTGCAGCACTTGGCTATGGTATGCGGTTAATAAATCATCCAAATTGAAATTTGCGCGTAAATCAGTTAAGTCTCTAACGGGGTGTTTGTCTAACAGTAAGTTGAATTTTATCGCTTTAGTCATAATGGCTGGTTTTGTTGAGTTAATGGAAGATGTGTTTAGGTAATAGGTTTAGCTGGTTACCAAGGCAACCAATATGTCAATGTGTTAGCAAGGCTTTTCACTATCGATTTTGCTCCTTCCCAAGCCGACTCCACCACTTTTGCGGCAGTTTTGGCAACAGCTTTCGCCCCGTTATAAATCAAATCGCCCACCGCGCTGCCTGCGATGCCGCCCGCCACCGCACCGACAAATGCGCCGACCGGGCCGCCTAAGGCGAAGCCAACCACGCCGCCTTTTACCGAACCTGCAAGACCACCCACGGCGGTACTGGTGACGTTGCCCATCGCGTCCAGTGTTTCCAACGGGTTAAGTTCGCCTTTGGCGAGTTTGTACAGGCATTTGGCATTTTCCAGTCCGATATAGGCGATATTAGCGATTTGTCCGGCAGGGGTGTTTTGCAGGATTTTTAGCCAGCCGCTTTTTGCTGCCACCACTAACGCGCCAGAAACGGCGACTTGCACACCGATATTAACTGCACTTTGCAAGGATGCGGTGAAAAATTCTTGCATGTCTTCGTTGGCGGAGCGGTTTTCTTTTCCGTTCAGCGCATTCCACGCCCGCCGCCCCAGAATCCGTGCGCCTTGGAAACCTGCATTGAACGCCGCTGCAATTAAGGCCTTTCTACCGATTTCTTTGGCAATGGTCAGGCGATTGGCATCGTTCCAATTGTATTGTCTAATTTCAGCTTCCAATTGAGCTTGGGCTTGTTGCTGTTTGTAGTCGGTGTACTCACCCACCTTCATATTGACACCGCCTTTTTCATATTCGCTGACGATTTTCAGATCAGGAAACTTTTCGCGTAGGGCGGCAACGTGTTCTTTATTGACGACAAGGGTGGTTTGGCTGTCGTAATTATGTTCTTTAATGTTTTGGATCAGGCTGTTAAGCCCTGTCTGATTGGGTTGGTACAACTTGACTTGGACATGTTCCAGCACATTGCCCGATGCGTCTTTGATAACAATATCCGGTGAGTTCAAGGTTGTGGTGCTGGGCACTTCCGCTGTTAAGCTTGAACCTAAGGTACGGGCGTTGACGTTGAATTGGTTGGCTAAGTCGGCTTCGGCAATGAGGCCGTGCAGTTGCCAATTGCCATTAACGATTGGATTACCATTACTGTCGAGGCCTTTTTTATGCACTTGTTCACGCATGGTTTTATTCGCTGTTTCCAGTGCCGCATCAATACTTTGTGCATACGTCCCGACTTCCGCCACACCACCACTGCTTGCGCCCTGTTCGATTTTTTTCGCCAGCCAACTCTCGCGACTTTTGCCTTTGTCTAAATGGGCATACAAATCGGCTTTGGTTTGGTTGTTTTGCTCTATTTTTTCAATGATTTGTAATGCCGTAGCCTGACGTTCTGCTGCATCTGCCCAAATATCGGGATATTCGCTAAAAGTTTGCTCCAACCAGACTGCAAGCGGTAGCATGTTTTTGTTGCGGCTGTAGGATTCGACAAAATGGACAATCACTCCAGTGGTTTTTTTGGCGTTGTCTTCGTCACCGAATAGTTCCGTGGTGGCTTGGTCGGCTTCGGCTGAGGGTTGTTCTGATATTTGCTCTTGTTCATCATCAGCCAAAATATGGCCTGTGGCGTTATCGATCACAACGGGGTTGCGTGCATGGCTCATAAGATATTCCTTGGTTTATTGATGGTTAAAAAAATCAAGCTGAAAATAATTGTCAGGGTAGCGTAACCCAATACATTAGGACGACAAAGCCTTAGGACTTATTTTCATCATTGCCCACATACTCACGCAGGCTTTGCAATAAGCTGTCGCGCAATTCATTGGGGGCAATGATGGTTATATTTGGCACCCAGTATTTAATCATCGGCAGAATTTGGTTGTCGTGAGAAATTCGTGTTGACACAATCAAACTGCCGTCTTCAAGCTCCTTATCAATCTGTTGGTTGGGCAATACGGGGCGGCGTTTAAAATAAGCGGCGACGCTGCGGTCGATTTTTAACACGACTTCGCGTTTTTCCACACCAAACCAAATGCTGTCTTCCTGTTCAATCAACGCGTTAATATCAGCTTCGGGTGTGAAGGTGCGCTCGTCTGTCTGGATGCTTTTTAATTGGCTAAAACAGAAGGTTTTAATCTGGTATTCGTCTTTGGCGGCTAGATACCAGATGCCTTTATGGTTGACCAGTTTGTAGGGGGCAATGGAGGTGTAAGTTTTGGCTTTGTAGAGGAAGTGGATAAGCCGATGCTGGACGATGGCTTGTTCCAGTTGTTTGAATTCACCGCTTTTTTCGCGCAGGTCTTCATAATGGTGACCTTTGACTAAATACGCGTGGCTGACACGGGTGTCGAAAATCTCACGCAGGAAATTATCGCTCAAAGCGGGGAACAGAGCTTTGATGCCGGACAGACTGGCGAAGCGTTGAATGTCAGCAGTGGAGAGTTTGCCCAGATAATAAGGGTCGAGGACAAAATACTGCTGGTCTTTGCTGAACGGCAAATAGGCCAAGCGTTCAAGCAAATCACGTTGAATGGTGCGTAAGGTCACGCCGAACTCTTCGGCAAGTTGGCGTGGGTCGAGTTTTTCGCCCCGATTCAGTTTAATGAGAATTTCGGCAAGGCGCACCGAGACTTTTTCATGGGAGCTTGCAGTTGTTTTTGCCATTGTGTTCTGCCGTATGATTGAACATGGCTAAACGATAGCATGGGGTAGCGACAGGTTGTGTCATTGCAATTAAGGGATACAAAAATTATTTACTTTGCCAATATGTCGCCTCACGTACAAAGGCTAGCCCAAGCAGCAACAGTAACATATAGGCAATCAGTATTAGGCTAGCGCCAATCTACCAGACAAAAATCCAAACCCTATTTCGGACACTTCACAAACCCCACAAATATTCCACCAGTTCATTCAGCTCGGCTTCGCTTAAAATTTTGTTCGCGCCAAACGGCGGCATACTGGTGTCGGGGTTGAATTGCCGGGCATCCCAAATTTGCGCGCGCAGTTGTTGTTTTTTTTTAAAACGGTTAGCCAGGTTGGCGAGGGGCGGGCCGATGTTGCCGGGCGATTCGCCATCGGCTATCACGTGGCAAGCCAGGCAGTTGCCTTTGTTGCGGTTGAAGGCGAGTTGTTTGCCGCTGTTGGGGGCTTGCGTGGGTGTGTTGGCGGCACAGGCCGATAACGCCAGCAGCAAGATCAACAACGCTGTTTTCATACAAACAAACCTTGGAACGCTTGTGCGGATTGTTCTGGGGCGTGGTCGAACACGCCACCGATCACTGCCAACACATCGGCACCGGCCTTTAATAAGCTGCCGCCGTTGTCTGGCAAAATGCCGCCAATGGCGACGATGGGCAAGTGGATGACGGCTTTGGCTTGTTGCAAGGTTTGCAATTGCGCGGGGGCGGCAAGCGGTTTGGAGTTGGACGGAAAAAACCGCCCGAACGCCACGTAAGTTGCGCCTTGTGCTTGTGCGGCAAGGGCGCGTTCCACGCTGTTGTAGCAGGACACGCCAATGATGGCTTGACCGCCCAGTTGATTTCGGGCGGCGGCGATGTCGCCGTCGTCTTTGCCCAAATGCACGCCATCTGCGCCAATGCGTTGCGCTAGCTCGACATTATCGTTAATTAGCAACGGCACTTGGAACTGGTGGCAAAGCGCCAATAGGCGGCTGGCGAGGGCAACGGCATCCTGCGGGTTTTTGTCACGGTATTGCAGGACGCGGACACCGCCACGCAAAGCGGCTTCAACCTCGGCAACGATGGCATCCGGGGTTTTGCCTTCAGTTTGGGTGATAGCGTAAAGGCCACGGTTGGGAAATTTAAGGCTGGCGGTCATTCGATTTCCATCCAAAATAATCGGTCGGGGTTGTGTTGGCCTTGGCCGGGACAATAGGCGTGATCGAGTGCGTTCCAGGTGTATTCTTGCGCTTCTTGCAGGGCTTGGATGGGGTCCAGTCCGTGGGCGACCAAGCCGGCAATGCTGGCAGCCAAGGTGCAGCCCGAACCGTGGTAGCTGGCTGGCAACCTCGCCCAGTGGTAGGTTTCCCATAGGCGTTGGTCGTGGAACAGTTGGTTGCTGACGGTCGGCGTGGTTTCATGTGTGCCGGTAATCAGCACATAACGGCAACCGTGTGCCAGCAAAGCCAAACCGCTGGCTTGCAAGTCGTCGGTGTTTGCCAGCTTTCGAGCCTCTTCGCTGTTGGGCGTCAGCACCGTTGTACAAGGCAGCAATTTTTCCACGATGGCTTGCAATAAGGCTTCGCTTGCCAAGCCTGCGCCGCCGCCCGCCGCCAGCACGGGGTCTAAAATGACCGGAATATCAGGGTATTGGCTGATGATCTGGTGGATGGCATCAGCTGTTTCCTGATGACCGATCAGACCAATTTTAAAGGCGCTGACCGGAAAATCCGCCAACACTGTCTGTGCTTGGCTGATGATGTCTTCGGGCTGCTGCGGCAGGAGTTTTTTGACATTGCGGCTGTCTTGTTCGGTCAGCGCGGTAATCACGCTGGCAGCGTGGCAACGGTGGCTCACCAGCGTTTCAATATCAGCCTGTACGCCCGCGCCACCGCTGGGGTCGTGACCGGAAAAACACAGAACTATCGGACGGGTTGCTGTCATAGGATTTGCTAAAATGAAGGCATTCAAACGGGCATTGTTACTGAGTTGCGGGCTTGATTCAACTGCCGCTTGGCAAATCACCTATAATCCCCCCTCACCTTCTATATAAAGGACTTCAATTTGGAAAAGCTCAACTTTGCAGACCGTCTCGTGGTTCTGGACACCGAAACCACCGGCATTAACCCGCAAGACGGGCATCGGATCATTGAAATTGGTTGCGTGGAAATGGTCAAACGTCGGCTGACCGGCAAACGCTTCCACACTTACCTGAACCCTGACCGCGAGATTGACGAAGGTGCCGTGGCGGTGCATGGCATCACCAGCGCGTTTTTGCAAGACAAGCCGCATTTCGCCGATGTCGTCGACGACTTTCTGGCCTTTATCCGTGGCGCGCAATTGGTTATCCACAA
Organism: Methylosoma difficile; assembly: GCF_054657615.1. Taxonomy (NCBI): domain Bacteria; kingdom Pseudomonadati; phylum Pseudomonadota; class Gammaproteobacteria; order Methylococcales; family Methylococcaceae; genus Methylosoma; species Methylosoma difficile. The sequence goes on along the minus strand of NZ_BAAHYJ010000005.1, from coordinate 176,667 downwards.
CGCGCCGTTTGACGTCGGTTTTATCAACCATGAACTGGCGCGGCAATCTTCGGCGCTGGGCAAAGTCGACCAATACAGCCAAGTGTTCGACACCTTAAGCTATGCCCGAAAAAAACATCCGGGACAACGCAATAGCTTGGATGCTTTATGCAAACGCTACAACATCGACAACAGCCACCGCGAGCTGCACGGCGCGCTGTTGGACGCGGAAATTTTGGCGGACGTATTTTTGCTGATGACCGGCGGGCAGTCGTCGCTGTTGGATGTCGATCCCAGCGAGTCGGCAGCGGCGGCTTTGGCGGCAAGCGTTTCACAATTGCCCACCGACCGACCGCGCCTGAAAGTGATTGCTTGCCAGGAAGACGAACTTGCCGCGCATCAATCGCGTTTGGAAGCCATCCAAAAAGACAGCGGCGCTTGCCAATGGTTGGTGGCTGGTGAGGATAACCGTTAAGCCTTGGCTTGGGATTTACTGGCGGCGTGTTATACACTGCAAACTTATCGTGGCGGGTTAACAGATGTCTAAGCAAGCAGATTATTCGGGCCAATTGCCTGTCTTGGTAATTGAACAACAGGCCAATGGCGAACGCCATGCCGTGTTGTCAGGTGCTTGGCATTTGAACGGCATTGCCCAAGCGCCAAAACTAAGGGCGGCGCTGAAACAGCTGGGCAAAAACCGTTGCCAAAATTGGGATTTACGCGCCATTGACAGTTTAGATGGCGCAACGGCGCTCATCCTTTGGCAAGCGTGGGGCAAACAATGGCCTGCCAATATGCAAATTTCTCCGGAACATCGGCAACTTTTTGTCCGTTGGCAAACCCAAAGCCTGCCTATCATGCCAACGCCCAAAGGGTCGTTCAGCGCTTGGGGTTGTGTGTTGGCTGGCTTTTGGGATCAGCTGTTAAGCCTGTTGGTACTGCTGGGCCAGCTGGTTTTGGACATCGGTTATTTGCTGCTCCACCCCAAAGAAACACCATGGGGGGAAATTTCCACCACCATTTACGATGCCGGTGTCAGGGCGTTAGGCATCACGGCGCTGGTCGGTTTTCTGATCGGCATTGTGTTAAGTTACCTATCCGCCCTGCAATTGAAAATGTTCGGCGCGGAGATTTATATCATCAATATTTTAGGGATGAGCATCATCCGCGAATTAGGGCCTTTATTAGCGGCAATCTTGGTGGCGGGCCGTTCAGGCTCGGCGATGACGGCGCAAATCGGCATTATGCGCGTTACCGAAGAGCTGGATGCGCTGTCAGCAATGGGCATTGCCCATTCCTTGCGTTTGGTGTTGCCCAAAGTGGTGGCGTTGTCGGCGGCTTTACCGCTGCTTAGCGTGTGGACAAGCGCTGCGGCTTTGTTGGGCGGCATGGTGGCGGCGTTTAGCACGCTGGACATAGGCAGCCAATTGTTTGTTTTAAAATTGCCGGAAGTGGTGCCGGTGGTCAACATTGTCATCGGTTTCGGCAAAAGCGTGGTGTTTGGTTTGATGATTGCCCTCGTCGCTTGCCATTTTGGTTTCCGCATCAAACCCAACACCGAAAGCCTGGGTTTGGAAACCACCAATTCGGTAGTGGCCTCAATTACTTCCGTCATCATGATTGATGCCGTGTTCGCCATTTTGCTGATGCATGTTGGCGTGCCATGACCGCTAACACTGAAAACCGTTGCGCCATCCGCTTTGAACACGTCTGGACGCGCTTTGGCGATAAACTGATCCATAAAGACATAAGCTTTTGTTTACGGCACGGGCAAATTTTAGGTCTGGTCGGCGCATCGGGTTGCGGCAAGACCACATTGCTGCGCGAAATCATTGGCCTACAAGTACCCAGCCAAGGCGATATTTTTGTGATGGGGCATGTTTTGCCGAAAATCGAGGGTACGCTGGATAAAGCCACTTCGCGTATCAGCGGCGTGCTGTTCCAAAAAGGCGCATTGTTTAGCGCCTTGGATGTGTTCGAAAACATAGCCTTTCCGCTTCGGGAACTGGGGTTTACCGATAGCGGGCTGATTCAGCGCTTGGTCATGATGAAGCTGGAGCGGGTCGGGCTGTCGGCAGCCGATGCCAGCTTAAAACCGGCGGCCTTGTCTGGCGGCATGATAAAGCGCGTCGCCTTGGCGCGAGCCTTAATTTTGGAACCCAGCTTGTTGTTGCTGGACGAACCGACCTCAGGGCTAGACCCGATTGCCAGCGAAGAATTTGTCAGTTTGTTGTCAGAACTGCACAGGGAGCTGAACTTTACCGTGGTCATGGTCACCCATGATTTGGATATTCTGCGGGATTTATGTACGCAAGTGGCGGTGCTGGCAGACCAGCAACTCATTGCAATGGGCGCATTGCCAGAAGTGCTGGCGTGTCCGCATCCGTTTATTGGGCAATTTTTCCATAACCGCCGCGCCCAGCGGGTCTTTCAACCAGAGGTAACAAATGGGCAGAAATAACCATGCCCTAATGACGGGCGTGTTTTTAGTGGGTTTGCTCAGCGCGGCAATCGCGGGCGTTTATTGGCTGGGTTCCTTGCACCAAGAACGCACCCCTTATGTCATTTCGACACACGCTTCGGTATCGGGCCTTAATCCGGAATCGACCGTATTCTTCCGTGGCATTGCCGTGGGCAAAGTCCGCAAAGTCTTATTCGACCCGAACAATTCGGGCATCATTTTAGTACCTATCGAAATCGACAAGCAGATTGTGCTGAGCAAAGGCGTATACGCCACCTTGCAGCTAAAAGGTGTCACCGGCCTGACGCAAATCCAATTGGAAGATGATGGCTCAATCCCCCAACCTTTGCAGCCCGGCGACAATCCGCTCTACCGCATTCCGCTTCGGCCTTCATTAACCGACAAATTGCTGAATTCCGGCGAAGTCTTGCTGAAAAAAGCCGACCATTTAATGCTGCGCCTAAGCGCCTTGTTAAATGATGAGAACGAAAAAAATATTAGCGGTATATTGGTTAATCTGAAAAACTTAAGTGACAAACTGGGGCGTTTGGAAGACAGCGTCGATAAGGCTTTGGCTGGTGTGCCCGCATTGACCAACGACACCCGCAGCACCTTGGCGCATATCAACCAGCTGTCTTTAGAACTGCAATCTTTAAGCAAGGAAGTTAAAACCTTAGGTACAAAAACCGCCGGCCTGATCGACACAACCAAAACAGCGGGCGATGTGGCGGTACAAACCACGTTGCCGAAAGTCAATCAAGTCTTGGACGAATTGCAACTGACCAGCCGCCAAGTGCAAAAACTGGCGGCCTTGCTGGAAGCCAACCCACAGGCCATTTTGCTAGGCTCCGAACCCAGCGCGCCAGGACCCGGTGAACCGGGCTATCAGGAACCGAAATGAAACGATTATTACTGAGATCCACCTTGCTGGTCACGCTGCTAAGCGCTTGCGCCAGCAACAAACCCGCACCCGCCTTGCATGATTTTGGCGTGATGCTAACGCCGAAAGTGACCAACGCCGCGCAACCGTTGCTGACAGTTGATGCGCCCAAATGGCTTTGGGACACCGCCATCCGCTACCGCCTTCTGTACGCATCGCCAACAACGGTGCGCACCTATCAGCTTGACCGCTGGCTTGCACCGCCACCTGAAATGCTGCAACAACAATGGCTGGCGGCAGGCATCAAACTGGACTCGCCGGTGGCGATCCATTTATTGGCTTTTGAACAGCAATTCAGCAACGCCCAAACAGCCACAGTGGCGTTACGCTTTATCGCCGAACAAGGCGAAGCCTCCGAATCAACCCGTAGCCGTCGCGAATTCGACTTACAACAGGCTTGCCAAACTGCCGATGCCGCAGGTGCTGTCAACGCCTTTGCCGAAGCGGTCAAACAAGCGGCGCAGCAACTCGAACAATGGCGGCAACAAACTGAAACACGCCGCCAGCCACACTGATTTTTAAACCCACACACTTAAGCATGAAAACTTTCTACCCAGAAATCCAACCGTTCCAAACTTTTTTTCTGCAAACCGGCTCGGTACACCAAGTGTATGTCGAACAATGCGGCAACCCCGATGGCATTCCCGTCATTTTTCTGCACGGCGGCCCGTGTTCCGGCACAAAACCTGACCATCGGCGATTTTTCAACCCCGAAAAATACCACATCATTTTGATGGACCAACGCGCCTGCGGGCAATCGTTGCCGTTCGGCGAGCTGGAAGGCAACACCACGCAAGACCTGATCGCCGATATGGAGCGCATCCGTATGCAATTAGGCATTGAACAGTGGCTGGTATTTGGCGGCTCGTGGGGCGGTGCGCTGGCGCTGTTGTATGCCCAGCAACATACCGCGCATGTGGCAGGCTTAGTGGTCCGTGCCGTGTTTTTGGCACGGCAGCAAGATTTGGATTGGTACGCCAAAGACGGCGCCAACCGCTTGTTTCCCGAACAATGGCAGAAGCTCATCAACAGTTTGCCTGATCCCGACACCGATGATTTGCTGGACAGCCTATGCCGTGTATTTTGGGGGGGTGATGAGGAAGCGCAAACCCGCGTCGCCCAAGAATGGTTAAATTGGGGGGCATTAACCGCGTTGGGTAACGCCTATCAAGTCAGGGAACTGCAAATCAGCGAACAGACCTTTAAGCAAATCCGCATGGAACTGAATTTTGCCAAACACCGTTATTTCATCAGCGAAAATCAAATCCTCGCCAATTGCGGCTTGTTGCAGCACATCCCTACGCGCATCATCCACGGTCGCCAAGATTTTCTTTGCCCCATTGAAGCGGGCTTGCGTTTGCACAAAGCCATGCCTCACGCCGATTATGTGATTTTGCCCAATGCTGGTCATGTCGCCCAGCACGAGGAAATGATCGACGCGCTGGTAACGGCAACTGATGAATTTGCAGCCACAGGCCGCTTTGGTGCATCCCTATGAATGCAAAAAAACGCCTGATTATTGGTATGACCGGCGCAACCGGGGCAATTTACGGTGTGCGTATGCTGCAAGTATTGCAACAGCAAGAACAATGGGAAAGCCATTTGATTATTTCATCGGCTGGTGTGGTCAACCTTAAACACGAACTGGACATGAAACGTGCGGCGCTCTACGAACTTGCCGATGTTGTCCACGGTGTCAACGATATTGCCGCCAGCATTTCCAGTGGCGGTTTTAAAACTGAGGGGATGATTATTGCGCCGTGTTCGATGAAGACGTTGTCCGCCGTTGCCCATGGCTTTGGCGACAATCTCATATCCCGCGCTGCCGATGTGGTGCTAAAAGAACGCCGCCGCTTAGTGGTCATGCCGCGCGAAACGCCACTCAACTTAGTCCATATCCGCAATATGGCAAGCGTCACCGAAATGGGCGGGATTATGTTTCCGCCCATGCCAGCGTTTTACAGCAAATCAGATTCTATGATGGGAATGGTGAACGAGACTGTCGGGCGGGTACTGGATATGTTCGGCGTTGATGTAACGGGGCTTTATACGCCGTGGGAAGGTTTGTAATCCACAAAAAAAGCTTAGCGCTTGATAATAACGCTCTCAGCCGACGTTTCTGTAACGGCGCAACCCATTTCGTTGAGCAACAAAGTGGTCGATAATTTCGCTAATGCCCATTGGGTCGCTTCTTCTTCAGCAAAGACAATACCAAAACCAAATGGAAAAATACCATCATCTTCGGCAGCAGCATAAATGACTTTGCAAGCCAGGCTTAACCATTCCCCTTCAAAGAAAACATCAATTTTACTAACGTTATCAACGTAATCTGGAGAAAACTTTGGAGGGTAAGACAAAAATGCACCATTGAGCGTCATGATATTCAAGTTTGCCGTGTATTCAAATCGTCCAATGTACATACGATAAACAAGGGGTTTGGCCCTTTGGTTAAAGAGTTGCAGCATGTCCATAAAAATTACCCTGGTATTTAATTGTTTTACTGTTATTAAGCATTTGTTCAGAATCAATCTGATTCTAAGGTTGCCGGATTCTATCAAAATCCGCCTGACGAATATGTTAAATATTACCTTTATTTCTGGTAAACATAACAACTGCCATATAAACCACACTTTCAAAAAAAAAACCTTAGCATTGGCATGATTTTGGTCTTTTATTTGCTGTCCGTTCCGCACCATTATGGACAAACGGAAAATCTACGGATGACAGGCTTAGGTAAAAAAATTACAATACGAAGAATTAGAAAGCGGGTGTTGAAGCGGGACAATGCCAAACCGGCGGTTTGCATGAGCATCAAATTTCTAATTCTATGAAATGATAAGTTTTAATCTTTAGGAGTTTGAAAAAATGGCAACAGGCACGGTAAAGTGGTTTAACAATACAAAAGGTTTTGGTTTTATTGCTCCTGCAGAAGGCGGTGAAGATGTTTTCGTCCACCACTCTGTGATTCAAGGCGAAGGCTTCAAGACATTGACTGAAGGCCAAAAAGTCACTTTTGACATTGAGTCTGGCCCAAAAGGTTTGACTGCCGCAAATGTTTCTACCAAGTAAGGCGTAAAAACCTTCAGATTCCAAAAAAGGCTCTTGTGCTAACACACATGAGCCTTTTTTGTATCCGGCACTTTTTATTTAAGTGGCCTGCCTTTGGCATCTTTTTCAATATGGTTTGCCGATAGCAAAACAAACTCTATAAATCCCCATAAGGCGCCGTAGCCGCCCGTTGCCAATGTCGTTGCCGCTTGAATGGCTGCCAGCTTGTAATAGCCCAAGTAGACACGATGGATGCCGGTAAACCCCAATAACAAGGCCAGCACAGCTGCAATCCATTTGTATTTGACGGCCTCGGGTTTTTCCAAATAAGCACCTGCCAATTTGACGCTTTTAGCCGTTTTTTCTTCTGCTTCAAAAATGACATCATCGCCTATATCGGGCGGCACCTCAGCTTGCCAATCATCCATATGAAAAGCAAAGGTTTGCTCTTCGCTATCGGTAATGGCGCCGGTTTGTGTGTCAGGGTCAAAGCTTGCAATTTTTCCTATCATGAGTGTTACCTAAATTAACTGACCAAGGGCGTTTTATAATTGGTTGTCATTCGCCCGTCCAAAAAAACAATCCGCTGGGCGGATTGCAACATACGGTATTAAATTACTTTTTTCTAAACTAAATATGCAGGCGATTAATGTAAATGCACCGCCAAAACATCACAGGGAGCGTGGTGCATAATGCCATCAGCCGTTGATCCCATCAACAACACCAAGCCATGCCGGCTGTGCGAACCTACAATAATCAAATCCACCTGGTTTTCAGTAGCAACACGGACAATTTCATCCCGTGGATTGCCCATTTCCAAAAATACCTGCTCCGCAGCCACGCCCAAATCATTGGCAAGCTGGTAAATACGCTGCTTGGCTGCTTCTTGCAACTCGCTGTAAAGATCAAAATTAAGCGGGATTTCACCGCCAAAGCCACCATCGGCAATCGCCAAACTGTCGATAACATGGGCGATACTGAGCTTGGCTTGATAGCTTGCCACCAATTGTTGACTACGTTCGATAACGCGATGGTCGTGTTCTAAAAAATCTACGGCAAGCAAAATATGTTGGTAGGTCGTCATCATTTCTCCTCATCAGTTTTGGACTTCAGGAAACAGCCAAGCCATGATTTTGTAGTTCGCCATCAAATACAACAAGGCGATACCCAAACTAAACCCTAGGTTTTGCTCCAAGGCGTTGCGGATGATATGCCCAATAACCGCCCAATGCCAGACGATCATTGCCACCAGCACCAAAACAACCAATAAACTATCATGCCCAGTCACAAGCGTAGCGATGGCGGGCAATGAAAAAAAACTTAACATGGCATCAACACCAAAAAACGCACTCAGGGTTTGGTTAAGCCGGTGACGCTTCTTGCCAAGATATAAACACAACCAACAAAAGGCAAAAGCAATTAGAACACTGAACAAGGCTTGCAATAGCGCCACAACCAGCTTGGATTCCAAATGGCTGATTAATAAGGCTACGGCAAAATTGCCGGCTATCAGCAAGCGTAACAAAAAGGGCGAATAGGGTAAGTCTTGCGGATTTTTTTGTAAAAGGCAGATAGCAAACAATACTTTTAATACATCAAACATGAGCGGACTCCTGTCATTTTTATTGTTGTTGTGACGCCCTTCACTGTACTGCTTTAAAACGGTTTGACCACTGCCAAAATAACAATTGCCAACAAAAACAACACCGGCACTTCATTCATCCATCGATAATAAACATGTGAACGCTGGTTACGGTCATGCTTAAAATCTGACAGCCAAACACCACAAAAACAGTGATAAACCACCAGAAACGCCAGCAACGCCAATTTCGCGTGCAACCAGCCGCTATGCGCATACGCCGCCCAAGCGTAATCAACCAGCATCCAAATGCCAAAGACCAGCGTGGCGATCATGCCGGGCGTCATAATGCCAAAATACAGTTTGCGCTCCATGACCTTAAAACGTTCAATGCTGATGGCATCGTCGCTCATGGCGTGATAGACAAACAAGCGCGGCAAGTAAAACAAACCTGCAAACCAAGTGACCATAAATATCAGATGCAACGCTTTTAACCACAACATGCTTTATCCCTTTAATAATTGTTCAATAGCGGTTTTCATTTCTTCTATATCAAACAAGCCAGTGAGTTTACGCACAATGATGCCGGAAGGGCTAATCAGAAAAGTGCTGGGCGTTAACGACACGTTGCCAAAAGCTTTGGCGTGTCCCGAGTCCAAATCCAAAGCCACCGGATAAGGCAAGTGCCTAGCTTCCGCCATTGCCACCACATGGCTAGGTGGGTCATAAGCCATTGCCACGGCGATAATCTCCAAGCCTTGTGGATGATATATACGATACAGCTCAGCAAAATCGGGCATTTCTTTAACGCAGCTTTTACAATCGCTAGACCAAAAAGTTACCAACACCGTCTTGCCACGCAAATGGCTGAGGGCAACCGTATGCCCGGTAATGGTTGTAAAACGGACATCTGGCGCAAGCTGGGAGTATTTTTTTAACACATAGCCACTCATCAACACCAACAGCAGTACCACAAAGGCAATAATTTTAAAGTTCATGATGGCTTATTGGTCAGCAAAAGGTGAATGTAACTTTGACGAAATTCATCGAATAAAGGCAATGGGTTGACAAGCCGAGCCATTCCGCTTGCCAACCAAGCGGTCGCCAACAACGGCAACATCAGATTATGGCTGCCTGTCATCTCCATGACAATAACTGCCGCCGTCAGCGGATACTGCAACATACCAGAAAAATACCCGACCATGGTCAACAACACCATGACCAACATGGGCGCCACCGGCAGCCAGTGGCCTAGGTTGACACCCAAGCCTGCACCGGTTGCCAATGACGGCACAAAAATACCGCTTGGAATCCCACTAAAAAAGGTGGCGCAGGTCGCCAGCATTTTTAGCAACGGAAATTCAGCGGGCATCGTGTCGGCGTGGTTAATCAGCCCGTAAGCCTGCTGATACCCCGAACCTGCCGTCGCACCATCGGAAAAATAACCCAACACCACCAAAAATCCGCCACAGATGACCGCAAGCAACACCACCGGCATACCGGTTTGCTTAAAAAACCGCCCGCCCCATACTAGGCTTTTACTAAAAAATGCCCCCAGCAAACCGCCCACCCAAGCACACAATGGAATCGCCAACCAGCTGCTTCCCCAAGGCATCAGCTGGTTTTGGGCGGCAAAATAATACGGGCGATTGAACAGCACAAGCGCCGTGATTCCCGAACAAATGACCGCACCCAACAGCCAAAGGTTGAATTTTTCTTGCCACTGGCGATGTAAAGCCTCCAAGACAAAAAAAACACCTGCCAAAGGCGTACCAAACATTGCGGCAAAACCCGCCGCGCTACCGGAAACAATCAGCAATTGCAGCAAAGGCAAAGACGGGGCTTTCAGCCAGTGCCGTAAAGAAAACATCAGTGACGCGCCAATATGCGTAGCCGGTCCGCCAAAGCCAACCGACGCCCCCGACAACAGACCCAACAAGGGCAGCAAAAACTTGCCCAAAGCAATTTTCAACGACAACAATTGCTGATGCTGCCCGTAGGCATCGGACATGGCTAATAAGGCTGTTTGGATTTGGGGAATGCCGCTGCGCTCGCTGCCTTTAAAAAAACGCGTCGTCAGCCATGCCGTCATGCTTAAACCAACGGGCGGCAACAAAAACTTCAAGTCGGGGTAACGGTTGACCCAATCATGGAAGGTTTGCTCGGCCTGCTCGCTTAAGTTAGCCATCATGACGATGACAACGGCGATCAGCATTGCCGCCAACAAAAAAACCAACCTTTGTGCGCAAGCTACAAGAAAACATCTGATAATTCTATTCATCGGCATGACCGCATAGATTGGCAATGTCAGGATTATAGCAAAGCTGCTAAAATACACGTCTTTTAGCTTGCAAGCACCGAGTCCTAATCCCATGAAAAAAATCCTCATTTCCGACAAACTGGCGGAAGCCGGTATCAATTACCTGAACGAACAATCCGGCATCCAAATCCACATTCAAACCGGACTTGATGAAGACGGCCTGTGTGCCATCATTGGCGATTTCGATGCCTTATTGATCCGTAGCGACACGCAAGTGACCCGCAAAGTCTTGGAAGCCGCCACCCGCTTAAAACTGATTGGTCGTGCCGGTATTGGCGTAGATAACGTCGATATTCCGTTTGCCACCGAAATGGGCGTGATTGTCATGAACACCCCCGATGCCAACGCCACCACAACAGCAGAATTGGCGGTCGCGCATTTGATGTCCTTAAGCCGCCACTTGCCGACTGCCGACCGCTCGGTACGCGCCGGCAAATGGGAACGCTCCAAACTGATGGGTACAGAAGTAGCCCACAAAACCTTAGCTATTTTAGGCTTCGGCACCATAGGCCGTATCGTCTCGCAACGCGGCTTGGGCTTACGCATGAACGTCATCGCTTACGACCCGTTTGTCGCACCGGAAATTTTTGCCGAGCTGGGCGTGGAATCGGTCAGTTTGGAAGAACTGGTTTCCAGAGCCGATTACCTGACCTTGCATTGTCCGCTGATTGAAAAAACCCGCAATATTATCGGTATTGAACAATTCGCCATGATGAAAAAAGGCGCAATGGTCATCAACTGCGCCAGAGGCGGTTTGATTGACGAAGATGCGCTTTATCAAGCCCTAAAAAGCGGGCAAATCGCTGGTGCTGCGTTGGACGTTTACGAAAACGAGCCACCAGCCGGATCGCCATTATTGGAATTGGACAATATCGTCTTCACGCCGCATTTGGGCGCATCAACCACCGAAGCGCAAGTGGCGGTCAGTGTCGAAATCGCCCGCCAAGCGGTAATGTTCCTAAAAACCGGCGAAGCGGTCAACGCCCTCAACTTGCCGCGCCTGTCTGCCGACGAGCTGAAAAAATCCCACGAATTTATGAACCTAGCCACCATGCTGGGCAAAATTTTGGTCGGCTTAAGCAGCCAACCGCTGACCAAAATTGAAGTGTCAACCTATGGCAAAGCAGCTGATGTGGCGGTGCGTCCGTTATCGGTGGCGGCTTTGGTCGGCGTGTTGTCAGGCCAAGTCTCCACGCCCGTCAACCGCGTCAATGCCGAAAATATCGCCAAACGCCAAGGCATTGCCTTAGTGGAAAGCACCACTGCCGAATCTAACGATTATGTTTCGCTGATTAAATTGACCGGTCATACCACCGAACAAAAAATCACCTTAGCGGGCGCATTATTGGGCGGACGCCAGCCACGTTTGGTGTGCATCAACCATTTTGACATCGAAGCCGTCCCCGAAGGCACGTTGCTGGTCACCCGCCACGACGACAAACCGGGCATGATTTCCGCCATCAGCGCCGTGTTGGGCAACGCCCATATCAACATCTCGCGTATGCAAGTCAGCACCGCTGACGAGCAGCAACAAGCGATGGCGGTCATCAGCGTATCGGCGCCTTTAAGCAAAGATTTGTTGCAACAAATTGCCGCCATCCCTGCCGTGCATAAAGCCACCCAAATCAGCTTATGAGTTTTGACGTCGTCTGCTTTGATTGCGACAGCACCTTAAGCAAAATTGAAGGCATCGACGAACTGGCAAGACAGTCGGGCTTGACCGACGAGGTTGCCAAACTGACTGATGCCGCCATGAACGGTGAAGTGCCGTTAGAAGCGGTTTACGAGCGGCGTTTGTCGCTCATCAAGCCTGACCAAGCCAGCATGGCTGGGTTGGCGGATTTGTATATTGCCGAAGCGGTCGATGGCATAAAAGAAGTGTTCGCCACGCTGTTGGCACAAGGCAAAGCCGTGTACATCATCAGCGGCGGCTTGCGCCAAGCCATTTTGCCCTTGGCGCAGCAGCTTGGCCTGCCTGAAGACCATGTTTATGCAGTCGATATTTTCTTTAATGACGACGGCAGTTACAGCCATTTTGACAGCGCTTCGCCACTAGCAAAAACGGGCGGCAAAGCCATTGTTACCGCCAGACTTTCTGCACAGGGTTCCTTAGCCATGATCGGCGACGGCAAAACCGACATGGAAGCCAAACAGGCCGGTGCGTTCACCATTGGTTTTGGCGGCGTGGTGGCAAGGCCTGTGGTGCGCGAATTGGCGGACGTGTTTGTGGAAGATGCCAGTTTGTTGGGCGTTTTGGAACACCTCCGCTAACCTGCCCTATCCGAAGTTTGGCCTGTAGAAAATACAGGCCAAACCCACCGGTTTATTCTGAAAGCTTTAGCCACCGCAAACGGTTGGCGTTCATCACCACCGTCACCGACGACATCGCCATTGCCGCACCCGCTATCATGGGGTTGAGCAACACGCCAAACAACGGATACAACACCCCTGCCGCCACCGGTATGCTGACCACGTTATAAACAAACGCGCCAAACAGGTTTTGCTTAATGTTGTTGACCGCCGCTTGCGAGAGGGCAATCACTTCAGGAATTTTCAACAACGAGCCTTGCAAAATCACCACATCGGCACTGGCAATGGCAATGTCCGTACCGGTGCCAATCGCCATGCCCACATCGGCTTGCGCCAATGCCGGTGCATCGTTGATCCCATCACCCACCATGCCGACGCTTTCGCCTTGTTGTTGTAAGGCTTTGACGACATCGGCCTTGTCTTGCGGCAGCACTTGGGCACGGACTTCGGCAATACCCGCTTGTTTGGCGATGGCGTGGGCGGTGATTTGGTTGTCACCTGTCACCATAATAATGCGCAAACCTTGTTGTTGCAGTTGCTTGACGGCTTGGGCGGAGTCTTTTTTGATCGGGTCGGAAACGGCGATAATGCCGATGATTTTGTCTTCCAAAGCCAGCAACATGGGCGTTTGCCCCAAGGCGGACAATTTTTCCAATTTATTGTTGTAACGGGTAAATTTGATGCCGTTGTTGTCCATTAAAGCCTTGTTGCCAAAATGCAGCCGCTGATCGTTTAGCAAACCCGTCACACCGAAACCGGCAATGGCGGAAAACTGCTCAACTTTTGCCAAAGCAATAGAACGCTGTTTGGCGGCAGCCAAAATGCTGGCGGCTAACGGGTGTTCCGAACCTGCTTCCAAGCTGGCGGCCCATTGCAAAATAATTTCCTCGGAATATTCGCCCAACTTTTCAATAGCGGTTACCGTGGGCTTGCCTTCGGTAATCGTGCCGGTTTTGTCGAGTATCACGCAGGTCAGTTTTCCGGCACTTTGCAAAGCCTCGCCTTTGCGGATAAGAATGCCTGCTTGTGCGGCGCGCCCCACCGCAACCATCACCGAAATCGGTGTAGCCAACCCTAAGGCACAGGGACAGGCGATCACCAATACCGTCATCGCCGTCACAAAGGCATAGCCCAAAGACGGCGAAGGACCAACGCTGTACCAAAGCACAAACGTCAGCACGGCTAAGGCCACCACCACGGGTACAAATACAGCGGAGATTTTATCGGCAAGACGGGCGATTTCGGGTTTGCTGCTTTGCGCTTGGCGAACACTGTCGATAATTTGCGCCAACACGGTATCACGGCCTATGCGGGTGGCGGTGAACAAAAACGTGCCGGTTTGGTTGAGCGTACCAGCGACCACCCGCGAGCCGACCGATTTGGCAACCGGCAATGATTCGCCGGTAAGCATGGATTCATCGACATTCGAATGGCCTTCGATGACTTCACCATCCACTGCAATTTTTTCGCCAGGCCGGACACGCAAGGTTTCACCTAAGCCGATTTGGTCGATAGCCACATCCAGCTCCATGCCATTTCTTATCACTCTAGCGCTGCGCGGCTGCAAGCCTAACAATTGGCGGATAGCGGTGGAGGTTTTGCCCCGGGCTTGCAATTCCAAAGCGCTGCCCAGATTGATAAAAGCCAAAATCATCACCGCCGCTTCAAAATAAGCATGTTTGGCAAGCGATGGCAACAATGCGTAATAATCAATCACCACACAGGAATACAACCACGCCGACCCTGTACCCAAGGCGATCAGCGTATCCATATTGGCTTGCTTCAACAACAACGATTTATAAGCGTTCAGATAAAAATGCCCGCCTGAATAAATCATGATGCCCAACGTCACCAAAGCCAGTTCAGGCCAAAACCAAGCACCGGTTGCCGATGCCATATCAGGCAACCCGTCGAAATGTTCAGCCAGCATCAGTAAAAGTCCAAACGCACCCGCCACTTTGGCCTTGTTGAGCAATTGCCGGTAACGCTGTTGCTCCAATGCTTCGACGTCACTGGGGTCTTCCAAGCCTTCCATCAAGGCGGCATCGTAACCGGCTGCCTTAACAGCCTGCACTAAGGCAGGCAGGTTCGGGCTACCCTGCACTTCTGCGGAGTGATCGGCAAAATTAACGCTCACGTAGCTGACGCCCGCAACCGCCGCCAACGCCTCTTCCACCACGCTGACGCAGCCGGCACAGCTCATCCCCAAAATGGACAAGCGGATGTGTTGGTTATCCATAGCGGCGGCCTTAGGCGTGGTCTTCGACGTGATAACCCGCTTGGCTAATGGCGGCTTTGATGGCATCCAAATGGGTTGCGCTGTCATCAAAATCGACACGGATAGCTTTGTCTTTGCTGGAAGCGTTTACGCTAACAATGCCTGCCAGCGCGTTAATGGCTTTGCTGGCATTCGCCTCGCAACCGCCACATTTCATACCACTCACCGATAATGTTGTTGACTGGATCATGCTGTTCTCCTTATTTATAATTTTTATGGATTAAATTTGCCGCAAATTGTGGGGTTCGCCCTCACCGCTTTTGCCCATTTCGAAGGCAATCCCGGAACACAAACACTGAACCATTCAGGGTCACCTTTTCTATGACCACGTGACTGTTAGATATTTCAGATAAATCTGATAAGTTACGATAATAACCGCCCCGCACCAAACTACCAACAACTATAAAATTGAACAAATTTCTTTGTTCTTGGTAGGATAGCGGATCTTTCCATTGTCGCTACAGCGAAACATTATGCAACTCAATACCCCAACCAACCAAACCCTGGCGATGGCAGGTATTGCCCAATCGGCAATGCTGGTGCAGCAGCTCGCCACCAACGGCAGCGCCAATTTGACGGCGATGGAAGCCAGCATTGGCAGCATCTTGAAAATTGATTCAGATTCGGTCATTGATGTTTACGGCAGTTTGGACGGTTTAAAGCTAGGCTTGGAAACGCTGCAATCGTTAATCACCGGCTACCGCATCAGCGACCCGGAATTGGCACGTTACTGCGCATCGCTGGTATTTTTGGAGCAACTGGTCAGCAAACAACCCACCATGCTGAAAACCATCAGCACCGGCGTTGCCAAAGCGCAAGCACAAAGCGAGCTTTACGGCATTCTGCACGAAAATGTCATGGCGAATTTAAGTGATATTTACCAAAACACCCTCAGCACTTTAAACCCCAGAATTATGGTCAATGGCAACGAAGCCTATTTATCACGGACGGATATTGCCGATAAAGTGCGCGTCTGCCTGTTAGCCGGTATCCGTTCCGCCATTTTGTGGCGGCAATGTGGCGGGGCGCGTTGGAAATTTTTGTTTTACCGAAAAAAATTTCAAGCTGAAGTACAAAACCTGTTAAAGCAAGCTTAACCGACATGTCATTATTGATAGCCGCCGAACACCTCTATAGGCACTACGGCAAATACTGCGCGGTCAACGATGTCAGCTTTAGTTTGGCAAAAGGCCAAGTGCTAGGCTTTTTGGGGCCGAACGGTGCCGGTAAAACCACCACCATGCAAATGCTGACCGGCAATCTTGCCGCCAGCAGCGGACATATCAAAATCAATGGCTTTGATATTCAACGCCAAGCCCAACAAGCCAAAGCCTGTATCGGTTACTTGCCGGACACGCCGCCGTTATACCGCGAGCTGACAACGGATGAGTTTTTAAGCTACTGCGCCCGTTTGCATGGCTTGGACAGCCCAGCAGCAACGCTAGCCGTCAAGCAAGCCAAAGCCCGTTGCGGTTTGGGCGAAGTTGGCAAACGACTGATCGGCAACCTTTCCAAAGGCTACCAACAACGGATTGGTATTGCCCAAGCCATTTTGCACAATCCCGACATTATCATTTTAGATGAACCCACCGTTGGCTTAGATCCCCTGCAAATCCGTGACATCCGCGCCTTAATCCGCGAATTGGGCGCCGACCACGGGGTCATTTTATCCACGCATATTCTTAGCGAAGTGCAAGAATCCTGCAGCCATGTGCAAATCATCCACCAAGGCCAACTGATCCTCAGCGAAAGCATCGCCGGCTTGAATGCACGCATGGATACCGGCATTTTGCTGGTCACCACCCAACAACCGGCTGATGTTAACCGGCTCAGCGCCATTGCCGGGGTCAACCGTATTGAAAGCCTTGACGCGCAACGCATACGCATCCACCACAGCCTGACCACCAACCCCAGCGAAGCCTTAGCCGAAACCATCATCAACGCAGGTTGGGGCTTGCAGGAAATCACGCCTGCCAAACAATCGATGGAAGACATTTTTATTTTGCTGACCCAACAGAACAACGGATGAAACTCATTTTCAGTATTGCCGCGCGCGAATTCAAAAGCTTGTTTTTATCGCCCTTGGCGTGGACGTTATTGGCAATTTTGCAAATCGTGCTGGCCTATCTGTTCCTGACCCAAGTGGAAACCTTTATCACCTTACAACCGAAATTGGCGACCCTGGAAGGCACGCCCGGCCTGACCGATATTGTCGTACCGCCACTGTTTGGCAATGCCGGGATTATCCTCTTGCTCATCACACCGCTGTTGACCATGCGCCTGATTGCCGAAGAGCGCAAACAGAAAACCTTAACGCTACTGCTGTCCGCACCGGTTTCGCATCTGCAAATTGTCTTGGGCAAGTATTTGGGATTGCTGGGTTTGATGCTCATCATTGTCGGATTGGTCACGCTGATGCCGCTGTCTTTGCTAACGGGCGGCTCTTTGGACTTGGGCAAATTGGCAGCCAATGCCTTGGCCCTGACCTTGCTGGTGTCGGCGTTCGCCGCTTGCGGCTTGTACATGTCGTGCGCGGCAGGCCAGCACCCCAGCATTGCCGCTACCGCTACGGTGGGTTTTTTATTGCTGCTGTGGCTGCTCAACTGGACAGGCGTCCTGCAAGACGAGCGCAGCGTCATCATGGAATATGTGTCATTGTTGCGGCACTTTCAAAACCTGCAGACCGGTTTGTTGGGCAGTGTCGATATTGGCTATTTCTTATTGTTCATCGCCAGCTTTTTGTGGCTGAGCGTCCGCAACCTTGATAATGACCGCCTACAACAATGAAGCCATTATTTAACCGCTTAAGCAGGCGCTTAGTGAGTCTGGCGGGGCTGTTGCTGTGCTTCGGCCTTGCTTGGCTGACGGTACAACACCCTTTCGACTTCGACCTGACCCACAGCGCCAGCAACACCTTATCGCCTGCCTCGCAAAAGCTGCTGCAATCCTTGCCAGACAAAGTGGAAGTCACGGCTTACATCAAAAAAGGCCAATCTTCGCGCCAACAAATTGCCTTATTGATCGACCGCTATAACCGCTACAAAGCCGATTTGACCTTATCGTTTGTTGACCCCGATGCCGAGCCGGACAAAACCCGCGAACTGGATATTGGCGCGGAAGGTTTGGTGACGGTGGCTTACCAAGGGCGCGTGGAGAAAATCAGCTTTATTGACGAATCCACCTTAACAAATGCCTTGCTGCAATTGGCTAATGCCAAGCTCCGCTGGGTGACTTTTCTAAGCGGGCATGGCGAGCGCTCACCCGAAGGCATCGCCAATTTTGATTTAAGTTTTTTCAACAAAGAACTGAACCGCCGCAACATTAAAGCCTTATCAATCAATTTAGCGAATATGCCAGCCATTCCTGACAACTCTTCGCTATTGGTGATTGCCGCGCCGTCTGTACCTTTGCTGGCGGGGGAAATTGCCGTCGTCAAAAATTACATTGAAAAAGGCGGCAACCTGTTGCTGTTGACCGATCCTGACAATACCGCGATGGCAGAAGTGGAAGCCTTAGTCGGCATCAAACAATATCGCGGCACATTGCTGGACAAAAGTTTCGCCATTTACGGTGTGGGCGACCCGAGCTTTATTGTCGCTTCCGAATACCTCGAACACGCCATCACCAAAAACTTTAAGACCATCACCATCTACCCCAAAACCGCAGCGTTATCCTTCGACAGCCAAAGCGGCTTTACCGGCAAAGCCTTGTTTAACAGCACCGCGAAATCGTGGACAGAAACCGGTGACATTAAAGCCAGCCCCAGCCTGACAGCCAACACCGCCGACCAAGCCGGCCCATTGCCGTTTGCTTACGCCCTCACCCGTGAATTTGGCGCACACAAACAACAAAGGATTTTGGTGTTGGGCGATGGTGATTTTCTGGCAAATGCCTATTTGGGTAATATCGGCAATTTGGATATGGGGCTACGGATGTTCAACTGGCTCGTGCATGATGACCAATTTATCGACATCCCAGCCAAAACCGCGAACGACAAAAACTTGCAGCTTAGCCCCACCAGCATGGCGGCAATGGCGTTTGGTTTTTTGATTGTGCTACCACTGCTGTTGTTTGTAGTGGGCTTGTGGATATGGATTAGCCGTAAGCGGCGTTAGTCGGGAATGGGTCAAAGCAATTTAATGCGGGGTCAAGCGGCAGAGCTGTTCGGCCTGGGCTTGTCGAAGGGTTTGTCCGCACGGCTTTAAGCAAGCTCATCACGCGCTTCAACCACTCGATAGACATAGGCAAATTCATCGGCAGCCATCGGCGCGCCAAAAAACGTACCTTGGTAACCATGACAGCCCTTTTCATTTAAGAAACGGATTTGCTTGGCGGTTTCTATTTGCTCGGCAACAACCGTTAAACCGAAATGGCTGGCCATACCGGTCATGGTTTCAACAATTAAAGCATCAACTTCAATATTACAAATGACATGCTGGTTGATTTTAATCTGGCAAATGGGCAAGTTTTTTAAATACGATAGCGATAAGCAACAAGTGTTGAAGTCGTCTATCGACAATGCTGTCGAGATGCTTAAACCATTAATGGCTTCGAGCTTGGCAATATTCAATTCGGCATCGTCAAAAATGGCAGTTGCCGATATTTCCAACACCAAGCGCTTTAATAGGTGGCTTTGCTGGTTGGAAATTGCCGCCAATTTTTCATCAATCTTCATCCTTTTAAACTGTTTTGCCGTCAACTTAACAGACAAATACGGTAATGAAGGCCAACGTTTGAGTTGCAGGCAAACTTCGCTAAGCCACCAATCACTGAACACCCACATTAAGCCTAACTCTTCGGCAATGCCGATAAAATCTTCGGCAGCCAACAAACCTTTTTCAGGATGCTGCCAAAACAGCATGGCTTCGGCGCCAATCAATACGCCATCAATATCAAACTGGGGTTGGTAAAAAATACGTAGCTGATCGTTTTTAACGGCTGATTTTAATTCGTTTTCCGTTTTTTGGCGGATGTCAGCCTGCTTTTGTAAAAGCGGATCAAAATAGCGTATGGCATTCCTGCCTTGGTGCTTGGCTTGATACATAGCCGTATCGGCCTGTTTTAGCAAAGCGTCTGCCAATACACCCTGTTGCGGCAAAATAGTGACACCAATGCTCGGACTAACATGGTGCCTATGTTCTTTTAACTGATAAGGTTGCTGTAAGGTGCGCTGCACCCGCTCGCCCATCACCAAAGAGCGTTCGAGAATCAACTCCCGGGTGGTTTCGTTGCAGTCAATCAGCACCACAAATTCATCACCACCCAAACGCGCCACGGTATCTTCTTCGCGCACACAGTCTTTAAGGCGGTCAGCGACTTGCCTAAGCAATTCGTCACCAATGTCGTGTCCGAAATTATCATTTAGGGCTTTAAAATGATCCAAATCCAAGAACAACAGCGCTCCGAACGTTTTATGGCGCGTACCCTTAGCCAACACCTTGTCTAATCGGTCCAAAAACAAACGTCTATTCGGCAAATTGGTCAGCGCATCAAAAAAAGCCATATTGGCAATATGCTCTTCGTAGAGTTTCTTCTCGATGGCAACACTCGCCAACTTGGCATAGTCAGCAGCAACCAGCATCATTTCTTGGTCTGGACGGAAAGCCTGACGATGGTAAATAACCAACGCGCCCAACACGTGGTGGCTAGACGATAAGATGGGTTCTAGCAAGCAAGAGGCAATACCCGCCTGCTTTGCCAAACTGCTGTAGGTTTGCCAAAACGGATGTTGCTCAATATTTTCAATAACGATGCGCTTGGCACCAAAGCTGGCAGTATTACAACAATCGCCGCCGACATTGACCTGTAAGCCTTTTATGGCTTGGTTAAAAAACTCGGGCAGACCTAAGGTTGAGCCTTTGCATAAACAAATGCCGTTTTCATCCGCCAGCAAAATCGAGCAATAACTGTCTGGATAGTTTTCTTCAACGCTTTTGACAATGACATCCAAGACTTCATCAAGCTTATTGGGGCTTAAAATGGCTTGCAAAATGATGTTATGGTTGCTGCGTTCGGTAATGATTTTTTTTCGCTGGAAAACCTCTTCTTCTAATGCACGGGTACGGTCTTTAACAATCCGCTCAGTTTGTAAATTGCGTCCTGTCAACATCAGCAAACCAACGCCCGCCAAACCGTTAATCAAAAACTGGCTTAGGATTAACCACCAGATATTCCATAGATATTCGCTGCTATAAAACTGGGGGGATGCTTGGTAGTCGCACCGTATCTGACGGCCCGCCAATTGCAAATTGGACGATTTTTGCAACACCGGTAAAGTCTGTACAACTTTATTGGATTCAAGTCGTTGGCTAACGACCTCTTGACCTTCGTCGGTAAGGGTCAAGAGCAATTGCAAGTGCGCATGCTTAAAGCTTTGCTTAAACACAACATTATCAAGATGGAAACAACTTGCTACCAAGCCAAGTAACTGTTGTCGGCGTAACGCTTGTGTCTCTGGCAAATGAATGCCGCGATAAATAGGTGTGAATAAGCAAGCCGTTACAGGCTGGCTTGATGCCGCTTGTTGATGCGCAATGAAGGCTAATGATTGACCAGAATCTACCGCCGCATCCAAGGTATAGGTACTTAAACCATCGTCTATCAAGTGCTTACTGGCATGGGCAGTGAGTTGGTACGTCACAAGATAATGGCTTGATTTATCAGCTTGCGGTGTTATCCACTGCAATTCTTCAACATTATCATTGGTCTCCAGCATAGAATGGCTAAACTGCTTAAACTCTTGTTCTGTAACCTGTACTGAGCTGGCAAATAAAGCCTTAAGGCTTTCGTTAACGTGTGGAAAGCGATTCAACTCGTTTTGCAGAATATTTTGCATTAAGTCAGCACGCTCATTAAAAAGCCGAGTGACCCGATAGCCTTCTTCTTGTTTGCCCAGCTCAAACAAGGCTGCCACCACAACCGATAAAGTCGCTAATGGTAAGGCAACCGACAATCGTCTAGGCCGCCAATACTGCTTAGGCTTGGCAATAAAACATAAGCAAAGCGGAGCAAAAATCAACACGCCAATGGCATCGCCAATCCACCATGTTAACCATGCGTTAGGAATCAAATCCGGACTTAAAAAACCTTTTAGGAAAAGCATAAGCATCCCCGACGATGCTGACACCACGCAACTGACAGGTCCCCCTAAAAACATAAACAGCAGAATACTGCCATCATCCAACAACGGGTTATGGGAACCAATAGTACGCTTGATTAAGCCCGCGCCCAAAAACGCCTGCAACGTTGCCGCGCAACCATTGGCAAAACCCATTTGCCAATAAGTCGCTAATGCCTCCCCTCCAGAAAGACTAAAGATCGAATAAGCCTGAGTAACAATAGCCGCAATAAACACACCCGGCAGCGCCTTACGCCCATAACAAAGCAAACAGGCCAGGCTGATACCCGCAGCAGGCCAAATCGGGCTAGAATGGTTGGATGGCATAATAATTTGAATGCCAATGTAGCCGCCCAAGAAACAAGCAAACGCAATCAGCAGATTGAGCTTCAGGATGCTGAACAATCGAAAAGATGAGTGCATTGCCATGGATAACATCTACAATGGGTCGGATTTGAATAGCTTAGTTTAAGAAAGTGGCGTTCGCCATCAATTTGTTGGAAATCCAACAACTTAGGTATTATTTAACAATTTTTGCCTAGTTTAGGGACATCTTGCAATTCACGGCTAGGCCATAGCGGCTGATGCCATTAAAATAACGGGTTCAATCCCGCTTCTGTTTAAGGTCTATGGCAAAGAAATTTTTATTAGTAATGGTCTTGTTGATCCCTATATTGATGGGCATCGCTTGGTATTTGTTTCCACAGCAAACAGAAAACGCCACAGTCAACCCACCTGCCAACCGTACCCTACGCCAAGATGAAGTTGCCAGCGTGGAAAAGCCTTGTTCTAACGAACACCCAGAATGGCGCATTGCACAAAGTATAGAAGATGTTGCCATTACCGAAAGTTTATCTTGCGAACCGGAC
The DNA here is from genome assembly GCF_054657615.1 of Methylosoma difficile. NCBI lineage: Bacteria > Pseudomonadati > Pseudomonadota > Gammaproteobacteria > Methylococcales > Methylococcaceae > Methylosoma > Methylosoma difficile. The sequence goes on along the minus strand of NZ_BAAHYJ010000005.1, from coordinate 153,766 downwards.
AACCCCTACGAAGTCGCCGCTGCCGTTAAAGGCACGAACAACATTTCAATGGCAACCTTGATGCAAACCGATTTGGCGCAAGATGCCTTGGTCATGTCCGATGACCTTGACCACGACGGCGACCCTGACGTTATCCGCATCAAATTGGAAGTGGTTGAACTGAATGGCTTCAGCCCCGATGGCGATTATTTGATGAACACGTTTGGCATCGCCCCCGGCATTCAACCCGGACTCTGGGTGTACGCACCCAAATCACGCGGCATGGGGGTAAAAAACTTTAATTCGCGGGTCGCCAATCCCATTTTGCGCGCGCCCTCCCCTAGCATCCGCGTTGAGCAAGGCGACAAAGTTTTCATCACCTTAGAAAATACCCATTATTTGCCGCACACCATCCATTTGCACGGTGTCGACCATCCGTGGCACAACAGCCAAGGCGAAGACAATGACGGCATGGAAGAACATCCCGTCTTCCCGGGCGGCAGCCACACCTACGAAATTCAACCCCGCCACGCCGGTACCATGCTCTACCACTGCCATGTGCAAACCGCACAACACATGATGATGGGCTTGGGTGGTCTGTTCGTGGTTGAAGAAAACCAACCCAACAACTGGGTACAAACCTTTAACATCGGTGCCGGACAAGTCCGCCATCCGTCGGTTAGCGTCAGCAAAACCTACAGCCAAGAAGTCGATTTGCTTTACCAATCCATCGACAAACGGCTGTCGCAAATTGTCCAAAACGCCAACGACCCAAGGCTGATTAGCCAACGCATGGCGCATGACTACAACATGACCGAATCGTTTGAAAATTATTTCTTGCTCAATGGTCACTCCTACCCGTACACCTTGCGCGACGGCATGATAATCGCCGCCGCCAACGAACACATCAAACTACGCGTCGGCAATCTGCAACGCTCGGCCATCGCCTTACATGTGCATGGGCACAAAGCCACCATCACCGCTTATGACGGCGTTGACCAACCCGAAAGCCAACAGATCACCCGCGACGTGTTCGACATTGCCCCCGCGCAACGTCTGGACCTGAGCTTAAGAACATTGGACGACGGCCTGCACAGTTACGGCCCTGGCTTATGGATGTTCCACGACCACGTCCCCACCGGCACCACCACCGACGGCATGGAACCGGGCGGCAACATGGCAATTTTGGCCTACAAACCTTTAGTGGACGAACAAGGTATGCCGAAAATGCATGAAGATGCGCTCAGCGAATTGTTCAACCCTAACTATTACGCCAAGCAAACCGCGTTGTGGCAAACCGGCGACTTTAAGCAACTTTTGGGCTTAGCCGGAAAAATCGCCCCTAACTATTGGCAAATCATTATTTTTGCACTGGCAGCTGGCTTAGCGTTAGGCTTGCTGATCGTTGTCATCTTAAGCACCACCCGGAAAAGACCATCATGAAAGCTTTAGCCATCAGCCTATTCCTTCTGCTGGGTTGCCAGACCGCCAATGCCAATATGAGCCACCATCATATGCTGATGGATGACAAAGGCATGGTCATGAACGCCAATAGCGATAAATTGCCGCAAGATTGCCAAAAAATCTCCGAAACCGTCAATCTGACCATCCGTGCCGGACATCAGCACGCGGTTGCCTTCAACGGCAAAATGTTTGCTTTCGATAAGCAGCAATGGGATGTCAAACCTTGCGCAAAAATCAACATCACCTTTATCAATGACGACCAAATCCGCCACCAACTGATGATCCACGGCCTGCCGGGTTATCTCTACCCCGACGGCATGTTCCATCTGGAGCTGTACGGCAAAGGCGAACTGCAAGCCTCATTAATCGTACCCAGCCAGAAAAAAACCTATCTAGTGCATTGCGAATTGCCGCAACACATGGAAAAAGGCATGAAAGCGCAATTGAAAGTCGATGGTGGCGATGTGGACTTGCCCAGCATCCCTGGCATTAGCGCACCCGTCAAAGCAGACAGTTACGCAGTGGATTGGCAACAATCCACCTGGCTGGTGATGTTGGTTTGTTTGCTGATTGGGGTAGTGACACCGGTTTTGGTAATAAGCATTAAGGCTAAAACATCATAGCCGTAGGGTACGCATTGCGTACCTTCTAAAACCTTTCCGCTGAACCGACCTTAAAAAGGTACGCGATGCGTACCCTACAGTTTTTCGGATTTGATTTCCCACACCCACGCTTGGAAATCAATAAACCGTTTGGTAATTGGCCTACGGCAGATTGTTCGGCGGCTTGGTTGATGGCGGATTGCTTGCGGATCAGCCTTACCGAGTTAAGTCTTTGCTCACGCACTTTTCCGCTGTAATCGTCGTATAAGGCTTGTCAATGGGAGAGTCGCCTAGCTCCATACAAATAGGGGTTGTTCCAAGAAAGCATTGTGTTTTCATGTTGCCTGTCCAATTTACCGCCTCCAACGTCTCGGTCTGGGAGCAATGAGTGTTATGCACCCAAAGACCGGTCAACCCTCCGACAAAATAAGTATGAAAACCTTCAACCTCGATGTTGTAGACGGGAACTTTGAAACGCTCCTTTTTCAAGGTGATTAAATGCGAATGCGTGCCGTCAGAGGTTAAAAATGGGTCACCCACTTCCAGGTCTTCAACCCTCACCCAGCCTTTATTGACTACCCAGAAGGGATGGTTACCTGTCACGACAAGATGTCCCGGTCCAAAAGCTTCATCCTCCCGTGAATAGGTTAGTTCATAAACTTCTTGCGACTCGTACTCAAATACTCGCGTTATCTTGCGATAGGCCACTTCACCCGTAGTCTCACAGCGCGAAAGCACCTCTATTCCAGGCTGCAAATTCCATATCTCAGCCTTTATGGTCTTGCCAATTAAACCTAAACGAGAAATTTCTTCTTTCGCTACTGCATATTCAAACAAATGCGTATCATGAGCATTGATTCTGACATGAACGCGTGTTTCGCCATAAAAACAGGATTCTTCTATGACCTTAATCTGGTCGCTGAAGCGGGCTTGGCAACCTTCATTCTGCATGTCAACTGTACGCAATGTTTTCATCCCCATGTTTTTATTATCTAAATACGGTGCGCTGATAAGCTGTGCGGACAGTGTCGCACAGCCTGAAATGATTATCCAAAAGATTCAAGTCGGATATTTATATTGGCGCCTCAAACTGCGGCTTATCAATAACGTCAGCAAAGGCAATCCCAATACCCATGCGATGTGGGGCCAGTCCGGCAATTGCCTTCCCAAAACGAGCGCACGCAAAACCGGTATCAACAACGTCACGGTTAAGTAGATTAGCGTTGCAATTGAAGCGGTTTGTCTAAAACGACGCCAGCGAAAAGCCGATAATTGCGCCCAAATACAAAAGAAATAAACGGCAATACCGATTAAACGATGGCTTTCAGGCTCCGTCAACCCGAACGTGGTAGACAACGCGTCTTGACCGTAGATGCTTAGCAAGATACGCAGGGTATTCGCCAGCAAAGCGGTTAGCCAGGCGCAAGTACAAGCGTAAAGCACAGACCGGACGCCGAACGGGCGGTCGCGCCATAACCACCAATAACCCAACAATGAAACGATCAGAAAATTGATACCGGCACAGGACTTGACGATGCTGACGCGATGAAAATCATCGCGCCATTCGCCGCCAGCCGCTTCGAAACTCAAATGGCTAAACAATTCCAGCAACACGACCAAAGGATACAATTGCCATTGTAATTGCGCAGCCGAAGCTGCGCTGTAACCTTGCTTTAAAGCCAGCGTCAACAAAGCCGCAACCGACCAATAGGCCATTGCGTGGTTGCCGGGCCGGTTTTTTATGTCAGGCATTTTTCTGTTCCTTCCACACGCGGTTGCCAACATAAACAATCGTCAATATGACAATAAACCATGATAAATCAGGCTCAGGCATCGATCGGGAAGCCAGCGCCTGCGTTGAAACGCCTTGCGGCAACGGTAGCGGTTGCTGCACGTTTTTGGCGTTAGCGGATCGGTTGGCAACAATGTCGTCGACGGCAACAAACGAAGTGTATTGGCTTAGCAGCGAGTATTTCAGACCTAATTCGATGATAGCCGCGCGGTTGGCTTCAACCTTGTTGCCAGCCCAATCCGACAAACGCATCAATCGGTGGCGCGCCCATAAAATCGGTAGCAGTTCGGCGCGGTTCTCGTGACTGGCTTCGCGCAACGGCATATCAACACGATAAGCACCGTCTGCCGCCGTGCCGGTCAATGTCAATCCGGCTGAATCGCCCTCGCCGTGGTATTTCCCGAACACCACGATCGGGCGCTCAGCCAGCATCACCGGTATTTCGCCGGGTTCCATATCGTAAAGCTCGACGCTGTTGCCTTGTAAGCGAATGTTCGTCAATAACGGCGCTTCCACGTAGCGTCGGAAACGCGCCCCCACCTCCGGCACGTCATGTTGCCCAGTGACGATAAACGGTTCGCCAGCACCGGCTTGCGCCATCGATTCGATCAAATAACGGTTGACCGAACTGCCGATGCCGAAGGCAAACAAATTGGTCGTATTCAAATGTTTGGCGATTAGATCGTAAGCGTCACGTTCGGCACTGATATAACCGTCAGTGACGACCACAACACTGCGGGCCATCTCAGCGGTTTTCGGCATGGCATACGCGGTTTCCAACGCGTTAACCAGCTCGGTACCGCCGCCGCCCTGATAACTCGATGTTTCGGCGAAGGCGCGCCGAATGTTATCCGGTGTTGCCGCTAACGGGGTTGGCGATAGCATTCTGGCGTCGCCCGCAAAATACAAGATATTGAACGACTCGTGGGCTTTTAAACCGCCCAATAATTCCTGCATCAGCGCTTTGGCGGTATCCAACGGAAAGCCGTCCATCGAACCGGAGACATCCAAAACAAACAGATATTCGCGGCGCATAATATGTTCAGCTTTCACGCGGGCGGGCGGCTGCGCCATCGCCAGAAAATAATTTTCACCGCCTTGATGGTAAGTCATCAAACCCGACATAATCCGATCATCCTGTAAGCGGAAGCGCAGGATAAAATCGCGGTTGCCGGCATTGCTTTCGCTGGCTTCCAACGCGATTTCAACCGATTTGGCATCATGCCAATCCGTCTGGATTTTATGCTGACTCGACATCAAATCTTTAATGGCAATCGGGCTATCCAAAGCCACGTTAATCGACGTTTGTACGGTCGCCGGATTACCGCCGCCGCTGTCGTTTGCGGCATAGGGATTGCCAAGCCAAGCCGCGTCGGTGGCAATCTGAAGCGGATCGCTACCGTAACGCGGACCGACCACGGTCGGGTACACGAACTGGTAGACACCTTGTTCCGGCACCAGCAGTTCGCTGTAGGTTAACTTCAGCTCGATGTCGTCGCCCGGCATCAGGTTGGCGGTGTCCATCATGAACACGTTCGGACGTTGCTGTTGCAGCAAAGCCGTGCGCTTGCCCGCCGTTTTGGCTTGCTCGAAAAGCTGTTTGGCTTCTTCTTTTTCCTTGATTTTAGCGGTAACGGCGCGCTCGCCGATTTTCATCGTCAAGCCGTGCACGGCAGCCCGCGTCGAGCCGGGAAACACGTAACGGGCATTGATCGGCCGTTTACCGGCATTTTGGTAGTGTTGCGTAATCGTGACTTGCGCAATCGGCCCGTTGATACGTACGTCGGCATGGCTCGATTTTAACGGCAACTGGTCCAGAGCCGGATCGCCGTCAGGGATCCACAGTCTCGGCGCTTGGCTTTGGCTGCAATCGTCGCAGCCCGGTTCCGCTTGCGCTGTCGTTAACAGTGCGGCTAATCCGCAACCGATCATCAATAAAATTATGCGATACATCATGGTCTCCTCGTCTTTTAGTTTATGGCGAGGACAGAATAAACTTGCTCCGTGTGGTTTAGATTAGGCGCATGTGTGGATTGGATGTGGAATGTGTGTGATTAACGATGGCGATGTGGCGGCGGTATTAGGCCGGAAAGCGCAAAACCGCTTCAGTGCCGGATTCAGACGAAGTCAGCGACACGCTCCCCCTGTGCAACTCCATCACCTCCTTGACGAAGCTCAAACCCAAACCGGAACTGCGGTTTTGCGCACCGGGTCTAGGCAGCGAATAAAAGCGCTCGAAGACCCGGGCTTGTGCGTAATCGGGAATGCCCGGCCCGTAGTCACGAACCTTAACGACGACGGCATCGGCTTCCGATAAAACATCGATTACAAGCCGCCCGCCGATCGGCGAAAAAGCCGCCGCGTTTTCGACGATATTGAATAAAGCCTGCTTGATTAAAAACCGCTCACCGGTAACGGTAATCGAAATGTCGCCGCCAATCTCCAACGCCAGATTTTTTTGCAACAACGCCGCTTGCAGCGAAGCGGCGATTTCATCGGTCAACTCACCCAGTACGACCGGTTTTTTTTCTACGACACCTTGGCGGTTTTCGACGGCAGCCAATTCAAGCAAGCGCTGGATCAAATTCAATGCCCGCTCGTTTTCGGCTTGAATATTGCCGATAAATCGCTGACGTTGCGCCGGTGGCATGTCTTCCAGCAACAATTCAGCCGACGCTTTAATCGACGTCAGCGGGCTTTTTAGTTCGTGAGCCAGCGTTTGTGTATAACGCTCAATGTAGTTTTTACCGTCCAACGCTTGCCGCATCGCCGCGATGGCGCGGGCGACGCTGCCGATTTCGTTATCACCCAAATCCGGGGTCGCCAGCGTTTCGCCTTGCGCGATACGCTCAGCGAATTGCGCAACTTGGTACAAAGGACGGCTAAACCATAAGTACAGCATTGTCGCGGTCAGCAAGGCCAACATGGCGACACCGGCGACGGCCCAAACCAAATCGCGCTTGGCGGTTAAAATAAATTGCGTCACGTTGATTTTAGGCTTGCCGATACTGAGAACCCCGACCAAATCGTTGTTACGGAGAATCGGTGCAGCAATATAAGCAACCGAACCTGCTTCGCGGTCGTCACGGCGTTGCAAGATTTCGTCGGTCGGTGACGAACGTACGCCGTATTCGCCCTGCAAGGTCAGATGCACATCACGCCATCTGGAAAAATCCTGACCGACCGCCTTACGATGGCTGTCGAACACAACAATGCCTTGACGGTCGGTAATGTAAACACGGATGTCGATGTTGTTTTTGTGCAAGCCGTAAATATCGGCGCGAGGGTCGCGGCGGTAGACGCGTTCGAAGGCATCGTAAAGGCTGTCAAAGTTCGGATTCGGTCGGTCGAATTCACGGCCTGCGATTTCCGCCAACAAATTAGCCGTATCAACCAAAGGCTCTTCGAAAGATTGATAATAGCGCGGACGCAGTTCCAAGCTGAGCCAACGCTCCAACGCAAAAAAACCGCTCGCGAACGCCAACAATAAAATCAATAAGATGCGGGTGCGGACAGTCATGGTCTTATTGCAACGAATAACCGATGCCGCGATGCGTTTTAATCGCCTCTTCGCCAGGTTTTAGCGCGTGCAGTTTAGCCCGCAAGGCTTTAATGTGGGTATCGACGGCGCGCTCCAAACGATGCTCCGGCGCTTCCCAGCAACGCACCAATAAATCTTCCCGGCTGAATACGCGGCGCGGTTGTTGGATCAAGGTTTGCAGCAGGCGGAATTCGTGCAGCGTCAAGGTCAACGGCAAGCCGTGATAATGGATTTCGAAACGCTCAGCGACGATCAGAAAACGGTTGTCGGCGCCCATTGTTTCAGCGACCGGCGCGGATGCCTGACTGCGGCGCAGCACGGCGCGTACCCTGGCGCACAACTCCCTCGGACTGAACGGTTTGCCGAGATAATCGTCGGCACCTAATTCCAATCCGACGATGCGGTCGATTTCTTCGCTGCGGGCGGTTAAAAAAATCACCGCTGGCGGCGTTTCAAAGCGGGTTTGCAAGTGCCGGAAAATCTCAAAGCCGTTGGCATCGGGTAAACCGATGTCCAGAATAACCAATTGCGGTCTAAGCGCCTCCGCGCAATCCAGCCCTTCCCGACCAGTACGTCGCCAATGGGTATCAAAGCCGTCAGTCGTCAAGGCGTAACAAATGGTTTCGGCAATCGCCGGTTCATCTTCGATGAGCAGGACGGCGCGCGGATTGGAAGACGGATGGGGCGGTTTTTTGGTGTTTGCCATGAAGAAGTGGGGTAAAAAGTTCCGATGCGACCGTTATAAACAATTTTCGCCGGTGTTGGAAATTTAATGCCGAAAAGTCTCCGACGCGACCATTTTTAAAATCAATTGGCCTTCCATCTGGATTATCTGGATCGTCGGCACCAACTCCTCGCCGTATCCATCCAACATTTTGCAGTTCTCCAAAAATATCGGTTTAGGATTTTTTTACCATCGTAAAAAAAACGCCATTCTGGATTTTATCAAAATGGCGTTTTTTCAGCTAAGGAAAGGAGGGTCGGGCTTAGTTTAGCGGCAAATCCATTTTCGGCAATTGCACAAAAAAACCGTGGTCTTGCAAATGCCCCATCACTTTACCGACATCTTCGCTGGCTAATTTACGCTCTAACGACAATTGCAATTCCAGCACAAATTCCATTTTGCCCATCATTGACAGCAAGGCTTCCGGCACGCCGGAAAAATCATCCTTGGTTTTGACATACAAATACAAAAACTCTTTTTTTAAACTTTTATAAATAAAACACTGCACGTTTATTGCCCCTGTTGAACCGATTAAAACCCAGTCTTCGCCACACCTGACGGCAAAGTTAAGGTCTTGCGCCATGAAAGTGTATAGAATACCCACGCCAACCCTAACCTGCGGTTAACAAATGGACCATTCTTTTTTTAAATACGATGATTTTTTTAAGAAAGCTTTCTTGTTTGAAAGCTCGTTGATCTTGCTTGCCATTATCTTAGGCTGGATAGCCGGTATCAACCCTTTTAAAACAATCCAACTTTCCGAAACGGCCTTGCTTTACGGTGTACTGGGTACTGTGCCGTTATTTCTGATGTTTATGGGTATGCAAAAGCTCCAAGCCCAGTCGGTCAACACCATACGCGAATTGCTGTTAAAAACCTTAGGACCCGGTTTAAACCGTTATGATTGGACGGATTTGCTGCTTTTAGGTGCCATTGCCGGGCTTTCCGAAGAATTGGTGTTTCGCGGCGTGATCCAACCGTGGCTAGAAAATGCGTGGGGCTATTCGGTCGGTTTGCTGGTCAGCAGTGTTTTGTTTGGTGTGGTTCATGCCATGACCCCGCTTTATGCTTTGCTTGCCACGCTGGTCGGCATCTACTTGGGCTTGTCGATGGATTATGGCGATGGGCGCAATTTGCTGACACCCATTCTCATCCACGGTTTGTATGATTTTTTGGCGTTCCTGATGCTGATGCGCGCTTATCGCGCCAGCCTGGCGGGTACAAACCCGCCCACCATTAGCTAATTGCCATTCAGCGATTTTAAAGTCTTCATTGCCTCTTCCCAGCCATTAAACTCATTTTTTTTGTTGATGGCTTTTTCCAAGAATATTTTGGCTTGGTTTTTATCACCTTTCTTAAAATACACCATGCCCAGATGATAATTGCTGACCGCTTCATCAGGGTTTTGTTGGCTAACTTTTAACAACAGCCGCTCGGCTTTGTCATAATCGCCTTTTTTATAGGCAATCCAAGCCACGGTATCCAGCCCAAACCGATCGTTACTTTTTTCCAGGCTTTCAGCCAATTGTTCCGCACGTTGCAACGCGGGTTCGCCGGTGCCGTAATCGGTCAGGTAACTCGCCAAATTATTGATGGCGGACAAGGATTTGGGTTGATGCTGATAGACACTTTCATACAAGGCCAACACTTTGTCATGTTCGCCGTTTTGATGGTAAATCGACGCCAAATCGCCCACCAAATCCGGTTGCTCGCCCGCTTTTGTTAAACCTTCCTGCAACGTTTTGATGGCTTCCGCTTCGTGATTTTGCAATTGGTAAACCAACGCCAAATTGCGGTAATGACCAGGCCAGTCCGGTTTGATGGCAATGGCTTTTTGATAGGCTTTAATGGCCTCGGGCAGCTTGTTGGTTTGGCTGTAGACATTGCCCAATAAACTGCAAGCAACAAAATTTTCAGGATGTTGCTTAATCAGTTCGTTCAATTTGACAATTGCCTTATCGGACTGCTTAAGCGCCAAATAGCTTTTCACCAATTGCGTTAACGGTTCAACCGCCAACGGCTGTTTGTCCAAAACTTGCAAATAACGGGCAATGCTTTTATCGGTTTTGCCTTCGGCCTGATACGCCAAACCCGATAAGAAATAGCCGGTAGCCAGTTCGGCATCACTGCCTTGGAACTGCTGGGCCACTTGCTGGGCTTTATCCCATTGTTTTTCGGCGATATAGACTTTAAACAACAACTCCAAGCCACTGCGGTTATTAGGGTTAAGTTTAAAAAGCACCGCCAATTGCTGCAAGGCTTTCTGAGGGTCGCCCATCCGCAACCAAATGCTTGCCAAACGTTCGCGCGCAGTTTCGTCTTTAGGCGACAATTCAACAATTTTTTCGATATTTTCCCTTGCCAAAAGCCAATCGTTCGCCAGCAAATGGGCATTGCCCAACAAACTGAGGGCTTTGATATTTTGCGGTTGGGCGGCAAGAACTTTCCGGATGGTTGCCACAGCATCGGGCAATTGCCGCTCAGCGATGGCAATTTCACCTTGCAACAACAAAGCATCGGTATTGTCGGCTTGTTTGGCGAGCAATTCAGCCACCAACGGCTTGGCTTCCTGCAAACGGTTACTTGCCACGTATAAACGGGCAAGGCTGGTTTTAGCCTGATAAGCAACGGCTTTGGCATCAACCGCCTGTAATTCTTTCAAGGTTTCTTCTACTTTATCGGCCTGCTTTAAGGCCAGCTGCAACTCCGCCAATTTAAACTTTAACTGATAATGCGTGGGTTGCTGGCCTATCATGGGGATCAGTTCGGCAACCGCCACTTCGGGCTTTTTTTGGCTGGCTAAAAAATTAACCAACAAGAGTTCCGCGTCTTCGTCATTGTTCAGCTCATTAACGGCTAAGCGCAATAATTTCTCGGCCTCGTCAACACGCTTTTGGTTAATCAGCAAAATGGCAAGGCGTTTGCGATGTTCCAATTGCTTGGGTTCAATCTGAATGACGGCATTGACAAGCGCCTCAGCCTCTTTCACTGATCCGCCATTGATGTACAAATCCGCCATAAGCAATCTGGGCGCGATAGCTTTTGGTGATTTTTCAATCAATTGCTGCAACACGCCCGCCGCTTTGTCAAGATTGCCTGATTTTATCAACAACGAAGCCAATAAAACCGATGCGCCTTCGTGGTCAGGTTGTTTTTGCAAGGCTGCTTCCACTTCAACAAATGCTGCGTCAGTGTTGTTTTGGGCGGAATAAGCTTTTGCCAGCAATACTTTTAATTCAACATTGTCCGGCTCGATAGCCAAGGCTTGTTTAGCCAATTGTTCGGCGGTGTCCGGCTTGTTTGCCAACAATAAAATCTGGCCTAATTTAATCCGGGCAGTAATTTGCTTATCGTCTTTTTTTATTATCGCCTGATATTGTTGGGAAGCGCTGGCAATATCGCCCATCGCATATAAAGCATCGGCAATTTGGTAACGCTCATCAATATGATCTTCAGCAATCGCCAAGGCATTATTAAATGAAACTTGGGCATTCGCCAAATCACCGGCTTTATAAAGCGCTTTGCCTTCATCCAATAAATGGGCAATTTTTTGTTGGTTACTGTCGCAAGACAACAAAAAGCCGAAAACGATAATGTGTATAAATAACTTAAGCATAGGCTTGATTAATAACCTTATTGGATTGAATATTGGCGAATAAACGAATGGTGGTGCTAAATATTGTGAATCACAGAATATTAACCTCCATGTTAATGGTTAAAAAACCTTTAATTGAAAATTAATTGACTAAAAAACGACTTTTACGATGTTTGATGTATAAAAGCTAATACCCATAAGATATTAGCTTTTACATGAAGGGACGATTTTACTTTATCGCAGAGGAGATATTATTTAATATCTTTTGGGGCATATTTTTGCTTGTTAAGTTTATCTTCAAACTCTTGCATCAAGGTTTCAAACTCAACATTATTAATTTGCAAAACCGGTTCGGAATCGACAAGTGTGTCTATAATCCCACGGTTTTGGCAGCTTTTATAACCTTCAATAATCTCTTTGCTGACTTGGTAAAGCTTGACGTTTTTTGCTTCGCAGGTTTTCAATTCCGACGACGTCATTTGTTGTTTATTCGACAAATTGCCGTGCTGGGCAGTCAATTCAGCTTTCGATTTGTTCAAGGCGTTGTACTTTTCAATCACCTCTTTCAATCGCACCGTGGTGGCTTCAAGCCTGCCTTGCAAATCATCGGTACTGGTTTTTTGCGCCGCCAAAGCCTGATCCAAGCTTTCCTTTTCCGCAACCACAGCAGCCTTATCTTTTTCCGATTCTTTTTTCAGCTTATCCAAATCAGCCAAAACTTTCTCGTTCTCAAGCTTCAGACGGTCGCGCTCGGCGGTAATATCCTGCACCATCGACTGTAGCTTGGCGACAATTTTGGCATTGCCACCACCGCCATTATTGTCACGGACAGCGGCTGATGGGCTTCCGGAAAAGCCCAGCGCGGCAACAAGAACCAGCAATACAGGTGTTCCAACAAGATTACTTTTCATGGCTGCCATTTTTAGAATCTCGTATTTAAGTCAAGCTGCAAGGTATCAACAGAATACGTAGGGCCATTGATAACGTTGGTGCTTAACCATCTGCCGGTGAACCAAACATTTTTCATCAAGCCTACGTTACTACCAATGACCCAACCTTTGGCATTTGTACCGCCTAAGTGGAAGTCGGAATCGGTAAACGCATCCACTAACGCGTTGGCTTGTACGAATTTATACAAGGCAAAGACATTCCAATGTCCGTAACGGTCAACTTTTGGCCAGCCACCATCGATACGTACTTGCCAAGCATCAGTTTTGTCAGTGATATTGTTAGCCTTAGCAATTGCTGAATTTTGATCAAATCCGACGTTTTTAGCATAGTCGGCTGCCAATATGACGTGGTAAGGTGCAAAAGCGGCAAAATCGTAAGCGGCATTGATGTTGACGATTTTAAAGTCGCTAGCCAAACCGAAATCGCCGGGGTTGCCATTCGCATCAACACACAACGAGACAAGATCATTACCACCTTGCGTAAATTGTGTTTTTGAGAAATTCACCGCATTGGAGTTGACGCTACAATTTTCACCGTTTGCGTTGGTAGTCGTATTGTTATTTACCACGCCCCTAATGTTTTGGTAATCATAATAAGCAGCACCTAAGCGGAAAAAGTCTTGGTTATCCATGCCCCAATCCAGCCCCAACTGACCACCAAACAACCATTTGCCTGGCGAATCATGGGCGCTTTCCTGTAATGGGAAAGCCCCTAAAGTTGCGTAGGCCAAATGTTTGTCGTCGCTTTTTTCGTGGATGCCGCCTTCGGTAGCCAAGCTATGGCGGGCGGTAATGGCGAAACCTTCAAAGTTTAAGTCAGTATCCCAAACCAATTCACTGCCTGCGGTAAACTCGCCACCGCCGACATACCAAGGGTTGGCGATCCTGCCGCCGGAAACGGTCAGCCATTTAAAGCCATCTTTATCAACCGCGTCATATTTAAGGTAAGCCCGATCAACATTGAACTGATATTGACCTGCGTAGTTGCCCAAAGATTGGTTGGTCGAAACCGGATCCATGAGGCTGGTGGTGGCATTGACACCGGTGGCAAGACGGATACCGGCTTTCAGGTTATCCGCCACTTTTGAATCAATGGACAGCCTTAAACGTTCGCGGAAGCGTTGGCGGTCATCATTAGTATTAATCAAGGCATCCCGAGTATCGTAGTTGTTAGTGCCACTATTGATAACATTAGCATTATAGTAATTGGCATTTAGACTTTTTTCTTCATCCTGGATAATATTGTCACTACCCATGTAATCGCCTTGCGAACGCAAACGCAAATCACCCGAAATTTTAAATTTGTTGATCCATTCGGGCAGCGCACTGGGTACGCCCCATTGCTGGGTTTTGGCTTCTTTCATGACATCGCTGACCACATCGGCACGCAATTCCGTACGCACTTGTTGGCGGATTTCGTCTTTAACAAAATCGGGTACATAAGGGACGCGGACTTCACCGGCTTCGGCGGGTTGGTCGCTGGTGCTGGTTTTGGTTTGCTGCTCCGCATCCGCTTCCGCTTTTTTAATCATTTCATCAGCTACTTTCTCAGATAAAACACCCTGTTTTACCAATTCTTTGATGAGGTTGGTTGTGGTGTTACGCAGCTTTAATAGCTCTTCTTTTTCGCCTGCGTTAGCAACGCCGACCAAACCACAAAGTGTAAAAGCCAACAACCGCTTTTTGTTATCCATATTTTTACCTGTAAAAATAACTGTTTATATTTTTGATTTAATTCTTAATTTGACCAGCTGCGCCATTCCCGGAGGGGAAGGCTCACTCACCCGTTTGTATTTGCCAATCATTTTTGCCAACAATTCGTCAATATCAGGATGGTTACTGCCTTTTGATAATTGGAAGCGCTTGATTGTGCCATCGGGTTCTACCCAAATTTCCACGATTGCGGTGTAGTCTTTTTTACGTAACTCTTCGTTCTCAGACAATAAATCAAGAATTTCATTTTTGATGATGCCGTGATACCAAGCAAAGGGGTCGCCGCCTTCGCCGCCACCCAATAAGCCTTTACCCCCCTTACGGGCAGCCAAGCCGAAACCATCCGAACCCGCCGAACCTTCAGCATCCAAACCTAAATCACCCGGTGGCGGCTCGGCAACATCGGGTATTTCTTCGGGTTCTGGTTCGGCTTCTTCCTGCACTTCCTCAACTTTTTCCTGCTCTGGAGGCGGCGGCTCCTCAACCTTAGGTGGCGGTGGCGGAGGTGGTGGCGGTTTCAGCAAAGTAATCGGCTGTATTTTTTTTTCTTTTCTTGCCGGTTTTTCTTCCATGTTGCTTATAAAATCAACAATAAACCAGATGGCGGCTAATAAAACGATGCCGCCAACGGTCATGGGAAGATAGGCTTTAATGCTTTTCTTAGTTGTCATGCGGTTGTATTACTTGACTAGGTTTTGGGTCACAAGACCAATCTGGGTAATATCCAATTTACCTAGCAAGGCGAGGACGTTGACAATATTGACGTACTGGACTGCCGCATCACCTTTGATGACCACGGGCAATGCAGGGTTGACTGCTTTATATTGCTGCAAGGTCGATTCCAGCTGATCCATCGTCACCGGATAGGTATCCAGATAAATCGTACCGTCCGCCGTAATGGTGATCGCTTTGGTTTGTGGTTTGGACAAACTGGGCGTGTCACTGGCTTTTGGCAAGTTGACGGTAATACCCTGTACTGCCGCCGTTGTCATCAAAATGAACACAACCAACAATACATAAGCCAAGTCAAGCATTGGCGTAACGTTAATTTCGTCATACGCCGCATTATCTTCTTGTACTTTCATGATGATTTGCCTGTCGTATGATTAAGTGTGCTGTTCAGCCAGTTTGGCGATGAATTCATCAACAAACACTTGCATGTCAGCAGAAATGATTTTGATTTGGCTACCCAAATAGTTGTAACCAAAGAGCGCAGGAATCGCCACACCCAAACCAGCAACCGTTGCTGTCAAAGCTGCCGCAATACCGGGTGCAATCGCGTTAACGTTAACCTCGCCGCTGACCGCGATCGCAGCAAAGGTAATCATTACCCCGACAACCGTACCCAACAAGCCCAAGAAAGGGCCACCGGCAATGGCAATCGTCAACAACACCATTTGTGAGTTCAGCTTTTGCAGTTCGCGGATCATGGTGGCATCCATAGAAGCTTTAACAGCCGCCATGGCGGTTTCTGAAATGGTTTGTGAACCCACACCTGATTTGAGCAAACGTTTGTTCATTTCTTCGACGCCAACATGGTAGACGCGATAAATGGATGAACCTGAAAACTCTTTGTGTTTGGATGTTAATGAGAACAACAAAGGCGACTCTTCATATTCAGAATCGTCATCGTCATTTTGGCTGTTCAAACTGCTCAGTTCTTGGACGCCCAATTTGCTGAACGCTTCTTCAAAACGTTTGTTGTATTTTTGGATGCTGCTTAAAACAATGCCTTTGACCACCATCACAATCCAGCTGATGACGAACATCACCGCCAAAATACCGATGATGACCCAGCCGTCAATGGTGACGTTTTTTAAGGTTGCCATGACATAAGACTCGCCACCTTCTTCGCTATCGGGTGTTGAATCTTCGCCGTAAGCCACTACTGCTGAACTGGCGCCTTGCATATCGACATCAAACTTGATGGCATTGGCATCACGGGCGATTTTGTAAATGTTCAATTGATCCAACAAACCGACATAGCCTCTGGCGGCAATCGAATCCGCACCAATGGTGATTTCACCGGTCAGGTCTGAAAGCGCGAACGGAAAGCTGCCTGCGGCAACGCCGTCGACATAAACTTTAATTTCGCCAGCCGTGGCAGCAACCGCCAAATGATGCCATGCACCCACCGCTAAAGGCGCGGTTGCTGTAAATTCTTGTTTTCCGGCATCGCCACTCACTTCCAAAACGGCGTTTTGATCTCTAACGGCAATTGTAATGCCGCCAGCTGCCGCTGTGCGTTGAAACAACACTGCATTTTGTTGTGGCTGGTCAAATTTTAACCACGTATCAAATGTCCAACCGTTGGTTGGCGACATTTGCAAAGAAGGCGTGGCAGGAATACGGATAACTTGTCCGCCTTGGAATTGCGCGGCGCTGCCAATCAAACCACCTTCAATGACGGTAGCCGTGGCTTCCGATGGACTGTTGGCGTTGGCGGTCAAATCTTTAATGCCGTCGGCAGCAAAGGCGTAGCTCAACACTTCACCTACGGCGAAAGAACCGGCAGCGTCTTGTCCGTCAACTGCTTCTGCATTGCCGTAGTACAACCAAAATGCTGGCTCAGGTTGGGTGGCAATGTCTTGCGGCAGTTTTACCCACAACAACGCCATTTCGTTGACAGTGTCGAGCTTTTCAATATAGAACTTCAAAGGCGTTTTTTCATCGCCAGCCAAAACACGGAGGTCTTTGCCTTGTTCAGCCAAATCAAGGAAGTATGAAAAATTACCAGTGTGCAATCTTACTAATGCAAATGCGTCAGTAGGGATGGTTACGCCTGATTGTTGAAGCTTTTGCGTATCCAAGCTTATTTTTTTCTTGTAACCCCAATCGTCATTCCACCAGGCCGAAGCAAGGTTGGGCAACAAGACCAAAAACATTAGTAAAAACCAAAACCGTTTCATCATTTATTTCCTACTTAAATTAATACCTGAATTATCACTAAAATTCGTTACAGAATTATTAATAAAAAACATTAAACGTTAATTATTAAGTAATTAGAAAATCCGTTAGCAAAGAACCAAACAAAAGCTTGCTATGGCCTGGTTTCAGATCAGGCCATAGCGTTACGTGGTTTTGCTTTTATTAGTTTTTACAGCCTGTTTCGGACTTGCAGTCAGCGCTGACCAAAACATCCACACTCAGCACGCCCAAAGCTACATTTTTAGGTTTTGATTTAGTGTCTTCCGACATATCGGCTGACGCTTGGGCCACTTGGCTGACGTTAGCTCCAATATTGCTGACCCCAGTTAAGGCGGCGGCAATACTGGTAGGCGCAACAGGAACACCACTACCAACACCGCCAATATCAATATTGTTTGCACCTCTGACGGCGGTGGCAGAAATGGTCACGTTTTCCGCACCGATACCCGCCTCACCCGCATCAATCACACCTTTAGGGGCAAACAAGGCGGCGTTACCGGCTTTTTTAGGATTGCCATCGCTGTCAACCCCCTCGCTGTTCGCGGTTCTGATACCACTACCCGATACAGCGGGGCGGATGGTCGTGACGCGCCTGTCATTTTTGTATTCAACCACTAACTCAGGCACAGACAGTGCCGACTTCGCACCACGACCCGCATCGATGTCGCCTTCTGAAGACCAAAGCAGGATGTCCCCACCACCTTGGGTAAAGATGCGCGATTGGTTAACTTCAATATTGTCATTGACCATCGCATTAATGCTGCCAGCGGCTTGGGTGATAATGCCCAGCTCGGATGAGGCTTTTACCAACCCTGGGAACGCAAACGGCAAACCGGCGTTAATGGAACCGCCTGGCACCATCAAGTTAATGTCGCCACCGCGCGTGGTCTGGATGGTACTGAACACCAAACTCAAATCACCTTTCCAATCCGTTCCTGGGAAGAAGGCTTCAATGGCATCGTAGGCACCTGCGTTGCCAGCGGCTTTGTCCAACGCCGAAGCTGAACCAGCAATGTTGATTTCGCTATACAAGACCGAACCCAAGACCGCGTTCAATTGCGGTTCAATGGCAAGGTAATCATCGGGTTTAAGGGTTCTGAAGGCAGCAAGCGCCGCCTCTTCGCTTAAGCTGTCATCACTTAAATAAATACGCATATAGCTGGTGATGAGCGATTTGACTTCAGTAAGCTCGTCTTTATAAAGTTCAAACTTCAAGTTATTGGCAGGATCGGAAAGGTAATCAACAAAGCCAATGTAATCGGCAGCACCGCTATTTAAACCCGCCACAATATTTAAGTTGGCTCCGGTGTCCGGCAAGTCGGCCTTAATTTGGTTGCCTACCGAACGGATACCCCATGACGCGCCCAAATCAATATTGCGCCCGCTCTTAACCAACAACTCACCCGCACCGCTGACCCTAATACCTAAGTTTCCGGCGCGGCCCACGCTTAATAACCCCGCATCGTTTACCGTAGTGGTGACAATAATATCCCGACCAGCGGCAACAACTGAGGAGTCATTGGCATTGTTGTTTTGCACGCTGATGGTAGCGTTTTTAATATCACGACCCGCTTGGATGATGGCTTTTTTGGCGATAAGGAATCTTGTGCCATCAATATCGCCTTCTTGAGTAACCACCCTAGCCGATTGGGTGTCGTTCAAATGAAGGATTGGCAGGATATTTTGTGCTGTAGACGTTAAAGTCGTCAGTGCAAACTGAGAAAGAATTTCCTCTAAATTTTGAGACTGGTACGGAGCGGTGACTGTCGGCAAAAGGCTTGGATCCGAATCCAGCAGTGAGATACCTCCCAATACACTTGTTGAAATACCCTTTATATTATCCTTGGCAAATACATCGAGCGTCGATGTTGCTGAAGGGAACAAGGTAATATCCGACAACAACAGGCTGCCGCCAAATGCCGTTGCCTCCAAGGAAGCCGGATATATTTTTGTTAAGCTGAGAAGACTTTCTGATACACCGTTAAAAAACGAAAGCGCTTCGGTGTTGTTATCTAATTTGATGTCACCCGAAAGCGAACTCACCGACAATTTACTTGATTCAGAATAGCTAAAATACTGTGATGCCGGTGCAGCAATAAAGGCATCGGTTACCGCATTCACGCCCAAACCTCTATTGGCATTCAAACTGAACTGGGAATCTCCCATAATCAGTTGCGGGCCAACCGCATATTGAAAGACGTTGCCAGCAGCAGTGAATTGTTCGCCGCCGGTAATTGCCCCACCCGCGTTCAAAGTACCTTGCCCTTTACCTAACAGATAGACGCCGCCAGCAATATCACCGCCGGCATTGACCAGCATCTCACCGCCGCCGTTGATTTCCAGCTCGTTGGTGGTGAACAGCGGCAAGCCTGTGTCAGGGTCATAAGAGCCGGATAGTTCACCCACCTGTTTACCGGTGGTCGGCATAATCACCGACAAGTCGCTGACATTACCTGCGGCATTGACTGTTACATTGCCGCCACCAAATGAACCGACGTTTTCTTGGAAGTTTTGGAAGCCAGACGCATCGGTAAAGTCGATACCCCAAGCAGAAGCCAGCTTCTCGCCAGATGCGGAAACGCCACCCGCCAGTTGTTTTAGCCAAGTCCGGAAACTTGTTGAGCTAATCACCTGGTTGCTGTTGGCCCCAATAATGTCGTTGTCGCTGTTTAGCGTTAAATCACCGCCGTCAATCGGATATTCCACGGGGATATAACCCGCCACAATATCGTCCGTTAAGCTGCCATAAGGATTGCTGCTATCTTGTCTGCCTGCGGTATAAACCGTTGAGAATTGGCGCGTCAAAATGATATTGCCGCCCGCCGCCAAGGTGATGTCACCGGTACCGGTCCTGACGTAGACATCCCTTAAGATACTGTTGGCGCGTTCTTTATTGCCGATTTTCAAATCGGCATTGCCTGCCGCCAAGGTGCTGGCATCGGCTTTGATGGTGGCGACACTGTCAGCCGATTGCAAATCGGCACCGGCAGACAACTGGTAAGTCCAAGACTCGCCAGCGGTTACGGTTTCTAAGCCGTATAAGGACGAATAAGCAAAGCCATCGGTCAACGGCCTTTCAATATTGAAGGCTCCCGACGACCTAATCACCAAGCTGCCGGCTTCACCGTTATATTTCCAATCAATCAAATCCCATTTTTCTTTTAAGCTCAAATTGCCGTCGTAGTCAATTTCAACACCCGGGCGCAACACAATGCCTGAGCCTAAATCAACTTCAGCCGTACTCATGTAGCTGTCGGTGTCGTTTTTAATGGTATTGATGACATCCGCCGTAATCTCACCATTGCTGATGTCGGCATTACCGTACTTTTGCACGGCATCGGCATAAAAATGGTTATAGCCTGTCACTGTTCCGGCAATCGGATCAATATTGATACCTGTGCCGTTACGTAAAGCGCGCAATTCAACTTGTCCGCCTTTGGCTGCCGTTGCACCGCCCACGTCAATTTTTGAACCGCCCATCACGCTGATGCGCCCCATGCCATCAGCATCGTTATCCACGGTGGACAGCAAGACTTTGCCGCCTTTACCGCTAGAGCCTTTCGCCAACAACGCACTGCCATCGCGCAATTTAATGTTGTCGCCTGCATACAGCTGGATAGTGCCGCCTTTTGTGCCGCTGGCATTTAATGTACCGGAAAGGTCAATGCTGCCTTTGTCGGACACCAAACTGATGCTGCTAGCGTTCACTTGTTTGCCCGCGCTTTGGATGATGTCAGCTTCGCGGGAACGGAAATAAATGCTATCGGAAACACCGGCGCTTGCCAGTGTCGCCATCATCGAGTCAAAGTTTTGGCTACCGAAAAACGTTTTCTGGTCGATTTGCGCGCTGCCGCCTGTCGCTTTCAATTGTCCAGCCAATTCGACCGAACCATTGGCGGCTTTCAAGACCAATTTACCGCCACGGGTGCCGCCGCCACCTGAACTGAGATCAACTGCAGACCCCGCCAACAAATGGACGCTGCCTTGATCGGCCTGCGCGCTCAACGTACCGCCGGAAGTATATTGGATGGCATCAGCAAACTGTACGGCACGGCCTGCCAAATCCAGCGTGGCATTGGCCCCCACGGTAACATCGCCTTGCAGCGCTTGTAGCGTCAGTTTGCCGGATGGCAATTCAGCAAAGGTGTTGAAGTTGACGGAATCTGCCACAACGCTGATTTCTGCACCGTAAACGTTTGTGGTGAACGCTTTTGCTGAAGCGGCACGTTCAAAATTCGCCTGATGACCGGTGGCATCAATAGCAAATACCGAACCGCCTGTCGCGGTCAGGTAATCAGCCGTGACATTCAAGTCACCGGCTACGGTCAGCTTGCTTTTGCCATCGGCAACAAAAGCCAAACCACCGGCATCGGCATTCTGGCCTTTGATGTTGACGGTATTAAAGCCGGTGACAGCAAAATTGCCCGCACCTTGGGTGTATTGTTTGGCGCTAATATCAAAGGTGCCGCTGCCTGTGCCGCTGGAGGTGCTAGTCGCCGTCAACGTGTTTTGTACGGTTAAGGAATCTGCCTGAATTTTGACGGCTTTACCGGCATTCTCAAAACCGTTGACACCCGCACCGCTTAAGGTCAGGTTGTTGAAAGCCAATGCCGACAAACTGCCGTCATCGGCAACTTGACCGACGTTGCCATAGAAATTGATGGTGCTGCGGCTGTTGAGCAGCAATTCGTCAACATTGATGTTCGCCAATTGGCTGTTGGTCAGTTTCAGGCTGTTATCGGTCAAAGCCGATACTTCACCAATAGAAATGCCGTTGGCGTTCAAGCTCAGCGATCCTTGCTGCATTTGAATATCGCCCGACAAATCTATCGAATGGCTGGCATCCAACAGCACCGATTGCAAGGCACTGCCCTCACCGCTAATGGTGGAACCGGAAGCCAAAATCAAATCGCCTTTCGTACCGGTTATTGACGTACGGTTTAAGGTGACTTGTTGGTCGCCAGACACCCTCAACAGCGCGCCATTGCCAGTGACGTTTAACTGGGTATCGCCGGTATTGACCTTGTCGCTCACCACGATAGAAGCGCCTTCTTTCACCTCTACTTTAGATTTGCCTGCCAACACCAAATCTTTCACTTTTAAATTGACGCCATTTTCAACCGTTACCGAATCGGTATTCACAGCAATATCGGTTTCACCGGTGGTGTTGTTGCGGCTTCTTTTCCCTCCTAACAACAGGCTGTCAAGATTGAGGTTTTTCAAATCATCGGCCTTAATTTCCAGGCCATTGGCGTTAGAACCAGAAAGCTCACTGACCACCACAATTTTGTTGGAGGAAATATCAACCTTGGCCCCCCTGCCCCCATCGGCGGCAGCGGAATTGATGCTACCTTCCAATAGCAATTGGTTTTGGGCTTCCAAATACAACTGCCCACTGTCTTTAGGGATCAGTGGGGTATCAACACCATCGCTAATGGCTTTTTGGGTGAAAAACTCACTGGCGGTGTTTTCGTCATAAGTGGAATGGCTTCTAATCTGGTCGCCATTTTCGATGAGGAATCCGGTTGTTCTGGAATCGCGCGTACCGGTTGCCGTATTGGCGTAATAGCCGGACATAATTGTCAAACCATCCGTCGTTTTGGTATTGACAACCGTATCGGTGGAATTGGCTTGTGGCGTCACCAAAAACGCCCCCGGCAACAAGGCGTAACGGGCGGGCATAATGGTGTAATAACCGGCTGCCAGCTGGTCGTTACCGCTCAAGTAGACAGTGCTGCCGACTTCATATAAGGATTGCTGGTCGGAAGACAACTGATCAACAGCCTTATTTTGCAATGGATCGGAAACATTCATTGCCGATGATTGCGAAGGCACAATGGCAAAGCCACCGTTATAGGAGGAACTCGTGGTATCTAAGTAATCGTAGGTACCACCAATACCTGATTGGAATTCATAGGCCAGCAAATCACCGCCACCCGAAATGTCAACCACACTGCCTTTCTGCTGCTTAATAGACGGTGATTTTAAATTGATCTGTTTGGTTTGGATTTGGGTTGAGCTACTTGAGTTATTGTAAACAACACTGGATGGTTCAAGATAAGGGTAAATCCACGCCACTCCGCCTAGGGTCCGACCAAACGGGATCAACAAGCCATCGCCCGAAACCGAAGTGACGCTGTTTTCACCTAAAGTCAAGCTGGTGCTGGCGGTCAGGTTAATGGTGCCAAATGCGGCTTTAAGCACACCGTTTTGATTGATGATAGGCGCTTCAACATTCAGCACGCCATTGGCAGCTAAAGGCGAGGTATCGGTATCTTTTCCGGTAATGGTAATGGCACCGTCCGGATTCAGCGTGCTATCGACCTTAATGGTAAATTGGGTCAGTGTAGACGGATAAATCTGGCTGGAAGACAAATTGATGTCGGCAGCGGTCGCCATAGAACCCGGATGGTCTTTATCTATTTGATTATCAAAGCCCACCAACCTTAAGTCGTGGTCACTGTTGATATTAATGGTATCGAAACCATTCCAAACCGTTGCCCCCACCAAATCAACCGAATTCGCATGGGCGGTAAACACACCTTTACCTTTGGTGAGTGCGGTGGTATTCGATCTGGAAAGCTCGTCGCCAATTTTTAAATAGGCCGTGTCAATATTTACATCACCGGTTTTTGCTGATGAACCGGTTTCGGCTTTCCATCCTATGGTTTTTGCGGACAAATCAATGCGCGATCTGGTCGCCAAATCGACATCGCCTATAAACCGGATTTGACCACTGCTGGCTAAACGCAAATCATCAAAACCGCCTTCACGGACTTGTTGGCTACTGATGGTAGCTTTGCCGTTTAAACTGCTTTCCTTATTGATGCTGTCAGGGTTGTTTTTGAAGTTATCCAGCAAGTCGCCATATTCAAGGTTTTCATCCAGCAACTGGGCTTTATTTTCAGTTACGTTAAGGGTGGCTTCTTTTTCAGGAAATGCGCCTGGAAACGCGTCCCTATCTGCATTATCAACTATATTTTCACCCACGGAGAAATCCAAGCGTCCATTTTTATTGGTTTCTGAACCCGCAAAACCTTTTAAATCCCCATCTAAAATAATGCCTTGGGCAGCAGCAATGCTGATCTTTCCGGCATCGGAACCGACATCTGTGGCTTGATAACGATCTACTGCCGTACCGGCCTTATTGGCAACCGGCAAGTCGATGACACCATGGGAACCGGACACATCAATCAGTGCGCCTTGTTCTTGGATAACATAACCCCGATTGGCGGTCAGGGTAATGTTACCGCCATCCAAAACTTCACCGCTGCGTCTGCCCAAGGCATCCGGCAAGTCATAAAGAGTCTTGCCTCTTGCCAATAACTTGGCATGGCTACCCAACCAAATGCTCTGCCTGGCATCATATGTCTGAGCAGGGTCACCAATAATTTGCAGGGTAATATTACCGCCCGAAGTCTTGATGGTTCCGTCAACATAAACACCTTTTGTCGATGTTGAACTTAAGGTGATATTGGCGCGGTTATCAGCAAGAATGGTGCTGCCCGTGCGCATTGACACGCCGGCGCCCCCCGAAAAACTCAAGTCAACCGCGTTGCGGTTTTGATCGGGCAAGATTTCCAAATTGCTGAAAGCATCCAAAGATGCGCCACTGGCTTGGGCGGCAAAACCGGTTTGCAAGACATTATTTTGTTGGATGGGTTTTAAGTGGGTGTCACTTTTAATGACCAACTCACCTGCTTCTGCCAGATTAATTTCACTAAAACCGCCATTTTTGGCAACATCAAAATTTCCGTCAGTAACCGTTAACAGCAAGGTGCTGTCTGCAACCGGATGTTGTTTGCCAGAAACCAAAATATCAGGACTGTTCAATGTCAGCTTACCGCCCTGTTCAATGCCTTGGGCAGACAACTGACCATCCAAATGCAATCTGGCATTCTGATCAAATTCGCTTGTCGTGGATGACAAACTGATTTCGCCGCCTTTACCTGCCGTCAACTCTTGGTCTAGCGAATACCAAGCGCCGCCATTGGCCTTAAGCTGCGACCCTGTATTCAAATTGACATCGCCTTGGGCGCTCAGTGTGATGCTGCCGGCGTCAATCGTCAGCGGTTCAGTAGGGGCCGTGTCGAAACCTTTTTGGTAATCATTCACCCAACGTCCGGAAACATCCAGCACACTGTTTTCAGCGACGGTAATCGTGCCGGAATCGGCATCATTGGCGTAAGCAGTCGAGGTCAGTTTGATGTCGCCGCCGGGAAGATAGATATTACCTTGCACATCAATGTTTGCCGCATCTATCTCTAACAAACCACCGGAATGGTTTTTGAAATCGGGGGCCAAATCGGCATCCGCCGCAATTTTGGCGTGTCCACGGGTTTTGATAACAATGTTTTCTACGCCTGAGCGGTTAACAAAGTCTTCAGAGAAAATAATGTCATTCGGCTTGCCATCAGTGGTGGGGAAAGCCTCTGTTGTGGCAACCGTTGTAGCGGCGGCTATTTCTTGGAAAATAATATTTTGCGCGGAGTATAAATTGTCACCCACATTTTCGTTAAAGGTGAATGAACCGCCAAACGGGGCTTTATCATCGGTGCGCTGGTAAGTTCCGACTTCAGTACCCGCTACTAACTCGCCGCTCCAAGACATTAATGGCGATTTGATGTTTAACTCACCCGCATCCTTACCTTCGACATAACCTTTTTCAAAACGGCCTTTGGTAAAAAAGGCACTGGTATGGAAGGTTTCGGTGACACCCCATTTGGAGTGGGTTTCTGTAACGGTTCCATAAATGGAGGTATAAGTCTGATCGGGGTCGGCGTTGCCAATATCGGTCAATTGACCGTTTTTATCGATCAGCTTGGTGGTGTTGATATAACCGTCTTGATATTCAATAGAACCACCGGAAATGTCGATGACCGCGCCTTCATTGACGACCACTTCGCCGCCGGTTTCAATATTGACCGTACCGCCTTCGCTTAGGCGTTCATCCAAGCTTCTTTGGATACGGGCTTCTGCACCGCTGGTATCGAGAATCTCGTTATCTTGCCTTAAGTCAACTTTTATCGTCTGGCCTTTTAAAATGCCCGACTTTTGTACTGGCGAATCGCGTAAATCGTAACTTTGCACCGAAATCTCGGCAACGTTACGCTCCATTGCCACTTTAACGCCGGTTTTGCCAGAAACGTCTATTGACGCACCTTCTTCAAGGGTTACCCGGCTTTTCTTGCTGGAGGTATCCGTTGCATAGGAATTCAATTTTCCGGTAATCGAATTAATTACATCTGGAGTTTTAGTGGCGATGATATTGACGTTTGCCCCCGGTGCCACAATGCTTGCCCCGGCATGGGTGTCATCTTTGCCTTTAAAAACAATCTGATCGGCGACAATATCAATACGCGATTGCGGCTGCTCCTGCGCGTCAATTGCAGTACCGCCGCTTTCGTCAGCAATGATCTGCGTAACACTGCCAGAACCCAATTCCACACTTGAGCTGGTTCCCAAACCATCATCCAACGCTTCGCTGCGGTCGGTTTTGTTGGCAACCAATTGACTGCCAGTAAAGCCGTGCTGCTCCCTTGCCAGCAACCTGATCGAGCCATTTTCTTTAATCGACGTGGTTGCCGTCAGCTTGCCATCTTGCTTGACGGCAAAACCCGCCAAAGTGATGTTGCCTTGTTTGACTAAAATATCGCCTAAGTTTGAAACTTTACCGCCGGTATCCACTTCAACCAATAAACCGTTAAATTGGCTGTCGCTGCTGACTGGCTGCAAATACACTTTGTCTTGGCTAGCCACCAAAATGACTTGACCAAAATTACCGGTACTAATCGAGCCACTGTTTTGGACTTTTGATGAAGCCATCAGCACCAAACCATCGTCGCCCACTTTGATTTTTGCGCCTTTTTCAATTTTGATTTTGGCATCGGCTTTTGCCGCGGTCGCCGGATCGGAATTGTCATTACCTAAAGCAGGGTTTGATGAATCCGTATCGGTTTGCTTAGTGATGCCCTCAGTCAACACTTCATCGGTAATGTTTAAGCTAGAAACGACAAAAGAGCTGGTGTTGACGACGGCTTCCTGACCAAACAAAAAGCCGTTTTGGTTGTACAGGTAAATCTGGCCATTAGCGGTCAATTTACCCAAAATTTCACTGGGGTTTTCTTGGAAGATACGGTTAAGGGCAATGGAGTCGCTGCTTTTTTGATGGAATTCAACTTCATGGCCGGTGCCGATGTTGAACGACTTCCAATTTAAAATGGCATTGTCACGGTCTTGGATATTGACATCGGTTTTGGTGCCATCGGCATTTTGTACCGTCACCGCCGCCGTTGCGGCATCATTAGCCTCTGGCAATGGCGCCAAACCCGGGCTTAAACCCGCCGTACCCACAGCGGCGGCAGCCGTTGCCGCCGCATCAGATTGCGCAGCAGTAATTGAGGATGTCACATCGGCAGTCGCTGCGGCTTGGGCGGCTGCAATGGCGGCATCTGCCGAATCGGCATTAACAGTGGATGCCACCGACCCCATAAACATGCCGCCAGCAATCGCCATGCGGATAGAAGCGGATAACGGCGCTAGCTTAAAGGCTTCGTGTGAAACGATGGATGCTGATGTTTTGGGTTTGTTGACCATGACAATGTCTACCTACAAATGGGTTTGTTTAACGGCTGATACCGTCAAATAGTTAGCCTTTTAAATTAAAACCAGTGAATTAAAACTCACTAACAATATTGAAATGCACTTTAGGATCGCCACTTTTGACGGGATCCAAGTCAATCATTGGAAAGCCTACATCCAAATTGCCCGAGATAAACTTAAGCATTTGAATACGCATACCCACACCAGCACTGGCTAATTCATAGTGGGTTTTATTGCCAGGAATGGCATCTTTTATCCAACCCGAACCACCGTCGATAAAGACCAAGGCGTTCAATTTGTTGATAGCGTCAACACTCAGCGGCGCAAGATGCGGACTGAGCAACTCGAATGACGCGCTAACAGCGTTATCCGCCAACGCTTGGGTTTCAAAGTACCCTCGGATGCTTTGCATACCGCCTAAAGAGAATTGTTCGTTACTGATTAAAGGTGAATCCGCAGCTTGTCCGTTCAACTTGCCGATAAACCGCATATCCAAGGGCAAATCGTGCGTGTGTGTTACACCGGCGGTGATGAAGGCATAGTTGGCACGCGCCTTAAAGCGCTTGTTTTCAAATTCTGCCTGATCGTTACCGACGCCACGCAACGAGAAGTTAATGCCGGTGTTAAACGTGGTAAACGAACCTTTATCCCGAACCGAGCCGCTGTATTGCGCCATGAAAGGCACATAGGCAATCGGCGTTTTTAGCGAATCGCTGCCTTGAAGCACCAAATCTTCTTGGAAATCTTTGTAATCTGCGCCAATGGTGAAGCTGTGCGAATAGCTATCCAAACCCGTCAACGGTTTTACCAAGCGAATGCCGTAAATTTTACCGATACCTAAAACCGACAACGAACCGGCACTTGCCACTTGTGAACTGGATGACGAACTGACGGCATACAAAGCCAAACGGGCGCCACTATCTGTCAAAGGCATGGCATAAGTACCCGCCCAGACATCAACTTCTTGGCTTTCTTCTGGTGAAACTTGGTACATCAACGAGGCACTGTGCATTTTCTGCCATAAGTTGTCGTAATGGACCGACGAAATCAAACGCAGCAAACTGGTCGATGAGGTATTTCTGCCGTTAAGTTCCACTTTGCCATGCAAAGGCAATTCATCTTTAACTTTCAGATCGACTTCCAAGGTGCCAGGAGTTTCACCGGCACGTAAAACAGGGGTTATTTTCCGGTCAGGACTTTGTCCGCCCAATGCCGCCAGCTGTTTTTGCATAACCGGCAAGTTCGGCACTTTGCCTTCCGCCAATTCCGGTACGCCTGCTTTAATCTGCCCTAGAGAGAAATAACGGGCATCCTTAATTCTT
Organism: Methylosoma difficile; assembly: GCF_054657615.1. NCBI lineage: Bacteria > Pseudomonadati > Pseudomonadota > Gammaproteobacteria > Methylococcales > Methylococcaceae > Methylosoma > Methylosoma difficile. The sequence continues at coordinate 124,554 of NZ_BAAHYJ010000005.1, read as the reverse complement.
AAACGCGAGACCTTGCCTTCAACCACTTGCAGGTAAACAACACCGTTATCGACATTTTGCTCAGGAATATCAACCGCCACGGTCTGATAACCTTTTGACCGGTATAGATTTTCAAGTGCTGTGCGCGCTTGTTCTACCGTATCAATGCTTTTTTTAGGCCCCAAAAAACGGTAGACCGTACGTTCAAGTTCTTTACGCTCAAGTAAAGTATTGCCTTTAACCCTTAACTCCATTAAGTCAAAAGCAGCCGCTGGCGCTTCGGCCTCCGCTGCATTGACTGTACTTAAACAGCTCCCTAAAAGGCATAAAGCCAAGGTGTTAAAGGCAATACTTTGCTCAAAATTTTTAAATCGCATAATTGTCGGCTTATCCGCTTACCCGTTGGTGTTTTGTTCGACGATGAAACTATCAATGCTTGATAGGTCGAACTGAATATAAACTGTTTAAATGAAAACCTAATTAAAAGGCAAACAATCCTGAATACTTTTTATAAGTTTCTAAACAATTGTATTTAATGGCTGTTATTTATTTTCAGCTGAAAAATCTGTGATGTATAACACAGCCCAATTGTATAGTCCGCCATGTTAAATTTTGATGACACAAATATGACAAAAACTACAAAACCCCTAAAAAGGGTCAAGCCAACCGCCTAAGACGGTTGGCTTGACTGACTTCGGACTAGTCCTATCTAATGTCGCCTGATTGCTCAAGCCGCCATTATTAAGGTACTAAAACAACGCCTTGTGAATTGTTCGCAGGGTTGTTTGAGTAAACCAATGGGTTACGGCAAGCATTTGATTGAGTAGCTGCTGTAGTGCCTGGGTAAATCGCATAACTGATTGGGTTGATTGGGCTGGCGAGGTTAACAATGCCAGTCGTTGGCGCCACGTTGGTAGTTGACGGAACAGCCAATACACCACTCATACCAAAAGTATGGTTTGCAGTGTTGGTGTTAATCACGCTCAATACAGTTGGCTTAGTGAAAGAAGTAATAATTGCTTTAACTAAGTTCAAATCATTGCCAGCCAATGGATTGGTTGTATGAGTGGTGCTTCTGTAAATATAATCCGCTTCGACCCAATCAGGGTATCTGCCGTTAGCAATGTTTTGCAAAGTTGGCGTAGCACCGTCAACTTTGATGAAACGGTAACCTGAAGAAAGGCTAGCGTTTTTATCCAACGCTTGGTAGCCAAGCGCCCAACGGGTTGCAGTAGCCGCAGTTGAACCATAAGCAGTACCTGGGTTGAAAGAACCCGCTGCCAATTTAGTTTGGTCACCAGTGTTCAACTCATCCAAACATTCAGTCAAACCGCCGCTAGATGACATTGCATGGACGATAGGTCTAACTGCTGTTTCCAAGATAGGCGTAGCACTATAATCGGTTTGTCCTGATTCGCTAGAACCGCGCCAGTCAGCATTTTGCACAGAGTTAACACCTGAAGTTGAACAAACAGTGTTCAAGAATCTTGCGTTAAACTGGGCTTTAGTACCTGAACCGATAGCACGTGTACAAAGATGGATTTTTGAGCTGGCTGGTTTGTTGGCAGTGCTGGCATTGGCAAACAAGTTGCTGCTTGCGCCGACTTTCAATTGAGTCCAATCTCTGATTTTGCCTGCGCCTTTAACTGGAACAGTCAATGGTGCAGTTGGTTTTGGGTATGCAGCAAAAATGTCAGCAATCAAATCTGAGTTCATGTTTGGCATACACGCTTCGGTTTCTGAGCCAACGCAAGCGTTGCCCACGCCGAATTGCGCTTCTTGCAGAGCGTTACGCAATTTTGTGTTAGCAACGATACCAAAAGTAACGCCGACAGCGGGTGTTACTTTGTAGCCAGCAGTGAATGCTGGTGTGCCAGTTGGCGCGTTTTCACTAGCTACTGTGAACAAGTTGGCGCTGGTGTCAGACAAACCGAAAGTTGGTACGGTTGTTGTGTTGTTTGGAGTAGCAGCAGAGTTTGCAGCATAGTTACAGTTGGTTCTTGTGCCGAAAACAGTATCCGCAACACCTGTAGTACAAGTTTGTCCTGCATCCGCTTTCAAGAATTCGATAGCCACTGCGTTAGTGACAGGATAAACACCTTGCAATGAACCACCGTTGTTACGTTTGAACAACAAAATTTCAGAGTTGCCAGTAGCTGACATATAAGAAGCCACTGAAGTGTTAGCGGCATTCAAGTTACAGTAGTAAGCTTGTTGGTCGCTACCGCCGGTTGCAGCATCAGCATATTTTCTAGCTGAACCAGAAGCACAGATTGAATTGGAAGAAGTGTCCAACATTGCTCTTTCAATAACTTCCTGCAAAGCAGAAGAACCTGAAAGATAAACAACAGCAGTAACGCCAGCAGACAAATTTGGTGTGCCGTTAGCATTGAAAGATGTTGCGTTGGCAGCGCCACCGAACAAAGCCGCTGCCACAGCAGCGCCTAATAATAACTTTTGCATTTTTATTCCTCGTAAGATAAAGATATTTTTCTACCTAATGCCCATTAATTTGCGTTAGGTAGCCAATTGATAAAACTTGAAGAAAGATTTCTGCTGCACCCATTCAAGGCGGCCGGCATTTACCTAAATCAACACTCCTTATAATCTGGCAAACTAGCCTTCCGTGTTTAAGCAACCTGAGCTACAATCGACCCGTCGTTAATACACAAGCCCTGCCGCCCACACCCACAGCCCTTAAGAGAGTTTTCTCATGACCCCTTAAGCACTGGCACGTGCTTTCAACTCGCATTATTGTTTCACAGCGCCTAATTTTTTTTCTTTACATCTTCGTTAAATTTTGCTGAAACGTATTACAAACGTATTACGTTTGGGTTTTTGCCCGCCAAACATTGGCCTGTCGTATTACTGTAATAATTTTCCTTTATCTTTTGCTTTTGCCAGCTTTCATAACAACCTCCTTCCGAGTTCTTGTTTTTTTGATTAATTTTTTTGTTGGCTCGTATTGGTCTTAAGCAATAAACAAAGGAATTAAGCGTTGAATGACTTAAAACAAATCATTTCCCTGCGTATCATCAACAGTGACCGCGCGGCAGTGCAGGCTATCGCCAGCCGGCTGTTTGTTCGGGAATCTGATATTTACCGCTTTTCAATCAACTATATGATTAACCGGTTTCACTGCCTTTTTGATGATGCCTGTACCGGTAGCGATTTGCTGCCTGCCATGCTTGAAATCAGGGCTGAAATCAATAACACCTTGGGGCTTAAGCGCAACCAGCTAGAAAAGATCATTAACGGCAACAATATAAATGCCGATAAATATGTTGCGATGTGTGATATTGAGTTGCTGCTGGTGCCGTCGCATTTGCTAAAACAACGGCTCAGCAAGCTGGATGATAATTTTCGGGGCCATCTTGATGCCGACGAATGGCTAAAGAGTTATCTGACTGAAAAATATAAACTTGATGAAAATATCAAAAATAAGCCTTTTGAGGACATTCCAGCAGCTATTTTTGATCGTCAACTCATTGATCCTTAGGTTTGCCGCGAGATCGGGCAACACCTTAAAATTAGTAACCTAATCAGTCAAAAACCCTTCTGCCGTTTTGCTTTAACCGGATTATTTAGCATTTTGAAAGCATCAGCACTTTTTAGGTTAATCAAAACCAGCAACCCTTATCCATTGGTGGCGGGCGTTTTCTCGCTGCTTTGCCTGATCGCCAGCCTTGCTTCTGTGCTTTCGAAGCCAAAATCTGCAGCTCTCATTCCTACCCGCACCGAAACAGGCCTTGAGCAAGAACCATTGGCGAGCGGACAAAACGGGCCGGATTTTTTGCAGATAAGCGAATGGCATCTCTTAGGCCAAGACAGCAACCCCGTCAGCAATACCGAAACACCGCCCGAAACGCAGCTACAGCTCAAATTGATGGGCGTGTTCAAGCTAGCCAATCACCCCACGGCAACCCGCGCCATCATCCAATCGGAAGACAATGTCCAAAAGATTTACCGGCTTAACGAAACCTTACCGGGCGGTGCTGTTTTAGAAGCGATTGATAATGACAAAGCCACCTTGTTAGTTGACAATCAACGCGAATCCTTAAGCTTACAAAAATTTAACGACGACTCCCAACCTGCGGTCGAAGACCCTTCACTATCAGCACAATAGCCATGCCATTCCGCTTATTAATCGGACTTATCTTTGTTTTGACCAGCACTTTTTCATGGGCCGAAAAAGACGAGTTTTCGCTTAACCTCAACGATGTGGATATGCGGGTCATGATTGACACCGTTGCCGACATTACCGGTAAGAATTTTATTGTTGATCCGCACGTTGTCGGCAAAGTCAGCATGATTACCGCCAAACCCATGCGGGCTACGCAGATTTACCAGATTTTCCTGTCGATCCTTAAAGTCCATGGTTTTGCTGCGGTGGCGAATGGCAATGTCGTCAAAATCGTACCCAATATTTCCGCCAAACAGGAAAGCACCACGCTGTTGCCCGAAGGCGGCGAAGACGATTTAATGACCAAAATCATCGAGCTGCATTTTGTTGACGCCGCCGAGATGGTGCAAGTGCTGACGCCGCTTGTGCCGCAACACGCCTTCATTTCCGCTTTTCCAAACAGCAATGTCATCGTCATTTCCGACACGGTCGGCAATGTTAACCGTTTGGTGGACATGATTAGCCGCATCGACAAAAACGGACACCAACAAATTGAAGTCATCGCCTTACAAAATGCCAAGTCACTGGATGTTGTCACTTCGATCAACAGCCTGTTGACCGCCAAAAGCGCAGGTAAAACCGGCAATTTCTTGCCAACACTTTCTGCCGATGAACGCTCCAACAGTGTCCTGCTCAGTGGCGATCCCAACAGCCGTTTGGAAATTCGCGCCCTGATTGAGCATTTGGACAATCCGGTAGAAAAAACCCTTGGCAACACAGAAGTCATTTACCTGCATTACGCGGTTGCCAAAGAACTGATGGCGACGTTAACCGGCACCAAAGCCAGTAAAGACGGCAAAACCGACATCAACAACCAAGCCAAAACCGAAGCCAGCACCAAAAAGAATGTCGATATACGCGCCGACGATGCCACCAATGCGCTGATTATCACCGCCTCTGAAGAAGAAATGCGCTCGTTAAAAGCCGTTATCAAACAGCTGGATATTCGCCGCGCACAAATCCATATCGAAGCCATTATCGCCAAAATTGACTTCACCAAAGAACAGGAAGTCGGGGTGGAATGGCATACCAAGCAATTGACAAACGGCATATCCGCGAATGCCTTTACCAACAACTTGGGCGACTTTGTGACCAACAGCGCCAAAACTTTCAGTGTCGGCTATTTGGTGGGCGGTGAAATACGCGCGCTTTTGGCTGCCTTTGCCAAAGACACCAACGTTAATGTGTTATCAACCCCGTCTGTGGTCACGCTAGACAACGAAGAAGCCAGTATGATTGTCGGGCAAAATATTGGCGTCAAAACCGGTAGCATTTCCAGCAACGCCAGCAGTAGCGGCTTGGCCGGCGCAGCCACCACCTTCCAACGTCAAGATGTCGGCACCAAGTTGACCGTTACGCCATTGATTAACGAAGGCAATGCCGTCAAACTAAAAATCAAGCAAGAAGTCTCCAGTGTCGTCAAAGGCACAAACAATGACGACAGCGGCCCGACCATCGACAAAAGCGAAATCGATACCGCTGTTTTGGTGGACGATGGTGCCATTCTGGTTTTAGGCGGCTTGATTAGTGACGATGTCCAAGAAACGGTCACCAAAGTTCCTCTGTTAGGAGATATTCCTTATATTGGGCATCTGTTCCAAGACCGTACGTCCAACGTCACCAAACAAAACCTGATGGTGTTTTTGCGCCCGCATATCTTGCGTGACCCCGTGCAATCATCCCAACTGACCAACAACAAATACAACGACATCCGCAGCCGCGAGCAAAAAGCCGGTAAAAATGGCGTTTACCTGATGCCCAATGAGCATCCCCCGTTATTGCCGGAAGTAAAGCCTAGCATTCCCAAATACCCTGCCGTTAAACCGCAAACACATTAATAATCGGGTATGGAAACGCCAATGATCGCCACTGCCGACGACCCAAACGCTATCGCACCAGTAACCGATAGCGATGACCTGAGCCTTAGGCTGCCTTCTTACAGCTTTGCCAAGCGGCATGGCGTGTTGGTCAGAATCGACGGCAATGGCGCGGTCAGCGTGGCTTATTTGGACAAAACGTCCAGCCAAGCCCTGTTTGAAGTCCGCCGGCTGATCGGGGTCGCCGCCAAATTTGAAAAAATCCCTGCCGAAAACTTCGATTTACAACTACAAGCCGCTTACGAACAAAAAACCGGCCAAGCCCAGCAAATGATTGACGATTTGCACGGCAACGCCGATTTGGCGGACATGGCGCAGCATTTGCCCAAACCCGAAGACTTAATGGAAAGCGAAGACGAAGCGCCCATTATCCGCCTCATCAACGCCTTGCTGACCGAAGCCATCAAAGAAAACGCCTCGGACATCCATATAGAATCTTACGAAACCCGCATGGTGGTGCGTTTCCGCGTCGACGGCGTCTTACGTGAGATTATCGAACCGCAACGCGAATTCGCTTCAATGGTCGTGTCGCGGCTGAAAGTCATGGCGAAACTGGATATTGCCGAAAAACGCTTGCCGCAAGACGGGCGCATTTCTTTGCTGTTGGGCGGACGTACCGTGGACGTGCGCGTCTCCACCCTGCCCTCCGGTTATGGCGAACGCGTCGTACTGCGTTTGCTGGACAAACAAGCCAACCAGCTCAGCCTGAAACAATTGGGTATGGCGGGGCGCGAACTGGCGACCATCGAGCAAATGATCCACCGCCCACATGGGATTATTCTGGTCACCGGTCCGACCGGTTCCGGCAAAACCACCAGCCTTTACGCCGTGCTTAACCAGCTGAACGAACGTTCGCGCAATATCCTAACGGTGGAAGACCCGATTGAATTTTACTTGGACGGCATCGGGCAAACCCAAGTCAACAGCAAAGTGGAAATGACTTTCGCCAAAGGCTTGCGCGCCATTTTGCGGCAAGACCCCGATATTGTCATGGTCGGCGAAATCCGCGACCGCGAAACCGCGGAAATTTCCGTACAAGCCAGTTTGACCGGTCACTTGGTGCTGTCCACTTTGCACACCAACACCGCCATTGGCGCGATTACCCGTTTGCGTGATATGGGTGTCGAACAATTTCTGCTCGCCTCCAGTTTGGTCGGCGTGATCGCACAACGTTTGCTGCGGAAATTATGCCCGGTTTGCAAAAAAGTATCTAACATCCCTGCTCAGGATTTGCTTGCTTTGGGCTATCCTGCCCAAGCGAACGAAATGCTCACCGTTCACGAACCGGTCGGCTGCGACCAATGCAAACACTCCGGTTACAAAGGCCGCGCCGGTATTTTTGAAATTGTCGCCATCGACAGTACCTTACGGACAATGATTAACGAAGGCCAAGGCGAACACGAACTGGATCGCCACGCGCGTTTGTCCTCGCGCAGCATCCAACAAAGCGCGTTGGAAAAAGTCTTGGCGGGTGAAACCAGTGTGGATGAAGCCATCCGCATTACCCAAACAGAGTAAGTAGCATGGCGGCATTCGAATACCAAGCCATCAACGCCAAAGGCCAATCGGTAAAAGGTGTCTATGAAAGCGACACCGTCAAACTGGCGCGCCAGCAATTGCGTAGCCAAGGCCTGACCTTATTGGACTTGAAAGAAGTCCAAACCAAAGAACACAAAACCCGCAGCCCGTTGTTCAACCACCGCATCGGCATCCGGCAAATGGCGCACATCACCCGCCAATTGTCGGCTTTATTGCGCTCGGGTTTGGCGATAGACGAAGCTTTGGGCATTATCGCGCAGCAATTGGAATCCTCAGGCAGCAAACGCGTGTTGCTGGGCATCCGCTCGCGGATTTTGGAAGGCCAAAGTTTTGCCCAAGCTTGCCAAGCGTTTCCCAGCACTTTTACGCCTTTGTACCGCGCCACCATTGCCGCTGGTGAATCGTCGGGCAAACTCGACCAAGTCTTGGAACGACTCGCCGATTACATCAGCGACAAAGGCCAAATCCACCGTAAATTGCAAATGGCGATGATTTATCCGCTGATGCTGACCTCCGTATCCATTTTGGTGGTAATCGGCTTGCTGGCTTATGTGGTGCCGGAAATCACCGGCGTGTTCGACAAAATGGACCAAAAGCTGCCGGACATTACGGTTGCCTTAATTGCTTGCAGTGATTTTTTAAAAAACAATGGCTTGTATTTATTGATTGGCCTCATCGCCCTGTCCGCCAGCGCCCAAGCCCTGCTGCGGAACGCCAATAACCGCTTAAAATATCATCGTTTTTTATTGACCGCGCCACTGCTGTCAAAATTTACCAAAGGCATCAACACCGCGCGTTTTACCCGCACCTTGGCGATTTTGACCAACAGTGGCGTGGAACTGCTGGAAGCGTTGAAAATCTCCAGCCAAGTGTTATCGAACAACGCCATGGAAAAAGCTGTGGAAAACACCGCGCTGCGCGTCCGCGAAGGCCAAAGCCTAAACAAAGCCTTGGAAAAAACCGGCCTGTTTCCGCCGGTGACTATCCATCTGATCGCAAGCGGCGAAGCCAGCGGGCAATTGCCGCGTATGCTCGCCAACGCCGCCGACGACCAAGAACGGGAAATGGAAGCCTTAACCGAACTGACGATGGGCTTGTTTGAACCCGCCCTGATTTTATTCATGGGCTTGGTGGTGCTGATGATTGTCTTGGCAATTTTGTTGCCAATTTTTGAGATGAACCAGTTGGTCCACTAACCCGTTTGATTGTATTTGCTACCCCAACCTTTTTTGGCATTCCTATGAAAACAAAACAAAATGGTTTTACCTTAATCGAAGTCATGATCGTGGTCGTGATCTTAGGCATTTTAGCGTCCATCATCGTCCCTAAAATCATGGGCCGACCCGACGAAGCCCGCATCACCCGCGCCAAGCAAGACATCCGCGCCGTGGGCGCCGCCTTGGACTTGTACCGATTGGATAACTTCAGCTACCCGACCACCGAGCAAGGCTTGGAAGCCCTCGTCACCAAACCCAGCGGCTTGGCGGCAGGCGCACACTGGAAAAAAGGCGGTTATCTGGACAGCGCCCCGACCGATCCTTGGGGCAAACCTTATTTGTACCTGCAACCGGGTACGCACGGCGAATACGACTTGTACTCGCTAGGCGCGGACGGCATCGAAGGCGGTGCAGACGCCGGTGCGGACATCACCAATTGGGAATTGAAATAACCCGCCATGAAAGGCTTCACGCTGCTGGAAGTCATGATTGTCGTGGTGCTGATTGGCATCATCAGCAGCATGAGCCTGTTGGCGATGGGATCCGGCGAGCAAAGCCAATGGCAACAGCAGGAAGCGGAGCGCCTGCTCGAACTGTTTAAGCTCACCTCGCAAGAAGCCACCGTACGGGGTTCGCCGCTCGCCGTCGAACTGTGCAAAGACGGCTACCGCTTCCTGCAATTTCAGGACGAACAATGGCAGCCAGAACTGCACGATAGTTTATTCCGCCAACGCAGCTTGCCCGCCAAACTGCAACTGGCTTTGCGGATTAACAACAAGCCCATTAGGCTGGACACGTTGGCACAAACCGGTTTTAACAACCAACAACCGCAGATTGTTTTTACGCCCGACGGTAGCATCAGCCCGTTCCAAATCCATATTGCGCTAGAAGGCGAAAGCCAGTTGTTCAGCCTTGCCAACACCGCAAAAGACGGACTGTTGATTCAATCGCCCGACTCCCGCCATGAAAAATAACGGCGGCTTCACCCTGCTTGAGGTTTTGATCGCGCTTGCCATCTTGGCGATTGTCATGATGAGCTTGATAAAAATCAGCGCTGACAACACGCGCAACCTCTGGCATTTGGAAAACAAAACCCTCGCCAACATCATCGCGCAAAATCACGCCACCTTATTAAGGCTAAGCAAAGACAAGCCCGAACACGAAGATGGCTGGGAAACCTTGGCGGGACGCAAATGGTATTGGCAAACCCAGCGCCCCACCACACCAGGCGCGGGCGGTTGGCAATACCACATTAACGTTTATCTGGAAGGCGACAAAGCGCCGTACAGCGAACTGTCGATTTTAACGCCATTACAATGAATGCCCGTCAAAGCCTAGGCTTCACCTTATTGGAACTGCTGATTGCCATTGCCGTGTTTGCCATCATGTCCGTGATGACTTACGCCGGCCTGAGGATATTGTTGGACACCAAGGCTGCCACCACCGAAAAATCGGCGCAGCTAGAAGCTTTGCAAATGACCTTGTACCTGCTCAACGAAGACTTAAGCCAAATCGCACCAAGACCGGTCCGCGATGAATATGGCATGTCCGAACCCGCGTTTAGCAGCAACAGCAACAATGGCAACTTGCTCACCTTAACCCGCACCGTACCGCTCTGGTCAAAATACCAAACCGGCAGCCAACTGCAGCGGGTCAGCTATCGCTTAGAAAAAGGTGAGCTGTACCGCTTGGTCTGGAACAGCCTTGACCGCACCCAACAAAGCGAATTCCAACGCCGCAAACTGATGAAAGCCGATCAAATCCAACTGCGCTTTTTTAATAATGCGTGGGCCGACCTGTGGCTGGCGGAAGGTGATTCGGTATCGATCCCCCAAGCCATAGAAGTCCGCATCAACACAGCCAATGATGGCATCATCCCGCGTTTGTTTTATCTGCACGAATGATGGCTGCCCACATCCGCCAACAAGGCATTGCCTTGATAACCGTATTGCTGGTACTTGCCATTGCCACCGTTGTGCTGGTGTCGATGTCCACCAGCCGGCAACTGGACATCCGCCGCACCGATAATCTGATGACCGCCGCACAAGCCTTCGAGCAAGTTTATAACGTTGAAACCTGGGCGAAAAATGTCCTGCAAGCCGATGGCGCCAATAACAAATCAGACAGCTTCGAAGACCCGTGGACGGAACCGCTCAGTACATCAACGCCGCATAACGGGCAGCTAACCGCCCACATCAGCGATTTGCAAGGCCGCTTCAACCTCAATAATTTGCTGGTTGATAATGAAGTCAACGAACGGGATGTAAAACGCTTTAAGCGTTTGCTAAGCCTTTTAGACATCGAACCGCAGCTTGTCGATGCGCTTTTGGATTGGCAAGACGGCGACAGCAACATCCGCTTCCCTGAAGGCGCTGAAGACGAAACCTATTTGCGCGAACAACCACCCTACCGCAGCGCCAACCGCATGTTGGCTGATGTCTCGGAATTGTTGCTCATCAAAGGCATAAGCCGTGAAGACTACACCAAACTGCTGCCTTATGTTTACGTCAGCCCGCAGTATGCCGCCATCAACATCAACACCGCCGACCCGCTGATTTTGCAAAGCTTGGCGGAAAAAATCACCGAAGAACAGGCGCAAAATCTGGCAAAAACCGTCAGCCGCACGCCCTTCACGCAAATACGGGAGTTTTTGAAGTTGGAAGGTCTGGCGGGCAAAGGCATCAACGAGGACGGCCTTACCGTCATCAGCAATCATTTTTTACTTTCTTGCAACATAAAAATAGGCCGTCTCAGCCTACAATTTGACTCGCAATTCAATCGTCTGCAAAGCGGACAAACACTCTTAGTTAAAAGGCAACGGAGAAGTCCCGTCAATGGCTGAAAAAATACTGGCCCGAAAACATCCGGATCGCGATGGCGATTACCAATGGCTGATGCTTAGCCCCCACAACCGCGCCTGCCAAGCAGGCAGCCTGCAACAATTAGCGGAAGCTGCCCGCGATAGCGAAGTCATCCTATTGGTTCCGGCTAGCGAAGTGCTGCATTTGCTTATCCAGCTGCCCCTCCAATCTAGCCGGCAAATTGCCAAAGCCTTGCCTTATGCCATTGAGGACTTGTTGGCGCAGGAAGTTGAAACTTACCATTTGGCTTGGCATAAACTGGCGGATGGATACATTGCTGTTGCGGCAATCGACCAACTCCAACTTCATCAACTGCAAAATGACTGCCAGCAAATGGGCATCCATCTGTCTGGCTTGTATTCGGAAGCGTTGTTTGTGCCCGAAGATGGCGACAATATTCATGTTGTCATTGAAAACAAGCACGCCAGCTTACGTTTTAAGCAGTGGCTGGGCGGTCATATCGAGTTGGATTTATTGCCTTTGTTGGTCGAAAAGCTCATTGACGAGCAGCAACTGCCCCCCCATTTACAGCTATGGAAAACGGATCCAAGCACCGAACTGGCTTGGTCGGACTCACTCAGCATTGAAGAACACACTTACGAATCCGCCTTACTATTGTTTGCCGGACAGCTTGGCAAAAAACCGGCACTGAACTTATTGTCTGCCGACTATCGCTACCAAGCCGCCAGTCAACGCCCTTGGCTGGCTTGGCTGCCTACCGCCGCCCTGTTGCTGCTGGCAGCGGGCGTACAACTTGGCGCGGACTTGCAACACTACTGGCAAAGCCAAAACCAATTGCAAGCTTTGGAAACCGCCAACCAAGCGCAATTTCACGACGCTTTTCCAAACTTAAAACGTATCGTCAACATGAAAGCGCAAGCCCAACAACAGCTGGCAGAATTGCGCCAACATGCCGGACAAAGCCACGCCGACGGTTATCTGTTCTTGCTGTACAAAGCAGGCGAAGCCTTAAATGCCAGCACACCTGAACAAGCCCTGCAAATCCAAAGCATAGACTTCACCAACAATATCCTTAATTTAGGCGTAAGCGGCTCGGATGTCGCACAACTTGAAGCCTTTAAACAAACACTGGAACAAACCCCAGAGATTAAAGCCGATATACGTGCCGCTGAAACCGGCAATAAAGGCTTACAAGCGCATATCGACATCAGCAGGCCTGCCTCATGAATGATTTTTTTAACAAACTTTCCAGCCGCGAATGGCTGTTATTGACGGGTGGCTTAGCCGTTTTGCTGTTTACCGGCCTGTATGCATTTGTCTATATGCCTATTCTCGACGAACAGAAAAAGCTGGATGTTGCCATTGAAAACCAACAGCAAATCCGTGTGTTTTTGGCAGCGGCAAGCACAGAAGCGGCGAGCCTTAGGCAAAATCAAATTGAACAACCCGACGACGCCAACAACACCGAGCAATCCCCGATGGCGATAATCGATGCCAGCAGCCAGCAGCTGGACATCAAAGCCTGCATTAAACGCATCGCCCCCGATGACAGCAACCTAACCAGCCTTTGGCTGGAAAAGTGTCCTTTCGACAAACTGACCTATTGGTTAGCCATTTTGCAGAAGCAGCATGGTTTGGCGGCAACCCAAATCCAGCTCACACGAGACCAAACCATCAACCGCAGTGTTAGCGGAAAACTGCAACTGGGTAAATGAACCTAATGCTGCAAATATGCGGTAAATCTCGTACTCGGCGAGTCCTGCTGAATACCATTAAGCCGTTAATTTAGCTAATAGAGTTAAGTTTTTTTGCTATCGTATACACAAATTAATATGTTAGTTGCGTAGACTTTTTTTTTATGACTACAATTAGCCATATAGCCAATCTTAATTGATAGCCAAACGAAAAATAACGGCCCAAAAAAGTGAAATCCTTAACAAAAAATACAAACCATTTCCTTATTCTGGCACTCATAACCACAGCGCCATCCTATTCTTTTGCCGCCGAAAAATGCTCGCCTTGGCTTGCTAAAATTGAATCATTGGAAGGCAAAGTAGACAGCCAAAACTATGGCAGCCCTGAGTGGCTACAAGTCAAGCTTAATGATATTTTTTGCCCCGGCGATAAAATCCGTGCGGGTGACCAAAGCCGCTCGACACTCCGGCTTAAAAATGAATCGGTTATCACGCTAGACCAAAACACCACTATCAGTTTTTCCGAACCGGAAGTGGATAAAGTCACGTGGTTTATCAACCTCCTTCAAGGCTCGACCTTTTTTAGAAGCCGCCATCCGCAGCACTTAAACGTCCATACGCCTTATGTCAACGCCGTACACGAAGGCACCGAGTTCTTAGTAACGGTAGATAACAGCAAAACCAGCATTGCCGTGTTTGACGGTTTGGTTTCCGCACAAAACAAACAAGGCAAAATCAGCATTGGCAAAGGCCAAAATGGCATTGCCCCTGCGCAAGGCATTCCTGAAGTTCACGCCCTTAACATCAGCCCAACCGATGCCGTACAGTGGGCATTGTATTATCCGCCCATTTTCGACAGCCAAGGCCAATCGTCTAAACTCAATGCCATCAATCAAGCCGCAACGGCGCTTAACGCCGGACGCGCTGACATTGCAGGTATCATTATCGACAGCATTCGCCGTAACGATCCGGGCAACAGCGATGCCTTAGCACTACAAGCCATTATCGCCGTTACCAAAAACCAACAAAACCAAGCCTTGCAACTGGCTAAGGATGCCATCCAAAAAAATCCGCAATCGGCGGGTGCACAAGTGGCGCTTTCATATGCCCTTCAAGCCTCTTTAAAAATTGAAGATGCCCTTGCTGCCGTACAAGAAGCCGTCAAATTGTCGCCCAACAACAGCTTGGCTTGGGCGCGGTTGGCAGAACTGCAATTATCAACTGGCAAACACGATGCGGCACTTGTTTCCGCACAAAAAGCACAGGGCTTAAATCCCCACTCATCAAAAAGCCAAACCGTGATGGGCTTTGCCATGCTGGCATCAAGCCAAATAGACGAAGCAGAGCAAGCCTTTCTACAAGCCATCAGTTTAGATTCTGCCGACCCGCTACCTCGTCTCGGTTTGGGGCTGGCAAAAATCCACAACGGCAATATTGAAGGCGGCAAAACCGAAATGGAAACCGCCGTCAATCTTGACCCAAATAGCTCCGTGATCCGCAGCTATTTGGGCAAAACCCATTACGAACTTAAAAACCAAGACTATGCCGGCACCGAATATCAGCTGGCTAAAGAACTGGACAGCAAAGACCCCACCCCTTGGTTCTACGATGCCATTTTAAAGCAAACCATCAATCGTCCGGTTGAAGCCTTACAGGACATGCAAAAAGCCATTGGGCTAAACGGTAACCGTGGCGTATATCGCTCACAGCTCTTGCTGGAGAATGACAGCGCCGCACGTAGTGCCAGCTTAGCGCGCATTTATAACGACTTGGGCTTTCAGCAACGCGGATTACTGGAAGGCTGGCAAGCCGTCAACACCGATCCCAGCAACTATTCGGCGCATCGCTTGCTGTCGGACAATTATGCAGCCCTGCCCCGCCATGAAATTGCCCGCGTCAGCGAACTGCTCAAAGCTCAGCTATTACAGCCTATCAACCTGACACCGGTACAACCCCAAACGGCTGAATCGAATATTTTGTTGTTAAATGGCTTAGGTTCATCCATCACCTCATTTAATGAATACAACCCTTTATTCAGCCGCGACCAACTGGCGCTGCAAGCTTCTGGCTATGTAGACGGCAACAACACCAAAAGCGACGAACTGGTCCATTCCGGTGTTTGGAAGAATATCTCTTACAGCCTTGGGCAGTTCCATTACGATACCGACGGCGAACGCCCTAACAACGATCAGAAAAAAGATGCCTACAACGTCTTCGTACAAAGCCAAATCAGCACAAACACCAACGCCCAATTTGAATACCGCCGGACGGAACATCAATATGGCGACATCACCCAAGGCTTTTTCACCAACCGCTATTCGTTATTCGACAACCACCAAAAACTAACCGACACCTTCCGTGGCGGGTTGCACCATGCTTGGAGCGAACGATCCGATACGCTCATCTCGGTTGTCCATAAAGATGAGACCTCTAAAACGTCAGAGGCATCGCAAGGTTTGCACTTTGATACAGGGGACACCAACAATGGCACACAATATGAAATGCAACAAATGCTGCGTTTTAATAAATTTGACCTAACTGCCGGCATGAATTATTTGCTGAGCCACCAAGGCGAACAAACGTTTTCTATTGATCTGCCTGACCACCTATTCCACTTCACATCTGAAACAGACCATAAAGCCTTTTATCTGTACTCGAACATCAAAGTCATTCCAAAACTGCTTGCCACCGTGGGTTTTTCTCAAGATTTCTTACAACAAAACAATAGCTTAAGTGCGCCATTTTTTGACTTTTTTACCCCAACCATCGGACGCGCAACTGGACAAAAACCCAGCTAATCCAAAGTTTGGCCTGATATTTTCACCAACAGAAAACACCACACTAAGATTTGCAGCATTCCGCGCCCTTAAACGCGGCATTATCCAAAAACAAACCTTAGAGCCCACCCAAGTAGCTGGTTTTAACCAATTTTATGATGACCCTGATGGCACTCTCGCCAACAAGATTGGTTTTGGTGTAGACCATAAACTTAGCAACAACTTATTTATGGGTGCTGAGTTTTCCCGTCGCGAACTGGATTTGCCGGTTCCCAGCGTTGAAAACCTCTATTATTTTGGCAAAACCAATTGGGCTGAAAACAATGCCCGCTCTTACTTAAACTGGACTTTAAGCAGCAAAATTGCTGTCGGTTTAAATTACAATTTTGAAGAATTACAAAGAAAAAAAGATGGTTTCTTTGAAACAACGAACGGTGATTCTAACTTTTTTAGCCAGTTAAACACGCACCGCACCCAAGTATTTGGCAATTTTTTTCACCCATCTGGCCTGCTATCAAAGCTGAGCCTTTCCTATCTCAATCAAACGGGAACATTCTTAAACGACGATGGATCCTTTA
Organism: Methylosoma difficile; assembly: GCF_054657615.1. Classification (NCBI taxonomy): domain Bacteria; kingdom Pseudomonadati; phylum Pseudomonadota; class Gammaproteobacteria; order Methylococcales; family Methylococcaceae; genus Methylosoma; species Methylosoma difficile. The sequence goes on along the minus strand of NZ_BAAHYJ010000005.1, from coordinate 107,888 downwards.
GCCCGCAAGCCACAGACTTTTGGTTATTAGACGCTGAAATAGGCTATAGGCTTCCCAACCGCCACGGCTTGCTGGCTATTGGCGTAAAAAACTTATTGGACGAACGCTTTAATTTCCAAGGTACGGATGTAAACAATCCAAGATTGCCGCAAGGCAGTCTCATTTTCAGCCGAGTGACGTTGTCATTCTAATATCTGCCTAAATTATAAGGGGAATATAATGGAATCTGATTTTGAAAATAAACCATCCAAACAACAAAAATTGATGGCTTTTATGAAACGCAAAAAACGGGCAATTATTTTGACCGCTTTAACCTGTTTTGCCCTTGGAACCGCCGGTTCGTTCTTTATTGAACTCAGCTATGCCGGTACATGCAAGTCAACTGTTTGTACCAATGGCTTTAAATGGATCACGATCAGCGGCACAAGAATCTGTGTATCCTGTTAAATAACACTTCGCGGGATTAGTCATGGAAATAATGACTAACCCCGCGAATAAAAGGCACTTCTTAGGTTGCCGCCTAATTGTCAGCACGCAACAGATATGCCTAAACCCATTTATCTTTCATTAAAAATTAAGCCTTGCAAACCAAGTTACAGTGGAAGTATAAAATGCTTTTTTAACCCAAATGGGGATTGAGTGTGGCATCAAACGTTTTAGAAGGACTTAAAAATATCGATTTTCTCGCTAACGTGCCGGATAAAGCACTTAAAGCGCTGGCTTTGCGCGCTAAACAGCAAAAGTTTAGCAAACAAGCGCTTATTATTTCTGAAGGTGATGAAAGCAGCTCGCTCTACATCATTGTTTCCGGCAAAGTACGTATCTTTGTCCGTGATGACAAAAGCAAAGAAGTGACACTGATGTTCCAAGAAAGCGGTTCCTATTTTGGTGAACTGGCCTTGCTTGGCAATGAACCGCGCTCAGCTTCTGTACAATCGGTTGAGTCGACCGTTTGCAGCATGATTTCCAAAAACGACTTTGTGGCATGGTTGATTGACAACCCTGAAGTCATGCTCGAACTGCTAAGCAATTTGTCAGAAAAAGTCCGCCATCTGACCGACAAGGTCAAGCACTTGGCCTTATCTAATGTTTACGAACGGACAACCCGCACCTTAAACAGCTTGGCCATACCTAATGGTGAAGAAGGTTTTATCATACGGAATCGCCCCACCCAGCATGAATTGTCAACCATGGTGGGGGCTTCAAGGGAAATGGTCAATAAAATCATGAAAGATTTGACCAAAGGCGGGTATATCATCATTGAAGGCAAGAACTGGATCATCCCAAGCAAATTGCCTATTAACTGGTAAGCACAAGGCGCACTTGCATGCGCCTTTTACCCATTTATTCTTCAATTAAGCACTTGCTTGATCCAGCTTAAAGGCCGCATGTAACGCCCTAACTGCCAACTCCAAATACTTCTCATCAACTACAACCGAAATTTTAATTTCTGATGTGGCAATCATACGGATATTGATGCCTTCCGATGCCAAGGTCTTAAACATGGTGCTGGCAATACCGGCGTGGGAACGCATGCCAACACCAACAATGGACACCTTAACAATAGAGTCATCGCCCGTCACTTTTCTTGCCGCCATTTCTTCGCAGGTTTGCTCCAAAATGGTTTTTGCGCGTTGGTAGTCGTTACGGTGTACGGTAAAGGTAAAATCAGTCGTGGCATCGTCGGCAATGTTTTGCACGATCATATCCACTTCAATATTGGCATCCGCTATTGGACCTAAAATTGCCGATGCGACGCCTGGACGGTCTGGCACGCCAGTAATGGTCAATTTTGCCTCATCGCGGTTAAAAGCGATGCCCGAAATTAATGCACTTTCCATGATGGATTCCTCGTAAGTAATGAGCGTGCCATTACCCTCTGTAAATGATGATAAAACGCGCAAGGCAACATTGTATTTGCCTGCAAATTCAACGGAACGGATTTGTAAGACTTTAGAACCCAAGCTCGCCATTTCCAGCATTTCTTCAAAGGTAATGCGGTCTAAGCGACGCGCCTTAGGTTCTACACGCGGATCGGTGGTATAAACGCCATCGACATCGGTAAAGATCAGGCATTCATCCGCTTTTAACGCCGCCGCCAAAGCCACTGCTGTTGTGTCGGAACCGCCGCGTCCTAACGTTGTAATGTTGTCGTTTTCATCAACACCTTGGAAACCTGCCACCACCACGACTTTGCCTTCATTCAAATGGGCGCGCATGCGGGCGTCATCAATTTTACGGATACGAGCTTTGGTGTGACTGCTGTCGGTGAGGATTTTCACCTGACCGCCAGTGTAAGAACAGGCATCGCAGCCCAATTCATGCAATGCCATGCTTAGCAAAGCAACAGTCACCTGCTCGCCGGTTGACACCAGCACATCCAACTCGCGGGCATTGGGTTGTTGCTGCATGGCTTTTGCCAAATCAATCAGACGGTTGGTTTCGCCGCTCATCGCCGACACGACCACCACAATCTGATCGCCCAAATCATGGGCTTTTTTTACTTTTTCAGCGACCGCTTTGATACGCTCAACCGTACCCACTGACGTGCCGCCAAATTTATAGACATAAAGTGCCATTCTAAAACCTGTGTATGTGTTCTTGCGAAGAAACCGAAGCATCGCTTCGGGCTTGCTATGGTAAAAGGTTTTTGCTGATTTGTTAAACGATGATGACATAGAAAAGCAAAAAACTGCTTTTTACTGTACGGTTGGGCTGACAAATGCTTTGTTGAAGTACCTTTTATCCCAATCCAACAGACAAAAAAAAGGAGGGACTTGATGCCCTCCTTTTTTGGATTGGATTTTAAGCAGTTTGCTTAGAATCCGATACCCAAATAACCACCAGCAGTTAAGCCGTTGGTATTTACGCCATCACTGTCATAACCAGTCCAGTGGTAACGGGCGTCCATACCCACTTTAATTTCTTTCCATATAGCGTATTCCGCACCCGCTGCAAACATTGCACCTGGATTTAATACGGTTACACCATTAGATGGTGGGCTGATAACATGGATGCCCATACCCACAGGGATGATCCAAGGTCTAAAGGCACTGCCTTTCATGAACTTGATTTTTGGGGCTGCGGTTAAAGTGAATTGGGTAACGGTAACTTGGTCACAACTTGCTGTTCCGGCAGCACCAGCACCAGCCGCCGCATTAACGGTAGTACATAGCGGATTGTTGTTCGCTGAGAATTTTTTGGATCCAAAGTTTTTGTATTCAAACATCAACTCAGCCATTACTTCAGTGCTGTCAACCATGCCCCAAACATCATCTGTCAGGCCAAAATCGAAACCAGCACCGGTATACCAGCCATCTTGGCTAGCAATACCACCACCTAATGCGCCACCTGCAACTTGGTTACCTGTCAAAATATCATTTCTGACTTGGTCATTATATGCAAAACCACCACGGAAGAAGACCATGCTGTCGTTTTTATCTTGGCTAGATACTGGTTTCGCTTTTACAGAATGCATCCACTGTTCCAACTCTTGAACTTTAGCAGATTCGCCAGCTACCACAGGAGCAGGGCGACTCGCTTCAGCACGTAGCGCTTGCAGCTCATATTGCATGGATTGCAATTGCGCTTCTAAAGCTTGGACTTTGCTGTTCATAGCAGCAACTTCTGAATAATTGCTACGCACAGCTTTTGATTTCGCAAAGCTTTGTGGTGCAACCAAAACACCTGCAACAGCAACGGTGGCTGTTAACAGCCCTAATGTTTTTATTTTGTTTGTCATCGTTTCCCCTTATGAGGTTGTTATAATAAATTTGCGTATACGCAACAAAATCTGTCCTGCGACAGTTTGATATTAGCAGCAAATACGCTTCATAACAAGTTTTAATCGGTTTTTTTTAACCAAAAAATATACATAAATATCAATAAATTAAAAATATTTCTTGATGTAATTTGTAGGTTTTTACTGTAAGTGTTACGAATTTTTTACACAATTTTGTATAAACGCAGCTTGTTGATTTTACACAACGCCCTTATTAACCTGTAAAACACACTGTTTACAGACCAATTACAAATAGAAAAACCGTTTTTTTGGTGTGGATACGGTTCCGGACAATCGTGTTATAAGCATGTTTTAATGCTCTCGATTGATACGATAGCCTCCCCACTCTAGTACAAAAACAGAAAATTAATAGGGCATCCCTAACTAAACACCCATGCAACAAATTTCAGAGATTACCATTATCGGTGGCGGCGTGATCGGCCTAATGACCGCAAGGGAACTTTACAACGCTGGGGTCAGCGTGACTGTTATCGATAAAAATGCCTTAGGGCGAGAATCATCTTGGGCTGGCGGTGGTATTTTGCTGCCTTTATATCCGTGGCGGCAGCCAGAGGCCATTAGCCGTTTGGTCATGCAAAGCCTAAAACTCTACCCTAATCTGGCTAATCAATTATTGGAAGATACTGGACTTGATCCGGAATGGACCCCTTGCGGCTTGCTCATCACCAAAAATCCAGATTACAGCAAAGCCATTTCTTGGTGCGAAAACCAGAAAATCCATTATGGCGATGCGCAAGCAGCCCAGCTCGCGCCTTTCAGCACAGAAACCAAACAGCCCTTATGGCTGCCTGATATTGCCCAAGCCAGAAATCCGCGCCTGTTAAAGTCACTCAAACAAGACCTGATTAATAAAGGCGTGCCTTTTATTGAACACTGCCAAATCAACGGCTTTACCCTTAAACAACAACGCATCACCGCATTGCAAACCAACCAAGGGGAAATGCCTGTTAATCAATTGGTCGTCGCCAGCGGCGCATGGACGGGGCAACTATTTGCCAGCCTACCGGCAAACCACCCCATAAACAATCCGCAAGTGATGCCCGTCAAAGGGCAAATGCTACTGTTTGATGCAACGCCTGAAACCTTGCCCTACATGGTATTGGATGGCGATCGCTACCTCATCCCTCGCCGTGATGGCAAAATCCTTGCCGGCAGCACAGTTGAACGGGAAGGCTTCGACAAAACCATTACTACTACGGCCAAGGAGCAATTGCACAACTTTGCTACCGAACTGATGCCTGCCCTGAAGCAGTTTTCGCTCATCCATCATTGGGCAGGACTCCGCCCAGGAACCACACAAGGCATACCCTATATATGCAAACACCCAGACATCCGTAATTTAAGCATTAATGCCGGACATTTTAGAAACGGTCTTGTGATGGCTCCTGCTTCCGCACAACTGCTTGTGGATATTTTGATTGACCGCCCCATCGCCATTCCTGCCGACGCCTACCAATTGGACAGCCCACATTAAGCGCAACCAAGGCATTGTTTCGAATTAATGCTATAGTACGCAAAACCATTTCGAAGGCGGGTCATCACAATGCAAACTAACGAAAAACATAAAATAGTAATTGTTGGCGGCGGTGCTGCGGGTCTGGAACTCGCCACTTATTTAGGCCATAAACTCGGCAAAAAAGGCATTGCCGAAATAACCCTCATTGATGCCACCACCACTCATGTTTGGAAGCCTTTGCTGCATGAAGTGGCGGCAGGTACGCTGGATGAATCGGAACAGGTCGAATACATGGCGCAAGCGCACCGCAGCCATTTCCAGTTCCGGCTGGGCAAAATGGAAGGTTTAAACCGCGCGGAAAAAGCCGTTTATGTCAGGCCCACTATCAACGACCAAGGCGAAGAACTGATTCCCAGCCGCACCTTCCATTACGACACCTTGGTGATGTCAGTGGGCAGCGTCAGCAACACCTTCAACATCAAAGGCGTTGCCGAACACTGCCTGTTTTTGGACACCACACGCCAAGCCTTCAAATTCCAAAAGCAACTGTTTGAATCTTACTTAAAAAGTTACATTGGCAAAGACAAAGCCACCGTCAAACCGCTATCGATCGCCATTGTCGGCGCTGGCGCGACGGGTGTGGAACTGGCGGCACAATTGCATGAAGTGACCGATGTTTTGGCGATTTACGGCCTAAAAGAACAAAGCGACGTCAAGCTGACCATCATCGAAGCCGCCACGCAGCTGCTGCCTGCCCTGCCCGGCAAATTGGCGATTGCCACCCAACAGCAACTGGTCAAACTCGGTGTCAGCCTTAAATTGGGCCGGCGCGTCGTTGAAGTCAGCCCCAGCGGCATCACCACCCACGATGGCGAATTTATCGAAGCCGACATAAAAGTCTGGGCGGCGGGCATTAAAGCGCCGGATTGGATGAAAAATCTCGATGGCCTAGAAACCAACCATATCAATCAATTGATCGTGGACAGCACACTCAAAACCTCCGATGACGACATTTTTGCCATCGGCGACTGTGCAGCTTGCCAATGGCCGGGCCACAACGGCAACGTTCCGCCACGCGCACAAGCCGCCCACCAACAAGCCACCGCTGTTGGCAAAACCATCATCAGCCGCCTAAAAGGCGGCCAGCCCGTCAACTTTGTTTATTACGATTACGGCTCGCTGGTATCGCTCGGCAAATACACCACCGTCGGCAATTTGATGGGTAACCTCATGGGAACCGTCAGCATTGGTGGCTTTATCGCCAAAGTCGTGTACTTGTCTTTGTACAAAATGCACCAAGTTGCCATCCACGGTTACTTTAGAACTGCGATGTTGACGCTCTCCAACGCTTTTAGACGTAGTGCCTACATTAAAATAAAAATGCACTAATCCTTAACCACCACCTTAACCAGACCATGTTCGAAATAGAGTACGAATTCCAAGAAAACGACCTGATTCATTTTAATGAAATGCTGTACATGAAAAATGAAGAAATCCAGAAAAACCTGACCAAAACCCGTTGGATTGTGCCAGGCTTAATGGGGTTGATTGGCGCGTTTTATTATTTTTATTACAACGACATCAACACCTCCATCTACATCATCGTCATTGCCACGCTTTGGGCGGTTTTCTCACCCAAAATCATGCGCTTGGACTTTCACCGGCAAATATTGAAAAGCTATACCGATAAAGAAAAAAAAGCCATGTTTGGCACTTACACGCTAACAATAGACCCTGCCAACCCTAAGTTTTTGCTGGAAAAATCTCCCAGCGGCAAAAACAAAATGGCATTTGAAGATTTGGTTCGCGTCGAATACGGCAAACGCTACGTCTATATTTTCATCACCTTGGATACGGCATTGGTGATTCCGGTCGAGGCAGTCAAATCAGGCGATTTGGAAAAATTCGCCGAACAAGTTGACCAAATGATCCAGCGGGCCGCTTAAGCACTCAGACCAGTAATGCTAAACTTCAAAAACATCGCCCTACGTCGGGGCGTGAACGTCCTTTTCGAACAATCCTCATTCACCCTGCACAAAGGGCAAAAAGTCGGCTTTACCGGTGCCAATGGCGCGGGTAAATCCAGCTTTTTCGCGCTCATCCGTGGCGAATTGCACCTGGACAGTGGCGACTTTACCATGCCGCCCAACTTGGAAATTGCCCATGTTGCGCAAGAAACCCCGCCTGAAGCGTGTTCGGCAATTGATTATGTCATCGACGGCGACCAAGAACTGCGCCGCCTGCAACAACAACTAGCCGCTGCCGAACAAAGCCACGATGGCTTAAAGCAAGCCGAGTTGCACGCCACGCTGGACACCATTGGTGGCTATACGGCGCAAGCGAGGGCTTCGCGCCTAATGAACGGCTTGGGATTCAAAGCCGAACAAGAACACAATCCGGTCAATTCTTTTTCCGGTGGCTGGCGTATGCGCCTTAATTTGGCGCAAGCACTGATGTGCCGATCCGATGTCTTGCTGCTCGACGAACCCACTAACCACTTGGATTTGGATGCCGTGATCTGGCTGCAGGATTGGCTGTGCAAATACCCCGGCACTTTGCTGCTGATTTCGCATGACCGCGATTTTCTCGACGCCATCACCGACCATATCGTCCATATCGAACAACAGCGCGCCGACATTTACACCGGCAATTACTCGGCCTTTGAAAAAATGCGCGCCGAAAAGCTATCGCAACAACAAGCCGCTTTCCAAAAGCAGCAACGTGAAATTGCCCACATGCAAAGCTTTGTGGACCGCTTTAAAGCCCAAGCCACCAAAGCCCGGCAAGCACAAAGCCGCATCAAAGCCTTGGAACGCATGGAGCTAATCGCCCAAGCGCATGTCGATTCGCCATTTGACTTCAGTTTCCCCGACCCAGGCCGTATCCCCAACCCGCTGTTAAACCTTAACAAAGCAGATATTGGCTACGGACAAAAAACCATCGTCAAACAAGCTGGCTTGACCATATCACCTGGGGATCGTATTGGCTTGCTGGGTCCAAACGGAGCGGGTAAATCGAGCCTGATTAAAGTGTTGGCAGGCGAAATGCAGCCGTTAACTGGCACCCGCGTCGCCGCTGAAGCCTTAAGGATTGGCTATTTTGCCCAACACCAATTGGAGCAATTGCGCTTAGATGAAAGTCCGCTTTGGCATGTGCAACAGCTGAACAAACAAGCCACCGAAAAAGATTTGCGTAATTTCTTGGGTGGTTTTGATTTTCGTGGCGACAAAGTCATGGAAGCGGTTCGGCCATTCTCAGGTGGCGAAAAAGCCCGCTTAGTGCTGGCTTTGCTGGTTTACCAAAACCCAAACCTTCTGCTGCTGGACGAGCCAACCAACCATTTGGATTTGGAGATGCGCCATGCCTTAAGCGTGGCCTTGCAGGATTTTCAGGGCGCAATGGTCGTCGTTTCGCATGACCGGCATTTATTACGATCAGTCACCGACCAATTATTACTGGTCGCTGATGGAAAAGTGCAGCCTTTCGACGGCGATTTGGACGATTACCGCAACTGGCTTAATGAACAGAAAAAAACCGAAGAAAAGGGTAACGAAACCGAAACAGCCATCCCTACTGTCTCGCGTAAAGACCAACGCAAGCTGGAAGCCGAACGCCGACAAAAATACAAGCCTTTGTACGACGCCCTCAAAAAGGCCGAAAATCTCGTTGAGAAGCTACTGGAAGAGCAGCGCCAATTGGAACAGCAATTGGCTGATCCAGACATTTATGCTGACAGTGAAAAAAATCGTTTAAAACAATTGATCGAACGAAAAACACAAGTTTCCAAAAATTTGGAAGCCGCAGAAATGGCTTGGTTGGATGCAGAAGAACAGCTGGAATCCGCGCAATAATCCGGTGTGTTGAAAAATGTCTAAAACAAAAAAACGCCGGACAAGGCAGTACTGTCAAGCAGATGTCTGGCACATGATCGGGCTATTTCCTAAGGGCATTCGCGTTTCGGCAAAAACCACGTTAATTGATTGACCTTCTAGTTTTTTATTTTCCAAAGAAATATCAAAACCGCAATTTAAAAACTTGTCCCCATGCGCGGCAGCCACATCGACCCTAGGATTCGCCGCCAATACAGTATCCAACAAGATATTACCCGAATATACCTTTATTGTTATTGGCGATGTGCGGCCTAAATGACATGCCCACCCGGATAAGTTGCGCCCGTCCCAAACATCGACATGACCGGCAAACAGCCGTCTTTGGCTTAAGGCGCGCTTTTTCATTAAGTTAAATATCTTACTTAAAAAGCCCAGATGTTTATATGTCTTAAAATATGTTAATAAATAAAGTAGCTTGGCTTTGTACTTGCCCTGTACCCCAACTTGTAAAGCCGTCCACAATATTAATAACTCTTGTCTATGCTCGCCGTCTAAGGACATCAATTTCTTTATTATCTGCTTAGATTGCTTAAGGTAGCCCCCATAGTATAAGCACTTTGCTTTTAGATATTGATTTTCATTATATATGCTCGCAGGCGCATCAGTATATTGCGCCATCACATTAGCCATTATGAAATCTATAAACGACTCATGAATATGGCGAAAATCATCTTCACTCCAAACAATTTCAGCATTGGTAAGGCTTACAAACTCATAACTAGGAAAATAATTAACGTTAGCCTTATCAATGATAAATTCTTCAACCGATGCCCTTAAGACTGCTTTTGAATAAGCATTTGAAATCAAAACATCTTGGCTTCGATAGGTTACATTCAGTGGCACCGGTGATACTGTAAGCATTAAACGAAAACCGGGCTTTAAATGCTTATCAAGTAGAGCGTAAATCTCATTTAAATAAGACAACGTTTTACTATAATCAAACACATGAAATTCAAAACGTCCAGGATAACGTTTTACTAATTCAGGTGTGATCGCTATATTTAAATAAAGACTGGATTGTTTATCAAACCAAACCTCACTCAAACCTAAGGTTAACACCACTACGTCAGCTTTTTTTATTGCGGAAAAAGCTTGATTAAAGCTTTTTCGAAATAACTGAATTTCATCAACCCCACATCGATATTTATTACCAACCAATTGATAGTCTTCGTATAAATTATCGTTAACCTATATTAAAACCTTTTCAACAGGAAAAGTACCTTCCGAATCTAAAGCCCATTTTAATTCGTTATAAATACTGGCAACATTATATTTACGAATTATATTTTCATTATCCACATGACGGTTTGGAGATTTTGGCAAGTCACGAAAAATAGACAATACTTCGTAATTTTGCCGATGCAAGGCGTTGCTAATTTCACTGGCAAAACAAGAACCTATACAAAATATCTTGTCATCAGGTTTGATCTTAAAAGTTGCGTTGCCGATTGGCGTTGCAATTGGAAATAAACGATCCGGATTATTTCTGCCAGGCCACCGCTTCAGTTTATTACTAATAACCGTTTTATAAACTTCTTCCCCAGAAATAATTTCAATCGCCATTAATTGTGATCCAACATTCTATATTTTTGTAATCAACGTCTAATTCGCAATTAAACTGCTAGCGTATCCATTAAATCAATCATAAATTCCATCTGCTCATCGTCAACCGCTACCCATGATCGAAAACCTAAACTATCGAGAATACCTTGGCTGCTTTCTGTTTGACTCATTCGCTGTAAAAGCTCAGAAATTTCTTGGCGTCTACCTGCTAATTTTGGCCCTAACATAAGACTATGATGAATAACCGAAATTTGGCTACGAACCAAAACCCGCAATTGTTTTTTTATCATGTTTGATAAATCGTCATAGGCTTCTGCCAAAAAAATTCCAGCATCGGCATTATTCTGTAACAATTGTTTAGCAACAATGACATAGGTATCGGAAATTTGAGTATGGATATTTTCGGTATTGAGATCAGCAGACTCGAGCATTATCATACCCATCATATGCACATCAGGGTCTTCTGTAATAGCCAATCTGATACCTGGCAATAGGTCGCTGACATCTTGAGCGTTGCTTTGGGCATTTACAGCAATAATGGCTTCATCGGAAATGCCTTCGGCTTTTACTAAGGATACAAAGCCGAATTCTCTAACCAACATGGATGCATCGAAAGGATTTGCATAGATAAGATCAACTTGCCCTTTCTGAATGGCAAGCCTTTGGGATTGGAAATTACTATACATTTCCAAATGGATGGCCTCATTAGTTTGCTTTTGTAGCCATGTATTGAAAATGTACCATCCAGACAAATGGTCAGGGCTAAAATCTGGGCTTACTGTAAATTGATATGTCACAACACTCACTCCATTCCTTTGTAAAGGAGAATACTCTCTTCAACTTTACTCCTTGATGGTTTTCTACGAACAGAAGTATAGCTAACTACTTGACCATTTCTGACATTAGGTATGACGGTAGCCTTAACCCAATAATAACCGCCATCCTTGCGTAAGTTTTTAACAAAGCCTTGCCATTTCTCGCCTCTGTTAACCGTTTCCCATAAATCTTTGAATGCTGCCGACGGCATATCAGGATGCCTTAAAATAGAATGCGGAGACCCTATCAACTCTTCTTCGAAATAACCTGACATTTCAATAAATGCTTTGTTAGCATTAGTAATAATACCGTTTTTGTCAGTGGTTGAAACAATAAGCTTGCCATCGGGATAGGGTGTTTCAATATCGGTAACTAAAACCTTTCGCTTTAATCCACCATACAGATTGAGGGTTAATTCTTTATAATCTCCAATAATATATTCCGACATCATGTCATAAATCATATACCCTCCCCAATCCACTGACGCAGATCAATCAACTATAAAAAGTCGGCAATACTTCCTGCAGCTCTTTTAACATCAAGGAATATCAAACCAAGCTTTGCATTTGGTTTAGCCAATACTGTCAACACTGACTCAGGGCCTGCATAGGTCATTAACACATAACCGTTTGCGCCCTTAATCAATACTTGCTCCAATGTACCCCTTGCCAATTCTTGTGCTGTCCTATCACCCAAAGAAAGCATTGCAGCGCTCATCGCACCCACTCTATCTTCATCCATGCCTGCCGGCAACACCGATGCAATCATCAAACCATCAGTCGAAATAATACCCGATGCTTCAATATCGGCTGATGTGCCATTAAGCTCTGTTAGCACAGAAGTCAACATATTTGCCCGCATTTTTTTGTCCTCTTAAAATTAATAACGAAATATAAAGCTTAAATTTCCTTAACAGTATAGCGTATGCTCAAAGCCCAAACCAAGGAAACAAACTCAGGCTGGTTAAAATGGGGAATACCTGATATTGCGACAACAAAACGGTTATTGGCAATAAATAACGGCCAAAAACCAACTTGGCTGTTACCAAAGCTATCGACGATTGACCATGCCTGGCTTGTTACCCCCATATTGTTAGTCAAAAGTCCTGACCGGCGCTGGTGAACAGTAGCAATTTCAGCACTAAGTGCCGAAAGCTCTTCTGCAACCTCATGAGGAAAGCCATGAGTCGCCAAATAAAATCCTTGGTTTTCTGCCAATAAAACTTTCCCATTTTCAGAAATGGTACTTAATAATAGCGGCAAAATATGCTCCAAAGGTTTGCTTGGATATTCTAACGGCTCATGAAGACCTTGAACCCACCTTAGTTTTTGACAATGGTTCAAAAGCTCGTAGCACTTACTTTCCTCTTCATGCCCCATTAGCTCTTGCAATGTTTGTAAATTAAGCGATGGAGTCGTTTTTTGTTGCAAAAGTTTTCTTAAAAACTGCCGAGGCTTATCGGTTTCAAGGGAAGAAACTGCATAATATGCACCTGCTGGTGTCGGGTAAAGGTAAACATTGTCGGCTAAAGAGTATTTATTCATTTCCATCGTCCTCAAGACCTGGGTCTAATGAATAAAGTAAAGCCTGAACCAATAGCGACACGTCGCTCTTAACCCTAGCATCAACGGCAAACACGGCAGGTTTTAACCCTTGTGCCTGAAGCTGGACATGATAGTCGTCGATAGTAGGCTTTGCGCTTAAATCCATTTGCGTCACACCTATGGCAACCGATGTTTCATTTATGAACTTATCGAATGTATCCAAGAAAAAACGCATATCTTGGAAAGGATCTGCCCGGGTATTATCAAGCAAGAGCACCAAGCCGATACCTCCATTAATGAGAATATCCCACATAAAGTCAAACCGCTCTTGCCCTGGCGTACCATACAGATGGAGCTTCTCACCGCCCGGCAAATTCATCACACCATAATCTAGTGCCACTGTCGTCGATGCTTTTCTCGACTTGGTCATATCACTTGCAGAGGCATCTGTCTTGACAGGAGGCATATCGCTAATTGAATTTATGGCGGTAGTCTTTCCTGCACCGACCGGCCCTGTAAAAATAATCTTATACTGACTCATGAGATTTTTATTCCGCTATGCCTTACTTGCCGCGCAGCTTGCTGAGAATCCGACTCAACAAGCCTTGGTTTTTATTAGGTGATATGGGTGGTAATTCTAACAATACATCAGCTTCCCTCTTAACCTGGCCAGCTATCCCTAAAGCGCAAGCCGCACTGATAAAAATAAAAACATATTGGGGTTTAATATTTAACACTTTTGCGACATTATCAAGCCTTCTTGGGCCTTGAATCAATAATGCCGCAATTCGCATGGCGTGAGGTGTCACTAATACACGCGTAAAGTTGGGCCATCTTTTTAAATAGACGGGTGTGTCAATGTCTATCCCAAGAGGATAGCGCCCTTTAGAAGCCCAACAAGCCACTTTCCATAAAAAGCCTTCCATGCTGTGGAATCTCTCCAGCGCCCTGGACTGCTCCGCTGCTTCTTGGCTAAGCGGGGTTATCGACATTTTAGCCCCTAATGTGTTATTGATTGCCAAACCTGAAAATGATCTCAGTTGATTTTCATCGGCATCCAACCATACTTCCGAACCCTGGGGAAAAATCAGCAAAGGATTCCAACCTGAATTCAGCTGCCTAGCCTGACCTTTGCTTTCGCTGACTTTAAATGCCGACTCAACATAACCCTGATAATACTCTTTGGGATTATAACTCGCTTTGGCAAACTGCTTGGGATCATTAACATCAATTCCTGGCACATTACCAATAAAAGCGCTAAAACTTTTCTCATTCAACTGCATAGCAGCCTGATGTTTAGAAGTTTTGTTTTGCTCGTCGTTGTTGATAACATAATTCTTTAAGACAGGCTTGGATAATTCTGCACTTGCCTTGCCTGTCCTTAGCATGTTTCTTTCGGATTCAGCCAGAAATTCCTCATTACTCTGAATCGTTTCGGATTGAGGGCTTGAGGATACAGGCCTTTGCACAGCCACATCACCAACACGCGATTTGACTTGGTTTAAAACAGCAATCATTTCGTCTGTTTTAATTGGCTTCTTGACATAATACACATTTTGAAGCTTACGGTCTGTCAACGACAGGACAATCAAAGGCTTTTCAATATTTTTTGCCAGCCTCTCATCAAGCAGTTTTTGCCCGTTAAAAACATCGGCATCATAAATATCAACAACCGCATCCTGCTCACCGGCAACGACAGCAATCCCTTTACAGGGGCCTTGCAAAAACATCATCATCATTTTCTGGCTACGGCTATCCATGCCAAACAATGCAACTTTTAGAGGTGCTTTAGCCTTATCCATTTGCTTGTGCCTTTTCGAAGTGGTTTTCCAAGCTTGACCATTTATCTGGTGTAGCCAGCCCTTGTTGTGTCAAATGTTTGTACATGCGCTTAAAACCTGCAGCATCATTGGTCAATTGGTATAGGTAAAGTAGCTCTTGATGTAAAACCAACCTGTCTGGATCGTTCAAAATGCCCTGTTCCAGCACTCTTTTGGCATCATCTAGTTGGCTATATTCGATATGGTCGTGAGCCAAATCCAAAGGATCATAGTTAGATACCCTTTGAGGTTTGGACATCATAATCAAATTGCTTGTGCCTATCATGCCCCTTGTGAAAATAGTGTAGCTGTTTCCAGGCAACAAGCTTGGATCGTAATTCTGGTCAGAAAGATAATTTTTAAAGACCTTTAATTGCACAGATTTTAGCCTTGTCCTTGAGCCAAACACCATGCGGTAACTGATTGCCTTGCCGCGCCTGTTTAAAATGACCAAAAAGTCGATAAGGGCTGCAAAGAGCTGTTCATTTAAATCAGAATGATAACAATAAAGTATGCGCTGCACATGCAGAACCAAGCGGTTGGGCTTTCTGGCCAAACGCAACACTAATTTTTCCAAATAATCTGAACGCTCCAACATTTTAGAGGACCATAAAAATTCGGTCTCCAAGTCTTGCAAACCAAAACAAGGCACCGAATAGTTGTCAGCCGATTCGTCAGAATCATGGCATTTAATTAAATAGAAATCGTCAGTATTCATGCGTGGTCTCGTGAAATGCAAAATAGAGGGTAGTCGTATATTTATTTATTACAAGCCACCACCCCATAAGACAGGGCATATGCGATACCCAATAAGACTTTGTGCCGCTTGGTTTATAGGTTGTTAGGGATGGTCAACCTTAAAATGCGTCAGGCTTGCAAAAACCTTATATGCAGACATTATGCCAACCATATACAAACAAAAACTAACCATCCAAATGATTGACCAATGCCCGCCAACCCCAATAGCCATAGCAACTAAACAATAATGCGCATAAAAACACATGTGTATTTAGTTGCTTATGAAGCTTAAAAAATAAAGCCACGAAAACCTAAAAGAATCCGCAAACGCCAAAATTTAAAACCCCATGACACAACTGACTTTATGCCAACAAAATTCGCCAAAAACTGACAAATATTGTCACTTAATATGAAATAAACCACAACAATTAATGCCTGCTTTTGCCAAATTTCACGTTCAAAACTTACCTTATTGACAAAATAAATCACTCCCTAGCCTTTTTCGTCAAAAAGGCGCAGTTCTGCAAAAGAATTGATATTGGTAAAAATCTTAGGCTCGCCACTAAAGTCGACCAAGATCGGCGAATGCATGGCCAACCAATCTTGCAGCTTCCGATGCCCAAGCGCCAGATAAGCACCTAAGCTAAACATTAAACTAGTCCGCACCACCATAAAAACAGGATGCAATCGCTCACCATCAAAAGCAACTGCCACTTGGGCATCGCCATCAAGACAAGCAGACAACAGCTTTTGCAAATGCCTAGCTTCGACCAATGGCGAATCACAAGGCATAACCACCAACAACTCCGCATCATCAGCACACTGCATTGCAGCCAAAACGCCCGCCAAAGGACCATCAAAGCTATCTGTCTGATCCCTAATCACTTCACAACCAAATTGCCGATATTGCTCAAGATGGCGATTGGCGCTGATAAACACCCGCCCGTCCAATGCAGCCGACATCGCAGCAACTGCATAACTGACTAAAGGCTGACCGCGAAAATCAACCAGCCCTTTATCCTGATTATCCATGCGCCGCGCCAAGCCCCCTGCCAGAATAACGCCAGCGACTTTAGTTTGCTTGTCCATAATGCTAAGCTTTCATCTATCTAAAAGTTGGTCAAACTATGTTTAAATTATCCGCCTTACTAACCTATGCCGTCATTGCTTGCAGTTGCGCTAGCCAATCCAAAGGCGAATTCATCCCCTATTATCAGGTTACCACTCAAAAACCTTACGACGATGTATTGGCGGAACTGGAGATTGCCATCGCCGAAAACAATTTTAGGGTTACTGGACACAGCCGCGTCGGCAAAGTGATACGCGAACGCGGTACTGCCGATTTCCCTGATTACGACACCCTTCAATTTTGCAATCTAACCCACGCCAAAACCATTTTGCAGATGTCACCCGCCACCATCCGCTACATGCCCTGCAATGTTGTGCTATACCAAGACCACGGCAGCACCATCGTTAACATACACCTGATACCGACTGATACCGACGATGAAGCATTAAAAGAATTTTCGGTTAAAATGAATGAAACGCTGCGAAAAATCGTCGATTTTGCTGTCGCAGAGTGACAAAAAATTTAACCATCACTATCGGAAACCAACATGTATTCAATGAAAGCAACAACTCTTCTCATGAGCCTGGCGATAACCCTTTTAACAGCCTGCTCCACCACGCCTGAAAAAACAGAATCCACGCCAGTAGCCGAAGCACCCGCCACTCCAGTAACCAACGACTTCCCTACCCGCGATCGTGTCGAATATGTATTAAACTGCGTTGCCCAGCACGGCGGGCTTACTTACATCAGCCAGTACGCGTGTGGCTGTAAAATTGACAAAATCGCCGAAAAGATGACGTTTAGCGAGTACGAAGCAGCAAAAACCTTCACTTATTTGAAAAGCACCCCAGGCGATGCTGGCGGCGTATTTAGAGACCCTACGCAATCCAAAGACTTACGCAAGAAATTAAAAGAAGCGGAAGAGTACGCGGAAAAAAATTGCTTTGTAAAATAAAGCCGAATAACCATGATGCGCTATGCAGCGGCGGCATCAATTTCCGCCTATCAAAAATATTTGTCTCCGCATAAAGGCTTTTGCTGTGCGTATCGACATAAGACCGGGCGTCATTCTTGCTCTGAATTTGCCAAACGCATCGCCTTAAGGCATGGCGTCATCATAATGTTGCGGGCATTGCCAAGACAGCTTGCCCGCTGCAAAACGGCCTACCAAAACCTTTCTCTAAATGCCGCCACTGTACAAAAAAAGCAAAGGCGGCATAACAAAGACAAAAGCTCTGCTCTCGACTGCCTTAATTGTGACATTTGCAACTGCCTTGAACTGCCAGTTCAAATCTTTAAATCTACAAACTGCGAAACCATCAATATTTGCGATGTTGGCCCTTGCGACTGTTCGTTTTGAGCCAACAACACTGCCATATCATTATATAAAATACCAAAACAAGTATGGTTAAACTTGGCTATCAACGCTATTCGTTAACAACCGTCAAAAACCAATTGTCGGTGATTTGCCCATGCAAACCGCCCAGTTTGTTTTGCAAATCGTCCAAGATGCCACGCAACTGCAATTGCGTCACTTGCTGGATGTCGATCGACTGCACATAAGATTGCAACTCAACAATTTTTTCCGGCAAATCGCCATGGTTCGGCAAACGGTTAATACTGTCAGAAATTTCCACTACGCAACACCCCACCGACCTTGGCAAATTGGTGTTCAGCAGCAGGAAATTCAGCACATCATCGCCATTAATACGGCTGCGGACATGCTGACGATACATCAATAAAGCATTTAGGGCTTTTAAAATATTCATCCACAAAATCGTTTCATACTGACGCATTTCGTCACTGCGCGATTCTGACAACAACAATGAGGCTAAGTCCAAAATCCGGCTGGTCATATCAGCGCGTTCCAAATTTCTGCCCAAGCGGATAAAGCGATAAGGATTGTTATGGCTCATGTAGCCTGACAATAAACCCGTAAATCGCTGGCAACCCTTGAGGATTTCGTTAAGGAACAACGATCGGCTATGGCGATTGGTAATGGCATCCAGATTAGTCTTCGCATACAAATACATTTCATTAACTTGTTCCCACGCCTCATCGGGCAGCAAATCCCGCGAAGTACGGATATTTTCACGCGCCATGCTCAGTGATGAAAATAACGACCCCCCATAATTGGCATCCGCCAACAAAAAGCGGGTGACGTTGCGTTCATTAATCGTATTGTACTTTTCGTGGAAAGCTTCATCGGCACTATTAATGCGGATAAGCTGTTGCCATCCCATTTCTACGCCTTTAGGCAAATCCATCAATAAATTCATATGCACACTGACCAAACGGGCAATGTTTTCGGTGCGCTCCAAATAGCGGGCCAACCAATACAAGCGTTCTGCTGAACGGGATAACATTAGCCCTCCTCCATACTGATAATCCAAGTGTCTTTGCTGCCCCCGCCTTGTGACGAGTTAACCACTAACGAACCTTTTTTTAACGCCACACGAGTTAAACCGCCCGCGGTGACAAACGTTTTTTCGCCTTGCAATATAAACGGCCTTAAATCAATGTGACGCGGCTCAAGTTTGTCATTGCACAAAGTTGGTGCGGTCGAAATCGAAAGCGTAGGCTGGGCAATGTAATTGCGCGGATCTTTTTTAATGATTTCACGGAATGCTTCCACTTCCTGGGCTGTCGCGTGAGGCCCTACAAGCATGCCATAGCCGCCCGATTCATTGGCGGGTTTAACGACTAATTCAGCCAAATGCTCCATGACATAGTCAAGATGCTCTTGGTTGCTGCACAAATAAGTAGGAACATTCGGCAAAATAGGCTCTTCATTCAGATAGTAGCGGATCATCTCCGGCACATAAGCATAAACGACCTTATCATCCGCCACGCCGGCACCCGGGGCGTTTGCCAAGCCGACATTGCCCGCTTTCCATGCTCGCATCAAACCAGGAACACCTAACACGGAATCCTTACGGAACACTTCCGGATCAATAAAATCATCATCAATACGGCGGTAGATCACATCTACTTTTGCAGGTCCTTCAATGGTGCGCATATAGACGCAATCATCGTCATCAACCATCAAATCACTGCCTTCAACGAGCTGGGCGCCCATTTGTTGGGCAAGGAAGGCGTGTTCAAAATAGGCGGAATTGTAAATACCAGGTGTCAGCACCACAATTTGTGGCTTGCCGTTTTGGTGCGGCGCAATCGAACACAGCATTTCCAATAATTGGGTAGGGTAGTCATCAATGGGCAAAATATTGATGTCTTGTAACAACTCAGGAAAGACGCGCTTGGTGATGATGCGATTTTCAAGCATATAAGAGACACCTGAAGGTACGCGCAGATTGTCTTCCAGTACGTACATAACGCCGTCCTTATCCCGCACCAAATCAGTGCCGCAGATATTGGCCCAAACATTATGCATTGGCTTCATGCCGACACATTCCTTCCGGAAATTCTTAGAGCTGTTGACAATTTCGCTAGGCATCTTGCCGTCTCTAATAAAGGCCTGTTCACTGTAAACGTCGCTAATAAAACAATTTAGCGCCGTCAATCGCTGCTTAAGGCCTTTTTCGATGATTTTCCATTCTTTACCGTCCAAAATCCTTGGAATAATATCGAATGGCCAAGCCCTATCGATATTGCCTTCATCGCTGTAGACGGTAAAACTAATCCCCATCTCCATAATAGCAAGCTCGGCGGCAATTTTACGCTTGTCGATGTCTTCTTTATTGAGGGAGTTGAGATATTGGCACAAGCTGTGGCTGACAGGTCGCGGCTGGTATTCAGAATACATCAGCTCATCGTAGGCGACATCGGTTTTATAATTTTCCCAGATAGATTTCATAGCATTCACTATTGATTAATTCACTTAGGCTTTAGCATAAAACATGCCACAAGATTTTTTCTAAGCCAGAACTAGGGCTTAAAAAGGTATCTCAAAATACCATAAATTGATTAAGAATTACCGGAAAAATTAAAGGCGCTATGCGTTATGGTTTTAACGCTTGCAATTTAGGCACTTGCCGAGAACAAACTCAGCGAGGGATAGATTTATGCCCGTTTCATTTTGGCAAAAAACGCACCACAATAGGGCAAAGCAATAAAGGAAACCGTTTAACGCTAAAATCTAGTTTTCTGAAGGGGTCTTTAAGGGGACACTGCCCGCCTTAGCCCAACCACAACCGCAAAAGTTGTGGTCAGCCTAAACACCAAGCGGCAGCAAAAAAGCAATTACTTAATTTTTGCTTCTTTGTACATGACATGCTTACGGACAACAGGATCAAATTTTTTGATCTCCATTTTTTCTGGCATGGTGCGTTTGTTTTTGGTGGTGGTGTAAAAATGGCCTGTGCCTTCGCTAGAAACCAATTTAATTTTATCGCGCATATTTAATCCCCTTAAGCTTTGACGCCGTTTTTACGCAAATCCGCCAATACGGCGTCGATGCCTTTTTTATCAATGATACGCATACCTTTGGCAGAAACACGCAGACGAACCCAACGGTTTTCGCTTTCTACCCAAAAGCGGTGATGTTGCAAGTTAGGAAGAAAACGTCTTTTGGTTTTGTTGTTGGCGTGTGATACGTTATTACCAGTAATCGGATGTTTTCCGGTTACTTGACAGACTCTGGACATGGATGACCTCTACTATGTACCTAAATTTAAAAGCTAGCCAAACTTTATACCAAAAAATCTTTTCAAGGTAAATAACAATCTATAAAATGAATGTAATCAACGGCCTTGTAACCTTAAAAGAGAGCGTCCATGCCTGTTAAATTCGGTATGATTATGGATTCCATCGATCATATCAAAATCAAAAAAGACACCAGCTTTGCCATGTTGCTGGAAGCCCAAGCCCGCGGCTTTGAACTGCACTATATGGAACTGGGTGATTTATACATGCTCAACGGCATGGCCTATGCCCGCACCCGCACTTTAAAAGTCGAACGTAACGAAAACGGCTGGTATCGTTTTATCGACGAGCAAGAGCTGCCGCTGCATAAGCTTGATGTCATCATGATGCGCAAAGATCCGCCTGTCGATCAAGAATACCTTTACGCCACTTACCTGTTGGAACGCGCTGAAAGTTTGGGTGCTTTGGTGGTTAACAAGCCGCAATCTTTGCGCGACGCCAATGAAAAGCTCTTTACCGCCTGGTTTTCACATTGTTGCACCGAAACCCTGGTCACCCGCAACGCCCAACGCATCAGAAGCTTTCTTACCGAACATCAGGACATCATCGTCAAACCCTTAGATGGCATGGGTGGCGCATCGATTTTCCGCGTTAAGCAAGATGACCCTAACATCAGCGTCATCTTAGAAACCATGACCGCTTTCAATAGCCGACAAATCATGGCGCAAAAATACCTGCCTGCCATTAAAGATGGCGACAAGCGCATACTGATGATAAACGGCGAACCGGTGCCTTACGCGCTGGCGCGCATCCCTGCGCAAGGCGAATCACGCGGCAACTTGGCGGCGGGCGGGCGCGCCGAAGGCCGCCCGCTCACCGAATGTGACCGCTGGATTGCCCAACAAGTCGGCCCCACACTAAAAGCCAAAGGCCTGATGTTCGTCGGCTTAGATGTCATCGGCGACACCTTGACAGAAATCAACGTCACCAGCCCCACTTGTGTTCAGGAACTGGATCGCCAATTTGGACTCAATATTTGCGGACTCTTATTGGATCAAATCGACCATGCGCTCAAACAAAATGGCAAGAACAACCAGCTTTGATCCCAGTTCAAACATTTCCGACAAAGACTCGCTGCTGATAACACTATTTATCGCAGCAATTGTTCATATTATGGTTATTTTAGGGGTTAACTTCACGCTGCCCCGCCCCCCTAAAGCAAGCCACTCGATAGACATCACCCTCATCGACTCGCCCGCTCTTAAAGCTCCCAAAATTGCCAAACACTTGGCGCAAGACAACCAAACAGGCGCTGGCGAACAAGCCAAAAAGCTTCAGCCTCCGCCAAAAAAAATTGCCCATCAAGGCAACAGCGAGGTTAAGGAATTGGTCGAAAACACCATTGAACAAAGCCAACCCAAAACCGACACCAAACGCCTGACCCAACAACGCGCGGAAAAGAAAATTGAAACCGCTGCCAAGTCAGATATACTGAACCAACAGGAAGCCGAACTGCGACCACGCATCACCGCAGAAACCTTGCAAGAGCAAATCACCCAGCTGGGTACAGAAATCCGCCTCAACCAACAAAGTGCGGAACAATCCAAGATCAAGTTTGTTGACCAAGTCAGCGCACACAAATTTGTTGCCGCCCAATACATTCAAGATTGGCAACGCAAAGTGGAACGCACCGGCAACATGAATTACCCCCAAGAAGCGGTGAAGAAAAATTTCTCAGCCAGTTTAACGATGGATGTCGGCATTAACATAGACGGCAGCATTTACAGCCTGCGCATTAGCAAATCCTCAGGCAATGCGGCATTGGATGAAGCCGCCAAACGTATCGTCAGGCTGAGCGAACCCTTTCCACCTTTGCCTTTAGATCTGACCAAAGAACTCAAAGTACTGGTCATTTCCAGAACTTGGAGTTTTGCTGACCGTTCCGGCATGACCGCCCATTAATCCTTAACCATAAGGCATATTCGCATGAAAGAAGCTAATTACTTAAATAATCAGTTTATTATCGCCATGCCCAGCCTGGCGGATCCTATTTTCTCCCACACGGTCACCTACCTCTGCCAACACAATAAAGAGGGGGCGCTGGGGATTGTCATCAACCGCCCAACCGGCATGAAACTGGGTGAAATTTTCAAGCAAATGGACATCCGCGTCACCTCGTTGGCTGCCACCGAAGCCATGGTATTTGCCGGCGGCCCAGTACAACAAGACCGCGGCTTTGTACTGCACACGCCCTGCGGAAACTGGAACGCTTCCATGACCATTTCCGACAATATTGCCCTGACTACCTCACGGGATGTATTGGAAGCCATCGCCGTCGACCAAGGCCCCGAAAAATACTTGGTTGCCCTTGGCTACGCCGGCTGGGGCGAAGGCCAATTGGAAAAGGAATTTAAAAACAACGCTTGGCTCAACACACCCTATGGCAAACAAGTGCTATTTGACACCCCCATCAACCAACGCTGGAGCGCAGCCGCCGACCAAATCGGCATCGACATCAACAAACTGACCGCCCCAGCAGGTCACAGTTAACCTTAAATAATGGCAAAACCTGACCCGTTACTCGCCAAAATCAGCACCGATACGTACCTTGGTTTTGACTTTGGCGTAAAAAAAATTGGCGCCGCCGTCGGACAAGCCACCACCGGCACCGCCAGCCCGCTGCAGACCATTCGCGCCATCAACCAAGCCCCCGACTGGACAACCATCGGCAAACTTATCCAAGAATGGCAACCCGCCGGTATCGTGGTCGGTATTTCCAGACAACAAGACGGCACAGACAACCCCGTGACGCCGCGTATGTTAAAATTCTGCCGACAACTGGAAGGCCGCTTTAACTTGCCGGTTTTTCAACAAGACGAGACCTTATCAACCTTCGAAGCCAAACAACTGCTATTTGATGAAGTGAATGTCAACGCCACAAAATTATGGGCAGTGCAAGACCAGCTAGCCGCCCAACTGATCCTGCAAAGCTGGCTGAACGACCCGAACCACACTTCGGCAAAAGGATAAACCGATGTTAGCTATTGACACATTAATGAACAAATTGGAACACGACTTAAAACAAGCCGTTAACCAACGTAAACTGAACAACCCCGTGATGATCGGCATCCGCACCGGTGGCGTTTGGGTTGCCGAACAACTGCACCAACGCCTACAACTTGCCGAACCCCTGGGCTTATTGGACATAACGTTTTACCGAGACGACTTTTCGCAGATTGGCGTACACCCCAACGTCAAACCCAGCCAACTGCCGCCGCAAATAGAAGGCCGCGACATCATTCTGGTCGACGACGTGTTCTACACTGGACGCACCACCCGTGCCGCGCTTAACGAAATTTTCGATTATGGACGCCCCAATCAAGTCTTGTTGGCGGTACTGGTGCAACGGGACGGCAAACAAATCCCGTTCCAACCGGATTGCTGCGGCGCCACCGTCACCCTTAACGCCGACCAACGCCTAAAACTGTCCGGACCCGAACCCTTAGCCATCCATCTTGAAACCGCAAGCACACACACCTAAACCATGTCTGCAAACTTACAACTCAATTCGGAAGGCAAGCTTAAACACTTTCTGACGATCGAAGGGCTGGACAAAAACCTGCTCACCGAAATCCTCGACACCGCCGAATCGTTCATCGGCATGAGCGACCAGCAAGTCAAAAAAGTCCCCCTGCTGCGCGGCAAATCCATCGTCAACCTCTTCTTTGAAAACAGCACGCGCACACGCACCACCTTCGAACTTGCCGCCAACCGCCTGTCTGCCGACGTGCTGAGCATGAGCATCGCCACCTCATCCACGTCCAAAGGCGAAAGCTTGCTCGACACCATCCGCAACCTGGAAGCCATGTATGTCGACATGTTTGTGGTCCGTCACGGCATCAGCGGCGCGGCGCATTTCATCGCCCAGCAAGTTGCACCCCACATCAGTGTCATCAACGCTGGCGACGGACAACACGCCCACCCCACGCAAGCCATGCTCGACATGTTCACCATCCGGCAAATGAAAGGCGATTTTAGCCACTTACGAGTCGCCATCATTGGTGACATCTTACATTCGCGCGTCGCCCGTTCCGAAATTCAAGCCCTCAACACTCTCGGTGCGGCGGAAGTAAGGGTCATCGCCCCTAAAACGTTGCTGCCCGCCCATGTTGAAAAACTGGGGGTGAGCGTTTGCCACGACTTGCAACGCGGCCTGCAAGACATTGATGTCATCATCATGCTGCGCCTGCAAAAAGAACGCATGACCTCTGCCCTGCTGCCCAGCGAAAGCGAATACTTCAAATGCTTTGGCCTGACCGAAAGCAAACTTAAAATCGCCAAACCCGACGCCATCGTCATGCACCCAGGTCCGATCAACCGAGGTGTGGAAATTGATTCGAAAGTCGCCGATGGCCCACAATCGGTCATTCTTAAACAAGTCAGCAACGGCATTGCCGTACGCATGGCGATTATGGCCATGGCGATGCAAAAACAAGGAGTGTCAGCCTAATGCGGATCATCATTGAAAATGGTCGAATCATCGATCCCGCCAACCAAATCGACAAGCAAGGCTCGCTGTACATCGCCGACGGCAAAATTGCCGCCGTCTTTAACGAGCCGGACGGTTTTGTAGCCGACTTGCGCGTCGACGCTAGCGGACAAATCGTCTGCCCTGGCTTTATTGACCTCAGCACTCGTTTGCGCGAACCCGGACAAAGCCGCAAAGCCACCTTTAAAAGCGAAGCCCGCGCCGCCGCCAGTGCAGGCATCACCACACTATGCCTGCAACCGGACACCAAACCGGTCATCGACACACCCGCCGTTGCTGAGCTGATTAAAGAATTGGCAGACAAGGCCGACTACCCGCAAATCTTACCGATAGCTGCCCTAACCCGAAAACTGGAAGGCAACGAACTCAGCTCCATGCTTGCCCTCAAGCAAGCTGGTTGCATTGCCGTCAGCAACGCCCGCGCACCGATCACCAACTTGCTGATCTTGCGCCGCGCCATGGAATACGCCGCCAGCCACGATTTGCTGTTCATCTGCCAACCCAACGACTATTGGCTGGGCAACAAAGGTTGCGCCCATGAAGGCGAGGTCGCCACACGCTACGGTTTGCCTGGCATACCTGAAGCCGCCGAAACCATCGCTTTGGCGCATTGTTTGGAATTGGCTGAACTCACCGGTTGCCGCGTGCATTTTGGACAAATCAGCAGCCGCCGTTCGGTGATAAAAATCCAACAAGCGAAAAAATACGGCCTCAATATCAGCGCCGACGTTGCCATTCACCAACTGCACCTCACCGAAAACGACATTATCCCGTTCGACAGTGCTTATCATGTCTTACCGCCGTTGCGTACCGAAGCCGACAAACAATTCTTAAGACAAGGCGTAGCGGGCGGCACCATCAACTGCATCAGCTCCGACCACCAGCCGCACGATGTCGATGCCAAATTAGGGGCTTTTCCGGAAACCGAACCCGGCATTTCCTCGTTGGAAACCTTGCTGCCACTCACCCTGAAATTGGTCGCCCAACACGCCATTGACATGCCGCACGCCATTGCCGCGCTAAGCCAACGGCCCGCAGAAATCTTACGTCTGAACAGTGGTGCATTAACGCCAGGCTATTCAGCAGATGTCTGCGTATTTGACCCTGAACTGCTCTGGCAAGTGGATGCCAGCACTTGGCAAAGCCAAGGCACTAACACTCCGTTTTGGCAACAAATATTAAAGGGACGCGTGACTTATACCTTCCAAGCAGGCCGACTGATCTATCAGCTGCGCTAAATTTCCTGCATTCGCACCGGAAAGCAATGATGGCAATACTGTGGGGATTTTGATCCGAAATACGTCGGGCATTTGCAAATATGCAGCCCTTTAGTTGCGCTGCATGGCATTAAGTGCAGCGCAATCCTAATCTTCTATGCCCAATTCCTTAATTTTTCGGGTCAGTGTATTTCTACCGTAGCCCAGCAAAATCGCGGCTTCGTGGCGTTTGCCATGAGTGAAGCTTAAGGCAGCTTTGATGAGAATGGATTCCACGGCAGGAATGGTTTGCTTGGCAACATCGCTTTCTTTTTTAAGCAATTGCTGGTCTACCCAAGTTCTGAGCAAGGATTCCCAATCGACACCGCCAGTGGTTTTTTCAGCGGGGGCATTCAGCAGTTCGGGCGGCAAGTCGTACAAATGCACTTCGCGGCCTGAAGCCATCACGGTCATCCAGCGGCAGCAGTTTTCCAGCTGACGGACATTGCCAGGCCATTCCAACGTACTTAAAAAAGCTTCCGCTTCGGGTTTCAATATTTTGGTTTCGGAGTTTAATTCGATCGCCGCTTGTGCCAAAAAATGTTTCAGCAACAAGGGAATGTCTTGTTTACGGTCGCGCAGTGGCGGGATGTGGATGCGGATGACGTTAAGGCGATGGAACAAATCTTCGCGGAAACGGCCTTGTTCGACCAAGGTTTCCAAGTTTTGGTGGGTGGCGGCAATGATGCGGACATCGACTTTAATCGAAGCATGTCCACCAACCGGATAAAACTCACCATCCGCCAACACGCGCAACAAGCGGGTTTGCAGTTCGGCGGGCATGTCGCCAATTTCATCCAAAAACAGCGTACCGCCGTTGGCTTGTTCAAAGCGGCCTGAACGCCGAGCCTGGGCACCGGTGAACGCACCTTTTTCGTGTCCGAACAGCTCGGATTCCATCAAATCTTTAGGGATTGCAGCCATGTTAAGGGCGATGAACGGATTTTTGGCGCGCGGGCTGTGGCGATGCAAGGCTTTGGCGACCAGTTCTTTACCTGTGCCGGATTCGCCATTGATTAAAACGGTGATGTGCGAACGCGCCAAGCGGCCTATGGCGCGAAACACTTCCTGCATGGCAGGTGCTTCACCGATGATTTCTGGCGAGCTTTCGGTTTCCAAGATAGCAGTTTCTTTTTGCGCGGCCTGTTGTTGCCTGCCATGAATGCAGGCGCGATGTGCCAACTCGACCACTTCTTTGATGTCAAACGGTTTAGGCAGGTATTCAAAGGCACCGCCGTGGAAAGCTGAGACAGCGCTTTCCAAATCGGAATGGGCGGTCATGACGATTACCGGCAAATGCGGGTGGCTACTTTGGATGCGCCCTAGCAATTCCAAGCCATCCATGCCCGGCATGCGAATGTCGGTGAGCAGAGCGTCGGGCAAGTCTTCCTGCAAAGCAAGCAACAGGTCTTTGGCATTGGCAAAACTGCGGGTAATGATGGAGGCTTTTTGCAAAGCCTTTTCCACCACCCAGCGTATGGACTTATCGTCATCTATGATCCAGACCGTTTCAGGCTTTTTCATCAGTCAGCTCCACGGGTAAAAATATTGAAAAGACGGTATTGCCTGGTTCACTACTGCATTCAATCATACCGTTGTGTTGGTTGACGAGGGCCTGGGCTATGGACAAACCGAGTCCTGTGCCTTCAGCACGCCCTGTCACCATGGGGTAGAAAATTTGGTTAATCATGTCACCGTCTATGCCGGGGCCATTGTCGATAATGTCGATTTTTGCCGCCAATTTGTAAAACTTGCGCCCGACAGTCAGGTGTCGGTGGATGCGTGTCTTCATAATAATGATGCCTTTGCTGGCTAAGGCTTGGACGGCATTGCGGGTGATATTTAAAATCGCTTGGATGAGCTGATCTTTATCGGCCTTAATATTAGGAATGCTGGGGTCGTAATCACATTTAATCATCAGGCTGCTGCTGGCTTCCACTTGCACCAATTGGCGGACGCGCTCCAGCACTTCGTGGATATTCAACGGAATTTTGTTGGGCAGTTTATTGGGGCCGAGCATTTTGTCCAGCAGGCCTTGCAAACGGTCAGATTCAGCAATGATGATCTGGGTGTATTCCTTTAATTCAGGATCTTGCAGCTCCAAGTCTAACAACTGTGCCGCGCCGCGTACGCCGCCTAAAGGATTTTTAATTTCGTGTGCCAACCCCCGCACCAGCAAGCGTGCCGTATTTTGCTGGTTAAGCTGTTGTTCCTCTTTGGAAATACGCAAATGGTTATCGACTTGCTGCATTTCTACCAATACTTCTTTAACGCTATTTTTGTCCAGCATTGGGGTTGCGCTGAAATTGACCGTCATCGATTGGTTCATGCGGTTTAGGGTTAGCTCCTTATCGAGCAAAGGTTCTTCCATGCTAAAGCAATGCTTAATGTT
The DNA here is from genome assembly GCF_054657615.1 of Methylosoma difficile. Classification (NCBI taxonomy): domain Bacteria; kingdom Pseudomonadati; phylum Pseudomonadota; class Gammaproteobacteria; order Methylococcales; family Methylococcaceae; genus Methylosoma; species Methylosoma difficile. The sequence continues at coordinate 78,388 of NZ_BAAHYJ010000005.1, read as the reverse complement.
CATCAGAAAAGCAGGGTCGGAGCTTTTAAACAGCTCTTGCGCACTACAGCCACGCAAATGTTTGGCACTATCTGCCAGTAAAATTTCACCCGCACTGTTGATGTAAGTTAGCTTTAATTCACGACTAAAAAGCAAAATCGCAGTATTCAGATGCTCTAGTATGCGTTTGTACATGGGAAAGGTTTAATGCCGCAGGCAGAATGAAGGGCTTTGCAATTGAATAGCAATTTGCAGACCAGTTTTTGTAGAAGGTTGAAGAACAACAACCCAGAGAAATCAAAGGCCAATTTGGTGCAAAGGCACCAACAAAAAACGCCCCATTATGGGGCGTTTAGTTAGCAATAGCAAGATTGCTGTTTTGATGCTTACAAGCTGTAGTACATGTCGTATTCGACTGGATGTGTACTCATACGTAAACGGGTCACTTCTTGCATTTTTAGCGCGATGTAACCATCGATAACGTCGTCAGTAAATACACCACCTTTTGTCAAGAATTCACGGTCTTTATCCAATGCTTCTAAAGCTTGGTCAAGCGCGTGGCAAACTTGTGGGATCGCTTTTTCTTCTTCGGGTGGCAAGTCGTACAAATCTTTGTCCATCGCTTCACCTGGATGGATTTTGTTTTGGATGCCATCCAAGCCTGCCATCAACATGGCAGAGAACGCCAAGTAAGGGTTTGCAGTGGAGTCAGGGAAACGCACTTCGATACGACGGCCTCTTGGATTGGCAACGAAAGGAATACGGATAGACGCAGAACGGTTACGTGCGGAATAAGCCAACATAACTGGGGCTTCAAAGCCTGGAACCAAACGTTTGTAGCTGTTGGTTGAAGCGTTGGCGAAAGCGTTGATCGCTTTTGCGTGTTTGATGATGCCACCGATGTAGTACAACGCTGTTTCAGACAAGCCGCCGTACAAGTCGCCAGAGAACAGGTTAACGCCATCTTTCGCTAACGATTGGTGAACATGCATACCGGAACCGTTGTCGCCAACCATCGGTTTTGGCATGAAAGTCGCTGTTTTGCCGTAAGCGTGGGCAATGTTGGCAACCACATATTTCAAGCCCAATACTTCGTCAGCTTTTTTAACCAAAGTGTTAAATTTAACACCGATTTCACATTGGCCCGCAGTCGCCACTTCGTGGTGGTGAACTTCAGTCATCATACCCATTTGTTCTAATGTTAAACACATGGCAGAACGCATGTCTTGGAATGAATCAACCGGTGGTACGGGGAAGTAACCGCCTTTAACGCCTGGGCGGTGACCGATGTTGCCATCTTCATAAACTTTTTCAGAGTTCCAACCCGCTTCTTCAGAATCGATTTTGAAGAAGCTGCCGCTCATGTCCACACCCCAACGGATGTCGTCGAAGATGAAGAATTCGTTTTCAGGGCCAAAGAACGCGGTGTCGGCAATGCCGGTGGATTGTAAGTAAGCTTCAGCGCGTTTTGCCAAAGAACGTGGGTCACGTTCGTAGCCTTGCATGTTTTTGGGTTCGATGATGTCGCAACGGATGATTAACGTGTTTTCATCGTAGAAGGGATCCATCACAGCCGTGCTTGGATCAGGCATCAGGATCATGTCTGATTCGTTGATGTGTTTCCAACCAGCGATTGAAGAACCATCAAACATGTTGCCATCTTCAAAAGTGCCTTCATCTATAGTGTGAGCAGGGAAAGTAACGTGCTGCTCTTTGCCTCGGGTATCGCAAAAACGGAAATCAACGAATTTGACGTCGTTTTCTTCGATCATTTTAAGTACGTTTTCTACTGACATTTATTATCTCCTCTATTATGAAATCAGTGTTATTGCTAACAACGTAACAATACATTTTTTTTGCAGCCTTAGCCAACAAAAAAATACCGACACAAAGAGCTTGCCAAGGCGCTTGCCGCTTGCCCAAAAGCCATTTTTAGCCGCCGACTTTTTTCACAAACCATTATGTATATGGCAAAAAATCAGCTTTAAAAGTAAATAATCGTGCCTGTTGGCTTAAAAGTGATTCTTAACGAAAATTCCAATGAAACGTTGCCTTACCAACCACGCCCAATATCAACACGTGTACCATAAAACCCAATCTTTGTGGGCTAACAACAATAAAAGCCATTAAATAGGCTTTATTAGCTTTTTATTCACTCAAATCAAATACCACCTGCGCGCAATGTTTCAAAAAAACAACAGGCAACGCACTTAATTTTGGCATTAACTCACATAATTCGCGTTATCTTGGTGCAAAAATACCTTATACCCAGTTTATAAAAACAGCATAAATTGTTGTTTTTATTTAAAACAAGTTTGTGGTACGATTAGTGCGTGTCAAAAAACAGTTGTTTTTACAACACAACAAAGATGAAATCATCTATAAATGGTTGTTTTTTGACAACAAGCTATCATTTAATCCTATGGGGAAACTAAAAATGAAAAATAATGCAAACCGCAAAAACCAGCTTTTGCTAGTCACGGCTGGAAGCATCTTATCAATGGGCATGGCAACTTCTGCAAACGCCGAAGGACTGTTCAAAGAAACCGAAAAAGTATTTGATCACTTCGATGTTAAGGTGGGTGCATGGGCAAATGGCGGTATCACATATAACGACAATGAACCAGACAACCGCTTCAACGGCCCCGTCACTTTTGCTGACCGTGCTAGCGAATTCCAATTGAACCAATTGAATTTATACATTCAGAAAGCAGTTGCTGCAGAGGGCAGCTCTTGGGATTTCGGCGGACGCTTTGACATTATGTACGGCTCTGACTCAATCTTTACCCAAGCCTATGGCGTTCCAGCATTTGACGTCAATACCGGACAAGCTCTGCAAAGAAACAACTGGGATTTGGACTTCCTCGGCAGCAACAGCAACCGCTTCTATGACTTGGCGTTACCACAAGCCTATTTGGAAACTTACGTACCTGTTGGCAACGGCTTAAACCTAAAAATCGGTCACTTCTATACACCGATTGGCTATGAAACAGTTCCTGCACCGGACAACTTCTTCTACACCCATGCTTACACCATGCAATATGGCGAACCATTTACACACACAGGCATTATGGGTAACTACACTCTAAATGACAACTGGGCGTTTATGGGCGGCTTGACAACAGGCAGCGCGACTGGCGGCTGGGATGGCGGCTGGGACAGACAAATGGGCAACTGGTCTGGCTTGATGGGTACGACTTGGACAAGCAACGACAAAGACACTTCTTTGAACATTGCCGGCACCTATGGCGACACGTCAGAAACCAGCAACGCCACTTGGGCTTTGTACAGCATTGTCTTAAAACACAACATCACACCAAAAACCCACTTCGTCTTACAACATGACCACGGTTTTGCTGATAGCACATTCAACTTCACAACTCTGACGCCAAATTCAGTAGATGCTTCATGGTATGGCATCAACTCACATTTGTACTATGACGTAAGCGACACAGTTGTTGCTGGCCTTCGTGCAGAATGGTTCCGTGACCAAAACGGCTTAAGAGTTTGCTCTCCTGGTAGGGTTGCCGCTGCAACAGACAACAAAGGCTTCAGCTACGCAGCTGCTGGCAACTTCTTGGCAACTTGCGCACCAGCCACTTACTACCAAATTACCGCTGGCGTTACCTGGAAACCAAAAACTTGGTTGAGCTTGCGTCCAAACGTGCGTTATGACTGGGTTGAAGATTCAAATGGCTACAGCCCATTCACTTCTGGCAGCAAGTCAACTACCGACCAAGTGTTGTTCTCAACAGACTTTACTGTCACGTTCTAAAAAAGCATGAGAATTAGCTGGCATACCAGCTAAGCTCCGCTAATAAAAATGCGCCTTCGGGCGCATTTTTTTTGCCTTAAATTTGCCCACCAAAACAGACACAAACCATACCCAGACAATAAGCTTCATTTCCAGAAAAATCCAATCAAAACCACCAGCAAGCCCTTATCCAATCTAGCTTTTCAGACCCAAGCGCACCACAACCACACAAAAACACCTGATTTGATATATTTTGGTGCAAAAATTTCTTTACCAATCTGCCTTTGCTTAAGCAATATAGGCATCGCCGTTATTTTTAAATTGGCATACTCCGTGCTTTAGTAAACACGAGTCATTAATTCACAAAAGAGGAACCAATGAAACTAATAACCGCTATTGTCAAACCCTTTAAACTGGATGATGTCCGCGAGGCACTTTCAGAAGTGGGCGTATCGGGCGTAACCGTCACCGAGGTGAAAGGTTTCGGTCGGCAAAAAGGCCACACTGAACTTTATCGCGGCGCTGAATATGTTGTCGATTTTCTGCCCAAAGCCAAAATTGAAGTCGCCGTCGGCGAAGCCTTGGTGGATAAAGCTGTAGAAGCCATCACCAAAGCCGCAAACACCGGCAAAATTGGCGACGGCAAAATTTTTGTCACCAATTTGGAACAGGTAGTGCGTATCCGTACCGGCGAAACCGGCGACGAAGCACTGTAATTATTCAGGGGGAATACATGAAACAACTACTCAACATTTTTGCTCTTTTGGCTCTTTTCGGTTTGACAGGGCTAGCCAATGCGGAAGAAGCGGCGGCAGCCGCCGCACCGGTCATGACCATGAACAAAGGCGATATGGCTTGGATGATTGTCGCCACCGTTTTGGTTATCCTAATGGTTATCCCAGGCTTGGCCTTGTTTTACGGCGGCATGGTACGCGCCAAAAACATGCTGTCTATCTTAATGCAAGTCTTTGTTATCTTCTCAATGATGGCGATTCTTTGGGCCGTCTACGGTTACAGCGTAGCGTTTACCGAAGGCACACCTTTCTTTGGTGGATTCAGCAAATTGTTCCTGGCGGGCATTACCCCAGACTCGCTGGCGGCAACGTTCAGCAAAGGCGTGTATGTTCCAGAATACATTTACGTGGCCTTCCAGCTGACATTCGCAGCAATTACCCCAGCGTTAATTATTGGTTCTTTTGCTGAGCGGGTTAAATTCTCTGCCATCCTATTGTTCATGCTGATCTGGTTCACCTTTGCCTATCTGCCAATGGCGCATATGGTTTGGTATTGGGCAGGCCCTGATGCTTACACCGATGCAGCCGCTGCAGAAAAAGCTGCCGCCACTGCCGGTTTCTTGTTCCAAAAAGGCGCCCTGGATTTTGCAGGCGGCACCGTCGTACATATCAATGCCGGTATTGCAGGCTTGATCGGCTGTATTATGGTCGGCAAACGTATTGGCTTTAAAAAAGAATCATTGGCACCACACAGCGTGACAATGACGATGATCGGCGCCTCTTTATTGTGGGTGGGCTGGTTTGGCTTTAACGTGGGTTCTAACTTAGAAGCGAACGGCTTGGCTGCTTTGGTTTTCATTAATACCTTGTTGGCTAGCGCGGCAGCCACATTGGCTTGGATGGCAGCAGAATGGTTGATGCGCGGCAAACCTAGCATGTTGGGTGCTGCTTCTGGCGCGATTGCCGGTTTGGTTGCCATCACCCCAGCTTGCGGTTGGGCAGGCCCAATGGGTTCCATCTTCTTAGGTTTGTTTGTAGGCGCGGTATGCTTCTGGTCAGTCACCGGCATGAAAAGCATGCTGGGTTATGACGACTCATTGGATGCCTTCGGCGTACACGGCGTTGGCGGAATCATCGGTGCCTTAGGCACAGCGGTTGTTGCCAGCCCATCTTTGGGTGGTACAGGCGTGTGGGACTATGTATCTAACGGCGTTGCCGAATACAGCATGAGTACTCAATTGATTAGCCAAGCATGGGGCGTAGGCACTGCGTTGGTTTGGTCCGGATTGGTTTCTGTCATTGCATTTAAACTTGTCGATATGCTTATCGGACTGCGCGTCTCTGAAGAAGTTGAACGCGAAGGCCTCGATATTTCCGAACACGGAGAAACAGCGTATCACCATTAATTCGGTCTAGCGCAACACTAGCCACTCTTTCCTTCCGGATAAACTCACTTATCCCGAAGCGACTGCAAACCATAGCCAGTTATGGTTTCCCCAAAACGGATGCTTTAAGCATCCGTTTTTCTTTGTGGGGGTTTCTACACTTTTCAAACAACTGGCCTGCCCTTCTTCGAATAAGCTTTAGATTTGCAACCAGAGATAACCCGTATTCAATCCAAAGGGCGTCCCAGTTTCTTTAACGATGCAACGGAATCAATAAAGCACTGCTGTGGCGTTTCTTCGTTATAAATGATGCCATGCTTTTGGCAGAACTCACGCGTCACCGCCGCCGCTTCCGGCAGCTTGTGCCAAGAAATCGCAGGCCACAAGTGATGTTCGGTCTGATAGGCCAAAACCCCCCAGAACCAGCGTCCAAAACGACCATTGACATTACGCGTGGTGTAGGTTTGTAACGTTAAACGATCAATCGGGTATGTGCCGGAAACGACAGGCAAGCCGACATGGTTTAAAGCAAACACAAACCCGATGACAAACCCCGTCACCAAATATTTATAAGCCAACAGCAAAAAACCCAACCACAACGGTTTAGCCAAAAACAGCGCAAAATTGTTGGCGAAGTAGCCGGTAAAAATCAGTAAAAATACGACTGACTTAGGGCTTTTCAGCGGAAAAGGGCGGTTTTTAAAGGTCTGGGTCGCAACAAAAATAAAGCTTTCGACCGTCAGGCCCACCACCAATAAGCTGAGAGCCATCCAATAAAAAATATGTTGGTATTTGGTAATCACCGCTCCCAAAAATGATTTGGGCTGCGGCTGCAAATCACCTAAAACAAAAGGTGGCGTTTCAATATCAGGATCACCGTTGACGGCGGCAGCAATATTGGTGAATTTATGGTGCAAACTGTGTTTGCTGTCCCAGAACTCTTTACTTAAGCCTAAAAAAAAACACCAGACAAACTCGCCTAAATAGTCGCGGTAGAAGGAGGTATTTTTGACCGATCCGTGCGCCAAGTCGTGGCCAATAAAACCGATGCGCAAAATGTAGATCGCATCAACGGACAGCAGCAGCAAACACAAGAAAGGGTTAGAGGTCATGCCGATCAACACCAGCATAAGGATATGGATTGCCACGTAGCCGGCAAAACGGCTCATGTAATACATGGGTTGCTTTTCAAAGCAATGGTAGGGCTTTAACTGCTCAGTCAGCTCACTGAACAAAGCCGAACGATCCGTTTTTAGATAATCTTCATCAGCCACATTTATCATGTGGGTACCTCCTCATTATTATTATTTTTTGTTGTTATGTTTTTGGGGCTTTCCCTAAATTAGGCTTATTCCTTGTTTTGCTATTTTAGCAAGCCGTAACCGACGAAATTTTACTCTCTACTGACACTAACGGTAAGAGCAAATTACTAATAAACATCAACTTAAATTCATACCCAAGCATTCGGAAATGAATTCGCCATCATCAATACTGGGTAAAACCAATAATGTAGCTAAAATAACTTTGTGTTATTTTTCTGTGGCAAACGTTTTTAAGCGATATTCAAGTGAAAGGGTCACAGGCTGCTAACCTTTGTGGAATATCGTCAATATCTTGCTGTTGATCCATTAAAGCAAGCTCCGACCTCAATCAAAGGAAACCCAACATGAGCCATCTCATCCATCTATGGCCAGCGCAACCCAACCCCGCTAACCGGCTAACATGGGAAGAAGCCGCGCAACAATTAGAGCCGCTAAAAGACCAGCCTATCGACCTGAATACACTGTCGGTTTTTTTGGCGCTCGGCGAAATATTGGCAAACCGTTATCCGACTCTGGCGTTTGTTGCCGATACAAACTTTCGCGATGCCTTAAGCCTCAGCATGTGGCCTTATTCACAAACCCTGCCAGAACCGAAAATGGCAGCTTGGCAGCTGGCACTCCAACTTAACTTGCTCGAAGAAACCAAGCCTTTTGTTATCACGCAAGCCATCAGCTTAGGGTTGAATGTGACGGATGAGCAAAACAAAGAGGTGTATTTTGCCGATGGCGCCATCATCACCCATAACAATGCCAGCTATTGCATGAAAGGCTTAAATGCCTACTACCAAAAAGATTACCCGCTCGCCTTACAAGAATTGATGGCGCTCGCCGATACAGGCAATGATGCCGCCCAATATCATCTAGGCCTGATGTTTTATTACGGTTACGGAATGAGGCAAGACCATTTAATTGCCTATGCTTTGCTGAGACGGGCTTCGACACAACAAACCCATCCTCAAAACCGTCTGGACGAAGTTGCCGATCGGCTATCTTCAGCATTAATTGAACAAGGTATGGCACTGGAAACCGCCATGGCTTCAGGCGGGAATTTCTCAAGCACCTTACAATCTGCTATCCAATCTCAAGACGAACTATTCCAACAAGGCGAAACCGCCCTAAAAAATGGCGATTATCCCCAAGCTTTGGCTTTATTGGAAACGGTCGCCAACCGTGGGCATGAAGTGGCGCAATTTTTGGTCGCCAAAATGTATTACGAAGGCCAAGGCGTTAGCCAAGACAAACAGAAAGCGCTTGAATGGCAATTCCGGTCGGCGCAAAGCGGGTTCGCGCCAGCCCAGCACAACTTGGCGCAGATGTACGAGCAGGGCTTACAGACAGAAAAAGACACGCACCAAGCACTGGCGTGGTATTCACAAGCGGCAGGTAGTGGCTTGGAAAAATCGAAGTTGGCCTTGCAAAAGCTACAGTCAGAACTTGGGCCTTCAGCACTGCCACTGGAAGACGTCATACGGGCCGCCCATGAAGGCAACGCAGATGCACAATTGGAATTGGCGGAAAGGTTCAGATTAGGTCTGGGCATCGAAAGCAATCTAAAAACCGCACGCACCTGGTTGAAATCTGCAGCAGACCAAGGCTTGGCGGAAGCCCAATACCGCTTGGCAATGTTGCACCAGCAAGGCCAAGAAGTTCCAAAAAACGACTTGCTGACCTTAAAGCTATTCCGTCTCGCTGCCGCACAACACCACGCCCATGCCCAATATCAATTGGCCTGCCTGTTTGCATCTGGGCAATGCGTCACGAAAGACCCGATAGCCGCGCTGGCATTATTAAAATTAGCAAAGAAAAACGGCTTTTCTCAACCGGCTGAATGGCCTGTCAAGCCAGAGGAATTGTCAGCCGTCAACCGTTTGTATGAAGAACTGGAAAAATCCGACCACTTTTTGGCTGCGCTTGAACATCACCAAAAACAAGTCGCCCAAGAAAAAGCCGCCATTGGCAATGCCGTCTGGCATGGCTATGCCGCCTCAATGCCTAGCCAACAAAACGAAGCAAAATCCGCCATACCGTTTAAAAAAATCGGCCTTGGTTTTGTGCCTTTCTTGGTGTGGTTGATTGTCCGGGCAGCCATGCCTTCGTCAGGTTCATCCAACCTCAACTACGACCCCACAATCTGTGCCGGACCGCCATTAACCAACAACGTGGCGGCAATTGAAGAAGCCCAAACCAAAGGCTATCAAATCAATAGACAATATGATTGCATCGATAAAAAATCTTTTGATGAAGTCAATGCCGAAATAAAGCAACAGCAAGAAGAGCGCAATGAAATGCTCGATGAACAGCGCATCCAGCTGGCAGTGGCGGGCGAATCCGCGTTAGCACAAGCTCGGCACGGTTTTGAAACCGCTATCAAAATCAAAAATACCCAAACACAACCGCTCCCCAACCCGCCGTCCGAACTCTTTATTCGCACCGATTACAAATACCCTCACCATCCTTGGCTACCTGGGTTTATCTCACCTTCACCAAAAACCGGCAACCGCCACCCGGCGATTATCTGGCTGAAAGGCGACGACAGCAACTCCCCCACCGATTTTTGGACAGCGGGCAAAGAAAACTATGACGCGCTGGTACAAGACTTCAAATCGGCAGGCGTCATCCTGTATTTCCCCACGCTCCGGGGCGGTAACGGCAATAACGACGGCAGCAAGGAATTTTTATTAGGTGAAATCGACGATGTTCTGGCGGCTGCCGACCAGTTAGCGGATATGGATTATGTAGACCCCGAACACATCTATTTGGGCGGACACGATACCGGCGCTACCTTAGCTTTACTGACCGCTGCGATGAAACCCCGCTTTAAAGCCGTCTTCTCCATAGGGCCTGTTGCCAGTGCTGACAGCTATCCGGCATCTGTCGCTGGCATTCAATTTTCCGATTATGATCCTATGGAGTTAAAACTACGCTCGCCCATCCATTGGTTAGCCGACGTATCCCAACCCACTTTTATTATTGAAGGGACTTCGGGAACCAACAACAGTACCGACATGAACGCGCTCTGCGCATCCGCAGACAATGCCTTGCTTAATTGTATTGCCGTTGCCGATAGCGACCATAGCAGCGCCTTGAGCGCCTCCAGTAAAGTGATTGCCACAAAAATTGGTGTTGGCAGACAACCCGATGGCGACTTGTCATTGGCAACTAAAGATTTCAACCAATAAGTACAATTTATGCTTAAGTTCATCCCAATCCTGATCGTTTTAGTGGCGCTATCCATCTATAAGCTTGACCCTTACAACGCAAAATTGCCGTCTACCAGCCCGGATCTGTCAAGCGTGGAAGACCAGTTGGCACGGCTTTCAACGGAAGACCGCAAACAGGTCGAAGCCTATGCCAAACGCAGTAACGGACAATTCTTACCGCCCAACATGGCAGACCCAGATGCACCGTTTACAGCCCGCACATTCGGCGAAGCCATCAAATTGGAGCAGGAATGGCAAAAAAAAATGGTCGCCGACCAAGCCAAAACAGACGCACTTAAAGCCCAACGGCAAGCCCGTTTAGACCCGTTGCTGAATACCCTCAATATCAACTTAATCAAAGCGGACATTGTTGGTAAAGATGAATACGCCGCCCTCTACTACCATCAGCCCTACCAAGAAACCGCCACCAGCGACAAAACCCCTGTTTTTGTCGTCTATCTTTTATTACAAAACCTAAGCGATGAAACCATTAGTGAATTTACCGGCTCGATACACGCAAACGATAAAGAATCGCCTCTGCCCATGAATATTTGCTGGCTAGAACACAAAGAAGAATTATCACCCAATAGCGAAAAGGAAATCGTCTGTGGCAGCACACGTATTTCTGCTGAACAACAAGCTTTCCTGACAGACAACGGTGAACGCTTCGAAGTTGTCTGGGAACCCCACCACATCAAATTAGCCAGCGGACGCGAGCTGGATAGCGGGCTGTAAAACCTCCGCCACCCTGTAACGCCATGTCTGTTTGGAGTGGCGACAACATTCCGTTTGCACCCACTTAAGCAGCAATTTCATATATAATCGCTGCTTAATCAGCACAACAGAATGAATGACATGGCAAGAAAGAAAACCTCTACCTTTGAAGACTCGCTTGCAGAATTGGAACAACTGGTTTCCAAGCTTGAACAAGGCGACATCTCACTGGAAGAGTCGCTCAAATCTTTTGAACACGGTGTCAACCTGACCCGCACCTGCCAAAAAGCACTGCAAGAAGCCGAGCAAAAAATCCAAATCCTTACCGAACAAAACGGCAATCAAAGCCTGGAGTCCTTTACCGATGAGTAACGCCTTAAAAGAATACTTAAGTTTTTGCCAAAACCGCGTCGAAACTGCCTTAGACCAACGCCTACCCGTCGCCCATATCCTGCCGCAAAAACTGCACCAAGCCATGCGTTACAGCACCTTAGATGGCGGCAAACGTATGCGTCCCATGCTCACCTACTGCACTGGCAAAACCTTGGGGTTAAATCCTGACAACCTTGACGGCTTGGCTTGTGCGGTTGAGTTCATCCATGTTTATTCGCTCATCCACGATGACCTGCCCGCCATGGACGATGACGACTTGCGCCGTGGCAAAGCCACCTGCCATGTCGCCTTTGACGAAGCCACCGCCATTTTGGCAGGTGATGCCTTACAAGCTCTGGCATTTGAGACTTTGGCGCACGACCCCAGCATCACCACCAACGCTGAAACGCGCCTAAAAATGATAACCACCTTGTCAAGAGCCTGCGGCTCACAAGGCATGGTCGGCGGTCAGGCCATTGACTTGGAATCAGTCGGCAGACAACTCAACTTGCCCGAACTGGAAAACATGCACATCCACAAAACCGGTGCGCTGATCCGCGCCAGCGTCAACTTGGCGGCACTCGCCAAAGCCGACATTGACCCTGCCGTTGCCAGCCAACTTGACCATTATGCCAAGTGCATTGGCCTGTCGTTCCAAGTTAAAGACGACATTTTGGACGAAGAAAGCGACACCGCAACGTTGGGCAAAACGCAAGGCAAAGATAAAGATAACAACAAACCCACCTATCCGGCTTTATTAGGGATGGCAGGCGCCAAACAAAAAGCCCGTGAACTGCACGAAATGGCTATGGACAACTTAGGCGCATTTGGCGAAGAAGCCCAATTGTTGCGTGATTTGTCGCTTTACATCATCGAGCGTAATCATTAAGAAACAGTAAGTGCAAGTGACAAATACCGACTTGCTTGCTCAAGAATTAATCAGGATAATCACGCGGTTATTTGCCCGCAATGCCGACTAAAGGAATCGACCACAACATGAATAACCCAGGCCATTTCCCCTTGCTAGACACCATCATCCGCCCCGCCGACGTGCGGGCGCTGCCCCGTGACCTGCTCAAACCTTTGGCGAAGGAGCTACGTGAGTTCCTCACCCAGACGGTGAGCGTCTCCGGCGGGCATTTCTCCGCAGGCTTGGGTACGGTGGAGCTGACGGTGGCTTTGCATTATGTCTTCGATACGCCGTCCGACCAGTTGGTTTGGGATGTCGGCCATCAGGCGTATCCGCATAAGATTTTGACCGGACGTAAGGATAAGATGACGTCTATCCGTACTTTGGGTGGCGTGTGCGCGTTCCCGAACCGCTCTGAAAGCGAATACGATGCCTTTGGTGTTGGACATTCCAGTACGTCGATTTCGGCGGCTTTGGGGATGGCGATTGCGGCGGATATGAAGGGCGAGCAGAAGCAGATGGTGGCGATCATCGGTGACGGCAGCATTACGGGCGGTATGGCTTTCGAAGCCATGAACCATGCCGGATCTATGGATGCCAATTTGTTGGTGATCTTGAACGACAACGATATGTCGATTTCGCCGAACGTCGGCGCGATGAACAATTATTTGTCGAAGATTTTGACCAGCCGTTTGTATTCGTCGGTACGCGAAGAAAGCAAGAAAGTATTGAGCAATATGCCCAGTGTTTGGGAATTGGCGCGACGTACCGAGGAGCATGTCAAAGGCATGATTGTACCCGGCACGTTGTTTGAGGAGCTGGGCTTTAATTACATCGGCCCGATTGACGGGCATGATGTTGAGATGTTGGTGTCAACCTTGGAAAGTTTGAAGCACATTTCTGGGCCACGGTTTTTGCATATCGTCACCAAGAAAGGCAAAGGCTATCCGCCCGCAGAAAAAGACCCATTGGCTTACCACGGTGTGCCTGCGTTTGACCCTAGCCAAGACAGCCTGCCGAAATCCACCCCTTCGCCCTACCCGACTTATACCGAGGTGTTCGGCAACTGGTTGTGTGATATGGCTGCGGCGGACGAACGCTTGTTGGGCATTACGCCTGCGATGCGCGAAGGCTCAGGCTTGGTGAAGTTTTCCGAGCAGTTCCCGAAACGCTATTTTGATGTCGCCATTGCCGAGCAACATGCGGTGACCTTGGCGGCGGGACAAGCCTGCCAAGGCGGCAAACCCGTGGTGGCGATCTATTCCACCTTCCTGCAACGCGCTTATGACCAGCTGATCCATGATGTCGCCATCCAGAATTTGGATGTCTTGTTTGCGTTGGACCGTGCTGGACTGGTCGGCCCTGACGGTCCGACCCATGCGGGCAGCTTTGATTACACCTATTTGGCGTGCATCCCCAATATGCTGGTGATGGCACCCGCTGACGAAAACGAATGCCGCCAGATGCTCAGCACGGGCTTCCATTATAACGGCCCGGCCTCGGTGCGTTACCCGCGTGGTAAAGGCCCAGGGGTGGCGGTGTCCACTGAGCTGGACACACTGGAAATCGGCAAAGGTGAAATCAAACGCCAAGGCAGCCGCATCGCCATTCTAGCGTGGGGCAGCATGGTCGCCCCCGCACAACAGGTCGGCGAGCAATTGGACGCGACTGTTGCCAACATGCGCTTTGTCAAACCGTTGGATGAGGCCTTAATCTTAGAAATCGCCGCCAGCCATGACATCATCGTCACCGTGGAAGAGAACGCCGTCATCGGCGGTGCGGGCAGCTTGGTCAACCAATTGCTGCAACGCCACAAAATCCTCAAGCCTGTGCTGAATATTGGCCTGCCGGATGCGTTTATCGAACAAGGCACAAGGGAGCAATTGCTCAGTATTTGTGGTTTGGATGTGGCGGGGATTTTGGGGCAGATTGAAGCGTTTGAGGGAAATTAGCGGTTAATATTCAAATTAGGCATCATGAAGCGAAAAGCACTCATAGGACATCTCATTATTCCTGGCATGATTACATTCGGCGCTTTTGCTGTTGCACTCACACATCAGCCGCTTGGATGGGAGATGTTTTCCAACTATATTTTCGGCGGCTACCTGTATTACGCAGCTCCTCATCTGTTTTGGGCTGTCGTTGCAGCTGTCACCAACGTTCAGCGAACTGTTTGGCATGCAGGCTTCATTGCATCTTCTATTGCTCTCACGGCAATTGCCAGTGTGTGGCTTGGCCCGCAAGACCAATCTGGCCTCCCTTTGCAATGGATGCTTTATTGGCCTCTGGCTATAGCGCTTCAATTCTTCATAGCGGGCGGCACCGCCATCTATTATCGAGTCAAAAAGACACCTAATTCATCCATCAAAAAAGCAGACACTGTATTATGAAAGCAGCGCCGGCCAGATCATACATTTAACACTGGAGTCCAAAACATGTTTTGGACTCCAGTCCCCAGAAACCACAGCCGCAGAGACAACGAAAGCATTCGGCTTTGGAATAAAAAACATGTTTTTTACTCCTCTCGATTATAAAAACCAAAGCCCCCTTAACCCAGCCCACGCACCACCCAACCCTAAAGGCCCAACATGGACAGACTAAAATCCAAAATCCGTGATATTCCTGATTTCCCCAAACCCGGCATTATTTTTAAGGACATCACCCCGCTAGTAAAAGACCCTGCGGCATTAAGGTTGGCGGTACACCAGTTATTGTTCCCGTTTTTAGGGCGTGACATCACCGCCGTGGCGGGTATGGAAGCGCGGGGCTTTATTTTCGGCTCACTGGTCGCTTGGGAATTGGGTTTGCCTTTTATACCGCTCAGAAAACCCGGCAAATTACCGTATGACGTACAAAGTGTGGAATACGATTTGGAATACGGCTCAGCCACATTAGAGGCGCATATTGATGCCGTTAATGCCAATGACAGGGTTTTGGTGATTGATGACTTGTTGGCAACCGGCGGCACAGCCAAAGCCAGCTGCGAATTGATTGAAAAACTCGGCGGCACTGTTGAAGCATGCGCCTTTGTTGTGGAATTAGATTTTCTGGAAGGGCGTGAAAAACTGAAAAACTATGAAGTCCATTCCTTGCTGCACTATTAAATCGCGTTAAGCCCCCCATAACTTAAGCGCAACAAAAAAGGGGCTGGCATCACCTATGCCAACCCCTTCCCCAATAAAACTATAAAGCCGCTTTTACAAAACTAAAGCTTGCGCAACGCCTTATTCTTGCCATGCATTTTGTTTTTGATGGCATCAATTTTAACACCAGCCTCTTCAAACTTCTTGGCGGTACTATCAAACGATTGGGAAACATCACCAAACGATTGGGAAACTTTACCGAAACCCATCTGCCGCATCGTCAACAAACCTGCCGATTTGTTTGCGCCTGACGAACCAGCTTCGCCACTCTCTTCACCCAGCTCATCATCAAACTCTGACGATGCCTGCGATTTACCGTCGCTCGCCAAACTGTCGCGCCATTGCAAAAATGACTCACGGGTAAACACATAAGGGTCAAGGGCGGCTTCGTCAATAAACTTCAAAGCACCTTCAGCACTAGCGCGGGCGTTCAGCAAAGCTAGCGCTTGAACAGGCGCGGTTACATAAGTGGCCGGATTTGCGGCTGTATCAAATACCGTACCTGGAATACCTCTGGCGGTAGAAGGCCCTAAAAGCGGAATAACCAAATATGGCCCCTTAGGAACACCCCAAACGGATAGCGTTTGATCAAAATCTTCATCATTCTGTTCAAGACCCAATTTTTTGGCTACATCAAACAAGCCAAACAAGCCTATCGTAGAATTGACTGCGAAACGTCCGGTATCAGCAGCACCTTGCTCAAATTTGGCTTGCAAAATATCGTTAAAAACAACGTTGATGTTTTTAAGATTGGTAAAAAAATTAAACACACCCGTTTGCACAAACTGTGGCGTGATGTATTTGTAAGCATTGGAAATAGGTTCCGCAACGTAACTGTCAACCGTATCATTAAAACCAAAAATATGTCGGTTAATATTTTCATAAGGATCAAATTTGCTACTGGGATGATTTTCCCCTACTGTGCCGGAGGTGGCACAGCCGCTTAACATTAGCAAAGCCAACGTTATGGACGACAACAGACGCCAAGACTTGGCATAATGATGGCTGTTGCGGGGTTTATTCATATTTAAAACCTATTGTTTGGAATATTGGCTAATTTTTTCGTTAATTTTGGCAATCAAGGCATCAAAACCCTCACGCTGCAAAACAGCAGTGTATTCAGAGCGTTTTAAGGCCAAATCGCTGACGCCATTGGCGATAATGTTAATAATGCGCCAGCTGTCGCCATTATCTTTAAGCATGTAGTCAAACTTGACGTCTTTGTCATCGGGGATGCTCAAGTGTTCGTGGATAATCACCCCGCCCCTTGTGGTGCTTTCTTCAGAATCAAAGGTAAAAGATTCGCCTGAATACTCTTTAAAATTGTGCGCATAGGAGGCAACGCTCAATTTGCTAAAGACATCGACGAGCTTTTTTTGCTGTTCTTCAGATAGCTTTTCCCATTCCTTGCCGATGACAATCCGGGCAATTTTGGTCAAATCGTGGCTTTTAGAGACGGAATCATACAGTTTGTCATAACGTCCGGCAAACCCTAATTGCTTGCCGTTCTTCATTACGTTAATCAAATCAGCATGAAAGTTGTCAATCACCTGACGCGCCGATAAAGCCCCTTCTGCTTGTGCGGAAAAGCTAGCTACCGCAAAAATAGGCAGTAGCAAAACGGCAAGTAAGTTGTTTCGTTTAAACATCATGATCTTTTCGCCCCAAACCAATATGGACTACTCAACCCTAATCGGGATACCTGCCAAAGTCGGCAGCGTTTTTTCCGCAGCCAGCTCAGGCATAGGCTCTGGCACCATCTCACCATCAGTTTTAGGACCTCTGATCGATGTCCACAACGCTTTCAATGGATGTTTCAGCATATCTTCAACAGCAGTGGCTTCATAACCACAGTGCGCCATGCAGCTGGCACATTTTGGGTTGGTGCTGTTACCGTATTTTTCCCAGGGCGTGGTATCAAGCAATTCTTGGAAACTAGCGGCGTTGCCTTCATCAGCCAATAAATAGCAAGGTTTTTGCCAGCCAAAAACGTTACGGGTCGGATTGCCCCAAGGCGTGCATTCATAGCTTTGGTTGCCCGCCAAAAAGTCCAAGTATAAAGTGGAGTGGTTAAGGTTCCACTTGCGGTTTTTACCTATTTTAAAAATGCCACGGAACAATTCTTTAACATCGCGGCCTTTAATAAAGACATCTTGCTGTGGTGCGCGTTCATAGCTGAAACCTGGCGCGATGGTTACACCTTCAACGCCCAACTCCATGGCGTAGTCCAAGAACTCCGCTACTTCTTGGGCATTCTCGCCTTGGAACAAAGTGCAGTTGATGGTGACACGGAAACCTTTACCCAATGCCAACTTGATCGCCTCAACAGCGCGCTCAAAAACACCTTCTTGACAAACAGAAGTGTCATGACGCTCTTGCATACCATCTAAATGGATAGAGAAAGTCAAATAGGGGGATGGAGTGTAATCATCAATGCGTTTTTTCAGCAACAATGCATTGGTACACAAGTACACGTATTTTTTACGGGCAATAATGCCGGCAACAATTTGTGGCATTTCCTTATGGATTAATGGCTCGCCGCCCGGAATAGAAACCATCGGCGCATTGCATTCATCGACCGCCTGCATACATTCTTCGAAAGAAAGGCGCTTGTCTAAAATGTCTTCGGGATAATCGATCTTGCCACAACCTGCACAAGCCAAGTTACAACGGAACAATGGCTCTAGCATCAACACTAAAGGGTATTTTTTAACCCCTTTTAATTTTTGCTTAATTAGGTAAGTACCTACGGTGATTTGTTGACGTAACGGAACAGCCACTTTAAAACCTCCAAATGAAATAATTGACCCATGATTGCAACAACCATGTAACGTAGCCAAACGATGTGGCACTAAAACAACAATTGTTCGAAAAAGACAAACCCTTACTGCTTTGCTACCCAAAACCCTAAAAAACAAGGTTTATTGGGCAAAACAACACGCCACAAACGCTTCTGCTTTGTCATTAGGATACTCTTTTTTAATAGACGACTCCAGTTTTTGCCTTAAATTTGGTCAATTAATTGCATTTTTACAACGCTTTCCAGGCCTTTTGCACAAACACAACAACAGTCGATAAGCATCTGTTTTTAATATTCAAAAATAAAAATATCGGGATATTAATTTGCCCTATTGGCAACAAACAACATAGTTTTGCAAAATACCAACAAACAGTCTATCATTGCCAACAAATACCCAAACTCCGTCTTTTAATCAAAAGTTTATGAGCAAGACCCAAGCCCCTCTGGACGATCCTAAAGCACTCAACCTATTGTCTGACTTGGATTTCCAAGCAGCCTTGTTGGAAGGCGTGTCCAGAACCTTTGCGCTGACTATCCCACAACTGCCGCAATCGTTGTATGGGGCAGTCGCCAACGCTTACCTTCTATGTCGGATCGTTGACACGATTGAAGATGAAGTGTCCTTGTCGGCAAGACAAAAACAGCACTATTGCGCCGAGTTTATCGAAGTCGTCCGTACCGGTGAAAATGCCGAGCTGTTTGCTTTGGAATTGGCACCTTTGTTGTCCGAACAAACCATTCCGGCAGAACACACCCTTATTCACGTGCTGCCACGTGTAATTCAAATCACCCACACCTTCGAAGCCGCACAAATTGAAGCCTTGGCAGGGTGCGTCAAAACCATGGCAGAGGGCATGCCGGTATTTCAGGCGCAAAACCTGCGCGAAGGCTTGGAAACCATGGCAGACATGGACAAATACTGCTATTACGTGGCAGGCTGCGTAGGCGAAATGTTGGCAAAACTGTTCTGCCATTACTCACCTGCCATTGCCGCGCACAGGGAAGAATTGTTGAAATTGTCGGTCTCATTCGGACAAGGCCTGCAAATGACCAACATCCTTAAAGATATTTGGGATGATGCCGGACGCGGTGTTTGCTGGCTGCCACAAGATATTTTTACTGAAACCGGCTACGACCTAAAAATCCTTAGCCCAGAAACTAACGATGAACGCTTCCGCGCTGGCTTAAGCCATTTAATTGGCATTGCCCGCGAGCATTTGCATAACGCCCTGCGTTATACCCAACTGATTCCCGCCCACGAAAAAGGCATCCGTAACTTTTGTCTGTGGGCTTTAGGGATGGCGGTTTTGACCTTGAAAAAAATCAAGCAAAACTTGGCGTTCACCCGCTCCGAGCAAGTCAAAATCAGCCGCAACAGCGTTAAGGCCACTATCATGACAACCCATGTGATGGGTTCAAACAACGCTTTGTTATCCCTTGCGTTTAACGTAACCAGCCGCGAACTGAAAACACCGGGCTGGCAATATTCATTACCTTCCTCAAAAGCCATTAACGACCTTTAAGGACCGTACTATGTTTACTGACACCAATACCCAAACCAGCATACACCATGCCGCGAGTTCGTCGACCGCCATCCATTCCAACATTTATGACCTCGACAAAGCCATCAGCCGCGCCCAAAACAAATTATTGAGCCTGCAAGATGAGCGCGGGTACTGGGTGTTCGAACTGGAAGCCGACTGCACCATCCCTTCCGAATACATCATGATGATGCATTACATCGGTGAGATCGACATCGACTTGCAAGCCAAAATTGCCAACTACTTGCGCACACACCAAGTGGAAGACGGCGGTTTCCCGTTGTTTACCGGCGGCGCGGGCGACATCAGCTGTAGCGTAAAAGTCTACTTCGCCCTAAAAATGGCTGGCGACTCGCCGGAAGACGCGCACATGATCCGCCTGCGCAGCTTCATCCTAGGACAAGGTGGCGCCGCGAAAGCCAATGTGTTCACACGCATTGCCCTGGCAATATTCGAACAATTGCCTTGGCGCGCCGTACCTTATATTCCAGTGGAAATCATGTTGTTGCCCAAATGGTTTCCATTCCACTTGGATAAAGTATCGTATTGGTCAAGAGCCGTCATGGTGCCGTTGTTTATCTTGTGCACATTAAAAGCCAAAGCGAAAAACCCAAACCAAGTGAATATCTTGGAATTGTTCGTGGTGCATCCCGACCAAGAACAGAACTATTTCGCCAAAGACACTTTGTTGAAAAAAGTTTTCTTAGGATTGGATAAATTAGGCTTGATGACCGAACCGCTCATCCCGAAAGCCATGCGCGCGTTGGCCATCAAAAAAGCCAAAGACTGGATTGTTGAACGCTTAAACGGCGAAGACGGTTTGGGCTGCATTTTCCCCGCCATGGTCAATGCTTACGAAGTCCTGCTGCTGTTAGGCGTCCCCGCCGATGACGAGCAAGTAGTCACCGCGCGTAAAGCCATCGACAAACTATTGGTCATTAAAGACAACGAAGCCTATTGCCAGCCTTGTGTATCGCCCGTTTGGGATACCGGCCTGTCACTGCTTGCCTTACAAGAAGCCGAAAAAGCAGGGTTCATCGACAGCCGAAACCATGCCTATGGCTGGTTAAAATCCGTGCAATTGTCGGACGAACCGGGTGATTGGCGCATTGTTAAACCCGAACTGCCAGGCGGTGGTTGGGCCTTCCAATATGCTAACCCGCACTATCCTGATGTCGACGACACTGCCGTTGTCGCCTTTGCGATGGCCTGCGCCGACTTGCCTGGCCTGGAAGAATCCACCTACCGCGCATCGCAATGGATTGCCGGTATGCAATCCAGCAATGGCGGTTATGGTGCGTTTGACATTGACAACAACCATTACTACCTCAACCAAATTCCGTTTGCAGACCACGGCGCCTTGCTTGACGACCCCACTGCCGACGTTACCGCCCGCTGCATTATGTTGCTGGCAAAATTGGTTGATAAACACGCCCATTACCAACCGGTCATTGATCGTGCGGTTGAGTATTTGCGCGGTGAACAGGAAGCTGACGGCTCATGGTTTGGACGTTGGGGAACCAACTACATTTACGGCACTTGGTCTGTATTGCTGGGCTTGGAACAAACCCAATTGCCTAAAACTGATCCGTTATTCACCAAAGCAGCTGCTTATTTAAAAAGCAAACAACGCGGTGACGGTGGTTGGGGTGAAGACAACTTCACTTACCACGACAAATCGTTCAGCGGCAAATACCGCAACAGCACCTGCTTCCAAACCGCTTGGGCCTTGCTGGGCTTAATGGCGGCAGGCGAAGCGCACAGTGCAGAAGTTAAAGCGGGCATTGGTTTCTTGTTGCGCAGCCAACAACAAGACGGCATTTGGAATGACCCTGGCTTTACCGCACCGGGCTTCCCAAGGGTGTTCTACCTTAAATATCACGGTTACGATAAGTTCTTCCCGCTTTGGGCGCTTGCCAGATACCGCAACGAACTTAATAAAGCGTGATTACCGGAATCGTTGTCGCCTTGCCGGATGAGTTGACCACCCTGACGGCAAAACGGGTGCAAAAGAAGCACTGCCTGTTTATCTCCGATACCTTACTGGTCGCCTATTCCGGCACAGGGCCTGCCAATGCCCGCCAAGCTGCCGAATTGCTCATCCATAAAGGCGCCACCCAGCTTATCAGCTGGGGCTGCGCCGCTGCTTTAAGCCCACAACTGAAACCTGGCGACCTGGCCTTGGTTGACACCTTAATTGATGTCGACAACTACGAACTCTCCGTCGATAAGGATTGGCATCGCCACGCCAAACGCCTGCTTGCCAAACATGTAACGCTGTATTGTGGTTGTTTGGCAGAAAGTACCGGCATCGTCTCCAGCAAAGCCGAAAAGGAACAGCTACGCAGCTTTACTGACGCCATTGCATTGGACATGGAAAGCGTCGCTATCGCCAAAGTTGCCGAACAACATCACCTGCCCTTTTTAGCGATACGCAGCATTGTTGACCCCGTCAGCATGAACCTGCCCCGAGCCATCAGCTTTGCCGCCAATGCCGAAGGCGATATTGTCTTGGCGCGCTTACTGCTTTTCCTTGCCTTACACCCCTTGGAATTGCCGCAACTTATCAAATTAGGGCTGCATTTTAGTGCCGCCAAAAAAACATTGACCCTCATCGCCAAACATCTGCACGACTTAGTTGCCATTCCTAAATCGGCAACCACCTCATCCACCAGCCATTAAACGCGCATGACCCAGCACAAACCGACTTTTCTCGACGCATTTTTTAACCAATGCGAACGGCAGATTATCCATTTCCCTTGGGTTTTACTGCTGGCCTCTTTTCTTGCTTGCGGTGCAGTGGCCTACTACGTCTACGACCATCTTGGCATCAACACCAATACGGCAGAAATGCTGTCACCCGATTTGACGTTCCAAAAAAACCAAAAGCGCATCGACCAAGCCTTTCCGCAAGATGCAGCAACCATCTTGCTGATTATTGAAGGAATAACACCGGAAGAAACCACCATTGCCGCCGGGCAACTCATCGACAAACTGGGCAAGCAAACCGACCGCTTTGATTCCGTCATTAGCGGCACCGACAACGCATTTTTCCGCCAGCAAGCCCTGTTATACCTAGATGAAGCCGACTTGGAGGCGTTGGCAAAAAAACTGACCGACGCACAGCCCTTCATCGGTCATTTGGCGCAAAATTATCATCTGGACGGCTTGTTTGAAATCATCCGTTTGGCCTTGGAAAAACGCGATGAAAGCTTGCCAATGGAGCTAAAGCCTTTATTGCTCGCCATCGATAACACCTTAAAACATCAGCTGGACGGACAACCGCAACGACTGTCTTGGCAAAATTTGCTGGCAGACGACAAGCTCAATGCCGATGCCAAGCGCAGTTTGGTGATTGCCAAACCAAAGCTGAATTTCAGCGAATTATTGCCGGCAGACGCGGCACAAAGCGCAACCCGCGAAGCCGTGCGCGCAGTGATGGCGGACAACCCCGGCGTGAAAATCCGCATTACTGGCGAGACCGCCCTTGAACACGAAGAGTTGGAAAGCGTCACCGTTGGCGCTGAAATGGCGGGCTTGGCTTCGTTGGTTTTGGTGTTTTTGGTGCAATGGGTCGGCTTGCGCTCGCTCAAATTATTGCTTATCACCTACATTGTTTTGGTCATGGGCTTGGTGTTCACCGCCGGTTTTGCCGCCATCACCGTGGGCCACCTCAACGTCATCTCCATTGCTTTTGCCACCTTGTACATCGGCTTGGGTGTCGATTACGCCGTACACATCTGTTTGTACTACCGCGAACGCCGCGCCCGTGGCTACAGCAACGCGCAAGCTGTTCACCACAGCATGAAAGGTGTCGGATCGTCGTTGTTTATGTGCGCGCTGACCACTTCAATCGGCTTTTTGGCGTTTATCCCGACCGATTATGCAGGCGTTTCCGAGCTGGGCATCATTTCCGGCGGCGGTATTTTTATTGGCTTGTTGATTTCGGTCACCGTCTTACCCGCCCTGTTTTGCGTTTGGCCTGTCAACGACCCCAAACCCATTGCCACGGCATTTTGGCCCAGCTTTTTAATCACCTTGCCGTTCCGCCACGCCAAGTTGATAAAAATCACCTCTATCTTGTTAGGTATCGGCGCCTGTGTAGCGCTGACGCAATTAAAATTCGACTCCAATCCTATTAACCTGCGTGACCCGCACAGCGAATCGGTGATGGCGTTTAAAGAATTGGTGAAATCAAAAAATGACTCGCCGTTTGCGCTGACAGCGTTGGCAAACAATTTGGACGATGCCGAAAAACTGGCCGCCAAAATGAAGCAGTTGCCCACGGTTCACGAAACCATCACCTTGGCCAGTTTTGTTGCTAAAGATCAAGACGAAAAATTGCTGACTTTGGAAGACTTAAACCTGATCTTAGGCAACCAATTGCAAAATTTCAGCAACAAACTGCCTGAAAACAGCAACCCCAAAGCAGCATTGGAAAAATTCAACGCCGCGCTCAAAAAAGCCATCGCCGAAAACAGCCCGAACGCCCCTAAAGATACGCTGGAACAACTGCAGCAACGCATTGATGCTTTTATCAAAATGGCAGACAGCTCAGCGCAACCGGACGTGGCTTACCGCAGCTTAGAAAAAAACCTGCTGGACTTATTGCCGTTCACTTTAGAGCGTCTAAAAACCAGCCTTAACGCCACCGCTTTTGGTATCGACGATATTCCTGCCGATGTGCGTTCGCACTGGTTAAGCAGCAACGGTTTATACAAAATATTGATTACACCGAAAGAAGACATTAACGACGATGCCAACCTAAAACGCTTTGTCGCCGATGTCCAAGCCATCGACAACACCGTATCGGGCTTGCCGGTCGCCAACTTAGCCAGTGGCGAAGCGGTGGTCAAAGCCTTTTTGCAAGCCTTTGGCGGTGCTTTCGTGGCGATTGTGCTGGTATTGTTGGTGATTTACCGTAGCATCCGGCAAACCGCTTTAGTGGTTTTACCTTTGGTACTAGCCGCTTTGTTAACAGGCGCAAGCAATGTTTTGCTGAATAATGATTTTAACTTTGCCAACATCATCGCCCTGCCCTTGTTGCTGGGTTTGGGTATCGACAGCAGTATCCTGATTATGCACCGTTTGCACTTTAACCTCAGCGAAAACGAAAACTTACTGCAAAGCAGCACCACACGCGGCATCATTTTTAGCTCAATTACAACTTTATGTAGTTTTTCGAGTCTGTCTTTCACCGCGCACCAAGGCATGGCAAGTATGGGCTTATTACTTTCATTAGGTTTGTTCTTTACTGTGATTTGCTCGCTGATCGTCTTACCCGCTTTTAGCGGCAAACGCGTCTAATCCAGACCGTTTTAATCAAACACCACCCTATTGCCACGCCGAAATCCGGTGCTGGCAATGGGGCTTGCCCGAAGGCATGCTGCAGGAAGCAGCCTCGCCAGGGGCAGACAATTTAAAATAAACCGTCGCCAACGACACAAAACCATTAATGCACCTTCTACCGGCATTAATGCAAACACACTTTGAGGTATCGAATGTCTTTCAGCATCGCCGAACTTTTTGCCCAACACAGCACCGACAAATTTGACCTGCACGAACAGCACCTGAACAACCAAATGGTGCGCGTGCTAAAAACCATTGGTTATGACCGCCATTACAAAAAAGCCGTCGGACAATATTTGTACGACCAAGAAGGTACCGAATATTTGGACTTGCTCAGCGGTTTTGGTGTATTCGCCGTCGGTCGCAACCATCCAACCATCGTCAGCGCCTTGCAAGAAACCCTCACCTTAGAATTGCCCAACTTAGTGCAATTGGACGTGTCGGTATTAAGCGGCTTACTGGCACAAGAAATCTTAAAAACCACGCCAGAGAACACCAATAAAATGTTCTTCTGCAACTCCGGCACGGAAGCCGTAGAAGCAGCCATTAAATTTGCCCGTTACACCACCAAGCGCGAAAAAATCGTTTTCTGTGAACATGGTTATCACGGTTTGACCATGGGTGCACTGTCGCTAAACGGCGAGAATATTTTCCGCGAAGGCTTCGGACCGTTATTGCCCGGCTGTAGCGCCATCCCGTTCAACGATTTGCCTGCATTGGAAGCAGCACTAAGCAATAACGATGTTGCCGCCTTTATCGTCGAACCCATCCAAGGCAAAGGCGTTAATTTGCCGGATGACAATTACCTGCCCGAAGTGCAACGTTTGTGCAAAAAATACGGCACTTTGTTTGTCGCCGACGAAGTACAAACTGGCTTAGGCCGCACCGGCAAATTCTGGGCAATTGAACATTGGGGCGTAGAGCCAGACATGATCTGCATGGCAAAAGCCTTATCAGGCGGTTTTGTGCCGGTCGGTGGTGTCGCCATCACCCAAAAAATCATGGACACGGTTTACAACCGCATGGACCGTGCGGTGGTGCATGGTTCGACTTTCTCCAAAAACAACATGGCAATGGCGGCAGGTTTGGCGACTTTGCATGTGTTGGAACAAGAAAAACTGGTCGAAAACAGCGCCAAAGTCGGCGGCGACATTATCAGCAGTTTGAACGCCATGAGCAGCCAATACGAATTCCTCAAAGAAGCACGCGGCAAAGGCATGATGATCGCTATTGAATTCCAAGCCCCCAAAAGCCTGACCCTGAAAGCGGCTTGGGCAATGTTGGAAGCCGCCAACAAAGGCTTGTTCTGCCAGATGATTACCATCCCGCTGTTTAAAGAACACCACATTTTGACGCAAGTGGCAGGCCACGGCATGAACGTGGTCAAATTATTGCCACCATTAACCTTAACGCAAAAAGACCGCGACCATATCATCAACAGTTTTGATAAAGCCATTGCCGACACCCACCAACCGTTCGGCTCTATTTGGGATTTGGGCAAAAATCTTGCGGGTCATGCCCTGAAAGGCAAAAAAGGTAGCTAATATGAAAAAAATAGTTTTATTGATGCTTTGCTTGGCCTGCCAAGCACCGCTAGTCCACGCCCATGCCGTGGTTACCGAATACTCGCTAAAAATGCAGGTGATCCACGCCAACACTGCCGACCAAGCCAGCCTGACCTTCAATTCCAAAATTGAACTAGGCCTGTCGCAAGTGTTTTTGGTCAGCAAAGGCGACCAACTCTCGCCACTGAGCATTGCCAAAGGCGATAAGCAAGGGCAAATGCTCATCAATATTCCAGCTTTAACGCCAGGCGATTACGCATTAAAGATGAAAGTATTTGCCGCCGATGGGCATTTAACCGAAGACGTTATCCATTTCACCGTTAGCCCATAGGTTCATATAGGTTTCAAAATGGCTGGTATCGCTGATTTTCTTGATTCGCTGATTGGCGGATTTGCACTGATTTGTTTTTGTTTTGCCGTCGGCAGTTTGTTTTGGGGCCTATTTGTGTTGCGCCCTTGGCAACATGAAGCGGGTTACACGCCTGCCTTGCTGGACCGGACTGTAAAGCTCCTGTACGTCGGAGGCTTTGCCTTAGCAGGCGCACAACTTTTTAAAGTCATCCTAAAAATCTGGTTGATGGCGGCGGTGCTAGATAAGTGGCCGTTCCCCGAATTTGCCGAAACCACCCAATTTATCGGCGGTATCGTCCGCGCCCTGCTCACCGTGGGCTTGGCTTGCTATTGCCGATTTATCTTAAGCAAAAATCCGGCTTCCAAACAGTACTGGCAAACCGCCTGTTTAGTGGCGTTGCCGATGATTATTTCCGGTGCGTGGCTAGTCCA
Source organism: Methylosoma difficile (assembly GCF_054657615.1). NCBI lineage: Bacteria > Pseudomonadati > Pseudomonadota > Gammaproteobacteria > Methylococcales > Methylococcaceae > Methylosoma > Methylosoma difficile. Next base: position 50,837 of record NZ_BAAHYJ010000005.1, on the reverse strand, counting down.
TGCTGCCGGACGTTTCGACAATCCGGTTGTGTTGATGGGCTTAACCGTTATCCACCAATTGGGCGCAGCGGCGTGGATAGGCGGCGTTTTTCATCTGGTCAACATTTGGATCATGCGTAGCCAAAGCAAAATTGCACCTGAACTGTGGCCCCTGTTGTTGAAACGTTTTTCACACTTTGGCATGGCTTCCGTCGGCGTAATTTTACTGACAGGCTTACCGATGGCGTTCCAATACATCGACAGCTGGAATGGTTTTATCGGCACAGGCTACGGTAACTTATTGATGGTGAAAATTGTCTTGCTCGGCTTGGCGTTAAGCTTGGCTTGGCTCAACAAAACCGCCGTGCAAGATTATTTCGCCACACGCAACAGCCACACATTGACCTATCGCCTGCCCTATTACATCGAGGCAGAATCGCTTGTGCTGATTACCCTGCTGTTCACGGCGGCTAGCTTAGCTTCACAACCGCCCGCTATCGACATTCCTAACTTGACCGCCAGTTGGCAGGAAGTTATCAGCATGTTTGCGCCGCAAATCCCGCGCATCGCATCGCCGACACATCAAGACTTGATTGCTGGCGAAGCCGGACGGGTGGCAATTATCGGACAAGTGCCGTCAGAAGCAGCCACCGCTTGGTCGGATTACAACCACAACATTTCCGGCATATTCCTGACCACCATGAGCCTGTTCGCGATGCTGTCTTATATTCGCCTGCCCGCTTCGTTGTCAGGTTTAGAGCGCTATTTGGCTTATTGCACGCGCTACTGGCCTATCGGCTTTGTCGGCATGGGTATCTTCCTATTTTTCCGCAGCGACGCCGAAACTTGGCCTTTAGGCCCTATCGGTTTTTGGGAAAGCACCTTCAACAACGGCGAAGTCTTGCAGCACCGTATCGCCACTTTGTTGGTGTTCACCTTAGGCGTATTGGAACTGATCGCCCGTTTGCCGAAAAACCAAAACAGCAAAATGCCGTATTTTTTCCCGATTTTGGCAGCCTTCGGCGGCTTGATGTTGCTGACTCACTCGCATGTGGGCTTCCAAGCGAAAAGCGCGTTCTTGATCCAAGTCGGTCACACTTTTATGGGCGTGTTATCGCTGATATTGGCTTGCGGTCGCTGGCTGGAATTAAAACTCGACAAACCTGGCAAAGACATTGCTGGCTTTATTTCTGTCGCCGCCATGTTCCAAATTGGACTGGTGTTGATGTTCTACCGCGAACCATTGTACTGATATGACTAACGATTTCCCCTTGCTAGACACCATCACCAGCCCCGCCGACGTGCGGGCGCTGCCCCGTGACCTGCTCAAACCTTTGGCGAAGGAGCTGCGCGAGTTCCTGACCCAGACCGTGAGCGTCTCCGGTGGGCATTTCTCCGCAGGCTTGGGTACGGTGGAGCTGACGGTGGCTTTGCACACTGTCTTTGACACACCTTCCGACCAGTTGGTCTGGGATGTCGGCCATCAGGCGTATCCGCATAAGATTTTGACCGGGCGTAAGGATAAGATGACGTCTATCCGTACTTTGGGCGGTGTGTGTGCATTCCCGAACCGCTCTGAAAGCGAATACGATGCCTTTGGTGTCGGGCATTCCAGCACGTCGATTTCGGCGGCTTTGGGGATGGCGATTGCGGCGGATATGAAGGGCGAGCAGAAGCAGATGGTGGCGATCATCGGTGACGGCAGCATCACGGGCGGTATGGCTTTTGAAGCGATGAACCATGCCGGTTCGATGGATGCCAATTTGTTGGTGATTTTGAATGACAACGATATGTCGATTTCGCCGAACGTGGGCGCGATGAACAATTATTTGTCGAAGATTTTGACCAGCCGTTTGTATTCGTCAGTACGGGAAGAAAGCAAAAAAGTGTTGAGCAATATGCCCAGCGTCTGGGAGTTGGCGCGGCGGACGGAAGAGCATGTCAAAGGCATGATTGTGCCAGGCACCTTGTTTGAAGAGTTGGGCTTTAATTATATCGGCCCGATTGACGGCCATGATGTCGAGATGTTGGTGTCAACCTTGGAAAGTTTGAAGCACATTTCCGGGCCACGGTTTTTGCATATCGTCACCAAGAAAGGCAAAGGTTATCCGCCCGCAGAAAAAGACCCATTGGCTTACCACGGCGTGCCGGCGTTTGACCCTAGCCAAGACAGCCTGCCGAAATCCACCCCGTCGCCTTATCCGACCTACACCGAAGTATTTGGCAACTGGTTGTGTGATATGGCGGCGGCGGACGAACGCTTGTTGGGCATTACCCCGGCGATGCGCGAAGGTTCGGGCTTGGTGAAGTTTTCCGAGCAGTTCCCGAAACGCTATTTTGATGTCGCCATTGCTGAGCAACATGCAGTCACTTTGGCGGCGGGACAAGCCTGCCAGGGCGGCAAACCCGTAGTCGCCATCTATTCCACCTTCCTGCAACGCGCTTATGACCAGTTGATCCATGATGTCGCCATCCAGAATTTGGATGTGCTGTTCGCGTTGGACCGTGCCGGACTGGTCGGCCCTGACGGCCCGACCCATGCGGGCAGCTTTGATTATTCTTACCTAGCGTGCATCCCCAATATGCTGGTGATGGCACCGGCGGACGAGAACGAATGCCGCCAGATGCTGAGCACGGGCTTCCATTATAACGGCCCGGCCTCGGTGCGTTACCCGCGTGGCAAAGGCCCTGGGGTGGCGGTGTCCACTGGGCTGGACACACTAGAAATCGGCAAGGGTGAGATCAAACGCCAAGGCAGCCGCATCGCTCTACTTGCTTGGGGCAGCATGGTCGCTCCTGCACAACAGGTCGGTGAACAATTGGACGCGACTGTCGCCAATATGCGCTTTGTCAAACCGCTGGACGAAGCCTTAATCTTAGAAATCGCAGGCAACCATGATGTTATCATCACGGTGGAAGAGAACGCCGTCATTGGTGGCGCAGGCAGCTTGGTCAACCAATTGCTGCAACGCCACAAAATCCTCAAGCCTGTGCTGAATATTGGTTTGCCGGATGCGTTTATCGAACAGGGTACGAGGGAGCAATTGCTCAGTATTTGTGGTTTGGATGTGCAGGGGATTTTGGCGCAGGTTGTGGCGTTTTGTGGTTAAGCTATTCGGAGTCCAAAACATGTTTTGGACTCCACTTAAACGAGAAAATCGATGTTAACCGTCCAGACAATCCCCGTCTTAACTGACAACTACATCCACCTCATTCACGATAGCGTGTCCCAACAAACTGCCGCCGTCGACCCTGCCCTCGCGCAACCGGTCTTAGACGCACTCGCCCAAAACGGCTGGCAGCTCAGCCATATCCTGATTACCCACCACCACAACGACCACATCGGCGGTATCGAAGCGCTAAAAGCCCAAACCGACTGCCAAGTGATTGCCGCCGCAGTCGACCAACACCGTATTCCAGCCATTGACCACTGCGTAAAAGAAAACGATGTCATCCACATCGGCGCACACGCCGCTACAGTCATCGCCACCCCCGGACACACCAGCGGTCACATCATCTACCATTTTGCCGACGACGGCTTGCTGTTCTGCGGCGACACCTTATTTGTCATGGGCTGTGGGCGTCTGTTTGAAGGCAGCGCCGAGCAACTTTGGCAGTCTTTTCAAAAAATCAAAGTTCTAGCTCCTGAAACCCGCGTTTACTGCACCCACGAATACACACAAAACAACGGACGGTTTGCTTTAAGCATCGAACCGAACAACCCGCAACTGCAAAACAAAATGCAGCAAGTGAACCAGCTAAGGGCAAATGGACAAGCCACCGTACCCAGCACACTGGCAGAAGAACGGGCAACCAATCCGTTTCTACGCGAAGACAGCCACGAATTGCAAAATAACATCGGCATGGTCGGTAAAACGCCAGTGGCAATTTTTGCCAAATTACGTCAGTTAAAAGACCAATTCTAGCGGTTAAACCCGTTAGCACCCCGTTCATTCATCAGGCTTTTTGAAGTTACAGCCATACCATTTTTACCCAACATAATCAAACTACCGTAAAAAATTGAGCCATAAAAAAGCCTTGTAACCATTAAAGTTACAAGGCTTTTTTCGTGGAATGTTTAATTTTAGCCGTTTATTTTAAGTCGAAGCGGTCAAGCATCATCACCTTGTTCCAAGCATTGACAAAATCTTCGACAAACTTCTGCTTGCCATCTTCCGCCGCGTAAACTTCCGCGATAGCCCGAAGTTCAGAGTGCGAACCGAAGATCAAATCGACCGGGGTAGCCGTCCATTTGACCGCACCTGATTTCCGGTCAACACCTTCGTAAACGCCTTCAGACTTGCTTGATTTCTGCCATTGTGTCGACATGTCGAGCAAGTTGATAAAAAAGTCATTGCTCAAAACCCCAGGTTTGCTGGTAAAAACACCCTCGTGGGATTGCCCTGCATTGGCATCTAAAACACGCATACCGCCGAGCAGAACCGTCATTTCAGGAACGCTAAGTGTCAGCATGTTGGCTTTATCAACCAACATTTCCGCCGGTGACAAGGCACTGCCTTCATCGTAATAATTGCGGAATGCGTCGGCTTTGGGTTCAAGCACCGCATAGGCGTTCACGTCGGTTTGTTCTTGCTCTGCATCCATACGGCCAGGGGTAAAGGGAACTTTAACGGGATGGCCTGCAAGCTTAGCTGCTTGCTCCACTGCAGCAACGCCACCTAAAACAATCAAGTCCGCCATCGATACTTTTTTAGCCGCATTCCCTTTCGATGGCGACCCGTTAAAATCTTTTTGAATGCTCTCTAAACGCGCCAGCACCTTAGCAAGCGCTTCGGGCTGATTGACAGGCCATTCCTTTGCAGGTTGAAGACGTAGGCGCGCACCATTGGCCCCACCGCGCATATCAGTGCCTCGGAAAGAAGCCGCCGAAGCCCATGCAGTTCGAACCAGTTCCGGCACGGTCAAACCCGATTTCAGGATTTTAGCCTTCAGGCTTTCTATGTCCTTAGCGCCGATCAATTTATGATTGACCGCCGGAATGGGGTCTTGCCAAATGAACGTTTCTTTGGGCGCTTCGCTGCCCAGATAGCGTGTGCTAGGCCCCATGTCACGGTGCGTGAGCTTGAACCACGCTTTTGCAAAGGCAAGCTCAAAATCTTTTGGATTATCCAAGAAACGTTTGGCGATTTTTTCATACGCCGGATCAGTCCTGAGGGCGATGTCGGTGGTAAACATAATCGGCGCATGGCGTTTATTGGCATCGTGGGCATCCGTCACCAAATTTGCCGCTACGTTATCCTTAGGAATCCATTGGGTCGCGCCAGCAGGACTTTTAGTCTTCACCCACTCATAAGCGAACAAGTTGGTGAGGTACTGATGGGTCCATTGCGTCGGACTAGCACTCCAAGCACCTTCCAAGCCACTGGTGATGGTATCGCTGCCATTGCCTTTGCCACACTTGTTTTTCCAGCCTAATCCTTGTTCTTCAATGCCTGCAGCGGCAGGTTCGGCTCCAACACAGTTGGCGGGGGCGGCTGCACCGTGGGCTTTGCCAAACGTATGACCACCCGCAATCAGCGCCAGTGTCTCTTCGTCATTCATCGCCATGCGACCAAAGGTTTCCCGAATATCTTTCGCTGCCGCCAGTGGATCATGGTTGCCATTAGGCCCTTCTGGATTGACATAAATCAAGCCCATTTGTACGGCGGCAAGCGGCTTGTCCAGCTTTCGGTCGCCTTTGTAGCGTTCATCGGCGAGCCATTTTTTTTCAGGCCCCCAATAGACCAGATCAGCCTCCCAGTCATCGGTACGTCCACCAGCAAAACCAATCGTTTTAAAACCCATTGATTCCAACGCAACATTACCTGTCAGCACCATCAAGTCAGCCCAAGAAAGGCTATTCCCGTATTTTTGTTTGATGGGCCACAGCAAGCGTCTGGCTTTGTCTAGGTTTGCATTATCAGGCCAACTGTTCAGTGGTTCGAAACGCTGCTGACCGCCGCCGGCACCGCCACGCCCATCATCCATACGATAAGTACCCGCACTGTGCCAAGCCATGCGGATAAAAAATGGCCCGTAGTGCCCGTAATCTGCGGGCCACCAGTCTTGGGATGTTGTCATCAACGCTTTGATGTCGTTCTTCACTACCTTGAGATCAAGTTTCTTAAACGCTTTAGCATAGTCAAACTGCCTGTCCAGCGGACTGGACTCGGCAGAATGTTGGCGAAGCGGTGCCAAGTCCAACCTGTCAGGCCACCAAAACTGGTTCGACACGGCTTGCGGACCCAGGGTGCTTTGAGTGGATGTGGGGATTTCTTCGGAGTAGCTGGCTTGGGAAATGGCAAGCGTTAATAGCAGTACTCTGGGCAATTTTGTTGTTAACATAACGATTCTCCTGTCCTATGCGTGGGTACAACCGGTTATCCGGCTTGGCGACTACCATAGATTAAATCTGCAAAAGAATATAATCGGTCTTTTTTATGCTAACGATAGCTATAATCAATTGTTACGTCAGAAAACATCTTAGAAAAGCTACAAAGAAACCCACTTAGCAGATTGGAAACCTAATGCAATCAAGCAAAGTATTCCAGCCAAAAAGGTTTTGACAATCAGTCTTTTCAATAATTTAATGGAGGAAGGACGGCCTTATGCCGCAGAACCCGGCAGATCATCTAATAATTAGCCACTACCGAACCTTTAAATCGCCCCACCACTTGAACCGGTTTTCATTTTTACAGACCGTCAAAATCAAACTAACCCCAGTAAAATTACCCGAAAGCAGATAAATTAGCTTTTAATTACTTGTTTATGCCCATTCAAATAGGGGAAACTATTAAAACGCCAAAATCCTCAGACCCTACTTAAAGCCATGTCTAGCCTCGATCTTAAAGCACGTCCTGCCACCCTAGCTTATTTTGTCCTGTCGGTTTTGCTAATCATCAGCTATTGCGTTTATAGCTACAAGCTCTTTAAAAGCGCACCCAATACCATCCGACTTGACTATTTGGAAATCAACAAAAACGACTTGCCTTTAACAATTGGGCGCAATGAGTTGGCGCAAAAAAAAGGTTCACGATCAGCGGAAGAACAGCACATACGCTTGCTTATTGATAACCAACAAGGCTGGCAAATTGCCAACATCGCGCAAAGCAAAAAAGTTGATGCACCGGGTGGCGGCTTTCACTCCCGATATTTAAAGCGCTTCCAATTGAAAACCGGCGACAGCATCAAAATAAACGACCAAACCATCAACGTATTAGCCGCAGACGATCAACTGCGCCTGCAACACCAAGACAGCCAACAGCAACTGCTTTGGCAAGGTGGTGTGGATGGTAATATTCAAATTGACCAGCTAGGCACCACCACAACACCAAACGGCAAACTTTGCCCTGAAGATAAAAAATGGTTTGCCTCTGCCAGACAATGGGTTGCTGCTATGTCACAACATTGGCAAAAAGCCGAAAACCATCTTTTCGATATAGGCGGCAGCGTAACCTGCCTAAGACGCTGGAGCTTAGTTAAAGACAACAGCCCGCTGTTTGAACCCGCCATTGCCAAGGTTTACTGGCTAAACAACAACTATTGGCTGGCACCCGGAACCGATTCGCAAAACGCCGTTCGCGTCAAACATCAAAACGCAGCAGAGCATCAAGGCTTTGACCAACTCTATCTGCCGTTTATCGTGGACAACCAAACCAATATCGACAAACTCATCATTGGCCGGACAACTTACCCAGTCAACCTTAGCAACCAAAACACATTAAGGCTAAGCCAAGCTTCCGGCGATGTTTGGCTGCCCGATGAATGGCAACAACACCTAAAAAACCATGCCCAGCAAACAAACAACAGCCCACAACCGCAAATGACCAAAGCCAGCATCTTTGGGGTAGACGCGCAAGGCTTAAACCTCGGATTGTGTTTACTAAGTTTGATGACAACGGCGGTTTTAGCATTCCGCGGGCGTTTACGCACAGACAGCGGCGTACTTTGGTTGTTAAGCCTGCTATTGTTATTGATCGGCAATTTGGTTTTGCTACAACTTGCCATCGGCGGGCTTAATTTGCGTTTTTTAGGATTAAGCCTGACCTTTCTTAAAATGACACTCGTGTCTGAGCTACTATTACTAGTTTTAACGCTAATGCCAATGGCCTGGATCACTTACACGCTCAATATCCTGTTCAAAATACAACAGCCTATCAACCATTCGTCTACCCAAAAAAACGCATCCCGCTACGTTAAGCCTCTTGCTTTTTACGCAGATGTATTAATCATACTGACCTTGGCGGTTTATTTTGTTTGCTTGTTCATCCAAGCCGTTAGCGGATCAGAAGCGGGCATGGGCTTTTTTCAGCCCGTTGAATTCAGTAAATTCATCATTATTTTTATCAGCACAAGGCTTGCCGCCCAATACTATGAAAAACGCTATTTGGCAGCCTATCAAGAAAGCGGCAAAATCACTTGGCGCATCAAACAAACCCTGTACTTGTTCTTAGGTTTCGCACTACTGGTGGCCTTAACCTTAATCATGCTGGCCTTAGTGCACGACTTCTCGCCGATTGTCTTAATAGCGGTTTACCTCTTGCTGTTTACGGTAAGGATTTTGCCGCATCCGGTGGACGGCTCTTTAAACAAAACCGGCTGGTGGGTATTGGCCGGGCTTGTGTTTGTCCTCAGCCTACCCGTTTATATCTTAGCCAACGCCAAACTTAACGGCCTATTGCCCAGCTTCTTAATGAACGCCGACCGTTTTCTGGTGTGGGCAAACCCCTCCCAATACCCGCACAGCGGCAGCCAGGTGCTGGGTTCGATGACCTTGATTGCCGACAGCCAAGCCTGGGGCAAAAGCTGGTTTGGCCTCAACAGCAGCCAAATCATGCAACTGCCCGCCGTCCAAGACGATTTTATCGCCACCTTCTTAATTGAGCATTTTGGTTACTGTGCCGGAATGCTACTATTAGCGTTGCAACTGACCTTTATCTGGCAACTCATACGGCTCAGCAATCATTTGTTGCGGGACAAACAGCACGACAATACTTTGACAAGACAATTGGGCTACAGCGGCAGCCTGTTTTGTTTTGGTTTTGCTGGCTTGCTGTTGGCGCATTGGCTAATTTCCTGGAGCAATGTGCTAGGCTTATTACCGGTCATGGGTCAACCTATGTCGATGCTGTCGATTGGCGGCAGCAACTTAATCCTGTTTGTCGTCCCTTGTTTATTAATGTGTTTTTGTTTTGCTTGGCTTAAAGAGCAAAACCCGCAGCCATAGCGAAACGCCAGCGTATGAATTACCACATCGACAGCCACTGCCCAGATTGTTTTCAGCCCAGCCGACCAGCCGTTTGTGCCGCCTGTGGATTTGACCGCGCCGCCTACCTTAGCAACGAGGCCGCCACCCATCACCTGCCGTTGTTTACTCAATTAAAAAAAAGCGAAAAAGGTGACACTAGCTATATCTTAGGGAGAATGCTGGGCGAAGGCGGCTTTGCCATTGTCTATGCCGCCCTGCGCGAACAAGACGGCTTAAGCTTTGCTGTTAAGGAATACTACCCAGAAACTTTGGCTAACCGAGGCTTGGACAACTGCACCGTGCAGCCTAAACGCAGTGAAAGCGAGCGTTTGCAGCTCTGGCAAAAACGTTTTCAGCAAGAAGCCGAACACTTGCGCCGCTGCCAAGATTATCCCCCGATTAGCGGCGTGGTGCGTTTTGCCGACCTGATTAAACAGCACAACACCACGTATTTGGTCATGGAACGCTTGCAAGGCAACAATTTACAGGCTTACCTGAAGACCCCTAAAACGGCCGAATGGATTATCGCCTGGCTAAAACCGCTGCTAGAAACCTTAGTACAACTGCATAACCGGCAACTCTTCCACCGTGACATCAGCCCCAACAACATCTTCCTGACCGAGCATAGCCACCCCATCCTGATGGATTTTGGCTTGGCACGCGAAGGCATCCGCGACAACGAACAAAAATCCAGCGCCATAGGTGGCGGCACAACAGGTTTTAGGGCACCCGAACAGCTCAGACATGCCGCCGACAGCCGGATTGATGGCAAAACCGACTTTTACGCCATTGGCGGTGTGATCTACGCAGCCTTGCATGGCAACCCGCCACCCGATGCCGACCTACGGCTGAAAAATGGCGCACCGCTAAACCACTATGACAACAACGCTGGCTTAGGTGCTGAATTGGCAAAGCTGGCTGAACATTGCCTGCAATTGGATAGAAGCAAACGACCTGAGCAGGTGGCGATGCTGAAAAACCTTTACCCTTTGCTTTGGCAAATAGATAGACTAGAGAAAATCCAAGATGAAACCCTCGTCCCAACAAGTGCCAGCCAGTCCATGTTAGCTATACCGATCAACCCAGCACAACCCAACACTGCAAAAGCAAAACCACAAGTGGATTTTCAAGCAGAAATGGCGGTTAAGGTTAAACAGAATAGCAAACAGCAACAACTCCGTTTACACGACCCCATTCCCAATTCTAAACGTTACATCTATGCTTTTGGGTTATTCCTTATACTGGTAGGTTTGGCGGTGGGGCTAGTTTACATTTCCAAACTTGACCCGCCCCAACCCAGCCCAGAAACCCAACTCCAACAAGCCAAAACCCTATTGGAAGGCGAAGACCACAGCCAATGGCCAACGGCAGTTGCCCGTTTGACGACATTGGCAGACACCGGCAACGCCGAAGCGATGCGCTTGCTTGGTTTTAGTTATTACAATGGTGTCGGCGTAGGAAAAGACCTAACTCTAGGGTGCCGTTGGTATCAACAAGCGGCCAAAGGCAACAACCAAGAAGCCAAGGAATTTTATGCAAAAGCCAAAAAATGCCACTAACAATGTTTGGCTATCCGCAATAGTGTTGTTGCTGGTAACGTCTCTAATGCATCAACCTGCTAGCTACGCCAAAACTATTGCGGAAATGGAGGCGGAGGCTTTACAGAAAGAAGAGCAGGAGGCAGCCAAAGAGGCCAAAGCCGAGCGAGACCGACGCAAAGCACAAGACAAACAAGACGCAGCGGCGAAGGCCGCCGCCGAGCAACGCCGCGCCCAAGCAGCGGCTGCACAGAAAGAAGCACAAGAGGCCAAAGCCGCACAAGACCGACTCGCAGCCCAAGCAGCGGAAGCCAAAAGAAAACAAGATGCAGCGGCAAAAACTGCTGCTAAGCAACGTCGCGCCGAAGCGGCTGCACAGGCCAAAGCTGAACAGCAGAAAAAAAACCAAGCCGAAGCAGATAGACTGAGAACACTGGAGGCAGAAAGATTGGCGGCAGAAGCAGAGGAACGCCAACGCGAAGCAGAAAAGGTATCTGCGATTGCCCTGACCAATCTTCTTGAACCCGACATGGTCGCCATTACAGGCGGTTGTTTCCAAATGGGCAGCCCGGCATCCGAAAAAGACAGGGAAAACGATGAAAAACAACACCAAGCGTGTGTAGCTGATTTTTACCTAGGCAAACACGAAGTGAGCAAAGGCCAATTTGCGGCCTTTGTCAGCGCGACGGGCTACCGGACCGAGGCGGAAGCGGGTGACGGCTGCCATTTCTGGACAGGGACGGAATGGAAAAAGGACAAACAACGCCACTGGCGCAACTTGGGCTTTGCGCAAAACGACGACCACCCGGTGGCCTGCGTCAGCTGGAACGACGCGCAAGCGTACATTGCGTGGCTAAACCAGCAAACCCATAAAAATTACCGCCTGCCGACGGAAGCGGAATGGGAATATGCGGCGCGGGCGGGGACGGCCACGCCGTTTTACACAGGTGCCTGCATCAGCACCCAGCAAGCCAATTATCATGGCCACTATGACTACAACAGCTGCGGGGCGAAGACAGGCTTGTACCTAGGAGGCACCAGCGCGGTGGGTGGCTATCCGGCCAACCCGTGGGGCCTGTACGACATGGCCGGCAACGTATGGGAATGGACGTGTTCGGCCTATGTGGCGGATTATGACGGCAGCGAAAGCAAATGCATAAGCAATAATGATGCCAAGACGCTGCGCGTGTTGCGCGGCGGTTCGTGGGACAGCGGACCGAGGTGGTTGCGCTCGGCGAACCGCGATGGGTACACCGCTGGCATCCGCTTCAACGATGTCGGCTTCCGTCTCTCCAGGATGTAAACCTTTACCCTTTGCGCTTTTACCCTTTTTGGCGTGCCGAGGCACTGTTGCGTAGCAGAAAAACGGATGCCCAAGAGGGCACGATGGGGGTCTTAGGGGGCGGTAGCCCCCTAACCGCGATTTGGGTAGGGTACGCTGTACCCTACATTTTCACAACCAATTCTCAACCCGCAACGCTTCGACCCGCGCAAATTCCTTAATATTGTTAGTCACCAACACCAAAGCTTCGCTGCGTGCATGACCGGCAATATGCAAATCGTTGACACCAATGGTTTGCCCCTGCTTTTCCAAATGGGCCCGAATATCGCCGTAATGGGCGGCTGCTTTAGCGGTGTAGGCCAGCACATCCAAACGCGAAATAAAATTTTCGACCTGCCGCAAGTTATGCTCAGGGCGGCTGCTTTTTTCCACACCGTGCAGCAATTCTGCCAAGGTGATGCTGGAAATGGCCATTTGCCCGACATGCTGGTTAAAAATCGCCAGCACTTCAAGCGGACGGCGTTTTATCACATAGATGACAATATTGGTGTCCAGCAGGTATTTCAGCATTAAAAATCTTCCCTTCCCGCTTCAGTTTGTGCTGCCCGTTCGCAAAGAAAATCATCGCTCACGTTGTCGCCGCCCAAAAAGAAGCTATCCCAAGTATTGTCAACCGGACACAAAATGCGTTCTTTACCGACGGTGCGGATGGAGACCTTCTTGATCTGTTCGTCAAAACGCGCTTCAACCGGCAAGCGCACCGCTTGGGTTTTATTGTTGATAAAGACTGAGCCTAGCAGCATGGTTTTTTCCTTAAGTCGAGTGGTATATAGCCTAAGTATATAGCTACTGCGGTTAGCGGACAAGCCCAAGGCAATCGCACTATCTTTTTGTAGGTGCAAATTTATTCACCTGAGCAAAGGCCTGTGTGCGAACAAATTCCCATCTACGCTAACTTGACCCCCGCCAGAGCCCTTTAAATCAAAACGTTATAGATTATAGTGCGATTATCTAAGACTTAGTCTAATTTACAGTTGACACGATGTGGTGTTTTGTAACATGAATGCTACAATCCTACCGCCATAATCAAGATGCTAACCTTGGCGTATTGGCTTCTTTTTATAAAAATCAAAATGAACTCAAGCGCATTTAAACATCTAGAAATCAGTCAACACTTGTTACTGTTATCAGAACAGCAGCTAGCGCAAATTGACCAGTATTTGCAATACACTGGTTGCGGCTGCTCAAGAAAACAAGCAAAGCTTAAAAGGCATTTGGCAAAATGTAGGTTCTGAACACATAGGTGACGTGGCAGAACTACAGTAAATCAGGCAGGAATTAAACAACACTATTTAGCAAACAGACACATATCCATGACCTACATCGCCACCAGCCACTGCCCGCACTGCTTCAAGCCCAGCCGTCAAGCGCTTTGCCAAGCCTGCGGTTTTGACCGCGACCGCTATGTTGAAGAAGCCCAACACCTGGCCTTGTTCACTGAGATTGGCGGGCAATACACACTGGGGCGGATGTTGGGTTCAGGCGGTTTTGCCATTGTTTACATCGCCAAAAAGGCCGGTGAGGACACCTTGTTTGCTGTCAAGGAATATTTCCCCGAACAACTGGCCTCGCGTTCGCGTTCCGGCAGCCAAGTCATCCAAAAAAGTGGCGAAAGCAAAGCCCAGTGGTTTGCCACCTGCTACAAACGCTTTATTGACGAGGCGCGGCTGTTGGAAACCTGCCAGAAGCACCCCTCCATTGCCGGCATTGTCCGTTATGCCGACCTGGTCGAACAAAATGGCTCGGCCTACTTGGTTATGGAATATCTGGACGGCTGTTCCTTGTTTGATGCCTGGTTGCCCCAGCAAAAACTGTCGCCCGCGCAAATTAAACCGTGGCTAAAACCCTTGCTCGACACCTTGGAAAAACTGCACCAGCGGCAGATTTACCACCGTGACATCAGCCTAAAAAACATCTTCCTGCGCGGCGGGCCGCAAAAGCTGGATGATCCGGTGCTGATGGACTTCGGTTTGGCGCGTGAGGGCGTGCGCGAATCGCACATCAAATCCTCGGTCATCGGCGTCGGCACACCCGACTACCTCGCCCCCGAACAGGCCGCCAACAACCCCGAAACCCGCATCGACGCCCGCACCGATTTGTACTCATTAGGCGCGGTGCTGTTCCACTGCTTGAATGGCACACCGCCGCCCACGGTAGAAACCCGCAGGTTAGGGGCGCCGTTGGTTTTTGCCTTGAAAGACCTTGACCCCAACTTAAAAGCCACCATCGAAAGTTGCTTGTCGTTGGCCAAAGAAGGCCGCCCCCAAGATGCCGCAGCGTTAAAAAAGCGTTTGGCCGCGTTTTTACACACGGGCGAAACCATTATCCCCGACCATGAAGACGCGCAATTACGCGCCACGGATTTGGCGTTGTGGCAACAAGCCCGCCGCCTGGACACCTTGGCCGGTTATCAAAGCTATTTGCAAAACTGCCAGTTATGTCAGCAACAAGAAGCGGCTGAAGAGGCGGTCAAACGTTTAGGCTTAGAAGCGGAGCTAAAAAAACACCGACCACAAAAGCCAGATAACCCCAGTAAATTATGGCTATGGCTCGTGTTAGTTAGCTTTTTTATTGCGGCTGCTGTCTTCGTTAAAACACACACAGATGCAGGCGACTTATCTACAGATGGCTCGGAAGTAATCGTATGGCCTACACCAGCAAAGCCGGACCCTTATAAAATGGACATGGTCGCCATTACAGGCGGTTGTTTCCAAATGGGCAGCCCGGCATCCGAAAAAGACAGGGAAAACGATGAAAAACAACACCAAGCGTGTGTAGCTGATTTTTACCTAGGCAAACACGAAGTGAGCAAAGGCCAATTTGCGGCCTTTGTCAGCGCGACGGGCTACCGGACCGAGGCGGAAGCGGGTGACGGCTGCCATTTCTGGACAGGGACGGAATGGAAAAAGGACAAACAACGCCACTGGCGCAACTTGGGCTTTGCGCAAAACGACGACCACCCGGTGGCCTGCGTCAGCTGGAACGACGCGCAAGCGTACATTGCGTGGCTAAACCAGCAAACCCATAAAAATTACCGCCTGCCGACGGAAGCGGAATGGGAATATGCGGCGCGGGCGGGGACGGCCACGCCGTTTTACACAGGTGCCTGCATCAGCACCCAGCAAGCCAATTATCATGGCCACTATGACTACAACAGCTGCGGGGCGAAGACAGGCTTGTACCTAGGAGGCACCAGCGCGGTGGGTGGCTATCCGGCCAACCCGTGGGGCCTGTACGACATGGCCGGCAACGTATGGGAATGGACGTGTTCGGCCTATGTGGCGGATTATGACGGCAGCGAAAGCAAATGCATAAGCAATAATGATGCCAAGACGCTGCGCGTGTTGCGCGGCGGTTCGTGGAGCAGCCATCCGTGGAGGTTGCGCTCGGCGGTCCGCGATAGGAGCACACCTGGCACCCGCGGCATCGATGTCGGCTTCCGTCTCTCCAGGATGTAAACCTTTACCCTTTGCGCTTTTACCCTTTTTGGCGTGCCGAGGCACTGTTGCGTAGCAGAAAAACGGATGCCCAAGAGGGCACGATGGGGGTCTTAGGGGGCGATAGCCCCCTAACCGCGATTTTTTAGGAATGAGGAATGAGCACACACAAGCCTTCAACACCACCACAAACGCCACAGGCTGTCCAAGCTTGCCACGAGTTGTTGCTGTGGATGATTCCGCAGCTAGACAAATTTCCCCGCGCCCGCCGTTTTACCTTGGGTTCGCAGATTGAAACCGGGCTGCTCTCGGTGTTGGGCCATCTGGTAGAAGCCGCTTACAGCAAACAAAAACACGCCGCCTTACGCCTAGCCAACCGCCAGCTTGAAGTTAACCGGCACTTGTGGCGCTTAGCCCATGAATTGCAAATCATTTCCACGAAATCTTACGAACATGGCAGTCAATTGATGAACAATATGGGCAGACAAATTGGCGGTTGGTTAAACGCATGCCTAAACGATTAAGCAATCTTTGGCCGCAGGTGGTGAGTTTTGAAAACTTATACCAAGCTTACCGCTTAGCCCGACGCGGAAAACAACAAAAAAATGCCGTTGCCCAATTCTCGTTAAATTTAGAAACCGAACTGTTGGCCTTGCAACAGCAGCTGATGGACGGTAACTACCAGCCCGGTGTCTATCGGCTATTTACCCTCTACGAGCGCAAGCCCCGCGCCATTGCCGCCGCGCCTTTTCGTGACCGTGTTGTCCACCACGCTTTGTTAAAGGTCGTAGAACCTTTGATAGACCCGCGTTTTATTGATGACAGCTATGCTTGCCGAAAAAATAAGGGCGTTCATAAGGCGGTTGACCGTTATCAAGGATGGGCAAAACGCTATCCTTACGCGCTAAAAATGGACATCAGCAAATATTTTGCTTCCATTGACCATCAGCTTTTAAAACAAAAGCTACAGCACCACCTCAAAGACCCGCAGTTGTTAAATTTGTTTGCCACAATTATTGATACATCACCAGTTACCGATAAGCCACCGGTTTGGTTTGCCGGTGACGATTTAATGACACCTTTTGAAAGGCGGGTGGGCTTGCCCATCGGTAATTTGACCAGCCAGTTTTTGGCCAATCTTTATTTGGATGGCTTTGACCATTTTATAAAGCAACAATTGCGCGTTAAAGCGTATCTGCGCTATGTCGATGATTTTATCGTTTTGGCTGACAGCAAAGCCGAACTCCATGACCTGAAAAAGCAAATACAGGCACAACTGGCAACAGACCGCCTGATATTACATGCCGATAAAGCGCAAATTATGCCGACCCGATTGGGCGTGGATGTCTTGGGTTATCGCGTTTACCCTGATAAACGCTTATTACGCAATGATAATGGCCACCGCTTTGCCCGAAAATTGCGCCATTATGCTAAGGCCTATGCTCGTTATAGAATGGATTGGGACGATTTTAACCCCAATGTGCAAAGCTGGATTGGCCATGCCCGTCACGCCAACACCTTGGGTTTGCGCAAAAAAATCTTTTCAGGTACGCTTTTTCAACGGGGGGCTTGCCAAGACGCTGCGCGTGTTGCGCGGCGGTTCGTGGAACAACAAACCGAGGAGGTTGCGCTCGGCGAACCGCAATAGGAACACACCTGACAACCGCAACAACAATGTCGGCTTCCGTCTCTCCAGTCTGCCTGCTAATGCCCAGAATTGCTTTATTTACGGATAAAGCAAGCGTGGTGGCGGGTATCCATGAGCTAGCCTCCTTGCTTCGTAAGGATTAGGAACGCTAAATAGTTTTGTTAAGGAAAATAGGTATTAGAGTGAGTAGACTATCGAAAACTCTGATATTTTAACCCAGCAAATACGCTGTACGCACCCTCTTTGGGGATCTAAACAACTAACACTCGCGGACGGTACGCAAAGCGTACCCTACTTTTTGCCTAGGAAGCCCTATGTTCAACAGCACCAAAAACCCGCCAGCCAAATCGGCCGTTATTAGCCAGTTTGACAACAGTTGCCATACCCTCGTCTTAAGCCAAGTAAACGGCAGCCATACGAATGCCGAAGCCTTGTGGCAAAAAAATTGGGTGGCTTACCCTGAGATTTGCGAAAAGCATACCAAAAACAATAATTACCGTTTGCGCGAGGCTTTGGAAAACAATACGGCTTCGCGCTACGGTTTTAATGACCAACTAAAGCGAAGCCGCCCGCAACAGTTTAGTTTTAGCGATGTCTTGGTGTGGTTGCCGCAGGCGGTAATCGAAAGGGAGCAAAAACAAAACACCGGGGCTTTAAACGCACTAACTAACAATTTGACCGTATTACATAATGAGCTTTGTAAAGGCCGGTTGCTGGATAAACGCCCCGCCCGTTATGCTGTGTTGCCTTCAAATAAGCTGCTAGCCAATGAGCTGGCCTTTCAGTTTGGTACGGTCATTTATGTGGCCGATGCCAACGAGCAACCAGAATGCTTGTTGACAGCGGTTTTGCTTGACGGGCAAGGTGGGCAGTATCCTTTTAGTCCGCAAGTGTCTTATGCTGTCAATAAAATGCAGGCTGATAATTGCGTGTATGCAAAGCAGGATAATATTTTTGTGATAAAACCTAGCGAACATTTACTTGCTAATATGGCTTATTCGCAGTGGTTTGCGGACACTTGCAGCCATGTGCAGTTACACCGCAGCAATGGGGGGTGGCTGGCTTATGTAGCGAGTGGTGGTTCGGTCACTATCGTAACGTCGGCGGTTAATGAGAAGGAATGGCTGTTTGAGTTTAGCGATGCTTCGGTGATCGCTCACCATGGCGAGGTGCCGCGCTTGCAGTTGCGGTTACAAGCCCTTACCCACGTTACCGATAACGCTACTGATTTTGATCCGCCGCCCATTATGGATGCCAAAAGCGCTTCTGTTAGCCATCATCGGGCGTGGGGCAGAGCCGTTATTCCCGATGTTGACAAGCTTGGAAGTTACACAACCCTTATCCCCGAAAATCAACTTATTTCCCCAAATACCCTGATCCCCAACTGTGGGCCGTTGTTGGTTTTAGAAAGTTTGGCCTTACCGCGTATTGATGGCAGCAGACGCATTAAAGGCTTAAAAAGGTGGCTGGTTTGGTTTGATGAGGATGGCAATATTGTCGACGGTTACGATACGCGTGATCGTAGCCTATGTGCGGCATTATCAGCCAACGCCGATGAAGCGGTGGCGTATTTTAAATTACCCAAGCAAGATTTTGCTGCCATCAATCCGGCCATGCCCTTACCTTTAGGCATGCAGTCCGTTGCTGTCTTGGCTTCGCCGGTTAAGGATTATCATTACATGGTCAAACTGCTTAACCCGATTAGCTTTGTATTGCAGGAACAGGGGCTTTATACGTTAGGCCGTGAAAGCGCGGAGTCGGTACCCGAAATAAATTTAACGTTATTGAATGATCCTTTAGGTATGGAATGGGCGACGGCTGAAAATGCCAGCAGCGTGTTAAGCAATTTGTCGTTGTCGCGTAACCATTTAAGTTTACTGTTGCAAGATGGACGTTTGCTGTTGACGGTACAGCCAAACAAACAGCCCGTCTATGTGTTGGATTCGGAACGCCATCTAAAAGCAACCTTGCAAAGCAAAACCCAAGTCAGTGAAGGTGTGGTTATGGCTGATGAATATCTGTTATTGGGCAGTTTTTTGCTGCGCTTTTGCTTGTAACCCCCCAAACGCAGGATTTTGAAGATGTTTAAACGGCGAACTGCTAAAAACTTCCGCGCTTTTGCTTACAGCGCAAAAGGTCTTAGGGATGGGAATGAAGACAATTATTTGCTGATCCAAAGCCCAGATGGCCATGCCTTGGCGGAATATTTAAAAGATCAGCAAATTGAGCAGCTGCCTGTGCCGCAATGGGACAACCAGAAAATCCGTATCGCCGTTGCCGACGGTATGGGCGGCCATCAGAATGGCCGCGAAGCGGCGGAGTTACTGGTGACCGAGCTGATTAAAATAGCGGCCACTGGACAAGTGGGAAGGCTTGCCAATGTGGTTAAAGCCTTACATAGTCAGTTATCGAAACAGTTAAGCGGTAGCGGCAGAAACCGCCCTGGCAGCACCTTGGTGGTCGCCGATATTGATTGTGTGACGGGCCTGTGCGTGATCGCCAATGTCGGCGATAGCCGGGCTTATTTATTGCGTGAAGGCCGTCTGCATCAGCTTAGCCACGACCATGTTTATTGTGAGTTCGCCTGGCGGGATGGTGATTTATCGGATGAGCAATATTTTAATGCCCGCTCGGTCAGCAATGCCAGCTTGACTCAGGCGATGGGTTTTGGCTCGCATGGAATTGTCCGTGCTGCTGACGGCTCGCGGCCTTATGAATATAATCCTAATCTGCGTTTGGATATTAAGGAGGATGGCCAATCTTGGCAGCACAATTGGGACAAGGTTAAAACCGAACACCGGGATGTGTTTTTGCTGCAATTGGAAGATGACGACGTGCTGTTGTTTGCCAGTGACGGTTTATGGTCTATGGGTCAAGATTGCCTGTGGCATCCAGAAATAACAACTCCATTATCTAACGCCGCCGCATTGGAAAAGCTGGTCAACGCAGCTATTGAGGCCGGTAGTTCGGACAATGCCACTTTGGTGATGTGCGCTAGGGAAGGTGCTATTGGCGGTTATAACGCGATTGATGGCAAAACCGAGCAGGCTTACCAATATTCCAGATCAGTTGCCGAAAGCTTCCGGCAACGCTTGCTTTTACCCACTTTGTCGGCACTTAAATCTCGCCATTTTAAAAGTGTAAAACTCTCTGTTGTACTGTTTTTGTTGCTGTCTTTTTGGGCGATGGCGGCTTGGCGTATTTACCATTTACATAAGGAAAACAGTGTAGCGGCCATAAGCCTTGTCACCGAAGACCAAAAATTGTTTGAGGATTTGCAAAAAAGCCCATTGATGGAAGTGGACGCACAGAAACGTTTGCTGTTAAAACCCAAAGATTACGATTTGGCGCAAATAGCCCAAGGTGTTCCGCTTACCGATCAGGATGCCTCGATCTTAAAGCAATTATATGGCAGTAAAGCCGGTGAAGTTGTCAGGCAACAAATCGCACAATGGAACGGATCGCGCGGGTTTAGCGCATTACGTGATAGCGAAAATGCCAATTGGGACATTTTAAACACCTACGGTTTAAAGCTTGCTGCAGGTGGCTCAGTACCGGATGGCTTTAGTTATGTCCACCAAAAACAAGCGGTTTACAACGGCAGGCCGTATGCGTTTGGCGCACTAAGGACGGAATTTAATGATTGGATAGTGGCGCACGACGGTAAGGCAAACCGTTATCAACGGGGGATTGCTGCCGGAACAAGTTTGCATAGCCAATATGTCGGGCGTTTATTGGACTGCCAGTTGTCAGTATCCGGCCAGACGGTGAGCAATTGCAAGGCCTTGGCCCAGCCTTTATGTCCAAGCAGCGGTTTAATTTCAATGGTTGATAGTAACTGTAATCTTGCTTCCGCATCAGCGGGGGAAATTAGGATAAGCAAATTATCGGCGAATGCGAATATCGAACTGGTTCTTGACGCGGTACCGAACCCCACTAAATCGAATAAAGCTGCCGATCAAGTCAGTGATGTCGCTATTTCCTATCACTGTGAAGAGAACTGCCAAGCTATTTCCAAAGAACATTTTGCCTATCAATTTAAAAAAACCTTAAGCAAACCCTTACAAGAAGAACAAGACTCGCGCTTTAGTATTGAAACTGCCGATGGCGCGCAATTGACTAATGAATTTGGGGTAGCTGCTCCAATCGCCGAAAAACTAGGCTTGCTCGGTTTGGTGGGCGTTGATAAAAACGACTACAAACGCCTAAGTTATCTATTAGCAGAAAGCCGCTTTAAAGAAGGCTACCGTTTAACCTTGACCCTAGACAGCCATCTGCAAGATATTGCCAATAAAGCATTAAGCGCAGGTTTAAAAAATGTCCACACCTCTATGAAAGACGATCCTTACCAATATGTCAGGCGCGGGGCATTGCTGGTTTTGGATGCGGATACCGGGGATATTTTAGCGGCTTCGTCTTTCCCCCAGCCGCCTGAAAATGTCGCCTGGGCAGAAAAAACCTGGGATAAGGCGGCTTTTTACAAACATTACGAACAACTTGATCCTTTTTTAAACCGTGGCTGGAAAGGTGGCGATAATAATCAAGCGCCCGGTTCCAGTTTTAAAATTTTTATGGCGTTAGCTGCCGCTGAACAAATAAACAAAACCAAAAACACACCGGAAGGGAAGCGCTTAGAAAATTATTTTAATGGTTTAGGTCGCGATGAGTTTAGCCAGCTGACAGGCTTGGCAAAGTCTGCCACAAGTATGCCAATTTATCGCCAAGCTTATTTTGATAGGCGCTTGGTCGATCCCGATACCGTCAAACCAATTAGCAATTGTTGCGGCACTAGCCCCGAAACGATGGCACAGTTCTATGATAAACCACTAACTGCTGCCGCTTGTAGTACCAGTGGCGAGATAAAAAACCGTTTAGGTGTTGCCGAAGCGATTAGGGATTCTTCAAATGTATGGTTTGCCCAATTGGCCAAGCTTATGGATGGTGAAGCGGCGGAAAATCACGACCTGTCTGACCCTAATGGTAAGGCAAATTTATTTTTGACGGATTTTATGAGCCGCTTTAGCCTTGATAAAAGCATAAGTCTGTTGCCGGCAAATAACAAATTTAACCCAAACCAGAAACAATTATGGGAAACCGCCAGTATTTTTTCATCTTCACAGAACAATATCCCGCTGTTTTCAAATACCCCCGGTTCTCTTGCCATTAGAGACTTGCTGCAAACTTCGATAGGCCAAAGTATCCAAGTGACACCATTGACGATGGTGCAAATTGCAACTTTGGCAGCCACGGGCAATGGGTTTCATCCCAATTTAATTAAACAATGGGATCATGATTCTGTTAAGCCGATAATCACCAACAGATTAGATGCTGATTTCGGGCTTATTCACCAAGGCATGGCTGCTGTCGTTCAAAAAGGAACCGCACAGATTGCCTTTGCTAATCATCCCGACCGATGCCGGATTTATGGCAAAACCGGTACGGCCCAAACTGGCGGGCAATTAAACGGCTTGTTGGAACATAACACGGCTTGGTTTATTGGTTGGCGTGAGCCTTTAGCAAAAGGAAAAAGACTCAGTTTTGCGTGTATGGTGACGCACACACTTGCTTCAAATACAGGTCAAGGTGGAAAAGTATGTGCGCCCATAGTTGCTGATTTCTTACATCAAGTAGGAAATTGAACGTAACTGTCAGACCATATCTGAGCTAGTACACATAAATCCAAAAAGCTATTTAAACCTTTTTATCAAATTTATCCAGATACTTAGCTTTCAACTTTTCAAGCCAAACCAATAACTGTTTTAATGCAGACTTGACCAGTGGCAAAGCCCAAACCCAGCCCCGTTGCCCGGCTTGCCAAGCGTGTATAGCCGCCAAGCGCAGCAGTTCCCAACGCACCGGCCTGTCGCGGACAACCCCACGTTTATGCAGCCAATGCAATAATCCACTGACATAAAAATACGCCGGACATAAACCCGCCAAAAACCAAGCAAACCGACCCGCCGCACCCAAAGCTTCGCCGGTGTGCAAAGGCCACATCCAGGTCATCAGCTGTTCGCCCGCGTTAAATTTTTGGGGATCGCGCACGGCTTTAATTTGTCCGCTCCAGCGGTCTATCCACACCATCGTAAACGGGTGCTTGTGGTTGACTTCGCCCGCTTGGCGCAGGTTGATGCGATAGGTGCCGCTATCGCCAACCGGCGTGGTAACACGCCTGAGCGTCGCTTTCGGAAATGCGCCACGGGCGACGAATTCTGCCGCCTCCAAGCGCACCGGACGGTTGGTCGGCTGGGCTTTGCTCAGCACCGGTTTGCCATTATTGCCATGCCCCATATCGTCAGCGCCGGTGATGGCTTCGAGCAATT
Organism: Methylosoma difficile; assembly: GCF_054657615.1. NCBI lineage: Bacteria > Pseudomonadati > Pseudomonadota > Gammaproteobacteria > Methylococcales > Methylococcaceae > Methylosoma > Methylosoma difficile. The sequence continues at coordinate 27,323 of NZ_BAAHYJ010000005.1, read as the reverse complement.
GCGGGTAGCTCAGTTGCAGACCGGTAAAGGCCAACACCAACAAAGCGGCTGAACTGGCCAAACCCAACCAGCGATGCAAGTCCATCAACAAACGCATCCAGCCTTGGTTGTACCTAAACGCGAAAGCGTGCCGCAGGCCACCGGCAGGCCACCATAAAGTTAAGCCTGTCAGGACGGAAACCATCAGTAAAGCGCCTAACACGCCGACGCTTTGCCAACCGAAAGCATCACAATGCAATTGGGTGTGCAAATCCATCAGCCAAGTCATCGCCGTTTGCCCCCAAAAGCGGCTATCGACCACTTCGGCGGTGTAAGGATTGACCGAAACCATCAGCGGTGCGTAATAATCAAAATAAGTTTCTTGCGGCTTTTCGTACCAGGCGGTGAGCATCGCTTCCGGCGTTTGCGGCATTTCCAGCGTCCAACTGCCCAGGCGCTGGGGGTGCGCGGCTTTTATGGCTGCCAAAATAGTGTCTAACGACTGGTAACGGGCCTGCGGCTGTTCGATGGTGAGTTGCGGATTGAAAAAACTATCCAATTCCGCACGATAAACATTCAGGCTGCCGCTGAGGCCAATCAGGGCAAAGAAAAAACCGCCAACCAAGGCAAGATACAGATGGATTTTTAGCCAGATGGCGCGGGAGAAATATCGGGACAATTTGGGCATGGGTGGGGCGAATAAAAGTAGTCAGGAAACAGACCCATCAGGTCTTCGATGGCATAATACAGCAACCTGTTGTCAAGCTTAGTTTTATGCCGATGCAAACCCCGCCATTTTACCCGAAAGACTTTATAGAAACCGCCGACGGCCTGCTTTTTGCGGTGGTTGCGCAGGAATTGGAAAACGCCAAAGTATTGTGTTTTTTACGCTATGTGCGTGAAGCCAGCGGCTGGAAAAAATACCCGACCGATGCCGCCAACGCCTATCTGCAAAACCATCACCCTGAATACCTGCATTATTCAAAGCGTCTCGCCGCGCCGATGCATGCCGTCGCTATCGGCAACATTAGCCAACACCACCAACCAAAGCAACGCTTACAAAGCTTGCTAAAAGCCACGCCAAGCGATGCAGTGGAAGCTGATTTCCAACAGCTGGCACACTTGCTGCAAAACGGCGGTGTTAATTTAGAAAGCTTGGGCGTGACGGGATCCCTGCTGGTGGGCGTACAAAATCCAAGCTCGGATATTGATCTTGTCTGTTATGACCGCGACAGCTTCCAGCATTGCCGCCAATGGGTGCGTGATCTCATCGACCAACATCAACTAGCCGACCTGAGCGCTGCCGATTGGCAAGAATCCTACCAACGCCGCGCCGCTGAAATAAGTTTCGACGACTACCTTTGGCATGAACGCCGCAAACACAACAAAGGCTTGGTCAACGGACGGAAGTTTGATCTAAGCTTGCTCAACGAAGCGGAAAATGAAACCGGCGAATGCCAAAAATTGGGGGCAACCACCTTGCAATGCCGCGTGCTTAATGACCGCTATAGCTTTGATTATCCGGCACGTTTTATCACCGACCACCCCAGCATACCCACCATTATCAGTTTTACCGCCACCTACACGGGACAAGCTTATACGGGAGAACTCGTCGAAGTGTGCGGTATGTTGGAAAAAACCGCCACCGGTTTGCAACGGCTAGTCGTGGGGGCAAGCCGCGAGGCGAAAGGGGAATATATTAAGGTCATCCGCTAAAAACCTGCCGGTATAGCCGACAGGTTTTTTAAATGGTCAGATCAGCCATGCGCCTTGTGCCGCACCAAGCCAGTAAACATCAAGTAAACGCTGAGCATCACCAAAGCAATATCTGCCATTAGAAACGGATCGGTCACCAACATCACCGTGCCGCCGGAGAGAACAAACAACCCTAAGCCAATATAAAATTGGGTCAGGGTTCTGGTTTTGAGTTCGTCGTGCATATAAACCTCCGCGTTAGCCAAGCCCGTAGCGCCACGGGCAAATTAAGAAAAAACCTTGTTCCAACAATTGCTTATTAAAAATCTTTATAATGAAATTACGATGAAATAAAGATAATTTTTGCCAGACAAGGTTTTTAGCTAACGCGGAAAGCTTCCCAAATTTACGCCTTAGGCCGCATATGCGGGAACAACAACACATCACGTATCGATGGCGAATCGGTAAACAGCATCACCAAACGGTCGATACCAATGCCCTCACCTGCCGTTGGCGGCATTCCGTGTTCCAAAGCCGTGATGTAATCGGCATCAAAGTGCATGGCTTCTAAATCGCCTGCGTCTTTTTCATCGACTTGTTTTTGGAAACGTTCCGCTTGGTCTTCGGCATCATTCAACTCGGTGAAACCGTTGGCGATTTCGCGCCCGCCGACGAAAAACTCGAAGCGGTCGGTAACATGTGGATCATTGTCGTTACGGCGTGCCAGCGGTGAAACTTCGACCGGATAAGCAGTAATAAACGTCGGTTGCATCAAACGGCTTTCGACAGTTTTTTCAAAGATTTCAATCTGCACTTTACCCAAACCGTAGCCTTCTTTGACTGGAATGCGTAGGTTCTCAGCGACTTTTACTGCCGCTTCACGGGTCGCCAAATCGCCGGCGGTCAAATCAGGATTGAAATGTAAAATAGATTCGACCACCGTCATGCGAACAAACGGTTTGCCGAAATCATATTCTTCGCCCTGATAATTGATGACGGTTTGCCCGACCACTTCTTCAGCAATGCCGCGTAACATGGCTTCGGTCAAATCCATCAATTCATGATATTCCGCATAGGCTTGGTAAAACTCAAGCATGGTGAATTCAGGATTATGGCGGGTCGATAAGCCTTCGTTGCGGAAGTTGCGGTTGATTTCAAATACGCGCTCAAAACCGCCGACCACCAAGCGTTTCAAATACAATTCCGGTGCAATACGCAAATACATGTCCATATCCAACGCGTTGTGGTGCGTGGTGAATGGGCGTGCAGTTGCGCCGCCTGGGATGACTTGCATCATCGGTGTTTCCACTTCCAAGAACTGGCGATCCGTCAAAAATTGGCGGATGTAAGCGACGATTTTCGAGCGGATGAAGAAGGTGTTGCGCGATTCTTCGCTCATAATCAAATCCAAATACCGTTGGCGATATTTGATTTCTTGATCGGCAATCCCGTGGAATTTTTCTGGCAACGGGCGCAAGGCTTTGGTCAACAAACGGATGCTATCAACTTTAATACTCAGCTCGTCAGTTTGGGTTTTGAACAACACGCCTTCCGCACCCAAAATATCGCCAATATCCCATTTTTTGAATTGCTCGTTGTACACGCCTTCTGGCAGCGAATCACGGCTGACATACAACTGGATTTTGCCGGACATATCTTGGATATGGCAAAAACTCGCCTTACCCATCACGCGGCGGGTCATCATCCGCCCGGCGATTTTCACCCGTAGCGGCTCGGCTTCCAGATCTTCTTTGGTTTTGCCAGCGTATTCGGCTAAAACTTCGCCCGCGATGACATCACGGCGGAAGTCGGTAGGGAAAGCAATGCTGTGTTCGCGCAACTCGTTGAGTTTGCTACGGCGTTGGCGGATTTGTTCTTGTTCGTCTTGTTGGATTTCGGACATGTTTGTTTAATGTAAAAATTTAAAAGAATAAGTTAAAAGCCTATCGAACTTTTAAGAATTTGTTATCTGAAGGATGTTTTATTAATAAATAAACAGGGTTACTTGGAAAATGACAGCATTTACTTCCCATCATCAATTGAATTTAAATACTCCACAAGAATATCGCCATGACAAGCAGCAGGCTTACAGTGACATCCTAGAACTTTGCCTTTTAATAACAAAAGCTTTTGTTTGTCACCTTTTAAAAAGCCCCGCTCAAAATCGTATTTATATTTTCTAATGACCTCATCTCTGTCACCATCTTTTCCAATCACATAAGGATTGCCCCAATCAGATCCTCTCCCGATGTAAACGTCATATTTTTCTTTTTTATCAACGTTTACCACTTTTGTAGTTTTGGTATCTATCAATCGAGTCGGAACATTATGACTAGAAAGCTTGGTAATAATGTTTGAAAAACTTTCGTTATCATTAAAGATAATTGCGTAATTAACAACTTCAGAAATTTGTTGATCGTCAAGCAAAGTTATTGCATTTTTAACGCGATCATCAGAGCCTAATTTTTTTTCAATAAACCCTAAGTAATCTTCTGGGTAAGCTAAAGAAAAGCTTTTAAGGTTCGCAAGAATCTTAGTGATTTTTCTTTCAAACTTTTGGTAGCAAGAAAAATCATGCGGATAAGCAATAAAAACAGTTGGGGTTTCTTGAATGCTCATGATAGATGGACAATTTTAATGTTTTCATCCCAATGCTGACTCAGATATTCAGCAACCAACCGTCTGTGGCATTGATGCGGCAAATGTTCACTACATAACAAACAGCCTTTATCAAGCAAAGACTTATCAATAATACGTTCTATGTTGCGTTGTGCCATTAAATTTGTAAATTTATCGGCATAACTTTCCCAAGTAATGGCTTTATTTTTATAGGCATCTAGCATTGGCTTAGTTGGGGCTAGGTCAAGTAGATGAATATAATCGGCTTGGCATAATTCTTTTAGGAAATATGTAAGATCATTTTTCTTTGCAAAACCCGCCAATTGCGACGTAGTATTTAAGCGTGTATCAACAATACGCTTAACTTCGTTTTTTCTGATTAAAGAAAAAAATTGTTCGGCTGATTTTTGGGTAAATCCTATGGTAAATGTTTGCATATTAAAAATATGCTCTAACATTTTTAAAGTAATCTGGAAAGGTGTAGATACCGTTTACTTGAAGCCAATAACCTTTTATTCCTTGTTGACTTATGTGTAACCGTCCTAAGCCAATCCTAAGAAAAACTTCATCTTGATTTTTAATCACTGAGTTAATTTCGTTGTAGTTATTCGTTGTTTGATAATGATTTTTTGCATAGTGATAAAAGCCATAATCAGTAATCGCTAAAAAACGATAACTTTTCAAATTACTATCAGTGAAATGAATTTTTATTTTTGTTTTGTCAAATCCATCTTGAACAACTTCAATTTGATTCGGATTTACCGAAATAGTAATTATGGATTTTGTAGGTTTCGATTCTGGAGGAATATGTTTCTGATTATTTTGCAAAGACACATTAAAACCTTGCTCAATATTTTGAGAAATTGAGGCTGATAATATCTCTTTGAATTCACTATCTGAACACGGCCCGAGAAAAGTCAAATTCTCATAATTCATGTCTTCACTATGTGGCAGTTCTATAGTTGGACATGTATTAAATTTTCCCGAAAGAACCGCGCCAGGCAAAATATTTAATCTTTTGCATTCGGAAATAGGCAAATAAGGTAGTGGTCGTATACATTCTCCTGTATCAATATCTATACCCGCAATACACACAATATCTTCATTAGAAAATCTTGTTAAATCAGTGACAATAATTTTTCTCATTGAGATGCATCCTATAATGTGCTTATTCGGTTATCACAACCCACTCTTCAAACTAGCCTCAATAAACTGATCCAAATCGCCGTCTAGCACGGCTTGGGTGTTGCCAGTTTCCACGCCTGTGCGTAAGTCTTTGATGCGCGATTGATCCAACACATACGAACGTATTTGGCTGCCCCAACCTATGTCAGATTTGGTGTCTTCCAAGGCCTGTGCGGTTTCGCTGCGTTTACGCATTTCCAGTTCGTACAACTTAGCTTTCAGTTGCTTCATGGCGGTGTCGCGGTTTTTGTGTTGCGAGCGGTCGCTTTGGCATTGCACGACGATGCCAGTCGGGTTGTGCGTCATCCGCACGGCGGATTCGGTTTTGTTAACGTGCTGCCCCCCTGCACCACTGGCGCGGTAGACGTCAACGCGAATATCGGCGGGATTGATGTCGATGTCGATGTCGTCGTCGATTTCGGGTGAGACAAACACCGAAGCAAATGAAGTATGGCGACGATTGCCGGAGTCGAACGGCGATTTCCGCACTAAACGATGCACGCCCGTTTCGGTACGGAGCCAACCAAACGCATATTCGCCTTCAAAGCGGATGGTGGCGGATTTGATGCCCGCGACATCGCCTGGTGATTCTTCGATCAGTTCAGTTTTAAAGCCCCGGCTTTCGCCCCAACGTAAGTACATGCGCTCGATGATGGAAGCCCAGTCTTGCGCTTCGGTGCCGCCAGAGCCGGATTGGATGTCCAAAAAGGCGTTATTGGCATCCATTTCGCCAGCAAACATGCGGCGGAATTCTAAGTCGGCGACTTTTTTCTCGAAATAGTCCAAATCGGCAATGACGGTTTCAACGGTGTCTTCGTCGTCTTCTTCCACCGCCATCATCAGCAGTTCTTCAGCGTCGGCAAGGCCGCGATCGAGTTCGTTGATGGTGTTGACGACGGCTTCCAGTTGTCCGCGTTCTTTGCCCATAGCTTGGGCATTTTCGGGGTTATCCCAAATTTTGGGATTTTCCAGTTCGCGTAAAACTTCTATTAAGCGTTCGGATTTATTGTCGAAGTCAAAGATACCCCCTCAGCCCGTGGCTGCGGGTTTTTAAGTCGGCAATTTTGTTTTTGATGGGATTGATTTCTTGCATGGTCTTCAGAAAGATTGAGGGCTAGGCCGTCAAGATGGAAAAAGGGGCAAATTATAAACGATAAGTTTGGCTTATGGATAAAGAACTTAACGGCAGCGGTCAAGACTTTTTAGCTATCACCAGCAAGCCCGCAACTATCAGCAATGCCCCCAGCATCACCCGTAGGCTGATGGTTTCTTTAAGCAACAAGGCCGCCAGTGCAATCGCCACCACCACACTGCCTTTGTCGATCAGAGCAACACTGGCGACATCGCCGATTTTTAAGGCTTTGTAGTAAAAAATCCACGATAACGTGGTGGTCAGAGCCGATGCGCCCAACCAGATGAGATTATGGCGGTTCAGCGTCGTCCAATCGGTCAGCGGCACGACGATGGCGGCAAAACCCAACACAAAGACGCTGACAAACAAGGTGCGGACGCTTAAGCCCAAATCACCTGAAATACCGGACAAGCCGACTTTAGCGATCACCGACGTAAAGCCGGCAAAAAACATCGACAACAGCGCGTAACCCAGCCATTTCTCCACGTTGCGGCCTAATCCCAGCGGTCGTCTTTCACTTGCACGATGCCGTTTTCGACGCGCAACGGAAAGCAAGTGACATCTTCATAAGCGGGGGCGGATTTGACCGCACCGGTTTTCACGCAAAAACGCGCGCCGTGGCGCGGGCAAACAATTTCATCACCCACCAATTTGCCGCTGGCAATTTCTGCGCCGTCGTGAGTGCAAACATCTTCAATCGCATAACAAACGCCGTCGATTTTAAAGACGGCAACTTGCGTTCCGTCGACATCAACAACCACATTTTCACCATTTGCCAACGCATAATTGGCAATGACATCGACCCAATCTGACATTTTGCTTCTCCCAATATTTAAAAAGACTTTTCAGGTTTTACAAGCCAGAAAGGTCTACATCAATTTTTCAAAAACACATCATAACGTAATAACTTACCGGAAAAACTATCGCTCGGTTTAACGCCGCCTAACGGCTCGGCATAATCGGGGCATTTCACTACCACGCGCTTGCTCGTAGCTTGCATCGCGGCGGCAAACAATGCCTCTTTGTCTTCGTCATCGCCCAATAAATCGCGCAGCACCATCATCGATTTTTTTGCCAACGCCGATTTTTTGCGTTTGGGCGGAAACATAGGATCAAGGTAGATACAATCCGGCGCTTCCAGCAGTGTGGCCAGCAATTCGATAGCATTGCCTGTTAATAAACACGGCGGTTGCAGTTGCAAACGTTGCATCCAATCTTCCTGTGCCAAACGTTGGAAACCGTCTGCCAACAACGCAGCCATGATGGGCGAACGTTCGATGCACAGCAGGTCATAACCCATGCGGAAAATATGCAAACTGTCTTGCCCCCAACCCGTGGTCGCATCGACTACGGTTTTGGTCTTGCGCCCCAACGCCTTCGCCAATGCGCCATCTTTCGGCGCAGGCCACGAGCGTTGCTCGCCTTGGCGCGGCTCAATCTCCACCGTCATACCGCCTTTTTTCAGCAATTCTTTATCGAGCAGTTTGAGACAACCGTCACGCCAGCTTAAGAAAAAGGCTTCGTGCTGGTCGAAATTAGCTTCGCTGCTGATGCGCAACGGCACGGCAAGCTGATCGGCGAGTTGTTGGAAGGGCTGGATGTCGCCGTGGTTTTCGTAAAGGACGGCGAGTTTTCCGAGGTAGGGATTTTGTGAAGTCATTTGAAACCGTAGGGTGGGCAAGCTTTTTTGCCCACCGATGGATATTAATTTTGGTGGGCAAAAAAGCAAGCCCACCCTACAAAATGAATTATTCGGTAGAAATAGACTGCGTTTCGTTTTTCAACGCCGCATCCAGCGTATGCCAAGCCAAAGTCGCGCATTTCACCCGTGCCGGATACTCGCGCACACCCGCCAGCACCGCCAACTTGCCGACCGCTTCCAATTGGATGTCTTCGTCTTTACCCGTGGTCATTTCGTGGAAGGTCTTAAACAACGCCTCCGCTTCCGCTTCGGTTTTACCTTTGATGATTTCCGTCATCAACGACACCGATGCCGTAGAAATCGCGCAGCCGGAACCTTGGAAACTGGCATCTTTTATCGTGTCGCCGTCCATTTTCAAATACAGCGTCAGACGATCGCCGCATAAAGGGTTAAAGCCCTCCACTTTACGGTCAGCAGGGTCAATCACGCGAAAATTGCGTGGATTGCGATTATGGTCAAATATGACTTCTTGGTAGAGGTCGCGTAGGTCTTCAAACATCGGATTCCTTAACTAATTGAATATCTTGCATAGGATAGTGCTTTGCATTATTCGTCCACAAACAAAGCTGGTATTTTTTAGCGCAGGCGGCAATCAAGTAATCTTCTAAAGAAATTTTGTTATACGCCTTACGGAATTGGTTGGCATAAAGCCCGGCAATTTTTCCGATCTCGCTGTCAATCGTTAGTGTATGGCAATAAGAAAAGAATTGCTCTATGTCCGCATATTCTTTTGCAAATACCCCTGCATATATTTCAGCCACAACAATTGGACAAATATAAAACTCGCAATGTTGTTGCTGTAAAACCAACAAAGTTTTGACCGTCGTTGCTTGTTTACGTAACAGGTGGATGATCACGTCAGTATCTAACAAGATATTTTTAATCATTGATTAACCGACTGTTACTGCGAATGTCATCAACATAAGCCACTGGATCAACATCTGCAAAACTTTCTAAGGGCTGTAAACCATCAAAAAAAGACTTTAGATCATTGGCTTTGCGCCGTTGCAATTCATGCGCCACCGCTTGCTGGACAAATTCTTCAAAAGTTTCGCCACAGGCTTGCAGATTGGCTTGGATTTGGTTGGTTATTTCGTCTGAGAAATTTAATTGAGTGGCAAACATTGGTTAACTCCTCGTCGCTGTTACGCTGATTCCCAAGCTGGAGCTTGGGAATCAGCATATATTATTCAGATAGCAAACTTAAACGCTCTAATATGAATTTGGAAACTTGGGCTTCGGAAAACTTGTTTGCATCTATATATCCATCAATAGACAAAACACCATCTACTTTTGCATCATCAAAGCGAACATACATAATTCTATCTACTTCTTTTGCTTTGATAATATCTCTAATAGCCCGTAACTCTAAACCACACCATTCTTTCTGAGCATACTCAGCGCACAAAAATACAACAATAAGTTCTGCATTTTCTCTGTAAATGTTTTGCAAAACCGTATCAATGCTTGGTTTAGCTAATTGTGACTGGTAGTCAAAATCATAAAATATACTGTCCTTATCAAATTCAGGCCGAATTAATTCAACAACTTTAGAAACATAATCCCGTTTCTCTCCAGGAAAAGAAAATGCCACTTTAAACTTGATGCTTTCCAATTTTTTCAAAGAACTATCCCCTTTAATCTTTTCAATTTTTGGATCGTCTAATATTTGCTCTAATGCCAATAATGATAAAGAAAATGGGTCTGGGTCTATTCTTGTTAATTTATCTGAACCAGGGTAAGTCATTGATATAAAATAAAGAAGATAATTTAACCAAATAGACAACTTATCTTCATTTGTAACAAAAATAATTATATTCTCGCTTCCAATTTCTTCGTTGCAAAATTCTTTCAATACCCTTGACTTAATAATTTCAGCTTCGTTTTCATTAAATAAACTACCTGCACGTTTAGCCATTCTGACAAACAAATTGCATGACTCACCTTCAATGATTCCAAATGATGATAGTTCCGCCCCCCGAACTCCCCATTGGAGATCACTATTCTTTAAGTTATTAAAATATATATCGAACGCATTCTCACGAGGCATTTTCCCATAATATTGCCATAGTGAAATTGCGTGGTTTGGAGATTCAAAATTTTTATCTTCATTAACGCTGTTTGAGGTTATGAAATATGTGCTGAATTTAATGTCATGAAATTTAGCGGCTTCAATTTCAAAAGCAGAAATCAATCTCTTAATTTCTTTCCCCTTCTTTCTTAACGACATTTCTACTCACTTAGTGCAAAAGTTATTAATATCTATACTACCCAAACGCCTCAATCAACCCCTTAATTCCACCCATCAACACATCAACCTCTTCCATGGTGTTATACATCGCAAACGAAGCCCTAGCGGTAGCGGGAATTTGGTAGAAATCCATCACGGGCATGGCGCAGTGGTGGCCTGCTCGGATTGCTATGCCTAAGCTGTCTAGCATAGTGCCGATGTCGTGCGGGTGGATGCGCTCTAGCGTGAACGACAAAATCCCGCCTTTTTCCGCCGCTGTGCCGATGATTTTTAAGCCTTTAATCTGCTCGGCTTGTGCGGTGGCGTAGGCCAGCAGTTCGGCTTCGTAATCGGCTATAGCATTCATGCCAAAGTTGTTCAGGTAATCAATCGCCGCGCCCAAACCAACGACATCGGCAATGTTCGGCGTGCCGGCTTCAAATTTATGCGGCAAGCCTGCGTAGGTGCTTTTTTCGAAGGTGACGGTGCGAATCATGTCGCCGCCGCCTTGGTACGGGGGCATGGCTTCGAGCAGGGCTTGTTTACCGTACAGCACGCCGATGCCGGATGGCCCGTAGAGTTTGTGGCCTGAGAACACGTAAAAATCGCAATCCAAGGCTTGCACGTCCACCGCCATGTGCGGGATGGATTGCGCGCCGTCGAGCAGGACGGGGATGTTTTTGGCGTGGGCGGCGGCGATGATTTTTTCCACAGGGTTGATCGTACCCAGCGCGTTGGACATGTGCACGACAGCAACCAAGCGGGTTTTGTCGTTTAACAAGGCTTCAAATTCGGGGTAAAGCAATTCGCCTTGCACGTTCATCGGCGCAACTCTCAGCACCGCGCCGGTTTGTTCACAGAGCATTTGCCACGGCACGATGTTGGAATGGTGTTCCATCGCGGTGATAATGATTTCATCGCCTGCTTGGATGTTGGCTTTGCCGTAAGTTTGCGCTACCAAGTTGACGGCTTCGGTCGCCCCGCGCACGAAAATAATTTCTTTGCTGCTGACGGCGTTGATGAAGGTTTTGACCTTCTCCCGCGCCGCTTCAAATTTGTCGGTGGCTCGGACGCTTAAGGTATGCACACCCCGATGGATGTTGGCGTAATCATGGCGGTAAAAATTGCTGATGGCATCAATCACCGCATTGGGCTTTTGGCAACTGGCGGCATTGTCGAGATAAACCAGCGGCTTATTGCGGATTTTTTCGGCAAGGATGGGGAAGTCGGCGCGGATTTGTTGTACTGGGAAGTTTGTCATGGTCACTGTTAGTTTCTGTTGCTTGTCTTAGGCCAAGCTATTATATTTACGTTAAATTCTTTTTAATTCTGGCGTGTTTATGGTCACTGTTAATCCTACCAAACCACCGGCGAATAGCGGGCAACCGATGTCCGTTTTTTTTCCGGATTTTAACCATCCGCTTAAGCACCTGACCAATCTGGATGAATGGCGCAGAATGGGCGAGGCTAATATTTTTCCGCCCGGCAGCCGCGTGGAACTGATTAACGGAGAAATTTTAGATATGGCACCGATAGGCTCTTCTCATGCGGGTCACTTGAAACGCATTAACCATGTGTTTAGTAAAATAATTCCTGGAAACCTGATAACCAGCGTCCAAGACCCACTCCAACTCGGTGATTTATCAGAACCCGAACCGGACTTCATGTTGCTAAAACCACATGAGGATTTTTATACCTCGCGCCATCCAATCGCCGAGGATGTGCTTTTACTAATCGAAGTCGCCGATTCATCCCTACGTTTCGACCAAAACGAAAAGTTGCGTTTATATGCCTTGCACGGTGTTCCTGAATACTGGTTGCTTAATCTGAACGACAACTGCTTGGAGGTTTATCGTAAGCCAAATGGCGAATCTTATGCAGAAAAATCCACGTTACATTCCGGTGATAATGTCACCTTGACGCAATTGCCAAATATCAGCATTCAGATTGCCACAATTTTGTAGCCATGCACGAAAAATCTAAAAACAAGAATAATGGATAAGCTAATAATTTTTCTTACTTTATTATTTTCTTTCATTATTTTTATCCGTATTTCAGTTTTTCTACGTAACACTTACTTCTTCTGGTGTATTTTTTCTTTTTATAACTTCAGCTTATTAGGGCCTCTTGCAATTCCGCCGATTTTTTTAGTAGCTCCCGTATATAAAGATTTTCTTCCCTTCTTGCTTCCACCTCTGACGTTCACGCTTATAACCACAGCTATCGTGGCAAGCTGTATACTGCTGGCATTTCCTCGCTTACGCAAATTTTGGCTTGTAAACACGTGGTCGCCATTCCTAGTCAATTTTTTTGTTTTAGGTGTTTTTTTATTTGCTGCCGAGCAGCATAAAAACACATTGATTACCCATGCGCTTATCAACCATAAACCTGACTGCGTAGATATTAATCCATTTTTTATTTCGCTAGGACACGGTGGACAAGAGCATCAGCTTACTGTACATGCCTTATTTAAAGAAAAGGGCAAAATATATTTTTGGAGTTATTCCAAACTTAATTTCTTTGAAGGCAGCGAAGACACAAACCAAAGTTCGCACTGCCATAAAAAGTAGCCTTTTTTAATTATTCAGATATTTGTCACAATTGTTTCTTTACAACCACTCCTTCTCAATCCCCGCTTGCGGAAACCGTTCCAACAATTGCGCCAGCGCCAAATCATGCAAGCCTTTAATCTTAACCTTATCCACCATCTCATTAGCAAACGCAAAGGTCAGCATATTCCTAGCCGTTTCCTCATCAACACCGCGCGATTGCAAATAAAACACCGATTTTTCTTCTAATTGCCCGACTGTCACGCCGTGGGCGCATTTGACATCGTCGGCGTAGATTTCTAGCTGGGGTTTAGTGTCGGCTTCGGCATCGGCGGATAACAACAGGTTACGGTTGTTCATTTGCGAGTCGGTTTTTTGCGCGTCTTCGGCAACCACCACGCGGCCTTGGAACACGCCACGGGCGCGGTCTGCCAATACGCCTTTGTAGGTTTCGCGGCTGATGCCGTGTGGTTTCAGGTGATTGATGCGTGTGTGGTTGTCATGATGCTGGCGTTTTACGCCCAAGTACAAACCGTTCAACTCGCATTCTGCCGCTTGTTCCAAATCGGTATGGATGTCGGAACGCGCCAACAAGCCGCCGAAAGCAAAATTGTGGTGCGTGCAACGGGCATCGCGGGCTTGTTGGATGTACAAACCGCCGAAATGATAGGCTTTTGCCGATTCGCATTGGACTTTGTAAGCGGTCAGTTCGGCGTTTTGCCCAACAAAGGCTTCTGTTACCGCAGCCGATAAATAACCGACATCGGCACCGACAAAGGTATCCAACCATTGCGCGGCGGCGTGTTCAGCCAGCACCAACAGGTTGCGCGTGGTTGCCAAACCGCCGTCTTGAGTGACGATGTGAAGGCATTGGATGGGTTTGTCTAACACGCATTTCTCAGGAATATGGACAAACACGCCATCGGTGAACCAAGCATTGTTGAAGGCGATAAAACCGTGTTCGTTATTGTTGACCGCTTTACCCAAATACGCCGCGACCTGTTCGGGGCAGGTTTGCAATGCTTCCGCCATGCTGAGGATTTGTGCGCCTTCTGGCAAGCCTGCCAGTTTTGATAAGTCAGCAGAAAAATGTCCATCAACCAACACCAACGAATAGGTATCCGCCAATTGATAAGCTTTAAGCCATTCGGCATCAACGGTTTGCGCCGCGTCCAACAAAGGCGAAAAGGCTTTTTTCTCCAATGCGGACACGTTGGTGTAACGCCATTCTTCGGCACGCGGCGACGGAAAACCGTGGCTGGCGAAATGGGCGTAAGCATCGGCACGGAGTTCTTGCAACCACGGCAAATTTTGCCCAGGCAAAGCTAAAGCTGAGTAGCTGGCTGTGTAATCGTTTAACGCTGCACTCATGCCGCCGCCTCTTCCAACCAGCCGTAACCTTTTTCTTCCAGCTCCAAAGCCAGTTCGGGGCCGCCGGATTTGATGATTTGCCCGTGCGCCAAAACGTGGACAAAATCGGGTTTGATGTAATCGAGCAAGCGTTGGTAATGCGTGACCATGATGAACGAGCGGTCTGGCGAGCGCAGCGAATTGACGCCATCGGCGACGATTTTCAGCGCGTCGATGTCGAGGCCAGAATCGGTTTCATCGAGGATGCACAATTTCGGTTCCAACATCGCCATTTGCAGGATTTCATTACGTTTTTTCTCGCCGCCGGAAAAGCCTTCGTTGACGGCGCGGTACAAGAATTTTTCGTCCATTTCCAAGGCTTTCACTTTAGCTTTAACCAAAGTCAAAAAATCCATCGCATCAACTTCATCCAAGCCATTGTGCTTGCGTACCGCATTCAGCGCGGCTTTCAGCAAATACACATTGCTGACGCCAGGGATTTCCACCGGATATTGGAAGGCCAAAAACACCCCTTCGCGGGCACGGATTTCCGGCGGCATCTCCAGCAAATCCTTGCCTTGGTACGTCACCGAACCGCCCGTGACTTCATAACCGGATTTACCGGACAAAATATGCGACAAGGTACTTTTGCCGGAACCGTTCGGCCCCATGATGGCGTGGATTTCGCCGGCTTTGACCTCAAGATTGATGCCTTTGAGGATTTTTTTATCGTTTACGTTGACGGTTAGGTCTTTAATACTGAGCATTGAGTTTCCGTTTTTGCTGGTTTTAATAATTTTTGTTAGTTGTACCCTTTTGGGCATAAAGACTGAGTCACGAAGCCCAACAATTTGAGGCGTTAAATGTTGGGCTTCCTATCGTCAGCCCAACCTACGATATTCTGTTTTCGGAGGTTTAAACATCAACCTGCACCGGAAAATCCGGTAACATTTGCGAATGAGCCAATTCATTATCGGCATTAAAAAAACGCATAGCGCCTTGTTGGTCGCACAGCCAAAATTCCTGCGCCCCTTGCCCAAAATAGAGCTTTTTCTTCGCCATCATTTCCAGTTCGGTATTGCTGTCTGACAGCACCTCAATACAAATTTCCGGCGCAACCGAACATTCAGCCTCATGCTTGATGATTTGCAAACGCGCACTAGACACCCAAACCACATCGGCGACTTTTGTGCCTTTGGGGGTAAAAATGGCGCATTCGGGGAAAACCTTGCCGCCTGGGGCGTAATGTAACAACAGGCGTTCAATTTCGCCTTGTAATAAGGAATGCAATACCTTCATCGGACTCATGACGATTTGCCCATATTCGTTCAGTTCTATTTTAAAAGGCAGGTTTTTTAAATTGGGGTTGGAGCAGACTTCTTGCCAGTTCATAAGATTCTCACTATTCATGCCCTGAAAAAGGATTAATTAACTCAAGTCCACACGATTTAAAATCATCAACATTCCGCGTTACCATTTTTAAGTCGTAACAAAGTGCTGTTGCCGCAATCAGGCTATCCATCATGGCTAATTTATTGCCTTGATTTTCAGTTCGTGCGGATAACTGCGCCCAGTGTTCCAATACATCGGCACTAATCGGCAAAATGCGTTGCGAAAATTCGGCTTCCACCGTGTTAAGCCAATTTTGCAAAATCAACGCCCTTTCCGGCTGAGTAAATTTTATTTTGTAAATACCTTTTTTAATTTCAGCAATACTGATGGCACTTAAAAATAACTGCGATGGTTGCTGCTTATTAAACCAACGTCTGACATTGCCATCAGGCTTTTTCTTAACGCATTCAGAAATGATGCAGGTATCCAGCAAATAACTCATAACTCTATGGTTCTGCCCATGTTCTTATTGCGGCCAAACAATTCATCAACCTCTTCGTTAGTCAAACCGACATCAACCCGCAATTTATCGAACGGCGTTTTTTGGGATTGATGGGTTTGCACATAGTCGGACAAAATAGCCGCAACCGCCTCTTGTGGCGTTGGATAATTGGCAATCTGCACAACTTGATTCATCAGGTCATCGTCTAGGACTATCGTGGTCATGGTTGTAATCCTATGTGTTGTTAACTAAAAACATTGTAGGGTGGACAAACGGCTTTATCGTTTGCCTACCATTTGCCGATAAAAGTGGTGGGCAGAAAAACGTTGCCCACCCTACACGGCTAATTGGCAGTAAAAATTTAGGATTACTGTACTTTTGTTAGCAATTTATTTACTTCAAAAATCACATTACAGCATTCACGGACTGAACCAACTAACAAAAACTTGGCAAAACCAGGTGAATAAAAATCAATTTTATCGATTAAATTATCCAACTCAGTTTTCTTTTCAGTTTGGTCATTATGGAAAAATTCAGCATTAAGCCAAATATCAATCAATTTTTCAGTCGTTAAAGGAACATCATCAATTATGATATTAGTTGAGTGGAGCATTCCCATTTTCCAAGACTCCTTAAGAGGCTTGGTGTGATTTCTAGCATCAGGAATATATCGATTAATAATGTTTAAAATAACAAAAAGATTGCACGGCTCGTCTTGTAGCCAAAAGTGCCTAAACCTCATTAGTAGCGAATCAACTGCTTCATCAGAAGGTAACTGAAAAGAAAAGGAAGGTCCTTTCTGGTCTATCTGTAAACCAATACTCCAATTGAAACCATCTTGAATTAAGCTATTGCTCAACAATTTTTCTGTCCGACTTTTAAATATTCTTATTTTTTTTAACTCATCGGGAGTAGCTTGAGTAATTAGCGAAGCAATTTTGTCATCAATCACATTTATAACCCTTTTCTATATCTAGTCGCGTATTGAGTGAAAACAATTTCAATTCAAGCAACAAAGCCGGAACATCCGTTTCAATAATGCTCCATAAAGTGTCGTTGTCTATACCCAGATAACCATGGATCAAACGGTTGCGGGTGGCTATCAGTTGCCGCCACGGAATTTGTGTGTTGGTTTTACGCACTTCTTCGGGAATATGTGTGGCGGCTTCGCCGATGAGTTCCAGATTCCGCACGGTGGCATCATACGTTAAGCCACTGTTGATAAAATCATTTTGGTTAAAGCCTTCGGTATAAGTGATGACTTTTTCCGTAAAGCCAATCATATCATCCAGATAAAAGTGCCATTCCCGCACTGCATTAGACATCTATCGCTTCCTGCTCGATATACGGGCGTAATTGCTGGCGTAGGGCTTTGTCGGTGACTAAATCGACAGCGCAACCTAGGCAATCTTCCAGTAAAAACAACACGCCAAAATAGCGTTCGGAAGTCGCCAAGCCATCGAAAGTGACCAATATATCCACATCACTCTGGTCGCTGGCTTCGTCGCGGACGGTTGAACCGAACAATGCCAAGCGCACCACGCCGAATTGCTGTGCCAAAATCGGCTTAATGCGGGTCAGCACTTCCAGAGCAGCGGCTTTACGCATACAAAAGCCGCCTTTTCGGCTCAGGTACATAACGACCCAATTCCACAGCTGTTTCTATCCATTCGGCAATCACTTGCTCCGCATTTTTAACAGCTTCCTGATACGTTGCGCCATCCGCCATACAACCCGCCAACTCCGGCACCTCGGCGATATAGGCTTGGTCTTCTTCGCTCCAGTAAATAATCATTTCGTATTCGCAATTAAGCATGATGCGTTTCAATATATTCAATCAATGCCTGATCCATTTGCGATTGCCAATCTTTACCTGTGTTTTTAAAAAAATCGACCACACGCAGTGATAAGGTCAAGGTGACTTGCACCTTTGCTGATTCGCAGTCTTTAATACGACGGCTTACACCAATAACTTTGCCCTGATGTTCAATACGTGCGCCTTCCCAAAAGCCTTCTACTGCATCAAGGTCATCGGGGTTATAAGGCGGTTCTTCAGTAGCCAATGTTGGCGTAGTAGTATTTTTGTTCATGTTTAGTAGCCTCACGGACTGAAATTAAATGCGGATGCTCAACCTTATCAACCCAAACCATAAAAACAACAACTGAATTTAGCAATCCTAAACTTAGTAACCGCTGTTCGCCATAATTTTCACGCGCGTCTTCTTTGGTAATCATCGGGTGATCGAAGATGCTGACACATTCCGCTAAATCAATCCCATGCTTTTTCAGATTGATTTGGCGTTTATTGTCATCGTAGGAAACCATGCGCTCGTTAACCCACCGACCCTTCCAAACTCAAGCCCAACAACGCCTGCGCTTCCACAGCAAATTCCATCGGCAATTCCTTAAACACTTCCTTACAAAAGCCATTAACAATCATCGACACAGCATCTTCCGCCGAAAGCCCGCGTTGTTGGCAGAAAAACAATTGGTCTTCGCTGATTTTAGACGTGGTGGCTTCGTGTTCGATTTGTGCGGACGGTTGTTTGACTTCCACATACGGGAAGGTATGTGCGCCGCAACGGTCGCCCACTAGCAGGGAATCGCATTGCGTGTAGTTACGGGCGTTTTCGGCGGATTTCAGCACTTTTACCAAACCGCGATAGGTGTTTTGGGCGCGGCCTGCGGAGATGCCTTTCGATACAATCGTGCTGCGGGTGTTTTTGCCGATGTGGATCATTTTGGTGCCGGTATCAGCTTGTTGCCAGTTGTTAGTGACGGCGACGGAATAGAATTCGCCGATGGCGTTGTCGCCTGTCAGTACGCAACTGGGGTATTTCCAAGTGATCGCCGAGCCGGTTTCGACTTGCGTCCACGACACTTTGGAGTTGTCGCCACGGCAATCGGCGCGTTTGGTGACAAAGTTGTAAATGCCACCTTTGCCGTCTTTGTCGCCGGGATACCAGTTTTGCACGGTGGAATATTTGATGGTCGCATCTTTCATCGCAATCAATTCGACGACGGCGGCGTGGAGTTGGTTTTCATCGCGCATCGGTGCGGTGCAGCCTTCCAAGTACGACACATGGCTGCCTTCGTCGGCGATAATAAGGGTGCGTTCGAACTGTCCGGTATTGGCGGCGTTAATGCGAAAGTAGGTGGACAATTCCATCGGGCAGCGCACGCCTTTGGGGATGTACACGAACGAGCCATCGGTGAATACGGCGGCGTTGAGCGCGGCGAAAAAATTGTCGCCAACGGGTACGACAGAGCCTAAGTATTCTTTGATTAAGTCAGGATGGTCGCGCAGAGCTTCGGAAATCGGGCAGAAAATTACGCCCGCTTCTTTCAGTTTGCCTTTAAAGGTGGTGGCGACGGATACGCTATCGAACACCGCATCGACGGCGATGCCTGCCAATTTTTCTTGTTCATCCAAAGGGATACCGAGTTTTTTGTACGCAGCCAATACTTCTGGATCGATTTCATCCAAACTTTTCGGGCCGTCTTCTTTGCGTTTCGGCGCGGAATAATAGCTGATAGATTGGTAATCAATCGGCTCGATGTTGAGTTGCGCCCAATCCGGTGACGGCATGGTTTGCCAATGGCGGAAGGCTTGCAAACGGTATTCGAGCATAAAGTCCGGCTCATTTTTAACCGCCGACAACCGACGGATCACATCCTCATCCAAACCCGGCGGGAAGGTGTCGGTTTCTAAAACCGTGACAAAGCCTTGTTTGTAATCTTGGTTGATGAGGTTGCTGATTTCTTCGCTGGTGGCTGACATAAAGGTCTCGACTTCTTATTGGTATAAACTGGCGACGGGAATGTAAACTTCTTCCGGTACGGTGACGGGGCGGATCAAATCGGCTAAGGTCACGGATTCTAAAGCGTTATGGATGGTTTGGTTGATGATGTGCCAATTGGCGCGGATGCCGCAACCCGATGCTTGTTCGCACGCTTGTTTGGAAATGCTGCATTCGGTTAAGGCAATCGGGCCTTCTAAGGCACTGATGATAGCCGCGACGGTGATTTGCGCCGGATCGCTGGCGAGCATGTAACCGCCTTTCGATCCGCGCGTGGACATCAACACTTTGGCATTAACCAAGGCTTTCAATATTTTGCTGACCGTAGGCAAAGCAATCCCTGTGACTGCCGCGATTTCCATCGCCGCAAACACGCGGTTTTTGTCTTTGGCGATCACGCTTAAGATGACTGTAGCGTAATCGGTGAGCTTGCCTACCCGTATCATGGTTGTCCTCGCTTAATTGGGGACTATTTTAGTCCTATTTAATTTCTGAGTAAACAGCTAGGTTATGGGCGTGGGTAATGAGGCTATTTTTGGCTCAATACTTCCACGTCATCTTTCACCACGTCCAATATTGCGCTTAAGTGGCTTAGCTCTTTTTTCATGCCCGCCATGCTAAACACCAAACTCACCGATGTCGCCGCCAATAAGGCCATCACACCCAACAAAACAGCCAATGCCCAAATGGGCAAAGCAATGGTAGAAGCGGGCACTGGTTTTGATCGGGCAGCCAAGCCGACGGGTTCTGTGGGCAGTGCTGACAACAGCACAGGCGCAACAGTTTCTACAAAGGACGGCTGTTCTGCTTGTTTGACGGGCTCAGGTTCGGACTTATCTTCAGGAATCACAACCACCTCTGGAGCAGGCACATCAAGCAGCGGCGCGGCAACAACAGGCGATACGGGTTCTTCCAGTTGTTCCGGCTCGCTACGTTCGCTTATATAAGAAGAAATAAAGGCATCCACCTCAAACAACTCTTCCGCTGGCTGACCTGCCTTAATGGGTTCTAGCACTGCCGCACTCTCCCTAACCAGCACAGGTTCAGCCATTAGGTCTGGCTCAAGCGCCACCAGTTCGACTTGCGGATAATCGTCATCCACCACCGGCACATCGACAACATCCACGACAAATCCCTCGTCGTGAAATAAATCAACGAACGGCTCTACCGCCGGCAAATCTTCAGCAACTTCTTTAGCGATTACCGCGGCAGCCATGCCCTCACCGTTGGCATTACCAATGTCCACCAGCGTTTCGGATGAATCGACCGTCATATCCGTCCACGCGTCTTGATGCGCGTCGGTTGTCTCTTCAAAACCGGTGTTGACCAACAAGCGGTCGATAGCGTCCTCATCATCTTGCCAGTGCGTTAATGGAGTAATTTTTAACTGGCTATCGTCCGTTGTGGTTTGTAAGTCCGCCAAAATAAAATCGTCTTCCTGAGCATCACGGGAGTTGGCGATATTCGTCCGCTTAGTTTTCGGTGTTCTTGGTGATGGATGGGCCATGGTTGCTCGTTAAATAAAAAGAAGGAATCGAAATAGAAAAATAGCCGCCAGCATTGGGCTGGAATCAGACTATTTATCAGGAAAAATCAGTTGGGGATAAAGTTTGGCGCATTTGGTGATAAACTGCCAAAAAATTTTAGAAAATACTATGCAACTAGCCATCACCGCCTTAGGCAACAATCAGATCAATTTCATTGCAGAAATCCTCTCTGCCGTGCGCGACTGCCATTGCAATATTATGGAAATCCGCTCGTCGCGGTTGGCGCAATCGGCTGCCGGTTATTTGCTGGTGCAAGGTAATTGGAACCAAATCGCCAAACTGGAGAATCTGCTGGATACCCTCCAAAAACGCATGGAAATCAAAATCCAAACCTTGCGCCCCGAAGCCAAAGACAAGGGCCGCGACTGCGTGCCTTATTCTTTAGAAACGATTTCTTTAGATAAAGAAAACGTCATCGAATCGATCACCTCGTTCCTGATTGACCGGGAAATCGACATTGAAGAAATCACCGGCAGCTCGTATTTTGCGCCCTATATTCAAACACCTGTTTTTTCGACAAAATTTATCATTTTAATTCCCCCTAGGCTGCATTTATTGTCGTTGCGCGAGGAATTTTTGGATTTCTGCGACCAGCTCAACATCGATGCGATTCTTGAACCCATAAAACGATAGGTAACCAATGTCTCAAATAGCAATCGGCAGCGCAGTACCCGATTTTGCATTACCCGCCACTTCAGGCAAAACCATTCAATTATCTGATTACCGAGGACAAAACATCGTCCTGTATTTTTACCCCAAAGACAACACGCCAGGCTGCACCCAAGAAGCCCAAGCGTTCCGCGACCATATCCAACAGTTTACCGACGCCAACACCGTTATCCTTGGCGTATCGCGCGATAGCGTCAAAGTCCATGAAGGCTTTAAAAGCAAACAATGCCTGCCCTTTGAACTCTTGGCTGACAGCGATGAAAGCCTTTGCCAACTGTTTGATGTCATCAAAATGAAATCCATGTACGGCAAACAAGTACGTGGCATCGAGCGCAGCACCTTCCTGATTAACGGCAAAGGTGTGCTGGTTAACGAATGGCGCAAAGTTAAAGTCAACGGCCATTGCCAAGCCGTATTGGCGGCTTTAGTGGAGTTAAACGCTTAGTTTTTGCAAAGCACCGCTTATCCTTTTTTATTGTTTCACATCTAAACAGGGCTGCCCGCGCATGAATATTCAGACGACTCCAGATAAAAAACTGTTTGTTTTGGACACCAACGTGCTGATGCACGACCCCGCCGCGATTTTCCGTTTTCAAGAACACGACCTGTTCATCCCGATGGTGGTTTTGGAAGAGCTTGACCGGGGTAAAAAAGGCCTGACCGAAGTGGCGCGCAACGTTCGCCAAGCTAGCCGCTTCTTTGATGAATTGATCTGCGACGCCAGCCACCAAACGCTAAACGATGGCATTGCCTTATCGAGCATCAGCCACGGCCCCAATGATGCCAGCGAATGCGCCGGACGTTTGTACTTCCAAACCAGTACACTCACCGAAATGCTGCCCGACTCCATGCCCGGCAGCCTCGCCGACAATTCCATCCTCAGCATTGTTTTGGCGCTGACCAAACAGCTGCCCGCCATCAAAGTCATCTTGGTGTCCAAAGATATCAACATGCGCATCAAAGCGGCAACCTTAGAACTGTATGCCGAAGACTACCACAACGACCAAACCCTGGATGACATCGACCTGCTGTACAGCGGCGCCACCCAATTGGACAGCGACTTTTGGGACGAACATGGCAGCACCATGCACTCTTGGCAAGAAAAAGACCGTACCTTTTATCGCCTGGAAGACCCGCTGGTTGCCGAATGGTATCCCAACCAATACTTGTACATGGATGATGAATTCAACTTTGAAGCCATCGTCCGCTCCGTGGAAGGCCATGTTGCAGTATTGGAATTGGCGCGCGATTACCGCTCCAAACACAACAACGTTTGGGGCATCACCGCCAAAAACCGCGAACAAAACTTCGCCCTGAACGTCTTGCTTGACCCTGAAATCGACTTCGTCACCTTGCTGGGCACCGCCGGCACCGGCAAAACCTTGCTGGCCTTAGCGGCAGGCCTGACCATGACCTTGGAAAAAAAGCTCTACAACGAAATCGTCATGACCCGCGAAACCGTGCCTATCGGCGAAGACATCGGTTTTTTGCCCGGCACAGAAGAAGAAAAAATGGCGCCGTGGATGGGCGCGTTGATGGACAACTTGGAATTGCTGGGCAGCCGTTCCGGACAAAATGAATGGGAACAAGGTGCCACCAAAAACATTTTGATGAACCGCGTCAAAATCCGCTCGCTTAACTTTATGCGCGGACGCACCTTTCTAAGCCGTTTCCTGATTATCGACGAAGCCCAAAATCTGACCTCCAAACAGATGAAAACCCTCATCACCCGCGCGGGCCCTGGCACCAAAATCATCTGCATCGGCAACTTGTCGCAAATCGACACGCCTTATTTGACCGCCACCACATCGGGACTGACTTACGTGGTGGACCGCTTCAAAACTTGGCAACACGGCGCGCACATCACCTTACGGCGCGGCGAACGCTCACGCCTGGCGGATTACGCATCGGATATTTTGTAATTCTCACAACAACAATGCGGGCGGACAAACGCGTTGTCGGCCCGCATCGGCTTTAACCCCACAAATCCGCCAAAGAAAACGGCGCGGCATCAAACGGCGGCACCGCCACTTCGTCGTCATCCTTCAGCGTGGCAATCAGCACCCAGCGGCCTTGCTGCAACTCAAACGCCTCCAAAGTTTGCGCCAGCGGATCGACCATCCACACATGCGCCACGCCATATTGGGCATAAAGCGGCAGTTTTATGATTCGGTCTTTCTTGGCGGTGGACGGCGATAAAATTTCGCACACCCAATCCGGCACCACTTCAAAACGATGGTCGTCAGGCACGCTGGGCATACGCTCGCGCCGCCAGCCTGCCAAATTGGGTACGGCGACTTGTACGTCACGGATAAAATGCACTTCCGGTTCTATAATGATCCACCAACCGCCCGGGCCACCTCGCCCAAAATCAAACGGACCGGACAAATTGAATCCTAAGCCGCGCCCCACCACGCCATGCCGTCCAGACGGCCTTGGCAGCGCATGCAATTCACCATTCAAAATCTCTCCGGCAACATTGTCGGGCAAAGCCAGTAATTGCTCGTAAAGGCTTTCTTTTAAAACAGCATTCATCACAAACTCCCAAGAAAAACCATTGGCTTCGGGCATTTTAACACGGGCAGGGATTGCGCCGGTTGGATTGGGTTTTTAGGAACCCAACGGGATTGCAAAGGGTGCTGTACCCAAGATCATGAAGGTTGCGAAAAGCATACAACTCAACCTACAAACCCACAAAACTCAAGAAAAGCTTTTATCGCTCCCACGCGGGGCATGGGGACGATGAAAGCCAAGATTTTTAGAATCGAAAAAAGGGGGAGGCGGGAACATCGGAATCAAGAAAATCCAGTATTCCGCAAGCAGCATAAGGGATACTTCTTACAAAGCCATACCAACACACATAATTGATTAGACCTTATTTTGCCAACAGCCACCATTATCGCTTAAAATCCAGCCAGCTAAACCAACTATTCTTTTTTATCAACAACATAATCTCTCTAGGGAGAAAATTATGGCAAATTATCTCGGTACAGACAGCAACAACACTTACAACGGCACTAGCACAGACGATCAAATATACGGCTATGGCGGCGGCGACACCCTGCAAGGTGGTAACGGCTCAGACCATATAGAAGGCGGTGACGGAAACGACACGCTGAAAGGCGATACAGGTGATGATACATTGCAAGGCGGCAATGGTGCCGACACTTATCTGTTCACCAAAGGTGATGGCATGGACACCATCCTGAACAGCGACACCGACGGCGGCAAAGATGTGGTCAAGTTCACTAATGTCACCTCAACCGAGGTAACGGGAGTGAGCAGTTCCGGCACATCATTAATATTGTCTTACGGCGCTAGCGACAGCATCACCATACCCCACTACTTTAGCCTCACAAGCGAGGCCCACATTGATATATTCCCATACCCCGATTACCGCATTGATGAATTCCAATTCAGCGACGGCGTGATATGGACATGGGATAACATCAAAACCAAAATACAGGGCTTCATCGAAGGGACGGAAGGTGATGATGTTTTGAACGGTTATGTCGGTGTAAACAATATTATCTATGGACTGGGTGGCACAGACTTTATATCCGGTGGCAGTGGCGACGACATTATCGTTGGCGGCAAAGGTGATGATTACTGGAGCCTCGACGACTCTAAATTCGGACTGCTCATGGATGAAAGCGGTGGAGCCGACACCTATCTGTTCGCCAAGGGCGATGGCAGGGATGAGATATATAACTTCGACACCGACGGCAGCAAAGATGTGATCAGGTTCGTTGATGTCACCTCAAACGAAGTGACCGAAGTACGCCGTGTCAGTGTTTATGGTGACGATTTGAAATTATCCTACGGCACCAGCGACTCGATCATCATTGACAATTACTTTAGCTACGCAGATTACCGCATTGATGAATTCCAATTCAGCGATGGCGTAATATGGACATGGAATGACATCAAAACCAAAGTCCTGCAAGGCACAGCGGGTGATGACCGTTTACAAGGTTACGATGGCGAAGCCAACACTATCAATGGCTTGGCGGGTAATGATGTTTTATTGGGTGGCAACGGTAACGATAAGCTCAACGGCGGTACTGGCGCGGATGCTATGAGCGGCGGTGCGGGCAATGACAGCTATACGGTCGATAACAGTGGCGACACAGTAACAGAAACCTCCACCTTGGCAAGGGAGGTCGATTCGGTGAGCAGTTCGGTGTCATTTGTGTTGGTAGCCAATGTCGAAAATCTGACTCTGACCGGCGGCAAGAACCTCAAAGCCACCGGCAACGCGAAGAACAATGTCCTGAAAGGCAATGCCGGCAGCAATACGCTGGACGGCAAGACCGGTGCCGACCGCATGGCGGGCGGCTTGGGCAATGACAGTTATGTCGTTGATGATTTGGGCGACACCGTGACGGAAACCTCAACACTAGCGACCGAGATTGACAGCGTGTCCAGTGCCGTGTCGTTCACTTTGGACGACAACGTGGAAAACCTAACTCTAACCGGTACAGCGAACATCAACGCCACCGGCAACAGCCTGAATAACACATTGGTCGGCAACGACGGCAACAACATATTGGACGGCGGCGCAGGTGCGGACAATATGGCGGGCGGCTTGGGCAATGACAGTTATGTGGTTGATAATAGCGGCGATGTGGTGACAGAAACCTCAACACTGGCGACCGAAATGGACAGCGTGTCCAGCTCGTTCTCTTTTGTCTTGGGCGCAAATCTGGAAAACCTGACCCTGACCAGCACGGCGGCAAATGCGACAGGCAATAGCTTGAACAACATACTGACCGGTAATGCGTCAACGAACGCGTTGGTTGGCGGTGCAGGCAATGACACCTTGGTGGCCGGCGAAGGCGTGGATGTGCTGACCGGCGGCACGGGCAAGGACGCGCTCAACTTGGCGGAAACCGTTGCCAAAACCGACACGGTGAAAATCGCCACGAGCCACAGCACAGTCACGGGCTTTGATGTCATCAGCGGCCTTCAAAAGGGTCTCAGCGCCAGCTCGGCGGCGGGCGTGGACAAGCTGGATTTGGTCAGCACCAGC
>NZ_BAAHYJ010000004.1:0-367166 GCF_054657615.1 Methylosoma difficile | reverse complement strand
GTGTCTCCACGACATCGGGGCTTTTTTTATGCCGGGAAATTTGCCTGGGTTTCGCTTCCAAAGCGCCATCGGTAAGGCAGCGTTTCGCACCCGGCAAAAAAGACCGCCCGACCCCAAAAGAAGGGGGTGGGCGGCCTCTTTAACCGGTTGGCTGAACCTTCCCTTTTCTGGATGGCTTTTTCAGTTTCATTTCAACCCCTAGTTGGATTGGAAAGAGATAAGCAGAATGCAATATGCATGAGCGACCGCATGATTTTTGCCGACATAAAAATCTTTTATGGATTAAAGCTTTGTAAATCCGGCGGGTTGATCTTGACCGCCAATTGCTTTATCGGTTCTGGGTAATCGCCATAGTCGCCCATCAGCAAAGGCAATAGCTCATTATCTTCCAATGTTAGTAGTTCAATAAATAGCCGCTGCTCTTGCAGCTGTGCCGATGAATAGACATGCTTTAGATAATGTTCAAGCAGCAAATCAAGTTCTTTGCAACCGCGCCGGCATTGCCATTTTAAGCGTCCTAGTGATGACATTAGCCAAGCTTTCGTTGTACCAACAACTTTTTGGTTTCAGCAATGGCTTTGGCTGGGTTCAACCCTTTTGGACAGGTGTCTGTACAGTTCATAATTGTGTGGCAGCGGTAAAGCTTGAACGGGTCTTCCAGTTCATCTAAACGCGCGCCGGTGTTTTCATCACGACTATCCACTAACCAACGATAAGCTTGCAGTAGTACAGCAGGGCCTAAATAACGCTCGCTGTTCCACCAATAACTAGGGCAGCTGGTTGAGCAGCAGGCGCAGAGTACGCATTCATACAAACCGTCCAATTTGGCGCGGTCTTCTTTGCTTTGCAGGCGCTCAGAATCGGCAGGTGCGGGTGTTTGGGTTTCTATCCACGGTTTGATCGACGCGTATTGGGCGTAGAAATGGGTCATATCCGGCACCAAATCTTTAACGACTTGCATATGCGGCAGCGGATAGATTTTGATGGTATCGGGATAGGCGTCGATGGCTTTGGTGCAGGCTAGCGTATTTTTGCCATTGACGTTCATGGAACACGAACCGCATACACCTTCGCGACAGGAGCGGCGGAAGGTAAGGCTGCTGTCGATGTCGTTTTTAATTTTTAAAATGGCATCCAATACCATCGGTCCACAGTCGTCCATATCCAGTTCGAAAATATCGATACGAGGATTTTCACCGGAATCAGGATCCCAACGGTAGATTTCAAAACGGCGGACATTTTTGGCACCCGCAGGTGCTTTAAACGTATGGCCTTGGGTTAAGGTCGAGTTTTTGGGCAGCGTAAATTCAGCCATTAGTAGACCCTCTCTTTGGGTGGAATGACATCAACTTCATCGGTAAGTGTGAACATATGAACAGGACGGTACGCGATACTGACTTTGCCATCGCGCAGCCAAGTCAGTGTATGTTTCATCCAATTACCATCATCGCGGTCTGGGTAATCTTCACGAGCATGACCACCTCGGCTTTCGGTGCGGTTACCGGCAGCGGTGATGGTGACTTGCGCTTGTGCCAGCAAATTGTCCAATTCTAAGGTTTCTACTAAGTCCGTATTCCAAATTAAGGATTTGTCTTTAACACCGACATCAGAAAAAGAGCTGGCGATTTCATTCATGGCCTTGATGCCTTCAGTTAAGGTTGCCTCAGTCCTAAAGACTGCCGCCTTGGTCTGCATGACTCGCTGCATGTCCAAACGGATTTCTGCGGTGCTGCGGCTGCCGTGGGCGTGGCGGATTTGGTCGAAACGCGTTAGCGCTTGGTCGCAAGCGTTTTTGTTGAGTGGTTTGTGCGGACTGTTGGGTTTGACCAGTTCGGCACAACGGATGGCGGCAGATCGCCCGAACACCACCAAGTCCAGCAGCGAGTTTGACCCCAAACGGTTGGCACCATGCACAGAAACACAAGCCGCTTCGCCTATTGCCATCAGACCAGGCACGACTTTGTCGGGATTCTCTCCGTCCAAAGTGACCACTTCGGCTTTGTAGTTGGTTGGGATGCCGCCCATGTTGTAATGCACGGTAGGCAACACCGGGATCGGTTGTTTGGTGACATCAACTCCGGCAAAAATGCGCGAGGTTTCGGCAATGCCTGGCAAACGTTCGTGGATGATGGCGGGATCAAGATGTTCGATATGCAGGTAAATATGGTCTTTCAATTTGCCTACGCCACGGCCTTCGTTGATTTCAATGGTCATGGCGCGACTGACCACGTCGCGCGACGCTAAATCTTTCGCTGATGGTGCATAGCGTTCCATAAAGCGTTCGCCTTCGGAGTTGGTCAGATAACCGCCTTCGCCACGCACACCTTCGGTAATCAAACAACCAGAACCGTAAATGCCAGTTGGGTGGAATTGCACGAATTCCATATCTTGCAAGGGCAAGCCAGCGCGTAGCACCATGGCGTTGCCATCGCCAGTAACAGTATGTGCCGACGTGCAGGAGAAATAGCTGCGTCCATAACCGCCGGTTGCTAAAACAGTTTGATGGGCTTTGAACAAATGCAACGAGCCGTCATCCAGGCACCACGCCAATACGCCACGGCATTCGCCGTCTTGCATAATCAAATCCAAGGCGATGTATTCAACGAAGAATTCGGCGTTATGTTTTAAGGCTTGTTGATACAAGGTGTGCAAAATGGCATGACCGGTTTTGTCGGCAGCGGCACAGGTGCGTTGCGCTTGGGCTTTACCGTAATGCGTGGACATGCCGCCAAAGGCGCGTTGGTAGATTTTGCCTTCTGGGGTTCTGGAGAACGGTACGCCGTAATGTTCCAGTTCGATAATTGCCGGAATCGCTTCGCGGCACATGTATTCAATCGCGTCCTGATCGCCCAGCCAGTCCGAACCTTTAATGGTGTCGTACATGTGGAAGCGCCAATCATCTTCGCCCATATTGCCTAACGCGGCGCTGATGCCACCTTGGGCGGCAACGGTGTGGCTGCGGGTAGGGAAAACTTTGGTCAGGCAAGCGGTTTTCAGGCCTTTTTCTGCCATACCAAAAGTGGCGCGAAGCCCAGCGCCACCTGCGCCGACAACCACCACATCGTAGGCGTGTTCAATAATGTTGTATCCAGTCGTCATGTCTTATCCTATCGAAAGTACGCGGAATACCGCCAATAATGCTGCCAGTGCCAACAGCAGAAAAACTAAGTTGACTGACCACACGGCGATTATTTTTGCGCCTTCAGCGGCAACGTAGTCTTCTATCACCACTTGCAAACCCAAGGCGGAATGGTAAAAAACCGCCAAAATCCAAGCCACGATACAGACACTGTTCAGCGGTTGGCTGAGCCAGATAATGCTTTGTTGGTACGATGAGTTCATGCATAAGTCCAGCAAGGCAATCGCCCAAAATGACAGGGGGATAAGCGCCACGGCGGTGACGCGCTGCATCCACCAGTGATGGGTTCCGGCTTTGGCGGAACCTAGCCCACGGACACGCGCTAAAGGTGATCTATAGTCCATAACAGCCTCGTTTAGACGAAGATTAAAGTAAATAAAGTGAGCAGCAATGATGCAGCCAGTTCGATCATCGCATAGCGGTTTAAGGTTTCCAGTGCAAAGGTTTCGCCGGCATCCCAGATCAAATGGCGGACACCGTGGCATAAATGGAAAAACAAAGCGTAGACAAAACCAAAATACACCAGTTGCAACAGGCCATTGTCGAGAAAATCTTGCATGGCTTTAAAATCGTCAGGTCCACCAGCTAGGGCAGAGGTGATATAGACAAAAATCAGCAAGCCTAAAGACAGGAAGACACCCGTAATGCGGTGGCTGATGGAGATCAGGCCCGTCAAAGGCAGTTTGTAGATTTGCAGGTGTGGCGAGGTGGGGCGGTTTGAGTGTGTTGCCATGTTTGTGTCCTATTGTCCGTTAATCAAAAATCAACACAACGACCATTTTTTTCCCAATCGCCATAACGGGTCGGCTCCAAACCGGTTACGCCGCCTAGTTCTTCAATATTGGGAGTTGGATCGGGTTGTTTAATGGGGGGTGTTTGCACCAAATCTGTGCCGTTTTTGTCGTTATTTTCTGGCTGCATGGTTTTTACGGGTAAACATTACTGTTTGATAAGTCTAAACTATTTCCGTTTAAAACTAACGGTTATTTATCAGCTTATTTACGGTTATTCGGTAAATATATTGTCTTGCTATTGGCGGTTTTTAGTTAGCGCGCTGTTTCACGAAAGGTATTAAACCCTTGTTATTCCGTTGCTATGGAAAAGGCTAAGGTATGTTTGGAAGCGATACCCATGAATCCGTTGGATACATGGGTGTTGCAAATTTTTTTGAGGGCAGCAAAGTGTGGGCTTGCTGTTTTGCCGTTAAAAGTTTTTGGGGTTTTTGCTATTGCGGAAAATCAGCAGTTTTTCTTGGATGGCAAGGCTAGCTGCTTTAGCGGCATCTATGAGCTGTTGGATGACGTCATGCAGGAATGATTTGCTGCACACCGGATCGGCGTTGTACAAATCTCTCCGTCAATAAATAGGCTTGGCAATGGCAGCCGCCAAAGTCTTTGGTTCTTTCATCCAGTCATCGCCACGGAAGAAATTGAAGGCTTTAGACGCGTGCCAAATTTCTTCGACACTGAAATCATTCACATTCGGGCAGTCCAAACCAGGCAATTGTCGTGGAGAATGGCAGGGCTGCCCCGCCCGGTGCGGCGGTCAGAGGTGTGGGTTTGCTTATGGTATCCAGCTATGTTGTAAAGCTGATGGTGGTTGTGCGCGTAAAGATCAGCATCATTAGACAGTAACAGCAAGGCAATAATAGGCAACAAAAATAATTTCACTGGTTCATATAAGAAAACAATAATATGCAACATATTGAAAAGCTTGCTTTAAGAGGTTTTTTCGGTTCGTTGTAATATCAAAAAATACCTTAACGATTAAAAAATTTATCCTGTCTGGTAATAGGTTACCTTGAAAAATAAAGTTGATTTACTATACTCAATCACGCAATGAGATTGATCGTTTCGTACTAGTAAAAGTCTGCTCAAACTTGTCGCTATAGCTCCGGTTTGTCTTAATTTTAAAAGCCAAACCAAATGCCGAATAGTTTTAAATTGCTTATGGCAATGTTTTTTTTATTGCTTTGTTGTTGGTTTTGAAGGTTTTTCTTAAAGTACCTTAACCGCATACACTGCAACCTTATTTGTAATTTCCGGAGTTTTACAATGAAAAATATTTTAATGGCTTTTAGCTTTGCTTTACTGATGTGCTCGTTTCAGGCAGGTGCTGCCACGTTGAGCCTTTCTGCAATTACTGCTGGCGCTACCGTGTCCGCAGCTAATGCAAATGACATCGTTGGCGGTGGCGCGATCACTTCTGCTAACACATCATTTACTTACAAGTGGAGCTTGGTTTTGTCTTCTACAGTAGATGTTTTGCTTACCACTACAAACACCCCTTTTACTAATCTTTTAACTTCACCTGTTTACACTTTTGCTTTAAAAGATAGCACAGGCACTACCACTATAAACTCCTTGACAGGTGCCATTGGTGGCCAATTTACCGTAGCTTCATTGGCTGCAGGTACTTATGAAATTTGGATTTCTGGTAAAACTAAATTATCTGGTGGTGTTAACTCTTCATTTAGCGTTTTCAATACCTCTCCTGTGCCAGTACCTGCAGCCGTATGGTTGTTCGGTTCTGCTTTTATGGGCTTGGTTGGCGTATCACGTCGTAAAGGTAAAACTTCAATGGCTGCTTAATTGCGTTAGCCATTTGAAAAAAAAGGGAGGCTTCGGCCTCCCTTTTTTATGCGTGAAACTTTAGCCAAAAATTTGCTGATCGTTAAAATCTGGTGTGCATAACGCTCAGTATGGGAGCGGCTTTAGTCGCGATTGCCACCGTATACTAAGCATTAAAATAACTTAGAGTTTTTGCTGTTGCGGAAAATTAAAGGCTTTTCTTGTGTACTAAGGCTTGTCGCTTGGGCCGCGTCAATCGCTTGTTGGATGACGTCATGCTGGAATGACTTGCTGCACACCGGATCGGCATTGTACATATCGCCAGTCAATAAATACGCTTGGCAATGGCAGCCGCCAAAATCTTTGTCTTTTTCATCGCAACTACGACAGGGTTCTTTCATCCAGTCATCACCACGGAAGAAATTGAAGGCTTTAGACTCGTGCCAAATTTCTTCGACACTGAAATCATTCACATTCGGGCAATCCAACCCCGGCAATTGCCGTGCGGAATGGCAGGGCAGGGCAACCCCGTCCGGTGCGATAGTCAAAAATGTGGTTCCCCAACCATTCATACACGCTTTCGGGCGGTCTTCGTAAAAATCCGGCACGACGTAATAAATCTTCATTTTACCGGCGACTTTTTCTTTGTACGCTTGGGCAAGCGCTTCGGCTTGTTCAAACTGTTCTTTGGTCGGCAATAACAAATCGCGGTTGGCGTGTGCCCAACCGTAATATTGCGTGTTAGCCAGTTCCAGATAATCCGCGCCTAACTCCTCCGCCATCGCCAAAATTTCCGGCATCTGATGGATATTTTCGCGGTGGATCACCACGCACAACACCATCGGATAGCCGTGTTTTTTCACCAAATGGGCGACTTGTTTCTTATGCTCAAAGGATGCGGTTCCTGCGATATGGTCGTTCAATTCTTGCGTGCTGGCTTGGATGCTAACTTGGATATGATCCAGTCCGGCTTCTTTTAGTTGGACGATTTTCGCTTCGTCCATGCCGTAGCCTGAAGTAATCAGGTTGGAATAATAGCCCAGCTCGCGGGCGTGCCTGACCAATTCCGGCAAATCCTGACGCGTCAACGGCTCGCCGCCTGAAAAACCTAGCTGCACCGCGCCCATTTTCCGCGCTTGCGTCAATACCCGTTTCCAATCATCGGTACTCAATTCGCTTTTGTAATTGGCGTAATCCAAGGGGTTGGAACAATACGGGCATTGCAGCGGGCAGGCGTAAGTCAGCTCCGCCAATAACCAGCGTGGCGGGGTAATAGGGTTTTGCTTATTGTTGAATCCAGCCATGTTGTAAGGCGACCTCTAAGAATGCGGTAATGTCGTTGGCAAGGCCGGACGTGGCGAATTTTTCTTCCAATGCGTTGATGATTTGTGCGAGGTTACGGACGCCATCGCAGCATTTTAAGATTTCTGCTGAACTTTGGTTGAGTTCAACCATACCTTCGGGGTAAAGGATCACGGTTTTTTGTTGGGCTTCTTCCCATTGCAAACGGTGCGTGGAAGAAAAGCGTATGGGTTTATCGGGGTCTAAGGCCATGGTCTTATTGGGTTTATTGGTCAACATTAAAATACGGCGGCATATCATTGATATAAGCCATGTACATGGCATCCGCCATTGTCCATAACACATCCAGCTTGAATTTTAGGATTTGCACCATGCGTTCTTGCTGTTCGCGGGTTTTGTACCAGTTTAACGTAATCTCCAAGCCATGCTCGACATCGCGGCGCGCTTCGGTCAGGCGTTTACGGAAATAGCTATAACCTTCGAGGTCTACCCACGGATAATGTTCCGGCCAATTGTCCAAGCGTTGTTTGTGGATTTTGGGCGCGAACAGCTCGGTCAATGATGAACTGGCAGCTTCGTGCCATTCGGCGCGGCGGGCAAAATTCACGTAGGCATCGACGGCAAAACGCACGCCTGGCAAGACGTGTTTGAGAGAGGTGATGTCTTCGCGGGTCAGGCCAACGGCAATGCCCAATTGTATCCACGCTTCAATGCCGCCTGGATCGCCAGGATGCCCATCGTGGTCAAGGATGCGTTGTACCCATTTGGCGCGGGTTTCGCGGTCGGGGCAATTCGCCAAAATATTTGCATCTTTAACGGGAATGCTAACTTGGTAATAGAAGCGGTTCGCTACCCAACCTTGCAATTGCGCTTTGCTCAGTTTGCCTTCGTTCATCAGCGTGTGGTACGGGTGATGAATGTGGTAGTACTTTTCCATGGCCCGTAGTTGGGCTTCAAATTCTTCGCGTGTCCAAGCCGTGTTTTCTGATGACATGTGTGTGCCTATAAATCAATTTCCAAACCGTCGTAAGCGACCTCAATGCCCGCCGCCGTTAAAGTGGCGTATTCGGCGGAATCTTCGTCCAAAATCGGGTTGGTGTTATTGATGTGAATCAAAATTTTGCGTTTTTCGCCAATCGTGCCTAGAACTTCAATCATGCCGCCTTCGCCTGATTGTGGCAAATGACCGATGTCGCGTGCGCGTTTATGGCTGATGCCTTGGGTGACCATTTCGTCATCGGTCCAAAATGTGCCGTCAACCATCACGCAATCGGCGGCTTGCATGGCTGCCATGACGTGAGGCTCAATTTCACCCAAACCTGGCGAATAGAAGGCTTTTTTGCCAGTAGAAATTTGTTCGATAATCACGCCGACATTATCGCCATCGTGCGGATCGTAGCGGTGCGGCGAGTAGGGCGGAGCTTTGCTTTTAAGTGCTTGGCTGTAAATGCGGATGTCATCAATGCCGGGTACGGTAAAGCTGCTGCCGTCGATAGGGATGGCGTGGTGGTTGACGGTGCAGTAATGCGACAACATATTAAACACGGGGAAACCGCTGGTCAGATCGTCTTTCACCATGTCAGAGCAGTAAATATCCAGCGGTTTGCCTTCCCGCAGCATCAGCAAACCGGTGGTGTGGTCAATTTGGCTGTCCATCAGCATAATGGCTTTAATGCCGGTATCGCGGATGCCTTCTTGCGGTTGGATGGCGGGGAAGGCTTCCAGCTGCGCGCGGATGTCGGGCGAGGTGTTAAACAACAGCCAATTGCGGTTGTCCGTGCTGACTGCGATGGATGATTGCGTCCGCGCTTTGCCATTCATTTGCTGGTGGCGGATGCGATGGCAGTTATGGCAGTTGCAGTTCCATTGTGGAAAACCACCGCCAGCGGCGGAGCCTAAAACTCTTATTTTCATGAAGCAAACCTAAGGTGGATAAGGGCTGAAATGATACGGGATTAGCAGTTTTCAGGCAAAAAAAAGGGGTTCAGTCAGAACCCCTTTTTTGCGATCCCAATAATTAAATCGGGTATTGCTTAACGGTTGTAGATGTACATTGTAACTTCAAAACCGAAACGCAGATCAGTAAAGCTTGGTGTTTCCCATTTCATAATCGTCTCCTCGAGAGGTTTTTTTTAAGTGTGTGCTAGCTCGATCAAGTAAGCTACCTTGAAGTATACGATGAAGTTTTTTATTAAGCAACAGTTGCCAAAGGCTGAATGGCAATTGTGCTGTAAAAACGGCCTTAAAGTATCAATAAAGATAAGCAAATTAGCCGCTTGCAGGTTTCGATAAGCAGGCTAATCGGTTAATTTTAAGCGTGTTTTTCAACCTGGAAAAGAGTATCATCCCATTTCACCTGCAATTAGTAAGACAATTAAAACAAAAAATACTGAGGAGGATTTTATGGGTGTAGTAGGACTGTTTATTATGATGTTTCTGATAGCGGGTTTGGCGTTCGCGCCGCTTGGCTATTTTATTTATAAGTATATGAGCAAAAACGCCACGCCGTTTGGCGAGACCGAGCCGCATGGCGACAGCCCGTCCTTCGTTAACGATTTGGCAGAAAATGCCATCAGCTTTGCCAAAGGCTTGTTGGCAAAAAAATAACGCGCTTAAACAAGCGGGTCGGTTGGCTGGATTTTAGCGATCCGCCCCGCTTTTAAACTTAACTGCCGCACGTTGGGCAGTGAGGATTTTTCTTAAGCTTTAAACAATTCCATTCCATCGTTAAGCCATCCAATAACAGCAACCGCCCCGTCAGCGTGGTGCCTATCCCCATAATCAGCTTCATTGCCTCTAAGGCTTGCATACTGCCGACGATGCCGGTAATCGGTGCAATCACGCCATTGGTGGCGCAATTTTGCAATTCCTCACCATCACTTTGATACAAGCAGTTGTAGCACGGGCTGTTGTTGGTTCCAGGCGTAAATACCGACACTTGGCCTTCAAAACGTATTGCTGCCCCCGACACCAGCGGCGTTTGTTGGGCGACACACGCTTTATTAATGGCAAAGCGGGTGGCGAAATTATCGCTGCAATCCAACACGACATCGGCATTTTTTACTTCATTTTCAAGTGTTTCACCTTCCAAGCGTTGTTTGACTGCATGGACGCGGACTTCCGGATTGAGTTGATTTAGCGTTTGCTGGGTTGAAATTGCCTTATCCATCCCTATATCAGAGGTGTGATGGGCAATCTGCCTTTGTAAATTGGATAAATCAACCACGTCATCATCATAAACCGTTATCGATCCTACACCCGCCGCCGCAAGGTACATGGCAGCAGGCGAACCTAAGCCGCCTGCGCCGATAATCAGTACATGGGCGGCAAGCAATTTTTGCTGACCGGCGATGTCGCATTGCGGCAGCATAATTTGGCGGCTGTAACGGAGTAATTGGTTGTCGTTCATAATAGAAATAGGTGATGGCTCAATGCCAGTGATGATGCCAAAGAACTTGACAGACTGCAAAAGCTCATTATCATTAGCACTCATTGGTAGAGAGTGCTAATAGTTTTTTTAAACCATTATTTTAATCTTTAGGAGATATAAATGAACATCCGTCCGTTACACGACAGAGTGATTGTCAAACGTGTTGAAGAAGAAACTACTACTGCTAGCGGCATCGTATTGGCGAGTTCTGCAGTTGAAAAACCAAGCCAAGGCATCGTTTTGGCTGTTGGCGCAGGCAAACCACTAGATAACGGCACTGTCCGCGCGTTGGAAGTTAAAGTCGGCGATAAAGTATTGTTCGGCAAATACGCAGGCAACGAAGTGAAAGTTGACGGTGAAGAAGTCATCGTAATGCGTGAAGAAGACATCATGGGTATCTTAGGTTAATCCTAAGCCAACCCACGCTTTATCATTAAAAAACAAACAAATTCAGGATAAAAAAAATGGCAGCAAAAGACGTATTATTTGGTGATGACGCACGTGTCCGTATGGCGCGTGGTGTAAACATCTTAGCAAACGCAGTAAAAGTTACTTTAGGCCCTAAAGGCCGTAACGCCATCTTAGACAAAAGCTTTGGCGCACCAACCATTACTAAAGACGGCGTATCAGTCGCAAAAGAAATCGAATTGAAAGACAAATTCGAAAACATGGGCGCACAAATGGTTAAAGAAGTTTCTTCAAAAACTTCTGACGTGGCTGGCGACGGAACAACTACTGCAACCGTATTGGCACAATCTATCGTTAACGAAGGTTTGAAAGCGGTTGCCGCTGGCATGAACCCAATGGACTTGAAACGCGGTATTGATTTAGCCGTAACTAAAGCCGTTGAAGCCGTTGTTGCTTCTGCAACTCCTTGCACCGACAACAAAGCGATTGCCCAAGTCGGCACAATCTCTGCAAACTCTGACGCATCCGTCGGCGACATCATTGCTGAAGCGATGGAAAAAGTCGGTAAAGAAGGTGTTATCACGGTTGAAGAAGGTTCAGGCTTGGACAACTCTTTAGACGTGGTTGAAGGTATGCAATTCGACCGTGGCTACTTGTCACCTTACTTCATCAACAAACAAGAAAACATGAGCGTCGAACTCGACGACCCAATGATCTTGATTTACGACAAAAAAATCTCCAACATCCGCGAATTGTTACCAATTTTGGAAGGCGTTGCTAAATCAGGCCGTCCATTATTGATTATCGCTGAAGACGTTGAAGGCGAAGCCTTAGCTACTTTAGTCGTTAACACCATGCGCGGCATATTGAAAGTCTGCGCGGTTAAAGCCCCAGGTTTCGGCGACCGTCGTAAAGCCATGTTGGAAGACATCGCAGTATTGACTGGTGGTACTGTTATTTCTGAAGAAGTGGGTTTGACTTTAGAAAAAGCCGAATTGGATCAATTAGGTACAGCGAAAAAAATCCAAATCACCAAAGAAAACACCACCATCATCGACGGTTCTGGTTCAGAAGACCAAATCAAAGGCCGCGTTGCGCAAATCCGCGCCCAAGCTGAAGACGCCACTTCTGACTACGACAAAGAAAAATTGCAAGAACGTCTGGCTAAATTGGCTGGCGGTGTTGCCGTGATTAAAGTTGGCGCAGCCACTGAAATCGAAATGAAAGAAAAGAAAGCCCGCGTAGAAGACGCGCTGCATTCAACCCGCGCTGCGGTTGAAGAAGGCGTGGTTGCTGGCGGCGGTACTGCGCTGGTTCGTGCCTTGTCTGCACTGGAAGGTTTGGAAGGTGCAAACCACGACCAAACCGTCGGCGTAAACATCCTGCGTCGCGCTATGGAAGAGCCACTGCGTCAAATCGTTGCTAACGCTGGCGACGAGCCATCTGTTGTCTTCAACGAAGTCAAAAAAGGCACAGGCAGCTACGGCTACAACGCCGCAACTGGCGTTTACGGCGACATGATCGAAATGGGTATCCTTGATCCTGCGAAAGTGACCCGCACTGCACTGCAAAACGCAGCGTCTGTTGCTGGCCTGATGTTGACTACCGAAGTCATGATCGCAGATGCACCTAGCGACGACAAAGCTGGCGGCGGTATGCCAGACATGGGTGGTATGGGCGGAATGGGTGGTATGGGCGGCATGATGTAATCATGTTGTCTTGAAGCCTTTGGCTTTAAGCGCTTTGCTTTGAAAATGAAAAGCCTCGGTTGTGTATTCAATCGGGGCTTTTTTTGATATATTGCAAACTTCTGGACGATAAAAAACCCGAATCAGCGCGAACTGAATTCAGGTTTTGTTTTTTATTAATGGACAGAGCTATTAAACGTTTTTCTCGAAACCTTAACAAACCTAGTCTTTCTTAAAGTTAGCATAGTATAACAACTCTACTAAGAATAAAGCAACTACTTTACTTATAACTTTTTCCTAAAGGTAGTTGCTCCTCCTTCTATAGTGCCGAGAATGTTAACAACTATAACAGACTAGGCTCAACAAACTGGAGTCTAACATGACAGAAGATAATGCAACCAACAATAGATATAAAACTACTACTATTACTTTGAGGCATCAGTCTGATAAATCACAGTGCTTTCTATATGTAAGACTAAACTATATCCAACCTAAATGGATGTTGCATATCAAAAACTTGTTTCTGTTTGTTATGCAGACACAAGTTCTTAGCTATTTAAAAGACTTTTTGAACTGGCTTAACTCCTAATCTGTGTAAAAGTACTGGCTACCCTACCATTGTGTGCATTCCCAAGCTCCCGCTTGGGAATGCAGTATTGGAAGCTCCTGCTTCCAGTGTTCTCGAAGCTAGAGCTTCCCGAACTTGAGTTTCCAAGCCGGAGCTTGGGAACTAGCAAAACCACAACGATTCCCCCGCCCAAGCCACACTATTGTATTTATATGTACAATATGCTGTACAATTTAGCCATTAAGTTAAATCTACGGGAATCAGATAATCATGAACATATTAACGTTTAGCGAAGCTCGCGCCAGCTTAAAGGCAGTGATGGACAGTGTTTGCAAAGACCACACACCGACAGTAGTCAGTCGTGTTAATGGTGAACACGTTGTGATGTTGTCATTAGATGATTTTAATAGCATGAAAGAAACCATGTATCTGTTAAGTTCACCTGCTAATGCCAACCATCTTATGGAGTCTATTGCTCAACTTAAAGCAGGTAAGGCACAACCACGAGAACTTATCCGCAATGAAAAATCAAAAGAGCAAAAACAAACAGCAAGCTAAAATCGGCAAGCTTTCATTTACAGATAAAGGCTGGGAAGACTATCTTTTTTGGCAAAAAGAAGACCCGAAAATTGTCGATGAAATTAATAATTTGCTTGATGAATGCTTAAAAAACCCGTTCAAAGGCACGGGCAAACCAGAGCCATTGACTGGCGATTTGGCAGGTTTTTGGTCGCGGCGCATCACCCATGAACATCGTCTAGTCTATTTGCCGGAAGATGGCGCAATTTATGTGGTGGCTTGCCGATACCATTACATGAAAAAATAAAAAGATCGTAGCCCGGTTGGGGTTCGTGGCTCACTCCAATCTACGAAACGGCTTTTGATTTCATTATCAAATAAAGCGCATTCCACGAAGAGGAGCAAAGTCATGCACTCAAAAGTAACATTCGATTCGTCGCTATTCAGCCCTTATCTGCCTGATGATGCCCAAGCCAATCCGAATTGTTATGGGGCGGAACTTGCTTTTTGGTTGTCCAAAAAATTGGCGGAGCGGGGTGTTTTTACCTCGTACCCGATTGCCGAAGACTGGGGCTGGTTTATCGAATATATCACTGAATCTGAAGATGAATTCTGGTTGCGCTGCACCAATCGCGATGGCTCGGCTGACCAATGGCAATGCATTCTTGAGGCAAAGCCCAAAAGCTGGTTCGGGCGCAACAAACCCAGCCTTGAACGGGCTGAAACCTTGCTGATGGCTTTGCGGGCGGTCTTGGAAGGGCAGCCGGAAATTGGCAATATCCGCTGGGGCGATGCGCCATAATTTGGCGGATTAAAATAATTGCTACCAGAATGAACGTTTGGCTGTTTTGGAGTGATTAACGTTTGAGTAAAGAAAAAGGCTTTCTCAACAAAATCCCGGTACTTGGCAGAAAAAACGGAAATAGCTGATAAAAACCGTCAATACAGCCGTAGCCAATCAAAGCGTAAATAAAAAATAGGAATTCACATGAAAGTTAAAACAAATTTAAAAGCCGGTAGAAAAGGCGTTGAAGCTAGCCACGGTGGCAGACCTAGACCTGTTGGCAAAGGCGTATAGGCATCGGCTATAGCCGGTTAGCCATTACTTGGTGGTTTTTCGGTGTCCGGCTTTACAAAAAACCTGCTTGCAGTCTGCAAGCAGGTTTTTTTTTGCCCGCCATTCTGTCCTGTTTACTGGCATGGACGGGCAGTAGATTGGTGTGAGCAACGAACCCCAACGCAAAGTTGGATATTTCAGTTGCCTTTTTCTACCCACTCGTAAAGCTCGGTCAAGGCCGGATCGCATTTGCAGCAGCTGGTGCCGCAGTTGCCTTCGGGGGTTAGGCGTCTGACGTTGCCTTTGCTGATCCATTTGCCCAACATGCCGCGCAGGGCGTCGGCATCGACATTGAAGTGGTTGACCAAATCTTTTAAGGCAACGCGGTGTTGTTGTTTTAAATATTGCCGCAGGTCTGACAAGATCATTTGTTTGCTCCTTCAAAGGTTGTTTGCGCTTGTTGTTTGCCGGATAGCCATAAACCCAACAAGACCATTAAAAACGCGCTGACCAAGCCGCCAATCCATAAGGTGGAATATTGTGGGTGGGCGCTATAGGTTGCGCTTTGGTAATAGAGCGTGGCGGTCATAAAGGCTAAGCCGGTGGTCCATAACACCACAAAAATTGTCCAGTTAAGGTTGGTTTCCCGCAGAATGGCGGCGGTTGCGGCGACGCAAGGTGCGTATAGCAAGATAAACAACAAGTAGGCGAAAGCGCCCGCTTGCCCGTCAAAACTTTGGCGCATCGCCAGATAAGTGGCGGTGTGTACTTCTTGCTGGCTGGCGGCGTCATCAAGGTTGTTGACTTCACCAATGTTAAGTCCTAGCGGATCAAGCAGGTTGTCGGCAACTTTTTGCAGGTTGTCGGGGATGGTTTGCCAAGCATCGGTTAAGGCTTGGCTTAAGTTGAAAACTTCCGGTTCGCTGGGGTTTTGGCTGGCGGCTCGTTGGCTGTACAGCGCATCCAATGTGCCGACGACGGCTTCTTTGGCGAGGACGCCGGTGAAGATGCCAACGGTGGCAGGCCAATTGTCTTTTTCGATGCCCATCGGCGCAAACGCGGGTGTTAAGCTGCGACCGATGGCGCTCAGCACGGATTTTTCGCTGTTTTCTTGCCCAAAGCTGCCGTCTGTTCCCAGTGCATTCAAAAAGTTAAGCACCAAAACCATCGGTACGATGACTTTGCCGGCATCGAACAAGAAGGCTTTTAAGCGATCCCAACTGCGGATAAATACGCCGCTGAGGGTGGGCAGGTGGTAAGTGGGCAATTCCATAATGAAGACCGCCGTTTCGCCTTTGAACAAGGTGTGGCGCATGATAAGCCCAGTCATTAACGCAACGCCTATGCCTAGCAAATACAGCCCGAACACCAAATTTTGCCCACCGACCGGAAAAAAGGCGGCGGCAAAGAGCGCGTACACAGGCAGGCGCGCACCACAGGACATGAACGGGTTCATCAGGTTGGTGAGGATGCGGTCGCGTTGGTTTTCCAAAACGCGGGTCGCCATAATGGCAGGTACGTTGCAACCAAAGCCGACGATCATCGGCACGAACGATTTGCCCGGCAAGCCAATCACGCGCATCAGGCGGTCGACCACGAAGGCGGCACGCGCCATGTAGCCAGAATCTTCCAATGCCGATAAAAATACAAACAAAAAACCTACCACAGGGATGAAAGTGGCGACCACTTGGATGCCGCCGCCAACGCCTTGTGCCAGCAGCGCGACCAGCCATGCTGGGCATTGCCAATCGGTCAGTACTTGGCTTAAGGCATCGACCATGATGGCACCGACGGCTTGGTCAAAAAAGTCGATAAAGGCACTGCCGATGTTGATGGTGAACA
Organism: Methylosoma difficile; assembly: GCF_054657615.1. NCBI lineage: Bacteria > Pseudomonadati > Pseudomonadota > Gammaproteobacteria > Methylococcales > Methylococcaceae > Methylosoma > Methylosoma difficile. Next base: position 350,643 of record NZ_BAAHYJ010000004.1, on the reverse strand, counting down.
TGAACATGGCGTACATGACCAGCAAAAATATCGGGATGCCTAAAAAACGGTTCAGGACGATGTTGTCGATTTTTTCGCTGGTATGGCGGCTGACTTCGTTCAGCTTGCAGACGCAGGCTTGGGTCAGTTGGTTGACGAAGCCATAACGGGCATCGGCGGCGAGAATGTCGATTTCGTCATCGGTGGCGTGTTCGACTTGCGTTTGCAGTTCCGCGACCACTCCGCTGATGGCTTGTCCTGCCATCGCTTGGGCGAGGGTGTCGTTTTCCAACAATCGGAGGGCTAGCCAACGGCGGTCACAACGATGTTGGCTGACGGCTTGGTCCAGGTGGTGGCACAGTTCGTCAATGGCTGTTTCTACGGCGGCTGGGTAGCGGATGTGGGCGTTGGGTGTCGGTTGGCTGATGGCGGCGGTTTTGATCGCCTGTTTTAAATTATCAATGCCATTTTTGCGGGATGCGGAAATGGCGACCACCGGACAACCCAGTTGTGCCGCCAAGTGGTCGCTGTCGATTTTGATGCCGCGCTGTTTGACCACGTCCATCATGTTGAGGACTAAGATCATCGGTACGCGCATTTCCAGCAATTGCGAGGTCAGGTAAAGGTTGCGCTCGATATTGGAGGCGTCGATGATGTTGATGATTAAGTCGGCTTCACGGCTGGCAACGTAATCGCGGGCGACTTTTTCATCAAGAGAGACGCTGTCGTCTGATGATTCCAGCGAGTAAGTGCCGGGCAAATCGACCAGATCAACCACACTGTTGGCGTAGGCGTATTGTCCGGTTTTCTTTTCAACCGTTACCCCAGGCCAGTTACCGACATGCTGTTTTGAGCCGGTAAGGGCGTTGAACAGGGTGGTTTTGCCGCAATTGGGGTTGCCGACTACGCCAACGGTAAAAACGGTTTTCATGCCTGTTTCTCAATCATGAGGATGCTGGCTTCATCCTTGCGTAGGGTTAATGAAAAACCGCGCAATTTGATTTCTACCGGATCGCCCATTGGCGCAAAACGGGTGACGCTAAATTGTGTGCCGGGTGTCAGGCCCATAGCGAGCAGGCGTTTTCGGTAGGCTTTTCCGGTGGGGTCAAAACCGACGATAGTGGCGAGGTCACCAACAGCAAGATTTTTAAAAGGAGTTGCCATATGTTTTTCCTTGTTTAGTCTGCTAAAGCGAGTTATCAATAATCATTCTCATTAAGAAAAAGTATACCGTGCTGGCGGTTTAAAACAAGGTAAATTTCAGGCTTTATTGTTGAAACAATGCTCACCCAGTGGTGACAAGTACTGCGTGTGAGGAGGCATATTTGAAAATAATGGTAAACCAATGGGTTAATGGAATGGGAAAGGCGATAGAAACAAAAAAGCCCCAATTGCAGGCTGGCAATTGGGGCTTTTTGTTGTCCGCCCTTACTTAGAAGTGTGCGGCTAAACCGAAAATCAGCTGATGGTTGACGGTTTCGGTGTTGATGGTGCCGCCGCCCGTCAGGTCGTCTTCAACATCAACATAAGACAGTTTGTATTCGGCGAAACCCGACAGGAAGCTGACCAGGTCATAATTGAAGCCCAACATGCCGTTAACGACTGGGCCTGCGCCTGCTTGGTATTCGTAGGTCTGTACGCCGCTAATCATGGCTTCCACGTGCGGGATGCTGAAGCCTGCGCCTAGACCAGTATAAATTTGCATACGGCCCAATAATGAGTTGTCACGTTGCCCTGTTGGGAACCAACGGTACTGTCCGTTGAAGGTTAAGGTGTTGACACCGTGCGACATATTGAAGTCTTGAATGGAATTGCTGATCGGTTCAACGCCGTTGGCGGTGCTGCCGTCGGCTCGGGTGCCGGTGACGAGGGCGTTTTTGTCGTATTCAAGGTAGTTTTTGATATGGCTAAAATCGACCGACAAACCCCAGTTGGGTGCGCTGTCAAACCAGTAGCCAATGCGTGCGCCGTAGAAAATGGGCGATTCAAATGATTTATCATTCCAGCTGACGTCGTGAAAAGTCAGGTTAGTAGTGCCTTGTTTTAGGTTTAAGTCGCCGTTATCAATAAACGATTGGCCTGCATATAAAGCCAGATTGATTTCGGCATTGGCAACCGATGCCATCAATAAGCCGGACACCAAGCCGATTTGTGTGATCCGTTTCAATGCGCTTTTAGTCGCCGTATTTTTTAGCTTCATTTTATCGTTTTCCTGTTAGAGTGTTGGCAGATTCAAGGCTTAATGGCACTTGTTGAGCCGATAAAAAAGCTTTACCTTACCATTTTTAGGTTATTTTGGGCAAAAAATTGCTTTAACCCCACGGGCTTAAAGACAGTCTGCCAATCGCTCCAGGAATTTTGCCAAGCATTGCCAAATCGTTTGGCAACCGTATAATTGCAGCCATTTGCGGCACATTTACCAAGATTTTTAAGGACTTTAACTTATGGGGATGCTTAGTCTGTTGCTTTGGACTCCAGCATTGGGTGTGCTGCTGCTGGCGTTAACGCCCAGCCAATCTGTTGCCGCTATCCGGTTTTTGGCTAATGCTTTCACCAGTCTTACATTGTTGCTATGCGTAGGTGTTATGTGTATTTATGACCCACATAATGGCGACTTGCAGTTTAGCGAATATTTTCCGCTTAACCCTAATTTAGGTAGCGCCTATGCCTTAGGTGTTGATGGCCTATCGATGCCAATGTTGTTGTTGGCAAGCTTGCTGACTTCCGCCGCGCTGCTGGCTTCCTTTAAACTGACAATCAGCGTTAAAGGCTACCATATCTGTGTATTGCTCTTGGAGTTTGGCGTCTTGGGTGTGTTTTTGGCACAAGATTGGGCGTTGTTCTATATCTTTTGGGAAGTGACCCTTATCCCGCTGTTTTTCCTGATAGGCCGTTGGGGCGGAAAGCGTCGCCATGCTGCCAGCTTAAATTTTGTTTTGTACACGATGGGTGGCTCGGTCTTTATGTTGATGAGTCTATTGGCGATAAGCCAATATGATTTGCAACATGTCGGCTCCTTGATGACCTCCATGCATCAAGCCGCAAAAGACATGCCCCTCTACGAACAAGTGTTGGTATTGCTGGGCTTTTTGCTGGGTTTTGGCGTAAAAATGCCGGTCTTCCCTTTGCACGGTTGGTTGCCGTTGGCGCATGTGGAAGCGCCGAGCGCCATTAGCATTTTGCTATCGGGCATCTTGCTGAAAATGGGCGCATACGGGCTGATACGCGTGATTGTTATGCTGCCGGAAGCGGCGCAAACCTTACAGCCTTTGTTGGTATTTCTAGCTTTGTTCGGGATGATTTACGGCGGCTTATTGGCTTGGCGGCAAAGCGACTTGAAAGCAATGGTGGCGTATTCGTCGATCAGCCACATGGGTACGGTCTTGTTAGGCATTGCGACCCTCAACGAGCTGGGCATCAGTGGCGCGGTATTACAGATGTCCGCACACGGCTTGATTGCGGGCGCACTGTTTTTGTTGGTCGGCATCCTTTACGAGCGCACCCGCACGCGCAACGTGCAAGATTACGGTGGTTTGATTGGCGTTGTGCCGCGTTTGTCATTGCTGTTGATTTTAAGCTTGCTGGCGGCGATGGGCTTGCCGGGTTTTGTGGGTTTTATTGCCGAACTGCACACCTTAATTGGCGGTTATCAACAATGGGGTTGGTTGGTGTGGGTGTTTCTTGTCGGAGTGCTTATCAGCGCCGCTTATGCCTTGCGGACACTCAATTTGCTGTTTACTGGCTCGGTGAAGCCCGCTATGCAGACGTTGGACGACTTGACTCCACCCGAATGGCTGGCGGCCGGTAGTTTAGTGTTGGCGATTGTTGGCTTGGGGCTTTATCCAAAGCCGCTTATTGATTTGTCCGCCGCCAGCATTAGCCAAATTAGCACACTGATTCAAGTGCGTGTTACCAAAGCACCTTAAGGAACGGGCATGCGAAATAAGGCGTTTAAATCCCAAGACAGTATCGAACTCATCCGCGCGGCTATCAGCCATCTTGCCCATCTTTTGCCTGGGCAAGCACCCATTCAGGACTTCGTTCACCACAACACATTACACGGCTACCAACATTTGCCATTTGAGCAAGCCTTGGCGGAAGCCGAACGTACCACCGACATTAACGCCTATCTTCCCGACAACAGCTTCCGCGCATTTTACCGGCAAGGCCGCATCACCGATGACGACTTAAACGCCGCTTTTGCTACTTTTCCGCATCTTCAGGCTGGGCAAAGCGTTTGCGAACTGGCTCAGAAAAACCTTAACCGACAAGCGATTTACCAATGTGCCTTATTGTTTGATTTTGATCCGGTCAGTACCAGCCATCTCAATTGGCTGATAGAAGAGCAGCAAGTACTAAGCAAGCTACAAACCGATGTGCCGCCAAAAGTACGGCAGGTTTTTTTGGCGGGCGAAGGCGATGAAAGCGAAGCAGTTAGCGCCTTGTGGGACATTATTTCCATTACTTTAGGATTGGCGCATGCCGGATTGCATTGCGAAGCCTTGTTGGAGTTGTCGCCCGAACAGGTCGAAGATTGGTTGGTGCAAGCCGAACAAGGTGCGTCGGCTCACGAACTGACCCAACAACAAGCGCGCTTGCAATTGCAAGCCTTGTTGGATAGGGTCGGGGCAGACACCACCTTGCGCGGATTTGTGCAAGCGTTAAGTGGTATCGATATTTTAGATTCGGTGCGACCGCAGCTGATCCGCATTTTCGCCTCATGCATGGACGAAGGTGTGGCGGCCTGGCATTTTCCGCCAAGCCAACAAGGTGGCGTTTATGCCGCTTGGCGGGCGACCTTGCCTTACGATGCCAACTTGTTCTTGCAAGCCTTGCCCGACTGGCAACAGACCCTCAATGAATTGCCCGACGATGCGCTGGCGGCGATTGCCTATCATTTGACCGAGCTGGGTATTGCCAAAACCAATTGGGAAAATTATTTGCAACGTTTGGCATTGGAGCTGCCAGGCTGGTCGGGCTTGATAAACTGGCGGCAACAGCATCCTGACTACCGCAGCAATAGTACTATCGTGCCGGAACTGGCTGATTATTTGGCGATCCGCCTCACTTTGGATAAGCTCTGGCTTAACCAAGTCTGCCGCGACATTTGGAAAGTTGAAGCCAATGTTGATGCGTTGCGTGGTTACTTCAGCAAAAACTTGTCTGAATTGCTGGTGCGCGAGCGTTTATATCAAGGCAATCTGCCGGAATATTTGGTGCAAAAAGCCGAAGCCCTGATTATCCGCAGCGGTTCCGAACGCAATAACCGCGCCGATTGGCAGCAACTGGCGGATCTGATCCAAACTTGGCTTGCCAGCCCGTTGGCGCAGTGCCAAGTCAGCCACTCTACCGGCAATAGCGTCTGGCGACTATTCCGCCTGTGCCAGCATTTGGGCTTGGGGCCGTCAACGGTCGCGCAGCTTGAGCAGTCCGATTTGCAGGCGTTGCTGTCGGTATTGGATGGCTTTACCAGCAACCAACGCAGCCCAATATGGTTGGCCGCTTACGAACGCCATTACCGCGAAGAGCTGTTCCACGTCTTACGTGCCAATCACCGGCGCGGTCGCTGGGCAAGCCGCGAGCAAAGGCCGGAAGCGCAAATCGTCTTTTGCATGGACGAGCGCGAAGAAAGCTTCCGGCGGCATTTGGAGGCATTGAATCCAGCCATTGAAACCTTGGGCGCAGCGGGCTTTTTTGGTGTGGCGATGCATTACCAAGGTTGGCAAGATGCTTATCCGGCGGCTTTATGTCCGGTGGTGGTTACACCTGTCCATCAAGTTAACGAAGCGCCCCGTGCTGATGCGGAAGCGGGTTTTGCCCGTCTTCGCACCCAATGGTGTATCAGCCAACAATGGGCGGATTTTTACCACCACGGTTTGCGGCGGCAGGTGTTGTTGTCGCAATTGCTGATGAATATGGCTGCCCCTTTTGTTTTGCTGAACTTGCTTGGCAAAGCGCTGATACCCAAACACTGGCACGACTTACGGGCAAGCATCACCAAGCGCTTGATGCCGGATCTGCCTTCTGAAGTGCAAGTGACTGCGCAGGTCGCCAATGGCTCTGCCACGCCCTCCCATCCGCAAAGTGGTTTTACCGATAGCGAACAGGCTGATCGCGTCGCCGGTTTTTTGCGCACTATCGGTTTGACCCATGGCTTTGCGCCCTTGGTGGTGCTGATGGGGCACGGTTCCAGCAGTTTGAACAATCCACACCGCGCCGCTTACGATTGTGGCGCGTGCAGCGGTCGTCATGGCGGCCCTAATGCGCGTGTCTTTGCTGCGATGGCTAACCGTCCGCAGGTGCGGGGATTGCTAAGCGCGCGTGGCATCGTTATTCCGGACGATACCTGGTTTATCGGCGCAGAACACAACACCTGTAACGAAACTATCAGTTGGTACGATTTGCAAGATTTGCCCGCCCAACAGCAGGCGGCGTTCAGCGGTTTAAACCAGCAATTGGCGCAAATCCGCCAGCAGTCGGCGCATGAGCGTTGCCGACGCTTGGCTTCCGCGCCGCGCAACCCTTCATTAAAAGATGCGCTATTCCATATAGAAGAGCGCGCACTGGACTTTTCGCAAGTCCGTCCTGAATTGGGCCATGCCACCAATGCGGCGGCGGTCATCGGACGGCGTTCGGTGACGCAAGGGACTTTTTTGGACAGACGGGTGTTTTTGATTTCGTACGATGCCAGCCAAGATGCCGACGGTCAGGTTTTGGAAGCGATTTTGCTGGCGGTCGGGTCGGTGGGTTCGGGCATTAACTTGGAATATTATTTTTCCACCGTCAACAACGAACACTTAGGTTGTGGCACGAAAGTGGCGCATAACGTCATCGGTTTTTTTGCCGTTATGGAAGGCGCGTCCAGCGACCTGCGCACCGGTTTGCCGAAACAAATGGTGGAAATCCACGAAGCCATGCGTTTGCAGATTATAGTCGAAGCCAAAACCACGGTTTTGGAACGCATTTATGCCGAGCAACCTGGCTTGCAGGAATTGATTGCCGGTGGTTGGGTGCATTTGGGCGCGATCCATCCCGACACCGGCGAATTGTCAGTCTTTGAGCGTGGCAAAGGTTTTACGCCGTGGCTGCCGGTAGCCACCGAGCTGCCCGTTTCCGCCAATTCTTTGGCTTGTTATGCCGGACACAGCCAGCCGGTGCCGCCCCAATTGCTTAACCAGCCGATGATGCAGGTGGTTTTATGATGGATGCGTTGGTCATTATGATCCCTTTCTTGCCACTTTGTGCGGCGCTCATCATTGGCGCAGGCGTCGGTTTGGGAAAACTGGCGGACGAGCCGTCCGAGAATGTCACGGCAGATCTGGCGGTGGGTGCCGCCAGTTTGTCATGCCTGATGGCTTTTGCTTTGCTGATTGCCGATTGGCTGGGTAAAACGAGCGGTTATTTCAGTGTCGGGCAGTGGTTGGGCAGCGATACGCTGGACATCCGCATCAATTTCATCAGCACCGGTTTCAATGTGCTGTTGTCTGCCTTGTTTGCGTTGCTGATGGTGTTGGCAGGCCGTTTCGCCGTCAACTATATGCATCGCGAAAAAGGCTTCCACCGCTTCTTTTTTGTGCTTAGCCTGTTTGCCGCCGCCATGCAAATGCTGGTGTTGTCGGGCAATATTGTCGGTACTTTTGCCGGCTGGGAAGTCGCTGGCTTGTGTTCGTATCTGCTGATTGGCTATCAGTATGACAAGCCGGTGGCGGTTGTAAACGCCACCCGAGCCTTCCTTACCAACCGTATCGGCGATGCTGGTTTTCTGATTGGGATCAGCTTGTGCTATGCATGGTTGGACAATATCAATTGGGCGCGTTTGCTTGCCGCGAAGGATGAGTTAAGTATCGGTCAGGCGACCGGCATTAGCTTGTGCTTTGCTTTGGCGGCTTTCGCCAAGTCTGCGCAATTGCCGTTTACGCCTTGGCTGGCAAGGGCGATGGAGGGGCCGACGCCTTCCAGTGTGGTGTTTTATGGCGCGGTGATGGTTCATGCAGGCGTTTATCTGGTTTGGTTGTTGCAGCCGATTTTTGAGCAATCGCCGTTTGCCATGGCGGTGTTGGGCATTGTGGGCGGCTTGACGGCTTTGTACAGTTTTATTGTCGGCTTAAGCCAAACCGATGTGAAATCTTCCTTGGTGTTTGCCACTTCCGGGCAGTTAGGTCTGATGTTTTTGGAATGCGGCTTGGGCTGGTGGCAGCTGGCGGCTTGGCATCTGTGCGCCCATGCCATTGTCCGCGGCTTGCAATTTTTAACAGCGCCTTCGTTAATGCATGATGTGGCAGGCAGGCCCAATAAGCCTGTTACCGGCGCATTGGCGCAGCAGCCGTGGGCGTTTACGTCGTCGCTGCAGCGCTTCTGGTTGGATCCGATTACCGATTGGGCTTTGGTCAATCCGGTACGCCAGCTGGCGCAAGATTTAAGCTATTTTGATGCCCATATCGTTGATCGTTTTATGGGGTCGCCGGAACCTGCCATCCGCACATTGGCGACGCTTGCTCAACAGGAAGAAGACAGTATTGGCGCGAATTTGTCCAGCGAAGCCGATGAGTTTGCCCAAGGCAGCGGTTTGGCTGGTAAGCTGATGCAGTGGGCAGCGGCGGTCATGCATTGGTTTGAAGACCGTTTTGTGTTGCGGGGTGTCGGCAAGGATGCGGTGCATTGGGGCAGAAAATTAGGTTATGCCGCCAACCAGTTCGAATTGCTGATTTTGCGTCCGCGCTATTTGGTGTTGTTTGTTTGTATCACCTTCTTGGTGGCGTTTTGAGGCTGGCATGGAAACCCAAGTAACTTTATGGTCCGCTACGGCGGCCTTCCCGTTGTTGTCGACGTTGACGGCAATTCCGCTGTTGACGGTGGTGGCGGTGTTGCTGAGCAAAACCATGCTGACGGCTTTGCGGATTGCGTTTGTTGGCTCAGGTTTGGCGGTGGTGTTAAGCGTTTATTTGCTGATGGTGTTTGATACTGGCAATTCCGGCATCCAATTGTTGGAGCGTCTTCAGTTTGCGGGCATGAGTTATTGTGTCGGTGTGGATGGTGCCAATATTTTGTTTATCCCGCTGACGGCAGTGCTGGCGTTTTTGGCTTTGGTCTATACGCTGATTACCCGTCATGTTGAAGGCAAGGTTTTTATCGCCTGTCTGGTAGGTTACGAAGCAGTGCTGATCGGCGCGTTTTCGGCGTTGAACATGATGCAATTCTGGTTGTGGTCGGTGTTGGAATTAGTGCCCGTGGTGGTGCTGACGCTGGATGCCGGTACTGGGCAAATGCGCCGTTCGGTGGTGGCGTTGTTTATCCAATATTGGGGCAGTGGCTTGCTGATGACCTTGGCGGGTTTCTTGTTTTTGGCGTTTGGCCTGGTTGGATCAGACCATGACCTGACCTTCGATTGGCTGACCATTAAAGAGAATAACGCTTATTTGCACGATGAGGTGCTGATCTTCATTTTGCTGCTGTTTGGTTTTGCCATCCGAATGCCTTTGTTCCCGTTCCATGGTTGGCTGCCGTTGTTGGCGGAGCAGGGTACGGTTGCCAGCGGTGCGATTTTTCTGGTGGGGCTTAAGCTGGGCATTTATGCCGTCATCCGCTTTATTTTGCCGATTTTGCCGGGCGTTGCCGAAAACTGGGCGGGTTTTGTCATGGCTTTATGCCTGATCAGCATTTTTTACGGGGCTTTGTTGGCGTTGATGCAAATCAACATCCGCCGCTTAATGGCTTTTGCGGTCATCAGCCACACCGGTATGTTGATGATAGGGGCGTTTTGTTTTAACGAATTTGGTTTGGAAGGCAGCTTGTTGTTGTGTATTGCTTATGGTTTGGCAACGGCAGGTATGTTTTTCAGTGTCGGGCTGATTTACGAGCGCACCCGTACTGCTTTTATTCCCCGTTTGGGCGGTTTGTTCGACACTAATTCTACGATTGCCTTGCTGTTTATGGTGTCTGCATTGAGCACGATGGTTATGCCCGGTACGCCAGGTTTCGATGCCGCGCATTTGCTGATTGAAGGGGTGATTGAAGAAGAAGGTTGGTTGATCGCCATTGCCATTTTGCTGGGCAACGTTTTGGCTGCGGCCTTTTTATTGCGGGCTTTCCAGCAAGTGTTTATCGCGACACCCAAACGCGCCCATCAACCATATAGCAGCTCACATCATCCAGTGGTTAAAGAGCGCATCATTGCCGTGGTGATATGCTTGTTGCTGATTGGTACTGGTTTTTACACCACGCCGTGGCTTAATTTTGTTGACCAAGAAGCGTCTTCCATTGAAAAAGGCTATCCGGTGCATGGCTCAAAAGACAGTCTTGCCCCTGCAGTCGAGGATCAAGATGAACAGGAGGCGCCATGACCGACGCAGATTTCCCCTTGCTAAGCGTGTTGATCGCTTTGCCGTTGATGGGCATGTTGGTGCTGGCGGCATGTCAGCATCCACGGCTGGCAAAAACACTGGCGTTGGCGTTCGCATTGACAGAGTTGCTATTGGCGATTGTGGCGGTGTGGGTCTTTAATCCTGACAACGAGGCTTTCCAGTTGGTGGAAAGCCATGTTTGGATACCCAGTTTAAATATCCAATTTCTACTGGGGATAGATGGCATCTCCGTGTTGTTTTTGCCGATGACGGCCTTGCTAACATTGTTGGCGATGGGTGCGTCTTGGCATAACGCGCAGTTGCCGCGTTTGCAGTGGGCTTTGTTGTTATTGCTGGAAAGCATGACCATGGGGGTGTTTTCGGCGTTGGATTTAGTGCTGTTCTTTTTGTTTTGGGAACTGACCTTGCCGCCGATTTTTTTCCTGATGGGCTTGTGGGGTATCGGTTCCTTGCGCCGCAGTGCGGCAACCAAGTACACCTTATTCATGTTGTTTGGGGGCGCGCCGCTATTGCTGGGCATTGTCTTGTTGGCGGTCAATCATGCCAGTAGCGTGGGTGTTGTCATCGGCAGCAATTTATCGTTTAGCTTGCCGGTATTGCTGGAGACGGCTTTGCCCGACACTTTGCAAACAGCGGTGTTTTTGCTGCTGTTGCTGGGCTTTGCGGTAAAAATCCCGCTTGCGCCATTTCATACTTGGTTACCGTCGGCGGCTATGGAAGCGCCCAGTTTTCTTGCTGCTTTATTGATGGGGCTAAAGCTGGGTGTCTACGGAATCATCCGGTTTGCCATGCCTTTAGCTCCCAGTGCGGCGGTCGAATACAGTTGGCTGTTAGGGATATTTGGGGCTATCACGTTAATCTACGCCGCCCTCATCGCCTTGCGGCAAACCAATTTGCGGAGTTTGTTGGCGTATTCCAGCATTAGCCATGTCGGGTTGGTGGTGGTCGGCGTGTCGTCCTTAAACATGCAAGGCTTGCAGGGGGCGTTACTGCAGTTACTCAACTTTTCTGTGCTGGCGGCAAGCCTGATGCTGATTGCCGGTTTTTTGCACCATCGGTTAGGCAGTACCGAACAGGTGCATTTGGGCGGGTTGGCAAAAGTGATGCCGAAACTGACCTGCTGTTATTTTCTGTTGGCTGTCGCCAGTATTGGTATGCCTGGCACCAGCGGTTTTCCTGCTGAACTGCTGATGCTGGTGGGCGCTTTGCAGGCACATCCCAGTTTGGGCATTATGGGCTTGGTGGCGGCGGTTTTGGCGGCAGCTTCCTTCTTGTCATTCACGCGCCGGGCATTTTTAGGTCCCGTAAGCCTCCCGCGTATTGCCCAGTTGTATGATTTGGTGTGGCGCGAAAAATTATTGCTGGTTACGCCGATGCTGTTGGTGCTGGCAATAGGCTTTTTTCCGAATACGGCTTTGCATGTTAGCCAAAAATCGATTGTTGTTTGGTTAACGCGTTTGCTGGCGCAACCTAAATTGGAAGGAGAGGTTGCTGATAGCCGCTAGTGGCGGCATCACAGATGTCAGCTATGCTTGTTTTGCTTTTTTTCCACAACAAGGTGTCCAGCCATGAATCGACGATTTAAGTATGCCGATGACAGTTACAAATCCCTAAAACACAAAAATACCGCCCACGGTTTTGCCATGAACCATGCTTTGCGGATTTATTCAGCCAATGCGGTTTATAGTTTTATCCCTAAAAACGCCTGCACAACGATGCGGGTATCTTTGGCGATTGCCAATGGTTGCATCCGTGACGAGCATGATTTCAATTGGGTGCATCAAAACAACGACACTTTTACCGCCGACTTAGCCAGTGCGTTAACGGCGGCTTATACCTTTGTGATTTTGCGTTGCCCGTTCGCACGTCTGGCGAGCTGTTATTTGGATAAGATTGTCGGGCATTACCCCGACGCGTGGCAGCTTTATGAGCTAACCAACCGCCAGAAAGAAGTCAGCGATATGAGTTTTGCATTTTTTATCAGGCAGATGCAAAAAAAGACGATCCGCGATGCCAACATCCATTGGCGGCCTCAGGTCGATTTTTTGGTATACGAAAAATACGATGATTATTTTTGCTTGGAAAATTTTGCCCAAGTACCGGAAATGTTAAAGGCCAAAATCAACTTGCCCATCGTTGATGCCCGCCAACTGACCAAACACGGCATTGGCGGGTTTACGCTCCTGGGCGAGCCTGGACAATTCGCAGGTCATTCGGCTTTCCATATCATGCAATTAAAGCGTGCCGGCAAATGCCCGAACCCTGCTTCTTTGTATACCGAAGAGTTGGTCGCCATTGTCAAAAAACACTATGCCGAAGACATTAGTCTTTATCAGTCACTTTTTGGTGATGAACACTTGATGTTTGTTTGATGTGGGTTCTGCATCGCTTTGCTGGCTTGGCATCATTCCCGGCAGTTGCGGCAGCTTGCAGCAAACAATTAAGCGCTTCGACTAAAGTTCATTAATTTGTTACAATGGCAGGCTAAATCCACTTCTGATCCTATCCTCTACGGTTAAGGAATTAGCCGTTGGATGGGGTAATTTGTATAGAAAATCCATGTCGTTGCGGATTACGCGGCATTCAAATCAATTAGGGAGCCATGTCAAACTTCGCTAAAGAAATTATTGCTGTTAACCTCGAAGACGAGATGAAGCAGTCATACCTGGATTACGCCATGAGCGTCATCGTAGGTCGAGCTTTGCCTGATGCGAGAGATGGTTTAAAACCCGTACACAGACGCGTCTTGTACGGCATGTACGAAGTCGGCAACGATTGGAACAAACCCTATAAAAAATCCGCGCGTATCGTCGGGGATGTCATGGGTAAATACCACCCACATGGCAATATGGCGATTTACGACACCATGGTGCGGATGGCACAGCCATTCTCTATGCGCTACATGCTGATTGACGGGCAAGGCAACTTTGGCTCGGTCGATGGCGACCCCCCAGCAGCAGACCGTTACACGGAAGTTAGGCTGGCTAAAATCTCCCATGAATTGTTGGCGGACCTTGATAAAGACACCGTCGATTTCATTCCCAACTACGACGAATCCGAATCCGAGCCGCGCGTACTGCCAACCCGCGTACCCAATTTATTGGTCAATGGTTCGTCCGGTATCGCTGTGGGTATGGCGACCAACATCCCTCCGCACAATTTGACGGAAGTGGTCAGCGCCTGTTTGGCGATGATTGACAACCCGGACATCAGCATTCAAGAGCTGATGCAACACTTGCCTGGCCCAGATTTCCCCACCGCTGGTTCCATTAACGGCGCTTCGGGCATCTACCATGCCTATACCACCGGTCGCGGCAAAATTTACCTGCGCGCCCGTTGCCATTTCGAGGAAATAAGCGGCGGCAACCGCCATGCCATTGTCACGACCGAACTGCCGTATCAGGTCAACAAAGCCAGTTTGCAGATCAAAATTGCTGAGTTGGTTAAAGAAGGCAAGCTGGAAGGCATTTCCGAAATCCGCGACGAATCCGACAAAGATGGCATGCGCTTGGTGATTGAGTTGCGCCGTGGTGAAGTGCCGGAAGTGGTACTGAACAATCTTTACAAACAAACCCAATTCCAAACCGTGTTTGGCATCAATATGGTGGCTTTGTTGGATGGTCGTCCGCATTGTATGAGCCTTATTGAAATTCTCAGTGCTTTCATCGATCACCGCCGTGTCTGTGTGACGCGCCGCACTGTCTATTTGCTCCGCAAAGCCCGCGACAGGGCGCATGTTTTGGAAGGTTTGGCGGTGGCGTTGGCGAATATCGACGACATGATCGAGCTGATTAAAAACTCACCCAACCGCGAACAGGCTAAAGACGGCTTGTTAGCCAGAACTTGGAATGCCGGATTGGTCGGCAGCTTGCTGGAACGTGCAGATGCCGACCGCTCCAGACCAGAAGGTTTGGCGCTTGAGTTCGGCATCCAAGGCAGCGTCTACCGCTTGTCGGAAGTACAAGCCCAGGCCATTTTGGATTTGCGTCTGCATCGCCTGACTGGTTTGGAACAAGACAAACTGGTTGACGAATACAGGCAATTGCTTGAGCAAATTGACGAATATCTGTTTATTTTGGCTAACGACAGCCGTTTGATGGAAATCATCCGTGAAGAGCTGGTTGCTGTTAAAGACGAATACGCCGATCCGCGCCGCACCGAAATTATGCAAAGCCATTCGGACTTGTCCGATGGTGATTTGATTACCGAAGAAGACATGGTCGTCACTATGTCGCACGAAGGTTATGTCAAATCGCAGCCACTGACCGATTACAAAGCGCAACGGCGCGGCGGGCGCGGCAAGTCGGCAACGGCTACCAAAGAAACCGATTACGTCGAAAAACTGATTGTTGCCAATACCCACGACACCATCCTATGTTTCTCATCGTTGGGCAAAGTCTATTGGTTGAAGGTTTACCAATTGCCGGTCGCTTCCCGTGCCGCGCGCGGCAAGCCGTTTGTCAATTTGTTGCCGTTGGAGCAGGGCGAAAAAATCAACGCCATGATGCCGATCCGCGAGTTTAGCGATAACAAATTTGTGTTTATGGCAACGTCGGCTGGAACCGTCAAGAAAACGCCCTTGAACGAATTCGAACGCCAGCGCACCACCGGCAAAATCGCCATTGATTTGCGCGAAGGCGATACCTTAGTGGGCGTGGCGGTGACGGACGGGCAGCAAAATGTGCTGTTGTTCAGTAGCACTGGTAAGGCGGTATGTTTTAACGAAGAAGATGTGCGCTCGATGGGGCGGACGGCTTCTGGCGTTCGCGGCATGAAGCTTAAGGAAGGCGAAAAAATTATTTCGCTGATTATCTCCACCGAAGGCACGGTGCTGAACATTACCGAAAATGGCTATGGCAAACGCACTAAGTTGGAAGAATTTACCTGCCACAAACGCGGCGGGCAAGGCTTGATCGCCATCCAAACCTCCGAGCGCAATGGCGCTGTCGTGGGTGCGGTGCTGGTCAACGATACCGACGAAATCATGCTAATTAGCGATGGCGGCACTTTGGTGCGCACCCGCGTTGATGGTATTTCGGTGGTTGGCAGAAATACTCAAGGTGTCACTATTATCCGCTTGGATAAAAAAGAAAAAGTCATTGGTGTTGACCGCATTGAAGGTTTGGCGGGTGAAGACGAGGATATCGATGGTGACAGCGGCAACGATGTTGCAGAAAGTGCCGAAAATGATGATGCCAGTGCCAATAACGGCGATGTCGATTTGCCGGAACCCGATAATAACTAGAATTAGCTTTTAAAAAACAGCCATCCAGAGAGCAGCCATGTCGAGAGTATTTAATTTTAGCGCCGGTCCGTCGGCATTTCCTGAAGCGGTGCTAGAACAAGCCCAACGCGAACTGTTGGAGTGGCGCGATAGCGGTATGTCGGTGATGGAAATGAGCCATCGTGGCAAACACTTCTCGATCATTGCTGAAGAGCTAGAAAGTGATTTGCGCCAATTGTTGGCGGTGCCTGAAAATTATCAGGTGCTGTTTTTGCAAGGTGGCGCCTCGGCGCAATTTTCGCTCATTCCTCAAAACATTTTAAAAGACAAGACCAAAGCCTGTTATATCAAAACCGGTGCGTGGTCGGAAAAAGCGATTAAAGACGCGGCGGCTTATTGTGAAGTTGTCGTGAGCGCCAGCTCAGAAGCCAGCAAATTTACTTCGATCCCTAACCCAGACGAATGGCAGCTCGATCAGGATGCGGCTTATCTGCATTACACCAGCAATGAAACCATCCACGGAGTCGAATTTGGTGAGATTCCGGATAGCCAGGGTTTGCCGTTGGTGTCGGATATGTCGTCCAATATTTTGTCGCGCAAAATTGATGTCAGCCGTTTTGGCCTGATTTACGCCGGTACGCAAAAAAATATGGGGCCTGCGGGCGTAACCGTTGTCATCGTCCGTGATGATTTGGTCGGCTTCGCGCAAAAAACCACGCCTTCGGTATTTAACTATGCCGAACAAGCCAAAAACCAATCCATGCTTAACACGCCAGCCACTTACAACTGGTATCTGGTGGGCTTGGTGTTGAAATGGTTGCAAGGGCAGGGCGGTGTTAAGGCCATTGAGCAGCGCAATATTGCTAAGGCAGGTTTGTTGTATAGCGCCATTGACGAGTCTTCTTTGTACCATAATCCGGTTGAAGTTTCGGCACGCTCACGCATGAACGTACCGTTTATTTTGGCGGACGAAAGCCTTGACAAGCCTTTCTTGGCTGCGGCTGAAGCCAATGGCTTGTTTGAATTGAAAGGCCACCGTTCCGTCGGCGGTATGCGCGCCAGCATTTACAATGCCATGCCCGAAGAAGGTGTGAAAGCCTTGATTGATTTTATGGCTGAGTTTGAAAGAACCCATTAATTATTTAACTACAGAGCCACGCATGTCATCCATCATCCCGCTTGCCGAATTAAGGGCACAAATTGACGCGATTGATAAAGAAATTTTGCAGCTTATCAACAAGCGCGCCGAATGCGCCTTGGAAGTTGCCAAAACGAAAATCGCACAGGGCGAGCAGGGGACTTTTTATCGGCCTGACCGCGAATCTTTGGTATTAAGGCGCATTAAAGATTTAAATCCAGGCCCCTTGTCCGATTACGCCACCGTGCGTTTTTTTAGGGAATTGATGTCGGCGTGTCTGGCCTTGGAAAAACCCTTGGATGTGGCCTTTTTAGGGCCGGAAGGCACATTTACCCAGCAGGCGGTCATTAAGCATTTTGGTCATGCGGTGAAATCGATGCCGATGGCTTCCATCAACGATATCTTCAGTGCAGTGGAACGTGAAAACTGCCAGTTTGGGGTGGTGCCGGTGGAAAATTCTACAGAAGGTGTCATTAACCATACCTTGGACCGTTTCCTGTTGTCGCCGTTAAAAATTTGTGGCGAGGTTGAAATTCGGGTGCATCAAAACCTGATGGGTTTGGTTGATAGTTTGGCTGATGTCACCGAAGTGTTTTCCCATCAGCAATCATTGGCGCAATGCCGCCACTGGTTGGACACCCATTTGCCCGGCATCAAACTGACCGCCGTCAGCAGCAATTCCGAAGCTGCGCGCTTGGCATCGCTGAATAAACAAACGGTTGCCATTGCTGGAGCGATCGCCGCCGATGTCTATAACTTGCCGATTTTAGAAAAAAATATCGAAGATGAAGCCAATAACACCACGCGCTTCATTGTGATTGGCAACCAAACGTCATCACCTACCGGCAACGATAAAACTTCTTTAGTGGTATCCACCGGCAACCAAACCGGTGCGTTGTATAAGATACTTGAACCGTTTGCCCAATTCGGTATTAGCATGATGAATATTGAGTCGCGCCCCTCCCGCCAAGGTTTGTGGGAATACGTGTTCTTTATTGATATTGAAGGCCATAGCGAAGATGCGGAAATTGTGAAGGCGTTGGCAATGGTGCAAGAAAACGTCAATATGCTCAAGCTATTGGGTTCCTACCCGAAAGCGGTTTTA
Source organism: Methylosoma difficile (assembly GCF_054657615.1). Lineage (NCBI taxonomy): Bacteria > Pseudomonadati > Pseudomonadota > Gammaproteobacteria > Methylococcales > Methylococcaceae > Methylosoma > Methylosoma difficile. The sequence continues at coordinate 332,836 of NZ_BAAHYJ010000004.1, read as the reverse complement.
TAAATTCAGAAAAAAAACAGACATGGAAAATATTTTCAGTTTAGCGGCCCAAGGCGTACAAAAACTGGTCCCTTACAAAGCCGGCAAGCCGATTGAAGAATTGGAACGCGAATTGGGCTTAAGCCAAATTATCAAGCTGGCATCCAATGAAAATCCTCTAGGCCCCAGCCCGCTGGCCTTGCAAGCTATACAAGGCGCGTTGCCGCAGTTGGCGTTATACCCCGACGGTAACGGCTTTAATTTAAAGCAAGCGCTGGCTAAAAAATACGCTTTGGACAGCAGCCAAATTACTTTGGGCAATGGCTCCAACGATATTTTGGAGTTGATCGCCAGGGCATTTTTGACGCCGGATTTGGAAGTGGTGTTTTCCCAGCACGCTTTTGCGGTCTACCCCATTGTCACACAAGCGGTTGGCGCAACGGCGGTGGTAACGCCTGCCGTCAATTACGGGCATGATTTGGATGCCATGTTGGCGAATGTCAATGCCAAAACCCGCGTTGTGTTTATTGCCAACCCCAACAACCCGACCGGTACGCTGTTAAGCCAAGCCAGTGTCGAAGCCTTTATTAAAGCCTTGCCGGAAACCTGTTTGTGCGTGTTGGATGAGGCGTATTTTGAATTTGTCAGCCAAGCTGGCGATGTGGATTCTTTGTCGTGGCTGGCTAAATACCCCAATTTAATCATCACCCGAACGTTCTCTAAAGCATACGGGTTGGCGGGTTTGCGCGTGGGTTATTGTCTTTCTAGTCCGGAAATTGCCGACATTCTCAACCGGGTGCGCCAGCCTTTTAACAACAATAGTTTGGCGTTGTTGGCGGCGGAAGCCGCATTGGCAGACTCCGAGCATTTGCAAAAAACCATCAGCAATAACAGTCAAGGCTTAGCCCAATTGACCGAAGGTTTTACCCAGCTGGGTTTGGAGTGGATTCCGTCGGCAGGTAATTTTGTCTCTGTTGATTTACGTCAAGCGGGTTTACCCATTTACGAAGCGTTACTGCAAAAAGGCGTCATCGTCAGGCCTGTTGCCAATTACGAAATGCCTAACCATTTGCGCATCAGCATTGGTACGCCTGCCGAAAATACTTTCTTTTTAGATGCCTTGGCTGCTTGTTTGAATGCTTAAGCAAGTCTGTATCATTGGTGTCGGGCTGATTGGTGGCTCGATTGCCCGTGCTGCCCGTCAAGCGGGTTTATGTCAGCGTATTGTCGGTTACGGTCGTCTTGAAGACGAGAAAAACCTCAAGGCCGCCAAAGCCTTAGCGGTAATTGATGAATACTTCTTGGATTTGGCAAGCGCGGTTCACGAAGCTGATTTAGTGATAATCGCCACACCTGTGGGTGCAATCGGCAATATTCTTGCGGAACTTAAGCCGTTGTGGTCGGCACATACGGTATACAGCGATGTTGGCAGCACCAAGGGCAATGTGGTCAGGGTCGCCCAACAGGTGTTTGGTGAAGTGCCTGGCAATTTTGTTCCTGCGCATCCCATTGCCGGTGCTGAACAAAGCGGTGTCGAAGCGTCGAAAGCTGATTTGTTCCAAAACAAGCGCCTGATAATCACACCCTTGGCGCATACGCAGCCAGAGGCTGTCAGCGTCTTGCAGGCGTTTTGGCGGCAAATAGGGGCGGTGGTATCCACGATGGAGGTCAAGCATCACGACAGTGTATTTGCCGCCACCAGCCATTTGCCGCACGTATTGGCCTTTGCGCTGGTTGATATGTTGGGCCATCGTGACGAGCAGGAAGAAATCTTTAAGTATGCCGCAGGTGGTTTTAAAGACTTTACCCGGATTGCCTCCAGCGATCCGACCATGTGGCTGGACATTTGTTCGGCCAATAAAGAAGAACTGGTTCCGCTGATTGAAAAATTGCAGTGTGAATTGGATAAAATACAACGGATGCTGGTTGAAGAAGACCGCCAGCAGCTTTTTGCAACATTCATGTATGCCAGAAATGCCCGGCAACGCTTTTTACAACAGTTTGAAGGTACTATGTCAAAATCAAGCACATTCCATATCCAGCCCGGTGGTCAATTAAAAGGGGTTGCCCGAGTACCGGGTGACAAATCCATGTCGCACCGCTCCATTATGCTGGGTTCACTCGCTGAAGGCGTCACCCATGTAAAGGGCTTTCTTGAAGCTGAAGATGCGTTGGCAACCTTACAGGCGTTCCGCGATATGGGCGTGGAGATTGAAGGGCCCGTCAATGGCGAAGTCACTATTCACGGTGTTGGCAAGCACGGTTTAAAACCACCCAAAAACGATTTGTATTTGGGCAATTCAGGCACTTCTATGCGTTTGTTAAGCGGCTTATTGGCGGGCCAGCCTTTCAATTCCGTATTAACGGGCGACAAATCCTTGTCAGGTAGGCCGATGAAACGCGTTACCGATCCGCTTGCGCAAATGGGTGCGGACATCAAAACCACTGAAAACGGCACGGCACCGCTGTACATCACCGGTAGAGCCGGACAAATGCAAGGTATCAATTACCCAATGCCGATTGCCAGCGCACAAGTCAAATCTTGTCTGATGTTGGCAGGTATGTACGCACAAGGTGAAACCGTCATTACCGAACCCGCGCCCACCCGTGACCATACCGAGCGCATGTTGACGGGCTTCTCTTATCCGGTCAAACAAGATGGCGGCACAGTCAGCATCAATGCCGATGGCAACTTGCTGGCTTGCGATATTGACGTACCTAGCGATATTTCTTCGGCCGCTTTTTTCTTGGTGGGTGCGTCCATCGCGCCTGGTTCGGACCTCACTTTGCAGCACGTGGGCATCAACCCAACCCGTACGGGCGTCATAGATATTTTGCGTCTGATGGGTGCCCATATTGAAGTCATGAACGAGCGTGTCGTTGGTGGCGAGCCCGTTGCTGATTTACGAGTGGTTTACAGCCCATTAAAAGGCATTGATATTCCCGAAGAATTGGTGCCATTGGCGATTGATGAATTTCCGGTGCTGTTTGTTGCAGCAGCTTGCGCCGAAGGTCAAACCCGTTTAAGCGGTGCCGAAGAGTTGCGCGTTAAAGAATCTGACCGCATTCAGGTGATGGCAGACGGTTTGCAAATTTTGGGTGTCGATGCACAACCAACCCCTGATGGCATGGTCATCCAAGGTGGCGGTAATATCGGCGGTGGCACAGTGGTTTCCCATGGTGACCATCGCATTGCCATGTCGTTCTCCATTGCGGGTTTGAGAGCCAGTGCGCCCATTACCGTATTGGATTGTGTCAACGTGAATACCTCGTTCCCAGAGTTTAAATCCATTGCAACTAATTTGGGTTTAAATTTAGTTGCCGAGGAAAGTTAATGTCAGCCCCTGTTCTGACCATCGACGGCCCTTGTGGGGCAGGAAAAGGCACAGTCAGTCGTTTGGTGGCTAAAAAATTGGGATGGAACTATCTTGATAGCGGTTCGATATACCGCTCTTTGGCGATAGCCTTGCTGAAAAAATCGGTTGATTTGGCTGACGAACCAGCCATCGTTGAGGTTGCCCAAACCATGCATTTGGCTTTTGTTTGTGGCGACCAATTACAGGTTACGCTCAATGGTGAAGACATCACCGATCAACTGGGTTTAGAAACTACCGGCAACGCCGCTTCCATCATCGCCGTATTGCCAGCCGTGAGGGCGGCGTTGTTGCAAAAGCAACAAGATTTTCGTAGTTTGCCGGGTTTGGTTGCGGATGGACGTGACATGGGTACGGTGGTTTTCCCTGATGCCCAGCACAAAGTTTTTTTGACTGCCAGCGCCGAAAAAAGAGCGGAAAGAAGATATAAACAGTTGATAGAAAAAGGGATTGATGCTAATCTACCAAGCTTATTGAACGACATACAAGAACGGGATCGCCGCGATAGCGAAAGGGCAACCGCCCCATTGGCTATGGCAGGTGATGCTGTTTTTTTAGATTCTTCAGAAATGGACGTTGATGCGGTCATTGCAGAAGTTTTAAGTTTAATCCAATAAAACCACTTTTTACTGCCGCCTTGATGTTCAAGTTGGGCGCGGCGTTTTTTTAACTTTGATAATGAAAAGGCTTGTTCGTGTTTCGACAGGCTTGGGAAAAGAGAAAATGAGCGAAAGCTTTGCTGAATTATTTGAAGAAAGTCTAACCAAAACTGAAATGCGCCCTGGCGCCATGTTGATGGGAACAGTCGTTGATATTGAAAACGACATGATTATCGTCAGTACGCATTCCAAATCAGAAGGTGTTATCCCTAAATGGCAATTTCTGAACAACGACGGTGAATTGGAAGTTTCCATTGGCGATGAAATTGAAGTTGCCCTTGATTTGTTTGAAGATGGTTTAGGCGCTACGCTCCTTTCCCGAGATAAAGCGAAGAAAAACAAAGCCTGGTCCGAGTTGGAAAACGCCTTCGAAAAAGACGCTACCATTATTGGTCGTATCAACGGCAAAGTCCGTGGCGGTTTCACCGTTGCTGTTGGCGCATTGCGTGCATTCTTGCCTGGTTCATTGGTTGATGTCAGACCCATCCGCGATACAACCTTCTTAGAAAATCGCGATCTTGAATTCAAAGTTATTAAAATCGATCAAAAACGCAACAACGTGGTGTTGTCACGCCGTGCTGTAGTTGAAAAAGAATACAGTGCAGAGCGCGAAGAATTGCTCAAAACACTAGAAGAAGGCGCAGTAGTGATCGGCGTAGTCAAAAACCTTACCGATTACGGCGCATTCATTGACTTGGGCGGCATCGACGGCTTGTTGCACATCACCGATATGGCTTGGAGACGCGTACGTCACCCATCTGAGTGTGTGGAAATCGGTCAAGAAATTAAAGTCCGCGTCTTGAAATACGACAAAGACAAAAACCGCGTTTCTTTAGGCATGAAACAAATGGGTGAAGACCCATGGCAAAACATTGCCCGCCGCTACCCAGCCGGTACACGCGTATTCGGTAAAGTCAACAACTTGACTGACTACGGCTGCTTCGTGGAAATCGAAGAAGGTGTGGAAGGCTTGGTTCACGTTTCAGAAATGGATTGGACCAACAAAAACGTCAACCCATCGAAATTGGTACAATTGGGCGATGACGTTGAAGTGATGGTATTGGAAATCGACGAAGACCGCCGCCGTATCTCTTTGGGTATGAAACAATGCAAAACCAACCCTTGGGATGAGTTTGCAGCAACCCACAATAAAGGCGATAAAATCTCCGGAAAAATCAAATCGATCACCGATTTTGGTATCTTCATCGGCTTGGAAGGCGGCATTGATGGGCTTGTCCATATGTCAGACATTTCTTGGGCTGACGATGGCGAAGCATCGGTTCGTGACTTCAAAAAAGGCGACGAGCTGGAAACAGTTATCTTGGCTGTTGATTCCGAACGTGAGCGCATCTCTTTGGGTATCAAACAATTGATCCAAGATCCTTTCCAAAATTTCTTGGCAACTTATGAAAAAGGTAGCTTAGTAAAAGGAACGATCAAAGAAGTTGACGCAAAAGGTGCCGTTATTACTTTAGCGGATCATGTTGAAGGCTATTTGCGCGCTTCAGAAATTCAACGTGATCGCGTTGAAGATGCCCGTACGTTGTTGAAAGAAGGCGACACTTTAGAAGCTAAATTCATCGGTGTCGATAAGAAAAGCAAAACTATCTCTTTGTCTATCAAAGCTAAAGAGCAAGATGAAGAAGCCCATGTTATTAAAGATCACACCCAGCAGCCATCAGGTTCACCAACCTTTGCTGACATCTTTAAACAAATAGAAAAATAAATCTATTGATGGAGGGTTGGGTGTTTAAAACACCCAACCCGATAGTTTTTCTTTTTCATAGGATAGAATGTGACAAAATCCGAATTAATTGAAATTTTGGCTAGGCAACAGCCTCATCTGGCAATAAAAGATGTAGAGCTTGCCGTCAAGTGCATTATCGAAAAAATGAACCAAGCTTTGTCTACAGGCGAGCGCATCGAAATCCGCGGATTCGGAAGTTTCTCTTTGCACTTGCGTCCACCACGTTTGGGTCGTAACCCTAAAACGGGTGAATCAGTAGCGTTATCAAAAAAATACGTTCCTCATTTTAAGCCGGGTAAAGAATTACGTGACCGCGTTGACGCATCACGTGAGAAATTCACTATCACCGATTAATCACAATAGCCGTTAGCAAACGGCTGCTTTCCGATCAATTTTTATTCTGTGATATCCCTGCTTTATCTTCGCTAAAATGGTCTTTAACCATTCTGCAGATAAATATCCAAAAAATTAAAGCTTGGTGGGCGTGTAACGCTTATCAGGCTTTAATTATTTCTAAGCCGGGTGCTAGCAAAAAAACGATTTGAATTTATTTGTAAGGCTTTTCAAGCGTTTTAAGAGGCGTGTTCGCGCGCAGCGGATCAGTGGAGTCAGATGGTATTTGGAAGCGATGCAATATTGCTCCCAGTTCAATGCCTATTAAAAAGCTTATGGTTTTAATCGGTAAGGGATTTAGGATTCGGCCTTTAAATTACGTGCCAATAGGTTTTCTACAGCAATTTGCGGCGCGAGGCCTTCGTAAAGGACTTTGTAAGTTTGTTCAGTAATGGGCATTTCCAATCCTAGTTTTTGTGCCAACAAATAGGTTTCTTTAGCGGCGGAAAAACCTTCAATTTCCTGACCGATTTTTAACATGGCTTGCTCGCGGTTTTCGCCTTTGCCTAAGGCGATGCCAAAGCGGCGGTTACGCGATTGGTCGTCTGTGCAGGTTAAAACTAAATCACCTAAACCAGCTAGCCCCATGAAGGTTTCCTGTTTGCCACCTAATTTAATGCCAAGTCGGATGATTTCGTTTAGACCACGGGTAATAAGTGCTGCCCGGGTGTTGGCACCAAAACCTAAGCCATCGGCAATTCCGGCTGCAATCGCCAAAACGTTTTTTACCGCACCACCCACTTCTACGCCAATAACATCGGTGCTGGTATAGGTGCGGAAACGGCTGCTATGTAAAATCTCTGCCAGTTCGGCAGCAAATTCATTCTGTGTGGATGCGATGGTGATGGCGGTGGGTAAGTCAGCTGCCACTTCTTTGGCAAATGATGGTCCAGAAAGGATAGCGGCGGGGGTTTTTTCACCAAATAAATCGGCGACTATTTCATGCAATAAACAGCCGTCGGAAGGGTTAAATCCTTTGCTGGCCCAAGCAATTTTGCAGCCATCATTTAGGTAGGGTTTTATTTGTTGTAAGCTGGTTTTGAAGGCATGGCTTGGCACGGAAACTAGCAGTAAGTCACTAAAGGCACCGGCTTCAGATAGCTGGTCTGTTATTTGCAGGTTGCTTGGAAATGCGTGGCTCAACAAATAGCGGCGGTTTTCCCGTGTTTGTTGGAGCGCTTGGACATGCTCTGGATTATGGCCCCAGAGCATGGTCTGGCAGCCGTTACGGGCAGCCAAAATGGCAAGGGCAGTCCCCCAAGAGCCTGCCCCTAAGATGGTCAGTTTTTTTTCCATCAAGGTTTAGTTGAGGGTCGGGTTGCCAGTCGCTTGCTCTTGTTGCAATTGTTGTAAGTGGTGGGCATATAAAGCGTCAAAGTTGACAGGTGCTAACAGCAGTTGTTGGAAGCCGCCTTTGACAACTAAATCGGAAACCACTTCACGGGCATAGGGAAAGAGGATATTGGGGCAAAACGAACTGAGCATCGGCCCCATTTCTTCGTCTTCAAAGCCGTTGAGTATGAAAATGCCTGCTTGGGCGACTTCAACTAAATAAGCCACTGTTTCTTTGCATTTAACGGTAATGGTGACTGTTAGTACAACCTCGAAAAGTGAAGCATCTAAGCTATTGACGTTGGTTGCCAAGTTGAAATCAACGCTAGGCTCCCATTTTTCCAAGAAAATTGCTGGTGAATTGGGTGTTTCAAAAGATAAGTCTTTGGTGTAAATCTTTTGGATGGAAAATTGTTTTTCGACGTTGTTGTTTTCTTCGGCCATAAGTAAGGTGTGGTTTTTTGTTTAAGTTTAAGAGTGGAAGGTTTATTTTGCTTTATATTTATTACTTTTTTTAACGGGTAACTTGTATTCGGTTTCCCAAGCATCCATACCGCCAGTAATGACTTGCACGTTTTCAAATCCGGCTTTGTTGAGCATATTGGCTGCCGCTCCGGAACGCATACCGTTCTGGCAAACAACTAAGGCAATGGATTTTTTGTAAGCTTCAAGCTTAGGCAAATATTCTTTCAGGCCGCCGAGTGGCACGGTGATGGCGTCTTCAATATGGCCTTTGATAAAGTCTTCAGGCTCGCGCACATCAATGACGACTGTATCCGCTTCGTTCATTTTAGTGACTGCAAGCAAAGGTGAAACTTTGCCGTATTTTTTCAGTGCGGTATCGATCAGTTCTTGTACCAGCAAATAGCTGACAACAGCCAATGCCAAGCACAAAATGTAGTGGTTCAGGATAAATTCTAAGTAACGTTCCATGAAATTATGTGTCTGTCAGAAGGTGGTTTGGTTAATGTTTTGAACAGAAAACGTCGCGCATCATTTCTATCAGTTTGAGCATGCGGGCATCATCAATTGAATAGTAAACGCGGTTGGCTTCTTTTTTGGTTGCCAAGATATTTTTTTCCCGCAAAATCGACAGATGTTGCGAAATATTGCTTTGGCTGGTGCCGACTTGCTCGACAATATCTTGTACGCTGACGGCATTATTGCCAAGCACGCATAAAATTTTCAGCCGTAAAGGATGCGACATGGCTTTTATGCAACGGGCGGCTTGGTTAATATCATGGTCGTCGTAATGATTGGCTTGTACTTTTGTGGTCATAGATTTCTATACTTTGGCTAACCCTTTGCGGGAGAATCCCTTCTTTACCCATAATGCCCCTTTAAAAGATAATTATTTATACACGAGCCTTTTACGTGTATTAATATAAAGACCATTTAATTGGGCAATTTGAGACCTGCTTAATGACAAATGCGTCATACTTCCCGCAAAATGATACATGATTTTATCGCTGTTTGGGTAATGGATTACGGATTGCTGGTTCATGCCATAAATATTTTCAGAAAACTTGCCTAACAATTAAGTTTGCCATCTTTCGAGAGAAAACACGTCATGTTAGACCGACCAATCCCCTTTGTTGTGCTGATCCACAATGGTTTTAATAGTGTGCAGAGGCTAAGCAAGGCCTGTTTGATAGACAGGGTATTGTTTCTATTGGCGCTTGTAACTATGGCTAAATCATTGGAAAATTTCCGCCAATCGTTTGTCCCAACTGTTTGAAGTGAATGATAAAGCACTGGCTTGTTTGTATTGTATTCATCTTTAGCTTGGGCAATGCCTTGGCTGAAAGCTCTCAGGAAGAAAATCGGGACGGTTTTCTGTCATCGTGGTTTGGTGCCGATAAATCTGAAGACCCAGGTAGCGAGTTGGAGCGCTTGTTGGCGGATGTCGAGAAACGTTACGGCGAAACGCTGGCATCACTCAGAAAAATTAATCTGCAAATTGCCAAAATACGTCGCGAGATGGAGAAGATCCGTCATGAGATTGATACCACCAAGCGTTTGCTGGATATTGAAAGCGCACAATTGGCGGATCAAGCCAGATCGGCCTATCTGTTAGGTGCGCAACAAGAAGTCAAGTTGCTTTTTAACAAGCAAGACTTAGCCCATTCCGGTCTGGTGATGGGATATTACAAAGTTATTAGTGACAAACGTTTGGCAAAATTCCAGAGCATTCAATCGCGGCTTGAGGCATTAGACCAGCGCGATGCTGAAAGGCAAGCTGAAGCTAACCAATTGGCGGAGCAGCTGAAGCTGCGGCAATCTGAACAATTGGCGCTGCAAACCTTCAGAATGGAGCGTGACAAGCTGTTAAGCAACCCTGAGCTCGGCCAACCACAAGCGTTGAATGAAGAAAAAATCAAGCAATTGTTGGCGACATTGCCCAGCTTGGACAAGCTGGCAGCCGAGCAGCAAGAAGCCGCTCCCGTAGGCGACGAATTGCCGGAAATTAGTGAAGAATATTTGCAGCTGAATGGTTCATTGACTAATTACAAAGGTTTGTTGCCTTGGCCTTTGCAAGCAAAAAATGCGGTATTACGCCCTGTCAGTTCGCTCAACGGGGTCTCGATAAGTGCAAGGGAAGGTACGGAAGTCCACGCCATTTCTGCGGGTAAGGTCGTGTTTTCCAATTGGCTAAAGGGTTTTGGTTGGCTCATCATTATCAAGCATGAAGGCGATTTTATGACCTTATATGCGTTTAATGAAGGACTCTATAAAAAGGAAGGCGAGTCCGTGAGAGCAGGGGATGTGATCGCTTCTGTGGGGAAATCTGGGGGGCGGGGGCAGCCCGCCTTGTATTTTGAAATTCGCCATGACAAAAAGCCTGTCAGCCCTTTGGCGTGGTGCAAGCATTAAACCATCGTCCGGTGGTACAATCAGCCTAAGTAAATGTCAGTAACCGAGGATTTGGAGTCTAAAGACACATGCAAAAAAAGAAAACGATAGTCATATTATTCTTAGGGATGATGCTGGGTATTTTTATGGGTACCTGTGGTAGTGTCTTTGCAGACAAAGACAGCAATGCGCCGGTTGCTGATACCGACACGCTGCCTTTTGAAGATTTGCGTACATTTACAGAAATTTTTGGGCGTATCAAACGCGATTATGTCGAACCTGTGTCCGATAAGAAATTGTTGGAAGACGCGATCCGCGGCATGTTAAGTGGCCTTGACCCGCATTCCGCTTATTTGGTGGCTGAAGAGTACCAAGAGCTAAAAGAAGGCACGACAGGGCAGTTTGGTGGCTTGGGAATTGAAGTGACCATGGAAAACGGCTTTATTAAAGTCGTCTCCCCCATTGACGATACGCCTGCACAACGTGCTGGCATCAAAACCGGTGACTTGATTGTGCGTTTGGATGACAAACCCGTAAAAGGCATGACGCTAGCTGATGGCGTCAAAATGATGCGCGGTGAACCTGGCAGCAAAATTTTACTGACGGTCGTGCGTGAAGGTGAAGAAGCGCCATTAAAGCTCAACTTAACTCGCGACGTCATTAAAGTAAAAAGCGTCAAGAGCAAAATGTTGGAAAAAGGCTATGGCTATTTACGCATTAGCAGCTTCCAATCAGGTACGGGCGACAACTTGCGTGAATCGCTTGCGGCTCTGAAAAAGGAAAATGGTGGCAACTTAAAAGGCTTGGTGCTGGATTTACGTAATAATCCAGGAGGCGTTTTGAATGCGGCGGTGGAAGTCAGTGACGCGTTTATTAAAAGTGGCCTGATTGTCTACACCGAAGGCCGTATCGAAAATTCTGAAATGCGCTTCAATGCCGCCCCTGATGATTTGCTCGATGGCGCGCCGATGGTGGTATTGATTAATGCCGGTTCGGCATCCGCTTCGGAAATTGTTGCCGGTGCGTTACAAGACCAAAAACGTGCCGTCATTATGGGCGAAAAGTCGTTTGGTAAGGGTTCTGTGCAAACTATATTGCCTACCAGCAATGGTGCTGCAGTTAAACTGACCACAGCCCGTTACTTCACGCCATCAGGCCGCTCCATTCAAGCTGAAGGTATCGAACCCGATATTGCTTTGGGCCATGTCAAGCTAGAGTCGGTTGATAAGCAAGACTTTAAACCGGTTAAGGAGGCGGATTTGTCTCGCCACTTGGAAAACGCCAAACAAAAAGCCGAGCAAGCAGGTGTTGCGGGTGACGAAAAAGATAAAGAAAAATTGGAAATGAAAGATTACGCTTTGTATGAAGCGTTGAATTTGCTGAAAGGTATTAGTATCGTCAGATAGCCAATACAATACAAAAAGGCCTTCCAGGTTTTTATAACCTGAAAGGCCTGATGACGGGAACCCGAAATCTTGAACGGTTAAGATTTCGGGTTTTTTTATGGGTTTTAGTTTTGAATGGAGGCTTGGTAATGAACGCTAAAGTCGTTCAGGTTTTCCAGTACTTTAGGCAAGTATTCAGCTTGATCCGGTTTAAACGCATCCACCCCAACGCGTGACAAGTAAAATACTTGGTCTGGCATAAAATGCCCGCAAGCCCGCACTTCGCCTTGATAACCGTAGCGTCCCCGCAACAGCCAAGCATGGGAAAACAAACGTCCATCGGCAAAATCAGGGAAATCCAGCTCGACCAGCTGTATTCTCGACAAGTCATCCGCCAAATCGGCGACGTTATCAGCCGGAGCAATTCTTACACCTAATTTGCCGTCGTGGCTTAACAGCTGAGTTTTGTCTTGTAGCCATCGTGCTAGGCTGACGCAAATATCACCGCTGCACAGCTCTGCATCATCACTGACAAATTGCCATTGGTCATCCATGAGTGTTTTGTTTTTAATGAGCTGCATAAACCTTCTCCTTAAATGGGTCAATGCCAACCCGTTTTACCATGTCCAAAAATGATTCTTCATCCAAGCGTTGTTTGACATACACGTCGAGGATGGTGGTGATGGCTTGGGTGACTTCGTCTTTTGCTACCGCTGGCCCTAAGCGTTCGCCAATCGCCGCTTCGTTTTCGGAAGAGCCGCCTAAGGTGATTTGATACCATTCCGAACCTTTTTTATCGACACCTAAAATGCCGATATGACCGACACTTTGGTGTGCGCAGCCGTTCATGCAGCCGGAGATATTAATTTTGACATCGCCAATGTCGTGCAAGTAATCCATATCATCTAAGGCTTCATTGATTTCTTTGCTGATGCCGATGGATCCGGCGTTTGCCAGTGAGCAAAAATCGAGGCCTGGGCAGCAGATGATGTCATTGGCAGTGCCGATATTGGGGGTTGCCAAATTTAAGGCATCCAGTTGTTGCCAAAGGGCGAATAAGTCGGCCTGTTTGACATCGGCAAACACTAGATTTTGCCGATGGGTGCTGCGGATTTCCCCAAAGCTGTAGGTGTCCGCTAAGTTGGCAACGGCATCCAGTTGTGCATCTGTCATATCACCTGGCGGTACGCCCGGTGCTTTTAATGATAAGAAGACGGCGCGATAACCCGCCACTTTATGGGCTGTGGTGTTGTATTGGTACCATTTGGCAAAGTCAGCGTTTTGCTGTTGCTGTTCGGCAAAGCTGGTGTCTTGGGCGGCTTCGGTGTCGTAATCAGGGGTCGTAAAATGGCCTTGAATTTCGGCGATGCGTTCGTCGCTCAGTTCCATGCCGTCTTTAATTTGCAGCCACTCCGCTTCGACCATCTGGGTGAAGGTTTCCAAGCCAGTTTCTTTGACTAAAATTTTGATACGCGCTTTATATTTGTTGTCGCGTCTGCCGAACAGGTTGTAAATCCTGAGGATGGCTTCCAGATACGACAGCAGATGTTTTTTCTCCAAGTAAGGGCGGATGACTTGCCCAATGACAGGGGTACGGCCTAAACCGCCGCCCACAAGGATTTTGAAGCCGATCTCGCCCGCGTCGTTTTTGACCAAATGCACGCCAATATCATGGAATTGTGTGGCGGCACGGTCATGTGCGGCTCCGCTGACGGCAATTTTAAATTTGCGGGGCAGGTAGTCAAATTCTGGATGCAGTGTGGTCCATTGGCGGATGATTTCGCAGTACGGACGCGGGTCTTCAAGCTCGTCCACGCAGACACCGGCAAGGTGGTCAGAGGTGGTATTGCGCATGCAGTTGCCGCTGGTTTGAATGGCATGCATTTGCACGGTAGCCAATTCTGCCAAAATATCAGGCACTTGTTCTAACTTAGGCCAATTGAATTGGACATTTTGCCGTGTCGTCAGGTGACAGTAGCTTTTATCGTAAGTGCGGGCGATATGCGCCAATTTGCGCAATTGCTCGCTGCTAAGCAAGCCGTAAGGTACGGCAACCCGCAGCATGGGGGCGTGGATTTGTACGTACAGGCCATTACGTAAACGTAAGGCGCGGAATTGGTCGTCGGTCAGCTCACCTTTTAAATATTGTTCGGTTTGCCGCCTGAATTGGGCGACCCTTTGATCGACAAGGGTTTGGTCTATGGGGTTATACTGATACATATTTGGTTTTTAGTGTCTTTTGGGCAAATAGAGTCAACTTCCAATCATATACTCAGCTACTTAAAATGACAAAATTTATTAGTTGGGATACCATTGTTCTTTTGAATTTTTGCGTAACTGTTTTTTACTATAAAAACCTTAGGGGGATATTGTGGTTCGTTTTTTGTTTGTGTTGTTATTGGCCGTGCTGATGCCGGGAATAGCAATGGCCGAAGGGCTTGAAACACTCGAGATGACGGGAACAGAAAGGGGGATTTTCACCGTTCTGATTTTCATCATTGCCTATGCTTTTGTAATGACCGAAGAATTTACGCATATGCGTAAATCAAAGCCCGTTATTTTGGCGGCAGGCATTATTTGGGCGCACGTATCTGTTTTGGCGTCGCAAAAAGGCGTACCTACTGAACAGATGCACGAAGCATTTGAGCATGACTTAAAAGAGTATGCCGAGCTGATGTTGTTTTTGTTGGTTGCCATGACTTACATCAACAGCATGGCTGAACGTAACGTATTTGAAGCTTTGCGCTCTTGGTTGGTGAGAAAGCAATTTGGTTATCGTCAGCTTTTTTTGATTACTGGCATCATTACCTTTTTCTTGTCTTCTGTTGCAGACAACCTGACAGCGGCTTTGTTGGTCGGTGCCGTGGTATTGGCCGTGGGTGCGGATAACGAAAAATTTGTCAGTATCGGTTTTGTTAACTTAGTGATTGCTGCTAATGCCGGTGGCGCGTTCTGCCCATTCGGTGACATTACCACATTGATGGTTTGGCAAGCTGAGTATGCTGAGTTTTTTGACTTCTTTAAATTATTTATCCCTTCAGTCGTCAATTACGCAGTACCTGCAGCGGTGATGTATTTTGCCGTACCAAATGAACAGCCTAAAGAAACCAGTGAAGAAGCCGTGGTGTTAAAGCCAGGCGCTATCCAAATCTGTGTGATGTTCCTGTTTACTATCGGTTCTGCGGTTAGCTTTAAACAAGCGCTGCATTTGCCTCCTTTCATGGGTATGATGGTTGGTTTGTCTGTATTGATGTTGTACGGTTATTACATTAAGAAAAACCATACACCAGAAGGCGAAGAAGGCTTTGATATTTTCAAACGCGTTATGCATGCTGAATGGGACACTTTGTTGTTCTTCTTTGGTGTTGTCTTTGCGGTTGGTGGCTTGGGTTACATCGGTTACTTGGAGTTGTTGTCAGGTGCGATGTACGAAGGCTTGGGCGCAACCACAGCCAACATCATGGTCGGTTTGATCTCGGCTATCGTTGACAATATCCCTGTTATGTTCGCTGTATTGAACATGGGCTTGGATATGGATTTATACCAATGGTTGTTGGTGACATTGACTGCCGGTGTGGGTGGTTCTTTGTTGTCAGTTGGTTCTGCGGCTGGTGTGGCTTTGATGGGACAATCCAACCACAAATACACGTTCTTCAGCCATTTGAAATGGACGCCAGCCATTGCTGCCGGTTATGCCGCTAGTATCTTCACCCATTATTTGGTTAATGGCTGATAAGGCTAGGGCGTTTTTGCCGCTTGGCTGAATAAAATCCAAGGCTGATGGCGTTTGTCATCAGCCTTTTTTTATGAATACGTTTTTACATGATCTTATGACGGGCAACGATTCTGTTTGGCGGCATCTGTTTACTAAATCTATGTTGATCTGTGTGTTCACAGGTTTTAGCTCTGGGCTGCCCTTGTATGTGCTGATTAGTTTAGTGCCGGCTTGGTTGCGTTCAGAAGGGGTTGACCTTAAGTCGATTGGTTTGTTTGCCTTAATCCAACTACCTTTTACTTGGAAATTTATTTGGGCGCCGCTGTTTGATCGCTATGCTTTGCCGTTAGGGCGTCGGCGTGGGTGGCTAGTGGTCACGCAAGCATGTTTGTTGTTGTGTTTGGCCTTGTTTGGATTGATGCCGGTTGCTCTCAATCTGTGGTTAGTTGCAATGCTTGCTTTGTTGGTAGCGTTTCTAAGTGCTTCACAAGATATTGTTCTGGATGCTTACCGGCGCGAATTGCTGCTTGAAAATGAACTGGGCTTGGGAAATGCTGTGCATGTCAATGCTTATAAAATTGCCGGCTTGGTACCTGGTTCGTTATCTTTGGTGTTAGCTGATTTTTTGCCTTGGCAAAGCGTGTTTTTTATCACAGCTTTATTTATGTTGCCTGGCTTGGTAATGACGTTTGCCGTTAAGGAGCCAGGTAACCAAAATGGCTTGCCAAAAAATTTGCGGGCGGCCGTTGTAGAGCCCTTTCAGGAGTTTATTAACCGCAATGGTTTGGTGTCAGCATTGACGGTCTTGGCGTTTATCTTTTTTTATAAGCTCGGCGATAGTATGGCTACTTCGCTGGCGACGCCGTTTTATCTGGATATGGGGTTTAGCAAATCAGAAATTGGCCTGATCGCTAAAAATGCGGGTTTATGGCCTAGTGTTATCGGTGGGCTGTTAGGTGGGGTGTGGATGTTAAAGCTCGGCATTAATCGTGCGTTGTGGGTGTTCGGGGTGGTACAAATGGCGGCGATTTTAGGCTTTGCTTGGCTTGCCTTTGTGGGGCATAGTTTGTTGTGGCTGGCGGTGGTGATAGGTGTTGAAGCGTTGGGGGTGGGATTGGGAACGGCTGCATTTGTAGCGTATATAGCTTATAACACCAATCCATTATATACCGCCACCCAGTTTGCTTTATTTACCAGTCTTGCCGCGGTTCCGCGTACTTTTGCCAATGCAGCAACCGGTTATTTGGTCGAGTCCATGGGGTGGATGAATTTTTTCATATTGTGCTTTGCGGCGGCGGTGCCGGGTATGTTGCTGTTGTTTAAGGTTGCGCCTTGGCGGTCATAATCCGCCTAATGCGTAATCCATAATGAGTGGTGCGTGGTCGGAAAAGCGTTGGTCTTTATAAATCTCCGCAGCCACTACTTTATCTTGTAGGGAGGCGCTGATAATTTGGTAATCAATTCGCCAGCCCACATTTTTTGCCCACGCTTGGCCTCGGTTTGACCACCATGTGTATTGGTCAGCTTCTTGGTTGACAAGACGGAAGGCGTCAAACCATTTTCCGGATTCAAACAATGCGCTTATCCATGCGCGTTCCTCGGGTAAGAATCCAGAATTCTTTTGGTTGCTGCGCCAATTTTTTAAGTCAATTTCTTTATGGGCGATATTCCAGTCTCCGCAAATGACATAGTCCCTGCCATTGTCGGCGCAGGATTGCAGGTAGGGTAAAAAGCGTTCCATGGCATTAAATTTGACCGCTTGGCGCTCCTCAGAAGAGGAGCCGGAGGGCAAATACAAAGAAATTACGCTTAAATTACCAAACTGAACTTCGATGTAACGGCCTTCGGCATCAAAATCCGCCCAACCAATACCGCTTATAACAGCATCCGGTTTTTTTTTGCAGTAAATAGCGACGCCGCTGTAGCCTTTTTTTTCGGCGTCGTGGTAATAGCAATGAAAGCCTTGTGGATGAAAGGCGCCACTTAGCTGATGGATTTGTGCCTTGGTTTCTTGTATGCAAACCACGTCGGCATTTTGTTGAGCCAGCCAAACAAAAAAGCCTTTTTTTTCAGCAGAGCGGATGCCATTGGTGTTGACGGTAATGATGCGCATTGATGGATTTGCCATTTGGTAATAAAAACCGTATTATACGGAGTTTTTCAATAATAAGGCAGCCCGATACGGGTAATGTGAAAGTGATATGAAACCAGATATTCATCCAAATTATAAGCAAATTACCGTAACTTGTGGTTGTGGTAATTCTTTCGTGACCGGATCTGTGATCGCTAAAGATTTACAGATCGAGGTTTGTTCTTCCTGCCATCCGTTCTATACCGGTAAGCAACGTGTTGTTGATACCGCTGGTCGTGTGGACAAATTCCGTAAAAAATACGGCAAATAAGGCTAAAAGCGGATATTTCAGCTTTTTTGGCCTTACTGGCTGGCTTATGGGTTGTTATTCTAAGCCAGCACATCCCCCTTGTTATTTTGTCTTTTTTAGCGGCTTATTGGCTTTTAAGCTAATTGTTGCTTTCTTCTTTGCATGTCTTTCTTTAAGATAGGGTCCGTAACGGATTTTATACGTTTTTTTCCTTGATTATCAACTGCTAACAGGGATAAGTTTATCTATACTAAAAGAATAGTTTTCTATTGTGCTGTTTTAACTTGTAAAATGGCATCACTTTTTGGTAGATTCTGTTTTCGTACGCATATTTGGTAAATTTAAAATAAAACTGCTTTTGAAGGCAGGTTCTTGCTGCTTAGCACCCTGATGTGCGCTGAATCATAAAAATTTCTATTATCCAAGTAAATAATTCACTCGCATTTTAAAAAACTACTATACTTTTGCCGGTGCTTTGGTGGGTTTGAAGGACGGCTTATCGATGTTTTAAAACAGGTCGCTTAAATGATCAAAATTAAAGGTATGTTATGAGATGGTTTAATCAAAAGCAAAACGCAGTCCTTAGCATTGATATAAGTACAGCGGCCGTGAAATTGTTGGAGCTTAGTAGGGCGGGGGCTCGCTATAGGGTTGAGAGTTATGCCGTTGCACCGTTACCGCAAGATGCTGTAATTGATAAGAATATCTCTAATGTCAATGTCATTGCAGAAACCGTAAAAGTGGCTTTAAGGCAATCTGGAACCAAGCTTAAAGAAGCAACGGTAGCAGTGGCTGGTTCATCGGTAATGACCAAAATAATTACTATGGATGCTTCCTTGTCCGAAGATGAAATGGAAGAGCAGATTATGATCGAAGCGGATCAATATGTGCCTTATTCACTAGATGAAGTCAATTTCGATTTTGAAGTTCAGCGTGTCAATGAAAGCAATCCTGAGATGGTTGATGTGTTGTTGGCTGCTTCAAGAAAAGAAAACGTTGAGAACCGTGTTGAAGCTTTAGCTAAGGCTGGCCTTAAAACACGTATTGTAGATGTTGAGGCATTTGCAATGGAGAATGCTTTTTCCCTGTTAGCCGAACAATTTCCGGATTCTTCCGAAGGTCAGACAGTCGCTATTTTGGATATTGGCGCTTCTATGACCAGCCTAAATGTACTCCATGATTACCGAACCGTTTACACGCGTGAGCAGGCATTTGGTGGCAAACAGTTAACCGAAGAAATTCAACGAAGGTACGGGCTTTCTTACGAGGAGGCAGGGTTAGCAAAACGCCACGGTGGTCTCCCCGATAACTACACAGTGGATGTGCTTGATCCCTTTAAAAGAGCGATTGTCCAGCAAATTCAAAGATCTTTACAATTTTTCTACTCATCAAGTGCCAACCGAACCATTGATAGAATGATTTTGGCGGGCGGTTGTGCATCTATCGCAGGTATAGAGCAGCTAGTTGAAAAGAGTATGGGAATGCCTGTTTATGTTGCAAACCCGTTTGCAAATATGACCTTATCCAGCAAAGTAAAGCCACATACATTAAGTAATGATGCCCCAGCAATGATGATCGCTTGTGGTCTTGGGTTGAGGAGTTTTGACTAATGGCAAAAATCAACTTGCTCCCCTGGCGGGAAGAGCTGCGTAAACAAAAAAAGCAAGATTTTTTTAACTCTATTATCGTTTCAATTGGCGTAGCTATCGTTGTTATTGCCACTGTTCATTTTTATATAGATGGCTTGCAGTCTTATCAAGAATCCAGAAACAAGTTATTAGAAGGTGAAATAGCCAAACTGGATAAGAAAATTGTCGAAATTAAGACAATTGAAGAAAAGAAAAGTAAGATGCTGGCGAAAATTGACCTTATCTATAAATTACAAAAAAGCAGACCCGAAGTTGTGCATCTTTTTGAAGAAATCCCTAAAGCCGCTCCTGATGGTTTGTTCCTGACAAAAATTATCCAAAAAGGCGATGAGATTACTTTTGAAGGTAAAACTCAATCCAATGCTAGGGTTTCTGCATTTATGAGGGCTATAGAAGCTTCTGAGTGGATGCATTCTCCTGTTTTGACTCAAGTAAAAATTTCTGAAAAAGACAAAACACCTATAGATGAAGCCAATGAATTCGCCTTGCGTACAAAACAAGGTAAGGATGAGGTGAAAGTTGAGCCTCGCAAAGGAGGTAAATAATGAACCTTTCGGAAATTAATTGGGATATTAACGCTTCGGGTTCATGGCCTTTGCCAGTTAAGGCTGCAATGGTATTAATAATAAGCGGGTCAGTGTTGGGTGCAGGCATTTATTTCGACACGGTCGCTCAACTTGATAAGCTTAAAGGCATTGAACAGAAAGAGATTGACCTCAAAAAGGATTTTGAAAAGAAGCAAAATAAAGCTGTTAATTTGCAAGACTATAAAGACCAGCTTGTACAAATTGAAACTGAGCTGTTTGAAATGGTTAGGCAAATGCCTACCGAAGCTGAAATAGCTAATTTACTGACTGATATCTCTCAGGCTGGTCTGGCAAGTGGCTTAGATTTCAAGCTATTTAAGCCTGGTGCTGCTGTTTATAAAGATTTTTATACGGAAATCCCCATTTCTATAAAAGTTGTAGGTAAATATGAGGAATTAGGGCTGTTCATTAGCAGCCTTGCATCTCTACCTAGGATTGTTACCGTTCATGATGTGAATATTGGGAAGCCAGTCGATGCCAAGTTTGGATTTGGTAGTAAGGGTAAGGAGGAAACAAATCTGCTAAACGATGATTTGGTTATGGAAGCAACCGTTAAAACTTACTACGAGGGTCAGCCTGCAAAAGCGGCCACTACTAATGACAGCAAGAAAAGAGTCAAGCCAAATGGAGGTAAGCAGAAATGATAAAGATGAAAGCAAAAAATAATGCTTGCTTGGTTGGCTCATTGAGAGCTTGCTGCACATTTCTGGTTGTTATATTGGCAGGTTGCGCCGATCATGAGTTGACAGATTTGAATCAATACGTCCGTGAAGTAAAAGCCCGCCCTAAAGGACAAATAGTTCCTTTGCCTGATATTAATGTTATTGAACCGTTTGTATTTAAATCAGACGATTTGCGGGATCCTTTTAAACCAATGACCCATCCTGAAGAAGTCTTGGATGCAAACGTTTCTGTAACTGGCGGTGGATTACGCCCCGACTTAACCAGGCGTAAAGAAGAATTGGAAGCTTTTCCTTTAGATGGCTTAAAAATGGTCGGTACGGTAGCGAAGAAATCCGTATTGTGGGGGCTTATAAAAGCCAGTGACAATACAGTGCATCGCGTTCAATCGGGCAATTATATGGGTAAAAACTTCGGAAAAATAATCCGCATTAGCCCAGATAAAATTGAATTATTGGAAATGGTGCCTGATAGGCCGGGTACATGGCGCGAGCAACAAACAACATTAGCGTTGGTAGAGTGATTTTGAGGATAAAGAATGAAAATTAAACACGGTGGCATTATGTTCAATAAAATCTGGCGATCGCTAATTGTTTACATGGGCTTGAGCGTTATTCTTGCCATTTTTCTTGATGTTGCAAACGCAGGTGATTTATCGCTTTCATCTATCAATGCAACCTCATTGCCTGGAGATAAGCTACAGATTCAGCTTGAGATGAGCGGAAATGCTATTAGTCCTAAAGTATTTCAAACTGACAACCCTGCACGAATTGCTTTAGATTTTCCCGGTGTAAAAAACGGTCTGAATAAAAAAATGTTTCCTGTCAATAGAGGCGCAGCAACAAATATCTATGTTGCCGAAGCGGCGGATAGGGTTAGGGTCGTTGTCAATTTGTTAGAGTCGACACCTTATGAAACAAAAATAATGGGCAACAAAATATTGTTGACATTGACTCGGGCGGCCTCAGTGGTTCCTTTTGTTGCAAATAAAACAGCCCCTCCTAAGCCTTCTTTACAACCGACAGGGTTTAAAGCACAAGGCAATCCTGCAATCGCGGCGTTATTACCGCAACAAGCAATTAGCGGATTTGATTTTAAGCGCGGAGATAAAGGTGAAGGCCGCATAGTGGTTAATTTAGCCAACCCTAATACCATCGTAAATACGAAAGAAGAGGGAGGGAATGTTGTCATTAGCTTCATGAATACCATGTTGCCGCAAAATTTTGCTAAACGATTGGATGTTTCTGAATTTGCAACACCTGTAAAATTCATAGATACCACACCCACTGGAAGCGGTACAAAAATGACCGTTTCTATGCAAAATAAGCTTTACGATTATTCATTAGTTCAATCAGACGGTTTGCTGACAGTTGAGTTCCGTCCTTTAAGCGACGAAGAAAAAGAAGCACTTGATAGGACACGAACCAAGTATACCGGCGAAAGATTATCGTTAAATTTCCAAGATATTGAAATTCGTAGTGTGATTGCTATTTTGGCTGAATTTACCGGACAAAACGTGGTGGCTGGCGAAGATGTAACGGGAACTATCACATTGAAGTTGGATGATGTGCCTTGGGATGAAGCGCTTGATTTTGTCATGATGACCAAAGAACTGGGTAAATTTGAAACAGGTAACGTAACCTTAATTTCACCTTTGGATAAAATTAAGGAATATAAAAAGAAGCAAAAAGAAACTCAAGCCGTTGTGGAGCAGTTGGATCCATTAATTACTGAATATCTGAAAATCAACTACGCCAAAGCGGAAGACTTCAGAAACTTGCTTAATGGTTTTGATGCAAGTTCCGTAGGGAGTTGCTTGAAAGTGACTGCTAAGGATGTTAATTCAACAGGTACCAATAATAGTTCGGGTGGCCAGGGTGGTGGTGGCCAAGGATCAAGTCAAAGTGGTGGTCAGAATAACCAACAAAACAATAATATTGAGTCTAGGATACAAAGCAGACAAGAGAAACAAGAAGAGGATGGCTCAAAATCTGAGCGTTTCACACTTCTATCTAGCCGTGGTTCGGCGGTAGTGGATTCAAGAACCAACACCTTAATTGTTAGGGAAACAACAAAGCGACTTGAAGAGATTAAAAAACTAATAAGAAAATTAGATATACCTGTTAGGCAGGTTATGATCGAATCTCGGATTGTAATTGCCAACAATAATTTTGCAAGAGAGTTAGGTGTTAAATTTGGCGCAGCAAAACAAGGAAGCGCGGGTGGTGGCACTAGTTACGGTATTGGCGGTCAAGGTACAAAAGGGAATGGCAATGCCCAAGTTGATGAAAATGGCAATATTGGTACTTTGAATGATTCGTTAGTTGATTTAGGTACCAGTTCCGCAATTGCTTCAAATCCCTATGGGGCATTAGGTATGACGTTGGTTAAAAGCGCCGACTTCGTTTTAAACCTTGAATTAAGTGCATTGCAAGAAGAGGGGCGTGGTGAAGTCATTGCCAATCCAAGGGTTATGACATCTGACCGCTGTTTGGCTGTTATTCAATCAGGAAGACAAGTTCCTTACTTGACGGTCAGCCAAAATGGTACACAAACCGTCTTTGTTGATGCGGTTCTTCAATTAGGTGTGTTGCCGCAAATTACGCCGGAAGGCAGTATCATTATGGGTTTATACATTACTAAAAATGACTTGGGCGATCCTGTTACAAGCGCTGGTGACCGCGATATTTTAAAACGTGAAGTAAGAACCAGTGTGCAGGTTGAAGATGGTGAAACTGTTGTATTGGGTGGGGCTTTCGAAGGAACCCAGAAAAATAACAGCAGCAAAGTGCCTTTCTTTGCTGACATTCCTGGAATAGGATTTTTGTTTAACCGCCCTTATAAACAAGATGATAAGACAGAACTTTTGATCTTTGTGACGCCAAAAATCATTAAAGAAATCGAAGGAAACAAAGCATTGAATTAATAATCTACTTTTTGTAGTACAAGAAAGGGGGCATAATGCCCCCTTTTTAATGGTTTTCGGCTTTTTGGCTGTTTGAAAAAAAGTTACTGCAAATGTCGTTGTCTAAAATTAATGACAAGACAATGTATATGGTCAAATTAATATGAGGAATTTAGATGGCGAAAACAGAAAACATCTATTTAGTTGGCCTAATGGGAGCAGGAAAAACAACAATAGGGCGGCAATTGGCGAAAGCGCTTAAGCTGCCATTTTATGACAGCGATAAGGCGATAGAAGAAAGGACGGGTGTCGATATTCCGACTATTTTTGAATTTGAAGGGGAAGATGGTTTTCGCGACCGCGAAGAAAAAATGATTAAGCAGCTAACTGAAATGCAAGGTATTGTGCTGGCAACAGGCGGCGGTGCTATTTTACGGGAAGAAAACCGTACGCTTTTGAAAAAAAATGGGTTTATCGTTTATTTGCAATGTTCCGTGGAAAGGATTTTGGAACGTACGCGAAGGGACACACAAAGGCCTTTATTAAAAACAGAAAATCCCAAAGAACGCATAGAAACATTGTTTATCCAAAGGGAACCTTTATATCTTTCCTGTGCCGATTTTAAAGTCGATACCGGCATTATGCAGAGTAAACAAGTCGTTGATGAAATCTTGTCAGCCTATCAGCAATTTAAACAGTAAACATGAATACGCTAAATGTTGAATTAGGAACTCGCAGTTATCCTATTTATATAGGTAGCGGTCTTTTAGGGCAAAAGGATTTGCTGCAGCAACATATCAAATCGAAACACGTTTTAGTAGTAACCAATACTACGGTTGCAGAACTTTATTTACCGTTACTCATAGCAGGATTAGAAGGCTATGTGCTTGAGACGGTTATATTGCCCGATGGCGAGCAATATAAAACATTAGAATGGCTAAATGAGATTTTCGATAAGTTACTGGCAAAAAAATTTAGCCGAAACGCTACCTTAATTGCTTTAGGTGGTGGTGTGATTGGTGATATGGGAGGCTTTGCCGCTGCATGTTACCAACGTGGAATTGTATTTTTGCAAATACCTACAACCTTGCTCGCTCAAGTTGACTCGTCTGTGGGTGGAAAAACAGGTGTGAACCATGCATTGGGTAAAAACATGATAGGCGCTTTTTATCAGCCTCAATGTGTGATTGCAGATGCTGATGTATTGGATACACTTGATGACCGCCAATTTTCAGCAGGTTTGGCAGAAGTTATCAAATACGGTTTGATACGGGATGTTGTTTTTTATAAGTGGTTAGAAGACAACATTGAAAAATTAATGGCAAGAGATAAACAAGCCCTTGCTTATGCTATTGAGCAATCATGTCTTAATAAAGCGCAAATTGTTGCCGAAGATGAAACCGAAACAGGACTAAGGGCTACATTAAACTTGGGGCATACCTTTGGGCATGCCATTGAAACAGGGATGGGGTATGGCGAATATTTGCATGGAGAAGCAGTCTCCATTGGCGCTTGCCAAGCTGCCGATTTGTCGAGAAGAAAAGGTTGGTTATCCGATGCCGATGTGGCCAGGATTATTGCTTTGTTCAATGCAGCCCGTTTGCCGGTAAAACCACCTAAAGGGTTGGATGCCGAAAGGTTTGTTTCGCTTATGTCTGTCGACAAAAAAAATATCGATGGGCAAATCCGGCTGATCTTGCTTAAGCACATTGGAGAAGCCACTTTGCCAATGGGGGTTGACCTTTGTTTGCTGACTGAAACGTTAGAAAACTATGGAAGAGAATGACCTTGGCAATTATCAGCTGAAATTAAATGGGTCAATTGATAACACAGATGATTATTCGCTGACGGGTTTAGAAAGGATTCAAAAACAACAGTTGTTTGTACATTTGCTCGCCAATTCTGAACAATCCTTGCTTGTTTGTGGTCCGGAGGGTATTGGCAAATCAAGGATTGTAAAAAATCTCCAGAAACAGCAAGCCCAAACGTGGGTATTTTTTTCTATTGTTGGTCAGTTTCAGTTGGACTTGCATAAAGTCTTAGATAAGATCAATGAAGAAACAGCGCAATCACCAAAACAAAGTCGGCTTAAAAAAGTTGTGTTGTTTGAAGATGCGGGGCGGTTGCCGGCTGGATTGATAGACCAAATATTGGAATCTGGCTTGCCAACGGCGGATATCCGCTTGGTGTTTTTTCTAAGCCACGACGATCTATATGTCAAAAGTTTTACCGATAAACGCATAGACGATTGTTATTTAATAGAAATACCACCGCTGACAGAGAACCAGTGTGGCGACTTTGTACGCGGCTTATCAGCTAAACCGTGGATACGATTATCTGGCAATGAGATAAATGAGCGTTTTATTGCCTCCATTTATCAGCAAAGTAACGGTGTCCCAGGCGAAATTATTGCTAAATTGCCTACTGTGGCAGGCCATAAGCGCGTTGATACGTCATTATGGTTATTATTGTTGGCGTTGGTCATTTTGATAGCGATTGCTTTGGGCTTGCAATGGTATAGCCAAAAACATAATGGCCTGAATTTTAGCTTCCCTAGCCGACTATCACTGCCCGCCTTCCTGTTGCCAAGCAGTCCGCCTGAAGGGAAAGACGGTCATCAATAAATAAGCTGCTAGCTATATCACTTATAAAACTAATAAAAACGAATGACTAATCCAATTAACGATACGTTTCTTAAAGTGTTATTAAAACAACCCGTTGACCGGACTCCTGTGTGGATGATGCGGCAGGCTGGACGGTATTTGCCTGAATATCGGCAAATTAGGGAGCAAGCCGGTAGTTTTATGGGCTTATGTACGAACCCCGAACTGGCTTGCGAAGTCACCCTGCAGCCGCTACGGCGGTTTGCGTTTGATGCCGCCATTTTGTTTTCTGACATTCTGACTATTCCCGATGCCATGGGCTTGGGCTTAAGCTTTACCGAAGGAGAAGGCCCCAAGTTTGCCCGCCCTTTAAAAAATGCGGCAGATATTGAAAAACTAGCGGTTCCTGATCCTGAGGTTGAATTACGTTATGTCATGGATGCTGTACGCCTGATTCGGAAAAATCTGCAAGGTAGCGTACCTTTAATTGGTTTTTCGGGTAGCCCATGGACCTTGGCGACTTATATGGTCGAAGGCGGAAGCAGCAAAAGCTTCCAGAAAATAAAAGCATTAATGTATGAACAACCTCAGTTGATGCATGTATTACTGGATAAATTAGCCCGATCAGTTGCCGATTACTTAAACGCCCAAATCATGGCCGGTGCGCAAGCGGTCATGTTGTTTGATACTTGGGGTGGCATGTTAACCAGTGAAGACTATGCCGAGTTTTCCTTGCGTTATGCCAAACAGGTGCGTGCGTTATTAAAAACTGAAGTTGACGGTCAAAAAATCCCTACCATTTTATTTACCAAAGGTGGCGGCTTATGGTTGGAAGAAATGGCTGATGCTGGGTATGACGCTTTAGGCTTGGATTGGCAAACGAACATCCATCAAGCTAGGCTAAGAGTGGGGGATAAGGTAGCCTTGCAAGGCAATATGGATCCTGTCGCTCTATATGCCAATCCAGAAGTCATTGCCGAAAAAGTAAAAACTATTTTGCAGCATTACGGCAGCGGTAGCGGTCACGTGTTCAATTTAGGACATGGCATTCTGCCGGATATTAACCCTGAACACGTTAAAGCGATGGTTGATGCCGTGCATCAATACAGTCCAGCTTATCACCCGTCATAAATGGAGGGTTTCAACATGAAAAACTTAAAGTCTTTGATAGTTAGTGGCGTTTTGTTGGTGCAGGGTGTTGTGTACGCACAAACGCCCGAAACTTCACAATCTGTTAGTGCAACGGTATACCGTAGCCCGACTTGCGGCTGTTGCGCGAAATGGGTCGAGCATTTAAAGGCCAACCATTTCTTGGTTGAAGACCATGTTGTTGAAGACATGCCACTGATAAAAAATAAATATCACGTGCCAGATAAGTTGGCTTCTTGCCATACGGCTATTATTAACGGCTATGTCGTCGAAGGGCATGTGCCTGCTTCTGCAATCAGCAAAATGCTCAAAGACAAGCCGGCGATTGCTGGTATTGCCGTGCCAGGTATGCCGATGGGTACGCCAGGTATGGAAATGGGCGGTAAAAAGGATGACTATCAGGTCATGGGCTTTGATAGCAATCAGCATATTGATGTTTTTTCGGGTAAATAAGCAAGCCAAAATGGGTAACTGTGCATGGCTAAAAAAGCCCTCTGTTTAGCCAATTCGTCAGAAATTGATAGCAGCAGTTGTTTTTTCCCTAGTCCATTTAAAAAATTAAAGAAAAATCTCTAAGTTGATGGTATCTTATTGTATCTATTGATTTACTATTGCCGGAAAAATGACCGCTAAGGTAAACAAAAAATACTGAAAACACCGTTGTTACCTACGGTAAACCTCCTGCCTATCAAGCGCTTTATATCTATTAAATGAGAATTTTAGGCATCGATCCCGGCTCACGAATGACCGGTTACGGCGTGATAGATTACGCCGCTCCAGCGTACCGATATGTCGCCAGCGGCTGCATCAACATCAAAGCCGATTATTTTCCCGACAGGCTTAAACAAATTTTTGACGGCGTGCTGCAAATTGTCGAAATGTATCAGCCACAAGCGTTGGCAATCGAACAGGTTTTTATGCATAAAAATGCCGATTCGGCACTTAAGCTAGGACAAGCGCGTGGAGCGGCTATTTGCGCGGTGCAAACCCAAGGATTGCCGGTGTTTGAATACGCGCCCAGGCAAGTCAAACAGGCGTTGGTTGGCAAAGGCAGTGCCGATAAATTGCAGGTGCAGCATATGGTGAAGATTTTGCTAAACCGCCAAGGCGAATTGTCTGCCGATGCCAGTGATGCTTTGGGTTTGGCGATTTGCCATGCCCATTACCAGCAAACTGCCTTGCGCTTACAAAAAGCAGTCAATCAATGATCGGTTTCTTGCGCGGTAAATTAGTCCATAAGGCACCGCCCTTATTGGTGCTGGATGTACAAGGTGTGGGTTACGAAGTGGAAGCGCCCATGACCACATTTTACGATTTACCCTTATTAGGCGCAGAAGTTCTGCTACACACGCACTTGGTGGTCAGGGAAGATGCACATAGTTTGTTCGGTTTTGCCAGTGAATCGGACCGGACGATGTTCCGCACACTGATAAAAATAAACGGTGTGGGCCCTAAATTAGCGTTGACGATTTTATCAGGGCAAAGCGCTGAAGAGTTTCATCGCTGTATCCATAACAACGATACACAGGCGTTAGTCCGTTTGCCTGGCGTCGGCAAAAAAACCGCTGAACGCTTAGTGATTGAACTGCGTGACAGCCTGCCATCGTTAGGCGAAACAACTATTAGCACTGCAGCAATTGCCGCGCCTGTCTCAGCAAACCCTAAGCAAGAAGCCATCAGCGCCTTATGTTCGTTAGGTTATAAACCCTTGGATGCCGCCAAAATGGTACAAAATATTGCGGATGATAAAAGTTGTGAGGATATTATCCGTTTGGCTTTGCAAAGTGCTGTCAGATAAAAGGGCAGCGTAAATGATAGAAAGCGACCGATTAGTCACTGCCCGCAGCCACGTCGATGAAGAGCGCCAAGACCGTGCCATTCGTCCCAAACGGCTGGTCGACTATGTCGGGCAAACCGAATTGCGTGCGCAAATGGAGATATTTATCCAAGCGGCTTTAGCCCGTGAAGAAGCCCTTGACCACGTCCTCATCTTCGGCCCGCCGGGGCTGGGCAAAACCACTTTGGCGAATATCATTGCCGCCGAAATGGGCGTGCATATCCGTCAAACTTCAGGGCCGGTGCTGGATAAGGCCGGCGATCTAGCGGCTTTGCTGACCAATCTGGAAGCCCATGATGTTTTGTTTATTGATGAAATCCATCGATTAAGCCCGGCGGTTGAAGAGATTTTGTATCCGGCGATGGAAGATTACCAACTTGATCTGATGATCGGCGAAGGCCCTGCCGCCCGCTCCATCAAGCTGGATTTGCCACCGTTTACCTTAGTGGGCGCAACAACCCGGGCGGGCTTGCTGACATCACCCTTGCGTGACCGTTTCGGCATCGTACAACGCTTGGAGTTTTATACCATTGACGAATTGGCGGGCATCGTGACCCGTTCCGCAAAAGTTTTGGGTATCAGCATAGAAAACGCCGGAGCCTATGCCATCGCCCGCCGTTCACGCGGCACACCGCGTATCGCCAACCGCTTGTTGCGGCGGGTGCGTGATTTTGCCGAGGTGAAAGGCAATGGTGTGATTACCGATGCCATCGCCGTTCAGGCTTTGGACATGTTGCGTGTTGATAATCACGGTTTCGACGCGCTGGACCGCAAACTTTTGATGGCGATGATTGACAATTTCGCCGGCGGCCCGGTGGGATTGGACACCTTGGCGGCGGCAATTAGCGAAGAACGCGGCACGATAGAAGATGTCTTGGAGCCGTACTTGCTGCAGCAAGGATTTATCATGCGCACCCCACGCGGACGTGTTGTCACCCCCCATGCTTATGTGCATTTTGGCTTGCAGCCACCTAAGCAATTGGGTGTTTCTGAAGATTTATTTGACTAAATAGCTCCAACACCGTTAATCATGCAAGCATTTTCTTGGCCTATCCGTGTTTACTATGAAGATACCGATGCCGGAGGTGTGGTCTATTACGCCAATTACCTCAAGTTTTTTGAGCGCGCCAGAACCGAAATGCTGCGCGCGGCAGGCTTCGAACAAGACCAATTGTTGGCAGAGCAAGGCGTGCTGTTTGTGGTGCGCTCAGTCCAAGCGGATTATCTGACACCGGCGCGCTTTAATGAACAATTGCTGGTGCATTGCGAAATTACCGAAGCCAAAAAAGCCAGCCTGACGTTCGCACAAATGATTAGCCGAGGTGATGCTATAGTATGCAAAGCCCTCGTCCGCATTGCTTGTCTTGACGCCAAGACGATGCGCCCCAAAGCCATTCCCGAAAATTTACAAGAGCTGTTACAAAATGAACACTGATTTATCCATATTCCATTTAGTTACCGAAGCCAGTTTTGTCGTCCAATTTGTCATGCTTATTTTGTTGGGCGGCTCCGTCACCTCGTGGACGTTCATTTTTTCCAAGCGCAAAGAACTCAACCGCGCCATCGAAATCACCGACGAATTTGAAGAACAATTTTGGTCTGGCGTGGCACTATCTGATTTGTACCGCAAATTGGCGGCTAAAGATTTTGAACCGGAAGGCATCGAAAAAATCTTCTTGGCGGGTTACAAAGAATTTTCCAGAATGCGCCAAAGCGGCAACGTCGAACCAATGGTGCAGGTAGAAAGCGCACAGCGTGCCATGCGGATTGAATTATCGCGCGAACTGGATCGTTTGGACGAACAGCTCCCATTCTTGGCAACGGTGGGTTCAATTAGCCCTTACATTGGTTTGTTCGGCACAGTTTGGGGGATCATGAATTCGTTTATGTCCTTAGGCAGTGTTAAGCAGGCGACATTGGCGCAAGTGGCCCCCGGCATCGCCGAAGCCTTGATAGCCACAGCTATTGGCTTGTTTGCCGCGATTCCGGCGGTTGTCTCCTACAACCGCTTTTCAACCCGATTGGATAAACTCACAGGACGCTACGAATTGTTCGTTGAAGAGTTTGTCGTATTGTTACAAAGACAGGCGCACAGCAAATGAGCAGAAGACATGGCCGCAGAAAGCCGATGGCGGAAATCAATGTCGTACCGTACATTGACGTTACCCTCGTATTGCTGATTATTTTTATGATAACCACCCCCATGCTGCAAACCGGCGTGGATGTCGATTTGCCCGAAGCACAATCGAAAACCGTTGAATCCGAAGGTGATGGAAGCAATCCCCCGATTATCGTTTCCATTAAAGCCGATGGTCAGTATTTCCTTAAAATTGACAATGGCGAAGATGAATCGGTACAAGTGGATGCCATTAATCCGCGTGTTGTCGAAGTATTGGCACAAAAACCCAAAACCCAAGTGCTGATTAACGCCGATAAAACAGTCGATTATGGCACTGTGGTGACGGTAATGGCTGCCCTAAAAAACGCCGGTGTACCCACTGTAGGCCTAATGACCAAACCGGAAGAAGACCAGTAGTCAATGGCTAGTCAAACTCGATATTCACGGCCTTTTTTACTGGCTTTAGCATTGCATCTTAGCTTGTTGGCGTTGTTTGCCATCAGCGCCCTCATCAAGCCCAAACGCGCCGACCTCACTCCGCCAGAGCCGGAAATCATCCATGCCACCATGTTCAACGCCGAAGAAATTGAAGCGCAAGAACAAATGGTCAAACAAGCGAAAGCAGCAGAAGAACAAGCCAAGCTAGCGGCTGAGCAGGCAGAGAAAGAACAGCAAGAAGCAGCAAAGCAAGCTGAACAAGCCGCCATAGAAAAAGCCGAACAAGAAAAACTTGAAGCTGAGAACGCCGAGGCCGCCGAGAAAGCCAAAGCTGCGGAAAAAGCCCAAGCCGAGAAAACTGAGGCGAAAGCGGAAGCAGCCGCGAAAGCCAAGGCCGAAGCGGCGGAAAAAGCCAAAGCAGAGAAAGCCGAGGCGGCAGCCAAGGCCAAAGCGGAAGCTGCAGAAAAGGCCAAGGCGGAGGCGAAAGCGGAAGCTGCCGCGAAAGCCAAGGCCAAAGCGGTGGAAAAAGCCAAAGCCGAAAAAGCCGAGGCGGCAGCCAAAGCCAAAGCGGAAGCCGCAGAAAAAGCCAAGTCAGAGGCGAAAGCGGAAGCTGCTGCGAAAGCCAAGGCTGAAGCCGCAGAAAAAGCCAAGTCGGAGGCAAAAGCGGAAGCTGCCGCGGAAGCCAAGGCCGAAGCGGCGGAAAAAGCCAAAGCCGAAAAAGCCGAGGCGGCAGCCAAGGCCAAAGCGGAAGCTGCAGAAAAGGCCAAGGCGGAGGCGAAAGCGGAAGCCGCAGAAAAAGCCAAGGCGGAGGCGAAGGCCGAAGCGGCGGAAAAAGCCAAAGCCGAAAAAGCCGAGGCGGTAGCCAAAGCCAAAGCGGAAGCCGCAGAAAAGGCCAAGGCGGAGGCGAAAGCGGAAGCAGCCGCGAAAGCCAAGGCCGAAGCGGCGGAAAAAGCCAAAGCCGAGAAAGCCGAGGCGGCAGCCAAGGCCAAAGCGGAAGCCGCAGAAAAAGCCAAGGCGGAGGCGAAAGCGGAAGCTGCCGCGAAAGCCAAGGCCGAAGCGGCGGAAAAAGCCAAAGCCGAGAAAGCCGAGGCGGCAGCCAAGGCCAAAGCGGAAGCCGCAGAAAAAGCCAAGGCGGAGGCAAAAGCTGAAGCAGCCGCGAAAGCCAAAGCAGAGGCAGAAGCCAAGGCTAAAGCGGAGGCCGCAGAAAAAGCGAAAGCCGATGCTGCCGCTAAGGCTGCTGCCGAAAAAGTAAAATCTGAAGCAGCGGCTCGGGCTAAATCAGAATTGGCGGAACTTACCAAAGAATTAAAGCGCAAAGTGGAGCGGAGTTGGATTCGTCCGCCTGATGCGCAAGGCGTAAAATGTGTACTCCGTGTCCGTTTATTACCTGATGGCTCAGTGGTTGATGTCCAGGTTGTGACCAGCAGTGGCGATGAATTGTTTGATAATTCAGCGGTCAACGCGGTCAACAAGGCATCGCCTTTTAAAATGCCCACCGACAAAGAGCTTGCCAAAGAATTTAGACGGCTGGAATTTACGTTTAACCCAAGTTGATGCAACTGGATGCCGGATCAGTTTTGCTGGCACTCAGCGGGTACTGGATTTCATACAATTTGATTCAAGTGATTCAACTGCTTGCGTCCGAACAAAAACTTTTTTAAGAGAAAAGGTAAAAATATGGCTTTTTTAAGCAAATTCTTAATGATTTCGTTGTGCTATTTTTTTACGCAAGGCGTTCATGCCGCGCTCACCATCGAAATTACCGAAGGCACTGAAAGCGCCTTGCCGGTAGCGGTTGTACCTTTTGCGGCTGGCGGTGCGCCCGTTGACATCAGTGCCATCGTTAATGCCGATCTGCAACGTAGCGGTTATTTTAAAATGATGGATCAAACCGCCATGTCGTCCCGTCCCGCTACTTTACAAGAAGTTAATTTTAAAGATTGGCAAGCGGCTAACCAAAATTATATGGTGGTAGGGAAGGTGACTGGTAATGGTGCGCAATACGATGTGCAATTCCAATTATTGGATGTTTATAAAAGCGGGCAAATGCTCGGTTACCGGATGGCCTCGTCATCCGCCGATTTGCGCCGCACAGCCCATCACATCAGCGATTTGATTTTTGAGAAACTGACTGGCAAAAAAGGCGCTTTCAGTGGTCGCATTGCCTATATCACTAGCAGCGGTCATAACGCCCATCAATTGCAAGTGGCTGACGCCGATGGTTTTAACCCTCAAACCGTTACCTCGTCTGTCGAGCCGCTGATGTCGCCTTCTTGGTCGCATGATGGCAAACGCATTGCTTATGTTTCGTTTGAGCGTAAGTCCGCCGCCATTTACGTACAAACGCTAGCGAATGGGCAGCGTGAACGAGTCGCCGAATTCCCTGGCATCAACGGCGCACCGGCTTGGTCGCCCGATGGTACACGCTTGGCTTTAACCTTATCAAAAGACGGCAGCCCCGATATTTACGTACTTAATTTGGCTTCGCGTTCCTTACTTAAGTTGACCAAAGGTTTTTCTATTGACACCGAACCCTCTTGGTCGCCTGATGGCAGCAGTATTGTTTATACTTCAGACAAAGGCGGTAAGCCCCAGCTGTACCTTATTTCTAGCCAAGGCGGTGCTGAAAAGCGTTTGACATTTAGCGGTTCGTACAATGCGCGCGGCAGTTTTTCACCTGATGGCAAATATTTGACGATGGTTCATGGCAACGGCAATAGTTACCGCATTGGCCTAATGGATATGGCAAGCCGCTCTATTAGTGTGCTGACATCCGGCCCGTCCGACGAGTCGCCCAGCTTTGCGCCGAATGGCAGCATGATCTTATACGCCTCTAAAAAAGGCGGAACGGGTTTCTTATCGGCGGTATCGATTGATGGTAAAATGCAACAAAAGTTGGTATTTAACAGCGGCGAAGTACGCGAACCCGCTTGGTCACCCTAGTTAAAAACAAATCGACATTCAAATCCTTCACTTATTTTGGAAAAAGATCATGAAATTGAACAAATCGTTATTGGCAATCGCCTTGTCTGCGTCTTTGTTGACGGCTTGTGGCGATACAGAAGATAAAGACGCCAGCTTATTGGACGGTACCCAACAAAGTGCCAGCGGTATTGGCGACGCATCAACCAGTGGATTGAACAACGGTTCCGGCGTCAATGGCTCAGAAATGGGCGGCAGCATGTATGGCAGTAACGGTGGTTACGGCGGTGCAGCCAACTTAGGGCCAGAATTTAGCGATCCAAACAACCCCTTATCGAAAAGAACAGTCTACTTCATGCTGGACAGCAGCCAAGTATTGCCAGACTTTGTACCGGTGATTGCTGCGCACTCACAATATCTGATCGCCAATCCTAACCAGCACATCGTTTTGGAAGGCCACGGCGATGAGCGCGGTTCACGTGAATACAATATTGCTTTGGGTGAACAACGCGCCAAATCGGTTGCCAACATGATGAAAGTGCAGGGCGTATCCGATAGCCAAATCAATATCGTCAGCTATGGTGAAGAAAAACCGGCGGCATTCGGTAGTGACGAAGCCGCTTGGGAACAAAACCGCCGTGTTGAAATTAACTATCAAGGCCAATAAATGAAACAGCGTACTGCCTTATTTTTACTGTTTAGCGCGGCAAGCGCTGCCTCTTATGCTTTGCCGCCGGTGATAGACAATTCTGCCTATCCCGAAAACGCTGTACCCAATATGGCAGTACCTGCTACCGCTGCGCCCTCCAACAACACCGTATTTGAGTTGATGGGGCGCATGGAGCAAATGCAGGCAGAAATCCAGCAACTGACCGGAAAAGTGGAAGAGCAGGCCAACCAAATCGCCGAGCTGAAAAAACAGCAATCCAGCATGTACGGTGATTTTGACGACCGTCTGCAAACTTTGGAAAGCGGTAAGCCAGCCGCCACGGCAGAGCCTGCTGCTACACCCGCGCCTGAAGCGGCAGCCGAACCTGAAGCGTCCGCGCCAGTTCCTGCCGTTGCCCCAGCTGAACAAAAAGCCAAACCGATAGATGCTCCAGAAAACTTGGCTGCAGCCGGTGCCCAACAGCCTGTTACCGCGACAGCGCCTAAGCAACCGTCTGCCCCTGCTTCTGAAGCGGAAAAAAAGGAATATCAAAACGTTTACAATTTGCTCAGAAACAACCGTGTTAACGACGCGATCCCTTCTTTACAAAGCTACTTGCAAAAATATCCATCGGGTAAATATGCGACAAATGCCCAATACTGGTTAGGCGAAGCGTATCGGATCAATAAAGATCCTGCTGCTGCCCACAAGGCTTTTGAAGATGTCATCGACAAATACCCCAATTCAGACAAAGCCCCTGATGCTATGTTAATGCTTGGCATACTTGAAGCCGACCAAAAAAATAACGACAAGGCACGGGAATATTACAACAAAGTCACTAGCCAATTTCCCAACACCGTCGCCGCCAAAAAAGCGGCTAAAAAATTGTTGTTATTAGATACACAAAGCAATTAATGGCGACAACATTACGCATCACTGAAATTTTCCACTCGCTGCAAGGAGAAGCCAACACGGTCGGCATACCCACTGTCTTCATCAGGCTGACAGGTTGTCCCTTGCGTTGTGTTTACTGCGATACCGCCTATGCCTTCACTGGTGGCGAAAAGATGACCGTAGCTGACATCGTCGCGCAAGTCCGTCGTCACCAGTGCCAATACATCACCGTTACCGGCGGCGAGCCTTTAGCCCAGCCAGGTTGCCATGAACTCATGACGGCATTGGTTGATGAAGGCTTCAAGGTTTCGCTAGAAACCAGCGGTGCATTAAATGTTTCGTTGGTTGATCCGCGGGTGGTGAAAGTCATGGACTTAAAAACCCCCAGTTCTGGTGAAATGGACAAAAACCTTTACCAAAATATTGCCCATCTGACCAGCCAAGACCAAGTCAAATTCGTCATTGGCGATCAGGCCGATTATGAGTGGGCGAAAGCCATCTTAAACGAATACCAGTTGGATCAGCGTTGCCATATCCTGTTTTCTCCAGTGATGGGCTTGCAAAACCCGACCGAACTCGCCGAAAAAATTCTCCAAGACCACTTAAACGTGCGCTTCCAAATCCAATTGCACAAACTGCTTTGGAATGATGCGCAAGGCAAATAAACCACATGGACAAAAAAGCCATAATCCTCCTATCCGGCGGCTTGGATTCCGTCACCACATTGGCGTTGGCGCAGCAGCAAGGCTACCAATGCTACGCGCTCAGTTTCGATTATGGTCAGCGCCATGATGCCGAATTGCTGGCTGCCGCACGCATTGCCGCCACTTACCAAGTTATTGATCATAAAATCATTAAATTAGGTTTAGGGTCAATTGGCGGATCCGCATTAACAGACAGCCACATTGCCGTGCCTGACAGCTTACAAGCCGGAATTCCTGTTACTTATGTGCCAGCCAGAAATACCTTATTTTTGTCTTTTGCCTTAGGATGGGCGGAAGTTTTAGGATTGACGGACATTTTCATTGGTGTGAATGCCGTCGATTATTCCGGTTACCCGGATTGCAGGCCAGAATTTATCCAAGCATTCCAAACACTCGCCAACCTTGCAACGAAAGCCGGTGTTGAAGGTCAGGAGTTTATTATCCATACGCCATTAATTTCGCTTAGCAAGGCTGAAATAATCAAACTAGGTATCGATTTAGGCGTTAATTACCAAGACACCGTATCGTGTTACTCTGCCGATGAACAGGGTAGTGCGTGTGGTATTTGTGATGCTTGCCGCTTAAGAAAAGCGGGTTTTAATCAAGCCGGCATTACTGATCCAACAAACTATCAAAAAAATTAAAAATAACTGTTGCAACCTGTATAAAATTGTTTATAATAGGTCTTCTTTGTTGGGGTCGCTAGCTCAGCCGGTAGAGCACCGCACTTTTAATGCGATGGTCATGCGTTCGAATCGCATGCGACCCACCATATAAATGATTGAAAAACCAGCTTTTAGCTGGTTTTTTTTTTGCCTGAAATTCAGGCAAAAAAGCGAAGTTTCCACATTCTTTCCAGATTGAAAAAATAAGCTCGATCACAATATCAAATAAACGATTAGAAAAATCAAAGATTCTCAAGCGGATTGAAACGAACAGCCTGATCCAAAAAATCAGGTGCAAAGTGGGCGTAACGCATAGACACGTTTAAGGAAGAATGCCCAAGAATTTGTTGCAAGGTACGGATGTTACCGCCGGACATCATAAAATGGCTGGCGAAGCTATGGCGCAGGACATGGGCAAGCTGACCATCAGGCAAAACAATGCCGGAACGTTTGACCGCTGACCGGAACGCACCATAACAAGATGCAAACCCACCAGACCGCAAGAAATAATAAACCCGTCCAAACAAATCCGCAGAAACCGGCACAAAACGGGATGAACCGTTTTTGGTGTCGGTAAAATAAAAACCGCCGTTCTGAAGCTTGTCCAACGTCAAGCCTTCACACTCAGACCAACGCGCACCGGTCGCCAAAGAAATATCCACGACATGCCTTAAAGAGGGATTGGTAGAATCCTCAATATGCCGATAAAGCAAACGGATTTGGTCTTTCGTCAAAAAGGACAATTCCGTATTTTTTTCTTTCAGCTTGCGGACGTTAAGCAAGGGAAAATCAAAAGCCAACACCTCCAACATCTCCAAATTCTTCAATGAACCGCAGTTCGTTTCCAAGTGATGGGCATTATCAAAATTATTCTATCTAGCACTGATGAATATCAGTAAGAAATGGACGATGCCCGTGCATGAGTGGAAAGCTGCCTTAAATCGGTTTACCATCCTATTTGAAGATAGGACGCTTTAAACCCCGTTTACACAAAACTCAGGACATCCTCGTTCGAGATGGGGGTTGATATTCGTGATTCTTCTTTTAACGTACTTAAATAGTACCAATTTTCGATAGCTACAAAGGCGGGCATGTTTTTTGCGCGCCTTTAAATCGATCCCGCGCCCCTTCTTTCGATTAAAGTTGGGCTATTCAATCAGTACATTGCAACACCGGAGAAAAAATGACGCACCAGCTGATCCTTATAATGGCAATACATGTTGCAATGACTGCGTTTCTTTACGTGTTGCTGACCATTGCACGCGCACCTAAAATTTGGGGCATAGGAAAGCGCCCGGATGGTTCCAATCCTTGGGCAACAATTGAACCCCGCATCAGCGCAAACCTATCCAACCAGTTTGAGTGGCCGGTATCCTTTTATGTAGGCTGTATGCTGCTTATCCAAAGCCATTCGGACAGTTTTGTTGCCGTTATCCTCGCTTGGCTATTCATTGGCGGACGCATTGTCCATAGTCTTGTGCAAATCCTGACAACAAACATCCGGCTTCGCGGTTTGGTTTTTACCATCAACTTTCTTGCCTCGCTAGGGCTTTGGGTTGTTGTCTTGTTGGAAGCAAGTTAGCAATCACATTTGTGAATTTTTACGTTGTAAAAAGGCTAAATGTAGCTATACCTAGCTGGGTTTATTCCCGTGTCATTTTGGTTAGGCTATGTCGAGAAACAGAAGAAATCCCTTTCCCTTCTTAGGTAAGTTGGCCATTTTCGTTTATGCGCTTTATTTATCAGCGCATCTGTTCGATTATTATTACGTTTCAAAAACTTATGAAAAGCTTGATACGCTTGAAAAGCAAATCGTTAAAGCCCTGAACGATAAGTTAAACCCAGCGCCGAATCCGAATACTTTTTTTCCTGACTTAAAGCCCAATCCCGATAACGTGACTGTCGGATCAGGCAGCTTAATCATCAATGCCGATGCACAAGGGCATTTTAGGGGCAATTTCTATATCAACAACGTTCTGATGCCTTGTATTATTGATACGGGGGCAACCACAACAACCATTCCTTTCGAATTTGCCCAAAAGGCTGGTTTGCCAATAGGTCAACTGGATACTATTTGGACAGCCAATGGTAATACCAATGTACAAAAAACACAGATAAGACGAATGCAGTTTGGGAATATCGTCCTAAAGGATGTAAATGCTTATATTGGGTATGCCTTGCCTGTTGTACTGGTGGGCATGAATACACTGAAGCATTTTAAGATTGAAACAAGCAACAATAAAATGACTTTGACGGCAATCAGTGGCAGCAGTGTGCAAGTGGAAGGCATCGAAAATCAGAAACCCACTTGGAAAAAAGACGTGGTTTGTGATGGTAAAGGAGAGAATTGCCGGACGGTTTATAGCAATTGACAATCATTTAAGCCTATTTTAAAAAATTGATTCATATTGATTGGGTGAAATCGAACCAACCGTTGAATGTATCCGTTCAGTATTGTAGAAATGGGTATGTTTATACAATACCAATGTCATCTCGTCTTGAATTTGGTAGCGGTCACTATTGAACTAGAAACTTAAGCACTACCAAACTATTAACGCCTACGCCGCTGCACCGTTTGTGGATCAACCGTAATCGGGCGGTAAATCTCCACGCGGTCACCGTCTTTTACCGGGGTTTCTAAGGTGGCGATTTTGCCGAAAATCCCAACTTTCTGGGTGGCGAGATTAATTTCAGGGTACAGCTTCAACACCCCCGATAACTGGATGGCTTGTTCTACCGTGCTATCGTCCGGCACTTCCAAACGCATCCACAATTGTCTGTCCACTTCTGCGTAACATACACCGACGTTCATAAGGCCTCTATTCATGTAGGGTACGCTGCGCGTACCTTTTAGGTGCTTAAATTGTGTGCTTTTACAAGGTACGCGCAGCGTACCCTACATTTCTGTAGAGACGTTGCATTGCAACGTCTCTACCCTATTCCACCGAAACTGGTACCAAAACTATTGCGGATTTACGCTTTGACATGCTTTGGTCAATCATCCGCTTACCAACAATCAAGAATCCGGTCATGATAAAACCACCTGGCGGCAAAGCCATCAGCAGAAAGCCTTTGTAATTCGGGATAACCGTCACTTCCAAAAAACGGAACGATTCACCTAGTAACAACGACGCATTGGCGAACAACGTGCCTGCCGAGCTGATTTCCCGCGCCGCGCCCAAGGCCACCAGCACCAGCAAAAAACCCATGCCCATCATAAAACCATCCCAAAGGGCTTCTTTCACAGGTTGCTTGGAAGCAAAGGCTTCGGCACGACCCAGTAATGCGCAGTTGGTGACGATCAGAGCGATGAACAAACCCAATACCTTATAAAGTTCATGCGCCCAAGCGTTCATCAGAATATCAACCAGCGTCACCAGGGCGGCAATCAGCAAGACAAAAATCGGGATGCGAATTTCGCTGGGGATTAAATGGCGAGCTAAGGAAATTAAACCGTTAGAGGCGGTGATAACCACCAAGGTCGCCAAGCCCATACCCAAGCCGTTGGTCGCTGTACCTGTCACGGCAAGCAAAGGGCATAAGGCCAAGTTTTGCCCAAACACGATGTTATTGTTCCAAATGCCATCGGCGGCGATTTTGCGGTAGGTTTCGGATAACATGGTTAACTCCTTAGTTGTCGGAGTGAAAAAACATGTTTTTTCACTCCTTTATTAATTCTGCCTGATACGCCTTAAACAACTGCAAGCCCCGATAAATCGCCTGCACCGATTTGCGCGGCGTAATCGTCGCCCCTGCGAACTGGTCAAACTCGCCGCCGTCTTTTTTGACTGTCCATTGTGCAGGCGTTAAGTTCTCCAGCGATTTGCCAACAAAATCTAAAATCCAGTTCGATTTGGCGACTTCAATTTTATCGCCCAAGCCAGGTGTTTCTTTATGGCTTAACACCCGCACGCCTAAAATATTACCGTCACGGTCAACGCCCATAATCATATTAATTGCGCCGGAATAACCATCAGGAGCGGTGAATTTGAAACACACGGCGGTGACTAGGCCAGCTTTTTTGGCGAGATAGACGGTGGTTTCATCGGCGGCGATGTTGTATTCGGCAGACGCAATGGTGCGTGTGTCTTGCAGCATATCGTTATCATGCAATTCGGCTGGCACAACTTCCGCCAAGGAGTTTTGTAAATCTTCCGCCAAGCGTTGTTGGATAGTGCCTTCGGTGCTGCAATTGGTCACGCCGAGCAAGACACTGGCGATGAGTGCGAAACCTGCCAAAATGCCTGTTTGGAACTGCAACTTTGGGCGCAATCTGGCGAGATTAGCAGGGTCTAGCCAGCGTTTTAGCCAGTCCAGATAATTGGCTGCTTGGGATCTTATGGTTTCACTGTCAAATTTCATGGTACACATCAAAGTAGGATGGGCTGAACGAAGGGAAGCCCATCGTTGGTTTATAGATTTCGATGGGCTTCCTTACGTCAGCCCATCCTACGACAATTACGGTTTCGGAATTTCCAACGGTTTCCCTTTTCGGTCACGCCCATAAATCCGAGGTTTGATGTAATAATCAATCAACGGGGTTGCCGAATTCATCAACAACACCGCAAAACCCGCACCTTCGGGATACGCGCCCCAGGTTCTGATAACGAAAATCAACAAGCCACAGCCCGCGCCAAACACTAATTGTCCCGTTGGCGTATTCGGCGAGGTGACGTAATCGGTGGCGATAAAAAATGCCACGCACAAAATCGCGCCGGAATTCAGGTACAAAAACGGGCTGACATAATGGTCGCTATCCAATAAATAGAACACGCTGGACAACAGCAACACAGTTCCCAGCAAAGACACGGGGATTTGCCATTGGATGATGTTTTGCCGGATCAACCACACGCCGCCCAAGCCCATCAACACCGAAGACGTTTCACCCAAACTGCCACGTGTCCAGCCGATGAAATTCAGCGTTGGCGAATAATCTTTCAGAATCTCCGGCAAGATGCGGTGTTGCGAGAATTCAGTTTTGATATAGCCCAGCGTGGTCGCGCCTGTGTAAGCATCCAAGTTTTGCAAACCAGATAAAGTGATATGTAAACCTTCAATAATCCCCGGTGAATCACCGAAAAACAACGGTGAAACATTCGCCCATGTGGTCATTTCAATCGGGAAAGAAATCAACAGCGCCACCCGCGCCAACATTGCCGGATTGAACAGGTTTTGCCCCAAGCCGCCATAGACTTGCTTGCCTAAAATGATGGCGATACCCGACCCGACCACGCCTATCCACCAGGGTGCCCAAGGCGGCAAGGTGATCGCCACCAAACAGCCCGTGAGCAAGGCCGAACCGTCCATAATGACGGGCTTGGTTGGGCGGCCTTTGAGGCGTATGCAGAACGCTTCAAACAAAATGGCTGATGTGACGGTGATGATGAACAAAAATATCGCGGGCCAACCGAACAACCACAGGCCAAAGGCTGTGGCGGGTGTTAAGGCCAACACCACACGCCACATGATTTGGCTGACGCTTAAATTCGCGCCGACATGCGCGCCGCTGGCGGGTTTGTGGTGGCTAATCATTTGATACCTCAACAGGCATGAGGCTATTGCGTAGGTGCGGATTTATCCGCACAGTAGCCCAAAAATACATGCGAATGAATTCGCACCTACCCCATATCAACGCCTGTTTAATCGTCATACCACCTCCTGTTCCGCTTTCAAACGCTCGCGTTCTTTCTTCGCGGCAATCCGTGCTTCCTCTTCCAAACGCTGTTGTTCGGCGATCCTATCCAAACGCACTTGCCGAGCTTCCATCAATTTTTTGGTCTGTTCGGATTTATGCTGTGCTTGTTGCCGCGCCGCGACTTCTCCGGACGCATATTTGAAATACTGCACTAGCGGAATATTCGATGGACAGATATACGAGCAACAGCCGCAACTGATGCAATCTTTCAAGCCAATATCGACTGCCGCATCGAGTTGGTTCGCTTTGATATTGTTCGCCATATCCAAAGGCCGCAAACCTGCCGGACACACGGTTACGCAACTGGCGCAACGTATGCAAGGCTGTTCGTCGGTGCTTTTTAGTTCGCTTTGCGTCAAAGCCAACACACCGCTGGTCGCTTTCACGGTCGGCAAACCCGTGTGTGGCAAGGAATCGCCCATCATCGGCCCGCCCATGACGATACGGGCGATTTGCGTCAAATCAACCTCGCAGAACG
This sequence comes from Methylosoma difficile, assembly GCF_054657615.1. Classification (NCBI taxonomy): domain Bacteria; kingdom Pseudomonadati; phylum Pseudomonadota; class Gammaproteobacteria; order Methylococcales; family Methylococcaceae; genus Methylosoma; species Methylosoma difficile. The sequence continues at coordinate 289,043 of NZ_BAAHYJ010000004.1, read as the reverse complement.
CGAACACTTCCGAAATTAGCGTACCCAATGGCACTTCGACATTCATTGGATTGCCGACCGCACCGCCAGATACGGTAATGACACGACTGACCAGCGGCTGACCGTGGCGTATCGCATTATGGGTTGCGTAAGCCGTGCCGACGTTGTGGATGGTCACGCCAATTTCTGACGAACGGCAACCGACTGGGACTTCGCGGCCTGTGACATAGCGTATCAACTGCCTATCCCAGCCCATTGGGTAACGGGTGGGGATTTGTATGACGTTGATTTCGGGGAAATGCCGCGCCGCTGCCGCCATCGCATAAAAGGCGTTGGGTTTGTTGTCTTCAATCGCCACCACGGCATGATACGAGACCATCCCACGCAACATCAAACGCACACCGTCGATAATCTGCTCGCTACGTTCCTGCATTTGCCTATCGTCGCAGCTTAAGTAGGGTTCACATTCCGCGCCGTTGATAATCAAAGTGTCGATATGGTTTTCACGCCCCATGTTCAGCTTAACGGCGGTTGGAAAAGTCGCGCCGCCCAAACCGACAATACCTGCCGCACCAACGCGCAAACTAATATCTTCGGGAGTCAGTTGAAACGGATCGCCCATTTCCGGTGTTTTTACCCATTCATCTTTACCATCGGTTTCCAACACAATCATGCGAATGGGCAAAGCAGATGGATGGGGGGCGGGGTAATCGTTGACATCGACAATCACGCCAGAACTAGGTGCGTGGACAGGCGCGGAAATCATGCCTTGGCTGTAAGCGAGCAATTGGCCTTTCAACACCGTTTCGCCAACGCGGATCAACGGCTCGGCGGGTTTGCCAACGTGTTGTTGCAGCGGTATGTACAGTTTTTTCGGCAAAGGAAAATCAGTGACGATGGCTTGCGTCGCGGTGCTGGATTTGCGCTCTTCTGCATGGACACCGCCACGGATGCGCGGCGGTTTTAACCAATCTAATACACTTAACATGGCATCCCCTCCGCGACCGGAACGCGCGGTTTTGCCCAACGCCAATTCCGCAAAGTGACTTCAATCGGGTGCATTTGCAGGCATTCGGTCGGGCAGACCTCCACGCAACGTTTGCAGGCGATACAAGCATCGGCAACGACGGCGTGGATTTGTTTGGGTGCGCCGACGATGGCATCGGTGGGGCAAACTTTAAAGCAGCGCGTGCAGCCTGTGCAGGTGGCTTCGCTAACGCGGGCGACCAAGGCTTCAGGTTCTTGCACGTCTTTTAAATCTAAATCCAAGCCTAAGAGCATAGCGATTTGTTCGGCTAAGGCACTGCCGCCGGGTGGGCATAAAGTCGCGGGGGCTTTGCCTTCCACCAAGGCTTCCACCGCCGGACGGCAACCCGGAAATCCGCATTGTCCACATTGTGAACCCGGCATCAGGGCTTCGATTTCATCGACAATGGGACTGGATTCTACTTTGAGATATTTCCCGGCAATACCCAGCAACAAGCCTAATGACAAGCCTAATCCGGTCAAACTGATGATTGCGTAGAAAACGTACATGGTTTTTTCTCAGCCCTTGTTTATTCAATTCGTAGGATGGGCTGACGTAAGGAAGCCCACCAATCCAGACCTATAGGATGTGCCGATGATAGGAGGCGCATCTGTCGAGCCACGCGAACGATGCGCTTCGTACCTCAGCACATCCTATTAATCGTTTAATCGTTCCCACGCCGGAGCATGGGAACGATTTTATGCACGGAATCCAAAACATGTTTTGGACTCCAAATTTATTTACTAGAAAGCCCCGCAAAGCCCATAAACGCCAGCGACAATATCCCCGCAGTGATAAACGCTATCGGTGTTCCGGCAAACAAAACAGGCACCGCCATTAACGCCAAACGTTCACGCAAGCCTGCAAATAGCACCATTACCAAAGTAAAACCTACCGCCGAGCCAAAGCCAAAAATCAGGCTTTGCATAAAACCGTATTTTTCCTGCACGTTCAATAAAGCCACACCCAGCACTGCGCAGTTGGTGGTAATCAGCGGCAGGAAGATGCCTAAAATTTGGTACAGCACGGGTGAGGTTTTATGCACGACCATTTCGGTAAACTGCACGACAGCGGCAATCACCAAAATAAACGCCAAGATGCGTAAAAATTCGATATGCAACGGCGCGAGGATGAAATGCTCCAATAGCCAACTGGTCGCTGCTGCCAAGCTCAGTACAAAGGTGGTGGCAAGCCCCATGCTTAAGGCCGAGTCTAGCTTTTTCGACACCCCCATAAACGGGCAAAGGCCGAGGAATTTCACCAGCACCACGTTGTTGACCAAGGCGGTGCCTAGTAACAGCAACAGATATTCACTCACGATTGTTTTCCTGACAAAGGCTAGGGCTTTGCTTGGCTTGAGCAGTAACTATGCCAATTGGCAAAAGCGCGTCAGTGCTGGCTTGGCGGCAAAAATGCGGCGCTTGGGGCTGTGGTGAATCAGACAGCCAAGCTAAATCGGCAAAAGTTTTTGTAGGAAACCCGACAAAATATCGACAAAGCCGTTAGCATGTAGGGGCGATTTTCCGCGCCTGCTTTCGGCAAACCATCGTCAATACAGCATTTTTCGCCGACGTAACGAGGATTTTGCCGCTGGCGTTAATTTTGCATAGCCCATTACATAGCGATGATCCCACCCATTCCTCAGGCCGTGATATGAAAAAATCTTCCCTGCAATTCTTACAAGAACACACCGCAATGGTGACTATGATGGATGAACTGGCTCCTACAGTTTTTGGCGGCACAGGGCTTGGACAAGGCCCAATGCCTTACCACCTGTTTGTGGAAACGGTTGAGCAAGTGCCTATCGCCATTTCCATTACCGACAAAAAAGCCAAAATCCTCTACGTTAATCAAGAGTTTGTTAAGGTTACGGGTTATCAGCCGGAAGATATTTTGGGCGAGAACGAATCGGTATTGTCCGACAAGCGCACGCCCCGTGCCGTCTATTACGATTTATGGCATACCATCCGCAACAAAAAAGTCTGGCGCGGCACTCTGTGCAATCGCCATAAGGAAGGCCGCCGTTATATCGCCGATTTGACTATCGCGCCGATGCTCGACGAGGAAGGTACGATTACCCACTACATCGGAATGCACCGCGACATCACCCAAGCCCACGAAGCCGACCAGCGCGTCATCAACCAGAAGTTATTGATTGAATCGGTCATCAATTCTTCACCCATGGCGATGGTGGTGGTGGATGATGAAGATAAAGTCATACTCGACAACCACAATTACAAAACACTGGTCAGTGATCTCGACAAAGGCGAACCCGCCGCTTATTTTTTGCAGCTATTACGGGAAGAAATGGGCGAAGAATGGGCGCAATTGCAAAGCCACGAGCAAGGTTTCAACAACCGCGAATTCCGCATCGAAGGCAAACCAGGCCGCAGGGCGCGTTGGTTTTCTTGCGCGGGCAATTGGTTTAAGGAAAAGGAAGCCCACGCCGATGCCTTTTTCGACAACACCGCCAAACCCTATTTAGTGTTGACCATCACTGACATCACCCGGCAACGGCGGCAAATGGAAGAGCTGCACATCCAAACCCTGAAAACCATCATGTCTGAAGATGAACGGGTGCGCGGCATTCGGGAAACGCTGTTGGGTGCCATCCACCAAATCCACATGCCGATGAACCAGATCAAGGCGGCGGAACAAATCCTCAAACACAAAAACGACGCCAATACCGCAGGCCTGCTGCAAATCCTGCAACAAATCCAGCAGTCCGGCGAAGAAGCCATCGCCACCATGCAAAACTGTGTGCCTGAGGTGTCGCAATCCACCTTGGTTGCAGTCAATCTCAACCAAATTTTGCACGAAGTATTGTTGCTCAATGACCAACGCATTTGGAGCCAAGGCATTGACGTGCATTGGCGACCTTTGGCAGAACTGCCCAATATTTTGGGTTCGGAAAACCGCTTGCGGGTGTTGTTCAACCAACTGCTGGACAACGCCATCGACGCCGTCGGCGATTCGTTAACGGGCGAGCATCGTATCCGCATCAGCACCGATGCCGATAGCGAATTGCTTTACGTCAGCATTGAAGATTCTGGACCAGGCATTCCGGAAGAAAAACGTAGCCGCGTATTCGAACCGTTTTACACCACCCGCGCTAACAGCGGGCAAAAAGCAGGTATGGGCTTGGTGATTGCTAAAGAAATTGTCACGCAACATCATGGTTTTATTGATATTGACCCTAATTTTGACCCAGGTTGCCGAATTAAAATTAGTTTTCCCTTATTGCGCGATGTCGGTAGTAATCAATTTATCATTCGCGAAAACAGCCGTTATCAGCCCATCAATGCCAGTAATAAACAGGCCTTGGAAGGGGGCGGCTGATGCGCGATAGAACCGAACTGATCGAAGCGGAACTGGACACGCTCTACCTGATTAGCCAAGTGCTGAACAGCACCCACGACTTGCACACCAAATTGCAAGCGGTGCTGGAAGTGTTGCACAAACGCTCAGGGATGCGTTCCGGCATGATTACCCTGAAAGAAATCGAAAACGACAGCCTGATTGTCAGCGCCGTACACGCCAATGCCGACAGCCAATTAAAGCAGCCGATTCGCTACCATCCCGGCGAAGGCGTGATGGGCGCAATTTTGGACGCAGGCAGTACCATTGTCGTGGAAAAAGTGTCTGAAGAGCCACGCTTTTTGGGGCGTATGGGCTTGTATGATCCCGAATTGCCGTTTATCGGTTCGCCCATTTACATCGAACAAGGCGACACCATCGGCGTGTTGGCAGCGCAACCCGACGACAACTTGTTTCTTGGCGAACGTGCGCGGTTTTTGGAAATGATTGCCAACTTGATCGCGCAAAGCGTGAAAATGCTGCGCGTTATCGAACGTAAACAACGGCATTTGCAAAGCGAGCGCGACCAGCTTAAACAGGCATTAATCAAAAATTACCGCTTTGAAAACATCATCGGGCATTCCGCGCCGATGCTGAAAGTCTTCGAAACTATCCGCCAAGTCGCCAAATGGAATACGACCGTACTCATTCGCGGCGAATCCGGCACCGGTAAAGAAGTCGTCGCCAACGCCATCCACTTTAATTCCGGTTGCGCCAGCGGGCCATTTTTAAAACTCAACTGCGCGGCTTTGCCGGACACCTTGCTGGAATCGGAATTGTTCGGGCATGAAAAAGGCGCGTTCAGCGGCGCAATCAACCAACGCAAAGGCCGTTTTGAACTGGCGAATAATGGCACGTTGTTTTTGGACGAAATCGGCGAAATCTCCGCGTCGTTCCAAGCCAAATTGTTGCGGGTGTTGCAAGAAGGCGAATTTGAACGCGTTGGCGGCACGCAAACCATCAAAGTTAACGTCCGCATCATTGCCGCGACTAACCGCAATCTCGAAGAAGAAGTGACCGAAGGCAAATTCCGCGAGGATTTGTATTACCGCCTCAACGTCATGCCCATCACCATGCCGCCGTTACGCGACCGTAGCGAAGACATCCCGGCGTTATCAGAATTTTTGCTAGCCCGCATTTCCGAACAACAAGGCGGCAGGCCTTTGGAAATTAAAGAAAGCGCGATCCGCATCCTGATGAAACACGACTGGCCCGGCAACGTCCGCGAATTGGCAAACTGTCTGGAACGCGCCGCCATTATGAGTCCAAACGGCAGCATAGACCGCGATGTGATGGTCAACACGGGTTTGGAAAGCGTCGTTTCCCAAGCTGGACTCATCAGCAAACCACAAAAACTGCAATCGGTGGATTTTAGCGATGAAAATTTAGATGACCGCGAACGGGTGATTGCCGCTTTAGAACAAAGCGGTTGGGTGCAAGCCAAAGCCGCCAGATTGTTGAATATGACACCACGGCAAATCGCTTATCGGATAGCGACTTTAGACATTACGATGAAGCAGATTTAGGGTGTGTCACCACCATTGCCAAATGGCAGATTGCTTGCTGAGGTTTTGGAAAGCACTGTAGTCAAGGGAGGGATGTTCTTCGTCGTGCTTAAAGCCGACAAGCTGTTTGGCGCATTCCAGTGGGATTTCAAAATACCCATCAACATCTTCTGATGCGGCCTGATTTTTTTCACAAGCAGCGACGATGGACGGGTAAAAAGCTGGCGTATCGCCTTCGACAACCAGATGGCGGAGGCTGGTTTCGCCGGCGTGTTCTATTCGCCAGACCCGCTTGCCGTTGCACCAGTGTTCCGACGACGCGTACATGACATGTTCTTCAATCGAACAGGCGACCACTTCGCAATCCAAGGAAAGCGTGGCAAGCAAACGGGCTTGGATGATGCGGTGGTCGCAACCTTTGCCAACAACCAGCAGCCAGTGATCGGGCAATGGCTGCATTGCCGTTGCGGTGTGGGCGTATTCGACGGATTGGTGGGTGTTTTTTAGCGATAGCCTTGTCAACAGCGTGTCTTCAGACAGTCCACGGCAACTTAACCAAGATAATGAATAGCCCACAATAAATCCTTAATTTTCATAGTATTGTCGCTATTATAGGTGGGAAAGCCTTGCTTAGGAAAGTGAAGGATTCAAAAACCTTGCCAATAATTCGGCTTTGACGAAATTCATCACGGTTTGCCAATCTTCGGGCGTGGTTTGCTTAAACAGTTGCATTGTCGGGTACCACGGACTGGTGGTGCGGTTAAGCAGCCAACGCCAGTCGGCATTAAAGGGCAACAATAGCCAAGTCGGCTTGCCCAGCGCGGCAGCCAGGTGGGCGACGGACGTATCGACGCTAACTACCAAATCCAAACACGCGATTAACGCGGCGGTGTCAGTAAAGTCATGTAAATGTCCGCCAACTTGACGGATTGTTGTATTTGCCGCCAAAACGCCTTGGTCGTCCGGGCGGACTTGTTTTTGTAAGCTGATAAATTCGATTTCCGGGCAAAGCAAAGCTGTCATGGCTTTAAGCGCCATCGAGCGGTGAAGGTCATTTTTATGCAGGCTGCCGCCCGACCAGACCAGCCCCACGCGCGGGCGCGTTGGCTTGCCGAGTTTTTCCTGCCAATCGGCCTGCTTATCGGCATGGCTGTACAAATAGGGAATGGCTGCCGGAATGCTGCCTAAGCGGGTGTTAAAAGCCAAGGGCAGGCTCATCAATGGGCAGTGGTAGTCAAAATCGGGCAGCGGGTCGTTTTTGCCAAGCAATTGCTTAACCCCTGCCAAGTTTGCCAATAGGGTTTTCAGCTCCGGTTGCACCTGTAAAATCACTTTTGCCCCCAAACCTGCCACCCATTGCGCGTAACGGCAAAACTGCAAGGTATCCCCCAAACCTTGTTCCGCGTGCAGCAAAATGGTTTTGTTGACCAGTTCGGCATCACCTTGCCATAAGGGTTGGCTATAGGCCGGTACGGGCATGTCGCCTAAGGCTTGGCTTTGCCAGCGCCATTCATACAAAGGCCAGCCTTGGGCGAAATCGCCCAATTTTAAGTAGCAAATACTTAAATTTAAGCGTGCGTCGATGTAATCAGGATTAAGCGCCAAGACTTGTTCGTAACTCAGCCGTGCTTCTTCGTGCCGCCCCAAGGTCGTTAAGAGAATGGCGCGGTTGTAATGGGCGTCGGGGTGTTGGTTTTCTAAGGCGATGGCTTGCCCGTAACTGTCCAGCGCTTCGTCGTAGCGTTTAAGCGCGCGTAAGGCCACGCCACGGTTGGAGTAAAACGCCGCATTGGCGTGGATGGCAAGCGCTTGGTTAATTAAGCTGACCGCTTGTTCCGATTGGTTTTTTTGATGGGCCAGTACGCCCAACAAATGCAGCGCCCCTGCATTGTTGGGGTCTGCTTGTAAAATCTGCCGGTATTGCTGTTCTGCTGCATCCAACAAACCTTGTTTATGCAGGGCTAATGCTTGTTGGACGTGGTCTTCGGCGGTTTGCGGGGTGGGCATTGGTTGACCATTGTTTTAAAAAGCCTTTGTTAAAAGTTATTGTGGTCATTTTGTCAGAAATTGGCTTTATTAAAAATACGCCATCAGCCAGTGGCCCATTTTTGCGTAAAGCGGCATTTCAGTGACCAGAATATTGTGGTGGTTAGCTTTGGGAACACTGATCCACATTTTGTTGGGGTTTTGAAATGCGGCAAATAGCTGGCTGCCACGTTTAAGGGTAATCAAGGGATCGTCTTCGCCGTGGATAACTAAAACAGGTTGGGTTATCTGGCTTGCCCATTGTTCTGGTTGTACCTGATACAAATCTGCACCGCCACGGTACTGGGTCAAGGGAGCTAAGATGCCGACAAAGGCTTGTGAAAGCAAGGGTGGCAAACCTTGCAGCTGGTCAGCAATGACATCGGGCAAGCTATTAAAACTGGAGACAATAATCAGCGCGCGCCATTGCTGGGGCGAATCCTTAACGGAACGAATCGCAAACGCCCCACCCATTGATAGCCCCCAAAGGGCTGCTGGCGCATCTGGTTCGTTGAAATAACGGCGGGCATCATTCAATACTTGCACAGGCAATGCGCTCTCGGTAGTTTGTGTGGCAAAGTGCAACTGTTTAAGGGGGCTGTCGCCGTGTGCGGGCAGGTCTGGAATGACGCATTTGAATCCGGCTGCAACAAAGCGTTCGGCAACCGGCAATAAATCTTCCTTTCGCCCATTTCGACCGTGCAACAAGACTAAAATACCGCGTGTTTCACCGTAGGAAAGCACTTTGCTGCCCATTGATGTTAACTGTTGGCGCAACAATGTGCCGCGTTTGCCGGGAGCGGAATGGGCATCGGGTGCAACCATCAGGCACGGTACGCGCCCGTTGCCGCACTCTGTACGGCTCAGCAACATACCGTGCGCCTGTGGCTGCAATAACCAATCTTGATGATAGGTTTGCAATGGTCGGCGCGTTGGTTGGGCCAATTGCCCCGCGCTATACCAAGCAATTGCCAGGATCAATATGACTGCGAGCAATAACGCGGCTAAACTGTATTGCAGTAATGTTTTAAGCTGAGCCGTCACGGAAGGGCTAGTCTTCATGTTAGTTTTTGCCAGCGGCAGTATAAAGAAGTGATGCCGTTTTACCATAAAGCCAACATCGATTATAGGTTCTTACCGCAGATGGCCTTGACCTTTAAAGAGCTTATGTAATATTAACCATCCAACAGCGATGGACGGGGGCAATATTTCCCATTCGGTAGCTTAAGCGTTTAAAAACCAACCCACAAGGCAGTGGCGTATCAAGATAAAGGAAACGAGGAGAAAGCGTGGGCAATTATTACATTGGCTTGTCGGTCACTTACCATGATCCGGCATTGGCGATTATTGACGGTCAGGGCGAGGTATTGTTTGCCGAGGCGACTGAGCGTTTTTTACAGAACAAGCGGGCGTTAAATTGCGAGCCGGACCAGCTTTTTTACATCCCACAGTTATTGCGCGAATTTTGCCCCGCTGCCAAAACCATTACTATTGCCAGCAATTGGCGTAAGCAACGTCCGCTGTATGAAAACATTGTCAGCGGTTTGGGCGTGTTGTCTGCCGAAGGTTTGTTGAAAACCGGCTTAAAGAAACTGGTGTCACCGCTGGAAAATTACCAGCTCCATCATAAAATGGCCTGCCAGCGCAATGCGATTGCCAAGGCTGGGCTGAATCTCGTCCGTGTGATCCGCGAACAATACCCCGATTGCCAGCTCCGTTTTGCCGATTTTGACCATCACCATACCCACGCCGCGATGGCTTGTTACAGCAGCCCGTTTCGCGAAGCGGCATGTGCGGTGATTGATTCATATGGCGAAAACGGTTCCATGGCGTTTTACCATTATGCCGATCAAAAACTGCATTGTTTGCACGAAGGCAAAGGTTTCGGTGCCGGCAGTTTAGGGTTTTTCTACATGAAACTTACGGAGCTGTGCGGTTTCAGTTGGCTGAAAGGCGAAGAATGGAAGGTGATGGGGCTGGCGCCTTATGGTCAATTGAACGCCGAATTGTATGCGTTGTTTGAGCAGATTGTGACGGTCAACAGCTTTGCTTGCCGCCATCCTAGTCAGCAATTTTTTGCCAACTTGGCAAAGTTGGATCGTTTTAAACGCCAGCCAGACCAGCCCATCGAATGGGCTGCCGATTGTGCTTACACGGGGCAATTGTTTTTTGCAGACAAGGTCAGCCAGCTGTTGCATCATTTATGCGAAGTGACTGGACTGGAAAATCTGACACTGGCGGGCGGTTGCGCGCTTAATTCCTCGTTTAACGGACAAATCAGCCGGCGCACGGCGTTTAAAAACGTGCATATCCCGTCTGCGCCCGCCGATGACGGCTGCGCGTTGGGCGCGGCGTGGCTGGCTTATCATCAGGCTGTCGGCAATGACGGCAAGCCGCCGCGATTGCTGTCGCCGTATTTGGGTGCGGGCATTAGCGATGCGTCCGTCGAGCGTTTAAAACAATTTAACCGCTCGTTAAAAATTGAGCATTTGCCGCAAACCATTGGTGCCGAGACCGCCCGCCGGTTGGCGCAAGGCCAGTTGGTCGGCTGGTTGCAGGGTAGGGCGGAGTTTGGCCCGCGCGCCTTGGGCAACCGCTCCATTCTGGCTGATCCGCGTTTTGCCGAAACCCAAGACCACATCAATGCCAAAATCAAATTCCGCGAAAGTTTCCGACCGTTTGCGCCGTCGGTGTTGGATGAATATGCCGATGACTATTTTGAGCATTGCCAGCCGTCGCCGTACATGGATAAAACCTTGCGGATACGCGAGCCGTTGCGTGATAAGGTGCAAGCCGTTTGCCATGTTGATGGCACGGGGCGTTTGCAAACCGTCAGCAGCGATGCCAATCCACGTTTTTACGAGCTGATCGAACAATTCCGCCGCTTGACTGGCGTGCCAATGTTGCTGAACACCAGTTTTAATGTCATGGGCAAACCGTTGGTTCATTCGTTGGATGATGCGCTGGTGGTGTTTATGTCCAGCGGTTTGGATGTGTTGGTGGTGAACGACTATTTAATCAGCAAGGCGCGTGATGAGTGATTGGCAGTGTTTATCGCCCCATTTGCGGATGGAGTGCGCTGAGCCACAGGATGTTTCACAATGGCAAGGGCGGCAAGTTTTCCATCAGCTGATGCAAGCGGGCGATACCGCCGTGCCGTTGGCGAATGCTTGGTTGCAGCAGCAATTGACAGTGGTTGAACGGGAATGCGGCGGGCGCTTTGTGGCGTTTAAACACAAACCCATTGCCGATTTGCTATTGGATTTGAGTGGAGCAGGGCTTGGTTTTCATTCTAGCCGGAATGATGGCTTTGATGAGCTTGTTAAATGCCAGCAAGCCTTGTTGCCGGTTTTGCTGACAGAAGCCGAGGGCTTGGCGGCGGTTTCGACGACCGCCAGTAGCGATCATCCTTGGGTTTGCCGTTTGTTCGCCATTTATTTGGCGATCAGCCAAGACGGTTTTTATCAGCAAACCAACTCAGCGGGTTTGCCGGTATCAAGTTGGGCATTTGCCGCCCAGCCCGCTATTGCCGATGGTGTTTTTGATTGGGCGGCAACGCAAAAAGCCTTTGCTTATCAGGCACGGGTTTTTCTGCCGGAACTATTGGGGTTTAGCTGGGCGTTATTCCATGCGGATTTAGGGTTTGACGAAAGTTTTAGGCTGCTTAGGCGCGCCCGCATGTTGGCGCAACAGCCGGAATTGCTGGCAGCCATCGTCGAGTATTGCGGTTTGTTTGCCGAAGATGCGGACGTTTGGCGGCGTATACAAAATGGATTTTGGCTTTATCAACGGCATTTGCAGGCTTACCAACACATTTCGCAAAGTGCAGTACAGCGGTTAACACCTGAACAGGTGGTGGCTAAATTGTTTGCTGGCAAGGCCGCCGCCGCTTGTGGACATCACCGTACTTTGCGTTTGGGCGGGCGGCTGATCGATGAATGGTTTGCCGACCAGCCGTTTGCCACCCAAGCGTTTATGCAAGCCTTGCGCGAGTCGGCTTATGTTGACCTTAATCAGCCCGAACAAAGCCGTTTGTTGAAATTGTTTACTTTTGACGGCCCGATGTTTGGGGTGTTGACGGCGGAAGAACAACAAGTACTGGCGGATTGGTTGTTGCAGGGCGCGGTAGTGGGGCAAGCCAATACACAAGGCTGTGAAACGGCAATGGTAAAAAGTTTGCCTATCGATGTGGCTGATTTGCCCAAGATCAAAAAGCGTTTGCAACTGGGCAAACGGCAATTGTTCCATTATTTAGTTAATGCTGACCTTTACCCCGATGTGGCAATGGCGGCGAAAAGCCATGTCAAAAGCGTGTTGCGTAGGGCGCAAGTCTCCCGACGTTTGCCGTTTAAACACTACAGCCATCAACGCTTTCAAGCCTATCTGAATGCACTTTACCAAAATGAAATTCAGTCTTACCAGCCGTTGACGGGAATGCCCAAGCTTTCCAAAAAAGCTTATTTGTGGGGAATTGAGCAATTTGCACCGACCATTCTGACCGATGGATGTTGGCTGCAACATGGGCAACGTCTCCGTGCAGCGGGCTATCACGCCATTGCTGATCGGTTGGGCATCATTTATCAAGACGAAATTGGCGCGGGCAAGCACCGGCAAAACCATCCGCTGATTTATCGGCAATTGCTGGAAAGCGTCGGTTTCGATATGCCGCCGATTGCTAGCCCTGCCTTTATTGAATACCCTAATTTTTTGGACAGCGCCTTTGATTTGCCGGTGTATCTGATGGCGATTTCGCAGTTTCCCAACGAATTTTTGCCGGAATTGCTGGGGCTGAACATGGCTATCGAGCTGAGCGGTTTGGGCAAAGTCTACCTGCGTTTGGCGGACGAGCTGCGCTATTGGGGCATTAACCCTGTCATCGTCAATTTGCACACCACCATCGACAACACCGCCTCAGGCCACGCCGCCTTAGCGCAACAGGCGATTGCCCTGCATTTGGATGCGGTCGCCGCCAGTGCGGGCGAAGCGCACCTTCAGCAACATTGGCGGCGTGTTTATACCGGCTATTGTTCCTTGCATTCGGCGGCAGCGTTTTTTAAATGGGCGTTGGTAGGGCGATATTTGTTTAATCAGCGTGGCGATTTTGCCTTGCTAGGCAAGCGTCAACGGGCGGGCCGTTCATCGCATGTTTAAGCCTTTCTACCATTTGCTCAGTTTTGTTTTGCCGGTGAGCGCTTGTGCGTTTCTTGCCAGCGCACCGCACAGCAGTTTGGGCGCTTTGGCGTGGACGCTGCCGTTTTGGGCGGTTTTGCTGCTGGATTGGTTGGGGCCCGAAAACCGTTTGCAGCCCGACCGGCAAACGCCCAAAGTCTATTACGATGGCATATTGTTGGTTTTGGCGGCTTTGCAAATCATCAACGTGGTGTTGATGCTGGTTTATGTCAGTGCCTTGTCTTGGCAAACGCCTGCCGATTGGCTGACCAGTGCGGTCAATTTGGTGGTGTTGCGCTTTGTGGTGGCGACCAGCTCCGGCACGTCGGCGATTGTGGTTGCCCATGAACTGATCCACCGCCCGCAAAAATATTGGCAATGTTTAGGTCGGTTGCTGTTGCTGAGTGTCTGCTACGACCATTTTGTCATTACCCACAAGCAAGGCCATCACTTAAGCATTACCATGGCAGATGATGTGGCTGCCGCGCGCTTTGGCGAGCCGTTTAAAGCGTATTGGCGGCGCGTCTATGTCGGGCATTGGCGTTTTGCTTGGCGTTTGGAACAGCAGCGTCTGGGCTTGGCGGACGGCGATGTGATGCATTGGGTGACGCTAAAAAACCAAGTTCTCCAAGGCGTGTTCTTGGAGTTGCTGGTGTTGGTGTTGGTGCTGGTTTTTTTCGGTGGCTTGGCGGCGGTGATGTTTATCTACCAAGCGGTTGCGGCGGTGCGGATTTTGGAAGCCGTCAATTATTTCCAACATTGGGGTTTGTCGGATAGCCGTTTTGCGAAAAGTTTTGGTTGGGTGAACAGCTCTTGGTTGAGCAGTTATTTGTTTATCGGCCTTGCCAACCATATCGGTCATCATGAAGATGAAAACACACCATTTTATGAAATAGCCTATTCCGATCAAGGCCCCAAGTTGCCGTATGGCTATTTTGTGATGAATTTGTGGGTGAAGCTGGCGAATGCGTCTTACCAGAAAATGGCGGAACGTGAGTTATTGCGGTTTCAGGCGGGGAGTGGGGAGTTGGAGTAAAAATGACGCTTTTTACTCCAAAGTACCGGTTAATCCTTAGTCCATTCTTCCAGTATTTCAATGATGCTTTTCGCTTGGTCTTTGCTGGAGATATTGAATTTGGATTTTTGTTGGTATTCGCCGTTGCGTTTTTGGTAGCGGCGGATGGTGTATTTGTCCGGACCGTATTCTTCTTTGGCGCGGTTCCAATCTTGGTAACGGTACATCACCGTTGCCCAAGCGCCTTTGGTCAGCACTTTTTTATCCAATTCTTTAACGGTTTCTACACCACCATCTTCATAGGTAACGGTGAGTTCGTCTACTGTTTCAGCCATGTTATGCCTCGTATGTGTTTGTTAGGATTGGGTCGATGAGCTTAGCCAGCCAATGCGGTGGTTATTATGACAGCGCTTTATTGACCGATAAACTGTCCGAATGCGCGGCTGCCTTCCCCCGCTTTGATCGTGTCGGTCACTTTGAGCGTTCTGGCGTCAATCACCGATACCGTGCCGTCAAACCAATTGGCCACGTAAACATGGCGGTCGTCGGGGTGGGTGCTGATGCCTTCGGGTTTGTCGCCGACGTCGATCAGGGCAATTTCTTTTAAGGTTTCCGTGTCGATCACCGATACCGAGCCGTCATCTTGGTTGGTGACGAACAAGCGGCTGTCGTTTTGCGCCAAACTGGCGGCATAGGGCAGCATGTTGACTTTAACGGTGGCTATCGGCTTCATGCGCGCGGTTTCCACCACGGTTACGTCATCGCTTTGCACATTGGCGACATAGAGTTTTTCACCACGGCTATCAAGGGTCAGTCCGAACGGATGCGTGCCAACAGCGACGCTGCGGCTGACGCTCAGGCTGCCGGTATCAATTTTCGACACCGAATTGCTGATGCGGTTAGCCACATATAGCCAGCGGTTGTCGGGGCTGACCATTAAACCGGAAGGCGATTCGCCCACGGCAATGGTTTTGATGATTTTAAAGCTGTGGGCATCCAGTGCGGCAACGCTGTTGTGGTACCAATCCGCCACATAAATGCGTTCGCCATCGGGGCTGGCGGCAATGCCCAAGGCGCCGTCGCTTACGGTGACGGTGTTGACGATTTGTCGGCTGTGTGTGTCCAGCACGGCAAAACCTTTGGCTTCGGGGGTGCTGATGTAGCAAAAGCGTCCGTCGGGCGATAAGGCGATACCCGCCGGTTTGCCTGTGACCGCAACGGTGGCGGTGGTTTTGGCTTGCGCCGTGTCAATAATGGCAACGCTATCCGCCAATTGGTTGCTGATATAAGCAAACGGTGCGGCGGTCAGCGTTGGGCTGGTCACTGTTGTAGCGATAAGCATCGCTACAACACGGCATTTCTGATGAAACACGCTGGAGAACCTTATTTTTCAGCCAAGGCTTTCAGGTTGTCCAAGCCTTCTTTCAACACGGTGTTAACAGCAGTGTTGGCGGCTTCTTCATTCATTTCTTCAGGTGGGTTGTTGTTCATGTAAGCGCGGTAGTAACCGGCTTTCCAAGAAACGACAGTGGCGCTGCCTTGGCTTTCCACTTCGATGCTGGCGGCATAGTTGTCAACTGGGAAAACAGGCACTTTTTCTTCCATACCGGAATGGGTGATGGTTTTTGAGGTGCTGATGTCAGTGATTTTATAAGCGTAGGTCATTTTTGCGTCATCATACTTTTTCAATTCTTCAGTGATGGTGCCGCCGCTTCTTAAGGTCAGGACGCGGATCGCGCCTTTTTTGTTGCCGCCTTCATTGGTGGTGCTTTTTATGGCGGGCATCCATGACATATCGCCATAGTCTTTAATGATAGACCAGACTTTTTCCGCCGGTGCATTGATAGTGATTTCCAGTTCGGCTTTTTGGCGCACAGGGCCGTGGGCGAAAGCAGCTGCACTGAACAAGCACAAAAACAGCGGCATCAAGGTCATTTTCTTCATGGTAACTCCTAGAATGATGGGTGGATATAAACTGAACGGCAAATTATATGATAACCCGCTACGGCAAGCATCTAAAAGACAATGCATACTTAATAATAAGGCGTTTTGAAGATGCCTTCCGATTGTTCGGATTTTTTACCCAATTAATTTTGCAATTGCTCCTTGCTATTTCAAATCGTATCCCCATAATCTTTCCTTAAGACGATTATTTCGGTTGTGGAAACAAACATCATGATAGACATAGAAAATACAGACAATTTGGTTCCGGTTTTGCCGTTGCGCGATGTGGTGGTGTATCCACACATGGTGATTCCCTTGTTTGTCGGTCGGGAAAAGTCGATAGACGCGCTGGATGCTGCGATGAAGGACAGCAAAGAGGTGTTGTTAGTTGCTCAGCAAGAAGCTGAGGTGGACGAGCCGGAGTTTGGCGATCTCTACCAAGTCGGCACGTTGGCGAACATTTTGCAATTGTTGAAATTGCCCGATGGCACTGTAAAAGTGTTGGTTGAAGGTTGCCAGCGCACCAAAGTATTGGCTTATCACGAAACCGGCAGTTTCTTTTCGGCGCAAGTGGAGCCGCTTGAAGACGTGCTGAGCTTGTCCGAGCAAGAACAAGATGTCTTGCAGCGCACCGTTATCAGTTCGTTTGAACAATACGTCAAACTCAACAATAAAATTCCTCCGGAAGTGCTGACTTCGTTGGCAGGCATTGATGACGCCAGCCGCCTTGCCGATACGATGGCGGCACACATGAGCCTGAAAGTTCATGACAAACAAAATATTTTGGAAACCATGGACATCCAGCAGCGCTTGGAAACCTTGATGACCTTAATGGAGGGCGAGGTTGATTTGCTGGAGATGGAGAAAAAAATCCGTGTCCGTGTCAAGCAGCAAATGGAAAAAAACCAACGCGAATACTATTTGAATGAGCAAATGAAAGCCATTCAAAAAGAATTGGGCGATATGGATGAAGCCAGCAATGAAATTGAAGAGCTGGAAAAGAAAATTGCCGAAGCGGGCATGTCCAAAGAAGCCAAGGCTAAAGCTGATGCCGAACTGAACAAGTTGAAGCTGATGTCACCCATGTCGGCAGAAGCCACGGTTGTCCGCAATTACATTGACTGGATGGTCAATGTGCCGTGGAAGAAAAAAACTAAAGTCCGCCACGACCTGAAAATCGCCGAACAAGTGTTGGAAACTGAACACTATGGTTTGGAAAAAGTTAAGGAACGTATCCTTGAATATTTGGCGGTACAGCAACGCGTTAAACAATTGAAGGGGCCGATCCTTTGCTTGGTTGGGCCTCCAGGTGTGGGTAAAACGTCTTTGGGCGAATCCATCGCCCGTGCCACCAACCGCAAATATGTGCGGATGGCGTTGGGTGGTGTGCGTGACGAAGCGGAAATCCGTGGTCATCGCCGTACTTATATCGGTTCGATGCCCGGTAAGATATTGCAAAACTTGTCTAAGGTGAAAACCCGTAATCCCATGTTCCTGCTCGATGAAATCGACAAAATGGCGCAGGATTTTCGTGGTGATCCGGCCTCGGCCTTGTTGGAAGTGCTTGATCCTGAGCAAAACCACACTTTTGCCGACCATTACTTGGAAGTCGATTTTGATTTGTCCGACGTTATGTTTGTGGCAACCGCCAACACCATGAACATTCCTGCCGCGCTATTGGACAGGATGGAAGTCATCCGCCTGGCGGGTTATACCGAAGATGAAAAGATCAACATTGCTTTGCGATATTTGATTCCTAAACAAATCAAAAATAACGGTTTAAAAGCCAACGAAATCGAAATTGGCGAAGCCACCGTCCGTGACATGATCCGTTACTACTCGCGCGAAGCAGGCGTGCGCAGCTTGGAGCGTGATGTTTCCAAAATTTGCCGGAAAGTTGTTAAAGCCTTGTTGTTGCACCCCAGCAAAGACCAAGTGGTGGTGACGCCTGAAAACCTAAATGATTATTTAGGTGTCAGACGCTTCAACTACGGCCTCGCCGAAGAGCAAGACCAAATTGGCTGCGTTACCGGTTTGGCATGGACAGAAGTCGGCGGCGAGCTGTTGACGATTGAAACCGCTGTCATTCCAGGTAAAGGTAAGCATTCCGCGACCGGCAAACTGGGCGACGTCATGAAAGAGTCGATTGAAGCCGCGATGACCGTGGTCAGAAGCCGTTCGGAAATTTTGGGTATTAATAATGATATGTTCCAGAATTTTGACATCCACATCCACGTACCCGAAGGGGCAACACCTAAAGATGGCCCAAGCGCAGGCATTGGCATGTGTACAGCTATCATTTCTGCGTTGACCAAAATTCCGGTACGCGCTTGCGTGGCCATGACCGGCGAAATCACCTTACGTGGCGAAGTTTTGCCGATTGGCGGGTTAAAAGAAAAACTGTTGGCGGCGCATCGGGGCGGCATTACTACCGTTTTGATTCCTGCCGAAAATGAAAAGGACTTGGCGGAAATACCCGAAAACATCAAATGCAATTTGGATATCCGTCCTGTGAAATGGATAGACGAAGTGTTGCAAGTGGCTTTGCAATATTTACCGATTCCAATTGATAAAAATGCAGTGCAAGAACCGGCGGTTGAGGCTGATACAGTCAAATCGCTGAAACATGGGTTAACGGCCCATTAAATGTTCCTCGGTAGTAAAGCAGTCTGGTTGGGCCTGTGGCTTGACCGGCTGTTCCTTTCTTAAGGCAGTTTTTAGGGGATCCAACGGATTTTTGGATCTCCTATTAATAAGGTCAATCTTGTTTTCCTTTCCTGTTAAAGCCGGCTTTCCGGTATGCAATTTTTTCCCTGGTTTTTGTGATGGTGTTAACACTTTCTGGTGGGCAAGGTTTTTCTAAAATACCTGTTGAAATCTCTGGAGTGCTTGGCAGGCAAGGGCTATAAAGCTTGACACTGTGTTACGGCTGTTGATATAAATACCGAAGTTTCTTGTGTAGCAGCTGGGTGCATAAGAACAATTCGCGCGTCATGCACACTATCCATAATACATAAGAAAGACTTTCCTAAGGGGGAATAATGAATAAATCGGAACTTATTGACGCTATTGCGGAATCTGCGGACTTAACCAAAGCCGATGCAGGTCGTGCATTAGATGGCTTTATCGGTGCCGTCACTTCGGCTTTAAGCAAAGGCGATAGCGTTGCTTTAGTGGGCTTTGGAACCTTCTCTGTAAAGGAAAGGGCAGAACGTAAAGGACGCAACCCACAGACCGGTGAAGAGATAACAATTAAATCTGCAAAAATTCCTTCATTTAAAGCTGGTAAAACGCTAAAAGACGCTGTATAATATTTTGCATAAGTCGGGTGCTTAGCTCAGCTGGGAGAGCATCGCCCTTACAAGGCGAGGGTCGGGGGTTCGAACCCCTCAGCACCCACCAGACTTCTTGGAGTGGTAGTTCAGATGGTTAGAATACCGGCCTGTCACGCCGGTGGTCGCGGGTTCGAGCCCCGTCCACTTCGCCAAAACAAGATAAAGCCCCGTACCTATGGTTCGGGGCTTTTTTTTTAAATAAAATTTAGGGTAGCGGTAAAAAATTAATGGATTGGCTGAAAAAATATCAAAAAACTGTATTTTGATATTCGTTTTGGAAGATGACATCATGATGATTTTTTACCATTACTGAACTTTGCTTATTCAAGGTGTTTCTTTAGGGCTAGATTATGCTGACAAAAATTAGAGAAAAATCGCAGGGCGCGTTTGCATGGGGTATCTTGATAGCCATTTGCGTACCTTTTGCATTTTGGGGTATCAACAATTATTTTGATAACGGGCGTGAAGCGCCGATTGCAAGCGTGGGTGATAAAGATTTTTATCAGCGTGATGTCAACAGGGCTTACGAACAGTTCAGCCAAAGCCTTAAAGGTATGGGCATTGACGAGCAAACCTTAAAGACTCAAGCCTTACAGAAACTGATAAAAGACGAAGCGCTTTTGCAGTACGTGCATAAACAAGGTTTGGTGGTGACGGACAACCAAGTCCGCGACTATATAAAAGGTTTGGAGTATTTCCAAACGGAAGGCAAGTTTGACGACGGCAAATATAAAATCCTCTTAAACTCGCAACATATTTCTTCAGCTGAATTTGTTAACCGCGTTAGAAATGCCATGTTGATGGAACAATTTCAGCATGTGATTACCGAAAGCAGTTTTTCCACACAATACGATTTGGATAGTTTCTTTAAAATTCAAAATCAAGAACGTGACATCCAATTTATTGCTGTCCCTACACAAACGGTCACCACACCGCCAAGCGATGCGGAAATCAGTGCCTACTTCCAACAACACCAAAGCGATTATCAGTCTCCAGAACAAGTTTCGGTTGAATACGTAGAGCTTTCTGAAGCCGACTTGGCGAGTAAAGCCGAAGTGACCGAAGAAAAGTTAAAGGCTTTCTACGAAGAGCAAAAAGACCAGTACAGTACGCCAGAGCGTCGTAAAATCAGCCACATCTTGTTTGCGGTAAACGATAAAACCGATGCAAAGGCTGCTTTGGCAAAAGCCCAGCAAGCCAAACAGGCTTTGGCGGGAAAAGATTTTGTCAGCCTTGCCAAAGAGTTGTCTGACGATAAAGGCAGCGGCAAAGATGGCGGTGATTTAGGGCTTTTTACCCCAGGTGTGATGGAGAAAAGCTTTGATGAAGTGGCGGGCAAACTAAAATTGGATGAAGTTTCTGAGCCTGTGCAAACACCATTTGGTTATCATCTGATTAAAGTGACTGAATTGGTGCCGGGCGTGGTGAAGCCATTCGCAGATGTTAAGGATGAGGTCACCAAGGCTTATCAAAAATCGCAAGTGGATACCGCGTTTTATGAAGCGGGCGAGAAATTGACCGAAGTCAGTTATGAAAACCCCGATAGTTTACAAGCGGTTGCCAATGCACTAAAACTGACGATCAACAAAACGCCGTTATTTACTAAAGATAAAGGCGAAGGCGTTGCCGCCGATGATAAAGTCCGTGAGATGGCTTTCTCGGAAGAAGTGTTAAAAGGCAATAACAGTACTCCAATTGAATTGGCGGCAGATAAATTGGTTGTGTTAAGGCTTTTGGAACACAAGCCGGCGCAAGCGCAAGAATTGGCAGCGGTTAAACAAGCGGTTGCTGACGAGCTGACAAAAAATAAAGCGCAAGCCTTAACAGAAGAAAAAGCTCAGAAAATCAAAGAGCGTTTGCAAGCGGGCGAGGTTATCGGCACGGTTGCGGCTGAATATCAGTTGCAGGTTAAAGAAGCTAAGCAATTGATGCGGAGAAAATCAGACCAGCCAGAAGCATTGACGCAAGCGGTTTTTAAAGCGGCTAAGCCCGTTGCAGGCAAGCCCAGTGTGTTTATCACACCATTGCCCGGTGGTGAGCAAGTGGTTGTCAATTTGCTTTCGGTAAAAGACGGTGTGATTACCGAGAGCGATAAAAAACAACTGGGTTTGGCAAGGATTGGCATTGCCAATGCCATCGGTCAGGTTGAGTTTAATGATGTGATTGATAGTATCCAATCAGGCGTCGACATAACAATCAACGCTACGCGGGCTAAACCAACAGGCGAATAAACAAAAAAGGGAGCTTTAAGCTCCCTTTTTTATTGCCTAAATGTAGGGATTGCCGATCAAGAAGCAGCCAGACCCGCAATGCTATAGCCGCAATCTACATAAGTGATTTCGCCGGTGACACCTGAAGCCAAATCCGAACACATGAATGCCGCAACATTGCCAACTTCTTCAATGGTGACATTGCGTTTCAATGGCGCAGTGTCTGCCGCTTTGCTGAGCATGGCTTTGAAATCATTAATGCCAGATGCCGCCAAGGTTCTGATGGGGCCGGCGGAAATGGCGTTGACACGTGTACCTTCTGCGCCTAAAGCCACCGCCATATAACGTACGTTGGCTTCTAAGCTGGCTTTCGCTACACCCATGACGTTGTAATTGGGGATAGCACGTTCCGCACCTAGGTAGCTTAACGTCAACAAAGAGCCGTTCCGGCCTGCCATCATGGCGCGTCCGGCTTTTGCCAAAGCGGTAAAGCTGTAAGAGCTGATGTCATGGGCGATACGGAAATTGTCACGGGTGGTCACTTCAACAAAATCGCCATTGAGCGCATCGCGTGGCGCGAAAGCTACAGAATGGACGATGCAATCCAAGCCATCCCAGTGTTTGCCTAATTCAGCAAAAACATTGTCGATATGTTCGTCATAGCTGACATCGCATTCAAGCACGATTTTAGAGCCACATTGCTCCGCCATTTCTTCCACACGGCTTTGCAGTTTTTCATTTTGGAAAGTAAAAGCCAGCTCGGCGCCCTCACGGTGCATGGCTTGGGCAATGCCCCATGCGATAGATCGGTTGCTGGCCAGTCCGACAATCAAGACTCGTTTGCCCTGCATGAAACCCATATCATCTCCTGTTGTTTTTGTTGTTAAAATAAACCATCAAGTATCTATGAGCTGTTTATTGATGTCCAGTTTTTTGTCCATGAAAATCCCCACTGCATGCTTTTGGCTGTTGCTCGCGATTGGCCTGTGCGCCTGCCAATCGGGCGTACTTAACAACCCTTATCCTGATGAAGACCATCAGCAAACGGTGTTGTACCAATCTTTTTCCGAACGCCCCAAACATTTGGATCCCGCTAAAGCGTATAGCGAAAACGAGTACGCATTTATCGCGCAGATTTATGAACCGCCGCTGCAATACCATTATTTAAAACGACCCTACCAATTGGTGCCGTTGACGGCTGCCAAAATGCCAGACGTTGCTTACTTGAATGCACAAGGTGAACGCTTGCCGCCAACAGCCGCAGCGGACAGTATCGCCTTTACAGATTATGTCATCGACATCCAACGCGGCGTTAACTACCAACCGCATCCGGCTTTGGCAAAAAACGCCCAAGGTAGCTATCTTTACCACCAATTAAGCGCGGATGACATCAAGCCACTCAATAACTTGAACGACTTTGCCAATACCGGCACACGGGCTTTGACGGCGGAAGATTATGTTTATCAAATCAAACGTTTGGCGCATCCTAAAAACCAGTCGCCGATTGCCGAGATGATGAAAAACTACATCGTGGGTTTTACAGATTTCGCCAAACACGTCAAAGACCAACCCAAAACGGCCATTAAAAATATCCCGCTGGCGGGTGCCACTGCGCTAAACGACCACCAATACCGTATCCGCATCAACGGCAAATATCCGCAATTTTTGTATTGGTTGGCGATGCCGTTTTTCTCGCCCATGCCTTGGGAAGCGGATGTTTTTTACGAACAAGCAGGGTTAAACGACAAAAACATCAGCCTTGACTGGTTCCCTATCGGCACGGGTGCTTACTACTTATCGGAAAACAATCCCAACCGGCGCATGATTTTGCAGAAAAATCCCCATTACCATTTTGAAGCGTACCCCACCGAAGGCGAGCCAGATGATGAAAGCAAAGGCTTGTTGAACGATGCCGGTAAAGCCTTGCCGTTTATTGACAAAATTGTCTTCACTTTGGAAAAGGAAACCATTCCTTATTGGACGAAATTTTTGCAAGGCTATTACGACGCTTCCGGTATTGCCTCTGATAATTTCGACCAAGCCGTCCAATTCACCGGCAGTGGTGGCATGGCTTTGACCGAATCCATGCAAGCCAAGGGCATCCAATTGCAAACAGCGGTGGAAACCTCCAGTTTTTATTTGGGGTTTAATATGCTGGATAGCACCGTGGGCGGTAGTTCCGAAGCGGCCCGTAAACTCCGTCAGGCCATCGCCATTGCCATTGACCAAGAAGAATTCATTTCCATTTTCATGAACGGACGCGGCGTTCCCGCCCAAGGCGTTTTGCCGCCGGGCATTTTTGGTTTTACCGAAGGGCCGTCGGGCATTAACCCTTATGTTTATGATTGGCAAGACAATAAACCGCAACGCAAAGCGGTCGAAGTCGCCAAGCAGTTGCTTGCAGAAGCGGGCTACGCCAATGGTATTGATCCAAAAACCCAAGAAGCTCTGATCCTCTATTTTGACACCACAGCAACAGGGGCAGACGATAAACCGCGCATGACGTGGTACCGTAAGCAATTTGAAAAGCTGGGCATCCAATTGGTGATCCGTGCGACCGACTACAACCGCTTCCAAGAAAAAATGCGTGATGGCAATGCGCAAATTTTCGGTTGGGGCTGGAACGCCGATTATCCCGATCCGGAAAACTTCTACTTTTTGCTTTACGGCCCGAATGGCAAGGTGAAATTCGGCGGTGAAAATGCCGGCAATTATCAAAATGCCGACTTTGACCGTTTGTTTGAGCAAATGCGCAATATGGAAAACAGCCCCGAACGCCTGCAAATTATCGAAAAAATGCAGGAAATCGCCCGTCGTGATGCACCTTGGGTGTTTGGTTTGCACCCGAAAAAGTTTTCGTTGTTCCACAGCTGGTTCGGTAATCTTAAAACCAATCTGATGGCGAATAACGGGCTGAAGTACCGGCGCATCAACACCACGCTCCGCGACATCAAGCGAAGGGAATGGAACCGCCCCATCGTCTGGCCTTTACTGCTAGGGCTGGGTGGTTTGGTGTTGCTGGTTTTGCCAGCCTATCGCGTTTACCGTCAACGGACTCAGGAAACCTTATCATGATCGCCTACATTATCCGCCGCGTACTTTACGCCTTCCCTTTGCTGATAGGCGTTAACATTTTGACGTTTGTGCTGTTTTTTGTGGTCAACAGCCCCGATGACATGGCGCGTATGCAACTGGGTCAGAAGCACATTACCGCACAAGCCATCGACAACTGGAAACAACAACACGGTTACAACTTACCCTTGCTTTGGAACGACCAAGCGCAAGCTGATGAAAAACTGACCCAAACTATTTTTTACCAAAAATCGGTCGGCTTGTTTTTGTTTGATTTTGGCATTTCCGACAGCGGCAGAAATATCGGTACTGACATTAAAGAACGCGCCTTGCCGAGTTTGGCTTTGGCGTTGCCGACCTTGGTGCTGGGTTTGTGGGTCAATATCTGCTTGGCATTGCTGATGGTGTTGTTCAGAAATACCTATTTGGAATTCAGCGGCCTGGTGTTGTGCGTGGTGCTGATGTCGGTCTCGTCGCTGTTTTACATCATCGGTGGACAATTTGTGTTTGCCAAATTGTTGCGGCTTGTACCTATTTCCGGCTACGAAGACGGTTTTTCTGCGCTTAAATTTTTGGTCTTGCCGGTGCTGATCGGCGTTTTTTCCGGCATCGGTTCGGGTGTGCGCTGGTACCGCACCCTGTTTTTGGAGGAAATCGGCAAAGACTATGTCCGCACCGCCCGCGCCAAGGGCTTAAGCGAAACCGAAACCTTGTTCCGCCATGTGCTGCAAAACGCCATGATCCCCATTTTGACCGGCGTTGTTGTGGTGTTGCCCACCTTATTTATGGGCAGCTTGATAATGGAATCGTTCTTCAGTATTCCAGGCTTAGGAAGTTACACCATTGATGCCATCAACAACCAAGACTTTGCGATTGTACGGGCGATGGTGTTTTTAGGTTCGGTGCTGTATGTGCTGGGGCTGTTGCTGACCGACATTTCTTATACCTTGGTTGACCCACGGGTGAGGCTGTCGTAAGTTCACCGGTAAAACCTTTGTCACAGTAAGTAAAAATAGAATGGCGCTTTTTGGTAAACTAGCGCCCCCAAGTTAACTCAATAGGCAAAATCGTGAAAAAAATTCAAATTCAACTTTTTTCAATTGTCCTCGCAATCTTGATAGGAATCACCATGTTTTCAATGGCAAGCGCCAAATCCCCCGAAGAAAATAAAGCCGCAGGCTTGGCATTTTTAGAAAAGAATGCCAAAAATGCCAATATCGTTACCACTGCCAGCGGTTTGCAATATGAAGTCTTAAATAAAGGCACAGGTACAAAATCACCCGCCGCAACCGATTATGTCACCGTGCATTACCGTGGCACATCGATTGAAGGCAAAGAATTTGACAGCTCTTATAGCCGTGGCATGCCGGCAACCTTCCCGCTCAATGGCGTGATTGCCGGTTGGACAGAAGGCGTGCAACTGATGACCGAAGGCGCTAAATTCCGTTTTTATATCCCTTCACAATTGGCTTATGGTGAGCGTGGTGCGGGTGCTGACATTGGCCCGAACGAAACCTTGATTTTTGATGTTGAGCTGATCCGTATCCAACAACTGTAAACAAAAATTGCCGAAGATGAGATTTGTCCAGTATAGAAAGGTGATGCGATGATTGTTTTATGGACTGACGCCTTGTTGTTCCTGCTGGTTTTCGCCTTATTGGGCTTGGGTTTATACCTGCGCGGCAAAGCCCATTTGCACCGCCCCCTGCAAAAAATAACCAGCAGCAAAACCGGCATGGTGTCGCTGTTGGTGTTGGTTTTCTTTGTTGTGGTGGCCTTGCTCGATTCGGTGCATTTTAAGTCGGACAGCGACACATCTAACGAAATCATCAGTTTGATCGACTACTGGGCAACACCGCTCCGCAGCCAAAGCGAGAAAACCTATTCCGCACCGTTTGCCTTCACCTTGTATGGCAAAGAAATGATGCTGCAAGCCGATGGCTCCACGCAATGGGGTTACCCAAGGCTGGTGTTTGGCGGTCGGCATTTGCAAGACCCCGATACGCAACACCTCAGCGACATATTGCAAAAATTACTGCTGGCACTAGGGCAGGGCGCATTGCTGGCGGGTATGGTCTTGCTGCTTATTGTGGGCTTGGCGAAGCTTTCGCGGGCTACTGGGTTGGCTAATCCAACCAGCAAAACCTTAGGTGCGGTTTTGTTTGTGTTGATTGCCGTGCTTTATGCCTTAATTTATCTGTCGGGCTTTTACCATGTCTTTGGCACCGACAAGGTGGGCGAAGACGTTTTCTATCAAGCCATCAAAAGCATCCGTACTGGCTTGGTGATCGGCACATTGACCACACTGGTCATGCTGCCGATGGCGATCATTTTTGGCATTTTGGCAGGCTTTTTTCGCGGCTGGGCCGATGATGTCATCCAATACATTTACACCACACTGAACTCTATCCCCAGCGTCTTGCTGATTGCCGCGTCCATTTTGGTTGTGCAAGTGTACATGTCCAACCACGAAGCCGATTTCACCAGCGTTGTGGTGCGTTCGGATACACGCTTGCTGTTTTTGTGCCTGATTTTAGGTGTCACCAATTGGACCGGTTTATGCCGTTTGCTGCGCGCAGAAACGCTCAAACTGCGTGAAATGGAATATGTGCAAGCGGCGCAAGCCTTGGGCGTCAGACAAGGCACCATTTTAATCCGCCATATCTTGCCCAACGTCATGCACATCGTGCTGATTTCAGTGGTGCTGGATTTCAGCTCTTTAGTGCTGGCTGAAGCCGTGCTGTCGTACATCAATATCGGCGTCGACCCCACTACCTACAGCTGGGGCAATATGATTAACGGCGCCAGACTGGAAATGGCACGCGAGCCCATTGTTTGGTGGTCGTTATCGGCGGCTTTTATCTTCATGTTCGCACTGGTGCTGGCAGCCAACTTGTTTGCCGATGTCGTGCAAGACGCTTTCGACCCACGGCGCGCGTTGCGGGACTAACGCGGGTTGCAGAGGCCATCAGTGCTTTTGCAACTCGCAGGCTTAAGTTATGGCAACATCGCCTTAATCTCCGGTAGACAAGACCCACAATTCGTTCCCGCTTTTAGGCACACGCCCACTTCCTGATGGCTGGTTAAGCCTTTTTCTTTAATGGTATTTCTAATCGTTTTTTCACCGACATTAAAACAGGCACAGATTGTTGCGCCGGTGTCCGGTGCGCCTAGCGGCGGTACGCCGGTCAGCAAGGCTTTGCGTTCGTCAGGGTCGAGTTCGGTTTTGGCGAACAGGCTGGTTAACCAGCTGCGTTCGGGCAGGTGGATGGTGGGGGCGATCAAGATGACGCTAGCCAATTGTTTACCGACCAGATGGGCGGCGCGGTAATGGCCTGTGCTGCTGTCCTCGTAGGCTTGCCAATGGTTGTCGTCGGTGCAGCCGAATTGGTTTTTCGCCCATATTGACCAGTCGACGGGTAGGCTTTCGCCTGCCAATTCATAGCGGTAGAACTGTTCGCCTTTAATTTTGACGACGTATTCAAGGCCAGAAATCGGCAATTCGTGGCGCGATAACATAAAACCATGCCAAAGCGGTTGGTAGGCTTGGATTTTTACCGGCGTGTGTTTAAGTTCGGGCTGCTTGGAGATCGGGTCAAACACCGGATTGACCAGTGCGCCCATGCGTCCGCGCGTGGCGAGCTGGTCTGTCCAGTGCATCGGCACAAACAGGTTGCCGCGTAATTGGGTGTCGGTGATTTGCACTCTGGCAAGCATCGAACCCCATTGGCTTTCCAGAAAGGCCAAGGTATTGGCGGTCAGTGCATTGCGTTCGGCATCGTCGGCATGGATTTCAACAAACGGTTCGGGTTTGTGCTGGTTGAGTTTGGCGGCGATGGCGGTGCGGGTCATGGTGTGCCATTGGTCGCGCAACCTGCCGGTGTTTAAAGCCAGCGGATAATCGGCATCCGGTGTGAAGACCGGTGGACGGGGCGTGATGGCGATAAATTGCGCTTTGCCGGAGGCGGTAAAAAATCGGCCGTCGCCAAATAGGCGTTCGGTGCCGTTGGGGTGTTCGGCATTGACAGGCCATTGCGTGGGCGGCAGGCTGTTGTAAGCTTCCGCGCTTAAGTGGGCAAAGCCTGAGATGTCAAAATCGCGGCTGCCGTGGTTTTCAAAGCCTGATAAGGCCGCATGTTCGCGGAAAATGTCGGCAGGTTGCTGGTAAGGGAACGCTTGGGCAAAACCCATGCGCCGCGCCACTTGCGTGAGTATCCACCAATCGGGTTTGGCGTTGCCTAAACCAGGAAACAAGGCGCGTTGGCGCGAGATGCGCCGTTCCGAGTTGGTGACGGTGCCGTCTTTTTCGCTCCAGCCTTGCGCGGGCAGTAGCACATGGGCGAGGGCAGTGGTGTCGGTTTGCGCGATGCAGTCGGAGACGACGACAAAATCGCAGCGTTGCAAGGCTTGCTTAACTTTGTCGGCGTTGGGCAAGCTAACGACCGGATTCGTCCCCATAATCCACACCGCTTTTACTTTGCCATCGTAAATGGCATCAAACAAATCGACCGCTGGCAGTCCGGCTTTTTGGGCAATGTTATCGGTCTGCCAAAAACGGGCGACGCGCTCGATGTCTTCCGCATTAGAAAAATCCATATGCGCGGCGAGTTGGTGCGATAAGCCCCCCACTTCCCGTCCACCCATGGCATTCGGTTGTCCAGTCAGCGAGAACGGCCCCATGCCGGGTTTGCCGATGCGTCCGGTAGCGAGATGACAGTTGATGATGCTGTTGACTTTATCGGTGCCGGAGGCTGATTGGTTGACACCTTGGCTGTAAAGGCTCATGACCTTTTCGGTGTTGGCGAACCATTCGTAAAAAGTTTGCACGTCTTCGGGTTTGAGCTGGCAAGTTGCCGATACCTGTTCGAGTGTGGCTTGGTGTGCGGCGACAATTGCGGCATCGAAGCCTTCGGTGTGTTGCGTGACGAAATCTTGGTCGATGGTACGCGATGCGTACCCTGCCAAATAATTCAACAAACCATTAAACAAAGTGGTATCGCTGCCCAAGGCCAAGGGCAGATGCAAGTCGGCAATATCACACGTTTGAGTGCGTCGGGGGTCAACTACGACAATCTTTAGGTTCGGGTTGGCTTCTTTGGCGGCGCGGATGCGTTGGAAACTGACCGGATGGCACCACGCGGTGTTCGAGCCAATCAGTACGATCAAGTCGGCGTAGTTAAAATCATCATAACAACCGGGTACGGTGTCCGAACCGAACGCGCGTTTGTGGCCTGCCACCGAGGACGACATGCACAAGCGGCTGTTGGTGTCCATGTTGCCGCTGCCGATAAAGCCTTTCATCAGTTTGTTGGCGACGTAATAATCTTCAGTCAGCAATTGTCCCGAGCCGTAGATGGCGACGCTGTCTTTGCCGTGCTTGGCGATGGTGTCCATTAAGGTATCGGCAACCCAGTCCAAGGCGGTTTCCCAGCTGGCGACTTTGCCGTTAATGTGCGGTTCGCGCAGACGGCCTTGGGTTTCGACCGTCTCGCCCAAGGCCGAGCCTTTCGAACACAGCCTGCCAAAGTTGGCGGGGTGTTCCAGATCGCCTTTGATGGCTACGCTGCGTTGTTTTTCGTCAACCGTGGCGGTAATGCCGCAGCCAACGCCGCAATAAGGGCAAGTGGTTTTGATGGTGTTTATCATAATTAAGCTAACAAGGTGAAGGTGTTAATGGTGCTTATCGCCAAAAGAAACAGGCTTTACTTTTGAACCAGAAAAAAGAGCAAAACCAGATTGCTGAGCAACAATAGCAATGACAGCCCTTTCCAAAACAAAAACGGATCACGTTCCAAGAGCGGTAAATTTTCCTGGACGCTCAGAAATTTCGGGTTGGGGTTTGCCAAGTCGTATAAAAATTCTGATAAATCGTCATAACGCAGTTCGGGATTCAGTGCCGTGGCTCTTTTTAAGGCACCGTCCATCCAGGCCGGTACCATCGCATTACGGCGCAGGCTGGGCACATATTGCAATTTTGCCAAATTCAGCTGAGTAGGTTTTTCCGGCATCGGCTGGCTAAAAGGCAAAGCGCCGTTCATCATTTCGTAGGCAATCACCGCCAGCGAATACAAATCCGATTTGGCGGTGCCGCGTTGGCCTAGGTGGTATTCCGGCGCGGTGTAGTTGAGTGTGCCTAGCACGTTGTCAGCTTCGCGTTGGCCTAAGGGGATCATTTCAGTAATGCCGGCAATTTTTACCGAGCCAAAGTCGATAATTTTCACCACGCCCGCCGCATCCATCATGATATTTTCCGGTTTTAAATCTTGGTGCAGCATTTCCATACGATGAAACGCCCGCAAGCCTTTGGCGATTTGTTCAATAATGGCGCGGCAGTGTGCCAAATCGGGTTTGGGGTTGGCGGTCATCCATTCCCTAAGCGTTTGCCCTTGCAGCCACTCAGTCACGTAGTAAAGGCAGGATTTTTCACGGTCCGATGCCAATATTTTTAGCACATTACCGTGGTTTAGGCGCTTGCCGGCCCATTCTTCGTGCAGGAAGTGCTCGATGTAATGGGTGTCGTCATCGTACAAAACCGAGGGCGTTTTTAAGATGACGCGCGTGTGGGTTTGGGTGTCGTAAGCACGGTAAATCTGGGTGCGTTTGCTGGCGTGCAATTCTTCTTCTATCCGATAGCCATCCAACAACATGCCCGCTTGCAGGGGCGGCGGAAAGGGCAGGTGGCGGTGGCGGCGGATAATTTCGTCTTCTTTGGCTTCGGGCAAACCGTCTATCCGCAGCAATTGGCAGCTCAGGTTGTCGTCGCTGCCATTGCTTGCCGCCTGTTGGATGATTTGGTTGGCAATTGTTGTTAATGCTTCGCCCGATTGCAGCTGTTTTTTTAAGCTTTTATCGTCGATAAAATCGTGTACGCCGTCGGTGGTCATCAGGAAAATGTCGCCGACCGCTAGCGGCAAGGATTTGTAATCGACATCCAAGCGTGGCTCGATACCCATCGCACGGTTTAAATAACTTTTGTCCTTGTCCACCCAAACGCGGTGGTCGCGGGTGAGTTGTTCCAGATTGCCGTCGCGCAGCAGGTAAATGCGCGAGTCGCCAATATGGAAAATATGTGCCGTCACCGACTTAAGCACGACAATGCTTAAGGTGCTGACCATGCCTTTGGTCGATTGGTAGCGGATTTGCCCTTGGCTGTACAGCCACGAATTGGTGGCGGAAAGGATTTTTTGTCCGGCTTGGATCACCGACCACGAATCCGGTGTGCTGTAGTAGTCGCTTAAAAAACTGGCGACACAACAATGGCTGGCTTGCTTGCCGGCATCGCTGCCGCTCATGCCATCGGCAATGGCGGCGGCAATGCCTTTATGGATCAGCTGCGGGCCTTTAGGGATTAAGGCACCGACAAAATCTTCATTGTCGGCTTTAATGCCTTGGTCAGTGGCGTAAGCAAGGCTGATGGACAGTTGCGCTGGGTTCATATTAAGTTTTTGCCAAGATGGCGCGAAAATTTGCAAGCAATAAGCCTAAAAGCCAAACTTTTTAGCCTTTAGCCTTTAGCCTTTAGCCTTTAGCCTTTAGCCTTTAGCCTTTAGCCTTTAGCCTTTAGCCTTTAGCCTTTAGCTTTTATTAATCCAATTCAATCATCTCCACGGTGCCATCGTCTTGCACTTCCGCCATATGCCCCTTCGGCTCATCAATAAATTGCACGGCGATTAAAATCAGCAAGGCGATGGCGGCGATGATGACAAAAAACTCATGCGGTTGCACAAACGATAATATAGTCAAAAACAACACGCCGCCGACATTGCCGTAAGCGCCCACCATTCCGGCGATTTGTCCGGTCATGCGGCGTTTGATGAGCGGCACAATGGCGTAAACCGCGCCGCAGCCGCAAGATACGAACCACGAGCAAGCCATCGTCAACAGCACGGCAAATACAATCGGCCATTCTGGGCTAATCATTGACATGGCGAAATAACCCGCCGCCAAACCCAAGATGAACACGCTTAACGATAATTTACGGCCAAATTTGTCGCTGATTAAGCCGCCAACTGGTCTTGCAACCAAGTTGATGAACGCAAAGCTACCGCCCAACAAACCGGCTTGTACGGTCGTGACCCCTTGTGATTCATGGAACACGTCATAAAAGAACATAGGCAACATCGACACCACCGCCAATTCCGAGCCAAAGGTGATGAAGTACGCCAAATCTAAAATCGCGACTTGTTTGAATTTGTAACGATGGATGGCTTCAACCGGTTGCTGCAAATGTTCGCGGTTAACTTGGATGATTTTGTAGACGTTGTAGCCGTACAGCAACCAAATGCCGGCATAGATGGCAACAGCAACCGGTATTGACAATAAATTGGCGGCAGCGGATGACGACAGTTTCCACGTCAGCAGCGTTAACGTGGCGTACAAAGGCAAGGTCATCAGCACATAAAACCATAAATCCGCCATGCTGGTCACTTCCATCGCACCGGCTTTTTTAGGCTTAAAGTAGGTGGAGCCTTTGGGCGTGTCGCTAACGCTGAAAAAATAAACCGCCGAATACAGCAGCGACACGGCACCGGTGCAGGCAATGGCATAACGCCAGCCTTCGTCACCACCAAACACCAAGGCTAATGTGGGCAACAAGCCTGCCGCCGCTGCCGAGCCAAAATTGCCCCAGCCGCCGTAAATGCCTTCCGCCAAACCCACTTGCCGTGCCGGAAACCATTCGCCGACCATGCGGATGCCAATCACAAATCCGGCACCGATAAAGCCCGATAAAAACCGCGCCAAAGCCAATTGTTCAAAACTTTGCGCAAAAGCGAACATAAAGCAAGGCAGGCTACCCAAGGCCAATAAGGTGGAATAGGTGTGTTTGGGGCCAAATTTGTCCACCAATATGCCGATGGCGATACGCGCGGGAATGGTCAGGGCAACGTTAAGGATCAGGATGGTTTTCACTTGGTCTTTGCTCATGCCCAAGGTTTTGGCAATCGCCATCATCATAGGCGCATGGTTGAACCAGACGACAAAAGTGATGAAAAATGCCAGCCAGCTGAGATGCAATATCTTGTATGGGCCGCTGAATGAAAAAAGGTTAAAACGTTGCGTTTGCATGAAGTTCCCGGTGTTTAAAAGGGGGTGCCGTTGCTGTTACGGCTCAATTTTTGTAGTTTTTGAGTGAAAATAGGTTTAACGGCCACGGTCGTTTAAGATGGGCAGCCAGGCAAACCCGTTCTGTCGTTCGGGAGAGCCGCCAACATCTGCGGCAGTTCGCGCGGCGCCTGCTTTTGGCGGGGAAACCCAACAAAAGGGCTGCCGAAAGCCGTTTGTTTCAAATGCCCTTCAGCAAAATATCCAACGCATCGGCGATTGTATTTTGTTGCCGGCCCATGTTAAGTACAAACTCGCCTAGTTCTTTCCGGTACATACCGGTAAGTTGCGGGGTCATCATTAGATAAGTATCTGCTTTTATTTTAAAAACAGGGGTTAAGTGGGTAATGCTCAAGTGCCTTTGTACGCTTTCAAGACATAACGGCACCACCATTGTACTGGCTAAATCGACCAATAAGTTGCTTTGTACTTCTAGCAGATAAGGGAAATGGGCTTGGCTATGCGGATTGCTGTTACGGAAAACATCGAACTGTGCCATCAAAAACTCCGTAAACCATCAGCAAACAAGCCCTTTTCTTCAATGTGCCGGTTGTAGTGGGCAATGGCTGCCTGGTTGCTGCTCAGCCATTCGGCGATTTGTTTTTCTTTGATAAGGTCGACCAGCTTTTGCTCTAAGGCGGATGAGAAATTAATGTCCAAGGCTTTGGCTTTTTTCAGCAAATCGGCATTAATGCTGACATTGGTCGGTTTTTTTAGCGCTGAGAGATCATAAAGCGGCTGCATGGTTAACTCCTGTGTGCGAAGTCTGCGGTAAGGGTTAAGGATGTTGTTGGCTGGCGTAGTGCTGACCGAAAATCATGTTTTTACGTATATCGGCAATATCCAAGTCTTGCTCCAACAAACTTTGGTACCAAGCCCCATCCGCCGTATCGCCATACAGAACTGCGCCCTTGAGCTTGTTGTTTTTGACAACCAATTTTTTGTAAACGCCCACACCGGCGTCGGTAAAGTGAATGCGTTCGGATTCTTCGTCACCCATAAAGTCACCTACGGAAAACAGATTGATGCCGGTGACTTTTAATTTCGTGGCGGTCGGCAAGGTCATGTATTCGGTAGTGCGTAGTCCACTTAAATAATTGGCGCAAACTTTGGCCTGCTCAAACAGAGGTGCGACTAAGCCAAAGGTTAGGCCGCGATGTTGTATGCATTCGCCGACTGCATAGACGCAAGGGTCGTAAGTTTGCAAGACATCATTGACGACAATGCCGCGCTCGCAATACAAACCGGCGTCTTGCGCCAAAGCCATATTGGGTTTAACGCCAATCGCCATGACAAATAAATCGCAAGGCAACTCGCTGCCATCTTCGAAGCGGACGGCGCAGATATGATTGTTGTCGTCACTGACCAGGCTTTCAGTATTGGCGGGCATTTTAAATTGGATGCCACGCTGTTCCAGTTCGGCGCGCAGCATCGTACCGGCTTGTTTGTCCATTTGCCGGTTCAACAACACTTCATTGTTGTGGATGACCGTCACGTCCATGCCGCGCAACGCCAAGCCATTGGCAGCTTCCAAACCCAGTAACCCCCCTCCCAGCACCACGGCCTTTTTGTGGCTTTTGCTGTAGGCAAGCATGGTGTTGACATCGACAATATCGCGGAAGCTGATAACGCCTTGCAACTGGCTGCCCGGAAGGGGGGGTATGACTGGCTTGGAACCCGTGGCAATCAGTAACCGGTCATATTCGGCGCTGGTGCCATCACGGGAATGCACGGTGTGACTGCCGCGTTCGATGCGCTTTATGGCTTTTTCGTTACCTGCATAAAGTTTGATGCCATTGCTGGCGTACCAAGGCCGATCATTGATGACAATGTCTTCTATGGATTTTTCGCCAGCCAAAACCGACGACAACAAAATACGGTTGTAGTTGCCGTAGGGTTCTGCCCCAAATACGGTGATTTCGTATTTGTCCGGCACGATTGCCAGCAATTCTTCGACGGTACGCATGCCCGCCATACCGTTACCGATGACGACTAATTTTTGTTTCACATCAATACCTTTGTTTTATCTGCGCTAGCCAATGTCGATCTGGACGTTACCATCAACAACACGTACCGGATAAGCCGGAATTTTCATGGTTTCATCTTCCAAGCACACACCCGTTTCCAAATTGAAGTGTTGCTTATATAAAGGTGAGGCCACGATGGGCTGTCCGTTAATGTCGCCAATCAGCCCACGTGACAGCACATTGGCTTGCCCGAACGGATCGAAATTACTGATGGCATAAGCTTCCTTAGTATCAGCAAAATAAAATACCGCGACTTGCTGGCCTTGCACTAACGCGCAGACACCGGAATTAGGTTGCAAATCAGTTACCGAACACACATCCAACCAAGCCATTACGCCACCTCTTTAAATGATTTTTCTGGAATAAAAAAACATGTTTTTTTACTCCAACGGGTTACGATTGATAAACCCACCATCACGCCACCTCCAGAATTTTGAAATGTTTGCGTTCATCTTCATTGGCAGGACGGATTTGTCCGCGTTCTTCCACGAACACAATGTTGTCGTCAGGCAAATCGCTGTTGACGAATTGGCGGAAGCGTTTCAATTTATCTTCGTTCTCGATGGTGGTCTTCCATTCGCATTGGTAGGTGTCGACCACCCGCGCCATTTGCGCTTCCAATTCCTCGCTTAAACCGAGCTTGTCATCAATGACTACGGATTTCAGATAATCCAAGCCGCCTTCCATGTTTTCCACCCACACCGAGGTGCGTTGCAGGCGGTCGGCGGTGCGGACGTAGAAAATCAGGAAGCGGTCGATGTATTTGATGAGAGTTGCTTTATCCAAGCCAGTAGCGAACAAATCCGCATGGCGTGGTTTCATGCCGCCATTGCCGCAGACGTACAAGCTCCAGCCATTTTCTGTGGCAATCACGCCGACATCTTTGCCTTGCGCTTCGGCGCATTCGCGGGTGCAACCGGACACGCCAAATTTGATTTTGTGGGGGGCGCGTAAGCCTTTGTAGCGGTTCTCCAATTCAATGGCGAGGCCGACCGAATCATCAACCCCGTAGCGGCACCAAACACTGCCGACACAGGATTTCACCGTGCGTAGGGCTTTGCCGTAGGCGTGTCCGGTTTCAAAACCGGCATCCACCAATTCCTGCCAAATCGCTGGCAATTGCTCTAAACGGGCACCGAACAAATCAATGCGCTGACCGCCTGTGATTTTGGTGTAGAGATTGTATTTTTTGCCGACTTGTCCGATGGCGATCAAACCATCAGGCGTGATTTCACCGCCCGCTATGCGCGGCACGACCGAATACGTGCCATCTTTTTGCATATTGGCGAGGAAGGTGTCGTTGGTGTCTTGCAGGCCTAAATGCTCCTGCTTGAGGATGTAATCATTCCAATGCGAGGCCAAAATCGAACCAACGGCAGGTTTACAAATCTCGCAGCCGTGGCCTTTGCCGTGTTTGGCTAGCAATTCGGCAAAGGTTTTGATTTCGCCGATGCGGATCAGGTTGTACAAATCTTGACGGGTGTAAGCGAAATGTTCGCAAATATCGGTGTTGACCTCATAGCCGTGTTTGGCAAGTTCGCAATTTAATACCGATTTCAATAACGGTACGCAGCCGCCGCAACCTGTTCCGGCTTTGGTTTCAGCTTTCAAAGCGTTGACGGTGGTGCAACCTGCGGCGACCGCATCGCAAATCGCGCCTTTGCTGACATCGTAGCAAGAGCAGATTTGCGCGGAAGCGGGCAGGGCATCGGGGCCTAAACCTGCGGGTTCGCCGGATAAGCGCGGCAAAATCAGCGATTCGGGGTTTTCCGGCAATTCAATGCCGTTTTGGCAGTATTGCAACAACGTGCCGTATTCGGCGGCATCACCGACCAGCACCGCGCCCAGCAAGCGTTTGTTGTCGGGGCTGACGACCAAGCGTTTATAAACTTCGCTCGCACCGTTTTGGTAGTGGTAGACCAACGCGCCTTGAGTGCGGGCATGGGCATCGCCGATACTGGCGACATCCACGCCCATGAGTTTCAGTTTGGTGCTCATGTCCGCGCCAGTAAAGTGAGCTTCGCCGCCTGTCAATTCCGCAATCACGGTACGCGCCATTGCATAACCTGGCGCGACCAGACCGAAAATCATGCCGTTCCACAACGCGCATTCACCAATCGCGTAAATATCGGGGTCAGACGTTTGGCATTGGTTATTGATGACGATGCCGCCGCGTTGGCCGATGTCCAAACCGCAGTCGCGGGCAATGTCGTCACGCGGGCGGATACCTGCCGAGAACAGCACGACGTCAGTTTCCAGTTCTTCGCCATCGGCAAAACACATTTTGTTCACGCACGAGTCGCCGTCCACAATCTGCGTGGTGTTTTTGTTGGTGTGCACGGTCACGCCCAAGGCTTCAATTTTGCGCCGCAACACCGCGCCGCCGCCTTCGTCAATCTGCACAGCCATCAAACGAGGTGCGAATTCAACGACGTGGGTTTCTAAACCTAAGTCTTTCAGAGCTTTCGCCGCTTCCAAACCTAACAAACCACCACCAACAACAACGCCGATTTTTCCGGTTTTAGCAGCGGCGGTCATGGCTTCCAAGTCTTCAATGGTGCGGTAAACCAAGCAATTGTCGCGGTCATGACCAGGAACAGGCGGCACGAACGGGTACGAGCCTGTCGCCAGCACCAGTTTGTCGTAATGGACGGTTACCCCTTTTGATGAAGTGACGGTTTTTGCGTCGCGGTCAATGCTGGCGGCGCGGTCGTCTAAATGCAGGGTGATGTTGTGCTGCTCAAAAAATCCATCTTCAACTAGCGATAAATCTTTAGCTGTTTTGCCGGAGAAAAATTCCGACAAATGCACGCGATCATAAGCAGGGCGCGATTCTTCGCAGAAAGTGACGATGTGGTAATCGGCTGCGGCAGGGCTGGCGACCAGTCCAGCCAAGAAGTTTTGGCCGACCATGCCGTTTCCGATGACGACTAATGTGGGTTTCATAAACACCTCTAGGGGTTTTGCAAATGTTCAGGGCAAAAAAAAACGCCTCCCCAACATGCCTAGGCATGTTGGGTGAGACGTCTTTGTCGGTTAAGTTCACCGTTGAACTATAACTGTTTACTCCAGCGTTGGAGTTCTAAGACCATTCAAGCAATAGCCATGCCTAAATGTTAAAAAAAGACCTTTAAAATAAATAATCTATTATATTCAATAATTTATTTTTTTTAGTTGCAAGTATTTACTTCTAAGGGGTGGAGTTACACTTCGTAGATCCTTTATTTTGTTTAAACTGAACTAATCTGGTGCGTTATTTTTGTTTTTCTGGTGCAAAACAATGTTGGAGGCTGTTGAATAAAGTTGAGAGTCGAATTGGTTAAGTAACCGAAGTTTTTTAAGTATGGGTTGAGGGATACTCGATTCGTCAAACTCACTTTCAGCGGTGGAAAATAACGATCTGTCGAGATCTAGTTTTCCGCAAAGCCTGTCTAGGCTGTCACTGTGTTGTTCATCGATACCGATAAAAATAAAATGGTTTTTTAGGTTTTCGATAGCTTTTGTAAGCATGGCTTCGGTACATTCGCCAAACGGTGGATCCATGCCAGAAATTCGGCGTGTGTAAAGGTTGTCCAACGTCTTGGGCTTTTCGTCAAACAATTGCTCCAGTGTATTGAAATTACCTTCTTCTATAGCATGTTTGTGTAAAAGCTCGGCGTGTAAGTAGGTGCGTTTGATGGGGCGGGCAAGCCATATTAAGTAGTGTGCAGCTTCAAGGTCGATTTGTTTGTGGCAACCAAAAATAAGGTTTCCGTAGATCAAGTGCCGCTGCCGGTATTCAGGGAGGATATTGGCGATTTCACCAATGTTTTTTATTCCCATTGTTGGGAACATCATTAAGAGATTTCCGTGTGTTGCTTGCTTAAGCTGTGTTCGTATCTTTGGCTCGATTGTCCCTGGAATTTCTGTAAAAATCCTTTGCTTAGGTGGCTGGGGGTTATTAAGTACCTTCTCTAGTTTGCTTTCAATAAATTGATAAAACTTCTTTTTATCAATGGAATAGCTAATAACGCCAAATGGGTCGGTGTGTGGTTTTGCAGGGGATTTGAATAGCCCGAAGTTTTTATTTAGCCAATTTTTCAGCCGCTCGCCCTTGGGTATCGTGTCTTGTATATACTGGTTGGGTAGCAAATAGACATTTTTGTTGGGGTGAATTTGAATGCCTGATTCCAGGGTGATTTTGGTCAGTTTGGTGTTGAGATGGGCGAAACCGGGTTTTCCTAATAGCAGGGAAACATGTAATGAGCCGGATGCAAAATTGCTAATGAAAAAATTAATTTTGCTGCCGATGACAATTTTAGTGTGGCTATTTTCGCCAATAGTGCTGATGACACCAATGTTGGGCTTGAGTTTTTTCTGGATGGCTTGTGCCAAAAGCAGGTCTTCTTCAACTTCGGGTATTGCTTCGTCAAGCGGTGATACAGGTAATGTCCAGCCATCAATAACAACGGCGAGATCAGGGTAGCTCTCGGCGAGTTGGTTAATTATATAACTGTAACCCTCTACTTGTTCTAGCCAACAGCGTTTTTGGCTTTCAACACCTATCCAGACGATCGGGAATCGTTCTGCGAGAGGGGCTGCCAAGTTTTGTGCTGTTGTTGAAGGCGATTGCAGGACTTTATCAACCAGAAAACGATTGGCAAAGTAGTAGTCGTAATTGCTGTTTCTCAGTGTTCGGTTGGTGCCGAGGTGAAGAAACCATTGTTCTTCATTAAAGGCAAATTCGTTGATTTCATCAGTATTTAATGCCGAGGTTGAGCGGTCAGGAAAAACTTGGCGGAGGTCGCTGTAATCGTAAGGCTTTCGGGTGATGAAATGGGGAATATTGGGATAGATTTCGGGATTGCTATACAGTTGGTATAAAGGTGGCCAATTTTCGTAAAAATAGTGGGCTGGGCGTAAGTGGGAACAGACAATGCCGCCAAATGGCTTGTTGGTGTTGGCGGCATAGTTGACGACAGCAGGGAATTGTTCGGTTAATGTAGCACGCAACCTATTAATACGTGGCGCAGTAATATGGCTTATTATCAGGAGGACATTTTGCAGAGGGAAGTACAAGGCATCATTTGAACTGACGTGCTGTATTAAGAAAAAAGACTGGTTGCCGTCGGTAAATCTTAAGCTGTTCATACCACCTTGCGATTCGTAGCTTTCTTGGCATTCCGCCCTGTTTTTGGAAAAAGGGCTGGGTAAAGACAATTTCCCGACGTTGCTGGCCTGTTGGGCAAGCTCCAAGGCAAAATTTTGGGATTTGCACAGTCTTATCAAGGCAGGTAAATATTTTTGTGTACCCCTTATTTTTGAATAATCGATTGAGGCATTGACATGCATAACGGTTGTGAGGTTAAACGTTAACAGGTTATTTTTGCTCTCCAATTTGGAAAAGCAAGCATTAACGGCATCAAAATGGTCTTGCTCCAGTTTATCCATTTGATTGGTAAAAAAGCAAAATAACGCTTCAATGGCTTTGTCTTGGGTTTCAGTAAATATCTGTTCTTTAGATAAGTTTTTTATAAAATTAGTTATTTTAAAGGTGGTCAGCATTTCAAAGCCCGGGTTACTTTGCCCAATAATTCGGTTAATGGAGGTCATAAATATTGTTTTGTAAGAGAACGGCTTATTTAAAAAATGATACAGCCGTGTTGTAAAGCTGAAGATCGAAAATGTTTAGGTTATAAATTTTAAGATGGCTGGCGTTTATGTCAATTTCACTAACGGATAGCGGTTTTTCGGTAAATAGCGAAGGATCCACATCTAAAATGGCAGCTAAATGACGGATGCTACAATCGTGTTTTTCGTCTATGCCAATAAAAATAAAATGATTTTTTAAATGTTCTATCGCTTTGTTGAGCATGGCTTCACTACATTCGCCAAAAGGTGGATCCATGCCGGAAATGCGGCGCGTATAAAAATTATCCAAGCAAGGATGGCCTTCGTCGATAATGGCCTCCAAATTGCAGAATTTGCCTTTGTTTTCGGCTATTTTTTGTAATTGAATAATATTTAGGTAGGTTCTTTTTATAGGTTCTGCTAGCCAAATAAGATATTGTGCCTGCTGTATGTGCAGTTGGTGATGACAACCAAAAGCAAAGTTTCCATAAATAATGTGGCGCCGCAGATAATCGGATCCAAAATCAGCAAGATCATTTAAGGATTTAATGGCGTGAGATGGATAAACGGTGATGCACTTACCGTTTGTTGCCATTTTTAAATGATCTCTAAATGACTCGTCAATTGACCAAGGGGTTTCCATAAAAATGCGCTGTTGTGGCGGTGCTTGGTCTTCAAGGACTTTAGCTAATTTTGTTTCGATAAAATGGTAAAAATCTCGCTTATTGATGGAATAGCTGGTGCTGCCTGGTTTGCTGCTGGCATTAAGCGGTTCAGTGCGTCGATGTCTTATGATGTTTTCTTCGTTTTTATCCTGGACAAGGTTTTTGGGTACTAAATAAACTTGGTTGTTGGGGTGTAGCTGATCGGCATTTTTTAGCGACAATTCAGTCAGTTGATTGCTAGCGTGACAAAAACCCGGTTTGCCCAAAAGGCGCGATACATGCAGCGAGCCTGATGTGTAGTTGGTGATAAAAAAATGAAGGTGCTTGCCAATCAATAGCTTGGTATGGCTATCGCAGCCTATAACGGAGATGTGGGTGATTGTTGTTGTCAATTGCTTGATAATTTTTTCGGCAATCAAACTGTCTTTTTGTGCTTCCTTAATCGATTTGGCGGATGCGGTTAAGGGTAATGTCCAGCCGTCAAAAATTACCGCCAATTTGGGATAGCGTTGGCTTAGGTTATTAAGGATATACGCATAGCCTTCAACCTGTTCTAACCAGCAACGTTTTTGCCCTTCCACACCGATCCAAACGATAGGGTAGCTGTGTAGTATTTTTTCCTCCAAGGCGCTGGCTTTGCTTGATGGCGAACGGATGGCCCTTTCGACTAAAAACTGGTCGGCAGATTCATAGTGGTGGAAGTGCGGGTAATTGTTTCTGTGTACGCCAACATGGATCAGTATTTGATGTTGTGACAAAACCGCCTTATTAATTTGCGGGCTATCTTGAATGCTTGCTTTTTCAGTTCCCAAGACTACGTTCAGGTCAAGGTAGTCTTGGTTTCTGCGGGTGATAATTTTTTCTATTTGGTTAAAAACAAAGGGCTTATTGTAAATTTTTAAGATAGCAGGCCAAATATCATAAAAAAAATGCGCAGGGCGGACGTGTGAGGCAATAATGCCGGCAAATTTATTTGGCGTACTGGCGTAATTGATGGCTTCGGAAAAATGCTTAATTAGGTGCTGCTGGAGTTGGTGAATGTGTTTGATTTGAAAATAGCAAAAGCAAATGGCTAAGTTTTCCATCGGAAAATATAAGCCGTCGGCAGAAGATATGCGCTGAATTAAAAAAAACGATTGTTGGGCATCGGTAAAGCGCAGGCAATTTATACCTAAGCCAACCTCATAACTTTCATTACAGTAGGCGAGTCCAGCAGAATAAGGGCTAGGCAGGCTAAGCTGTTGTTGGGCAGCGCTTTCGACGAGGCTAACCGGCAATTGTTCGGAAAGGCAATGGTCGAGCAGCTGGCCAAGGTAAGGGCGGCAATGTGCCAAGCTTGGAAAATTGAGCGCCTGTTCAGGGCTGAGCAAGGTTGTTTGGGCGGGAAATTGCGGTGGTTTTAGCCAAGCGGTAAAGGGATGCGGAAAATATTTTTTTACAGCATGGCTATGTTGTTTGGATATTTTTTCGAATTGGTTGCTAAAAAAATAATAAAACGCTTCTGATACTTGTTCTTCCCGTACCGTATAGGCTGGCTGGGGTTTGGGGGCTGTTGAAAAAAACGACGATCTAAATTTGCCTAACGCAATGTTTTTAGCATTTGATGCCGAGCTTGGCTCATCGATCATCATGATTTTTTACAAACCTTTGAGAAGATCCTTTTTAATGTCGTCAATGTTTTCCAAGCCCACTGAAATTCGCACCAAACCCTCTTTAATGCCCGCTGCTGCGCGTGCTTCGGGTGACAATCTGCCGTGGGTGGTGGTGGCTGGATGGGTGATGGTGGTTTTTATGTCACCCAAATTGGCGGTGATGGAAATCATTTCGGTGGCGTCAATTAACCGCCAAGCATGGTCTTTACCGCCTTCCAACTCAAAACTGACAATGCCGCCAAAATGGCTTTGTTGGCGTTTGGCAAGTTCGTGTTGTCCGTGCGATGCTAAGCCTGGGTAATAGACTTTAGCCACGCCAGCTTGCTGTTCCAACCATTGGGCAAGTGCGAAGGCATTGTCGCAATGGGCTTTCATTCGCAGCGATAAAGTTTCTAAGCCGGCAAGGAATATCCAAGCGTTGAAAGGGCTCATTGTTGCGCCGCCCGTACGTAAGTAAGGGTAGATGTGTTTTTCGATGATTTCATCACTGGCAACGACCGCACCACCTACGCACCGGCCTTGCCCGTCGATGTATTTGGTGGCGGAATGGATGACGATGTCTGCACCTAATTCCAACGGTTTTTGTAACACCGGTGTGCAAAAACAGTTGTCGACAATCAACAGGCTACCGTGCTGATGCGCCAGGTCTGCCAAAGCGGCAATATCGGCGATGTCCGTTAATGGATTGGACGGTGTTTCCAAAAACAAAAAACGTGTGTTCGGTTTGATGGCGGCTTGCCAAGCGGTGATGTCGACCAAATCGACAAAATCCGTTTCTACACCAAATTTGCCGAAATAATTTTGGAACAGCAAAACAGTATTGCCAAAGACGCCCCGTGAACACACCACATGGTCGCCTGCTTTCAACAGCCCCATGCCGACCGCCATAATCGCTGCCATGCCGGAGGCGAAAGCCAAGCAGCGTTCACCTTTTTCCATTAGCGCCAAGCGTTGTTGGAAGGCATTGACGGTTGGGTTGGTGAAGCGCGAGTAGATATTGCCGG
Source organism: Methylosoma difficile (assembly GCF_054657615.1). Taxonomy (NCBI): domain Bacteria; kingdom Pseudomonadati; phylum Pseudomonadota; class Gammaproteobacteria; order Methylococcales; family Methylococcaceae; genus Methylosoma; species Methylosoma difficile. Next base: position 244,345 of record NZ_BAAHYJ010000004.1, on the reverse strand, counting down.
GTATTTTGCCGGTAAAACGCAAAGCGGCATCTTCGGCATTCTTGAACACATAGCTTGAGGTGGTAAAAATCGGCAAGCTGTGTTCGTCTTCGTGGGTACGCCGGTGTCCTGCGCGAATGGCTTGGGTTTCTAGGGCGTAATTGTTCCAGTCGGTATCGTTCATGGTGTTTGGCAAGCTGGGCTATAGGGTGGCTAATCGCAATTTTGCATTTCGATGATGAAGTTTTCGGAATTGCGGCCTGATTGTGCTGCATCGTTGCGCAAGGCTTCGATACGTTCCAAATAGTTCACATCGATGTCGCCCGTGATGTATTCGCGGCTGAAACACGAGGTGTCAAAATGGGTGATTTCAGGGTTGCCTTTGCCGACGGCAGCTATTAAATCATCCAAATCTTGGTAAATCAGACGGTCAGCACCGATAGCCGTACAGACTTCGTCTTCAGTGCGGTTGTGGGCAATCAGCTCGTGTGCGGCGGGCATGTCAATGCCGTAAACGTTGGGATAACGTACTGGCGGCGCAGCCGAAGCGAAGTAGACTTTTTTGGCACCGGCATCGCGTGCCATTTGGATAATTTGTTCGGATGTTGTACCACGCACGACCGAGTCATCCACCAGCAAAACGTTTTTGCCTTCAAACTCAAGCCCGATGGCGTTGAGCTTTTGCCTTACTGATTTTTCGCGCATTTTTTGACCGGGCATAATAAAAGTGCGGCCAATATAGCGGTTCTTCATAAAGCCTTCGCGGAATTTTACGCCTAGGATGTTGGCCATTTCCAACGCTGCTGTCCGGCTGGTATCTGGGATGGGGATGACGACATCAATGTCGTAGTCGGGCCATTCGCGCAGCACTTTTTCGGCGAGTTTTTTGCCCATACGGATACGGGCTTTGTAAACCGAGATGTTGTCGATGATGGAATCGGGGCGGGCAAAGTAGACGTATTCGAAAATGCAAGGGCAATGGTCGATGGTTTCCGCACATTGCTGGCTGTGCAAGGCACCGGATTCTTCAATAAAAATGGCTTCGCCTGGCGCGATGTCGCGGATCAGTTTAAAGCCCAACACGTCCAAGGCCACGCTTTCGGAGGCGATCATAAATTCTGGGCCCTCTTCGCTATCGCGCTGTCCGAACACCACGGGACGGATGCCATGCGGATCGCGGAAACCTAAAATGCCAAAGCCCGCAATCATCACCACGACGGCATAAGCGCCCCGGCAACGGCGATGCACACCTTTAACGGCTTCGAAGACATCATTAACGTTAAGGTGCAATTTGCCTAAGCTTTGAAGTTCGTGGGCGAATACGTTGAGCAGGACTTCTGAGTCGGAATCGGTGTTGATGTGGCGCAAGTCTTGGATAAACAAGGCTTCTTTCAGTTCTTCAGTATTGGTCAGATTGCCGTTGTGGGCTAAAGTCAGGCCAAAAGGCGAATTCACATAGAAAGGTTGTGCTTCTGCTGAACTGGTGCAGCCGGCAGTTGGGTAACGGACATGGGCAATCCCCATATTGCCGCGCAGTTTCATCATTTGCACGTTGGTGAACACGTCACGGGTCAGCCCCGTGTCTTTACGTAAATGCAAACGACCGTTTTCGCAGGTGACGATACCCGCCGCATCTTGACCGCGATGTTGCAGGACGGTCAGGGCGTCATAGAGTTCCTGATTAACCGCTTGATGGGAAACAATTGCAGCAATACCGCACATGTATAAATTAGCCTTTTAAAATAGTTAATGAAAATGGGCAAATTTTGCCAATTCTGATGGAAAATTGTTGTTTAACCAAATGGCAACGGCCTGAAAAGGCGGGATCAGTTTGGAATTGCCCCACCACGGTGAACTCGGCAATGCCGATAAGCCCGCTAAAACAATGACCAAATTGACAGCAACCAAACCGTGGCCAATACCCAAAAGCAACCCGCCGATACGGCTTAAAAAAGAGGGTTGTAGGTTATTTATCCATTCACCCAGCAATAAACGGACAACCAGACCGACTATTAATGAACATAAAAATAGCAGTACAAAAGCAGCGGCAATTCGGGCGGATGGATTACTGATATGGGGGGTAAGTACGAAAGCGCAATCCCCACAAAAAAATAAACCCACCATAATGGCTATCAGCCAGCAGACGACAGAAAAACACACGAGGCCAAAACCACGCAGTAAACCTGATAATGCGTAAATGGCGATTAACACTATTATGGTGTAATCAATCCAGATCAACGTATCCAGGTTTATTACAGGGGGATTGTCCAGCATTACTCAGGCAAGAGCATATTAGGTATTTTTAATTGGTCCAGTTTTGCTTTTATGGCTAAAGCGCGTTTTTTGTCCAAACCAGAACCCGCTTTTAGACGGTACAGCGAATCTTTGCTTTCTAAGGTAACAGCGATGCCTTGTTTTTTGAGTGATTCAAACATGGCTTGGGCATTTTCCTTTTTGCTGAAACTTCCTGCCTGAACTGTCCAATGTTGATTGTCTGTGGCTGGTTTTTTGCTGATCGGTTTTAAGGCTGGTGTTGCGGTTGCAACAGCGGGTGCTTTGACGGCAGGGGCAGGTTTGGGTTTGTTTGCAGCTGCTGTGTTGGGTTTGAGTTCGCTAGGCTTGTGGATGGCAATAACGGGTTTGCTGGGTGTTTCTTCCACTTCGCCGGTATCAAGACCATCGGATGGCTCTTCGCCGCCGAAGTCTTCTTCGCCAGGCAATTGGTCAGGTTCAAGGCCGCCATCGGCAGGTGCTTGCAAGTCCGGTGACGCTTTGTTGATGCTATCGGCTGTCAGTGTGTTTGGGTTTGTGCCTTCCGGCATTTTAACGACATCTTCCGCACGATTAGGGAGAGGACTTTCTTCTTCGACCACATCCACCTGATTTTCCGGGATTGCCAATTCGCTTACCGATTGTCCGCTGTTATCAATGGGGTCATCAAACAGCATGGGGACAAAGATTGCTGCCAGAGCGGTCACGACGATTGCGCCAATTATTCGTTGTTTTAACTCTTGTGTCATCATTTAGTCAACTCACCTTGTTCAAATTCATGGAGGCATTCAGATATTAAAAAGAAAGAACCGAAAACCAGCAGCAGGTCTTCGGGTTGCGCCCGTTTTTTTGCAGCTTGGAACGCCTCGGCAAAGCCGTTGAAACCAAAGGATACCTTGAGCGTAGACGTTTGTAAAAAAATCTCACGCATCAAGTCTTCAGAGGCCGCCCGTGGATTGTTGAGCGGCACAAAATACCAATCTTCAATGAGCGGACTGATAATTTCCACCACGCCGGCGATGTCTTTGTCTTTCATCATCGAAAAAACGGCGTGAATTTTACGGTTTGGAAAATGTGTTTGCAGATATTCTGCCAAAGTGCTGATAGCTTCAGGATTGTGTCCAACATCCAGCAACACGGGAATGCCTTGATTGGTAATTAGCTGGAAACGTCCCGGCAATTGCGTCTGCATCAGGCCGCTTTTTATAGCTGTTTCGGATACCGGCAAGTGGCTTTGCAATTGCATTATTGCACACAGCGCGCTGGCAGCGTTACGGTATTGATGTTCGCCTTTGAGCGAGGGTTCGGGCAGTTGTACAAGTTGTTGCCCTTGCCCGATCCATTGCCAGTAGCCCTGTTCTTGTTGGTAGCTGAAATCTTTATCAATCAGCAATGCATCGGCCTGTTTTTCTGCAATGACAGCCAAAACAGATTCCGGCGGTTGCGGATCCCCCACTATGGCGGGTGTGTGGGGACGGAAAACACCGGCTTTTTCACGACCAATTGATTCCCTGTTGTTGCCAAGCCAATTGATGTGGTCGATACCAATGCTGGCGATAATGGCAGCGTCGGCATCGACAATGTTGACAGCATCCAGGCGACCACCAAGGCCGACTTCCAATATTTGGATGTCCAGGCCACTGCGGCTAAAAATATCTAAAGCCGCCAAGGTGCCGAATTCAAAATAGCTTAGCGAGATGTCACCGCGAACCGCTTCAATACGCGAGAAGGCCTCACAAATCAAGTCATCACTGACCTGCTCGCCGTTAATTTTGATGCGCTCGTTATATTTAAGAATATGCGGCGAAGTATAGGCGCCGACTCGATACCCTTGCTGGCGGTAAATGGCTTCCAAATAAGCGACACAAGAACCTTTGCCATTTGTACCGGCGACAGTAACTGTCACTGGTTTGGTACGCTGTGGATTTAACTTGGAATAAACCGCTTCAACGCGGTCTAGTCCTAAGTCGATGGCTAAAGGATGCAGGGTTTCTTGCCAGCTTAGCCAACCTTGCAGGGTATCAAAATGCATTGCTTAGTTGGTTAAAGTCGGTTCGTCAAGGACAGTTGTTTCTGCGGCTGGAATAGCCAAACGTTTACCGGCAGTCAGCATTGCCAAAATATCAGCGATTTTTTCCCGCATGTCACGACGGTCGATAATCATGTCCACTGCACCGTGTTCTTGTAAAAACTCACTGCGTTGGAAGCCTTCCGGTAGTTTTTCGCGCACGGTTTGCTCGATAACGCGAGGTCCCGCAAAGCCGATTAAGGCATTCGGTTCGGCGACATTAATATCACCGAGCATAGCCAAACTGGCTGAAACACCACCCATGGTCGGGTCGGTCAAAATGGAAATGAACGGAATGCCGTTGTCCGATAGTTTGGTTAAGGCCGCGCTGGTTTTTGCCATTTGAAACAAAGAGAACAAGGATTCTTGCATACGCGCACCGCCACTGGCAGTGAAGACGATGAACGGAATACCCAATTCTAGGCTTTTGTTGACACCACGTACAAAGCGTTCGCCAACAACCGAACCCATAGAGCCGCCCATAAAGCTAAAATCAAAAGCAGCAACGACAACATCTTGACCATGCAGCTGGCCTTTCATGACGATTAAGGCATCGGTTTCTTTGGTTTGCTTTTGCGCGGCGAGCAGACGGTCTTTGTATTTTTTAGTGTCTTTAAATTTCAGCGGATCAGTTGGTTTGATGTTTTTACCGATTTCTAAACGATCCCCTTCATCCAAAAACAAGTCCAAACGTGTGCGGGCAGAAATGCGCATGTGGTGGTCGCATTTTGGGCAGACGCTGTGGTTTTTTTCCAGCTCGGAATTGTACAAAATGGCATTGCAGTCATCGCACTTGTTCCACAAGCCTTCCGGCACAGTGGCTTTTTTGACGCTGGCATCCGTTTTGATGAAAGCAGGGCGCAGTTTTTCTAACCAACTCATTTTAAACTCCGTTGTCCATTGCTTGGCGCATGGATGCTAACAATTCAATAATTTCTTTTTTGGCTTGTTCAGGGCTATCCAGATTCGCTTCGATTTTGCTGATTAAGGCGCTACCGACAACGACGCCATCGCCTAAATCGGAAATCATTTTGGCGGTTTCAGCATCTTTCACGCCGAAACCGATAGCGACAGGCAAGCCGGTGTTGGCGCGCAATTCTTCAAGCTTGGTTTTGACATCTTCTATATTTAAGTGGCCTGCACCAGTTACACCTTTTAGCGACACATAATACAAATAGCCGCTACCGACAGCGTCCATTTTTTGAATTCGTTCAGCGCTACTGTTCGGTGCCAGCAAAAAGATGGAGTCGATGTCACGGGCTTTCAAAAAGGCTGCACATTGTTCGCCTTCTTCAGGTGGCAAATCGACGGTTAATACGCCATCCACCTCAGCACGGGCGGCGGCGTTGGCAAATTCTTCATAGCCCATCGCTTCAATCGGGTTTAAATATCCCATTAGCACAACAGGGGTATGTTGGTTGGTACGGCGGAATTCCATCGCTACCGCCAAGGTGCGGCGTAAGCTCATTTTGTGCGCCAAAGCACGTTCACTGGCACGTTGTATGACCGGGCCATCCGCCATAGGGTCTGAAAACGGTACGCCTAATTCGATGACATCAACACCGGCTTCGACCATCGCGTGCATCATCGGCACGGTAAATTCTGGGTAAGGGTCGCCCGCCGTGATGAATGGCACTAAGGCTTTGCGGCCTGTTTGGCTTAAAGTTTCAAAAGTTTTGGCTAATCGGCTCACAGTTCTATTCCTTCACGTCTTGCCATGGTTTGCATGTCTTTGTCGCCACGACCGGACAAATTGATAATCATGATTTCATCTTGGCTCATGGTCGGTGCAAGTTTCATCGCATAAGCCATCGCGTGGCTGGATTCCAGTGCAGGAATGATGCCTTCCATACGGGTCAGCGCGTAGAAACCGTCTAGGGCTTCGTTGTCGGTAATGCTGACATAGTTGGCGCGCCCCGTGTCTTTCAGCCAAGAATGCTCTGGGCCTACGCCGGGGTAATCTAAGCCTGCGGAAATGGAATGGGTTTCGATGATTTCGCCATCGTCATCCGCCATTAAGTAAGTGCGGTTGCCGTGTAGTACGCCAGGGCGGCCTGCGGATAACGGCGCCGAGTGGCGACCTGTTTCGATACCATCACCCGCAGCTTCAACACCATACATGGCGACTGATTTATCGTCGATAAACGGATAGAACAAGCCGATAGCGTTAGAGCCACCGCCAACGCAAGCGACTAAGGCATCTGGTAAACGTCCTGTGGCATCCAAGCATTGTTGTTTGGATTCACGACCGATAATCGATTGGAAATCTCGCACCATGGCAGGGTAGGGGTGTGGGCCTGCGACGGTACCGATGATGTAGAAGGTGTTATCGACGTTAGTTACCCAATCACGCAAGGCTTCGTTGAGCGCATCTTTCAGGGTTTTTGAGCCAGATTCGACGGCGACAACTTTTGCACCCAGCAATTTCATGCGGTAAACGTTTAAGGATTGCCGCGCGACATCGACGGCGCCCATGTAAACCACGCATTCCAAACCCAAACGCGCGGCGACGGTAGCGGTAGCCACGCCATGTTGGCCTGCCCCAGTCTCGGCGATGATGCGAGTTTTGCCCATCCGTTTCGCCAGTAGAGCTTGACCGATGGTGTTGTTGATTTTGTGCGAACCCGTGTGGTTAAGGTCTTCACGTTTGAGATAAATCTGTGCGCCGCCTAATTCGCGGCTCCAGCGTTCGGCATGGTACAAAGGCGAAGGTCGACCGACATAATATTGCATATCGCGGTCAAGTTCGGCGATAAAGTCAGGATCGTCCAAATAACGTTGGTAAGCGGCGTTCAGTTCCTGAATCGGTGGAATCAGGGTTTCAGCAACGAACATTCCGCCGTAAGGGCCAAAATGTCCGCGTTCATCGGGCATGGTGTATTTTTCTGTCATATTATTATTGTATCCCCTTGAGTAACTTCCTTTAAAAACGCACGCATTTTTTGCGCATCTTTAATACCTTTTTCAGCTTCTACGCCGCTGCTGACATCCAGCGCATAAGGCTTGACCGCTTTTACGGCTTGCTGGGCGTTGTCGGCATCCAAACCGCCCGCCAGAATAATCGGCAACGCGCAATCGTTTGGGATCAATGCCCAATCAAATTGGTTGCCCGTGCCGCCCTTGGCATTTGGATGGTAAGCATCTAGCAACAAACCATCTGCATCATGATAATCGCGTGCCAGCTGGTGGACGTCTGTGCCTTCCCGCATACGAATGGCTTTGATGTAGCGTTTGCCATACAAGCGGCATTGTTCCGGCGTTTCGTCGCCGTGGAACTGCAAACAATCAATCGGCACTTTTGCCAGCACTTCGCGTATCTGCGCTGCTTCGGCATCCACAAACAAACCCACCACGGTGGTAAAAGCGGGCAGGGCGTTGACGATATTGGCGGCTTGGGCAATGTCGATATGACGCGGGCTGGGCGGGTAAAACACCAAACCGATGGCATCTGCACCCAAGCGTGCGGCTGCTACCGCATCCTCGGTACGGGTAAAACCGCAAATTTTAACGCGAGTTCGCATAAAGTGGCTAGGACAATTCTTTAAAAAATCAAACGCATTAGGTTAACACAAATCAGGGCAAAAAATTTTATGGATGTAACAAAATCAATTGCTGGCGCTTGAGTAAGGTTTTAGCTCACCAAAATAAATGGCTTACTTTAGTGTTAACGGCTTAACAAAATTAATGTGAATGCTCTGGTATGGCTTCGTGGTCATGATGGTGATGATGCTCGTGTTCAGGCATCGGTTGGCTGTCTAGGCTGGCTGTTGGTTTAACCGACACACCGTAGTGGTAAACCATCAATCCGCCTAAGTCAGCACCGAAAGCCAAAATGGTACACAGCAAGGCCGATAAGATCAGGAAGAAGACGTTGGCTGCACCTTCGGCGATGCCCCGCCGTAACCGCCAAGCCGATAAGCCTGCTGAAAGTGACAATACCGAAATGCCCAGTTGTTCGTGCCGCTCCATGATGGCGTGGACGTTGTCGCCGTGGGCGACTGAATCGGCGGCGATAAAACCCGCTAAAACGGTAAAGGCAGCGCCGATAGTACCCAAATACAGCAAGCCGCTGGCGAGTTGCCGCCAATGCGGATTTTTCGCCCATGTGCCTAATGCATCGACTGCAAAAAATGCACAGAGGAAGGCAATAGGAAAATGCACCAGTAACGGGTGGATATTGTCCATGCCCGCGATTCCGGGCAGGAGTGCTTGGAATGCGCCGCCGGAGCCTTGGGTGCTGATACCCTCAAAAAAGGCCAGTAGGGTGGAAAGGGTTTCGATGAGGCCGCCGCCGTGGTCAGCGCCGCCGTGAATTTGGAATGCGAGGTAATGGTTCATAAGTGTTGGGTGATTGCAGGCAAAAAAGTAATCTACTTGATATTTGTACGATTGCAAACCGCAAAAAGCGTGCGCTTACGATTTCAAAGGGTTTGGGGCTTGCTGCCGCTTGTTAATCAAAACGTTTCGCGTCTCTGGGCAGTTTGGCAAAAATGGGATGGGTGTTTAAGCCATAATGGGCAGGATAGCAAACGCCGCCCAGATACAAGCCTTCAGGCGGTGCGGTACGGGCGGCTTGTTTGCGGTCTTTGACGGCGAGCAAATGGCTTGTCCAATCCGTCGGTTGTTTTCCCGAACCGACTTCCATCAGCACGCCGGCAATGTTTCTGACCATGTGGTGCAAAAAGGCGTTGGCGGAAATGTCCATGATGACTTGATCGCCTTGCCGGTACACTTCAATGAAATGCATTAGCCGGTTTGGGCTTTTCGATTCGCAGCTTTGTGCGCGGAACGAGGTGAAATCGTGTTCGCCAATCAGGTGTTGCGCGGCTTGGTGCATTTTTTCGGCATCTAAAGGCGGGTAGCACCAGGTGCTTTGTTGGTAAAGCAAAGCCGATTTGATGGGGCGATTACAGATGACATAACGGTAAAAGCGGGCGATGGCGCTATAGCGGGCGTGGAAATCGCCAATTGCCGGTTGCGCCCATAAAATGCGCACGTCATCCGGCAAATGGCTGTTGCCGCCCAGTAGCCAGGCTTGCATAGGGCGTTCGGCCTCGGTATCGAAATGGATGATTTGCTCCAGTGCATGTACGCCGGCATCGGTGCGCCCCGCGCATTGCACTTGTAGGGGATGGGCGGCAATCTTACTGAGCGCCCGCTCTAAAGTTTGTTGGATGCTGTTGGCATGGGCTTGTGCTTGCCAGCCGTGGTAGTGGCTGCCGTTGTATTCAATTCCTAAGATAATTCGCATGGATGGGGTAGGGTGTCGTGCGGGTGCTTGGGCAATTGCCGTTACCCGTGGCAAGAAAGTTTACAGATTAACGATGGCAAGCAAAGGATGTTGGTTTTTCTTCAGCCAATGGACAGCCATTAACACGCCAACCACCGTCAGGCTGTCTTTGACTTCATTGTTATAAACCTTGTCCACCAATTCCGCGAAGGGGATGCGCCGGACTTCCAGTTCTTCGGTTTCTTCGGGTTCGGATTCGCCAAAGCTGAGGTCTGTCGCGACAAAAATGTAAGCGCGTTCATTGGTAATGGAGTTGCTGGTATGGAATTCGTAAATCATCTGCCAGTGTTCGGCGCTAATGCCGGTTTCTTCAAGCAGTTCACGCTGCGCCGAAGCTAGCAACGTAGCGGCCTTGCTGCCGCCGCCTTCTGGGATTTCCCAGCTGTATTCTTGTAGGGGAAAGCGATATTGCCCAACGATGTAGGTATAACCTTCGTCATCAATCGGCACGATGCCGATGGCCCAATTTTTAAAATCGACCGTGGTGTAGATGCCGTTAGTGCCGGTGGGGGTGATGACGTCGTGGTGGTCTATGCGTATCCACGGTGTTTCGTGGACCAGTTTTTCGGTCAGAATTTTCCAAGGGCCGCGCGTGGTCATAGCTGTTTTCCTAAAATGGCGTGGGAGTTCGGTGATCTGCGCCACATCATAGACGTTGCAGGATTATCTGCCAACTTGCCTAGAAAGGTTTGAACGGTATGAACAAAAAAGCGCAGGCCAAGATAGCATGGCCTGCGCTTTTTTGATCGGGCTGGCGGAAAAATTACCGCCAGCAAGACATGGGCAGAAAGTCCTAGGCGATGGTGAGGCCGCTATTGCTGTCGCTAGGCGCGAGGCCGATCAGATCAATGTTGCCACCTGCTTCAGCGATGGTAATGGGCGGCGCTATGTTGCAGATAGGAAAGTCAAATAGGCATGGAGGTGGGAGTACGCAGAGCGAGTAAATCAAGGGTTCTGGTAATTCAGTCAACGGTAACGGATCCCAAGATAAATCGATACAAACAATGGGTTCAATGATGTCGATACACACAATAGGGTCGGTGACAGCGATGACTTCTAAACCAGGGTCGATATAAGTCTCGGTGCCTTCTTCGGGTGTGGGTTGATTTTCATCGGCTGGCGTGTTGTTGTCGGTTTCCGGTTCAACAGCTTGTTCTTCAGTGCCAATCCATTCAATAGGGTCCAATGAAATAATGTGATCGATAAAGGGGCCGATAATAATAGGCGGGTAAGCAATCCATTCTATAGGGTCTATTGATATGATCGGGTCGATAATAGGGTCAACAACAAAAACCGGTAAATTTCCTTCATCAGTAGCGGGTGTTTCATTCGAGTCACCGCTGCCGATGGTTTCGGCAATGTCAGTGTTGTCAATTTCGTCAGAAACTGTTGAGGCTTCTGGAGCAATACCCCATTCAAAACTGGCGGGCGCATTAACCATCGTCACAATGGCTGCAATTGCAACGGGTTCCGTGCCATTGACGTTTTCTGTCGGTTGTTCGACGGGCGCGTTGTCTATTAAGTTGATGACTTGCAGGCTGATATTGTCATGGGTATTGGCGGTTTGCCCATCAATCAAGTCAAGCGGGCTTTGGGTTTGGATTGCCATGTTGATTCCTTGCGAAAAAAAACGGGATAAATTGTTTTGCGATTATAAATACCCAGTATGTAGAAACGATTAATTTTACTGGTAACCCTGCGGATTTTTGGTTTGCCAAGCCCACGTGTCGGCAACCATATCGTCCAAGGTTTTTTCCACTTGCCAGTCCAGTTCTTGTAAGGCCAAGGACGGGTCGGCAAAAAACTCGGCCAAATCGCCTGCCCGTCGGGGGGCGATTTTATAATTGATGGTTTGTCCGGTGACGCGTTCGAAGGCTTTGACCATGTCCAGTACGCTGTAGCCTTTGCCCGCACCCAAGTTGTAGGCTTGACAGCCGCCTGCCGCAAACTTGTCACTTTGTAAGGCGGTAATGGCTTTGATGTGGCCTTTAACCAAATCGACGACGTGGATATAGTCACGGATGCCGGTGCCGTCGGGTGTTGGGTAGTCATCGCCAAATACCGACAATTGCGCCAGTTTGCCGATGGCGACTTGCGAGACATAAGGCATCAGGTTGTTGGGGATGCCGTTGGGGTCTTCGCCGATCAGGCCACTGGCGTGTGCGCCAATCGGGTTGAAGTAGCGCAACAAGGCGATTTTCCAGGGATTTTCAGGTTTTACCAATTGATCTGCTGCCGAGACATCGCGGAGCATATCTTCGATCATCGCCTTGGTACGCCCGTAAGGGTTGATGGGCGACAGCGGAAAATGTTCGACGTATTGCACGGACGGCGGTTCGCCATAAACGGTTGCCGAAGAACTGAACACCAGTTGTTTGACATTGGCTTGCTGCATGGCTTCAATCAACACCATGCTGCCGTAGACGTTGTTTTCGTAGTAGCGCAGCGGTTGTTGGCAGGATTCGCCCACGGCTTTCAAACCGGCAAAATGGATGACGGTGTCGATGGCTTCTTGCTCAAAAATGTTGGCGAGGGCAAGCGGGTCGCGGATGTCCGCTTGATAGAATTGCAGGGTTTTGCCGGTGATTTGTTGCACCCGGGCTAGGGCTTCGCTTTTACTGTTGCAAAGGTTGTCAACCACGACGACGTTAAAACCTGCCTGCAACAATTCCACACAGGCATGGCTGCCAATGTAGCCTGCACCGCCAGTCACCAACACTGTTTGGCTGTTCATGCGATTTCCGCCTAGGTTATTTACTCAGTTTAAGTTTTAACAGATGAACGCGACGGTTATCTGCCCGGATGACCTCAAAACGTAACTTATCAACCACCAAGGTTTCGCCTTTTTTGGGCATATGGCCTAGTTGGCTGACGATAAATCCGCCTATTGTGTCGTATTCGTCAGAAGCCAGCTCGGTACTAAACTGTTCGTCGAATTCTTCAATGGGCGTTAAAGCTTTAATCATGTACTCGTATTCGTTACGCTGGATAATGTAGCTTTCGTCGTCGTGGTCGTCGTGTTCGTCTTCAATTTCGCCGACGATTTGTTCCAGCACGTCCTCAATGGTGACTAATCCCGACGCTTGACCGTATTCGTCAATCACAATCGCCATGTGGTTACCGTTGGTGCGCAGTTCTTTCAGCAACACGTTCAGGCGTTTGCTTTCCGGTACGATGACGGCGGGGCGCATGATGTCACGCACGGTGACTTGTTTGTTTTGAAGTACGTGTGCCAATAGGTCTTTAGCCAACAAGACACCAACCACGTTGCTGCGGTCATCTTCAATCACCGGATAGCGCGAGTGGCAAAATTCAATCACTTGCGGATAAATGCTTTCCAGTGCGGCATCTTGCGAGACCACCACCATTTGTGCGCGCGGGATCATAATATCCCTGACCCGCATTTGCGATACTTGTAGGACGCCTTCAATCATCGACAAGGCGTCGGTATCTAATAGACGTTTTTCGCGGGCTTCCCTTAAGATGTCCAAGAGGTCATCCAAGTCTTGCGGCTCCCCTGTCAGTAAGTGGGTGATTTTGTCGACCCAGCTTCTCTGTGGGGAGTGTCTACTAGGGGGTTGGCCTTCGCTCATGGTGCAGTTACCTGTATATAAGGGTTTTGGATGTTTAGGGAATGGAGGATAGCAATTTCTTTGCTTTCCATGATCTCGGCTTCTTCATCGTCAAGATGGTCGTAGCCCAATAAGTGTAGAACACCATGGACGATGATGTGCGCCCAGTGGTCATTCAGGTTTTTGTGTTGTTCTAGGGCTTCTTTTTCCAGCACCGGCGCGCAGATGACCAGATCCCCCAGCAGATCAGTGTCGATGCCGTCAATGCCTTGCAGCATATCGGGCAGCTCGAACGGAAAGCTTAAAATATTGGTCGGGCCTTGTTTTTGGCGGTATTGGCTGTTGAGTTCGGCGCTTTCTTGCTCATCGACAATACGTACGACGATTTCCGTGTCGGTTTCGAAGCCCGCTAAGGCCGCATCGACCCATTGCTGGATTTGGCTGGCTTCCGGTTGGCCTGCGCTGGAATACACAAGCTGAATGTCGAGATGGTTCATGATGCCGATTTGGCTTGCTTTTCGTAAGCTTCGTAAGCCAGGACGATACGTTGTACCAGCGGATGGCGCACCACGTCACGAGCATTGAAAAAGGTAAAACTGATGCCTTCAATGTCTTTTAAAACTTCCAACACATGGCGCAGACCGGACATTTTTTCGTTAGGCAAGTCGATCTGCGTGACATCGCCGGTGACGACGGCTGTTGAACCAAAACCGACACGCGTCAAGAACATTTTGATTTGCTCAACCGTGGTGTTTTGCGCTTCGTCCAAAATAATGAAGGCATCATTAAGTGTCCGCCCGCGCATAAAGGCCAGTGGTGCTACTTCAATAATGCCTTTGTCGATCATTTTTTCGACCCGCTCATTGCCCAGCATATCGTATAAGGCATCGTACAAAGGCCGTAAATAGGGATCGACTTTTTGCGCCATATCGCCGGGCAAAAAGCCCAGTTTTTCACCGGCTTCAACCGCAGGGCGCACCAGAATGATTTTTCTGACCCGCTCGGTTTGCAAAGCCTCAATGGCGCAAGCCACCGCCAGATAGGTTTTGCCGGTACCGGCCGGACCGACACCAAAATTGATGTCATGCGACATAATCTTTTTCAGGTAATTCTGTTGGTTGGCACCACGGCCTTTAATCATGCCGAATTTGGTTTTAATGCAAATGGGCGGTTGTTCGGTGATGAGAACGGTCTCGCTCAGCAATTGCTCAATGGATGCATCTTGCATCGCCAAATGGATGGCTTCGGCGGTCAGCTCTTCTTTGGCGGTGCTTTCGAACAATTTTTGCATCAGGGCGCACGCGGCTTTAACGGACGGGTCAAGGCCAGTCACTTTAAATTGGTTGCCCCGGTTGGCAATCTCCACTTGCAGACGGTTTTCTATTTGCCGCAAGTGAGTGTCAAGCTGACCGCAGAAATTCGACAAACGGTGGTTGTCGTCGGGGAGTAAAGCGATTTCCAGTGAGATCATCGGCAAGCGTTATTGGTTGACAGCGATTTTGTCGGCATTGGCTTCCACCATGCGACCGCGTAAAGAATTTGGTTGCGCTTCGGTAATGAAGACATCAACAAACTGACCCGCTAGACGCGGATGGCCTATAAAGTTGACCACGCGGTTGTTTTCGGTGCGGCCTTGGATTTGCAGCGGGTTCTTTTTGGAAGGGCCTTCGACCAACACGGTTTGTACGGTGCCGATCATGCCTTGGGCAATGGCGGCCGCCATTTCGTTGATGCGGTTTTGGAAGCGTTCCAAACGTTGTTTTTTGACTGCCATCGGCACGTTGTCTTCCAGCTCGGCAGCCGGTGTGCCGGCGCGCGCGCTGTAGATAAAGCTAAATGACAAATCGAAGCCAATTTGGTTGATGAAATCCATGGTTTCTTCAAATTCTTCATCGGTTTCGCCAGGGAAGCCAATGATAAAATCAGAAGACAGGCAAATATCAGGGCGCACAGCGCGCAATTTGCGGATGGTTTCTATGTAATCGGCGCGGGTATGTCCGCGTTTCATCTTTTTAAGGATGGTGTCAGAACCGCTTTGCACCGGCAAATGTAAATGGTTGACCAATTGCGGGATTTCGGCAAAGGCTTCAATCAGGGCGTCGGTAAATTCCACCGGATGTGAGGTGGTGAAGCGGATGCGTTCGATACCATCAATGGCGGCAACGTAATGCAACAGCAAGGCAAAGTCGGCAATGTCGCCGTCATCCATTACACCCCGATAGGCATTGACGTTTTGCCCCAGCAAATTGACCTCGCGCACACCTTGCTTGGCAAGCGTGCGGATCTCCGCCAATACATCATCCAATGGGCGGCTGATTTCTTCGCCGCGCGTGTAAGGCACCACGCAAAACGTACAGTATTTGCTGCAACCTTCCATGACCGAGACAAAGGCTTTCGGGCCTTCGGCGCGCGGTTCGGGCATGTTGTCGAATTTTTCAATTTCAGGGAAAGAGACATCGACCACGGGTTGCTGTTTGTTGCGGACTTGGTCCAGCAATTGCGGCAAGCGGTGCAAGGTTTGCGGGCCGAAGACAATATCGACAAACGGCGCGCGTTTTTGGATGGCAGAACCTTCTTGGCTGGCGACGCAACCACCTACGCCAATCACGACATCAGGGCGTTTTTCTTTAATCATGCGCCACTGACCGAGTGCCGAAAAGACTTTCTCTTGGGCTTTTTCGCGGATCGAGCAGGTGTTTAGCAACAGCACATCGGCTTGTTTAGGGTCGTCAATCAATTCAAAACCGTGCGAAGCCTGCAATACATCGCGCATTTTGTCAGAATCGTATTCGTTCATCTGACAGCCGTTGGTTTGAATATAAAGTTTTTGTGTCATATTTCCGGTTAATGATGTCAATCTAAAATCTGCCTGGCATCCATGACATAACAGCATAAACTTGGTTGGCAAGCCGCTGTTTTCTACAGGAATGCTAAAGCTGTGTTTGCTTGGCATTATAACCTGAACGTGACTTGAACAGGTAACAGGTGTTTGTTTTTGGCGCGGAACAACAAGCGGCTTATAGCAAGTGTCGGTGTGTTTCAAGGATACAAAACATAAAACATCTGCTTGTTTTGTGCTTAATCTATGGGAATCTGTAGGTTGTGCCAAATTGCTTTTGCGGCATACGTCAGAAGGGTGCGCGATTTGTGCCATAGCCGTTTAAGTTGGCAGGGCTGTTTCGCGAAATAAACCACGGTTACATTTGAAAATCATTGCGGATTGTTTAGCAATGTTTGGCTTAAGGTTCGTTTGCCAGCGTCAAAAAAACTGGTTCAGCTCTGCCGTACCCATACCAAGCGATTGCCAATTGCTAAAATACAAAATCAACTGCCCATAACCCTGTCTTCATGAGCCAGCATCGCTAAATCCCGATAAGGAATGGACGACGGCTTTCTGGATACGGGTGGATAAAGTTACAAATGAGTATTTTTCAATAATCCATAAAGGTGGTGTCTATACAAATTGCTTTCCTAACCGTGAATATTCAGTTTGGCTAAACAATACAAATAACCCCATATTCCAACAAGCTTCCGCCGGAGATGGCAATTGCCAAATTTTTACTGAAAACTCTGCCAACATAACCCCTGGTAAGTGGTTGCATTTTGTTGGGGTTATCAACCGTAACAATCATTTCCAGAAAGTTTATATTAATGGCGAGTTAAATTTAAAAATAGCAGATAGCTATAACAGTTTTAACAATAATAACGAGGACTTGCGTATTGGGTTTCCAGAAGAGACGATTTGGAATAACTTTCCTTTTAAAGGCGCATTAGACGACATCCGTTTTTACAACCGTGCATTGAATGATACTGAAATTCAAAGGCTGTACCGGACTTCACAGCAAGTTAATCTATAGGTGACCGGATATACCCGCCCGACCATAAACTGCACGAACGTTACAACCAACAAATTTGTTGAATTTATTGCCTCTAATGGCCTAAGTAGTACGTTGAATTGCGAACAGAAAGGCTTGGTTATCAATTCTGGCAATGTTGTTAAAATCACTATTAAAGGTGTCGCCCATTAAAGGTTAACCCCCTCCATAAGCCCTATCGCTATCTGGCGAATACCCCGGTGCGGTCTTGCCGCGTAAGCGACGCATTTCAAACTAAGCCTGGTGGGCAACTAGCTTTATTGATGGTGTCGGGTAACGCCCCATCACTTGTTATAATCGCCGCCATCCATTACCAGCCCAAACCTGCACCATGTACATCCTCGCTTTAGATCAAGGCACAAGCAGTTCGCGCAGCCTGTTGTTTGACCAAGATGCCAATCCCGTTGCCATTGCCCAGCGCGAGTTTACGCAATATTTTCCCCAACCGGGCTGGGTGGAACACGATGCCCTAGAAATTTGGCAGAGCCAATTGGCGGTTTGCCAGCAGGTGATGCAAGCATTGAAGATAACAGCCGCCGATATTGCTGGAATCGGTATCACCAACCAGCGCGAAACGACGGTGATTTGGGAACGGGCGACGGGCAAGCCCATTTACAATGCCATCGTTTGGCAAGACAGGCGCACAGCCGAATTTTGCGGGCAATTAAAAGCCGATGGTTATGCCGGGCTGATCCAAGACAAAACCGGCTTGGTATTGGATGCGTATTTTTCTGCCAGTAAAATCCGTTGGCTGCTCGACAATGTGGCGGGTGCCCGCGAGCAGGCCGAACGCGGCGAGTTGGCCTTTGGCACAATTGATACTTGGCTGGTTTGGCAATTGACCGGTGGCGCGTTGCATATCACTGATGTTTCCAATGCTTCGCGTACCATGCTATTTAATATCGATACCTTGCAATGGGATGACCAGCTACTGGATTTGTTCGCCATTCCGGCAGCATTGTTGCCTAGCGTGCAAGCATCCAGCCAAGTTTACGGCACAACACAAAACGCCGATCTGGGCAGCGGCATCCCCATTGCCGCCATGATTGGCGACCAACAAGCGGGCTTATTTGGGCAATTATGTTGGCAAGCGGGCATGGCGAAATGCACTTACGGAACAGGCTGCTTTCTGATGATGAATACCGGCAGGCAGCGGGCGTTATCGCCGCAAGGCTTGTTGAGTACCTTGGCTTGGCAAATTGGCGACGAAGTGGTTTATGCGTTGGAAGGCAGTGTGTTTGTCGGCGGTGCGGTCGTGCAATGGTTGCGTGACGGCTTGGAATTATTTACCCAAGCCAGCGATAGCCAAGCCCTTGCCGAAAGCGTGGACGATAACGGCGGCGTGGTGTTTGTGCCGGCTTTAACGGGGTTGGGTGCACCGCATTGGGATGCGCAGGCGCGCGGTGCTATTTTTGGCATTACCCGTGGCACGAACAAAGCTCATTTAAGCCGCGCCGCCTTAGAAAGTATTGCCTATCAAGTCAACGACTTGCTGGACGCGTTCAGCACCGACAGCGGCAAACCCATACACCAATTGCGCATTGATGGCGGTGCGGCGATGAATAATCTGCTGGCGCAATTTCAGGCTGATATTGCCGACATTCCCGTCGTGCGCCCTCTGCAATTGGAATCAACCGCGCAAGGGGCCGCTTATTTGGCGGGCATTGCCGTAGGGTTGTGGCGACTCGATCAATTGCAAGAAAAGGGGCAGACCGACCAAATTTTTAACGGCAATTTTACGCCGGAAAAACGGGCCGCCTTAAGGCAGCAGTGGCTTAAGGCGGTGGACAGGGCCAAAAATTGGCTTGAATGAAGCCGAACCGAATCCACTTTGTTAAACTTAGCTACCCTTTTTAGCCACTCGAGAACCCTATGGAACCCTTAAAATCCCCTACCGTTGTTAACCCGAACGCGATTGTCACCGTTAACCCTGCGATTGAAAACTATCAGTTCGGTCTTTTGCACAATACCGATCATCCGGTATTGGCGGAAATGGAGGCCTTAGCAGAAGCCAATAACTTCCCTATTGTTGGTCGGCTGGTCGGCGTATTTTTAGAAACTTTAGCCAAAACTGCCGGCGCAAAACGGGTGTTTGAATTTGGCAGTGGCTATGGCTATTCCGCCTATTGGTTTGCCCGGGCGGTGGGCGCTGAAGGACAAGTCATTTGCACCGAAGCGGATCTGCTTAACCAACAAAAAGCCGAAGCGTATCTAACCGCAGCGGGTTTGTGGGACAGGGTCAACTTCCAAGCCGGCATGGCGCAAGATATTTTCAATGCTACCGAAGGCGAGTTTGACATTTGCTACAACGATGTTGATAAGGGCGATTACCCCGAAATCTGGCAAATGGCTAAAGACAGGATTCGCCCAGGCGGGTTGTATATTGCCGATAACGTACTCTGGCGTGGTCGTGTTGCCGTTGAGCAGTTCAAAGATGTATTTCCTGGCTGGACGGAAGCCATTCGCCAACACAACCAAATGATCTTTGACGACCCCGATTTTGATACGTTTATCAACCCAACCCGCGATGGCGTGTTGGTGGCCCGTAAAAAAAGCTGAAATGTCCATTAGCAAGATTTCTACAAAGGCCAACCAAGGCAAAACTTGCTAATTTGCGGGTCTGTGCTGTTGGATAGAGAATAGGCATTCAAGCAATTTCATCAAACTACAATAAAAGTGAGACGGCCCCGACATGGAACAACAAGAAACGCCAAAAATAAAACAACCCCCTGTCCTTTATAACAAAACCCAAGCAACTATTGAAAAATTAACAAATTTTCTCGGTGGCCCAGTGATTTCCTACTGGAACAATCATCGCGGATCGGTTTGCCATAATGATGTGGTCGCCCTTTATGAGGTGCTTGGCAAATTGGGTAAGCAGGAGACTTTGTATTTGTTTTTAAAATCAGACGGCGGCACAGGCCAGGCTTCCTTGCGTTTGGTCAGCCTGTTACGCCAATATTGCGACCGTTTGGTCACTTTGGTGCCGTTAGAATGCGCATCGGCGGCTACGATGATTGCCTTAGGCTCGAATGAAATCATGATGGGTCCGATGGCGTATTTGACAGCGGTAGATACCTCATTAAGCCATGCCTTATCGCCAATAGACCGCGACAATGACCGCGTTAGCGTCAGTTTGGATGAGTTGAACCGTGTTATCCGTTTAGGCAAAAGCAATACAGAAGAAACCCAAGAAAATCCCTATCAGGCCTTGTTCCAATATGTCCATCCATTAGTGATTGGTGCGGTTGACAGGGCGGAATCCTTGTCGATTATGTTGTGTAAGGAACTGCTGTCGCACCATATTACCGATGAAGCCACAGCCGACCGTATTGCCCAAATTTTAAACGCCAAATACCCTTCCCACAATTATCCGATCTTACTGGAAGAAGCCAAAAAAATAGGCTTGTATGCCGTGCCATTAGATAAAAATATCAATGCGTTATTATTGGAACTCAATGAGTATTACAGTGAAATGGGTCAGCGCGCGACAACCGATTTTGACGAAAGTCGCTCGCACAGCAACGAAATTTTAAATATTTGGGAAGCCCCAGGTGTCCAAGTTTATTTCCAGCAAGACAAAGATTGGTTTTATCGCGCTGAAGAACGCCGTTGGATTACA
Source organism: Methylosoma difficile (assembly GCF_054657615.1). Lineage (NCBI taxonomy): Bacteria > Pseudomonadati > Pseudomonadota > Gammaproteobacteria > Methylococcales > Methylococcaceae > Methylosoma > Methylosoma difficile. The sequence goes on along the minus strand of NZ_BAAHYJ010000004.1, from coordinate 223,668 downwards.
TTAAACGACAACAGTGGCTGGCGACGCATTGAGCGTGTCGGCGGCAAAACCAAGAAAAGCCGATTGCATATTTCTTAGACTGAGCCGTACTTTGGGTTTGAATGCTTTAAATCGGGCGCGTCCAAAAACAATCTCTATTGGACGCCCGATTCTTTTAGTGAATTGCTCCTTGGCTAGGCTCAAGAAGCGTTATCGGTTACATCCTATCGCCAAATTCGGCTAAAAAGGCCGTCTCATCCATCACTTTTACACCCAGTTCTTCAGCTTTAGCCAGCTTAGAACCCGCGTCTTCACCCACCAATACGCAGGTGGTTTTTTTAGAAACCGAACCCGCCACTTTTGCACCCAAGCTTTCCAATAAGGCTTTAACTTCCGCGCGCGGCATTTGCAGCGTGCCGGTCAAAACCCACGTTTGTCCGGCGAGGCTTTGTTCTTGTGTGGGTTCATGGGCTTCATCGGGCCAATTGACACCCGCGTCAATAATCTTTTGCACGATGGCTTGGTTTTTGGCATCGGCAAAAAATGCGACTACGTTATGTGCGGTCACCGGGCCAACATCGGGTACAGCCAGTAATTGCTCCAGCGTAGCCGTGCGGATGGCATCAAAATTCTTGAAATAGCGGGCGATGTTTTTGGCACCTTCTTCGCCGACTTCATGAATCCCCAAAGCCGCCAAAAAAGTGCCCAGCTTGGTGGTTTTTGATAATTCAATTGAGTCCAGCACATTCTGCGCGCTCTTCTCGCCTTGGCCTTCCAAGTCGGCAATATCGTTGGGCTTAAGCGTGTAAATATCGGCGATGGTGTTCAATACTCCTTTGCTGTGCAGCACTTCAATCAACTTTGTACCCAGATTGATGATGTTCATGCATTTGCGCGACGCATAATGGCGGATGCGTTCGGCAGCCTGCGCGGCACAGTTTAAGCCACCGGTGCATCTGAACGCCGCTTGGCCTTCGACGCGTTCAACCACTGAAAGGCAAACGGGGCAGTTTTCGGGCATCAGAATGGGCGAACGGATTTCGCCAAGCGCAACCACCCGGACCACTTTGGGAATGACATCTCCCGCGCGTTGGATTTCGATGCTGTCACCCACACACAAACCCAAACGTTCGATTTCATCCATGTTATGCAGCGTGGCGTTGCTGACGGTCACACCACTGACGAAGACAGGCTCCAATCTTGCCACCGGTGTTAATGCACCGGTGCGACCGACCTGAAAATCCACTGCTAACAAACGGGTGACGGCTTGTTGGGCAGGAAATTTACGCGCTACCGCCCATTTGGGGGAACGGGCGATAAAACCGAGCGCATTTTGCTGCGCCAAGTTGTCAATTTTGTAGACAATGCCGTCAATTTCCATCGGCAATTGTTCGCGCACTGTCTCCATGGTTTGATAATTGCCGGTAAATTCGGCGATGCTGCCAAAAAAACGGTAGCAATGCGGGTTTTCACGGAAACCCAGTTCCAAAAAATAGCCGATGATGTCCGAGTGGCGGAGAAACTCGCGTTCGCCTTGGTATTCGCCAAGACCGTAGGGAATAAATTGCAAATCGCGTTCGGCGGCAACTTTTGGGTTCATTTGCCGAATCGTACCCGCCGCGGCGTTTCTGGGGTTGACGAAAACTTTGCCGTCATTGGCTTGCGCCAGACTGTTGAGTTTGGCGAACGCGGCTTTCGGCATGAACACTTCGCCGCGCACTTCGAGAATGGCGGGCGGATTATCCGTTGTCAATTTCAGCGGGACGGATTTGATGGTTTTGATGTTATGACTGACATCTTCGCCAATTTGCCCGTCGCCGCGCGTCGCCGCATAGCTGAACAAACCTTGCCGGTAATGGATGCTGATCGCCAAGCCATCGAGCTTGGGTTCGCTGAAAATACCTAGGTTATCGACATCGGTGTCTAATTCTTTAGCGGCTTTTTCAAAAAAACTGACGGTTTCTTCCAATGAAAACGTGTTCGCCAACGACAACATCCTGACTTTATGCTCAACTTTTCGGAATTCGTCAATCGGTTTGCCACCAACCCGCTGCGACGGTGATTCGGCGCTGATGAGTTCGGGATGTTCGGCTTCTATCGCCAGCAATGCCCTGAACACGCGGTCGTATTCAGCATCAGGTGCGCTGGGGTTGTCGAGGACATAATACTCGTGGTCCCATTGGTTGATTTGGGTGATAAGTTGTAGGTATCGGCTGTTCATCGGGGCTGACTTTGGTTTAGATTAATACATTTCAATGTTTACAAACAAAAAAGCCGCCGCTTCCAAACCAAGGAAACGGCGGCTTTTCAGCAAATGCAGGTCAGTCAATCTGGCTTTTATTGCTTTGGCTATCTTTAGGCGCTTGTACTTTGGGCATGGGAACCCCAGAAGACGCGTCGGGTAAATAACCGTCATTTTTTTCTACGGGTTTTAACCGCAGAAACATAAACGGGTTAATCACCTTACAAACTCTGCCTAAACAACTCAATAGTTTCGTTGGATAACGGATTGCGCTCATGGTCAAGGATGTCGCCGCCCAGTTCCACCGCCAACAGGCGCATGGTGTCGATAAAATCGTCAAACACGGCTTGCGGGTTATCCAGCACATTGGGTTGCATGAAAAACACCACGCCTGGGCAGTAGTAGGATTCCAAATCTTCTTCAGGGAAAGTCCCTGGCTTTGCCATGCTGGCGACGCCAAAGTCAACCAAGCGGTTGGGGTCTAGGCGTTCAAAGATTTTCAAGCTGCCGTATTCAAGGCCGACAATATTGAAGGCATTGAACAAATCCAAACCATTAAAGCCTTCTTTGGCTTTCGATGTGATGCTGAATTGGATAATTTCCGGTACGTAAAAACGCGGTGCGCTGGTGTCTTCGTCTTCGGCGTAATCGATTTGGTCTTCAAACAACATGTCCGCAAACATATCCGACCCTGATATTTCTTCATCAAAACGTGCCGCTTTTTGCGGAACGGGATCAAAATCGTCAAAGTCGTCGAAGGTTTCTTTTAACACCGGTGCGGGTTGGGCGGGCGGTTGTTCGGCTTTAGCGGGGGCTTTTTTGACAGGTTGGGGTTTGTCCGCTGGCGGTTTGCGCTTAAAGCTGAAGTTTTCAAACAAACCTTCGGAAGATTCGGCGTTGCGGTTTTTAATATAGCTCCACGCCAACATGCCCATAATCACCAACAGGCCAACCGCTATTATGATGACTCTTAATAATTCTTTATCCATTAGATTTCCGCCAAACTTACTGCTTCGTCAATATCAACTGCGACCATGCGGGACACACCCGGCTCTTTCATCGTCACGCCTGCCAACTGTTTTGCAATTTCCATTGTAACCTTATTGTGTGAAATATATAAAAACTGAACGGATGCCGACATTTCTTCGACCATTTTGGAAAACCTGCCGACGTTGGCGTCATCCAATGGCGCATCCACTTCATCGAGTAAGCAAAATGGGGCTGGATTCAGTTCGAAGATGGAAAACACCAAAGCTACAGCCGTTAAGGCTTTTTCGCCGCCGGACAACAAATGGATGGAGCTGTTGCGTTTGCCGGGCGGTCTGGCGATGATGTTGACGCCCGATTCCAATAAGTCTTGATCGGTCAATTCCAGATAGGCTTGCCCGCCGCCGAACAATTTCGGGAATTTTTCCTGCAAACCGCTGTTTATTTTATCGAAAGTTTCCTTAAAACGCAGCCTACTTTCTTTATCGATTTTGCTGATCGCCTGATCCAAGGTGTTTAGGGCTTCCAACAAATCGGCTTGTTGCTCATTTAAAAAGCGCATGCGTTCGGCCTGCGCCTTGTATTCTTCAATGGCGGTCAGGTTTATTGTACCTAAACGTTCAATTTGTTGGGTCAAATCATCAACCTTGCGTTTCCAAACCGACTCTTCCGCCTGTTCGGGCAACGTTTGCAGCACTTGCGCGGCATCGGCATCAATTTCTTTCAGCTGCTCGTTAACCGTTTGTTGTCTGACGCGGCTTTCTTGCAATTCATAGCGCAATTGGTCCAACGCTTCCTTTTGTTTTTCTAACGCCCGCTGTGTTCGGGTGTAATCTTCAGACAGCTGGCTGATTTGCACTTCGATGTCATCTTGCAAATACCTGTGCTGTTTTAAACGGGCTTCCTGCGCCTCTTTTTCAACCCGTAACTCCGCCAATTGCTGCTTTTCACCATCTAAGGGTGCCTGCGTCTGTTGCAGTTTGTTTTGCAGTTCGGCAAGCCTTGCCACGGCTTGTTGTTGCTGGCTTTCAATGCGTGCCAGTTGTTTTTGTGTGGCGGTTTCGGACGTTTTTAAGCTGTCGAGTTTGGCTTTGATGGCGAACACTTGTTGGCGTGCTTCGTTAAGCCGTTGTTCGCCTTGCTGTTGTTGGTTTTGCAAGCGTAGGTTCAAGGCATCAAGGTCGTCGCGCTGATGGCTTTGTTCATCCAGCACCGCTTCGGCTTCTTCGTGCAATAAGCGCACTTCCGCCATCGTGGCGACATTTTCCGCCAATTCTTCGCTGATGTCCGCCATTTCATCGCCAATTTGCCGCAAACGTTTTTGTTGTTGCTCCAATCGAGCTGATTGTGCGCCAAATTGGGCGTTTTTTTGTCCGGCTTCAGCGCCTAAACGGCTGTCTTGTTGGCGTAGGGTTTCGCGCGTGGCTTCGGCGGCTTTTAAATGGGCTTCGGCGCTGTCGAGCTGCTCTTCACAATCGGCAATGCTCAACTGCAATTCCTGTTGGCGTTGTTTCAATTGGCGCAATTCCTTTTCGCGTTGCAGAACACCGGTTTTGCTGTCTTTAGTGCGGCTAATTTTGACCCAATTTGTGCCAAACCAAACGCCGTCTGCGCTGATGACCGACTGCCGGCCTTGCAGTTGCTTGGCGAGTGCGTGCGCCGATTGGCTGGTGTCGGCAATATAAATATCGGCTAACAAGGGGCTTAAATCCCAAGGGGCGGTCACTTTGTCCAACAGGCGCTGCCACGGTTGCGGCTCGGACAAACCGACGGCTTTGGTTTCAAAAAGCATGATGGATTCGTCATTCAGACGCGCCAATTCGGCGATGGCGGCACTGGCATCGTCCAAGCAAATGGCTTCCAGATTGGCTGCCAACACGGTTTCTACGGCGGTTTCCCAGCCGGGCTGCACCTCCAAAAACTCCGCCAACCGCTGGGGGTTATGCAAACCCACCGAAGCCAGCCAATCCGCCAAATGCTGATTGTCTTTGCCCATCGCATGTTGCTGGAGCAATTCCAACGAGGTGATTTTGCCTTGCACGGCTTGCAACTCGCTGCGCTGTTCGTGCAGGCGGTCTTGCGCTTGTTTGATGTGTTGGCGCAAATCTTGGCTTTGCTGTTGCACGGTATGCAATTGCGTTTGCACATCGGCACGTTCTTGTTCGATCAGCTCAATGCTGGCTGACAAGCTGTCAATTTCGCTTTGCAAATCAACGGCGGACAATTCGCGTTGTTCGCTGCGCAACTTGTCCATACGGATTTGCAATTGCCGGTTTTGGTTTTCCAATTGCACGGTTTTTACCCGCTGCACTTCGGCCTGTTCTTTATATTGGGCGTTTTCGTTGCGGTAAGCTTCCCATTGCTGCTGCCAAGCTTGCCGTTGCTGTTGGCTTTGCCGCTGCTGCTGTTCGGCATCGTCCAGCTGCTGCTCGGCTGTTTCCAAGCTGGCTTCGGTTTCCAGCCATTGTTCTTTAAGGGTTTCTAAAGCGTCGGTATCGGTGGCCCATTCGCTTTGCAATTCCAGCAATTGCTCGTGGGTGCGGCTGATGTCCTGCTCGGTTTCGCGGTGGCTGTTTTCGTTGTGTTTGATGGCCTGTTCCAAGCGGCTGACATCGGCAGACAAGCTGTAATAGTCGCCTTGGCAAGCATCCAGTTGCTGCTGCTGGGCTTTGTGTTCGCTGCGTTTGCTGGTCAGACCAGCATCAAGATCGCGTTGTAGCACAAACAAGCGGTTGTGTTCGCTGGCAACACTTTGCAACTGGCTGTCCAACTGTGCCGCCGATTGCTGGTGCGCTTGCCAGCGCATCGCCAACAATTCCAGCTTGAATTGCCGTTCCTGCTTTTTTAATTCGGTGTATTTTTCGGCTTTTTCGGCTTGTTTTTGCAGATGCTTGAGCTGCTTGTCCACTTCTTCGCGCAGATCATCCAAGCGTTCAAGATTTTCGCGGGTGTGCTGCATACGCGTTTCGGTTTCTTGGCGGCGTTCCTTGTATTTGGAAATGCCTGCCGCTTCTTCGATGTGGATGCGTAAATCATCGGGTTTGGCTTCCACCATGCGCGAAATGGTGCCTTGTTCGATGATGGCGTAGCTGCGCGAACCCAAACCGGTGCCTAAAAACAAATCGGTAATGTCTTTGCGGCGGCAGCGCGAACCGTTGAGCATAAACAGCGATTGCCCGTCGCGGCTGACTTGGCGCTTGATGGCAATGGTGTCGTATTGCGCGTATTCGCCGCCCAGTTTGCTTTCGGTGTTGTTGAAAATCAGCTCCACCGAAGCCACACTGACTGGCTTGCGCCCCGACGAACCGTTAAAAATCACGTCCGCCATACTGCCGCCGCGCAAATGCTTGGCGGAGCTTTCGCCCATCACCCAGCGCACCGCGTCGATAATATTCGATTTGCCGCAACCGTTCGGGCCGACAATCGCGGTCAGGTTGCCATTGATAGGAATGGTGGTCGGATCGACAAAAGACTTAAAACCTGCAAGTTTGATTTTTTCCAGCTTCATTACAACGGTGATTTTCAGGCTTTGGCAAAAAGGCTGCCATTATTAACCAAATCAGTACAGATTTCGACTGTTTGATCGGTAAAGTGTAAAAACAGGCCGAGCTGACCGGACTAATGCTTGCTGGGCGGACGCCGTGCGCCACTGTAACAGCGTTGCCAATAATGATCCGCCACATTGGAAACCATCACCTTGCCGGTGCGCTGGCTGGGCGCGTGGATAAATTTGCCGTCGTCCAGATAAATGCCGACATGGGAATAAGGCCTGCCACCTATATTAAAGAATAACAAATCACCGGCGTGGATTTCGTCATCATCAATTTCCGGCAGATTTTCAGCCATCGCCTTGGCGGTTCGGGGTAACTTAATGCCTTGCCGCTGATAAACATGGCGGACAAAACCGCTGCAATCAAACCCTTCCCTAGGATTATCCTTACCGTAACGGTAAGGCGCGCCTTTTAGGCTTAACGCATAACCCACTAACGATGGATTAACCGGCGCTGCCGTTTCAGGCGGGTTGGACGTACAGGCGCAGAGGCTTGCCAGCGCCAATACCACCAGAATGCGTGGGCGGGGTAGAACAACCAATAACTTAACCATTAACTGACCAACGAAGAGGGAAACACGGCTTTAGACACGCCCAATAACAATGGATTCTTGTTTTAACAAAACTTTTGCATAGTTAACTTCAAGACCGATTTTATTGGAAAAAATCCAAAGGCTAAATGGGGCTATCCTAGTTGGTCAGCCCTTGATTTGCCAGTCTTAAACAACAAAAAGCGCTAACTAGCGATAGCTTATTGTAGCGTGTGGGATTAGAATTCGGCGCAATACCGGTTGGAAATTAAACATCCGGTGCAATACGCTATCGCTATTGCGCCCTACGAGCTAGCATAGAATGTTAATGCATCAGAAAACCCAATAAGGGATCAACTCGGTTTGCCACGAAGGACGACATATCCATGAAAATAATAATTTCAATAGCATATATTTTTGTTACATTTTTACTGGCAACTAATCATGCGAATGCATGTAATTTAGCTAATTCATCAATAGTCTATTTTAAGCTCTTTAGCACTCAAACTTATCTGCCTGTTTCGAAAAAAGATTTTATTGGCGGAAAGCTAGGTGGAAAAATGGTTATTAAAAACACCTATTTTAAAGATTTATTAGAAAGTTCAAAAACGAGAGACGATGAGCGTTTTTTTGAAGACATAAGAATGACTGTAAATTATCAAAACCAGATTTATTTCATAAACACATCTGGCCAAATTGAACTTAACAATAATGTAGTCGGTAAATTTGATAAACCAACTAGAGATCGCTTAGATAAAGGTTACGAGCTTTATGAATGGGACACGTGCAAGCCCATGAATGAGGTTCTAAATAAAATGCTTGAAAGAAGGTAGTCAAGGCCGTAAGGCGCAATAACCAACGGGCATTGCGCCGGACTGTTGGAGATCAAACATCCGGCGCAATACGCTACCGCTATTGCGCCCTACGAGCTGAAGCAAATCACGCAGACAGCTCCTTACCGTAACGTTGGGCTTTAGGAAATCAACAGTGCTTAATCCAGAAATAATTACAATCGCAACAGGGGTCTCTAGTCTTTTGGGCCTTCTTGGCTTAATTGCCTATTTATATTACTCACAGAAAACTCGCGCCGTTGAAAGATCAATAAAGGGCATTATAGAGGGAGAGGAATTATTTAATGCAAAACAAGTTGTTGAGATCCTTAGTCAATTTAAAGATGATGAAAAAAGGTTACAAGCATTAATAGCACTTACGAATTACAGTTCAGACAAAGCCAAAGCGCTGTTAACAAAAGTTAAAGAAAATGTTGATGTTGAAAATCTAGCAACAATTTCAACAAATCATTATCTACAAATTGCAAAAGTATCTTCTAGACTTTTCGGAATATTGGCGGCAATTGGTTTTGTCTACAGCTTGTTTTTATATTTTTCAGAGCATCTGATTGTGCCGCCTAACCCGATAGTTCCTACCTCGATCACCGAAAATAAAAATATTAGCATTGAAATTGAAGCTCTAATAAAAGATTTCGAAGCCGAGCAAGATGATAGAAGACATAACGCCCGAGATAAGCTCGCTTTGATGTATTCTTCGTATAAAAATGAAGTATCAACCGCTTTTATAAAGACCATCAAGACAAGAGGGAGCAATTATAGAGTTGGTCTTGGAGTATTGAAAGTTCTGAGTGAAGAATCAACGCATGGCTTAGCAAGTAAAGAATTAATGGATGAGCTTGTTACGTTAAAAAATTCGGAAAATATGAAAGACCCAACTTTCAATAAAACATACTTATCGGCTATACAAAATCAGGGTAATTAGAATGAATACAGTGCCTAATGATCCGCCACAAAAGCGCAAGAATAAGTTTGGTAAATTACTTTCAAGATATTCGACGATAACCAAAAATATTCTTTCATCAATTAAAGATTTATCCATTATTATTGTAGTCGTAATTTTTATACTCAAACCTGAGTTGATAGCTGGATTCCTTGAAAGCCATCAGGTCGAAGCTCAAGAAGTTAAGTTTTTTGGGATTCGACTCCCATTTAAATCATCGTTAAAAGAGTTAGAGTATCAGGGTAACTTGCAACAGTTAGCCATGGTGAATTTAAATACAACTGACCCAGCGCTGAAAAAAGCTGCTACTGCAACGTTGTCAACTAGCTCTATGTTTTCAGAAGAAATCGAGTCAAATATCTTGACTAGCAAGAAATTTGAAAAAATCCAAGACTGGGCTCTTGTTCTTTCTGTTCACAACACTTTATTAGAAGCCAAAAACTTTATATCCACTATGCCACCTGAAGAGGCGGCAACGTCGATTAGCATTTATCTTAAAGACGACCACTATCGTGTGGTTAATTATTTTGGCAGTGGCGAACTTCTAACAGAAGCCATTCCAAAAATTAGAAAAAAATTCCCGCATGCATTTATTGTAAGCATCGAGAAATGGTGTGGTAGGGACGATAAGCAGAATCATTCTAAAATCAATGATTTTAAAGCTTGTCAGAAAGATAGGACGCAATAACCAACGGGCATTGCGCCGCATGTTGAAAATTAAACATTCGGCGCAACGCAAGCCCATCAACACCCATCATCATGCGCAAAGCGCACACGCTCTTCCGCCGAACGGCCTAAGGCCTTAGCAAACCAAGGGGGTGGCGCGGCAAATACGCTTTGGAATTCTTTCAATTGTTCAACCGCATCAACCACATCCGGCACTTTAATCGGGTAAATATCGGCGCGGATGACTTTTGCCGCCGCTGGGCCGCCGATGGATTGCACAAACAACACATGGCAATCTTTGATTAAACTGGCGCGGAACAAATTGCGGTCTTCGGCATCGTCGGCTTCGATGGTCGAACGAATATCAATCAAACGGTAATCAGACGCCGACAATTGATAAACCAAAAAACGGATGCACGAACCAAAATGCCCATTCACCAACGCCCCGCTGTTTGATCCCACGGCGACGCGGATGGATTCCGGCAAATCGCCGTCTTTATACGGTTGCGCGGTCGGCAAATCTTCGTCTTCCGCCTCATCGCCCCAGAGATAGCGCACCGCCAGTTTGATGTTGGCTAAACCGATGCCAATGTCTTCGCCGTCTTCTTCGCCATCCAAACTGCCTAAGCCGGTTTTTAAATTGGTGACGGTGACGGATTTGAGTTTTTCGTCGCTCAACGGCGAGCCGACACGTTCGTGCAAAATGTCCAGTATTTTGGGGATGTCCACACCCGGCAACACGCGGGTGGCGAGGGCGATGCGTAAGGCGAGTTCGCGGGGTAATGCGTCCATGTTAGCTCCTAAGATTAAGACTGGTTTGTTGCGGAAAGTAGTTTGAGGATGGGGCGGGTGGAAGCCAAATCCAGCGCGGTGAAATCATCATGATTTTGCAGACGGGCATCCGCACCTGCCGCCAGCAATTGCTTAACTACCGCTTCCCTGCCGCTGGAAGCTGCGTACATCAACGCCGTCGCGCCGGAAGCGGTGTTTTGATAATTCAGGTTAATGCCTGCATCAAGCAAAGCGGTAATGCAATCGCTGGCTTGGGCATAACAAGCCGCCCATAACGCGTTATTGCCGTATTCATCCAAGGCATCCAGCGGCGCGTGTTGGGCAAGTAGAAAACTCACCACATCACAGCGGCCTTGTTGGCTGGCGAGAATCAGCGGCACCACGCCCGATAGATTGGGCTGCGTCGGCTGGGCAACTGAAAAATAGTGGTTTTGCAGCCACTCCCAAATAGCCGACTCCATTACGCGGCCTGATGCAATTCTTTCCAACTGGCATAACCACCCGCCATGCTGTACACGTCTTTAAAACCAAAATCGCTGAAAAATTCGGCAAGATGCTCGCTGGCGTGTCCGTAATAACAATAAATCAACAAACTGCGTTGCTTATCACCGCGTTTCACCAACGATTCTTTCAAACCTTCGTGCACATGCAAGGCATCGTCCAAATGCCCGGCTTTGTAATCTTTCAGATCGCGACAATCCAAAATCAGCGGATTGGCGGTTTTTATCAAGTTTTCAGAATCGGTAACGGAGAGGGTTTTAAATTTCATAGTCGTGTTAATGACATTGCTCGTCATTCCTAGCTAAATGGATTGTCGGAAACCCGACAAAATCAATGGGCTTGTCGGGGTTTAAGGTGGATTTTGCAAACTTAGCTACGACATTTCAAACAGTTATGGGTAGCTAAGTTGATTACCTATAGCAGTGCAATTTTTTTGCCAAGAGGTGGAAAGGTTTGATTTACGCGGATTAGTGGGCAAAAAAAAAGGCATCCTATCCGGAACATAGGGAACCCAAGTTGGTTTGCTGAGTAGAAATGAAAAAGGTGTTTGATGGATATTAGGTGGTAATGATGCCTGTTTTATCTTTTGCTCATTTAATTAAAAGTGTTATGAGATGAACTTATCGAACAACATTTCAATGGAATTATTTAGATTGTTAGAAATTCACTATTAATGTTGTATTAAATCATTAGAATTATGAATGCGTAGTGGATTTCTAAGCTAAGTGTTAGATATATTGAAACATGACTTAAAAGACAAGCCGCTAAGCCAATTTACTAAGAAAAGCTAAATATGAACAACTTATTGGAATTATTTTTTTCAAAATTTCAATCGAATTAGAAGAATGAATGATGTGTTGTTTTTCATCATTTAGGACGTGTAATTAACACTAGACCACATGGGAAAACAACGACATGAAATTTAATGCAGCTGAATTTATAGCATTTGCGCAATTCGCTCAGGATCGTGATTGGAAAACAAAAAAAGGTCTTCAGTTCTCCTATGAAGTTATTAACTCCGGTATTTGCCTATTACCTGAATCGGGCAAAAAGCGAAATATCTCAAACTCGGAAATCCTCAAATTCTGTAAAATTTTTAGTGAAACTCAGTCTAAACTAACCTCCGACTACAAAGAGCTATTCAACAAATCTTACTTGCTGGCTATTGCTATAGAATATTGCACTCAAGGTAACGAGTAAGGTGGATTCGCGCCAGCAATCCACCATTTCATAGCCACGGTGTTGCATTGTGCATGGTGGTTTGCCTATCGGCGAAACCACCCTACAGCAATAACATTCAACCCACTAACGCCATCTCCAAAACACCGAATACCTTGCATTGGCAAGCTGGGTCAATGGCGTAGGCACTTCCCACTGATCGGCATCGGGGTGACTGACTGGGTCAGATCACTTAACGGCGTCGTCCATCACCATTCTTAAACGCATAGGCAATCGCTTGGCTGTTTTCTTTCAGGCCAAAAGGGTTGCTGTCAGCATGGGTAAATGCCGTGCCGGTGTTGCCAACAAAGCAAAGGGTCTGTGTTAAAATCTGCCCATTGAAATCAAACCAGTAAAAGCACAACTTATGAGTATTAAATCGGATAAATGGATACGCCGCATGGCGGAGCAGGGCATGATTGAACCGTTTGAAGCAGGGCAGGTGCGCGAAGCCGCCAACGGCAATAAAGTGATTTCTTACGGCACATCAAGCTACGGTTACGATGTGCGTTGTTCGGACGAATTTAAGATTTTCACCAACATCAATTCGGCTATTGTCGACCCGAAAGACTTTGACCCCAATAGCTTTGTCGATGTGAAATCGGATGTCTGTATCATCCCGCCCAATTCGTTTGCTTTGGCAAGAACGGTGGAGTTTTTCCGCATCCCCCGCGATGTGCTGACTATCTGCCTGGGCAAATCCACTTATGCGCGTTGTGGCATTATCGTCAATGTCACGCCGCTGGAGCCGGAATGGGAAGGCCATGTCACCTTGGAATTCTCCAACACCACAACGTTGCCCGCGAAGATTTACGCTAACGAAGGCGTGGCGCAGATGCTGTTTTTTGGTGGCGACGAAGTCTGCGAAACCTCTTACAAAGATCGGGGCGGCAAATACCAAGGCCAAACCGGCGTCACCTTGCCAAAAGCCTAACCACACAGGATAAAACCATGACCGATTGCCTATTTTGTAAAATGGTGGCGGGCGATATTAAGCCCGCAATCGTCTTTGAAGATGACAAAGTGCTGGCGTTCCGCGACATTCATCCGCAAGCGCCGGTGCATATTTTGGTGATCCCCAAACAACACTACGCCAACCTAAACGCCTTGGACGATGCCGCTTTGGTAGGCCATATTGTGCAAACCGCCGTCGCAATTGCCCAGCAAGAAGGCGTTGCCGAATCAGGCTACCGCACCGTATTCAACTGCAACGGCGATGGCGGGCAAACCGTTTTCCACCTGCATTTGCATTTATTGGCGGGACGGCAACTGGCTTGGCCGCCGGGTTGATAGGCAATGCCGCCCAGTTAAGCTGTTCGTACCCAAGGGCATAAATGGCGATGCGTTGATCCGTTCATGGTGAGCCTGTCAAACCATGATCGGATCAACTAAACAAGCGCCACGTCCCGCTTATCTTGGCATTCAAACAACCTCAAACGAAAACACCACGGCAATCAGTGTCATCGACACCAGCGCAACGATAAATATCATTTCCGCCCAACGTTCTAATCGCGAAGTAGATTTTTCTATTCGAATAGACAAAAACGACAGGACGGCGCTAGACATAAACAAGACACTGTCAATTGCCAATGCTTTGTCAATCATATAGCTGACCATATCTGATGGCTGGCTTTTGACGATACTGATAACCATAATGCAAACACCGACCATCGTTGCCGAGTTGGGCAGAATATGATGGGTTAGATTGTTGGAAATACCGTTTTTCATTAATACTGGCCCTAACATCAAAGTTTATAAATCATAAAAATATCAATGGTTATTATGCGGCAAAAATAATCCTTAGATCGTATTGAACCGTACTTTTCAGAACAAGGTGGTTTGCCGCAGAGTGTAAATAGAGTCAAAACCCAATAAAATGATGCTGTTCGTACCCAAGGGCATAAATGGTGAGCTTGTCGAACCACAATCACCCTTCGACAAGCTCTGGGCGAACAGATTGACCATCATTTTATGTTGGAATTGGCTACACGCTTCTGCCCGGCCTTACAAAAAACCACAATCTTACTGTCAGCGCCGATACCAACCAAAGCGCGGATGATACCAACCCCATCCAAAACCGGGATGCATTCGCCACAAGTAGCCTGGCTCCGGAATGGCATAAGCAGGCCTTACTACCGTTACAGGCCGGATGACAGCAGGGCCGGTCGCACATCCTGCCAATAAAAAGCTTAAACAAATTGCCTTTAATGCTTTTTTCATAATGATTGCTCCTTTCTGAAAATGATGCTTGTTCAAGTCAAAATGGCTTGGAATTATTGCCAGCCGTAATGCCAGCCAAATCTAGGGTGATACCAGCCCCACCCATAGCGTGGGTGCAGTCTCCATAGGTAACCAGGTCCGGGAATTGGGTAAGATGGTCTGACAATGACAACAGGGCTTACCGCTAACGTCCCTATTTTGTCAGCATTAAAGCGATTAATGGCGTTCATACAAATTGCTGATAATCCTTTGAAAGGATAGGCTTTTAAACAATTTAACAAACCTTGTCCGACTTGCTCCGGGCCACAATTTGCTATTTTTGCTTCCTGCCAACAGGCCGTATTGATAAGTTGCTTGTCAGTAGCCAATCCTGCGTGGGCATTAGCAAAAAATGCGGATGATGCTAAAAATATAAGCACTAATATTTTCACAAACGTTTCCTCCTAATTAAGGTAAAAAGCCAAGAGATAGCCAAGGGTTTCTTGAATCCTGCTCTTCAGATGGCATCTTTTGGCGTTGTTACTTTTTGAAGTAGGTTAATTTGTTCTTTAAATCAGAAATATGCTGCTTTATGTTGCTCCAGGCAGCTGCTGATTTTTCAGAAAAAATGACACTGTCAATTTCATCAATCGCGGTATAAAGCAGTTTGTAATCGCTGGTATTGCCATAGCCCAATAATTGCGCCAGTTTTAATTGGTCTTTAGCCGCTGCGGTTAATTTAGAGACTTCAGTGCGGTTCTGGGTTTGGGAAATATCCAATTGGTGTTCTGTTTCCGATGCCTGCGTGAGCAATATTTCTGCATGTAACAAGGGCAAAGGAATGACTTCGGTTATTTCATCTAATGTATTCAATGCGCTATAAAGCCCATTTGCGGCATCTGCTGTTTTTCCACTTGCAGCTGCCAGCTCCGCTTCCTTAATGGCTGTCGGGAAAGTTTTAAGCGGAAGGCCTCTTAGGGTGATACGTACTTCACTGATGAGTTCGTCCAGAATTTGTCTTGCATCTTGTATTTTGCCATCATCAAAATAATCATCGGCTTTATCAATGGCACTTTGTATGGCGTTGGCATCACCTTCAAATTCAATAATTTGAGTGTCAATATTGGCAGAAACGAATGTCATGTCGGGGTACTTCGCCAAAATGGCGGACAATTTGCCATCGACCTCATGCAGTAGGGTCAGGGCATTTTTGGGATCATTTTTTTCCAAAGCCAACAAGGCTTTTTCAGTTTGCAAAAGCGTATCCGATGCTTCTTTTATGACCTGATGATTTTCATCACCAAGCGCTTTTGCCTTTATAGCCGAGTATTTGGCAACGGTTTCTGGTGATGCGGCTGGCGGTCCCTTTAGTTCATCTGCTGATGCTGTCCAAGCCAACAGGCTGCACAGATTTATTACAGCTACTACGTGAATGATTTTTTTATAGTCTTTATTCATGATTAGCTCCTAATTGTTTAAAGGCAACTTACTTGCTTGGGTTATTAGTATTTTTTTTGTCGGTTTTTAACGCTAAGCGTGCTGCTTCACAGTCATCAGAAAATTTAAAAGCACGGTTTGATTGTTTATATTCGTGTAGACATTTAAGCAGTCCTGTTCCGACTTGCTCGGTTCCGCAGTTTGCCGTTTGGGCATCTTGCCTACAGGCAGTGCCAATATTTTGCCGGTCACTTTTAATATCGGCATTGGCAGATAAGTTAAAAAATGCGGTGAAGCTTATGATGGTTAATTTTGTAATTGACATGAATTTTCCTTATTTTGCGTAATTGTTTGTTTTGTTAGCTGGTTTTAAGCAATCACCATTTTTTGCTAAATGGGCCAATGCTTATTTTTTCTGGCTGATAGCTGTTAGATGGTTAATTGCCTTAATGTTGGCGTGCTGTCCAGGTGCCGGTACAATTTCAGCCAAACCCTTGGCAGTAACGGTTAACAAGCCAACTAAATGTTTTATGTTCATCAATCATCCCCAATGTTTGTTTGGTGGCGAGGTAACGTATTTGCATTTAGCTAGGTTTTTCCTTTTGTTAAAACGACTGAAAAAACATCGTCGCCAAAGTTGCTGCAAACACAAAATTAGCAATACATTTTATGTGCCAAATTAAAAATACAATAAAAACAATGTTTTATTGTTATTTTTTTTTAGGACTGGCAATTTTTTGGTTTATATAAGCCGGTTCACTGGTGTTTTTTTAAGCCCAGACAATTTCATTTTTACAGCCAAACCTACATTTATATACTCTTGTGCTAAACCTCCTCTGGACCGGCTTTTTCTTCATTGCCTTCATCACCGCTTTAATCAAGTTGGTGTGGTTTGGCGATCAGCACGTGTTTGCCGACATCATGCAAGCGCTGTTCGCATCGGCGAAATCGGCGTTTGAAATTTCTTTGGGGTTAACTGGCGTATTGGCTTTGTGGCTGGGGGTGATGCGCATTGGCGAGCAAAGCGGTTTTATCGGTTTGCTGACCAAAGGGCTGATGCCGTTGTTTGCCCGTTTGATGCCTGACGTGCCGAAAGACCATCCGGCTTTGGGTGCAATCGTTATGAATATCGCCGCCAATGCGTTGGGTTTGGACAATGCCGCCACGCCCTTGGGGATTAAAGCCATGCAGGCTTTGCAAACGCTAAATCCCAAGCCCGACACCGCCACCCATGCGCAAATCTTGTTTTTGGTCATCAACACGGCGGGCGTGACCTTATTTCCGGTGACGATTTTCAGCTACCGCGCCCAGCTGGGTGCGACTAATCCGACCGATGTTTTTATTCCCATCCTGATCGCCACTTATATGTCCACGCTGGGTGGTTTGCTGGCGGTGGCGGCGGCGCAGAAAATCAATTTGTTCGACAAAATCATCTTGGCTTATGGCGGCGGTTTTACGCTGCTGGTGGCGGGTTTGATCGCTTATTTTGCCCGTTTGCCGCAGGCGCAGATGCTGGAACAGTCGGCGTTGCTGAGCAATACTATTTTGTTTTCTTTGGTCATCGCTTTTATTGTCGGTGCGCTTTACAAGGGCGTGAACGCTTACGAGGCGTTTGTTGAAGGGGCTAAAGAAGGTTTCCAAACGGCTGTTGGCATCATTCCGTATTTGGTGGCGATGCTGGTGGCAATCGCGGTGTTCCGCGCCAGTGGTGCTTTGGATTTGTTGGCAGATGCGGTGCGCTTTTGTTGCCGCAGCCTGGGTGTTGATGACCGCTTTGTCGATGCCTTGCCAACGGCGTTGATGAAGCCGTTCAGCGGCAGCGGTGCGCGCGCTATGATGATCGACACCATGAAAGCCCACGGTGCCGATTCGTTTGCAGGCCGCATGGCATCGGTGGTGCAGGGCAGCACCGAAACTACCTTTTATGTGCTGGCGGTTTATTTTGGCGCGGTGGGCGTCAAACATATTCGCCATACCGCCACTTGTGGGATAATTGCCGACATTTTCGGCATTCTTGCCGCTATTTTTGTTGCTTATTGGTTCTTTGGTTAAATGTTAGTACATCTTAAAACACTCGGTTGCCGCTTGAATGAGGCAGAATTGGAAACGTGGGCGCAAGCCTTCCAGAAAGCCGGACACGGCATCACCCAGCAGCCGCAAGACGCACACTTGGTGGTGCTGAATTCTTGCGCGGTCACCCAAGATGCCGCGCGCAAATCGCGCAATCTGATCCGCCGCATCCATCGCGACAACCCGAAAGCCAAACTGGTGGTCAGCGGTTGCTATGCCACGCTCAACCAGGATGAAGCCGCTTCATTGCTGGGTGTCGATATGGTGGTCAGCAACAAAGACAAAGACCACTTGGTGGAAAAAGCTTTGACTGAACTGGACATGGACACCATGCCGTATCTGTCGACCGAGCCGGGCGAAGTGTCGTTGTTTACCCGTGGGCGGCAACGCGCGTTTGTAAAAGTGCAAGACGGCTGCCGTTACCGTTGCACGTTTTGCATTGTCACCGTTGCCCGTGGCGAAGAAATTAGCCGCCCTGTTCAGGCCATTATTGACGAAATCAACACGTTGCACAGCCAAGGCATCGACGAGGTGATTTTAACCGGCGTGCATTTGGGCGGATACGGCAGCGATCTGGACGAAAATTTGGTCGGTCTGATTAAAGCCATTTTGCAAGACACCGCCATCCCGCGTTTGCGTTTGGGTTCGCTTGAACCGTGGGAGTTTTCTGACAGCTTTTTTGATTTGTTTAACAATCCAAGAGTCATGCCGCATTTGCATCTGCCTTTGCAAAGCGGTGCCGATTCGGTGTTGCGGCGCATGGCGCGGCGTACCAAAACGGCTGAATTTACAGACATTGTCAATCAATTACGGGCGCAAGTGCCGCAGTTTAATATCACCACCGACATCATCGTCGGCTTTCCGGGCGAAACTGAACAGGAATGGCAAGAAAGTTTTGATTTTATAAAAGCCATTGGTTTTGGGCATATCCACATCTTCACTTACTCGCGCCGCGAAGGCACGAAAGCCGCCACCTTGCCCGGGCAAATCGCCGAACCGATCAAAAAACAGCGCAGCCAGCAATTGCACCAATTGGCGGAAACTTTAAAAACCCAGTTTTACGAAGCCAACTTGGGCCGAACTTTTCCGGTGTTGTGGGAAGCCTACAGCGAGCCGCTGGCAGATGGCAAACAACGGGTGTTTGGCTATACGCCCAATTATCTGCGTGTCGCAACGGAAATCCCTGCCAACGAATCAGTTGAAAACCAAACGATTCCGGTTACATTAACAGCCGTAAAGGACAGTTATTTGCTGGGTGAATTGCAAAGATAAATCTCCCAGTATTAAAGCCCATACCGTTAAGTTGATCCGCTTGTGATGACAGGTCAAGCCGCTCGTGGTGAGCCTGTCGAACCATTTGTGGAGACGGGTCAAGCCGTTCGTGGTGAGCTTGTCGAACCATGAATGGCTTAACGTAACGTTATCGCTGTTAAACAAATCAGGAAAATCTTATGCCCCCAGCCAAACCCTTGCAAAAACTCACTGCCGACATTGTCCGTAACCCACTGCACAGCTTGTTGTTTTTAAGTTTGGCTGGCGCAGTTATCGTGTTGTTGCAGTTGTACAGTAGCTTGAATGACGATGATGGCGCATGGGAACAATTCAAAATTGACCATCATTGCCAGTTGCAAACCAACCAGAGCGGCACCCAACGCCACAGTTGGTTGTGCGACGACGGCAAGCTTTACTACCGCTGGCGGCAGCAACGATAGGCGCTGCAATCCTTTTGTCTTTTTGCGTCGCCTAAGTAAGGTCAAATATCCTCTTCAAAAACAAATAAGCTATTGCTTGCCATCATTGCGCGTTACAATTTTGCCGCTTAATCAGCACTTTAAGCTGCTGTTTTATAGGCAAAACGATCTGTCTGGGCTTATACCCGCCGCCAATAATGAAGAGGATAACGCCATGCTTGAAATCTTACTTGTTGTAGCTGTTCTTGCTGTGATTGCTGTTTTACTTATCAGCAAACAACCTGCCGAATTTACCATCACCCGCAGCGCCATAATGGCAGCACCTGCCGAAGCCATTTTTCCCCACGTCAACAATTTGCAGTGGTGGCATGCTTGGTCGCCTTGGGCGAAGCTTGACCCCCATTCGAAAAGCACTTTTGAAGGCCCGGAGTCGGGCGTGGGTGCAGTCATGCGCTGGGTGGGCAATAACCAAGTGGGCGAGGGCAGCATGACCATTACCGATAGCCAAACCAACCAAGCCATCACCTTTAAACTCGAATTCCTGAAGCCTTTTGTTGCCACAAACACCGCTGTGTTTACGTTTGCAAGCGACGCAGGGCAAACCACGGTGACTTGGTCGATGTCAGGCCATAATAATTTTATGGCTAAGGCCATGAATTTAGTGATGAACTGCGACAAAATGGTCGGCGGTCAATTTGAAAAAGGCTTGGCTTCTTTGCAAGCGGTGGTTGAAGCCGAAGGCCAATAATACAAGGCCGAAACGCTTGTTAAAATCCCGTCAGTTTTCACGTTTTTGGGAGTGAAAAACCTGTTTTTCACTCCAGCCCGCCGCATTATTTCCCCTAGCCACTTCAAATAAGCTTGCCAAGAAAGTAGCATAGTTAGACTTGCCTTCAAAACCCACCCATTAGGAATCGCCAATGCCCAGCCAAACCTTCACTTGGTTACATTTGACGGACTTGCATTATGGATTGCAAGGCCAAAACTGCCTTTGGCCCAATCTGCGCGAGCCATTTTTTGATGATTTGGCGTTGTTGCACGACTTGTCCGGTCCGTGGGATGCGGTGCTGTTTACCGGCGATTTGGTGCAACGCGGCAAATCGGAGGAATTTAACCAGCTGCAGGCCGAATTTTTAGACCGTCTATGGCAAAAACTAGACGAACTGGGCAGCGGCGCGGCGCAATTGCTGGCAGTACCCGGCAACCATGATTTGTTTCGGCCTGATAAAAGCAAACCCGCCGCGCATATGCTGATGCTACCCGGCGGATTTGATGCGATTGCTGAAACATTTTGGGATTCAGAAAAACCAGACAATGAATATCGCATCGTCATCAACGAAGCCTTCGCACCTTACCGCGAATGGTGGCAGAACACCCCCAAACGTCCATCGACGATCAAGCACGGCTTGCTGCCGGGTGATTTCGCCAGCAGCCTGATTGTCAACGGTTTAAACATGGGCATCGTCGGTCTGAACACCGCGTTTTTGCAACTGCAAGGCGGCAATTACCAAGGCGAACTGGTGTGGGATGTCCGCCAATTGCACGAAGTGTGCGGCGATGTTGGCAATTGGCAGAAACAACACAATTTTTGCTTGCTGTTGACTCATCACAGTGCGGATTGGCTGACGAATTCAGCGAAAGAACATGGTAGAAAAGAAATCTTGCCCGCTGGTCGATTCGCTTTGCATTTATTCGGACATAACCATGAAACCAACATTGAGTCCATCCGCAAAATAGGTAATTCCGATGCCACTTGGCTCTGTCAAATCAATTCTATTTTCGGCATGGAATATATAGGTGAATCTAAAACCCAGAAACGTGACCACGGCTATGCCGTTGGCAAAATTGAGGTCAAAGAAGACCAAGCCTATCTTCAATTTTGGCCTCGTTATGCAACCGATGAACCGGATGGTTGGCGTTTTATCGCAGATGGCAGAAAAGTACGCCTTCAACAAAACCAAGCCACCTCGCCAGAACACTTGCATTACCGCAAAAGTAAAAAGTCAGAATCCCGCGCATCGACACCAACTATAACCGCTCACCAGACTGCCAGCCACTCCACCTTACCGCCGCGCCAGCCCTTTTTTGGTCGCACCGAAGAACTCGGCAAAATCGCTGCTTACCTGCAAGCGGATTTTCGCGGCTGGGGCGTGGTGTTGGACGGGCCGGGCGGCATTGGCAAAACCGCGCTGGCGGTGGAGGCGGCGTATCGCGCACCGGCGGAACAATACCCGCACAAGCTGTTCGTCACCGCCAAAAACCGCCGCTTGACGGCAGATGGCGAAAGCCGCTTGCACAGCCACGATTTTGAAGACTACCACGTGCTGCTGACCGCCATTGGCCTTGCGTTGGGTTGCGACGACATCCAGCGCCTTCCGCAAGCGCAACACGCTACCGTGGTGCGCCACGAACTCGCCAAGCGGCGGCTGTTGTTGGTGTTGGACAATCTGGAAACCCTCGCCAAAGACGAACGCCGTTGCGTTTACGATTTGTTGGATAAGTTGCCCACCACCTGCCGCGCCATTGTCACCAGCCGCCGCCGCGACGAAACCGCCGCCCACAGCTTGCGGTTGGACAAATTGGATTTTCCCGCCAGCCAACAATTGCTGGTTGACTTGGGTCAACGTCTGCCGCCAGTCGCAAACCTGACCACAGCTGAGCAGCAACGTCTGTATGCCGAAACCGGCGGTAATCCGCTGTTGCTGACTTGGACGGCGGGTCAGTTGGGACGGGCGCAAGGCCGCTGCCGTACCGTGGACGCGGCGGTGACGCGCTTGCAACAAGCGCACGAACACAACAACGATCCGCTGGAATTCGTGTTCGGCGATTTGCTCGACACCTTTACTGAAGACGAAACCGCCGTGCTGGCGGCTTTGGCCTATTTCCCCGAACCCGCGCCGCTGGACTGGCTGTTGCCGCTGGCGGGCATCAGCCGCACCGCCGCCGAAACCGCACTGGACGATCTGCGCAACCGTGCCCTGTTGCTGGAAGACGAAGCCAATGACCGCTGGCTGCTGCCCGCACTGGCGGGGCAATTCCTACGCTGCCATCGCCCGCAAGCCATCGCCGCCACCGGTGAACGTTTGGCGGCAGAAGCTTA
The DNA here is from genome assembly GCF_054657615.1 of Methylosoma difficile. Classification (NCBI taxonomy): domain Bacteria; kingdom Pseudomonadati; phylum Pseudomonadota; class Gammaproteobacteria; order Methylococcales; family Methylococcaceae; genus Methylosoma; species Methylosoma difficile. Next base: position 200,915 of record NZ_BAAHYJ010000004.1, on the reverse strand, counting down.
TGCCTTGGCGGTGCGGCATGGTTACGAGGAAAACGCACCATTTGTTGAGCTGGAAGCGGCTTGGCCTACCGTGCAAGCGGCTTTGCCACTAATGCTGGCGGGCGATAATGAGCGTTTGCAAACGGTTTGTGAAGCATTAGTCGATTTTTTGAATTTCAATGGGCGTTGGGATGTTTGGCTGAGTCTGAGCCTAGATGCCGAAGCCAAGGCAGTGGCGGCGGGCGATAGTCACAACGCCGGTTGGCGTGTTTATTATGCGGGTTGTGTTTATCACTTGCAAAACGATGCCGATGCGCTGCTGGCCTGCGCCGAACGCTGTACCCAGCATTGGCAACAGGCTAGGGTGGGGTCTAGAGAACAGGCTACATCGATCCAGCTACGCGGCCTTGGCTATCAGTTACGCAAGGATTATCCGGCGGCGCTACAGGCTTACCAAGAGGTGTTGGCTTTGCATCGTGCCATCAACCCGGACAGCGTGGATGTGGCGATAGCCCTCAGTGATTTGGCAGCGGTTAAAAATCTATCAGGCAATTGGGAGGCTGCCGAAGCCTACTACTGCGAAGCGTTATGGCTGGCGCAGAAAACAAGCGACCGCGAAGGTGTTGCCCTTTACACCGGCAATCTCGCCGAACTAGCCCTAAACCGCGCTGACTGGCCCGCCGCCGAACGCCTCGCCCGCGAAGCGTTGCCGCTGGCGCAAGCCGTGGGTCGCTTGGAGCTTGTCGCGTGGAATCACTTTAATCTGGCTAAAGCTTTGCTCAAGCAGCAACGCGCAACTGAAGCCTTGCCCCACGCGCAAGAAGCCGTGACGATTTTCAGCAAACTACCAGGTAGCCCCGGCCTCGCCAAAGCACAAGCTACATTGGCTGAATGCCAAGCAGCCATTTGATCCCAGCCCAAAAACCTACAATGCTGCTTTAGCCTTTAGCCTTTAGCCTTTAGCCTTTAGCCTTTAGCCTTTAGCCTTTAGCCTTTAGCCTTTAGCCAGACATTTTATAATTGGTTACGCATGAGGGCATAAAGAGCTGGATGTATCTATTGTTGATCTGTGAGTATCGGTATTGTCATTCCGGCAGGGATTGCCGGAATCCAGGTCACAGGGAGGTGAAACTCGACCGAGTCCAGCGGTTTTTACCTAAATCAGCTTGAAAATTCAAAACCTTGCCATCCTTGGCTTCTGGATTCCGGCAATGCCTGCCGGAATGACGTGCTATAAAAACGATGCGGCTGACAGCTGATAATCGGGTGCGAGAACCCGATACGCCGCAGAATATATCTACGTAACATCCGTTCATAAACCCTTTTTTTAATCCCAACACCCAAAAACTTAACCCGCCTATGCGCAAAAATTCCCCTTTAACCCTCACCCAACAAGCGCAATTATTTGCCCAACTCAAAAACCTTGAGGTGGCGGGATTGCCGGCTTTTCAAGCCTGTGCTTTGTTGTTGCAAACCGAACCGGCTTTAAAAAAACCGTTGTTGCAGATGCAATCTGCGCTTAAATTGGGGCAGCCGATTGCCGCAGCCGGTTACAGGGCAGGGCTGTTCACCAGCAGCCAATTCAGTTTGGTGCAGGCCGCCGAAAGCAGCGGGCGTTTGGCAGAGGTTTATGGGCATTTGGCGGTTTATTATGCCGATTTGGCGAGCCGCGTTAAAAAAGCCCAATCGCGTTTGTACTTGCCCGCGTTTATGTTGGCGGCTTCTTTGTTTATCCAACCGCTTCCGGCTTTGGTCACCAATCAAATCAGCTTGGGGGGTTATGCCTTAAGTACCGTGGGGCGGTTGTTGCTGATTGGCGGCGGTGTGGGGTTGTTGGTCAAGTTGCCGGTGGTGCTGACAAGTTTGGGGGCGGAAGCGGCCTGGCATCGTTTGCAGTTACGGGTTCCGCTGGTTGCCGGTTGGCTGGTCACGCGCCAACTCAACGAATTTTTCTTCTTGTTGGCGTTGATGCTGGAAGCCGGATTGGCTTTTTCGGATGCGTTACCGAAAGCCATTGCCAGCATAAAAAACAGCCAATTGCGGGCGGGTTTTAAAGCCACGCTTGCAAAGGCCAAAACCGGCGCTAGCGTTTACGAAACGTTGGCTTTAGTGGCGGTTATCAAACCGTCTACTTTGCAAATCATCAACAGTAGCGAGCAAAGCGGCAAACTGGCCCAAGGCATGTACCGTTTTAGCCAATTGGAAGCGCAAAACATTGGCTTGCAAGACGATGCCTTGGCTGAATGGTTGCCGCGCTTGGTTTATGGCGCAGTTGCCGGATGGATGGCTTATTCGTTATTGGCTAGCCCAGTGGCAACGGTGGTGCCGGTGGAATTTTAAAGTTTTGCGCTTCGGCGGGCCGTGCAATTTTTAACGGGAAAACCTTAATTCGGTGTGTTGGCGCGTTATTTTAGGCAAAAAAAATGCGGCTAAAAAAGCCGCATGGAAGAGAAGGATATTCAACTCTGGTTTCCAAAAGGAAGCTTGCATCTCAAGAGTTGTGATTATATTAGTCATTAGATCGGTTAAAAGAAATGTGGCATGTTGACGCGCGTCAGATTGTCGCAGGTCAGTCAAGCTTTTTTTCTACTAAACTGCTCAATTTGGCAAACTCTTCCAGCGTTATGTTCTCGGCGCGTAAGCTGGCATCGATGCCCAGTTCGTTGATGGCTTCGTCGCTTATCAGTTTTTTTAACGCGTTGCGCAAGGTTTTGCGGCGTTGCATAAAGGCTTCCGTGACGACGCGGTTAAGCACTTTGACATCTTTAATCTGTACGGGCGGTTGCTTGTGCGGCACTAGGCGGACGATGGCGGAGGTGACTTGCGGCGCGGGGTCGAAGCTTTCCGGTGGCACATCAAACAGCCATTCGGTATCGCAATAATATTGCATCATCACGCTTAATCGTCCGTATTTTTTGCTGCCAGGTTCGGCGCAGATGCGGTCAACCACTTCTTTTTGCAGCATAAAATGCATGTCTTCAATGCAATAAGCGTTGTCGAGCAAGTGGAACATCAGTGGCGTGGAGATGTTGTAGGGCAGGTTGCCAATCACACGCAGCTTTTCGCCGGGTGCGGCGAGGGCGGCAAAGTCAAACCGTAAGGCATCGGCGCTGTGGATACGTAGGTTGTCGTAAGCGGCAAACTTTTTTTCCAGCAAGGCGACCAAATCGCGGTCTAGTTCCACCACGTCCAAATTGAGTTTTTGTTTGAGCAGAGGCTCGGTCAATGCGCCAAGGCCTGGGCCGATTTCCACCCAATGTTCGCCCGCGCTGGCTTGGATACTGGAAAAAATGTTGTAGATAATGGAATGGTCGTGCAAAAAATTCTGACCAAAGCGTTTGCGGGCGGTGTGTGTGTTCATTTAGGGTTGCTGTTGACTAAAGTTAAGGCCGTTTCAATGGCGTATTGCAAGCTGCCTAAGTCGGCTTTGCCTGTGCCCGCCAAGTCCAAGGCGGTACCGTGGTCGACCGAGGTGCGGATAATGGGTAAGCCCAGCGTGATGTTGACGGCACGACCAAAGCCTTTGTATTTTAAAACCGGCAGGCCTTGGTCGTGGTACATCGCCAACACGGCGTCGGCATTGTCGAGGTATTTGGCGGTGAAGAGGCTGTCGGCAGGCAAAGGACCGACCACGTCGATGCCTTGGTTGCGGAAGCTTTCCAATACCGGTTCGATAATATCAATTTCTTCACGACCCAAGTGTCCGCCTTCGCCGGCATGGGGGTTCAGTCCGCAGACCAGAATTTTGGGTTTGGCAATGCCAAAACGGGTGCGTAAATCGTGTTCCAAAATACGGAGGACGGTTCGCAAGCTGGTGTGGGTGATGGCTTGGCTGACTTGCGCCAAAGGTAGGTGGATGGTTGCCAAGGCGACCCGTAAGCCAGGCGTTGCCAGCATCATCACCGGTTGTCCGCCTGCTAGGTCGGCAATGTATTCGGTATGTCCGCTAAAGCTAAAACCGGCATCGTTGATGATGCCTTTGTGTATAGGGGCGGTGACCATGGCCGAAAATAGGCCATCCATACAGCCTTTAGTGGCTTTAGTGATGGTTTTTAATACATAACGGCTATTGGCTACGTTCAGTTGCCCGCATTGTGCCGGTTCTGCCAGTTCTACAGGCAAAAGCGTCAAGTTGCCGGCTTGTTGAGGTGTAGCGGGGGTATCGGCGATAAAGTTTTTTAAGTTAAGCGGCAGACCCAGTAGTTTGGCGCGTTGCGTCAGCAGTTCTGCACTTCCGATGACCACCAATTCGCAAGGCAGGTCTTGCTGAGCCAGTTGGATGCATAAGTCAGGGCCAATCCCGGCGGGTTCGCCCGGTGTTAAGGCAATACGTGGCGTGTTTTGATGGGCGGCTGGTGTGGCTGACATAGACGTTAACTCGTTAGATGGGCTGGCGTTTTAGCCACTGATGCGCCGGTACGGGTGTTGGTGTTTTATCGTAAGTTGGGGTCTGTACCTGACCCCAACTTTTTTTAGTGAGGGTCTCTGGTTATGACCCTTGCACTTGATTTTTAGCGTTTCATTGAATCGAAAAATTCGTTATTGGTTTTGAAGTCTTTCAGCTTACCAATTAAGAATTCAGAGGCGGCGGCTTCATCCATAGGCTGGAGGATTTTTCGCAATATCCAAGTTTTTTGCAGCGTGTCGGGATCAACCAAGTATTCTTCACGGCGTGTGCCGGAACGGTTGATGTTGATAGCTGGGTAGATACGTTTTTCGGCAATTTTACGGTCTAGGTGCAACTCCATGTTGCCGGTGCCTTTAAATTCTTCGTAAATGACATCGTCCATTTTTGAGCCGGTTTCGACCAAAGCGGTGGCGATAATGGTCAAGCTGCCGCCTTCTTCAATGTTTCTTGCCGCACCAAAGAAGCGTTTGGGTTTTTCTAAGGCGTTGGCATCCACACCACCGGTGAGGATTTTGCCTGATGAGGGGACGACGGTGTTGTAAGCCCTTGCCAAACGCGTAATGGAGTCTAACAAAATAACCACGTCGTGTTTGTGTTCAACCAAACGGCGGGCTTTTTCGATAACCATTTCGGCAACTTGCACATGGCGGGTTGGCGGTTCGTCAAAGGTGCTGGAAATCACTTCGCCGCGCACGCAACGTTCCATTTCCGTGACCTCTTCAGGGCGTTCGTCGATCAGCAAAACAATCAGATAACATTCCGGGTATTTTTCCGCTACCGCTTGCGCCAGGCTTTGCAAGATCATTGTCTTACCGGCTTTAGGTGGCGATACGATCAGGCCGCGCTGGCCTTTGCCGATGGGGGCGATCAGGTCGATGATGCGGCCTGTCAGGTCTTCACTTGAGCCATTGCCGCGTTCCAGCACAAAACGTTGTTTGGCAAATAAAGGCGTCAGGTTGGAGAAGTGGATTTTGTTTTTGGTATTTTCGGGCGGCTCGAAGTTGATTTGTTCAACTTTCAGCATCGCGAAGTAGCGTTCGTTATCTTTAGGCGGTCTGATTTTGCCGCTGATGGTGTCGCCGGTTTTTAGTGAGAATCGTCTGATTTGGCTAGGCGAGACGTAGATGTCGTCAGGGCCTGCAAGATATGAACAACCGGGAGTCCGTAAAAAACCAAAGCCGTCTGCTAAAATTTCCAGAACGCCGTCGCCGTAGATGTCGTCACCTGCTTTGGCCTGTTTTTTTAGGATGGCAAAGATTAGGTCTTGTTTTCGGGATCGGGCAACGTTTTCAAGGCCTAGGGATTCGGCAATATCAATAACTTCACTGATTTGTTTTAGCTTTAACTCGGTTAGATTCATAAAAGGACAATTCGAAGCCGTGCATGTACAGTAAGACACTGCAATGACACCGGTAGGGTATAAGGGATTAAGAGGTGCGTTTTTGGATGGTTTGAAAGACGTGCGTAGATTTCCGCACAGTTAAAGTATAACTCAGCTACCCAGCCCCGTCCAACCTTTTATGGCAGGCCTGGGTAACCGTAGGGCTTAGATGTTGCTGTCTAAAAATTTGGCCAATTCTGATTTGGTCAATGCGCCCACTTTAGTGGCCTCAACATCACCGTCTTTGAAGAGCATTAAAGTTGGGATGCCACGTACACCGTATTGCTGTGGGGTTTGTGGGTTTTCATCAATGTTCAGTTTAACAACCGTCAATTTGCCTTTGTATTCTTCGGCAATGGCGTCAAGCACCGGCGCGATCATCTTGCAAGGGCCGCACCACTCCGCCCAATAGTCGACCAGCACAGGGCCGGCTGCTTTTAAGACTGTTTCGCTGAACTCACTATCAGTTACATGAAGAACCGAATCGCTCACTTTTTTTCTCCAAAAATTTAAAATTGAAACTATAGGAGGGATATGCCTTGCCGTCAATCAATTTCAATCGTTTTGAATTTTGCGTTATCCTATAGCCTATGAAAAATACACATCTCACCGAAACCCGTTTTAGCAACCTTGAATTGTCTGACATTATCCTAAGCGGTTTAAAGGAAGCGGGCTTTAATCAATGTACGCCCATCCAAGACAAGGCACTGCCCATTTCACTACGCGGCAAAGACCTTGCCGGACAGGCGCAGACGGGTACCGGCAAAACAGCCACCTTTTTATTGGCAACCTTTCAGCATCTGTTAAATGATGGTGTGGTGGAAGATGATAACGATCATGACCACGACGAGTTTGACGATTGGGATTGTTTGGACGAACCGGAGTCGACTAAGGTTGCACCGCAAAAAACCGTAAAAACCGATAAGCCCAAACACAAAAATCCGCGCGCCATCATACTTGCGCCTACCCGTGAGCTAGCCATCCAAATCCATAAAGACGCACTTTTGTTAGGCAAAAATCTGGATTTTAAATACGCACTCATTTACGGTGGCACCGATTACCAAAAACAGTTGGAAAAAATCAAATCCAATGTTGACATTATCATTGGTACGCCAGGGCGGATTATCGATTTCTATAAGCAAAAAGCCTTTAGCTTAAACGATATTATCGTGACGGTGATGGATGAGGCCGACCGCATGTTCGACTTGGGCTTCATTAAAGACATCCGCTATTTGCTCAGGCAAATGCCCAGCCCCAGCAATCGTTTGAATATGCTGTTTTCCGCCACCTTATCTTATAAAGTGACGGAGCTGGCGTATGAACACATGAACAATCCTGTGCTGATCCGTATTGAAACCGAGCAGATGACGGCAAAGGCCATCCAACAAACGGCATTTTGTCCGTCCAACGAGCAAAAAATCCCGTTGTTGGTCGGTATGTTGAATGCTTACCAGCCCCAGCGCAGCATTATTTTTGTCAACACCAAGCGTTGTGCCGAATTGTTGGACGACACCTTAAAAGCCAATGGCTATAAAACCGCCGCTTTAAGCGGTGATGTGCCGCAAGACAAGCGCCAACGACTGTTGAATGATTTCCAAGAAAACCGCGTCAACTTATTGATTGCCACCGATGTTGCCGCACGCGGCTTGCATATTGCCGACGTTTCGCATGTCTTCAACTACGACTTGCCGCAAGATGTGGAAGATTATGTGCATCGTATTGGTCGTACTGCGCGCTTTGGTGCCAGTGGCGAGGCGATCAGCTTTGTTTGCGAGCAATACGCTTATTCCATGCCCGATATTGAAGAATATATCGGCGAAAAAATCCCCGTTAAAGCCATCCCTAAAGAATTGTTGGCGGAAGTCGTCTTACCGGAAAGAAGGCCGCAGCCCGACAGAAAACCCAGTTCCGGCAAACGCCCGCCTCAACGCGGTACAAAGCCTAAAGCGCACTCATCAAGACCCTAAAGTCGTCGATGGCAGGGTAGCAGTCTATTGTCCTTTTGGGCAATCCTGAATCAGGTTGGCTGACTGACAGCAGATGCGCGATGCCGAATTGTTTGGCGGCATCCAATACAGGCAGGCTGTCATCAACCAGCAGAGTACGTTGTTTGTCAAAACCTTGATTATGGTGTAGCTCTCTCCAAAAGTGTTGGTGTTCTTTGGGCCAGCCGTAGTCATGCGAGCTAATAATGCCATCAAAAAAGACGTCCAAGCAGGTTTGGCGCATTTTTAAGTCCAAGCTGCGGCGATGCGCGTTGGTCACTAATAATACTCGGTGATGAGAGTCACGTATTTTTTCCAAGAATTCCATCACATGCGGCAACACGGCAATAAGCCCTGCTATTTCCGCTTTTAAGCCGACAATATCCAATTGCAGCTCGGCACTCCAATAATCTAAACAATACCATTCCAGTTTGCCTTCCATGTCTTTAAAGCGTGGTTGTAGCGCCTGTTTGGCGGCTTCTAGGCTTAGGCCATGCAGTTCTGCGTATTTTTGTGGCACATAGGTTTTCCAGAAATGGTTGTCAAAATTTAAATCCAGCAGCGTGCCGTCCATATCTAGCAAAACGGTGTCAATTTGTTTCCAATTAATCATAAGAGTGCGATATATTTAAAATGACTTAACAGGGTAGCAAATTATGGCTGAAAAACCGACCATCCTAAACCGAACCGTGATCGCCAAAAGCCGATTGTTCCGCATTGAATCCATGGATATTCAGTTTAGCAATGGCGAGCAGCGCAATTACGAACGCTTGGCGCGTGGCGGTTCCCATGGTGCGGTGTTGGTCGTGCCGCTGTTAGATGAGCAAACGGTACTGTTGGTGCGCGAATATTCGGCAGGTGTGCACCGCTACGAATTGGGTCTGCCGAAAGGAAAGATTGATGCTGGCGAGTCGTTTTTTGAGGCTGCCAACCGTGAACTGAAAGAAGAGGTCGGGTTTGGTGCCAAGCGTCTGCATCATCTTAGCTCTTTCACGGTTGCGCCGGCTTACCTTGAGCATTCCACCGAAATCATCGTCGCCGAAGATTTATATGCCGAAAAGCTAGAGGGCGACGAGCCGGAAGCGTTAGAAGTCGTCCCTTGGCAGTTGTCCAATATCAATGGCTTGCTGGCAACTGGTGAATGTACCGAAGCCCGTTCTATAGCAGCTTTGTTTATGGCGTTGGAGTTTCTGAAAAGCCGTCCGTGCGGCTGATAATAATTCGTTAACCCGAGTGTGCCTAAAATGCGAGTGCGGAGACCGCAAATATCTTTGTCAGTTACACGCCATTCTGAAGGGAAGGAATAAATGAAGAGTACAAAAAAAGTGTCAGCCCGATTATTAAAAAAGTTGGCGGATAAGGCCAGTATTGTTGATAGTCCTCAAGCGAGTTTGCCGCAAGTGCAAGCCGCAGCCGCCAGTGTTGAGCCTAAAAGGATTCCTTTGGCCCAGATTGTGAAAGCCGCCAAGCAAAATAAAGAGGCTGCATTTGGAAACGTCACCGAAAAACGGGCATTGGAAATTGCCAGGGTGGTGATTGCTGAATTGGGCAAACGTATCGATGAGACCCAAGAAGGGGCAATTTTACTGCCTATTTTTGGTCAGTTTTCTGTTGAAAAGGTTTTTGTTGATGGCAAAGTTGAACGCCGTGTTTATTTCCAATCGAGCCAAGCAAAAAAAACGGCTAGTGACATTAATTGATTGATTTTATTTGTTATAAAGCCATATCCTAGTTAGGCTGGATATGGCTTTATCGTTTTTGGGTAGGCGATGAATTTAGTTGGCGTTGTTGCCGGAGGGGAGTTCTAAGGATTTATTCTGGCTGGATTTTACCCAGCTTCACGTACTTCAATCCCATTAAGGTTTTGTTGTCGGCAAGCTGTTCTACCCAAACAACTTTTATCTCGCCTTCCAGTGACAAGCGTTGGAAGGCAAAGTGTGTCAGCGTGTTTTCCGGCAAGCTGACGGCTTGGTTGATTTCAATCATCAAGCCATCAACGGAAACATTAACGGAAGTAAATTCAACAAATACTCCGTCGATAAGGATTTTGCCCGTATCGGCTATGCTTTTCCGATAGGCTTTGCGCTTGTACAAAACCGAGTCGATATGATGGCTGACATTCTTAAATTCTAAAGCCAGAAAAATATAATCCCCTTCGCTATCAACCCTGACAATTTCCACTTCGCCCGCCAAGCTCAGTTCGGGCAAATACAAATCGTGTTTGGTGCTGGCCTGCAAGTTGCTGAAAATATCTTTGACATCGCTGCTGTAATTGACGCTATGAAACTCGGCTAGCGCACCGGTAATGGACAGGTTTTTTATGACGACTTCATATTCGGCACCGTTCATAAAAATCAAACCTTTGGTGTGAAGGTTTTTGCGGTAAGTGCGTTCTACGACAAGGTTCATCGCTATCCTCCGTATTTTTATAATTATCCCGATTAAAGTTTAGGCTTGTAGATGGGGGTTTCTATCATTTAACCCAATAAACGCCATTGGCAATCGCAAGTTTGGCGGGGATTATACACCCAGTGTTGTTCAGTGGCTGGATAAAGCTAGCAGAAGCCTTGATAGTTTTTCTAACAAAAGCATAGGGTTGCCAAACAGAAACGGCTTTTGGCACTGGAACGGGTTTAATTTTCGTGATCTTTTTCTGTAGGCAATTGGCTGGGTGAAAATGGCCTTTTAATTTTGCGGGGTGTCTCGTAAAACCCTTTTATTGACAGTTTTTGGATAAGCTCGAAAAGGTAATCAAATAGTTGTTTCCTAACAGAAAAAACCAACCCGACAAAGCAAATAATATGAACCAGTTAACGTCCTTTGTGTGAATTGGTTAATATTTTTTTATTTCTTTACTATCAATTACTTATAGTTATACTTGGCTGCCGGAAATCCACTTTTTTCACCTAGAAAAAAGTGTTTCTGGCAATCCACTTTGTATTTTTAACGTAAATATTTTATAGGAAAAAACAATGGCGACTATTCAAGCACCTTTAGGCGAATTTACCTTAACCGGTAACGGTACAGACCGGTTAAAAGTGGACTACTCCACATTAACGGAAGATATTTTTGGCACACCAAACTCGCTCACCGATGAGTTTTTTAACACCATCAATTTCTCCGGCTTTGCATCATTTGACATTACCGGCGGTTCGGGCAATGACACCTTTTATGGCGCCAATTCTGCCGATAGCTTGGTCGGCGGGGGCGGGGACGATACGTTGTATGGCGGATTAGGGGCTGATAATATTGATGGCGGTACAGGGCTTAACGATTTATGGGTGGCTGATTATTCATCCTTAGGTGTGGATGTTGCTGTCACTTTAAATAACACCGGTGCAAGTGGCGGCAGCGGTTTGGCTTACACCATCAGCGCAACCAGCGCGTCGGTTAAAAATATTGAGGCCCTAAACCTAACAACCGGTTCGGGTAACGATTCTATTGATACTTCTGCTGTTGTGGGCAACGACTGGGTATCTACAGGTGAAGGCGATGATTTAATTTCCTCTGGTTTAGGGCTTGACACCATCTATGCAGGCGGTGGCAACGATACCATTAAACTGGTTTGGGTTTTAGTACAGTTGATGCGGGCAGCGGTTTTGACACGTTGGTGGTGGACTACAGCACTGCTACGGTAGATGTGAAAATGACAAGTGCTGTTTACCCCTATTCAGGCCCTTATTGGTCTACCGATTACTATTACAGCGGACGCATTCAAGCAGGCGTTTTAACGGCTAGTACAGCCGTTGATTTCTTTGGCGTTGAAGCCTTCAATATAACCAGCGGTTCGGGTAACGATACCTTATATGGCGGTGCTAATAATGACCGCTTGGTGGGTGGTGCCGGTAACGACATCCTCTATGGTGGCAGTGGTATTGACACTATCGATGGTGGCACAGGCACTGACACTTGGCAGGCAGATTTTACAGCCTATAACGACAACGTCACCATCAATTTGGTTAAAACCACTCAAGTTGCCCCTCTCGGCGTAACGGTGTCAGGAATTGAACAATTAATTGTTAGTACCAATTATTCTGCAGGCGACGATGTTATAACCGCTAAAACTGCGGCGTTTAATGACATCATCAATACCTACGGCGGCGACGATACCATTACCACTGGCCGCGGTGTGGATAATGTTGATGCAGGTACGGGCAATGATACGCTGGTGATGAATTGGGGGGCTGTTACCACCAATATCAATGCAGTTACGCTGACCCCCACGTATCCTTACGATGGGTCTAATGGTTACTATGGGAACTTCACTTCAGTATCGGGCGACAGCTTGACTTTCAGTGGTGTGGAAATTTTTAAACTAACGGGCGGTAGCGGTAATGACACGCTGACAGGCGGCAGAAACGATGACAGCCTTAGTGGCGGTATTGGCAATGACATACTGTCTGGCGGTGAAGGCGTTGATACCCTGTCGGGTGGTGAAGGTGACGATTGGCTGGATAGTGGTACGGGTAAAGCCACGATTGATGGCGGCGCGGGTAACGACATCTGGAAAGCCGATTTATCTTCTATCCTCGCTGGGTTGGTAGTTAGCGCGGCAACAAGCCAAACCACCGCCCAAGGTACAGCAGCGGGCCACTCGATCCGCAATATTGAAGGCTTTAATTTTTACAATGGCTTGGGTAAAGACAAACTCAACAGTGAAGGCTATGCCTTGAACGATATTGTTTACGCCAATGGCGGCGATGATGAAATCTCACTGGGGTTGGGTTTTGATACAGCTTTAGGGGGAGCTGGAACGGATACGCTAACGGTCGATTACAGTAGCTTGACTTCAGACATTAGCTCAACTGTGACGAGTCTTTATGATCCATTCAGTGGTTGGGCGACCAATGCATATGTGATGGCTGATAAGTTGAATACCGCTTCAATTAGCTATGGTAACTTCGAAAAGCACATCCTCAGAGGCGGCAGCGGCAACGATACCTTAATCGGCGGCAGCGATGTAGATACCTTGATAGGCAATGCTGGTAACGATGTACTCAGTGGCGGTGCAGGTAAAGACATTATTGATGGCGGAACGGGCAACGACACTTGGGTAGGCGATCAAAGCGCGGCCACTACCGCCATTAAACTGATCTTGGCGGCGACTGGCAATGGTTCGCTAACCAGCACAACCTCCAGCAACGTAACCAGCAATGTTGTCAGCCTAACCGGTATTGAAGCCGTCGTCCTCATCACTGGCAGCAAAAATGACATTATCGATACCAGTGCCGTACGCGGTAACGACAGCGTACGCACCGGCGAAGGTGACGATATTGTAAGGCTAGGTGATGGTAACGATTATGCTGATGGTGGTGCAGGCAATGATACCTTAGTCGTTAATTTCAGTTCATCCACAACGGTGATCCGTAGTGTTTACGGTTCGAGTTATTACGATACTGCTAAGCTGAACGTCATTAATTACAGTAGTTTTGAAGTGCTTGATATGACCGGTGGTTCGGCAAATGACCGGCTGACGGGTTACTACGGTGATGACAAAATTAATGGCGGTGCGGGTAATGATATTATCAATGGCGACTCCGGCAATGACACCCTAACGGGTGGTGCGGGTAATGATATTTTTGATTATTCGGTCTATTGGGCTGCTGGTGTTGATACCATTACCGATGCGTCTGTTGGCGATAGTATTCGCATTAATTATTTTGATTTTACCGGTGGTTCTGTGGTGTTAGGTGATGGCACATTGATAGGTTATCAAGTGCAGCTTTCCGTGAACACCGTTAATAATCAGTCAACGTTGCATATTGCTAATAATGCGCTGCAAATTAAGCTGACCGGCATTTATTCGGTCAACAGCTTTACGTTAGACGGTCGCTACATCAAATTTACTGAAGGCTCGACCAATGTGGGTACATTGGGTAATGACACCTTGATTGGCACGATTGGCGCCGACGTATTATCAGGTGGCACGGGTAATGACAGCTTAACGGGTAATGATGGCAATGACTTGTTAGATGGCGGTGCCGACAACGACACCATTACTGGTGATGCCGGTAACGATACCATCACCGGCGGCACAGGTGATGATCTGCTGACCGGTGGTTTGGGGGCAGACAACTTAACCGGTGGCACAGGAGCGGATAAGTTTATCTATACGTCAATTTTTGAAAGCACCCCAGGTACGCCATTTCATGATGTAATCAATGATTTTAGCGTGGCGGAACTGGATAAAATTGATTTGTCTGCCATCGATGCCAATTCGGCAGCAGCCGGCAACCAAGCATTTAGCTTTATCAAAACCGGTTTTACCGGTACGGCTGGGCAAGTGCGATTTGATGCCACAGCCGGTTTGGTGCTTGCCGATACCAATGGCGACAGTTTGGTGGATCTTGAAATTCAAGTATTAGGTTCGCCTGTCATAACCGCTTCAAGCTTTGTGTTGTAACCGAGAGACCTAAAAACGGTGAGGCACAGCATACAAATTTTTTGCTGTGCCTTGCTTTTTAGTTTGAAAGTGTTGTTGTCAGGGACAAATCAAATAGAAACCAAAGGTTTGTTTTTGCTAAAATGGGAGTTCCACAACAATAAAGAGGAATAAATCGTGAGAAAAACGCAAACCCAATTTCTTTCAATTGTTACAGCTATTTTGATGGGTTTAACTTTATTTTCGATGGCAAATGCCGAAACACCTGAAGAAATCAAAGCAAAAGGTGCGGCTTTTCTTGCCAAAAACGCCAAACAACCTCATATAAAAATCACGCCTTCAGGCTTGCAGTACGAAATATTGGTGGAAGGCAAAGGCTCCAAACATCCGGAAGAAACCGATTCTGTAATGGTTAAGTACAGGGCGTTAAGAATTGACGGTCAAGAGTTTGACCGTACCGATGAAGGTAAGCCTGTTACCTATCCTTTGGCCCATGTCATTCCAGGCTGGAGTGAAGGTGTCCGGTTGATGACGGAAGGTGCGAAATTTCGTTTTTATATCCCCACCCAGCTTGGCTATGGCTTGGCGGGTGCTGCCAATGTAGGGCCCAATGAGGCTTTAATCTACGAGATTGAACTGCTGGATATTGTCAAGTAATCGGCCTTGCCCAGTTATTTTCTGGTGATGGTTGATTTGAAGCGGTTTAACAATCAAGCTATGCACAAACATCTGTTTGCACTTGGCATTGGTTAATCCACAGCCATGACCTTTTCCTTTCCAAAAGCCTTGCCTGTGCAAGGCTTTTTTAATTTTACACTATGCCCAACTATACATTTTTTGCCACCACCCCTAAAGCCATGGAACCCATGCTCACCGAAGAGCTGCAAGCTTTGGGTGTTAACCAATTTAAAGCCACTTTGGCGGGTGTTGCCTTTCAGGGAGACCTGTCGCTGGCTTATCGGGTTTGCCTGTGGTCAAGGACGGCTAACCGCGTCTTGTTGGAATTAAGTTCTTTTACTGTCCGGTCGCAAGAAGATTTGTACCGTGGCGTGCAGCAGATCAATTGGTTTGAGCATATCGATCCTGAAGACAGCATCGCGGTCACCTTTAATGCCAAAAATTCAGCGGCAATCAGCAATACCCATTTTGGCGCATTAAAAGTGAAGGATGCGATTGTTGACCAAATGCGCGAAAAGTACGGCAAACGCCCGAGTGTCAATACCGAACAGCCCAACATTCGCATCAATGTGCATTTGCAAAATGAAGTGGCGCAATTGAGTTTGGATTTGTCCGGCGAAAGCTTGCATCGGCGCGGTTATCGCGACACCAATATTGCTGCGCCCATGAAGGAAAATCTTGCCGCCGCCATGTTGATGCGCAGTGGCTGGGTGGCGATTGCCCAACAAAAAGGTACGCTGCTGGACCCGATGTGCGGCTCCGGCACTTTGTTGCTGGAAGGTGCGATGATGGCGGCGGATTACGCGCCAGGACTGTTGCGCGATTATTTTGGTTTTAGCGGCTGGAAAAAACACGATGCCGCCAGCTGGGATAAGTTGATTGCCGAAGCGGAAAAGCGCCGTTACATTGGCCTGACAAAATTGCCGGTGATTGTTGGTTTTGACCAAAACCGCCAAACCGTCAACACGGCGCGCCAGCATATTGCCAATGCGGGGCTTGCCCATAAAATCCACGTCGAACGCCGGGATATTGCCGATGCCAAACCTGCCGACAGCTGGCAGCCAGGCCTGTTGATCTGCAATCCGCCGTATGGCGAGCGCTTAGGTGATGAGGAAGAGACGGCGGAATTGTATAAGAAATTTGGCGATACTTTAAAAAGTCATTTTGTCGGTTGGAAAGCGGCGATGATTATCAGCAACCCCGAGCTTGGGTTCCGTTTGGGCATCCGTTCGCAAAAAACAGTCACTTTGTTTAACGGCGCGTTGGAATGCAAACTGTTGCGCCTTAACATTGAAGAGAGTGCGTTTTTCATCCCTAAAGCCCGCTCACAAGCCGAACGTATCGCGCAAATCACCGAAACCGAGGCGCCGTCAACAGAAGAGGACGCTGCCGGTGCGCTGATGTTTGCCAATCGGCTGAAGAAAAACCTTAAAAAATTGAACAAATGGGCAAAACAGCAAGGGGTGACGTGTTTCCGTGCTTACGATGCCGATTTGCCAGAATATTGTGTGGCGATTGATGTTTATCAGGGCGGGCAAACGTGGCTGAATGTGCAGGAATACGAACCACCCAAAACGATTGCTCCGCAAAAGGCCGACCAACGTTTAGCGGCTTTATTAGCTGAGCTGCCCGATGTCTTTGGCATTAGCCGTGAGCAAGTGTTTTTAAAAATCCGCCGTAAACAACGCAATACCGAACAATATGAAAAGCAAGCCGAACGCGGACACTTCCATCAAGTGCAAGAGGGCGGTTGCCAGTTGTTGGTCAATTTTGAGGATTATCTGGATACGGGGTTATTTCTTGACCATCGGCCTATTCGTTTGCTGATTCAAAAACAAGCCAAAGGCAAACGCTTTTTGAATCTGTTTGCTTACACAGGCAGTGCAACCGTGCATGCGGCTGTGGGCGGTGCGCTGGCGACCACCACGGTGGATATGTCCAACACTTATATCAACTGGGCGAAAAATAACTTGTCGTTAAATGCCGTGGCGGGCGAACACGAATTTATCCAGGCCGATTGTCTGGAATGGTTGGCGCACGAGGCCAAGCAAGCGCGGCCCCGCCAATTCGATCTGATTTTTTTGGACCCACCGACGTTTTCCAATTCCAAACGAATGGACGATGTGTTCGATATTCAAAACGATCACGTCACTTTAATTAAAAACGCTGCCGCTTTGTTGGCGGAGCAGGGTGTGTTGTATTTTTCCACAAACTTCCGGCGTTTTAAGATGGATCTGGAAGCCTTGTCGGACTTAACCATAGAAGATATAACGGCGCAAACAATCCCTGAAGATTTTGCCCGTGATCCTAAAATTCATTATTGTTGGAGGATTTGTAAGTAATGCGTCGATTTAAAATTCTGGTAAGCGGGCGTGTGCAGGGTGTCTATTTTCGGGCGTTTACCCAAAAAGAAGCTTTGCGGATGGGCGTGAAAGGCCAAGTGCAAAACTTGCCTGATAAGCGCGTAGAAATTATTGCTGAAGCTGAAGATGAGGTGATGGACAAGTTTATTGCTTGGTGCCACAAGGGGCCAATTACAGCGCGGGTAGATTTGGTCGAGGTGATTGAGCAAGCGATAACTCAAGCCTTTACGTCTTTTGAGGTTGTCAAATAAGCATTATGGCTTGCTTGTCAAGGTAGTGATGTTTTTCACTATTTTCTTGACACATATTGTTTCAGGATTTATACCTTTACGATAAATATTTCCTTAATGTTGCTTAATACTTAATTATCTTCGGCAAAATTTAGGCGAAAAAAAACCCTGCAACCAAAGGGAGGCAGGGTTGAAAATCAAGCAGAGTATAATGAGGAGTATCTGCTTGTTGGGTATAACACCAGGAGGTTGTTAATTCAGGTGAGATCAGTTTTGTCTGATCTCTTTGCGATGTTGCTATAAACAGCTGCACCGGCAAATAAAATGGTTGAGAATATGAATTGACCGGAGATAAAGCTCCAAATGCCGCCAATAAATAACAGCCCTATCACTAAATCATGTTTGAGATCGTTCATTGCTGGCATCCTCTCATGTATAGAAAAATAAAATGGATCTGTAAACATTTTTGAAATTTCTTAACTTGATGCGTACTATACAGGGATAATTATCGTATACAATACGTGATTTAATAAATGAATTGTTTCCAAATACAAAATTATTTAGGTTGTCAAGTTTTTTATTTCGTAAATTGGGATAAGTTTGCAAAATTAATTGGACGGCTCTAATGGCTGTGTAACCAAGTAACGTTATCGTGATAGACAGGATCAGGAGTAGTAAATGGATAAATTGACCAGTATGAATGTGTTTGTTCGGGTAGCCAAAGCGGGCAGCTTTGCCGGTGGTGCGCGTGAGTTGGGCATTTCCCGTGCGATGGCAACCAAGCATATTATGCAGCTTGAAGGTAGTTTGGGGACGCGCTTGTTCAATCGCACCACGCGCAGTTTGAGTTTGACCGATGTCGGCGGCTCCTACCTTGAGCGTTGCCAACAAGTGTTGCTGGATGTTGAAGAAATGGAGGCGGCTGTCACGCATTTACAGACCGAGCCACGTGGTGTTTTAAAAATCAGTGCGCCACCGGTCATTGGGGCGACACATATTGCCCATGCCGTTGCTGAATTCCTTAAAGTCCATACCGATTTGACCGTCGAATTGATCTTGCAAAGTACGCCTGGCGATATGATTGACGAAGGTATTGATTTGGCCATTTATCTCGGTGCATTAAATGACACCAGTATGGTTGCCAGAAAACTGACCAGTTCGTCCTTGGTTGTGTGTGGATCGCCTGCCTATTTGGAACAATACGGAATTCCAAAATCACCGTCCGATTTGTTAAACCACAGCTGTTTGGTCAACTGGGCAAGTGCGCCGCGCAACAAATGGCAATTTAAGGGCGAAAACGGTTATACCGCCATCAATGTTTCGGGGCGTATGCAAGCGAATGTTGCTGATGCCATCAGAACTGCCGCAATAGACGGGCTAGGTTTGGTGATGTTGGCGTCTTATGTTGTGGGTCGTGATATTGAAAAAGGCAAGTTAAAAATCGTGCTGGAAGACTATGCTTTGCCGCCTTTAGATATTTATGCGGTTTATCCGCACAGAAAATATCTGTCCGCTAAGGTTAGGCGTTTTATGGACTTTTTGCAGGTCTGGTTAGAGCCGCGCGTGAACATGGCCAGCGGAGAATAAAAGCCATTTAGCTGTTTGATTAAGCAAACTAATCCCAGCTATTGCTTGACCGTATTCTGGGTGATGCGATAATACCCAGATTTTACGGTGAAATTCTTAGCCTAAGGCCAATGTTAATGCCTGCTGGTTTTGCCAATAAACAGCCAAATTTAAAATGATTGAAAACTTACAGCCGCAACAAGCTTGGGACTTGTTGCAAAACCGCGCTGGTTCCGTCTTGATTGATGTCAGGACAAAAATGGAACACAGTTTTGTCGGTCATCCGCCCGGTGCTATCCATGTGCCTTGGAAAGAAGCCCCTGACTGGCAGCTTAACCCACAATTTATCGCCCAAGTGATCGCCGTGGCGCCAAATCGGGAGTCGCCGATATTGCTGCTTTGCCGCAGCGGGCAGCGTTCATTGGACGCGGCTAAAGCCCTTGAGGCGCAAGGCTACCAATGGCTTGTCAATATTGTTGACGGCTTCGAAGGGCCTTTGGACGCCAACCACCACCGTGGCAACTTGGGCGGCTGGCGTTTTCAGGGCTTGCCTTGGCAGCAAAGCTAAGGCCGCCTATCCATTAAGCTTGCATCCATCCTACATTTTTTATCCAGATCACAAACGCTGTCTGGCTAAACCTGTTTATTTAACCTTTAGAGTACAGACAAAGTGATCGAAAAACTTAGAAACATCGCCATCATCGCCCACGTTGACCACGGTAAGACGACCTTGGTTGACAAATTGCTTCAACAATCCGGCACGTTCGCCGCACACACTAAAGTGACCGAACGCATCATGGATTCCAACGATATTGAAAAAGAACGTGGCATTACCATCTTGGCAAAAAACACCGCCTTAGATTGGAACGGCTACCATATCAACATCGTTGACACCCCAGGCCATGCTGACTTTGGTGGTGAAGTCGAGCGCGTTCTGTCGATGGTCGATTCCGTTTTGTTGTTAGTTGATGCGGTTGATGGCCCGATGCCGCAAACCCGTTTCGTTACCCAAAAAGCTTTTGCTTTAGGATTGAAACCCATTGTCGTCATCAACAAAATTGACCGCCCAGGCGCACGCCCTGATTGGGTAGTTGACCAAACCTTCGATTTGTTTGACCGCTTAGGTGCAACCGACGAACAGTTGGATTTCCCTATCGTGTATGCCTCAGCTATCAACGGCTATGCAGGCTTGGAACACACTATCACTGATGGTGATATGACGCCCTTATTTGAAACTATCGTATCAAAAGTAAGCCCTCCGCCTGTTGATATGGATGGCCCGTTCCAAATGCAGGTGTCCAGCCTTGATTACAACACCTATGTGGGTGTTATTGGTGTAGGCCGTATCCAACGCGGTACCATTAAACCCAACCAACCGTTAGTTATTGTTAACCGCGAAGGTGTCGAACGTAAGGGTCGGATGCTACAAATTTACGGTTTCCACGGCTTAGAACGCGTTGAAGTCGCCGAAGCACGTGCTGGTGACATTATTGCCTTTGCCGGTATCGAAAAATTAGAAATTTCCGACACCATCTGTAATCCAGAAGCGGTTGAAATCATGACGCCGCTGACCGTGGATGAGCCAACGGTGACCATGACTTTCCAAGTCAATAACTCACCGTTTGCCGGTAAAGAAGGTAAATTTGTTACCACCCGCCAAATTCGTGACCGTCTGGAAAAAGAACTGCAACACAACGTTGCTTTACGGGTTGAAGATACCGCTGATCCTGATAAATTTAAAGTATCAGGCCGTGGCGAACTGCATTTGTCGGTTTTGATCGAAAACATGCGCCGCGAAGGCTTTGAAATGGGCGTTTCAC
This sequence comes from Methylosoma difficile, assembly GCF_054657615.1. Taxonomy (NCBI): domain Bacteria; kingdom Pseudomonadati; phylum Pseudomonadota; class Gammaproteobacteria; order Methylococcales; family Methylococcaceae; genus Methylosoma; species Methylosoma difficile. Next base: position 180,123 of record NZ_BAAHYJ010000004.1, on the reverse strand, counting down.
GTCCAGAAGTTATCCTGAAAGAAATTGATGGCAAAAAATGCGAACCCTTTGAAATGGTCACCATCGAAGTCGAAGAGGAACACCAAGGCTCCATCATGGAAAAATTGGGCGAACGTAAAGGTGATTTGACCAATATGGTGCCTGATGGAAAAGGCCGTGTGCGTTTGGAATACATGATGCCATCACGTGGCTTGATCGGTTTCCAAACTGAATTTATGACCGCAACGTCAGGTTCTGGTTTGCTCTATCATGTCTTCGACCATTACGGCCCCATGAAAGCGGGTGAAGTCGGCAGCCGCCAACGTGGCGTTATGATTTCAATGGTGGCAGGTAAAGCGGTGACTTACTCACTGCATCCTTTGCAAGAACGCGGCGATTTATTGTTGGTCAACGGTGATGAAATCTATGAAGGCATGTTGGTTGGCTTACATTCACGCAGCAATGACTTATGTGTCAATCCGTGCAAACCCAAACCATTAACAAACATCCGCGCTTCAGGTACGGATGAAAGTTTGGTGCTGGCACGTATCCAAAAAATGACCTTAGAACAAGCTTTGGAATTTATTGCGGAAGATGAGTTGGTTGAAGTGACACCAAAATCGATTCGTTTGCGTAAAAAATTGTTGACGGAAAACGAGCGTAAACGTGCATCTAAAGGCTAATTCCTGCTGAAATGTATAGCGTGGGCAATTATGGCTTACGCGTATTGAGACGACAACATGGACAAAGTCAAAGAAGAAGCTAGCAATCATGTTTTGTTAATTGATTTAGAAAATTGTCCTAGCCAGATTAACCAGCTTATGGAAAATCTTGGGCAATATTCCCATGTTGTTGTCTGCTATGCTCAAAGCGGCGCAAAAATACCGATTGATTGGATTGTGCCTTTAACAACCACAGTTAATGCCAATAAGTTACGCATTGCTAAGATGCCGAACACAGGTAAAAACTCGGCAGATTTTGGTATTTCTTTTTGGGCTGGTGTTTTAATGATAGAGCTACCCAAACAGACTCATTTTGATATTGTTTCTAATGATAACGATTTGGAGCATGTTGTTGATTTGTTAAAAGATCAAGGCCGAAGCGCAACAAGAATTGGTATAAAAAAAGAAAGTATTCAATCCGTGAACACCGTAAGTGAAGGTGTTATGCAGATTAATTATTATGTTCAAGAATATTGTCTGCATTTATTGAATCACAATAAAAGTCGGCCTGCTAAAAAGGAAACCTTGCTTAACAATATCAAAAGTAAATTTAAGGCTGACAATGTTAATCCTGAATTGATATTTGATTACTTAAGCAAGCAAGGCGTTATAGCAATTAATGCTAATAAAATTGCTTATAACCAAGAAAAAATGACTAAAATTGCTGCTTTGTAAAACAAATGGATTTAGTGTGAATTTTAGCTTTTTATTTTAATCGCTTATGGTGGAAATAATGAGTAATATCCAAGAACTTGAACTAGCCGTCTCGCAACTCTCAGCTAACGAATTACAGCAGTTTTCCGAATGGTTTGAAGAGTTTATTGCAGACCAGTGGGATCAAAAAATTGCAGCGGATGTTTTCGCTGGTCGATTGGATAGGACTGGTAAATCAGCCGATGAAGCCTTTCTTTCAGGACAAGCAACGCCATTGTGAAGCACTTTGCCACATCGGATTTTTGGTTTCACTATCGTCAATTACCCGATGAAATTCGTCTGCTGGCGGATAAAAATTTCGAATTACTGCGAACCTATCCTCGTCATCCTTCCTTACGATTGAAAAAGATAGGCGTGTTTTGGTCGGTGCGTATTGGGTTGCGTTATCGCGCATTGGCAAAAGAACGTGAAGAAGGGTTAGTGTGGTTTTGGATTGGCTCACATGACCGTTACGATGATCTGATAACGCAATAAAATAATTTTCCAGACAAAATCTTATAAAACCATGACTCCACGCACCGCCACCGTAGAGCGCAACACGCTCGAAACCCAAATCAAAATAGCCATTAATGTCGATGGCACAGGCCAAGCCAGTTTTACCACCGGCGTGCCGTTCCTTGACCACATGCTTGACCAAATCGCCCGCCACGGTTTAATCGATATGGACATTGTCGCCCACGGCGATTTGCAAATTGACGCGCACCACACCGTCGAAGATGTCGGTATTACCCTAGGCCAAGCGGTTGCGAAAGCCATTGGCGACAAAAAAGGCATTGTCCGTTATGGGCATTCTTACGTGCCGCTGGATGAAGCTTTATCACGCGTTGTTGTGGATTTTTCCGGTCGTCCCGGTTTGTTTTACAACGTCACTTTTCCGCGTGGCATGATCGGTTCGTTTGATGTCGATTTGTTCCGTGAATTTTTCCAAGGTTTTGTCAACCACGCCGGTGTGACATTGCATATCGATAACCTGAAAGGCGTCAACGCCCACCACATTGCCGAAACAATTTTTAAGGCACTGGGTCGCGCTTTAAGGATGGCGATTACCGCAGACGAACGTATGGCAGGTATAATGCCGTCCACCAAAGGCAGCCTGTAAACGCCGTGAATTATTGTTTGGGCTGTATTCTTACCTTTTGTTTGTAAACGATTATGTCCTCTGTTGCTGTTATTGATTACGGTATGGGAAATTTGCATTCCATTGCAAAAGCCTTACAACATGCCGACCCTTCCGCCTTGGTGCAAATCAGTGCCAATCCCAACGAAATCTTACAGGCCGACCGGGTCGTTTTTCCGGGTGTGGGTGCCATGCGCGATTGTATGCAGGCACTTGCCCAAACGGGTCTGGATGCGGTGATTAAAACCGTTGCCCAAGAAAAACCTTTTTTAGGCATCTGCTTAGGCATGCAAGCTTTGCTGTCCGATAGCGAAGAAAATGGCCTGACCGAATGCTTGGGTATTTTTCCAGGCCACGTCGTGCGTTTTCCCGAAAACCTACAAGATAACCAAGGCCAGCGCCTAAAAATTCCGCACATGGGTTGGAACCAAGTCCAACAAGTTGCACACCCGCTTTGGCAAAACATCCCCCAAGACAGCCGTTTTTATTTTGTGCATAGCTACTATGCCCAACCCGATCAGGCTGATCCCGCCTTAGTGGTCGGCACCGCACAGTATCCAAGCCCGTTTGCGTGTGCCTTAGCCAAAAACAACATCTTTGCCGTACAGTTCCATCCCGAAAAAAGCCAGCACGTTGGATTACAACTGCTGAAAAACTTTTTGGCGTGGGACGGACATTATTAAAACTATAAAACTTGCATTGAGGACGCTTTACTTATGTTGTTAATTCCCGCTATCGACCTGAAAGAAGGCAAATGTGTGCGCTTACGCCAAGGACGCATGGAAGATGATACGGTTTTTTCCGATGATCCGGTTGCCGTTGCCGGACGTTGGGTAGCCGCTGGCGCAAAACGTATCCACTTGGTCGATTTGGATGGCGCGTTTGCGGGCAAACCCGTTAATGCCGACGTCATCCACGCCATTGTCGAAGCCTATCCGGGCATTCCTGTACAAATTGGCGGCGGTATCCGCGATGAAGAAACCATCGAAGCGTATCTGAATGCCGGTGTTGAATACGTCATCATCGGCACCAAAGCCGTTAACGAACCGCATTTTGTCCGTGATATGGCCTTGGAATACCCGCGCCGCATCATCGTTGGCCTCGATGCCAAAGACGGCAAAGTGGCGATTGACGGCTGGTCAAAGCTTTCAAAACATGACGTGATTGATTTGGCGCAACATTTTGAAGCCGACGGCGTGGAAGCCATCATTTACACCGACATCTCCCGCGACGGCATGATGCAAGGCGTTAACGTCGAAGCTACCGCACGCTTGGCACGGGCCATCAAAATCCCCGTGATTGCCTCTGGCGGTATCACCAACATGGCTGACATCCACGCCTTAGGATTGGTTGCTAGCGATGGCATCATGGGTGCCATCACCGGACGCGCCATTTACGAAGGCACCTTGGATTTTGCCGAAGCCGAAAAACTCGCCGAATCGTTTTAATTATGAGCCTCGCCAAACGCATCATTCCCTGTTTGGACGTCGATAACGGTCGCGTCGTCAAAGGTGTCAAATTTGTCGACATCCGCGACGCCGGCGATCCGGTTGAAATCGCCCGCCGTTACGACCGTGAAGGCGCGGACGAAATCACCTTCCTCGACATCACCGCCACCCACGATAACCGCGACACCATCGTCCATGTGGTCGAACAAGTCGCCAGTGAAGTCTTCATTCCGCTGACCGTCGGCGGCGGCATCCGCACTTTGGACGACATCCGCCGTATGCTCAATGCCGGTGCGGACAAAGTCGGTATCAACAGTGCCGCAGTGTTCCGCCCCGAATTTGTCCAAGAAGCCGCCGAACGCTTCGGCTCGCAATGTATCGTGGTCGCCATCGATGCCAAAAAAGTCAGCCAAGCAGGCGAAACCGACCGTTGGGAAATCTTCACCCACGGCGGACGCAAAGGAACAGGCATCAACGCCATTGAATGGGCGGAAAAAATGGTCGCTTACGGGGCAGGGGAGATACTGCTGACCAGCATGGACCGCGACGGTACCCGCGAAGGCTTCGATTTGCCCTTAACCCGCGCCATTAGTGAAGCCGTCGCCGTGCCAGTGATTGCCTCCGGCGGCGTTGGCAATCTCGATCATCTGGCAGATGGCGTTATCCAAGGCAAAGCCGATGCGGTACTGGCGGCGAGCATTTTCCACTTTGCCGAATACACGGTGCAACAAGCCAAAGAACATATGCGAAGCCGTGGTATTGAGGTGCGCTTATGAGTGAAGCTTGGTTAGATGAAATCCGCTGGACTAGCGACGGCTTAATCCCCGTCATAGCCCAGCAAACAGGTAGCGGCAGAGTAGTGATGTTCGCGTGGATGAACCGCGAATCCCTCGTCTTAACCGCCCAAGAAGGCTATGCCGTGTACTGGTCACGTTCGCGCGGTAAATTGTGGCGTAAAGGCGAAGAATCCGGACATCGGCAAAAAGTCATCAGCATCCAACTCGATTGCGATGAAGACGTGATTTTGCTGGAAATTGAACAAGAAGGCGGCATCGCCTGCCACACCGGAAGGCAAAGCTGCTTCTACCGCCAGCTGATTGACGGGCAATGGCAAGCCGTTGAACCCGTGCTAAAAGACCCTAAGAGCATTTACGCATCTTCCTAAAATCGTAGGGTACGCATTGCGTACCTTTACCGACTGACCCTGTATGCAAAGCGGGCAAATCAACACAGCCCACCTTGCGCTGAAACCATCGCTAAAATTCCCGATCTGCCTCGAAACTCGGCCTTTAACCTGATAATATCGCCTAATCTATCCAGATATGAGCCGACTTTTATGAGCGAAAAAACCGTTTTCATCAGCTACAGCCATGATTCCGATGAACACAGGGAAAAGGTTCTGCCCTATCCGAACGCTTACGCCTCCTGGATGTTAGTAATGTAGGGTGGGCAGCGCTGTTCTGCCCACCAAATTGCGGAAAAAGGTGGGCAAAACAGCGCTGCCCACCTACTAAACTTACTTACGGGAGTGAGGGATTTTTATCTCCTCGATATATATTCCATTTGGTCTGTGCCAGTGTTCAACATAAATTCGAATTAGATCATCGCGTTCAAATTTTGATCCATGAGGTATTGTTACCTTCCATGTGAACCCCCTTTTGAGTGGTTTTGATCCGCTTCCCAAAGACTCATAGAACTCGTATCCTTGGATGCTCTTAGGTAACGCTTCTTTCTTTAAGGAATTTAGCTTCTCAACAAAATCTTTGATCTGCTTACCTAAGCATTGTTCGATGATTGCGTCTTTATTGCACGTTAGTGCTTGTGGATCGTCAACGTAATACCATGGTGTTTCTTGCTGAATTTTCTTCAACTTGTCTTCGATTGGGATATTTGCAAGATCCGTGTGAGCGAGATCGTATTTGGTTAAGTATGATGCTGTAGTAAAGACATAAACTCTGTCGACGCTTATGTCGGCATCGCCTTTGTTGTTAAATACAGCAATTACGGATTGTAATCCTTGAAGCTCCATTTGGTTATGAGAGTAATAAATTAATGAGCCTAATAAAAGTATTGCTATGCCTAAGCCAAATACGGTTGATGGCCATGTAGTGGGCCAGCTAGGTAATAGTTTTTCATACCATTTTGTTTCATCTGTCATTTAAGTACTGATTTCCTTGGAAACTTTGGTAACCTTGCTTATGAGTTTTACAGTATTTACATTTAATTTAAAAACTTGCTATTTTTATTATCTGAGTTAGTTTCAACATTAAGTTAAGATGCTCGCCGCTATCAAAAGCACGAACTAAAGCGCCAATCTTGAAAAAACAAAACTCCCAAAACGCACGTGATAAAATAACTAAATTATTAAGTATGTTCAATTGGTTTTTAATATCATTGTTTCAATCTATGATTTTTCAACAGCAGCACTCACTCAAGTTTGGAGCATTCACCCTCTGGAAGTATTTCTAGTGTTTGGCGGTCATCGGAAACATATACGCAAAACTTGTTTGTTTTACTTTCTATAGTATCTAAATGATTTTTATATTCAGTTATTACACTTTTTACCTTTTTTAGATCCTGTCCAACTGCATAAGAATAATTTCTGTTTTCTGAATAAAGGGAGTTTAATTTTTTTAAATCTTCACTAAGTTTATGATCATTAGCATAAACCACTGATTCTAAGTAATTAAGTCTATCTTGAACACTTGCTGGAGCGCAGCTGCATTCGAAAAGAGAAAGAAAAATAAGACTATATAATTTAAGTATTTCTTGACGTACCATACATCCTTACCTCATGATCGTTTGCAACAACTATATTTGGCGAGCGAAAATTGTCAATGTTTGGATTATGGGGTTTTCCGATAAATCTCTTTACTCCCGGAAATGGTAGCTCACCTATATGTTTTTTATATATTGAGTCAGATGATCCTGAGGCATAGAATGTAGGGCTTAGTTCGACTTTATTAGAGTTCAAATCCTCAATTAAGAGAGTCAAATTAGAAGCAAACCTACCATTACCTTGAATCCCAATTTGGTTATGTTGATTTCCTTTTAATAAAAGACCTTTGCAGTCATAATCTCTTACTTGTCGTGCGACATTATCTGAAACTTCTATGACAGAAGGGTCATTCAAACCAAGATCGGCAGTTTTTACCCATTTTTCAATAGCCATATGAGTTACCTTTGTAATTACAGCGGTAGCAATTGTTACAAAAACAAACCTCAAAATAATCCCTAAAAGGAACGCGTTACTAGGTACTGGTATCGTAGCTAAGGGGAGTGCTGAACAGGTAATCAAAAAATTTCTACGATTCATAAAAACCTCTGAGTATTTAGGGTTGCAAATAAAATTCATTGATTTAGTATTTACTTAATCATATTTCACCAAAGCTCTAGCATAATCCGAGCATATTGCTGCTATAAATGTTCTTCCATCATCCTTACCAAGTGTTGGATAGCAAATACTGGATTCAGGTGCAGAATGTTTTTTATCGATTATTTCTTCATATTCTAATAGCTTATCAGTAATTAAGTTTTGATATTCATCCAGTCTAATATCATCTCGTTTTGTAATTTTTGGTTTTCCACCAACAGGATTGACAATCCTTCGTTTAATGAGTTGTCCGTCAGCAGCTATTGTTATTATCGATTGGTACTTTGTCTCTGAAATTGCAATTTGTCGGTATATCCCATTTATTTTTAATTCAATTTTTTGTTCGGTTCTGTCATCACCTTTTAAACTAAAAACACCATTTTTTCCACCTTCGCATTGAGTTGTTCTCCATTCACCGTCTGTTGCAGTAACCTTAATATCATTGTCATCATAATAGATATAATCTAGTAACAGCCTGTAGTTTCCTGATAACGAATTGCACACAGCTTCGCTTGTTGACACGGAATTAAAGCTTTTGTAGATAATAAGAGAAATGCCAACAACTAAAGAAGAAATTGCAGTAGCAAACATGATTATATGAAACGCTCTACCAAGGCTACCTGATGAAACCAATACATGAGCCATAAAGCCTAAAGGGAAAATAACTAGTGCTACGAGATGTGCATTATCTAGGCTAAACAATTCAGTGAGTGACATTTGATATTTCCTTGGTAGTAATGCCTAGTTAGCCGAGCATTTATTTAGATTCTCTGCATCTTGGGTCAATGTAGTCTTTACGAACGGTTTTTTTGCCCGATCAAACAATTTAGACGGATTTTAACGCGTCATGAAAAGCTCGCCTCTCGGTATTCGACTTTCATAGTCCTGACTGCCAGCTTCATTTGGTTGGCTTAATTGTCAACAGACTCTAGTGCAATTCGTATCAGAGACATATTATCACCATAATACCAATAATTTTTTAACGCCTATGTATGCCAAGTAGGCACTTTTTCAAGTAATATTAAAAAATTCATAAACATCGTATATTTTTATACCTGAAGTTTTTTAATCAAGAAAATAGCAAATTAGTTTTCTATTATCAACCTGTTTTTTTCATATTGTTATCTACCTAAAAAACCGCGCACTAATGAATAATCAAAACCTAATAAAGTCAATGCGTCTCATCCTGACTCTCGACCACACCGACACCCACCAGCAGGATAGTCAATTCCGCTGCTGCCTACATTAGCCCAATTATTTTGGTGATACAGTCCCCGGCAGTTTCAAACATCAGCTTGTCATGCACTTGCATAATCATTTTGGTAACGGGTTCTTCTGCTTGCAGCCACGCTGCTTTGCATGAGGTGTTAATGGTGGGTGCTTATGGGTATTGGATTGCTGGCAAATGTATTGCAAATCCCTCATTTTGCCGTCGAACACAGCGGTTAAAAATGTCATAATGGCGAAAATCAGGCAACGCGTTGATTTTGGTATCGCACGCTTTGCAAAATGAAGTTTTTTGAATTTTTTATAAGCCAACATGAACAATACCCTTACCCAACTTGCCCAAGTCTTGGAAGAGCGCAAGCAGCAAGCCGCCGACAAATCTTATGTTGCCAGTTTGTACGCGAAAGGCTTGGACAGCATTTTAAAAAAAATTGGTGAAGAAGCGACCGAAACGGTGATCGCGGCAAAAAATGGCGATAAGGAGCAGATCATTTACGAAACGGCCGATTTATGGTTTCACTGCATGGTGTTGTTGGCACAACAGGGTTTGCACCCTGATGATGTCTTGAATGAATTGCAGCGGCGTTTTGGTTTGTCGGGTTTGGAAGAAAAAGCGCAACGCACTGCCAAATAATCAGCCACACGGGAGGCGAATATGGGTATTAGCATTACTAAATTATTGATCGTATTAGGGATTGCCATTGTTATTTTTGGCACCAAACGCTTACGGAATATCGGTACCGATTTGGGCGGGGCCATCAAAAATTTCCGCACCGCTTTGAAAGAAGGTGAGGGCGAGAAACCTGCCGAAGACGAAGAAACCGTGATTGACGGCGAAGTGACCCACAAAACGAACGAAAAAGTCAAAGATGTTTGAGATTGGTTTTTCGGAAATTTGCATGGTGGCTTTGGTGGCCTTATTGGTGATCGGCCCTGAAAAGCTGCCGCAAGCCGCCAGAATTGCCGGCTTTTGGATAGGCAAAACCCGCCGCATCGTGGCGGGCGTGCAAGCCGAGCTGAAGCAAGAGTTGTATATCGAAGAATTTCGCCGAGCCTTAAACCAACAAAATCCGGATTTGGAAGCCTTGCACGACTTGCAGGCCGAACTTGACGAAACCGCCCATTCCATCCATGCCGCTTTAAATCCTGAAACGGCAACGCCTGTCAACCTGACCAAAACCCATGAGCCGGAATAATTCCCAGCCCGACCCTGAGCTGCCGCTCATCAGCCACCTGATTGAATTGCGCGACCGCTTGTTGCGTATCGTCTTGTGTGTGCTGTTGATATTTTTGGGGCTGACCACTTACGCCAACCAAATCTACAGCGTGTTGGCGGGGCCGTTGATGAAGCATTTGCCTGCCAACAGCACCATGATTGCCATCGAAGTGGCATCGCCTTTTTTTACGCCGTTTAAGTTGGCGTTGGTGTTGTCGGTATTTGTGTCGGTGCCGGTGATCCTTTACCAATTTTGGGCGTTCGTCGCGCCGGGTTTGTACAAAAGCGAAAAACGATTGGTGTTGCCTTTGTTGGTCGCCAGCACGGTGCTGTTCTATTTGGGCGTGGCTTTTGCCTATTTTGTGGTGTTTCCGTTGGTGTTCGGCTTTTTGACCGCGGCGGCACCGGAAGGCGTAGCGGTGATGACCGACATCAGCAAATATCTGGATTTTGTGCTGACGCTGTTTTTTGCCTTTGGCGTGTGTTTTGAAGTGCCGATTTTTACCATCGTCTTGGTTTGGACGGGTTTGGTCACGCCCGCCCAGCTTGCCGCGCAACGATCTTATGTGGTGGTCGGTGCGTTTATCGTCGGCATGGTGCTGACCCCGCCCGATGCCATTTCGCAAACCTTATTGGCAGTGCCGATGTGGTTGTTGTTCGAGGTGGGCTTGTTGTTTTCCCGTTTTTTTGTGCCGAAAGCCGATGCGGGTGACGAAGCTGAAAAATCGGATGTTGATAAGATCAGCCTGCAAAAATAACCGCGTACCCTATCAGGAAGCCCTGTATGCAAAAAAATGTACTGATTACAGGCGCTGCCAAACGCATTGGCGCGGATTGCGCCCGCTTGCTGCATAGCCACGGCTGCAATATTTTTATGAGCTACAACGCATCCCAAGCCGAAGCATTAAGGCTTTGCGATGAACTGAATAGCTTGCGCCCAGATTCCGCCCAAGCCATGCAGGCCGATTTGCTTGATATGGAGAATTTAGCGGCTTTGGCTGCGGCGGCTAGTTGCCCGTGGGGGCATTTGGATGTGCTGGTCAACAATGCTTCGGCTTTTTATCCCACACCGATGGATGCGGTGACAGAGCAGCAATGGGACGAGCTGTTGGGCAGCAATTTAAAAGCACCGTTTTTTTTGGCAAAACACTTGGCAGCCAGTTTGTCTGCCCAGCAGGGCTGTATCGTCAATATGGTTGATATTCACGCCGAACGGGGTTTGAAAGATTATCCGGTGTACAGCATTGCCAAAGCGGGATTGGTCGCCATGACCAAGGTGTTGGCTAAAGAGTTGGCACCGAATGTCAGGGTAAACGGTGTTGCGCCGGGTACGATTGTGTGTTCCGAGCAGGAATTGTCTTTGCAACAAAAGGCCGAGCTGTTGCCCCGCATTGCTTTAAACCGCACCGGCGGGCCGCTGGATATTGCCAAAGCGGTGTTGTTCCTGATTAAAGATGCCGATTTTATGACCGGTCAGATTTTGACGGTTGATGGCGGTAGGACTTTGTTTTACTGAATCATCTTTATAATTGCAGGCATCCATTGTTAATCCGTAAAAAATCCTTCCTTATAACATCAGTTAATTTATCAATAAAAAAGGTATCCCATGATTGAATGGTTATTCGTTCCCGTCGCCTATTTGGTAGGTTCCATTTCTTGTGCCATCCTCACTTGCCGGATGATGGGGCTTCCTGATCCGCGCGAGCAAGGTTCGGGGAATCCCGGTGCGACGAATGTGATGCGTATCGGTGGCAAAAAAGCAGCGGCGATTACGTTGGCGGGCGATTTGTTGAAAGGCTTGCTGCCGGTGCTGGCGGCAAGCTTATATGGCGTGTCGGACGAGTTGCTGGTGTTGACCGGTTTGGCGGCTTTTACCGGACATCTTTATCCGGTATTTTTTGGCTTTAAAGGCGGTAAGGGCGTTGCGACCACCATCGGCGTGTTGCTGGGCTTTAACTGGTTGTTGGGCTTGGCGTTTGTTGCCACTTGGTTGTCGATGTATAAGATCGGCAAAATCTCGTCTTTGTCAGCCTTGTGCGCGTCGGTTCTGTCGCCAGTTTATGCGTGGTTTATTCTGGGCAAGCTGCCGGTGGTGGTGGCAACGGTCGCCATGACTTTGGTGTTGCTCTGGCGGCATCGCAGCAATATCCAACGCTTGCTGGCGGGCGAAGAAAAATAGCCTGTCAACAGCGGGGCAGGCTATCAATCGGCCAGCGCGGATACGCAGAAACTGCCAAGCTTTCGTGTTGGCCTGCCATCAGCCGCTGGCAACCGGCGTAGGCAATCATGGCGCCGTTGTCGGTGCAAAATTCAGGTCGGGGGAAGTAAATGTCGGCATTGGCTTTGTTTGCCATTGCCGTCAATGAGGCGCGGATTTGCCGGTTTGCGCTGACGCCGCCAGCCACTACCAAGCGTTTCAGGCCCGTTTGTTCCAATGCCCGTTTGCATTTGATGGTTAAGGTGTCGGCAACGGCGTCTTGGAAGGCGCAAGCAATATCGGCCTTGCTTTGAAGGCTGCCATCGGAAGCGTTGATGGTGTTCAGGGCAAAGGTTTTTAAGCCGCTAAAGCTAAAGTCCAAGCCTGGGCGGTCGGTCATCGGGCGCGGGAATTTAAATACAGGCTGGCCTTGTTCAGCTAAGGCCGACAATTTGGGGCCGCCCGGATAGCCTAAGCCCAGCAGTTTTGCGGTTTTGTCAAAAGCCTCGCCAGCGGCGTCGTCCAATGATTCACCGAGCAGGCTGTATTGGCCTATGCCGTCTACCTTGACCAATAAGGTGTGTCCGCCGGAAATGAGCAGGGCAACAAAAGGGAAGGCGGGCGGGTTTTCTTCCAGCATGGGCGCAAGCAGGTGGCCTTCCATATGGTGTACGGCAAGTGCGGGGATTTGCCACGTCCACGCCAAGCTCTGTGCCGTGGCTGCGCCGACCAATAACGCCCCCATTAAGCCAGGTCCTGCCGTGTAGGCAATGCCGCCCAAATCTTGGTGGGTCAGCTGGCTTTCTTGTAAGGCTTGCCTAATCAGCGGGACAAGTTTACGGATATGGTCGCGTGATGCCAGCTCCGGCACGACGCCGCCGTACTCGCTGTGCATGTCAATTTGGCTATGCAGAAGATGGTGGATCAGACCTTTTTGGGCGTGGTAAATGCCCACACCGGTTTCGTCACAAGAGGTTTCTATGCCTAGAACGTACATTGAGTTTTTGAAATTCGAGAAAAAAGGCGTATAATTGTGGGTTATTTTTGTTCAGTTCGCAAAAGTATAATTTTTTTTTGTTGTAACCCTTTTTTCAGATATTAACATGGTTGGATCATTATAATGCCGTCAGTAAAAATTAAAGAAAACGAACCTTTCGATATTGCTATTCGCCGTTTTAAACGCGCTTGTGAAAAAGCCGGTGTTTTGGCTGAAGTCCGTCGCCGCGAGTTTTACGAAAAACCAACTGCGGAACGTAAACGTAAAGGTGCTGCGGCTGTTAAACGTCATTTGAAAAAATTGGCGCGCGAGCGTTATGCATTGAAAAACTTGCGTCGTGGCCGTCCAGCACAATAAGCCATGAGTTTATTAACGGATCGCATCAAGGATGAAATGAAGTCAGCCATGAAGGCTGGCGACAAGGCAAGGTTAGGTGTAATCCGCCTGATTTTGTCAGCCATTAAGCAGGTTGAGGTGGATGAGCGCATTGAGTTGGATGACGAGCGGGTGCTTGCTGTCCTTAGCCGGATGCTCAAGCAGCGGCGCGAATCCATTCGACAGTTTGCCGATGCGGGCCGTACCGATTTGGTCGATATTGAGGAAGCAGAGGTTTTGGTTATCCAGGATTTCTTGCCGCAATCGCTAAGCGAATCGGAAATTGATGCTTTAGTCAGCGCAGCCATAGCCGAGTCCGGCGCGCAATCTGCAAAAGATATGGGCAAAGTGATGGGCTTGGTAAAAGCCAAAGCGCAAGGTCGGGCTGATATGTCAATTGTCAGTGCCAAAATCAAGGCTGCCTTAGCTGAATAATTTGGCCACCGGAAAAGCCCATGTCCGGCGGTAGAATCCCTCGTGAATTCATTGATGATTTGCTGGTGCGGGTCGATATTGTTGATTTGATCGACTCGCAAGTCCCGTTGAAAAAAACGGGGGCCAATTACGTCGCCCGTTGTCCCTTCCATACCGAAAAAACTCCCAGCTTTTCCGTCAATCGGCAGAAGCAATTTTTCCATTGTTTTGGTTGTGGAGCCAGTGGTAATGCCATTGGTTTCCTCATGGATTACCGGCATTTGGAGTTTGTTGAGGCGGTTGAAGATTTGGCTGACTTTGTCGGCGTGGAAGTGCCAAGAGAAGCTGCTGCTTATCAAGCATCGCCCAGCAAAGACAATTTAACTGATCTGTATGCGCTTACCGAAAAGGTCGCTGCTTTTTATGTCGAGCAGTTGCGTAGCAGTGAGGGTGGTAAGAAAGCAGTCGATTATCTTAAGGCGCGTGGCTTAAGCAGTGATTGCGCCCGTGAGTTTATGCTGGGTTATGCGCCCGATGAATGGCAATCGTTGCCAAATCTGTTCGATGAGCGCTTGTTATTGGAAGCCGGTTTGTTGGTCGCTAAGGAAAATGGTCGTGTTTATGACCGCTTCCGTCAGCGCATTATGTTTCCGATCCGCGATAAGCGCGGCAGGGTCGTGGGCTTTGGTGGCAGGGTTTTGGATGATTCTTTGCCCAAATACTTGAATTCTCCGGAAACGTCGCTATTTCATAAGGGCAAACTCGTTTATGGTTTGTTTGAATTGCTGCAAAAACATGCCAAGCCGCCACGGATTTTGATTGTGGAAGGCTACATGGATGTTATTTCATTGGCGCAATTTGGCATTGATTATGCGGTTGCGGTATTGGGTACGGCGGCAACGGCAGCGCATTTGGATTTGCTGTTCCGTTTTTCGTCCGAGCTGGTATTCTGTTTTGATGGTGATCGCGCTGGGCGCGAGGCGGCTTGGCGGGTGATGGAATCGGTGTTCCCTAGCCTAAAAGAAGGCAAGCAAGTCCGTATTATGTTGCTGCCGCAAAGTTTCGATCCAGATTCGCTTGTCCGGCATGAAGGTTTGGAAGCTTTTGTTGGGCGTGTGCAGGGTGCACAAACTTTATCCGATTATTTTTTTGAACACATTGCCGCTGAGTTTAATCTGAAAGAAACCGAAGGTCGCGCACAATTTGTTGCCAAGGCAAAGCCCTATTTGGATAAGTTGCCTGAGGGTGTATTTAAGGAATTGATGTTTGCGAGGCTGAAAAATTTGTCAGGCTCGCCTAGGCGTGGTTTTTTGGAAACCCAAATTAATCAAAAATTAGAAACCAGTAAATTACGTCAGCCGCAAGATAAGGCCCGGTTGTCATCTGCAAGAGTTGCATTGGCTTTATTGTTGCAGAATCCGCTTTTAATTGCCGTGGTTGAAGCTAAAAAAATTGCTTGGGATAAGTTAGAGTTTTCAGGCGGTGAGCTGTTTAAGGGCATTGTGCAGGTGCTGATGGATGAAAAGCCTGCCAATACTGCGGTGCTATTGGAATACTACCGTGACAAGCCCGAAGAAAAAACCATTAAAGCTTTGGTTTTCTTGGATTTGTCTATTGCTGACGAGCGGGTGACGGCGGTATTTAATGATGCTTTGGACAAATTGTTAAATCAAGCTAAAGAAATGCGCTTGGATAAGCTCTTGTTAAAAGAAAAAGATGTCGGTTTGGATGAAAGTGAAAAAATCCTACTACGTGAGTTGTTGAGCAAATAAACCGGTACAATGCAATAAAAATTTGTAGTATAATTTTCGGTTCAGTGTGACCGAGCTGCGTAGCGACTACAGTGAGTAAATGATGAATCAAGAACAACAACAGTCCCAGCTTAAACAGTTGATTGCCAAAGGTAAAGTTCAGGGATACCTGACTTATGCCGAAGTTAACGACCATTTGCCCAGCGATATTGCCGATCCTGAACAAATCGAAGAAATTATCGGTTGGATCAATGATATGGGCATCCAGGTGTACGAAGTGGCACCTGATGAAGACTCGTTAATTACCGACTCTGCGACAGTCACCACCGATGACGAAGATGCCGAAGAAGTAGCGGCTTTGGCTTCGGTTGACAGCGAATTTGGCCGCACCACCGACCCTGTACGCATGTACATGCGTGAAATGGGTTCTGTTGAGTTGCTGACCCGCGCCGACGAATTAAAAATAGCCAAACGCATTGAAGAAGGGCAGCAGCAATTGGTTAAGGCCATTTCCCGATCCTGCGTGGTTGTGGAAGATTTTTTACAATCTTTTGACAGCATTTCCGGTGAAGAAGGTGCTACACGTTTGACGGATCTGATCTCCGGCTTTGTTGACCTTTCCGAACCTGAAGATTTGATGAGCAGCCAAGCGGTTGCAGATATTGCGGAAGATGCCCCTGCCGTCGAAGATGAGCTGAAAGGCCTTAATGTCGAAGAAGTGCAAGAAAAGGTGGAAGCTTTAAGGAAGCAGTTAAAAGTCGCTTCGGCTGCCATTAAAAAAAGCCACTACACCAGCGAAAAAGCTGAAAAAGCTTTTGAGGAATTGGCTGATTTGTTCATGGAATTTAAATGGACACCGCAGTATTTAAAAAAATTGACTGGTATTATCCCTAAAGGTGTTGCTAATGTCCGTGAGCAAGAACGTATCATTATTGAAGCTTTCTTAAAACACGGCAAAATGCCACGCAAAGAGTTTATTGAGTCTTTTACCGGCAATGAATCCAATGCTGCTTGGCTAGATAAATACCTAGAGCCAGGCCAAGCTTATGCTGAGGCATTAAAGCCTTATGAAAAAGAACTTAGAAAAGCGCAAAAAACCTTGTCCGAATTGGAAGCGGAATACGGTTTGACTATCAGTGGCTTGAAAGACATCAACCGGCGGATGTCAATTGGTGAAGCGAAAGCCAGACGCGCTAAAAAAGAAATGATTGAAGCCAATTTAAGGTTGGTTATTTCAATTGCGAAAAAATACACCAACCGTGGTTTGCAGTTCTTGGACTTGATCCAAGAGGGTAATATCGGTTTGATGAAAGCGGTTGATAAATTTGAATACCGTCGTGGTTATAAGTTTTCGACTTATGCGACTTGGTGGATCAGGCAGGCCATTACCCGTTCGATTGCCGATCAAGCCCGCACCATACGTATTCCAGTGCATATGATTGAGACCATCAATAAGCTCAACCGTATCTCGCGGCAAATTTTGCAAGAGCTAGGCCGTGAAGCGACGCCGGAAGAATTGGCGGAGCGCATGGAAATGCCGGAAGATAAGGTTCGCAAAGTCTTGAAAATTGCCAAAGAACCGATTTCTATGGAAACGCCGATTGGTGATGACGAAGATTCTCATTTGGGCGACTTTATTGAAGACGCCAAAGTCATGTCGCCTGTTGAAGCGGCAACCATTGCTGGTCTTCGTGAATCAACACAAAACGTACTGGCTGGCTTGACCGCCCGCGAAGCGAAAGTTTTGCGTATGCGTTTTGGTATCAACATGAATACCGACCACACCTTAGAAGAAGTGGGCAAACAATTTGACGTGACCCGTGAACGTATCCGGCAAATCGAAGCCAAAGCGTTGCGGAAATTACGGCATCCGTCACGTTCGGAACAATTGCGTTGTTTCTTGGACGGCGAATAAAAAACGTACGAAGGGCCATTAGCTCAGTTGGTTAGAGCGTCCGACTCATAATCGGCAGGTCGTAGGTTCAAGTCCTACATGGCCCACCACATACATCACGAAGGCTGCTTATTGCAGCCTTTTGTCTATCTGGGTTTTATTTATTTACGAGGCGATAGTACATGAGCAATAACTTCATTTTCACATCAGAATCGGTTTCCGAAGGCCATCCTGATAAAGTTGCCGATCAGATTTCTGACGCGGTATTGGATGCCCTATTGGCACAAGACCCAAAATCACGGGTGGCGTGTGAAACTTTAGTGAAAACCGGCATGGTAGTTTTGGCGGGTGAAGTCACCACCAATGCTTGGGTGGATGTGGAAGCCCTAGTGCGTAAAGTGGTTTGCGACATCGGTTACGATAACGGCGAAATCGGTTTCGACGGCAACAGCTGCGCGGTATTGAATGCCATCGGCAAACAATCGGCAGACATCGCCATGGGTGTTGATGAAGGCGAAAACCACGAACAAGGCGCGGGTGACCAAGGCCTGATGTTCGGCTACGCCAGCAACGAAACCGACGTGTTCATGCCAGCGCCGATCACTTACTCGCATTTGCTGGTACAACGCCAAGCAGAAGTGCGTAAAAACAAAACCTTGCCTTGGTTGCGTCCTGATGCGAAAAGCCAAATCACTTTCCGCTACGAAAACAGCAAACCGGTAGCGATTGATGCCGTGGTTCTGTCAACCCAGCATTCGCCAGAAATTAGCCAAAAAGCTTTATACGAAGCGGTTATGGATGACATCATCCTGCACGTTTTGCCAAAAGAATGGCTGCATAAAGACACCAAATACTTTATTAACCCAACGGGCAATTTCGTTATCGGCGGCCCAGTGGGCGATTGCGGCGTCACCGGACGTAAAATTATTGTTGATACCTACGGCGGTATGGCAAGACATGGCGGCGGCGCGTTTTCTGGCAAAGATCCCTCCAAAGTTGACCGTTCTGCTGCTTACATGGCGCGTTACGTTGCTAAAAACATCGTTGCTGCGGGATTGGCGGAACGTTGCGAAATCCAAGTCTCTTACGCGATTGGCGTTGCTGAACCGACTTCCATCAGCGTGGAAACTTTCGGCACCAGCAAACTCAGCGCAGACCGTTTGGAACAAATTGTTCGCGACCATTTCGACTTAAGACCTAAAGGTTTGATCGCACAATTGGATTTGTTGAAACCGATTTACCTGCCAACTGCTGCCTACGGGCATTTTGGTCGTACCGAAGACAGCTTTAGCTGGGAAAAAACCGATAAAGTTGAAGCGCTGAAAGACGCGGCTGGTTTATAAGTTATAAATGTAGGATGGGCTGACGATAGGAAGCCCATCGAAACCGTATTTAAATAAACGATGGGCTTCCTTACGGTCAGCCTTTATGCCTTCGGGTATTTATGCCCTTAGGGTACATCCTACGAAAAAGGACACACATGAGCGAGCAAGATTACAAAGTAGCCGATATGGCATTGGCTGATTGGGGACGTAAAGAAATTAACATCGCGGAAACGGAAATGCCTGGCTTGATGGCTTTGCGTGAAGAATTCGGCGCAGCGCAACCTTTAAAAGGCGCGCGGATTGCGGGTTGTCTGCACATGACCATTCAAACCGCCGTGTTGATTGAAACGCTGACAGCTTTAGGCGCAGAAGTGCGCTGGTCGTCTTGCAATATTTTCTCCACCCAAGATCACGCCGCCGCTGCTATTGCTGCTGCTGGCGTTCCCGTGTTTGCGTGGAAAGGTGAGACCGAAGCCGAAGCCGACTGGTGTATCGAACAAACCATAGTTGGCCCGAACGGCTGGCGTCCCAACATGATTTTGGATGATGGTGGCGACCTCACCAACATGATGCACGACAAATTCCCTGAATTGATGGCGGATGTCAAAGGCTTGTCGGAAGAAACCACCACAGGCGTATTGCGTTTGTACGAACGCGTTGCCAAAGGCACGTTAAAAGTCCCTGCGTTCAACGTTAATGACTCTGTGACCAAATCTAAATTCGACAACCTCTACGGCTGCCGCGAATCCTTAGTTGATGGCATTAAACGCGCCACCGACGTGATGATCGCGGGTAAAATCGCCGTAGTTTGTGGCTACGGTGATGTTGGCAAAGGTTGCGCGCAATCCCTACGCGGCTTAGGTGCAACGGTTTGGATCACTGAAATTGACCCGATTTGTGCATTGCAAGCGGCAATGGAAGGGTACCGCGTCGTGACGATGGAAGAAGCCGCACCGATTGCCAATATTTTTGTAACGGCAACAGGCAACTACCACATCATCCGTCATGAACACATGCTGGCGATGCGCGACCAAGCCATTGTTTGTAACATCGGTCACTTCGATTCAGAAATCGAAATCTCCGCTTTGCGTCAATACCCTTGGGAAAACATCAAACCACAAGTTGATCACGTCATTTTCCCAGACGGCAAACGCTTGATTATTTTGGCAGAAGGCCGTTTGGTGAATTTGGGCTGCGCGACAGGCCATCCTAGCTTCGTGATGTCCAACTCGTTCTGTAACCAAGTGTTGGCACAGCTAGAGTTATGGCAAAATGCCGAAAAATACGCTAACCAAGTGTATATTTTGCCGAAAATTTTAGATGAAAAAGTAGCGCGTTCACATTTGGCGCAAATTGGCGTCAATTTGACGGTATTGACCGAAGAACAAGCCAAATACATCAATGTGCCAGTTGAAGGGCCTTATAAGGCGGATCATTACCGTTATTGATCAGTAAGGTTTGTGTAGGTTGGGTTGGCGTAGCGTAACCCAACGTTTTCTTAAATAGTTAAGTTGTTGGGTTACGCTACGCTAGCCCAACTTACATTTTCTGATTAGCCATGCAATCTACCCAACCCTTCAGCTTCGAATTCTACCCGCCCAAAACCGAAGAAGGCGCGGCGAACCTGCAAATCGTCCATGCCGAACTTGCCAAACTCAATCCGGATTTTTTCTCGGTCACTTTCGGGGCAGGCGGCTCAACACGCGATAAAACCTTCGATACCGTTGTTGGCATCCAAGCCAAAGGTATTGCTGCTGCGCCGCATTTGTCTTGCGTGGCGTCTACCAAAGCCAATATCCGCGCTATCCTTAAAGATTACCAAGACCACGGCATCAGCAAAATTGTCGCGCTGCGCGGAGATTTGCCATCGGGCATGATGTCGGCAGGTGAATTCCGCTACGCCAATGAACTGGTTGGTTTTATCCGTGAAGAGACAGGCGATCATTTTCAAATCCATGTCGCGGCTTATCCTGAGGTGCATCCGCAAGCGCCCAATGCAAGCACCGATTTAAAAAACTTCCAGCGTAAAGTACAAGCAGGCGCGAATGCTGCTGTCACCCAGTATTTTTACAATGCCGAAAGCTATTTTTATTTTGTCGATGCCTGCGAAAAGTTGGGCATCACCATTCCCATCGTGCCAGGCATTATGCCGATTACCCAATACACGCAGCTGTTCCGGTTTTCGGAAATGTGCGGTGCTGATATTCCACGTTGGTTGAGGAAGCGTTTGGAAGGTTTTGGTGATGACCGCGAATCCATACAAGCGTTTGGTTTGGATGTGGTGTCACGTTTATGCCAGCAATTATTGGATGGCGGCGCACCGGGCCTGCATTTTTACACGATGAACCAATCAGCATCCAGCTTGGCGATTTTGAAGAATATTGGCCGTTAAGCTTAAGATTTTTTGGCGATAAACTTGGCGTTTAGCCGATAAAAAAGGCGTACAAATTAATTTGTACGCCTTTTTTGTTGCTTCATAAGCTGACCCATTCCGGCGGTTTACGCCGGAATGGCGGCAATTATTCTGCTTTTGGTTTGGAGCGTCTAGGCGCTAAACTTAGGCGTTTTTTGCCTTTGTCTGCTTTAGGTGCGCTGCTGGTAGTAGCTGCGCTGCCATCCCATTTGGAGATATTCAGTTGGTGGCCTACCACGCGTACTTTGCGTAATTCTTGCAACAGTTCTTTGGGCATGCCGGCTGGCAATTCTACTGTGCTGTAATCGTCTTCGATTTTGATGCGGGCGATATGGTCGCCGTTAATGCCCGTTTCGTTGGCAATGGCACCGACGATGTTGCCGGGTTTTACGCCGTGGCTATGACCGACTTCGATGCGGAACAACTCCATTTCAATATCGGCGCTACCAAAGCGTTTGCTGCCGCTGCGGCTTCTTTCGCCACGCTCGCCACGATCCCTCGGTGCGCGGTCTTCCCTCGAAAAGCGCTCAGGTCGTTCTTCGCGCGGCTCTTTGGTTTTCTTCGGCGGTTGCATCAATAAAGGTGTTTCACCTTGCACCAGTTTTGCCAACGCAGCGGCGATTTCCAAAGCCGATACGTTATGTTCTTGCTGGTATTGTTCGATCAGTTGGTTGAAAAAGCTGAGTTCTTCGGCGGCTAAAGTATCGGTGATGTTTTGTTTAAAACGGGCGATACGTTTGTTGTTAATGACTTCGGTGGACGGCAAGCCCATTTCTTCCACTTTTTGCTTGGTGGCTTTTTCGATATTGCCCAGCAATTTGCGTTCTCTCGGGGCAATGAACAAAATCGCGTCACCGGTACGGCCTGCACGACCGGTACGGCCAATACGATGCACGTAAGATTCGGTATCGTAAGGGATGTCGTAGTTGACGACGTGGGTGATACGGTCAACGTCAAGGCCGCGTGCAGCAACGTCAGTGGCGATGAGGATGTCGAGCTTGCCGCTTTTCAGGTTGGCGATGGCGCGTTCCCGAAGTGCTTGCGACATGTCGCCGTTAATGGCGGCGGCTGAATAGCCACGG
Organism: Methylosoma difficile; assembly: GCF_054657615.1. NCBI lineage: Bacteria > Pseudomonadati > Pseudomonadota > Gammaproteobacteria > Methylococcales > Methylococcaceae > Methylosoma > Methylosoma difficile. The sequence goes on along the minus strand of NZ_BAAHYJ010000004.1, from coordinate 157,879 downwards.
GCTTCCAGTTTTTCTGCCAATTCCACGGTTGCGGTTTTGGTTCTAACGAAAATTATCATGCCATCGAAGGTTTCCACTTCGAGGATGCGGGTTAATGCGTCGAGTTTGTGGACGCCGCTGACCACCCAATAACGCTGGCGGATATTTTCCGCGGTGGCGGTGGTGACTTTAATGGTGACTTGTTCGGGTTCGTTCAGGTATTCGTTGGCGATTTTGCGGATCACTGACGGCATGGTGGCGGAGAACAAGGCGATTTGGATGTCTTCCGGCGTTTGTTCAAGAATCCATTCGACATCGTCGATAAAGCCCATGCGCAGCATTTCGTCGGCTTCGTCAAGCACCAAAATGCTCAGTCCGTCTAGGTTTAAGGTGCCTTTGCGCATATGATCCATCACGCGGCCTGGTGTACCGACCACGACATGGGCGCCGCGTTTCAATTGGCGCAATTGGGTGCTGTAATCTTGTCCGCCGTAGATAGGCAGTACGTGGAAGCCTTTCATATGCTGGGCATAATGTTGGAAGGCTTCGGCAACTTGGATGGCTAGCTCGCGGGTGGGCGCCAATACCAAGGCTTGGGGGTCTTTTTGTTTAATATCCAGTTTGGACAAAATAGGCAAGGCAAAAGCGGCGGTTTTTCCAGTTCCGGTTTGTGCTTGCCCTAAAACGTCTCTGCCATCAAGCATAAACGGGATAACTTGTGCCTGGATAGGCGACGGTGTTTCATAACCGACATCTTGCAGTGCTTTTAACACCGGTTCGATCAGTGCTAAATCACGGAAAGAGGGTAATGTTGAAACATCATTGGACATGTATTTACCTGTAGAAATATTAGATTGCGCGAAATGCGCGGGGAAATGTTTGTTTAATATGGGATTATATCGCAAACTATCGGGATTTGCTGAAAATCGCTTCGTGTTGCAGGCAGGTAAGGCTGATTTGTAAGGCAAAGTCGTGGCTTTACGGTAATATATCCGATTATTCACGCTTATCAAGCTGGGTTTTACTGTGTTGCTTGTTATAATGTTGCGTTTGTTAAGTTTATAACCTTCATAATTTGTTCGAGAGATTTCATGATTCGAGGTAGTATCGTCGCGTTAGTGACACCAATGGATGCCAGCGGTGCAGTCGATGTTGAGAGCCTAAAAAGGCTGGTCGATTTTCATATTGCCCAAGGCTCTGATGCGCTGGTGGCAGTGGGTACCACAGGGGAGTCGGCAACCTTAGATGAGAACGAGCATTGTGAAGTTATCAAGCGGGTGGTGGAATTTGCCGCCGGCAGAATTCCGGTCATTGCCGGTACAGGGGCCAATTCGACCAAAGAAGCCATCAACTTGACGCGTCGCGCCAAAGAAGCGAACGCCGACGCTTGTTTGATCGTTACGCCTTACTACAACAAACCGACCCAAGAAGGTTTGTACCAACATTACAAAGCCATCGCCGAAGCCGTGGCGATTCCGCAAATTTTATACAATGTCCCAGGCCGCACTGCTTGCGATATGTTGCCGGAAACCATCGGGCGCTTGGCAAAAGTTGACAATATTGTGGGTGTCAAAGAAGCCACCGGCGATTTGTCGCGCTACCACGCTATCCGTGCCTTGACCGGTGATGATTTTGCCATCTATTCCGGCGACGACGCCAGCAGCCGCGAATTCTGCCTGTTAGGTGGTAATGGCAGCATCACCGTGACTGGCAACGTGGCACCCAAACAAGTTCATGACATGCTGATGGCGGCTATCAACGGCGATGCCGAAACCGCGCTTGCCATCGACCAACGCTTGGCCGCTTTACACAAAGATTTGTTTATCCAGTCAAACCCAATTCCTGTCAAGTGGGCCGTCGCCGAAATGGGCTTGATGGGTAAAGGCATCCGCTTGCCGTTGACTTGGCTAAGCGAAGATTGTTTTGCCGCCGTCCGTGCCGCCATGCACCAAGCCGAGATTATTTAACAGATGCTAAACGCCAAACCATTCCGATTATTGTTGGTTGCCGCATTAATCGGCAATTTGTCTGCTTGCGGCTATATCCGAAGCTTATTTCCCAATAAAGAAAAAGATTACCAATACACGGTAGAGATTCCGCCGTTGGTTTATCCGAAAGATTTGGCAAAAAATGACAGATTGCCTGCCCGTATCAATGCTGCACCCCAACAGCCGGAACCGGTTGTTGCAGCCCCAGCCCCTGTTGCAGAAGCTACGCCTGCCGAACCGGTTTTGTCCGAACCACTGCCAGAATCCGTACCGGCAACCGCCAGCAAACCCGCCGTTAAGCGCAGCCCGCTTAACGTCAATGTGGTGGCAAACGGGGATAACAGCCTTTTGCGTATGGATGCTAATTTTGACGCCGCATGGCGCAGCATCAACAAAGCCTTAAGCCGTAAATCCATCGAAGTGACGGCCCGTAATCAAGCCGAAAAAAGCATCAGCCTGCGCTTCGATGCCAGCAAACAAGCAGCACCCACGCCCAGCAACTCTTTCTGGGACGAAGCCTTATTTATCTTTAGCGGTTTGCCCAATAGCGAAAATGCTTACACGTTGAAGTTTACCGAAACCGGCACACAAACCGATATGGTGGTTTTGGATGAAGACCAAGAAGCGGTGACTGATGAAGATAGCTTAAAGCTACTGAACTTATTGCAGGACACGATCAGGGCCGACTTCGCCAAATAATGCACGGCGGCAACTAATTTGCCGCCTTCAAACACACTTAGGATTTCCCAACCGGAAATTGATCTCAGACATTTTCAACGTAACCAAACGCCACATGCTTACAATCCCTGGGTGTTCCGCCCTTTCCGAATTCCGCATCAAAATCCTGTTAACCAAACTGCAAGCCATTGCCCCAAGCATCCAAGCGATGACCGCGCGTTATGAGCATTTTGTTGATGCCAGCGCCGAACTGGGTGCAGAACAGCAAAGTATTTTGCAGCGCCTGCTTGATTACGGCACAGCCTATACCCAGCCTGAACTTGCCGGACAAAGCTTGCTGGTCATCCCGCGCGCCGGTACGTTATCGCCGTGGTCCAGTAAGGCTACGGATATTGCCCAGCGGTGCGGACTGGCAGCCGTCAAACGCATCGAACGCGGCATCCGCTACACCATTGTTAACGACCAGCCTTTGCCGGAAGAGTTGTGCGCCATCTTGCATGACCGCATGACCCAAACCGTGGTATTGGGTACTGAAGTGCCGGATTTATTTGCGCAACATCAACCACAACGTTTGCAAACGGTTGCCATCATCGAACAGGGTAGGGATGCGTTGGTGCAAGCCAATACCGAATTGGGATTGGCCTTATCGGCGGATGAAATCGACTACCTGACCGATAGCTTCCAAACCTTGGGCAGAAACCCGACCGATGTCGAACTGATGATGTTCGCGCAAGCCAATTCCGAACATTGCCGCCACAAAATCTTCAATGCGGATTGGACGATAGATGGCGTTGAGCAAGGTAAATCCCTGTTCAGCATGATCCGCAACACCAAAGACCAAGCCCCCGACGGTATCCTGTCGGCTTACAGCGACAACGCCTCGGTGATTAAAGGCGCGACCGCCGACGTGTTTATCCGCAACCCGCACACCGGCGAATATGGCTATGTCAGCGAAGCGGCACATTTGCTCATGAAAGTGGAAACCCACAACCACCCGACCGCCATTTCACCCTTCCCTGGTGCGGCGACCGGTTCGGGCGGCGAAATCCGTGATGAAGGCGCAACCGGGCGCGGTTCGGCAACTAAAGCAGGTTTGACGGGTTTTACGGTATCGCATCTTAAAATCCCTGGTTTTCCGCAAGCTTGGGAACACGACAACGGCAAGCCCGGACGCATCGCCTCGGCTTTGGACATTATGCTCGAAGGCCCGTTGGGCGGTGCTGCGTTCAACAACGAATTCGGTCGTCCGAATCTGGCGGGCTATTTCCGGAGTTTCGAGCAAGCCGTACCCGATACCGACAATGCCTTCAGAGGCTACCACAAACCCATTATGCTGGCGGGTGGCATGGGCAATATCCGCCCCATGCTGGTCGATAAACATAGCATTCCTGCCGGATCGCTCATCATCATTTTAGGCGGCCCCGCCATGTTGATTGGTTTGGGCGGCGGCGCGGCTTCTTCGCAAGCGTCGGGCGCGGGCAGCGAGACACTCGACTTTGCTTCGGTGCAGCGCGAAAACCCCGAAATGCAACGCCGTTGCCAAGAAGTCATCAACCATTGCAATGCCTTGGGCGAAGACACGCCCATTATCTCCATCCACGACATAGGCGCAGGCGGTTTGTCGAATGCCGTGCCGGAAATCATCCACGATTGTGGTCGGGGCGGACGCTTCCAATTACGGGATGTGCAAAATGCCGACATCGGCATGTCGCCGATGCAAATCTGGTGCAATGAAGCGCAAGAGCGTTATGTCATTGCCATCAAACCCGAATCGTTACCCCTGTTTACCGCCTTCTGCGAACGCGAGCGTTGCTTGTATGCGGTGATCGGCGAAGTGACCGAAGAAGAGCATCTCAGTTTGGAAGACAATCTATTGGCAGACAAGCCGGTCGATTTGCCGATGTCCGTTTTGTTTGGCAAGCCACCGAAAATGCACCGCCAAGTCGTACACGTCAAACCGGCTTTGCGTGCCTTGGATTTGGCGGGCGTAAGTTTGGCGGAAGCCGTCCAACGGGTGTTGTCTTTCCCGGTTGTTGCCGATAAAAGCTTTTTGATCCACATTGGTGACCGTTCTGTGACGGGCTTAGTGGCACGCGACCAAATGGTCGGCCCTTGGCAAGTGCCGGTGGCTGACGTCGCCGTCACCGCATCCGGCTTTTATGCCTTGACGGGCGAAGCGATGGCGATGGGCGAACGTACGCCTGTGGCGGTCATAAACGGTCCGGCGTCGGCACGCTTGGCGATTGGCGAAGCTATCACCAATTTGGCGGCGGCGCGCATTGATTCGCTGAAACAAATCAAACTGTCTGCGAACTGGATGGCGGCAGCGGGCAGCGCCGGTGAAGATGCGGCCTTGTACGACACGGTAAAAGCGGTCGGCATGGAACTTTGCCCGCAATTGGGCATTGCCATTCCGGTCGGCAAAGATTCCTTGTCGATGAAAACGGTTTGGCAAGATGACGCGGGCGAAAAAACCATGACCTCGCCGTTATCGCTTATCGTTACCGGTTTTGCGCCGGTTTTGGATGTCAGCAAAACTCTAACGCCGCAACTGCGCGATGTGGAAGGCAGTGAGCTGATTTTGATTGATTTGGGGGCTGGCAAAAACCGTTTGGGCGGTTCGGTGTTGGCACAAGTGTATAACCAATTGGGCAATGATTGTCCCGATTTGGACCACCCCGAATACATCAAAGGCTTTTTCGATGCCATCCAATTGCTGAACAGCCGTGGCAAAATCTTGGCTTACCATGACCGCTCCGACGGTGGTTTATTAGCGACTGTTGCGGAAATGCTATTTGCAGGCCGCTTGGGTGTTACCTTAAATTTGAATTGCTTGGGCGATGATTGTTTGCCGGCCTTGTTTAGCGAAGAGCTGGGCGTGGTGTTGCAAGTGGCTGCAAGCCATAGCCAAGAAGTCATTAATGTGTTCCACCACGCCGGATTGATTGATTGCACTTACAAAATCGGCACAGTGGAAAAAGCACAGCAATTGACCATCAAGCACAACGGCGAAGTGATTTACAACGCCAGCCGCTCCTACTTGCAAAACGCTTGGTCGGCGGTCAGCTACCGGATGCAAGCGTTGCGCGACAATCCCGAATGCGCCTTGGAACAATACGAACGCATCGCCGATGACAACGACCTAGGCCTGCATGTGGCGTTAAGTTTTGATGTCAATGACGATATTAGCGCGCCGTTCATAAACAGCAGCCGTCCGAAAATTGCCATTTTGCGCGAACAAGGTGTCAACGGGCATGTGGAAATGGCGGCGGCGTTTGACCGCGCCGGCTTTGCCAGCGTCGACGTCCACGTCAGTGACATCATCGAAGGCCGCGTCAGTTTGCAGGACTTTAAAGGCTTGGCAGCCTGCGGCGGTTTTTCTTATGGCGATGTCTTGGGCGCAGGCGGCGGTTGGGCAAAATCCATTTTGTTCAATGCTAGGGCGCGTGATGAATTCGCGGCGTTTTTCCAACGCCCCGATACGTTTGGCCTCGGCGTTTGCAATGGTTGCCAGATGATGTCCGGCCTAAAAGAATTGATTCCTGGCAGCGAACACTGGCCCCGCTTTATGCGCAACTTGTCCGAGCAGTTTGAAGCGCGGGTGGTGATGGTGGAGGTTCAGCCGTCGCCGTCATTATTCTTTGCGGGGATGGCAGGTTCCAAAATGCCGGTCACCATTGCCCACGGCGAAGGCCGCGCCGAATTTGCCGGTGATCCGGCCTTGGCGTTTGCGGCGAATAGCGTGGCTTTGTGTTATGTCGACAATTACGGGCAAATCAGCACCGCATTCCCTGCCAACCCGAATGGTTCGCCAGCCGGTATAACAGGTCTGACCACCACTGACGGTCGCTTTACCATTATGATGCCGCATCCGGAACGTTGTTTCAGGACCGTGCAAAACTCTTGGCATCCCGATGATTGGCTGGCCTACGGTGCGTGGATGCGGATGTTTAGAAATGCTAGGGCGTGGGTCGGTTAGCGCGGCTTTTAAAATGCTTGCCAGTCAGTAAAGGGCGTTATACCGTACATAAAAACTGAAACACCAATCATATTTGCTGGATTACCCATGATTTCTGAATATTACTCAAAAATAAGCAAAGCTTTGCTGGTGATAGCCATTTTAGTCATCATGCTCTTGCCTGATGTGGTCTTTGAGCTTTTATTCGAGTTCTTCCATATCGTTTGGGAACTGATCGTAGAGTTTGCCGATATTGTTTTTGAAGGTGTCGAATCGGGTCTCGACCATGTGGTCGAAAGCTTGTTTGAAACTGATTTGCACGATACTCAGATCATTGTTTTCTATATAATTTTAGCAGTAGTCCTGTATGTTTTTTATCGCCTGTCATTGTTTATACCGGGTATCTACAGACGCCTAAAAAAACGGATATTGACAGGCTTGGAAATGCGTAAAATCCGCACCATCATCTATTGGCAAGGTTTGCCTTTGATAGAAAAGGCTAAATTTGCCGCCATTGGCACACTGATTGTTTTGTATTATGTTTTTTTCGCGTTTTAAGACGCAATATTTTCCAACTTTTTAATAGCGTATTTGCACAGACCACCATGCCTTCTTTTGATATTGTTTCCGAATTTGACATGCACGAGGCCAACAACGCCATCGACCAAGCCAACAAAGAAGTCGGCACCCGCTTTGACTTTAAAGGTACCGAATCCAGCTTTGAATTTAACGACAACAAGCTGGTGATGATTTCCGAATCGACTTTTCAGCTACAGCAAATGTTTAGCATTGTTTGCTCAAAACTCAGCCGCCGTGGCATCGACATTGCCTGCCTGGAATTGGGTGACGCGAAAGGCAGCGGCAAATTGATGCGCCAAGAAGTCACGCTTAAACAAGGCGTTGATAAAGATTTGGCGAAAAAGATCGTCAAACTGATAAAAGATAAAAAATTGAAAGTGCAGGCCGCCATTAACGGCGACAAAGTGCGCGTCACCGGCAAAAACCGCGATGACTTGCAAGAAACCATCAAAATGCTACGTGCAGAAAACTTGGAAATGCCGTTGCAATATGAAAACTTTAGGGATTGATTGCTAAGCAATTCAACCAACCCCAATAAACCCCCGGCAACGACTAGCGATGCCGGGGTTTTTTTATGGGCGCGGTTTGCATTTTCATACATTTCATACAAACTTTCTTATCAATGCACACGCTACCGCATTGTTACCAACCTACCATCACAAACCAATGCCCCATCCTTTCATTCATACCATGCTAAACGTTATCTTTTTGTTGTTGTTCGTGTCGGCAAATTGCGCACAGGCACAGCCCGCATTGCCACCACTTAACCCGCAAGAATTCAATGCTGTCATCCAAGAAATTGAGGCGATGGTTAAAACCAAAGAAGATCACGCCGATGAATTTTCTGTCCGCGAAGCCACGCCCGAACGGATTGAACGCTTGTACCAGATGCCAGAACTGTTGCAACAACAGAAAATCATCCGCGAAAACGGGCTGATTTTCGCCGCACACAGTCCGTTGCTTACTTTCAACCAACCCTCTGATGTCATCGACAAAATGGCGGCTTGGTTTCCCAAAGAACTCGCCGACGCCAGAACTGCCGATGCGCGGCGTTCGTATGATTCTATCCGTCAACACATTTATTTGTTCGGCCCTTATCCCAGCTGGCCTGCCGAGCAAACCGCCTTTTTAATGTTGTGGGAATGTATGCCGGAAAACGTCTGGCGGCATCCGCAACAAAACCCGTTTTTGCTGCCGCCAGGGCAGGGTAGTTTTATGGCGATTGCCGACACCAGCTCCGGTCAATATGAATTCAGCACCTGCGTACATGAACGCAGCGGTCTCTTGTCTTCGTGGACGCAAGCGACGGTTGAATCCTACAAACAAGCAGCTTTGGCAATGGGCAACAAAGCCGCGCCCGTGTTGCAGCGCAAATTCATCGACTATCTGAGTGAGCATCGCTGCCAAGGCACGGGGCCCAATGACTGTGTGTTATTGATGAAATTATGGGGCAGCTTGTCGCCTGCTGATCCTGATTTGGCGAAAATGTTGCAAACTTTAGAGCAAGATGTCGCCAGCAGTGCGCCGCTGCCGCCTGTTTCGCCCAACATTTATCCGCGCCATCAGCCACTGCTTGAAAATGTCACTCGGCAAGCGGCGTTTTTGATGCTTAAACAAGCCTCGATAGCCAACGCGCCGCCAGCGTGGTCGCCGCAATCTTTGCAGGATTTGTTGCCGCAAATGGGTAAGCTTTTCCAATACGATGACGATATAGGTTTTTATATCGGCGAGACTCCAGCAGAACAATCGGCGATGCTAGCGGAATTGGAACGCCTCTATCAACAATCTGATTGTTCCAATGTTGATCGTTGGATTAAATTCAACCTAGACCCCGTATATGCCCGCTTCGCGCTTAAACACTTGTCTGATGCGAATCCCCATTGCCGGATAATCCCGCCTTGGGATTGGCTAAAAAAAGGCGGATCAACGGCGGCTAACGATTTGCGTACCGAGTACCTCAATCTGCTGGGTCATCAAGAGACTGGCGCATTGCATGAATTGCTCTTAGCCAATTTTACCGATGACGGCAAAGCCTGTTTTGACAAAACCACCCATCCACAACCGGCTTGGCTGGCATCGCTTTGTAAAACGTGGATTTCCGAACCGCAAAATGTGCCGTTGAACTCGACGCAAGCCCAGCCCATTCGGGCAGTGCCACTCAGCGTACCGCCCATGAACGCCAACCAAGCCCATTGGTATGATGCTTGGCTAATGCAACTGGTGGCGGGTATGGATGCCAACACACAGCAAAAAATGCGGGCTTTTAGTGAGGAATTAAGCCGCCGCCAAGGCCTTATCGGTAATGCTTATGGCTGGCAACTGCCTAAGCTGGGGGTATCGGTGGTGGAGTTACAGCTTACCATTAACAAGCCTGATGAAACGGTTGCTTGGCCTTTTGAGGGCTGGCAAACCCTGCCATACCAAAGCTCGCGGCTGTTGTTAGTGTTTGATGGGGCATCGTTTATGGTCGTCGGCGTACCGATGCGCTTGTCGTACGAAAGCGTGGTACAGATTACGGACAGCGACGCAGACGGCCATCTGGAAGTGTGGTTGGTGAATGATTTCCGCAAATGCCACGGTGACGACAGCGATTTACAACGCGAATGGGATTGTTCAGCCAAAACGGTCGAGATGGGCGAAATTTGGGGTAATGCGTTGACGTATTTTAGCAACAGCCTCAAAACCCAACCCCGCCAAACCGCAAGCAACCCGCCCGCTTGGCAAGCCTTGGCATTGCCTGCCGACCAACAACCTTACACAGGCAGGGAACAACCCTGCAACATCCGTTTGCTAAGCAATTTGTTGAGCAGCCAATTACCGATCAATTACGGCGGTAATAATGATGATCGCAACGACGTGATTGATATGGTCTGCAAGCAGCATCCTGTCCATGCTGAACAAGCCATCGTCGCGTGGTTTTATCTGCTTAACGAAGCCGCTAACGAAGCAGAGGACTATAAAAAAGGCTTTGCGGTGGCAGTTATCAATCTCCAGCAAAACAAAATCATCCGCTTTTATCGTGACATCATCGAAGAAGATGCCGCTATGCGTATTGATGCTGGCAGCCTGAAGATAGACACCGCCCGCTACAAACTGGCTGACAATGTCCGCGCATTTGCCGTGCGGATGGATATTGGCCATAGCCCGAGTTGTGCCGAAGGTGGCGAAAGCGATTATTTGACCTTATTTGTTGAAGAAAAAAACACCTTAAAGCCGGTGTTGAAAGATTACGGTATGTCTAGCTGGCAAGTGGTGGAAGGCAGCAACAATTGCGGATATGGCGAAGCCAACTATACCACCGATACCGTCACGCGGGTATTGTCGGTTGCGGACACCACAAGCCACGGCTGGCATGATCTTGAAGTGATTGAATACCATCAAATTGACCGGATAACCCCAACTTCTGACAATGATGAAGTTGTAAAAAAATACAGCAGCAGCCTTGGCAAACTGCGTTTTGATGGCAAGGAGTATTTACCGGAAATGACCGGTAAAGCTCACTAACCAGCGGGTGTTGTGCCGAATTTAAAATTCCATACGGCGTAATAAACCTAACTCTTTTGTACTATGTTCGACATGCAAAATTTAAAAATGTGAACTAATTAATATTTTTGTAAATATAGGAGGCTATAAATAGATCAAAAATTAGCTATACCGAAAATTACATAAGTTACTTTCCTTTACAAGACCTATTTACAACGAGGATAAAATCATGAAAAAAAATAACTTAGCAATATGCTTTAGTATTTTGGCCTTCGTAGATCCTAGCGTTGGTTTTACAGCTGATTCTTGTAATGCCCTTTTAACAGTAGGCATTTACAACGTTGCTCAAAGTAGTAACGCTAATGAAGGGGAGTCTTTAGCGAAATCTACTTTTTGCTCTGCTGATTACAGCCTTAACTCTACAACAAGTTCTGTACAGGCAAGTATAAAAGGTGCTTACGGACTTTTTTCTGGTGGAGCTTCCGGGGCGGTAACGGATAGTCAAATTATCGAAACCCAAAGAAACGTGTGTACATATGGTTTTAATAGCAGTGCTTATAGCAGCGAAGCAAGCAGTTATTCACGGAACATTTACCAAGGAGCATTAGATGCTTGGAACCAGTGCAATACTTTAGCAAGTAAAGGTCTAAATTTTGAGATTCAAACTGACAATACTATGCAGGGTGTAACCGTTTCACTTTCAACAGCCTCAACAGGCACAACCAGCAAGTTCCTTGGTTTAAGCCAAACAGGACTAGGCACTTCCGTTTGTAAAACAACAACAACTACTGGGGAGCTTGTGACATTAGCAGAAAATACGTTATTCACATTAAGCTCTGCTAAGAAGTTAACTGTGGTTTGTAAAAGAAAAATGAAAAATGACGGTAACGGTAACTTGTTTTCCGATGCCCAATCTTTAATTTTTAATACGACTACAGGGGCTTATCAAGTACCGTTATCAGGCATTGGATCTTTGGCGCGATCAACACTCGATCAAGTTAAAGCTGAAATTAGAGTTGCCGTGAATAACGATACACAAACATTTTTGGCAAATGAAACTCAAAATTTAATTAAAGCAACAAACGATTCAATTAACGCAACTAAAACAGAATTAAAAAACTCTATTGATAAGGTAAATACAAGAATAAATGGAATTTCGCTGAATATTGTAAGGAATCCCAATGTTTATGATATTGCCACTCTTACAGGAGAAAGAGATTGTGATAACAGCCAAATTGTATACGGATTTAGAAACTCTCCTGCATCTTCTGCATCATTAGATATGTGGCGTTGTGCTAGTTTGAGTTTAACAATCCCGCAATAACTGGGGGTGTCCTGAATTTTGTGTAAGCGGTGTTTAAATTAACGACCAAGTATCCTCTCTTCAAATAGTCTAGTAGGGTGGGCAAGCTTTTCTGCCCACCCTTTATGTCACCTGTTTTTTTGATTTTTTAATTGCGCCTGAATAGGTGTTTACTTAACGTCGGGCAAAAAAAATAACCATCCAATAAATAGAATTGGTCAAACGAATCCGTAGGTTCGGCTAAGGAACAAACCTCAATAAATCCAGAGGCATCAATCGTTGGGTTTCCTAACATCACTGCAACCTACGGGCTGCAAGATACCCCCCGATATTCGCGTGGCGAACAGCCAAACTTCTTTTTAAACACCCGACTAAAATGGGCGGGGTCATTAAATCCCCAATGCAGGGCAATTTCAGTGATTTGTCGGCTTTGCGCCGATGGGTTGGATAAGTCCTTGGCGCATTGCAGCAATCGGCGTTGCCAGATGTAACGCATTAATGAGGTGTTTTCTTCGGCAAACAAGGCATTGATGGCGCGTGCCGACAAGCCTGAAAATTGGCAGACCCTTGCCGTATCCAGCCCAGAATGGTGGAGGTTTTTGTCAATAAACGCTTTGATGCGGTTTAGGGTCAGCACACGGCTTCTGGACAAACTGATTTTGGCAGGACGCACGGCATTGACCGCCAAGGCCAGCAAATCCATGGCCTGTTCAGACAGTGCCGTAAATTCTTGTGGCTTGATATTGTCCATCTGCGCGCTCAAGGTTTGGATAAACTGCGAAGCGATCAGGCCACAGCCTGCCGTGTTAGGAATCCGCAAAGCCGTGCAGTGGTCGATTTCGGCAAGTTGCTCCCTGAACACGCTGCGCGGTATCGCCACGATCAGCTTGCTGAAATCATCGGGACAGCGGATGTGGTGCGCCAGCGTGGCATCGTAAATCGTCATATCTCCCGGCTGTAAGATCACATCACGTCCATTTTGCGTCAATCCATAGCGCCCTGAAACCAAAACCACCGCAAAATAAGCATCTTGGGCGTATTGCCAAGGCTCTTCGGACGGATGCTGAATGGTAATCGCACTGGATTCGACGACGGATAGCTGTAAGTTTTGCCCGCTATAAATCGCCAAGTTTTGGCGCATCTGCCGGTTGGGCGAGCTGATGTCAACATGGGTGTATTCCCGGCAAATCACCTCCCGCAGCCAATCCAGCCGTTCATGGCGAGGGATGTCCTGAGTGCTGAGCTTGGTGCTGGAGATGTGGGTTGTCATGGAAACACCTGCCTTTAAAAATTAGGATGCCAGTGCCGTTGTAGGCAAGTTTTCGTGCCGTCCTGTGCCAACGGAACAACCGCCAAACTGCCATACTCATGCTTTTATCAATCACGCGGAGTTGGCAATGTATCAAAATTATAATCAGGCGGGTAATGTTGTTTTGTTAAGGGCGGCGGCTTTGTGGCTATTGATGGCTTTAGGTTTGGCGTGGTGTCTGGTGGCTGTGAAGCTGCAATTACCCCTGTTTCCGTTAATTTTTAAAGATTTCGACCGCTTGTTGCAAGCGCATCTGGACTATCTGCTGATGAGTGCCTTGCTGTTTGGCTTTTATGCCGCCCATGTGCCCTTGCCCTGGCACGTAAGCTGGGCAATGGCGGTCGGCGCGTTCACCAATGCCAGTTTATTCTTGATGCAATCCATCTTTCCTAGCCTGAACCCGCCTGGCGATGATGCTTTTTCGTTGCTGTTTCGGGCTTTTACCATGCTCAGTATTTCTGTGACGACCTATGGTTTTGGTCGAGGGGCGCTGATTGTTTTTCAGGCCACTTTTCCCAAAAATTGACAAAAGGCGGTTTTGGCAAACATCGAATGGTGCATCCCAAACGATTAAGCTATTATCAGCCCATTTTTAACTACAAAAATAAATGAGGAGTGCAACATGAAAACCACGCATCACGGCGGCTGCCCGCACGATTGTCCAGATACTTGTTCCATGGTGTTTGAAGTCGAAGACGGCAAATTAACGGGCGTAAAAGGCAACCCCGACCACCCAATGACGCGCGGCGGATTGTGCGTAAAACTCAAAGATTACGAAAAACGCCATTATCACCCCGACCGCTTGCTCTATCCGATGCGCCGCAGCGGCCCAAAAGGCAGTAAGCAGTTTGAACGCATTAGCTGGGATGAGGCGTTAGATGAAATCGTCAGCCGCTGGCAAGCGATCATTGCCGAACACGGCCCGCAAGCGATTGTGCCGTACAGCTATTTGGGCAACCAAGGTTTGGTGCATGGTCTGAATGGCGGCGATGCCTTTTTCAACCGTTTGGGCGCAACCGTCACCGAACGCACGTTTTGCGGCGAAGGCTCCAGCACCGCGTGGCTGTTGACGGTCGGCCCCACCGCTGGCGTTGATCCTGAAAGCTTCATCCACTCAAAATACATCATCATCTGGGCTTGCAACTCAGTCAGCACCAATTTACATCATTGGCATATCGTCAAAGAAGCCCAGAAAAAAGGCGCGAAAGTGGTGGTGATTGACTCCTACGCCTCCAAAACCGCCAAAGAAGCCGATTGGCATATCGCCCCCAAACCCGGTACCGACGGCGCATTGGCCATGGCGATGATCCACACCATTATCGAAGAAGACTTGCTCGATCAGGATTATGTCGATAATTACACCGTCGGTTTCGACGAACTCAAAAACCGCGCTCTTACCCGCACACCGGAATGGGCAGAAGCGATTACCGGCATTCCCGCCGACACCATCCGCACTTTAGCGCGTGAATATGCCACCACCCAACCCGCCGCCATCCGCATGGGCGTGGCTTTGGAACGCCATCACGGCGGCGGGCAAAGCGTCCGCGCCGTCAGTTGCTTGCCTGCTTTAACGGGCGCGTGGCGGCATGTCGGCGGCGGTGCGTTGCAATTTCCAGTGTGGGAACATCCATACAAATTCGATGTAATCTGCCGCCCCGATTTAATCCCCGAAGGCACACGCGTCATCAACGCCTTGCAAATCGGTCGCGCCTTAACCGACCAACCGCCCGCGGGTGCGCCGATCAAATCGTTGATGTGCTGGAACGCCAACCCCGTTACGCAAGCACCGGAAACAGACAAAATCGTCCAAGGCTTAATGAACGAAGACTTGTTCATGGTTTCAGCAGAACATTTCATCTCCGATACCGCCTTGTACGCCGACATCCTGCTACCCGCCGCGATGGGCGCGGAAATGGAAGACATGATTTTATCGTGGGGGCATTTGTATCTGACATACAACGCCAAATGCGTGGAAGCACCGGGCGAAGCCATCCCCAATAACGAAATCTTCCGCCGTTTGGCGGCGCGTTTTGGCTTTACCGAGGAAAATTTCCAATGGTCTGATGGCGAATGTTTAGAGCATTTCGTCGATTGGAACGCCCCTGCCTGTGACGGCATCGACTTGGCGTATTTGCGCGAACACGGTTTTGCAAGGCTGAAAGTCGGCACCAAAGACGACCGCGCACCGCATAAAAACGGCAATTTCCCAACGCCATCCGGTCGTTGCCAGCTCAAAGCTGAAGGCGCAACCAACTTCGTCGCCGGCCCGTTCCGGCAAATGTACGACGGCTTCCAATCCGGCGAAACCCTAGACCCCTTGCCCGATTACGTGCCATCACGGGAAACCGCCGCCACCAATCCCGGACTGGCAGAGAAATTCCCGCTCAGCATCGTCTCGCCCAAAAGCCACGGCTTTTTGAATTCTTGCTACGCCAATATGGAACAAAAAATCAAAGGCCAAGGCGAGCAATTTGTCTTAATCAACGCCCAAGATGCCCAAGCGCGTGGCATTAACAACGGCGATAAAGTACTGGTGTTCAACGACCGTGGCGGTTTTGAAGGCGAAGCCCGCATCACCGATGATGTTAACGCTGGCTTGATCGTCGCCACGCTAGGATACTGGCGGCAATTGAATGCAGGCACAGTTAACAGTATCAGCTCGGCAGAATTCGCCAACATGGGCCACGCGCCATCGTTCTCGGATAATTTGGTGCAGGTGGTGGCGGCTTAATTGTAGCTAGATAAGGCGCATTAGCGATTAGCGACATGCGCCGGATGTTTAATACCTAACATCTGGCATAATGCAGCTTTACCGTCTTATAGTAATCAAATCCGAAGTGACAACCATGAATAAACACCGCATCAACATTACCGCACTACTTTGCCTATTCACGAACAACGCCTTTGCCGAATCAAATCCAGTAGTTAGCATGAATGAAAAAGTCTTTGGCAAATCATTAGGTGAATACAGCAATTTATGGTGGCAATGGGCTAGCTCAATGCCAGCTATTGAAAGCCCCGTCAGGGAAATGACTGGACTGAAATGCGATGTTAACCAGACTGGACAGGTTTGGTTTTTGGCGGGCGGTTATGGTTCTTCAAAAATCACCCGAAAATGCAGTATACCCAAAGGCAATTTTCTGTTTTTTCCTGTCATCAACATGCTGTACTACTCAAATGATGATGCGCACATAAGTTGTGAAAGCGTCAAGTCAAAAGCGGCGATGAATAACGATTACCTCCGCTCCTTTGTCGTCAACATCGACCAGCACAAAATCGTCAATCCCGTATTCCATAGATACAGCTCACCCGATTGCTTTGATTTGTTAGGCAAGTCACCTAAAAACCCACAATTGCCCACCGTATACCCCTCCGCAACTGACGGCTATTGGGTCATGCTAAAACCACTGCCGCTAGGAAAACATACTATAAAGTTTCGGGCTGAATACCATAATCCAGACCACTCCTACGGATTGATGATCCAAGACATCGAATACCAAATCGACATCGTCGAATCGGCTAAACCAGCCCCTCAATTCAAACCTATAGAAGAAAAACGCCGCCCTGTCGATAACGGCATTTAATTGGGTTCTACAAAGGTGAATTAACATGTGCAAAGCAGCCAATTCCCCAAATATTTTTCTTGAGCAAAATCGCACATATCTTGTGTTTGCCTACCGCACTCTTCTTCAATCAATCGCCAGAGATAAACTACCGCCTAGCAAAATGGAGCTTTCCGCTATTTCTTTTATTAGGTTTTTTAGCTTTGTTAGGCAATTCGGTTCTGTGTTTAGCAACTACTTGCGGAGATTCAACGCCAGAGGAACTAATAAGAGAAACAGACTTAATTTTTAAAGGGAAAGTCATTGGTACAAAAATACTATTTTTAGACAAATATGACATAACTGATGGCTTTGAAAAAATCTCGACCCAGAGTGAAATTGACAAAAGCTTTAATTATCAAGAATTGATAAAACTTATAAAACCCTATGTTAATGCCAAAGATTTCCAAAAACTGACTGAGAATCCGCATTTTATTTTGAAAGAACTCATTAGCTCCAGAACAAAATTTAAAATGTTGGTGCTTTACAAAGGCCCTATTGTTGATGAGATAGAGGTGGAAAGTGCTTCAGGAAAAATAGGGGAAGAAAACATGGTCTTTGCTTATGGCAACCTCAGGGAGGGCTTTAAAGGAGGGCGACGCCAGGGTTTTTCTTATTTTTATCCATCTAACGAAGCCAATCGCTTACGTTATCAAAATGCCTTAGATGTTTACCGAGAAAAAAGGGAACAACTGACAACGGCACTCCAGTTATCACCGCACAATCTGGCCCTACTAAGGGAACAAGGTGCATTTTATTTGCAATACCATGATTTAAATTCAGCACAATGGGTGTATCAGGAACTTCGGCTGCATCATCCTAAAGAGGTGGCTGGATTAGTCGGGCTTGCTGAGGTCAAATTTCATCGAACATTTCGTAAAGCTTATTTTGATAACAAAGCCAAAACCGAATTCGAACAAGTTTTAACTGATTACCAAAACATTCTGAAAATTGACCGGAATAATCACGCAGCCCGCCACGGCGAAACCTTGTCTTTGCTTTATCTGGAAAGAGGGTCGGAAGTGGATAAAAACGTCCGTGATTTTAGTGGTTATGTTAACTACAGTGAGAAAACCAACGATTTTTTTGCCGGTAGAAATCTTGTAGGGGCTAATTTCCGCAATGCCCAACTGTCGGATTTTAATTTTTCAAAAGCAGATTTACGCCATGCCGATTTTTCCGGGGCAAGTTTATGGAATTGTGATTTCACCGGAGCAATGCTTGCTAACGCGTCATTTCGCAATCTTCAAAAAGCTCATCGGACAAAGTTCATTAGTGCTAATCTGCAGCATGCAGACTTTACCGGAGCAAAGTTAGAAGATATGGATTTTCATAAAGCGGATCTAAAAGGTGCTGATTTTACCGAAGCATATTTAGAAGTTGTGGATTTTCGTAATGCCGACTTACGGGGAGGAAATTTTAGTAAAGCGGGTTTATATCGGAGTCCATTAAATTCAGCCAAATTAAATAATGTCAAATTTAATAATGCACATGTTTGTATCGATAGTATCTATTGGCCTATCGGTTTTAATCCACTGCTTGCAGGTGTGAAGAACTGCAAATAACCTTTTAAAAAGCCTGTTTCAATATTTTTAGGGTTCATACGGCCTCCCTTGCCACAATTTAGCTTTCAAAATGATGATTAACTTACTGGTTTTAAGAAAATATACAGGGCTTGTTAAATTTATTTCATGCTTATTCGTTATTTCCCTAAAAAATCAATCGCGAGACAAAAACTACCGCACAGCAAAACGAAGCTCTACACTATTTCATGTATTGAGTCTTTTGGTTTTGTTAGGCAAACCAGCTTTAGGTTTGGCAAGTATGTGCATCCCTTTTACACCAGATGAGCTTATACAAAAAAGTGATCTGATTTTTAAAGGCAAAGTTATTGAGGTCAAGATTTTGCTTTTTGATAAAGTTATCGTTAATGAAGCGATAGAGAAAATATGGTTTCGTAGTGATGTTAAATACTTTGACAAACTAAACGTCACGTTAAAAGCAATAAATCCACAGAATGATCCCGATCGTTACAAGCTTTTTTACCAAGCGCCAAGTGCATTACATGATTTCGTCAAATATCAGATCAAATATAAAATGCTGGCGTCCTATAAAGGGCCTGTCCTTGAAAATATCGTAGTTAAAAGACCTTCTGTAGGTATTGTTACCATCGGAGAAGAAGAAATGGTGTTTGCGGATGGCGATCTTCTAAAAGGCTATCGCACTTCTCGATGTGGAGGTTCCACTTATTATTTAGCCATTAAAGACGGTGATTTGAGTTACAAAAAAGCTTTAGACGCCTATCGGCAAAAACAGGAACAATTGACAACGGCACTTCAGTTATCACCACGCAACCCAGCCTTGCTAACAGAACAAGGCGCATTGTATTTGCAATACCATGATTTTGATTCAGCGGAATGGGCTTATCAGGAATTGCGCTTGCACCATCCCAAAAATGTGGCTGGATGGGTAGGACTTACTGATGTGAAATTTCAGCGTGCATATGATGAAAACGATAAAGACAAAAAAATACTCTACGCACAAACCTTATCTGACTACCGAAACATTCTGAAAATTGACCCGAATAATCACGCAGCCCGCCACGGTGAAACCTTGTCTTTGCTTTATCTGGAAAGAGGATCAGAAGTGGATAAAAACGCCCGTGATTTTAGTGGTTATATCAAAGATTTTAGTGGTTATACTCAATTCGGAAATATCGAATATGAAGAGAATGCTAACGATTTTTTTGCGGGTAAGAATCTTATCGGAGCGAATTTTCGCAATGCCAATCTGTGGAATTTCAATTTTTCAAATGCAGATTTACGTCATACAGACTTTACCGGAGCAACTTTATTGGATTGTGATTTCACCGGAGCAATACTTACTAACGCGACATTTCGCAACGTTCAATATACTGGCGGGACAAAGTTTGTTGGCGCGAAACTTCAACATGCAGACTTTACCGAAGCTAAGCTAGAAAAGGTTGATTTTAGTCATGCCGATTTACAAGGTGCTGATTTCACCAAGGCGGCTTTAAATGGTAGCTCGTTGGCGAAGGCAAAGATAAAAAACACTAAGTTCACTAACGCCAATACTTGTGGAATGTTTGCAACTACTTGGCCTATCGGTTTTGATCCGCACAGTGTAGGTGTGAAAACGTGCAAATAACCTTCTAGTCCCGCATCTTAAAAGCTTAATTCAAAATTTGTTTTAGTAACTGCATCTTTAACCACAATTTAGCTTTCAAAATGACAATAAATAGACTGGTTTTTTGAAAATATAGAGGCGGGTTAAGTTTTGCCCGAAAACGTGTCACCCAGAGAAACCGCCACCTCCAATCCCGAATTGGCAGAAAAATTTCCGCTTAGCATCGTCTCTCCCAAAAGCCTCGGCTTTTTGAATGCCTGTTACGCGAATGGAACAAAAAATCAAAGGCCAAGGCGAGCAATTTGTCTTAATCAACGCCCAAGACGCAGAGGCGCGAGGCATTAACAACGCATAATTAAATGCTGGCACAGTCAATCCTTTGTCAATAATTTGGCGAGGCAGTTGTTGCGGCAAAAACATCACAGGTCATGACTTTTCACGCTACTTTCGATAAACCCGCACATTCGTTCAATGGCTATGCTTGCCTGATATTATGATAAACAAAGCTTTTTCTTATTTTTATCTACAGATAGCGGACAATGTCTAGCATCAGCCATTAAACCAAGGCTTCAAATGCGCAACCTACTGCTATTTTTTCTCCTGTTGTTGCTGGCAAATTGCGCAGCTTATACACGCTACCAACTCGACCAACAATACGGCGATGCCAACCCCGCCCGTTTCGACCACCCTATCTCCACCGCTGCCAACGTCAGCTATCGCCGCGATGTCAAACCCATTACCGACAGCCGTTGCACGGTATGTCACGGCTGTTTTGACGCGCCTTGCCAATTGCAAATGGGCAGTTATGAAGGCATTACCCGTGGTGCGAGCAAAGAAAAAATCTATGACGAATTACGCTTGTCGATGATGACGCCCACGCGCTTGTTTACCGATGCCCAGACCAATCAGCAGTGGCGGCTAAAAGGTTTTGTTCCGATGCTTAATGAGCGCTATGCTGATCCGGTCACGAACCGCGAGGCGAGTGTTATGGCGAACATGCTACAGTTAAAAAAGCAGCATCTGTTCCCCAAAACAGGTTTATTGCCTGCCGAACTTTATGATTTTGATTTGTACCGGGAACAGTCCTGCCCCGCCTTGGAAGAATTTGCCGATTTTGCCAAAGAGCATCCCGAATGGGGAATGCCCTACGGTTTGCCAGCGTTGACCAATAAGGAACAACAAACTTTGCTGCGTTGGCTGGAAGCGGGGGCGCCTGTAGAAGCCTCGCCCGCCTTGGCAAAAAGCCAACTCGATAAGGCTAGGCAATGGGAAACGTTTTTAAATGGCGACAGCCTGAAAGCCCAGTTGATGAGCCGTTACATTTACGAACATTGGTTTCTTGCACATTTGTATTTTGACGATCTACCTGAACACGATTTCTTTGAATTGGTACGCTCGAAAACCCCGCCCGGCCAGGCTATCCAATTGATAAACTCACGACGGCCCTTTGCCGATCCGCAAGTGGCGCGGGTTTACTACCGTCTACGTCCGGTGCAGGGGACATTGTTGGCTAAAACTCACATGCCTTACGCGCTGAATGATGCCAAGATGCAGCGTGTCAAAACGTGGTTTCTTGACGCACCTTATGACGTCACGTATTTGCCATCGTATCAACCCGAAGTCGCCTCCAATCCGTTTATCGCCTTCGAACAAATCCCGGTGCGTTCGCGTTATCGCTTGATGCTCGATGAGGCGCAATTCACTGTGATGGGCTTCATCAAAGGCCCAGTTTGTCGTGGGCAAGTCGCGATCAACGTCATCAACGATTATTTTTGGATTGGTTTTGTCCATCCCGATAATCCGGTTCAAGAAAGCCAAGCCTTTTTGGCGACTGCACTCAAACAGGCGAATTTGCCGATTAGCGACCAAAGCTTGACCAGTTTATTGAAATGGCAATCTTATGCGGATAAGGAAGCCGATTATTTACGCGCCAAAAGTGTGTTGCTGAACAAAATGCTGGTCGGACAAAACCAGCCTAATTTATCGCTGTTATGGGATGGTGACGGTAACAACCAAAATGCCGCGCTGACTGTGTTTAGAAATTTTGACAATGCCAGCATCGTCCAAGGTTTAGTGGGCGAGCAACCGCAGACTGCAATGATTCTCGGCTACCCCTTGCTGGAGCGCATCCATTATTTGCTGGTGGCAGGCTTTGATGTCTTCGGCACCACCGCCCACCAATTACAAGCCCGCTTGTACATGGATTTTTTGCGTATGGAAGGCGAGCAAAATGTCCTGGCTTTTTTGCCGATGTCGATGCGCGAAACCGTGCAACAAAAATGGTACCGCAACGCGCCTGATGCCGTGTTTGAGCATTTGCATGCCAGCCAGCGATTGTATTTCCAAAACACTGGGATTCTGTATAAAACCCAAGAGCCTTGGCCTGAGTTTACCAGCTTGTGGAAACAGCACCTCGAGCCGGTGTTGGATCAACGTTACGATTTGGCGCAATCCGATTTCCCAGAGGCCTTTGCGTTGTTGCAGCAGCTCGCCAGCCTCAAAGGCAAAGCAGTTTCTTACCTGCCCGAAACTGCGTTTATCACCATTAACGACGTCTATCAGCAGCCCCATCATTTCACCTTGTTACGCAATAGCGCGCACAGTAATGTCTCCGAATTGTTCAAAGAAGAAGACCGCCGCTTGTTGGACGAGGATACGTTAACGCTGGTTCCTGGTTTTTTAGGGGCTTATCCGAATGCGTTTTATCGCTTGAGCATCCACCAATTACCTCAATTTATTGCAACGGTGAAAAAGCTAAACTCCACAGCCGCTTATACCGATTTGACGGCGCTGTTTGCAGTTCGGCGGACAAATCCAAAATTTTGGGAACATTACGACACCTTATTGGCTGCTTATCGTAAGACGTTTCCGGTTGAAGCCGGGTTATTTGATTTGAACCGGATTGAGAACAAGTAAGAGTCGGATTCGGGGGATGTATAATTGCCTCCTCTGAATTTTTGAAGCCAATCATCTAATCAAAACAAAATAATACATGACTAAACTAAGCCCCTCACAAAACCAATCCGCCGCCAAACAATTAGGCGTTGCCGAAACCTATACGGCTTTTACCGCAACAGCGACTTTAGATTTTCTGGATGATGCGTATCGGCAAGATTTATTTCAATTACAGGACGATGGTGATTTTTCTGCCGACGATGTGATCCATATCGTTGAAATGCACACGAAAACAGTCGCTTTACCGGCAGGGTTTATGTATGTTGGCATGGAAAGCGAGAACCGAAAGCACCAAATTTTCGGGGTTGTGGATCTGAATTAAGGGCGGGGAAGGTCGTTAGTTTTTTCGATATTGTCCTTCAGGTAATAAAGTACTTTTGGCGCAAAGGTCAATAAACGAAAATGTTTTCTTGCGTTCAGGGTACTGTTAAATAATTAAAGATTCGATATGAGCAAATTGATTACCACCACCTCGGTTTTAACCGACCAGCCGTTAAAGTCTTATGTTATCAGTGATGTTGCTGAGATAGATGGATGCATGGCGTCTGCGCGGCAAGCGGCAGGGGTTTGGGTGCAAACAGATATTAAGCAACGCGTTGCTGTTTTGGCGAAACTGCAAGCCATTATTTTGGCTGATTTTGACCACATCGTCGAGGTCATCCAATCCGCCACCGGCAAAGTGAAAACGGAAGTGTTGTTGGGCGAGATTTATTTCGTGCTGGAATTGCTGCGTTATTATCAACAACACGCAACCGACATCCTCGCGCCGAGACCAGTCCACACTGCGCCGCTGGCGTTTCCACAAGCCAGCGCAGCTTACGAACGGAAACCTTATGGTGTGGTGGCGGTTATTTCGCCGTGGAATTTCCCGTTCCAACTGACCTTAAGCCCGTTGTTGACCGCTTTATTCGGCGGTAATGCGGTGATTTTCAAAATGTCCGAACTGAGTTTGCCCGTTGGCGAATTGATAGAAGCTTTGTTGGCGAAGCTGGATTTGCCTAAAGGTTTGGTGCAACAAGTCATCGGCGAAGCGGAAACCGGTGCGCAGCTTATCAACGCAAGGCCGGATTTAGTCTTTTTTACAGGTAGCGTAGCAGCGGGCAGGGCGGTGATGGCGCGGGCGGCGCAGCATCCGATTCCGGTCATGCTGGAATTAGGTGGCAAAGATGCCATGATCGTGTTTGCCGATGCGCATTTGCAGCGTGCGGTGAAAGCCGCCATGTACGGGGCGTTCAGCAACAGTGGGCAAGTGTGTGTATCAATTGAGCGCTGTTATGTTGAAGCCAGTTGTTATGCAGATTTTGTCGGGCAACTGCGGGAAGCGGTGGCGACAATCACCGTCGGGCATGGGGAGTTCGGTGATTTGGGTGGCTTGACCAGCCTAAAACAATTCGCCGTTATTGAAGCCCATTACAACGATGCCATTGCCAAAGGTGCAAAAGCGTCATCACCTTTACGCTTGGATGGGCGCTATGTGTATCCGGTCGTATTATGGGATGTAACTCACGATATGCTTATCATGCGTGAAGAGACGTTTGGGCCTTTGTTGCCGGTGATGGCGTTTGAATCAGAAAACCATGCCATTGATTTGGCAAATGACAGCGATTTTGGTTTGAACGCTAGCGTATGGAGCAAAGATATTCCCAAAGCCGAGCATGTTGCTAAGCAATTGCAAGTGGGAAATTGGGCGGTGAATGATGTCATTAAAAACATCGGTCATGCCGGTTTGCCGTTCGGCGGTGTCAAAAACAGTGGCTTTGGGCGCTATCACGGCGCGGAAGGTTTACGGCAATTCACTTACACGGTTGCAGGCGTGACCAGCCGAACCGGTTTGGATGACGAACCGAATTGGTTTCCGTATTCCGAAACGCGTTATCAAGAAATGCGGGCGTTTATCGATTTGCTGTTTGGGGCGGGGAGTTTGTTCCAGCGTATTGTCAGAAATGCACTGCAACTGCGGGCGTTTCAGAAATATTCGTCGCTGAATTTGCGCCAGCATCTGAGGAATAGTTGGATTTTTTTGCGGGGTGATGGCGATTAGCAGCGTGTTGTTTGCCGCTGTTTGGAGTCCAAAAAACTTGTTTTTGGACTCCGTAGGCCAGCAATTACAGTTTGGCTAAAACTGCTGCAACGGTTTCGCCCATTGCCGCAGGCGTTGGGCAGATGGTGACGCCCAAGTCTTTCAGCAATGCCACTTTTTCTGCTGCGCTTTCGCCAGCTGAAGAAATGATGGCACCGGCATGACCCATGCGGCGGCCTTCTGGCGCAGTCAAACCGGCAATATAAGCAATGACGGGTTTGCTCATGTGTTCTTTGGCGTACAAGCCCGCTTCCACTTCTTGTGGGCCGCCGATTTCACCAATCATCAGCACCACTTTGGTGTCGGGGTCTTGCTCAAACTTTTCCAAAACATCGCGGTGCGAGCTGCCGTTAATCGGGTCGCCACCAATACCGACAGAAGTTGATACGCCGATACCCAAACGTTTCAGCTGGTCTGCCGCTTCGTAACCTAAGGTGCCAGAACGACCGACGATGCCGACGTTGCCTTGCATGTAGATGTGGCCTGGCATAATGCCCAACATGGAGCGGCCTGGGCTGATAGTACCGGCGCAGTTGGGGCCGGTTAACACCATGCGGCTTTCAATGGGGAAACGGCGCAGGAAGTTTTTGACGGTCATCATGTCTTGGGTAGGGATACCGTCAGTGATGGAGACACAGTATTTAATACCGGCATCAGCGGCTTCCATGATGGAGTCGGCAGCAAATGCGGGGGGTACAAAGACGATGCTGGCTTCCGCGCCCGTGGCTTCGACGGCTTCTTTAACGGTGTTGAAAACCGGCAAGCCTAAATGTTGTTGTCCACCTTTACCTGGAGTAACACCGCCAACGACTTTGCTGCCGTATTTGAGCATGTCTTCGGCGTGGAAACTGCCAATTTTGCCGGTGATGCCTTGAACGATGATGCGGGTGTTTTCGTTAATAAAAATAGCCATGTTATTTCTCCTGAGCCGCGGCGGCAACGACGGCATTACGCGCTTGCACCGCTTTCTCGGCGGCTTCTGCCAAGGTGTCGGCAGTGATGATGGGTAGGCCGCTGTCGGCGATGATGCGTTTGCCTTCGGCAACGTTAGTACCGGATAAGCGCACGATGAGCGGCACTTTCATGTCGATTTTTCTGACCGCTTGCACCACGCCTTCGGCAATCCAATCACAACGGTTGATACCGGCAAAAATGTTGACCAGCATGGCTTTGACGTTTTGGTCAGCCAACACCAAACGGAAGGCTTTTTCGGTACGTTCTGCCGATGCGCCGCCGCCAACGTCCAAGAAATTGGCAGGTTCGCCGCCAGCCAGTTTAATCATGTCCATGGTCGCCATCGCCAAACCGGCACCGTTAATCATACAGCCGATGTCGCCGTCGAGGCCGACATAGCTCAGTCCACGGTCAGCGGCAGCGGTTTCGCGGGGGTCTTCTTGGGTTTTGTCGCGCAGTTCGGCAACTTTGGGTTGACGGAACAGGGCGTTGTCGTCAATGCCCATTTTGGCATCTAGGGCGATCAATTCGCCGCCTTTGGTGACCACTAAAGGGTTGATTTCCAACATGCTGACGTCAAGGTCACGCAAGGCGCGGTAGCAACCTTTAATGGTTTTGACGGCGTGGCTTAAAATTTCGGCATCTAAACCTAAGGCGAAGGCCATTTCGCGGGCTTGGAAGTCTTGCAGGCCAACAGCGGGTTCAATGTAGATTTTTTTGATGGCATCAGGTTGGGTAACCGCCAGTTCTTCGATGTCCATGCCGCCTTGTGCCGAGCCGACCATGACGATGCGTTCGGAGCTACGGTCAACCAAAAAGCAGAAATACAATTCTTTGGCGATGTCGGTGCCAGCCTCTACATACAGTCTTGAGCAGACTTTACCCGCTGGGCCGGTTTGATGGGTCACCAGGCGTTTGCCTAACAATTGCCCTGCTGCGGCTTCTACTTCGTCGTGGGTTTTGCAGATTTTAATGCCGCCCGCTTTGCCGCGTGCGCCGGAATGGATTTGTGCTTTAACCGCCCAAATATGTCCGCCGATTTCACGGGCGCGTTGGACTGCATCTTCTGGGCTGTAAGCCAAGCCGCCTTCAGCGGTTTTTACACCGTAACCGCTTAATAATTCTTTTGCTTGATACTCATGAATATCCACAGCATATCCTCTTTGATTTCTGTTGTTATTGTTCTGTAGCTAACGCTACGCTCTGCATAGGTTGCAGTGGTTGTTATTGGTTTTTTGCGGCAATTGCTTCAGCAGCCTTGACGATGTTGTTTGCCATCCTTTCAGAAGCGGCATCAATCAAACGTCCGTCCAGTGCGGCTGCACCTTTACCTTGAGCGGCAGCTTCTTGTAGGGCAACCAAGATACGTTTGGCTTTGTCCACTTCGGCAGCTGGCGGCGTGAATACGTCGTTGGCAAGCTCAACTTGGGAAGGGTGGATGGCCCATTTGCCTTCACAACCTAAGGCAGCAGCGCGTCTGGCAGCCATTTTATAGCCTTCAGGGTCTTTAAAGTCGCCGAACGGACCGTCGATTGGACGTAAGCCGTAGGCGCGGCAGGCAACAGTCATGCGGCTGATGGCGGCATGCCATTGGTCGCCTGGATAGTCTGGGTTAAGGCCACCGATATTGGTGGTACGGGCGCGGTTGCTGGCGGCATAGTCGGCAACGCCAAAATGCAGGGCTTCCAAACGGCCGTGAGCGCCTTGGCGGGCGATGTCTTCAACGTTTGCCATGCCTAAAGCGGTTTCAATTAGGGCTTCAATGCCGATTTTGTTTTTCAGGCCTTCTTGCATTTCCAATTGGTTGAGCATGGCTTCAACCATATAGACGTCGCCATAAACACCGACTTTGGGGATTAATAGGGTGTCGATTTTGCTGCCCGCTTGTTCGACCAAGTCAACGACATCACGCACCATGTATTGGGTGTCCAAGCCGTTGATGCGGACGGAAACGGTCACACCGTGGCCTTTCCAATCCAAGTCGTTGATGGCTTCGATGATGTTTTTGCGGGCCTGCAATTTGTCATCGGGAGCCACGGCATCTTCCAAGTCCAAAAAGATGAAATCGGCGCCGCTTTTCATGGCCTTTTCAAACATCCCGGGATTGGAACCTGGAACGGCTAATTCACAACGTTGGACGCGTTGTACAGACGCTGTGTATAAGGTGTGACTCATATTACCTACCTAACAAATGACTTAAATATCGGGAGCGCAGTGCTTAACGGTTAACCTTAGCCTGGGCTGGAAACAAATAAATCGCCCATTCTACTTTCAGGCTTAACAATGTCAATTTTTAACGTGCATTTTTTTGTAATATTTCTAATCAAATGTTGCTGAATAGTGGTTGCTATGTCATTATTCTCGGTTTTTTGGCATTTGTTTTAGCGAACAAATACGCTATCCAACCTTAACCAACGCTAATTTTTTTTAAGAGGCAATCCATGGCTGGTCGTAACCATCTCTATATCCCAGGCCCAACTAACGTGCCTAATGAAATTTTGAACGCAATGCATGTGGCGATGGAAGACCACCGTTCGCCGGTATTCCCAAAATTGCTGACACCTTTGCTGGAAGACCTGAAAAAAATCTTCCGCACCGAAACCGGACAAGCCTTTATTTATCCCGCCACTGGTACAGCAGGCTGGGAAATTGCCCTGACCAACACCTTAAACCCTGGCGATAAAGTGTTGATTTACCGTTTTGGCCAATTCAGCCACTTGTGGGCGGAAATGGCGAAACGCTTAGGTTTTGAAGTTGAAATTCATCAAGTGCCTTGGGGCATGGGCATTCCTTTAGACCAATTGGAAGCGCGTCTGAAAGAAGACAGCGACCACACCATTAAAGCGGTTTTGGCAACCCACAACGAAACTGCCACAGGCGTTACCAGCGACATCGCGGGCGTACGCAAAGCGATGGATGCCGCCAGCCACCCTGCATTCTTGTTTGTTGACGGCGTTAGCTCGATTGCCAGCTTGGAGTTCCGCATGGACGAATGGGGTGTAGACGGTGCAATCAGCGGTTCACAAAAAGGCTTTATGTTGCCAGCAGGCGGCGCGTTTGTTGCCTTCAGCCAAAAAGCTTTGGCAGCCGTGGAAACTTCAACTTATCCGCGTTGTTTCTTGGATTTGAAAGACCAAATGACCAACAACGCTAACGGCTATACACCTTACACCCCCAACTTGCCATTGCTGTACGGTTTGCGTAAAGCCTTGGATATGTTGTTGGAAGAAGGCTTGGAAAACGTTTACGCACGTCACCACCGTTTGGCGGAAGGTACGCGTCGGGCAGTTGCTGCTTGGGGCATGAAAGAATGCGCCCAACCGGGTTTTGCCTCGGACACTGTGACTGCCGTGGTTGTCTCTGAAGACAAAGATGCACGTACTGTTATCAGCACTGCATTTAGCAAATACAACATTTCTTTAGGCGCTGGTTTGTCAGAAGTGGCAGGCAAAGTGTTCCGTATTGGTCACGTTGGCGATATGAACGACGTTTCTATGTTGGGCGCTATCGCAGGCGTGGAAATGGCCTTATTGGACAGCGGTTTTGATATTGTCCCAGGCAGCGGCGTCGCGGCAGCCATTGAATATTACCGTTCAACTGTCAAGTAATTGCTACTGGCAAATCCTGTCTTGTTGCTGGGCTAAATTCTTAGCCCAGCTCTATTAACCGGCATCGCCGAGTTACGCTATACTCCACACATCCCCTCTCTTGTACGGAGTTCTCTATGAGCAAACCCAAAGTTATTGTCACCCGCCGCTGGCCTGTCGAAGTGGAAACCCAGCTGAAAGCCTTGTACGACGTGCAGCTGAATGCGTCTGACACGCCCATGAGTGCCGACGAACTCAAGCTTGCCATGCAATCCGCCGATGCTTTATTGCCGACCGTAACCGATCCGATCACTGCCGATATTATCAACGTCGAAAACCGCCGCGTTAAAATCATTGGCAATTTTGGTGTGGGTTACAACAATATCGATATCAATGCCGCTAAAGAACAAGGTGTGCTGGTTACCAACACCCCGCATGTGCTGACCGATTGCACCGCCGACATCGGCATGTTGCTGTTGTTGATGTCCGCCCGCCGCGCTGCTGAAGGTGAGCGCATGATTTTACAAAACCAATGGCAAGGCTGGGGGCCGACGCAATTGCTGGGGCAAAAAGTCACCGGCAAAACCTTGGGTCTGATTGGTTTTGGTCGCATTGCCCAAGCGATGGCCCGTAAAGCGCATCATGGCTTCGGCATGAAAATCATTTTCTACGTGCCATCCGCGCCCGATCAAGCCATTGTTGACGAGTTGCAGGCCGTTCGCTGCGAAAGTGTTGACGAGCTGCTCACCGAAGCGCATTTTGTCTCTTTACATTGCCCAGGCGGTGCCGCAACCAAGCATTTAATCAACGAACAGCGCCTAAAGCTGATGCGTCCAACGGCACATTTAATCAACACGGCCCGTGGCGATGTGGTGGACAGCAATGCCTTGATTAAAGCCTTGCAAGAAGGTTGGATTGCTGGCGCAGGTTTGGATGTGTACGAAGGTGAGCCGCATTTGAACCCCGGTTTTTTAAACCTTAGCAACGTTACTTTGTTGCCGCACTTAGGCAGTGCTAGCGAAGAGACCCGCACGGCGATGGGCAATCGGGTGCTGCACAATATCGCCGCTTATTTTGCGGGTAGCGAGCCGGATGACCGCGTCGTTTAACAGAGGTTATCTTGTCGGGATCGTTGCCCCGATGTTGTTAATCCATTCCTCCTATTTGCCCCAACAAAATTTTCATCCTTAGCCAAACAGCCAGTAAACTGGCCTTTCTAAAACCATCTTTATTTTCAAAACTGAGGGGCTTTTATGCTGATCGGATTACCTAAAGAAATTAAGGATAACGAAAATCGGGTTGGGATGACGCCCGCAACCGTGAAAGCTTTAACGAAACGTGGGCATCGGGTGTTGGTGCAACGCGGCGCAGGCGAGGGCAGTGCCTTGTCTGATGGCGAATATCTAGCCGCCGGCGCAGAAATGGTCGCCGATGCCGCTGATGCTTGGGCCGCAGAATTGGTGGTTAAAGTTAAGGAGCCGATTGCTTCGGAATACGGTTTTTTGCGGAAAGATTTGTTGTTGTTCACCTATCTGCATTTGGCATCCAATCAGCCCTTAACCGAGGCTTTATTGGCAAGCGGTTGCACTAGCATCGCTTATGAAACTGTCCAAATTGACGGGCGTTTGCCCTTACTGACACCGATGAGCGAAGTGGCTGGTCGGATGGCGACTCAGGTAGGAGCGGTCTACTTGCAAAAATCGCATGGTGGTCGCGGCGTTTTGATGGGCGGTGTACCGGGTGTTGCACCGGCACAAGTGGCGGTGTTAGGTGCGGGCGTGGTCGGTTTGAATGCCGCCCGTGTGGCGGTTGGTATGGGCGCGCAGGTAACGGTGCTGGACATCAGCCATGAACGCCTAAAATATTTGGACGACCTCTACCGTGGGCAATTGCAAACCCGCATCAGTAATGAATATAGCCTTGAAGAAACGGTGTACCAAGCCGATTTGGTGATTGGTGCTGTGTTGATCCCAGGCGGCCGCGCGCCGTGGTTAATTAGCCGTGAGATGCTGCCCAACATGCGCAAAGGCGCAGTGATTGTCGATGTGGCGGTCGATCAGGGCGGTTGTGTGGAAACGACGCGCCCGACCACGCACAGCAACCCTACTTATGAAATTGATGGCGTTGTCCATTATTGCGTCGCCAACATGCCGGGTGCCGTGCCACGGACCAGCACTTTTGCGCTGAACAACCAAACGGCCCTTTATATTTTGCAATTGGCGGAGCAGGGGTTGGCGGCGGTCAAGGCCAACCCTGCTTTGCAACTGGGCTTAAACACCCATCAAGGCGGGGTGACTTATCGTGCTGTTGCCGAAGCGTTTGGCCTGCCTTATACCGATCCCCTTAATGCCTTGGCCTAAATGTGATATTGCCAAGCCTATTGAAGCCCAAAATGCTTGGGCTTCAATCAGCCATTCTTCTTCCATCCTCCCGTAAACTCGCATTCAAGCTCTTAATTTGCCAATCATTGTGATAATATTGCCAACTTTGCTTCATATTTGCTCCTCTTTGGGTTACTGACAACATGATTAAACAGCGAACTTTAAAAAACACCATTAGAGCCACAGGTGTCGGCTTGCACACTGGCGATAAAGTGTATTTAACCTTACGCCCCGCTGAAGCCAATACGGGCATCCGTTTCCGTCGAGTAGACCTGGACGAACCTGTCACCATTCAAGCGACCCCCCGTAATGTCGGTGAAACCAACCTATCCACCACCTTGGTATCCGGCAGCGTAAAAGTTTCTACTATCGAACATTTGTTGTCAGCGTTTGCCGGCTTGGGCATCGACAACGCCATTATTGATGTCAGCGCCGCCGAAGTGCCCATTATGGACGGCAGTGCCGGGCCTTTTGTGTTTTTACTGCAATCGGCGGGTGTCGAAGAGCAAGACAGCCCCAAACAATACATCCGCATCAAACGCAGCATCCGCGTTGAAGATGGCGACAAATGGGCCGCTTTTGAGCCGTTCGACGGTTTTAAAGTCACTTTCACCATCGACTTTGAACATCCTGCTTTTGAAGACCATGTCAAAACTGCGACCATGGATTTCTCTTCAACCACGTTCGTGAAAGAAGTCAGCCGTGCCAGAACTTTCGGTTTTATGAAAGACATTGAAATGCTAAGAAAAAACAACTTGGCATTAGGCGGCAGCTTGGATAACGCCATTGTTGTTGACGATACCAAAATTATCAATGAAGACGGTTTGCGCTACGCCGATGAGTTTGTAAAGCACAAAATCCTCGACGCGATTGGCGATTTGTACTTGTTAGGCCATAGCCTGATTGGCGGTTTTACGGGTTATAAATCAGGCCATGCGTTAAACAACAAACTACTGCGCACCTTATTGGATGATGCCGACGCTTGGGAAATGGTCACTTTTGACGAAGAAGAAGAAGCGCCCATTTCCTTTATGCGTTCAGCACAATCACCACGCCCTACCAACTAAACGCTTTAAGGCTCTGCCGACAATTTTTTAAGTGTCGTGCTGAGCCTTTGCAAAGCCTGCTGCAATTCGTTATCCGACACATAAACGCTTTGTTGTTGGATAACCGCCAGCGTTTCAAGCGACGGCACTGCCGGCTTGGGTAATGCGCTGACCGACACCCCCGTCTGCTTCACCAACACTTTGATTTGCACATCCTCGATAGCGTGGTTGTCACCGGCGTTCGCCATCAGATTAGTGCGGTAAAAACGCAGTTGCGAAGCCCATAAGCTTGAATTGGTAAAGATTAACAACTTCTTATTGCGGATGGCACAATGCAAAATTTGTTTGCCAAGCGTATCGGGCAATAGCGAACAAACCCTTAATTTAAGCCGCTCGTGGTCGGCAACTTGGGCGTGCAGATACGCCAATATTTGATTATTTATCAGCGTGGCGGGCTTAAAAGATTGAGGTTGTTTTGACATAGCGTTATGCGTAGGGAAAATGGGCTGTTGTTTTCCGACAGGTAGGGAAAACAATCAAGGCTGTTCTTTAAGGTATTGCTTAATGACCGCACCCGCAATAGGCGCGGCTACCGAGCCGCCATGCCCACCGTTTTCGGCAATCACCGCCACCGCGATTTTAGGGTTGTCCACCGGTGCAAAGGCGATAAACAACGCGTGGTCACGGTATTTAAAGTCAATTTCATTTTCGTTGTAGCGGGCGTTTTGTTTGATGCCCATCACCTGGGCTGTACCGGTTTTGCCGGCAATTTGATAAGCGATGTTTTTGTTGATGCCCTTGGCTGTGCCGTGCTGGCTGTGTACGACGTTGACCATACCTTCAATAACGCTATTGATGTTGGCGGATTTTAACGGGATTGAGCCTTTATGGGCTTCAGGGCCAGGACGGGTTTCTTTGGCGGTGACAAGCCGGTCAACCAAAAACGGCGTGACGATATTGCCACGGTTGGCCAGCGTGGCGGTGGCTCGTGCCAGTTGTAGGGGCGTGACTTGATGATAGCCCTGACCAATGCCGGTGATAAGCGTGTCGCCCGGATACCAAACACGGTTTTTTTGCGCCAGCTTCCATTCCCTTGACGGCAAAATGCCGGGCTTTTCGCCTAATAAATCAATGCCAGATTTTTCGCCAAAGCCGAATTTTTGCAAGAAGGCATGTAAATTGTCGATGCCCAGCATGGACGCCAACCGATAAAAATACACGTCGCACGATTCGGTGATCGCTTGGTTTAAGTTGACGGAGCCGTGCCCGCCGCGTTTCCAGTCGCGGTATTTATGGCTAACGCCGGGCAATTGGTAATAACCCGGGCAGAACAGTTTCTGCTGGGCGTTGATGGTGTCGTATTCCAAACCAGCTAAGGCGATAAACGGCTTCATGGTCGAGCCGGGCGGATACAGACCCCTTAAGGCGCGGTTGTAGAGCGGTTGGTTTTCTGAACCTTGCAGGGCTTGGTAAGACGCGTTGTCGATGCCGACTACAAACGGGTTGGGGTCAAAACCTGGGCGGCTGGCAAAGGCCAAGACACCGCCAGTTTTGATGTCCAAAGCCACCACCGCGCCGTTGTAGTTGCCCAGTGCTTCGTAAGCGGTTTTTTGCAGGTCGATGTCCAAAGTCAGGTACAAATCGGACCCGGCATAGGCGTTGTTCTCGCTCAGCGTGTTTAAAGGCCGTGCCTGCACGTTCGTTTCTATTTCCGCATAGCCGGTTTTGCCATGCAGCTCCACTTCATAGGCGCTTTCAATACCCAGTTTGCCGATATGGCTGGAACCCCGGTATTCAGCAACCGGCAGTTCTTTCAGCTCGGTTTCGTTGATACGCCCCACATAGCCGACCACATGCGATGTCAGTTCGCCATAGGGGTAATACCTGACCAAGCGGGTGCGGATGTCAACCCCCGGAAAATACGGCCTGACCACGGCAAATTTCGCCAATTCCTGGTCGTTCAGGCCAATCAGCAACGGCGTACTGGTAAACGGCTTTTGGCGTTTACGCTGCTTTTGGTAAGCGTCGATTTTTTCGTCGGGAATATCCAACAACACTTGCAGGCGCTTCAAAGTGTCGTCGATATTGGGGGTTTGTTCGGGAATGATTTCCAAGCTGTAAGACGAGCGGTTTTCCGCCAAGATTTTGCCGTTGCGGTCGTAGATCATGCCTCGGCTGGGCACAATCGGCATGATTTTGATGCTGTTGTCTTTGGCGAGGGAGGCGTAGTGTTCGTGTCCGACAATTTGTAAATAAATAAGCCGTACAATCAGGCCTGAGGTCAGCAATATGATGACAATAAACGCGGCGACGATGCGGTTGAAGAACAGGCGGGTTTCAACGCTGTTGTCTTTGACGTAAAAGCTATTGGACATGGCAGTGCAATCGGGACGTCAACGGATGCCGCGCACCAGCCTGACAAAGCGCAGGCTGAAATAGACCACAGGCCAAAACAGCGTACCGGTGAACACCGGTATCCAAAAGCTGGCATGGAGTTGTGCGGGGTTTTGCAGATTTTTGATTAAGAACAATAAGAGTTGCGAGAGCAGCAAGCAAAAGAAAATATACAGTTCTTGCTGCAGCAAAGGGAATTGCCGCAACCGTTTATGCAATTTTAGGCAAATGTAAATCACCAGCGAATAGGCGAGGGCGTATTGGCCTAGCAATCTGCCCGTCAGCACATCGGTGAGCAGGCCGAAAAACCAGGCGTGGAAAATGCCGACCCGTTCGGGCAAGGCCAACGCCCAGTAAATCAGCACCAGCAGCACCCAATCGGGGTTGAAGACGATAAGCGGCTCAGGCCACGGTGCAATTCTTAGGCACATGGCGAGCAAGAGCGTGGTAACGATGCGGCCTGCGCCGTAAAAATCAGGGTTGGTCATGGTTTTCGGGTTCGGGCTGCGGATTTGCGGGTTTGCCAATCAGCGGGATGGAGGCGGCGTTGCCCCACACAATCATCAGCTCACGGTTGCGGTCCAGCTGGGCTTTAGGTGTGGCGGTAATGGTGGCAAACGGCTTGTTGGGTTGCGAGGTGAACTGGTCGACCACCGCCACCGGATAGCCTTGCGGAAACGTGCCGCCAAGGCCGGAGGTAATCAACAGGTCGCCAGGATGAATATCGGCATTATTGGGCAAATACGGCAAAATCAGCTTGTTAAGCTGACCGCTGCCGACGGCGATAGTCAATAAGCCGTTGCGGTTCACCTCAACCGGAATGGCATGGTTAAGGTCGGTAATCAGCATGATGTCAGAAGTCAGCGGTTGCGAGCGGAACACTTGTCCAACCACACCATTGGCATCCAGCACCGGTTGGTGTGGATGTACACCAAAGCGTGTGCCTTTGTTGACGGTGACGATGTGTTCATAAGGTGCGGTTTTCACGGACAAAATTTCCGCCACCAAGACTTGTTCGCCCAGTTTGAATGAATTGTCCAGCAAGGCACGCAGGCGGATATTTTCTTTTTCCAATGCTTCCAGCTTCAGCAAACGGGTTTGGTGGATAAGCTGGCTTTCACGTAGGCGTTGGTTTTCGTCTTGTAACGATGCATAGGTACTGAGTGTATTACTGGCGTTGTCAATCAGGGAGACGGGTAGGCTGACTAAATATTTTAGCGGGTCGACAACAAACGATAAGGCCGAACGGAACACGCTCAGCTGCTGGCTGCGGTGTTCGATGACCAATAAGGCAATCGAAGCGATAACCGCAACAAGCAAACGGGTGTTAAGGGAAGGGCCGGTGGCGAATAGCAGTTTGATGGTGTGGCTCCTTATGCCTGAAATATTGCCGGTAGAAGGGGCGGGGCGTTCTGAAAAGTTCAGTATTCCGCTTGAAAGCGGCGGCTTAACTCTTAATGTGCGGGAGTCTAGTTACTGAATTGACTTTTTCGATAAGCATAAAAGTGGTTACGTTCGTGCTGTATAAAGTATAGAGAACAAGCCTATTCAGCACTTAACTAACGTGATTTTGTAAAGTTTTTAAAAGCACCCACCGCAGCTCCAACGATAGCGCCAGTACCCGTGCCTAGAATTGGGATAACTGAAGCGATAACCGCCCCACCAACCGCGCCTGCCGCCATATCGGTAGCCATATCTGATTTCATCAAGCGTTTGGCAAGATCAGTGGCTTCAGAAGAGAGACTTGAGGTGTTTTCTGGCTGCTGGTTTCTGTTATCCGCAGATGTTAAAAACGACAGCCTGTTTGCAAAATCTTCGTCTGACAAAAAGCCTTGTGCGTGGGCATTTCTAAGTTCATCAATTTTATTCACTTTCTTAATCTCCTAAGCCTAAATCATAGAAAGCTTCACAAGATAAATTCGAAATCCTTGCTCTGTTATTCCAACGAAAACGTCGAAACACCCTTCTTATCCAATAACTCCAACACCATACCGCCGCCGCGTGCCACACAGGTGAGCGGGTCGTCGGCGATATGCACCGGCAAGCCGGTTTCTTCGGCAATCAGGCGGTCAATGTCTTTAAGCAACGCGCCGCCGCCAGTCAGATAAATGCCGCGATTGGCGACATCCGAACCTAATTCGGGTGGGGTTTGTTCCAAGGCCACTTTGACTGCGCCAACAATGCCCGACAAAGGTTCTTGCAAGGCTTCAAGAATTTCATTGCTGTTCAGGGCAAAGCTGCGTGGCACGCCTTCGGCAAGGTTACGGCCTTTGACCTCGATTTCTTTGACTTGGCTGCCCGGGTAAGCGGTGCCAATTTCCAGTTTGATGCGCTCGGCAGTGGCTTCACCAATTAAAGTGCCGTAGTTGCGGCGTACATAATTGATGATGGCTTCATCAAAACGGTCGCCGCCAATGCGTACGGAATTGGAATAAACAATGCCGTTGATGGAGATAACCGCCACTTCTGAGGTGCCACCGCCAATGTCCAAGACCATCGAACCGCACGCTTCATCCACTGGCAAACCAGCGCCAATCGCAGCGGACATCGGTTCCTCAATCAGGTACACTTCGCGCGCACCCGCCATCGCTGCCGATTCGCGGATGGCGCGGCGCTCCACTTGCGTAGAGCCGCACGGTACGCAAATTAAAATGCGTGGGCTTGGGCGCAACAATTTGCTTTTGTGGACTTTTTCAATAAAGAAACGCAACATGCGTTCGGTGACAGCAAAGTCGGCAATCACGCCGTCTTTTAATGGACGGATGGCGGTGATGTTGCCTGGTGTGCGGCCTAACATACGTTTGGCGTCCATACCGACCGCCGCGATGGTTTTTTGACCGCGCACTTTGTCTTCTTTAATGGCGACCACGGAGGGTTCGTTAAGGACAATGCCTTGTCCTGGAATGTATATCAAGGTATTGGCGGTCCCTAAATCTATCGACAGATCATTGGAAAAAAGGCCGCGAATTCGTTTGAACATTAGTACCTGTGCCTATGGCGAGTAAAATGCTGCTACTTTATCAATCAAGCGGGTATTTGGGCAAGATATAAAGTATTATAATCAAATTGCTTTATTTTTCAGGGAGTAAAAAATGTCGTTGACGGCAGAAGATGTAAATAAAATCGCGCACTTGGCGCGTTTGGGTATTGATGAAGGCGATGTGCTTGCCTATGCGGAAGACCTCTCCGGCCTGTTGGCGTTAATGGCGCAAATGGGCGAAGTGGACACCGACGGCGTACAACCGATGGCGCATCCGTTAGACCAAAGCCAACGGCTACGTGCCGACGTGGTGAGTGAAAATAACCAACGCGACCATTTCCAAACCATTGCCCCGCAAGTTGCAGACGGGCTGTATCTTGTCCCTAAAGTCATCGAGTAAAGGAATTCTCTAAGTATGCATAACAAAACCATAAGCCAATTGGCCCAAGGCCTGCGCAACCGCGAATTTTCCAGCGTTGAACTGACGCAGGCCTTTTTGACGCGCATTAAGCAACATCAAGACCTGAACGCTTACATCACTGTCACCGAAGAGCAGGCCTTACAGGCTGCGCAAGCCGCCGATGCCCGTTTGGCGCAAGGCGATGCCGAATTGTTGACCGGCATTCCAATGGCGCACAAAGATATTTTTTGTACGCTAGGCGTTAAAACCAGTTGTGGCTCGAAAATGCTCGACAACTTTATTGCGCCTTATAACGCCACCGTGGTGGAAAAGCTCAACCAAGCCGGCGCGGTCATGCTTGGCAAACTCAACATGGATGAGTTTGCGATGGGATCATCCAACGAAACCAGTTTTTACGGCGCAGTGAAAAATCCTTGGGATACCGGCAAAGTGCCGGGTGGTTCTTCGGGTGGTTCGGCAGCAGCCGTCGCGGCGCAATTGGCGGTCTGCGCGACCGGCACCGATACCGGCGGTTCTATCCGCCAACCGGCAGCCTTATGCGGCATTACCGGCTTGAAGCCTACTTACGGACGTGTCTCGCGTTTCGGCATGATCGCCTATGCTTCCAGTTTGGATCAAGGCGGCCCGATGACCCGCAGCGCCGAAGATGCCGCCATTTTATTGCAGGCTATGGCAGGCTTCGATCCGAAAGATTCCACCAGTGCCAACCAGCCTGTGCCGGATTATCTGGCGGACATCAACCAACCGCTGGCGGGATTGACCATTGGTCTACCGAAAGAGTTTTTCGCCGAAGGCTTAAATGCCGATATGGCTGCCGTATTGGAAACGGCGATTGCTGAATACCAAAAGCTGGGCGCTAGCGTTAAAGAAATCTCCATGCCGAACCTTAACTTGGCGATTCCGGCTTACTACGTGATTGCACCTGCCGAATGTTCGGCAAACTTATCGCGTTTTGATGGCGTGCGTTTTGGCTATCGCTGCGAAAATCCCGCCGACTTGACCGATTTGTATGTCCGTTCTCGTGGCGAAGCCTTTGGCAAAGAAGTCAAACGCCGGATTTTAATGGGAACTTACGCGCTGTCAGCTGGTTATTACGATGCTTATTATTTGAAAGCGCAAAAAGTCCGCCGCTTAATCAGTGAAGATTTCAAAAAAGCCTTGTCGGAAGTGGATGTCATTATGAGTCCGGTGACACCCAGCACCGCTTTCGGAATCGGTGAAAAAATGGCTGACCCGATAGAAATGTATTTGGCAGACATTTACACCATCGCCATCAATTTGGCAGGTTTGCCTGCCATGTCGGTGCCGGCGGGATTCATCAATGGCTTGCCAGCGGGCTTGCAAATTATCGGCAATTATTTTCAAGAAGCCAAATTGTTAAACATTGCTCATTGTTACCAACAAGCAACTGATTGGCACACGTTAATCCCCAAAAACTTCGAGTAAGCCGCCATGACCGCCATCACCCAACTTTCGCAATTAGATTTGGACGCCACCTACAGTTACGCCGATTATTTGACGTGGCAACTGGAAGAAACCGTCGAACTGATACGCGGTAAGATTCGCTTGATGGCACCTGCGCCGAATTTAAAGCATCAGCGGATTTCGCGTAAATTATTACGCTGCGTAGATCATTACTTGGATGGTAAACGCTGCGAGGTCTTCAACGCCCCCTTTGATGTCAGCCTCTACAACCATCGCAAATCCCAACTTGCCAACCGTGACATCATCACTGTGGTGCAGCCTGACTTATGCGTCATTTGCGATCCTGACAAGCTCACTATCCAAGGTTGTAGCGGTGCGCCAGATTGGGTGATAGAAATCGTCTCGCCCAACAACTCCAAGCACGATGCCCACACTAAGTTTGCTTTATACGAAGAAAATGGCGTACTGGAGTATTGGCTGGTCTACCCCTACGAAGCTTCCATTTACCAATTTGTCTTAAACGAAGACCGCCAAAAATACCAACTGCACGGCATGTACGCGCAAGACGGATTGGCAACGCCGTTTTTGTTCCCCGATTTGCAGATTGATCTGGCGGATGTGTTTGCGGAATAGTTTACCGCTATCCCGTTAAAAACTTAGCGGCAAGCCAAACTTCAGTTACTATTACGCGCCCAGCAGCAGCCCATTCCGTGACATGACCGACAACGACAATTTCCAAAACCTCGCCCAACAATTGATTGATGCCGGGCGCTTTATCGACCGCCAAGGCTGGGTTCCCGCCACCAGCGGCAATTTTTCCGCGCGCCTACCCGATGGCACGATTGCCATTACCGTTTCCGGCAAACACAAAGGCCATTTGCAGCTTGACGACATCATGCTGATTGATGCCGATGCCCAGTCTTTGGACGGTAAAAAACCGTCTGCCGAAACCCATCTGCATACGTCAATTTACCGGCGTTTCCCGAATGCACAGGCGGTGCTGCATCCGCATTCACCCAATGCCATTTTGGTCTCCAAACTGTTTGAAAAGGAAATTGTTCTGGCTGGCTACGAATTGCTGAAAGCTTTTCATGGCATCAGCACGCACGAAACCTCCATGACTGTGCCGATTTTCGCCAATGACCAAGACATCCCGCGCCTTGCCCAACAGGTTGAAGCCTATATGGATTCACATCCACCGATTTTGGCTTACATCATCGCCGGACATGGTTTGTACACTTGGGCAGCGTCGGTGGCGGAAACCTTGCGCTACTTGGAAGCCCTCGACCATTTGTTCGCTTACGAATTACGTTTACAAGGAGTCAAACCATGAGTTTGCTAACGATTTACCCCGACCAGCATCCCGAACAAGGTGAGCGCGTCACCGATGTTAACGCCATTGTGCGCTGGTTGGATCGCATTGGTGTGCAGTTCGAACGCTGGACCGCCAACAGCCCGCTGGCTGCCGATGCCGACGAAGCCGCTGTTTTGGCAGCCTACGCCGAGCCAATTGATCGCTTGATGCAGCAATACGGTTTCCAATCGGTTGATGTGATCAGCTTAAATCCGGATCATCCCAACAAAGCCGAGTTACGGCAGAAATTTCTTTCCGAACACACGCATAGCGATTTTGAAGTGCGTTTTTTCGTCGAAGGCAGCGGTTTGTTTTACCTGCATGTTGACGGCAAAGTCTATGCTGTTTTGTGCGAAAAGGGCGATTTAATCAGCGTGCCGGCAAACACCACGCATTGGTTTGATATGGGTAGCCATCCACATTTTGTTGCCATTCGTTTGTTCACCACTCCTGACGGCTGGGTGGCGGATTTTACCGGCAACGATATTGCCCAACATTTCCCAACCTACGACCAGACGGTGGCTGAGCGCGTATGATAAAAGCCGTCATCACCGATATTGAAGGCACCACCACGTCGCTGTCGTTTGTTAAGGATGTATTGTTTCCCTATGCCCGCGCCCATCTAGCCGATTATGTACAAAACCATGCCGATGATCCGGCGGTCAAAGCCTTGTTGGACGATGTTTGCCAAGTGGTGGGAACGGAGCTGACGCAGGCGCAAATCCTCGAACAATTGACCGCTTGGATAGACAGCGACCAAAAAATCACCCCGTTAAAATCTTTGCAAGGTTTGGTTTGGGAATACGGCTATCAGCAAGGTGCGTTTACCGGTCATCTTTATGCTGATGTACCCTTGGTGTTAAGGGCTTGGGTTGCAGAAGGCTTGGCTTTGTATATTTATTCTTCGGGTTCGGTGCAAGCACAAAAATTGCTGTTCGCCCATACCGAATACGGCGATTTGACACCCTTGCTGTCGGGGTATTTCGACACCCACATAGGCGGCAAACGCGAACCGGCTTCTTACCAAGCCATCGCCAGCACCATTGGCTTGCCTGCCGAACAATTGCTGTTTTTGTCAGATATTAAAGAAGAACTGGATGCGGCAAAATTGGCAGGG
Organism: Methylosoma difficile; assembly: GCF_054657615.1. Classification (NCBI taxonomy): domain Bacteria; kingdom Pseudomonadati; phylum Pseudomonadota; class Gammaproteobacteria; order Methylococcales; family Methylococcaceae; genus Methylosoma; species Methylosoma difficile. The sequence continues at coordinate 115,159 of NZ_BAAHYJ010000004.1, read as the reverse complement.
CTAAAAACCATCGGCTTGAACCGTGACGGCTTGCTGGAAACTGCCGACCACCCACAAGCCAGCAGTTTTGCCAGTCTAGCCGATTTGGCTCAGGTTCTATAAAGCGACCCGTTAAGACAGGCCATGGCAGCCCATAAAATTGGTCGCAACGATCCTTGTCCTTGCGGCAGCGGTAAAAAACACAAAGTTTGCTGTCAAAAACAAACCGGTAAACCTGTTTCCGCCGTTGATGTGCATCCGCTTTTTCAGCAAGCGTTGCAGCACCATAAAATGGGCAGCCTGCTACAGGCCAAGCCACTTTATGAACAAGTGCTGCAAGCCCAACCCAAGCATTTTGATGCCTTACATTATTTGGGTTTAATTCTGCATCAAACCGGTGATAATGCCGAAGCCATCCGTTTAATCACCCAATCGATAGCCATTAACGGCAACTTTGCCAGCCATAATAATCTTGCCAATATTTATAATGCCGAGCGCAATACTGCCGCAGCTATCGGACATTACCAAAAAGCCATCGCCTTAAAACCTGATTTTGCCGATGCTTATAATAATTTGGGTGTGGTTTATAAAGAACAAAATAATTTACTGGTTGCTATTGCCCATTATCAAAAAGCCATTACTTTTAATCCCCAGTATGCCGTGGCTTATTGTAATTTGGCTACCGCTTTAAAAGACAGCAACCAATTGGAAGCGGCTGTCGCCCATTATCAAAAGGCGATCTCCCTTCAGCCCGATTATGCCGATGCTTATAATGGCTTGGCTTCGGCTTTGAATAAACTGAACCAGTTTCCCGAAGCCATTTTCAATTATCAAAAAGCCATTGCCTTAAACCCCCATTCTGCCGATGCCTACTGCAATTTAGGGCATGTCTTAAGGCTGCAAAAAAATCTGTTGGGCGCTATCGATTGTTATCAAAAGGCGCTGGAAATAAAGCCAAATTTAAGTGACGCGCTGGGCAATTTGTTTTATTCACGGCAATATTGTTGCGATTGGACCGACTACCCCATCACCCAGCAGCAAATGGTCAACGCGGTCATGCAAGGGGTTGATGGATATAAGCCTTTGTCTTTTCTGGCAGTGACCGACTCTGCGCAAGCGCAACAACAATGCGCGTTAACGTTTTCCCAAAAATATTATCCCGCTCAAATTCCCTTGGTGCGGAAAGCATCGCCGCGACCATCAAATAAAATCCGCATTGCCTATGTGTCCGCCGATTTTCGCGAACACGCCTTGTCGATTTTAATGGTGGAATTGTTTGAACTGCACGACAAGAATCGCTTTGAAGTGATTGCCATTGCCTTACGGCCTGCTTCGAAAACCGATTTGGGGCAACGGGTTAAAAATGCATTCAGCCAATTTATCGAAGTGGCTGACAAAAGCGATAGTGAAGTCGCGCAATTGATGGTCGATTTGGAAATTGATATTGCTGTAGATTTAATGGGGTTTACCGCCAATAACCGGACTGCTATTTTTAGTTATCGGCCTGCGCCCATTCAAATTAATTATTTAGGTTATCCGGGTTCAATGTCGGCGGAGTATATCGATTATATTTTGGCGGATACTTATATTATTCCCCACGATTTCCAACAGTATTACCAAGAAAAAATCATTTACCTGCCCGATTGTTTTCAGGTGAATGACCGCAAACGCTTTATTCCCCCACAAATCCCCACCCGCGCAGCGTTAGGATTACCGGAACAGGCTTTGGTCTTATGCAGTTTTAATAACAGCTATAAATTCACGCCGACATTTTTTCGGGTTTGGATGGCTATATTAAAAGCCGTACCCCATAGCGTGTTGTGGTTGTTTGCGGGTAATCCGCAAGTGAGGGATAACTTGGTGCGCGAAGCGCAACGGCAGGGTGTGGAAGAAGCGCGTTTAATCTTTACCCAAAAAGTGCCTTATCAACATTATTTGGCGAATTATCCGCTAGCGGATTTGTTTTTGGACACCTTGCCGTTTAATGGCGGCACAACGGTCAGCGATGCCTTGTGGATGGGCGTACCCGTGCTGACTTGTTCGGGGCAGGCGTTTGCGGCACGCATGGCGGGCAGCCTGTTGCGGGCGTTAGGATTGCCGGAGCTGGTCACCGACAATCTTGCCGATTACCAGGCAACAGCTATTAAACTGGCGACCACGCCCCTTTTGCTGGCTGACATCCGCGCAAAACTGGCGCAAAACCGACACACTTACCCGCTGTTTAAAACCGATTTGTTTTGCCGCCATCTTGAGTCGGCCTATCAACAGGCTTGGCAAAACTACCAAAACGGGCAGCCGCCTAGCAGTTTTGCTATTCCGCCAACAGCTTCGTAATCACCTCTTCCAACTGCGCCGGCGTCGTCGCGCTGCCATAGGCGCTGACTTTATCGCCTTTGCGGTTGATTAAGTACTTATGGAAATTCCACTTGGGTTCAGAGCCGCCCAGTTTGCTTAACTGCTTAAAAAAAGCGTTGGCATCAGCGCCGGTGACCGGACCGGTGGTGAACATCGGGAAAGTCACGCCGTAATTGACAAAACAAACGGTGGCGGTCTTTTCGGCATCGGCAAATTCTTGCTTAAAGTCGGCAGATGGAAAACCTAAGACCACCAAGCCGGCATCTTTGTATTTTTGATACAACTTCTCCAAGCCTTCAAACTGCGGTGTATAACCGCAATTGCTGGCGGTGTTGACCGCTAAAACCACTTTATTTTTATAGGCTTGGCAGAAATTAATGGTTTCTGTCGAGCGCAGGCGTGTCATGCTGAAATTCAGCAACTCAGGGCAGTCCGCTGCGTTTGCCAAGATGGGCGTAGCCGCCATTGCCAGTAGAAAAACGAATTGATACATGGTGATCTCCCAATTTAAGGTTTGCCCCAAAGCTCGTGCAAACGCTGGTCGCGTCCACAGGTGTAGCGATAGAACTTATACATTAACGGATTTTTTTGGTAGTAATTTTGGTGATAATCTTCGGCGGGATAAAACACTTTAAACGCCTCAATCGTCGTGGTGACAGGGCCGCTGAAAGGTTTGTCCTTTTCTAGCCCCGCTTTGGATTGTTCCGCCAAGCGTTTTTGACCTTCGTCATGGTAAAAGATTTTGGCGCGGTATTGTGCGCCTTTGTCGCAAAACTGGCCTTTGTCGTTGGTGGGGTCAATATTGCGCCAATACACGTCCAGCAATTGTTGGTAGCTGATTTTATTGGGGTCGTACGTGATTTGCAGCGCTTCAACATGGCCTGTCGAACCGCTGGACACCGCTTCGTAGCTAGGGTTTTCCACAAAACCGCCGGTGTAGCCTGACACCGTTTCCAATACGCCTTTCAGCGGGTCGAACGGCTTTTCCATACACCAAAAACAACCGCCAGAAAAAGTGGCTTTGGCGCGCTGCGGCGGGCTTTGCGCATTCTGCGGTTCGGCGCAAAGGGGAAGGCTAACCAGCCATAACAGCATCAATAATAATTTGTGCATTTTAAAAACCTGCTGTGGGTTGTCGGAATTGGGCTTTCATGCCAGCAATTTTTTGCGCTTTTTTTGTCGTTTAGGTACTCAGTCTAGTTCTTTAAGAGAAACAGTCAAAAAGATTTATTTATAAAAAATTCCGTATCACAAGCTTGTTAGCCAACTTGCTAATTGATACTGACCGGATACACTCTATTTAACGATTGGTTGCAAGCATTGACTAATCTTCATTTAGAGAGGGGGCTTAATGATGAAATTACCTTTTGATCCTAGCAAACCTGTGATCGGTCAAGCTAGCGTGCAAATCAACAAGCCGGCTCGACAAGTCTTTGAGTTTGTCGGTGAAAAGTTTTTTGTCAACTACCCCAAGTGGGCTTTGGAAGTGGTCGAGTTTGAACCCTTAGATGGCGAACACGTGTTTGTAGGAGCCAAAGCCAAACAAATCCGCCTTGACCAAGGGCAAACCCAAGCATCGGTTTTTGAAATTACCGATTTCAACACCACGCAGCTTGTTTTTAAAGGGCTGGACGAACCTTACCGCAATATCTACAGCCTAGAAAACCAACCCAGCGACGAACAAACCTTGCTGACCTTTTGTTTTGAATTGTTGGAATTGGAACTGTTTATGCGCCCCTTTGAAAAACTGATCCGTTCCGCTATTGAAGAGGGGGCGGAAAACACTGTGGAAAATATCAAAAGACTGCTTGCCGAACCTTGTGTGCAAGCCCATTAACACTGCTTGCCAGTCAAACAGCCGTCACTTTAAGGAGTAAACCATGAGCTTTGTTGTAGAAAAGGATATGGGATTGATACCCAAAATCTTAACCGCCATTTTGGATGAATGTGTTAACGGCGTCACCTTGGCTGACCCCGATTTGGAAGACGCGCCGATTGTTTACGCCAATAAAGCTTTCGAGACACTCACGGGCTATTCGCAAGCCGACATCATTGGTAAAAACTGCCGTTTTTTACAAGGCCCGGACCGCGAGCAAAAAGAACGCTATGAAATCGCCGAAGCCGTCAAAAACCACCAGCCCGTAGAAGTCACTCTGCGCAATTACCGCAAAGACGGCGAATTGTTTTACAACCATTTAAAAATCACACCCTTGTTGGACCGCAAAGGCCACGTGATGTATTACTTGGGCGTGCAATACGACATCACCTACAAAGTGAAGGCCAACGACGAAATAGAAGCGCTCAACAATATGCTACTGGCCTTATCCAACGGCGATGATTAGCTAAACCACTTTCAAACCACCTGCGTCATAGAAGGTAAACACCATGGAAGCACAAACTAACAGCCTGCTTTTTAACGAAATTTTGTTCGGCTTGGCAATGACGGCTTTCTTGGCGTTGGTGGTGATGGAAAAAATAAAGCCTTACCGCCGCTTTAACCAAAAAATCAACAAAGAATCATTCCTTACCAATACCACCGCATTTTTGTTCAACAACGTCATACTCACCCTATTGCGGGTATCGTCGCTGTTTTTTGTTGCCCAACAATTTTCCACACACGGCATTTTAAGCGGCATGGACAGCGGCTTTTTAAAAATGCTGCTATCGTTTTTACTGTTTGATTTCGCCATTTACGTTTGGCATTACGCCAGCCACAAAAATTATTTTTTATGGCGCTTCCATAAAGTCCACCACAGCGACAAAAGCTTTAACGTCACCACCGGTTTCCGTTTTCACGTGTTCGACTTATGTTTGGAAATTATCTACAAATGTGCGTTCGTCATCATCATCGGCGTTGAAGCCAATGTGGTGCTGACCATTGAAACCTTGCAGCTGTTCTTCATCTTTTTCCACCACGCCAACCTGCACGTCAAAAATGAAGACCTGGTTTCGCAAGTGTTCATCACCCCCGCGCTGCACCGCGTCCATCATTCCTCGCTACGCAGCGAACACGACTCCAACTACGGCATCGTGTTGTCATTCTGGGATAGGTTGCTAGGTACACGCAAAGAATTGGTGCCAGAAAAAATCGGCCTGGATTTTATCGAAGCCGAAAACTTCCTCCAGCTGTTTTTCTTGGCGTTCATCACCGAACGGCATGTGAAACGGATATTGCGTTTGGTGCCTAGGGGTAGGAAGTGAGGGGCGGGCAGTTGGGTTGAAAAGGGTAGGGCGGATAAGACCTTTCGGGCATAAAGCCTGAAAGGTCTTGGAGTGCTTACAAAATATTGGCGTAATCTTGTTCCAATTGACGGAAGTTGAGCGAGGTCATAAACCGGCTGAAGCTCATCCAGGCGGACAAGCCCATCATGTCCGAGAACTGCGGCGGCAAAAACACCGGTGCTTGCACCGTGCCTTCTTCCACCAAGTCGAACAGGACTTTCATGTCTTCAATCATGGTTTTGCCGCAGAACAGCAAAGGGATGCGGTCGGGACGGCCTTTGTGTACGGCAAGGCGCATGAAGTTATAGGTCAGCACAAAACCTTTGATATAGGTCAGGTCTTTCGTAAACGGCATGCCATTGGCGCTGCTGCCTCGGAACACGCGGCTGGTTAAGGTGTAGCATTCTTCATCGTCCAAGCCTTTTGCCCTAAAAAAGGCAAAAATGTCCATAAAATCGGCACCTTGTTCGATGAGGGTAATGGCGCGTACGCGGTTAATCAGACGCATCAAGCGGTTGGGCGTGGAGCTGAAAGTTAAGATTTCCATCAGCACCGCCAAACCTTCTTGGGTAACGGTGGACGATGGCGGCCCTTTACCCAGAAACGTGCAGTAGGGTTGCGACATACCGTTCAGCGTTGTACCTAAATGAACCCAAATTTCATGCACTTCCAGCACGCGAATATCGCGCATGTTAAACATCGCATCGGCGCGCAGCTTAACGTAATCGGTACCGGCGGCGGCGTCGGAGACAATACCGTCGGAGATCATGGCCCGCAAGCCGCCGCCAGGGAAGACCTTTTCGATACGCTCATTCAAAATGGCGACCGCATCTTTGGCATTGATGGTTTTCGGTTCTTCGCTTAAAAAATCCAATTGCACCAATTGCGATAACGTGCCTTCCATCATGCTGCCCAATTCGGCAATGGAAGGGTCGCCAACGTGGAAAACGTCTTGCGACGAACCATACAAGGCTTGCGAGATATTGGAAAATTCCGGTGTGCCACGGGCAACCAACATATCGACCACGTCCTGATATTCACGGCAAATGCGCCGCATAATCACACTCAGCGGATTTAACTGCCCCAGTTTGCGCGCCAAATCGCGCTCAATTTGGTGGAACTCTTGCTTTTTGTCGGCAGGGTCAAACCCTAACGGACGTTGTGTGTAATATTCCGCCGTCACATCCGGCAGCTTTTTACATTTGTTTTCCAAAAAGGTTTGCTTAATGTTGTCATCCCATTTTATGGAATCGAGAATGCGGATGGGTTGCTGGGCTTTGACAATCCTATCCGAAAGGGCTTTGACCTCGTTTAAATAAGTTGATGGTTTGGCGATTTTGTTATTCATAATCATCCGTTGGTTATGTGGGGTTCGGAAGAACAGGGGGCGGGCATCAGCTAAACTGACTTAATTGCAGTATATCAACAGTTTGTAGGAAGAAAACAGATATTTTTTAACAATACCGGCTAAGCTGTTAATTAGCTGGCAACAATCAGTAGCTTAAACGATTGGGGCTTAACTGATTGTTTTTTTTGATGATTGAAAAACTACCTAAGCCAGCAAATCCAACGGGCTGGTCACACCCTTACCACCCTTGTTCAGCACATGCGTGTAAATCATCGTTATCTGGACATCAGAATGCCCCAACAACTCCTGTACCGTGCGAATGTCATAGCCGCCTTCCAACAAATGCGTGGCGAACGAATGCCGAAAAGTGTGCGGGCTTGCCCGCTTGGTCAACCCCGCATCCCGCACCGCTTGTTTGACCGCCCGCTGGATGCCTTGCTCTTGGAGATGATGGCGGCGAACCGCATTAGAGCGCGGATCAGCAGATAATTTTGCTGATGGAAACACATATTGCCACAGCCATTCCTTGGCACCGTTCGGGTATTTGCGTTCCAAAGCAAACGGCAAATACACCGCGCCAAAGCCCTGCGCCAAATCACTGTCGTGCAACGCCTTCACTTTTTCCAAATGCGCTTGCAAAGGCTTCACCAAAGAACTGGGCAACATGGTCACCCGATCTTTATGGCCTTTGGCATCACGGATCAAAATTTCCCGCCGCGCCATATCCACATCCTGAACCCGCAACCGCAAGCATTCCAAAATCCGCATACCTGTGCCATACAACAAACTGCCAACCAACCAATGCGTACCCGTCAGCCGCGACAAAATCGCCTGCACCTCCTCTCGGGTCAGCACCACAGGTAAACGCTTGCCTGTTTTTGCCAGCTCAACATTTTCCAGCCATGGCAATTCAATCCCCAAAACCTCTTTATACAAAAACAACAACGCCGAACGCGCCTGATTCTGCGTAGAAGCCGACACCTGCCCCACCACCGCCAAATGCGACAAAAATTGCTCCACCTCCGCCGCGCCCATCTCACGCGGATGCCGCTTGCCAAAATGCAGAATAAACCGTCTAATCCAATCCGTATAAGCCTGCTCGGTACGGATGCTGTAATGCTTAAGCCGTATTTTTGCCCGCACTTGGTCTAGTAGTTTAGGTGGTTGCGCTAATAAAACGTTTGAAGGGTATTGCATTTATTTTAGGATGTGCTAAATTTTCACAAAATTTTGAAATAGAAGATATTTTACTTTTTTAAAAAAATATAGACAAATAAAAGACGTAATGTTTTGCGTCAATTAGGATGTCTACTTTACGTTATAAATACGAGATTTTGGCATTTACTAACAAACCACATTAAATTGGACACGGGGCAAAGTTATTATGAGTGATTTTTGGAAAGGTTTTCTTTCAGTAATATTAATTCTTGCTTTTGTAGTGGTTTATTCAGAAATAAAGGAACAGAAATCGTCAGAGGAAACAGCACAAACTTCGGTGGTGTTGGATGATACCCCGAAACCCCAACCAGCAGAGGTTAAGTCCGTAGTAGAGATACTTATAGGGAAAGAGACAGTAACTATAAGGGAAGAAGATGTTAAAGAATTGCAAAACAAAACAAATTTAAAGTTAAGCGAGCTAAAACAAAATGCCATATCAAATCTAAACAACACAATTAATCAGAGAGTGGACTCTATTTTTCTTGAAACAAGCAAAAATATAAAAAATTATTCAGATTGGTATTATTCTTTGTCAGGAGACTACGCAAGAACTTATGAGTCAATAAAAGGTGATGGGAACGCATTTTTGATTGATAAAATGCAAGAAATAATTTATCAACCAACAGCCTTTGATTATAAATTGAACGCTTTTCAGCAAGAAATGGATCAAATTTCAAGCGATCAAATTCAGCAAGCTAAAGTCTATGCTGCACAGCAAATAGGTGAGTTCCTTGTAAATCATAAGGTAACAGTCAAAAAAAACACACCAATCAAATCAAAAATTGATTTAAGCGAATCTTTCAAAAAAGCATTTTCAATAACGCCAGAATCTATTGCACAACATTCCGCAATAAAATTTGCCGGAATAGCAATTGCTGGATTTGCTCTTAAAGTTTTAGCAACAAAATTACTTGCAAAAAAAACTTTCCAAGTAGCCGCGGCCTTGCTTGCTAAGTTACTTATCAAAAAAGGAGGTGGTGGCCTCGTAGCTGCTGGGGCAGGTACTCTTGCTTGTGCGCCAGCGGGGCCTGCGGCGTTACTTTGTGGTGCCGCCGCTGGATTATTTGCATGGGTTGCAGTTGACGAAATTAGTATCAAAGTTGATGAACACTTTCATCGACAAGAATTTGAAATGGAAATACAACAGGCTTTAACTGAGCAAAGTGATGAAATAAAAACTAAATTAAAATCTGTCTATGAAGATGTTTTAAATCAAAATTTTATTGAAATAAATAATCAAATATCAAAATCATTTAATCAAAAAGTGTAGTTTTATTCCGCCTATTGACACAATTTATAACAATTCAGTCAAAGCGACCCACCGCCCAGTGGCGGTTTTGAAAATCAGTTTTTAATCAAGGTAAGTCGCTTCGCTTAAGCTCAGTGAGCGGCGGTCGCCTTACCGTAACGTTAGGCCGCAGCTGTCACAAACCATGCGAATACCGCGCGTCGCTCACCGCAGCGTTTTGGCCTTTTCGGCAACTGCCTCTCGCGTCGGCTTGAGCCAGTTCGTTGCAGTTCGTGGTCAGCGCTCTATTTTCGCTCGGCTCGCTCCTGGCTCAGCGCTTGCCAACAGGCACGTAGCCCAGCACTTCATTTCTAGGCTTTGCTCGCAGGCGGGTTTCGGGTCAAACGTTCCGCATGCGTCTTTGGCCGTGCCGGTTTCCGCTATCAGTTCATCTGCCAGCAACACGTTTGGTCAAGCCATTGGCTCGCTCGCCTTACTCAAGGCCCGCAGGTTTTTGGTTCTTTATTGGCGCGTTTTATGGCAGGCTTGCGGTCAGTTGCTCTCAGGTCAGCCAGTAAGCCCTGCCCGGCCGCGGCCTAACACTTCGCTCAACCGGACCCACCACAGCATGCCGCCGTCCGGGCCTCCATTTCATTCTGGCCCAGCCGTCGTCACGCTGCGGCGGTCCGGTTAGCTCAAACGTTGGGCGCACTATCTCATGCGCTTGGTTTTTCAATAAAACATGACTTAACTATGTCCATTCAAGATAAATTAAACGAACTTCAATCCCAATTGAACCAAATAACCGAACGTCAGAAAAAAGCAAATTGGTTAAATCATGAATTTAATATTTATCCCAAAGATTCAAAGTGGAATGATGCTTCGGGCATATACATTTTTACTTATCTAAATAAATCCACTGGAAAATGGGTTCCTTTGTATATAGGCCAAGCATCATCATTTAGTGAAAGGTTTTCTAACCACGTTCAGTGGGATAAGGCTGTGTCTCTAGGTATGGCTCACATACACGCAAAAAACATAGGAAAACAAGAAGAGCGTGACGCAATCGAACAAGAATTGATTTCGGCATTTCAGCCTCCTCTGAATTCCCGCTTAAAATAATCGCTTTAAATAATGCCATATCAGTACCTAATTTTTAATTTAAGCCTTGCGCCAGCGTCATGGCGTTCGGCTTGGTTAAGTTTCCTTTGTCGGTTGTAATCAAAAAGCCCAACAAGTCGGTCAAAGGGACGCACCGCCCGTTGGCGGTTTTGAAAATCGGTTTTAATCAAGGTAAGTGGCTTCGCTAAAGTTCATCAAGCGGTGCGCCCCTTACCGTAACGTTGGGCAACAAATTTCTATAATCACACTGAGATAAATCATGCAACCTCAAACACAACCTTGCCCTCTTTGTCATTCTCAAGCCACTTTCGAGTTGGTAAACAATGGCAAGGTTAAAATATTTACTTGCCAAAATCACAAGCCTTTTGCCGTTGATTCCGGGAAATCAGAAAATATCTTAAAAGACCAATCAGAAGTAAAAAGAAAGTCCTTAATTGATGATATGCACTTTTGTCAAGATAAAACAATTACTTATATTAAATTCATTGATAATGAGTCTATTTCGGAATGTGTGTCAATCCATGAATGGAGTTAGTATTCGATTTTAAAAGGTGTTGAAGTTTGTATTACTATCCTACTCTTTCCATGAAAAACAGTTGGGCAATGGTAAAATTCTTTTTTAACCAACATAAAATAAAATAATTCATTAAGTAATGGTAGAGCGTTGTATGGCTCTTCAACATCACCACTTGAAGTTATCTCAATTGTTAAAACACGTTTTTTTGTGGAAGTGTTACTTTGTTCTGTCTCTGTATCTTGTTGCATTGGCATTACCTTTTGAGTTGTTTCCCCGCTTGTCCAGTCGGGGTTGCTGGTTTAAATCGTTTCTTGCATCTTGCGTGGCTGGTCGTACTTATCAGCCCAACAAGTCGGTCAAAGGGACGCACCGCCCGTTGGCGGTTTTAAAATTCAATCTTTTAATCAAGGTAAATGGCTTCGCTAAAGTTCATCAAGCGGTGCGCCCCTTACCGTAACGTTAGGCGTCATCCAATACAGGTCGAGGCACATGTCCTACAACTCAGATTTTGAACGTGCGTTCATTGAGCGAAGTCTGGCGTTAGTCCAGACCTACGGAGGACCATATGATGCAACTCTGCTGCTCAATTGCCTACTCGGATTGCTCATTGTCCCAAAGGAGGCATGCCTTGCATCAATCCCCAAGGATCCAATCGAACAACTCCACAAATGGGGAATTGATCCATCGTCAATAACTGAATTCGGCACTGCCACCAAGCCGGATGAAGACCCACACAATCTGCGAGGCTTAGTATGCAGACTTCGAAACTCGGTGGCTCACTTCCGGTTCCGTCCTGAACCGGAAGACGGTGAAGTGATCGCATTCCACTTTCATGACAAGAGCGGATTCAAAGCAACTGTAAAGCTGAATGAGCTGAAATCATTCGTCGAGATTCTGGCAGAACACCTTCAAAATAAATGACGCCTAACCATTCGCTCAACCTGACACATTGCGGCGTGCCGGTATTTGGCCCGCCATTTCATTCTGGGCCAAATACCGTCACACCACAATGGTCCGGTTAGCTCAAACGTTGGGCATCAAAATCTAAGAATTGGATTTCTCAAATAGCTAAAACAATTAACTATGGAAAATAAAATAGCTCAAAAATTTTTACCTTATCATTATCCCGCCATCTTTCATCGAACATTCGAAGCTACTAAGGAATCTCAAGGGGTTGTATGTGCATTGCTTTGTGCTACTGCTTTGGAAGCATTTATACATGACTTTATAGGCCTGTATAAGTATGTAAAAACAAATCCTATATGTTATGGAATAGGTGATCGCCCAGTAAATAACTACTTAAAGCCTAATGAGATTGAGTTATTAGAGAAACTTATAATCTCCGAACAAGAACGAGAGTCACTAGAAAAAAAATTTAAGTATTTTACAAAATGGAAAACATCAGAACAGCCATACCAAGATTTTAAAACACTTATTTGCATTAGAAATTCACTGGCTCATTTAAAACCTGAAGAATTAATTAAGTACACTGATGAAAACTTCATAGAAGGATACCCAAAGTTTCTCAACAACTTTTTTCAAAAGAAAATTCTTGAAAAACCAAAACATTTTGTTAGCTGGATAGAACTCATTGAAACACAAGAATTTTGTTTATGGTGTCAAAATACAGCTTATAAAATGGTAACGGAAACCATTGATAAATTGCCTGATTCCGTTACAAAGGAATACTTCAGTGGCAGCATAAGGTTTTTTTTTGATATTGACGTTTTTAGGAAAAGATACAAGGGGTTGCAATAGCTTAGCCCAACAAGTCAGTCAAAGGGACGCGCCGCCCGTTGGCGGTTTTGAAGTTTTGTTTTTTTATCAAGGTTTGGTGGCTTCGTTTCGCTTTCGTTAGCGGCGCGCCCCTTACCGTAACGTTGGGCTTAAGAAAGGTATATCATTTGAGCAATGTCCATTCATACCAATTTGCAGTAGCCTTGTTCAAAGGAACACGCAACAAAACTGGGCAAGCCGAACTGTCAGGTTTTATAGGCTCAGCAACAATTATTAACGGGAGAGTTTGTACTTGCAAACACGTTGTAGAAGCAGTCGATTTCTCTAAAGAAGTTATACTTACGGCATGGGATCATCAGGAAATGTGGGCTATATTTACAAGTGCCATTGTTCATCCCAAATATGATTTCGCAGTACTCCAGCCTCCTCAGCCGCCGCCGTTTGCTTCACTTCCGCTTTACGAACATCCACTACCAACTGGTGCAAGAGTTTATGCCGTAGGCTTTCACGACGATGGTGTAATTCCTACGATAGGTGGTGGTAAAAACTTCCAAGTCGCTTCGAGGACTTTCTATGGAAATGTAGTCAGAATTTTGGAGACGCAGAGTAATAAATCACCTTCTATCTGCGAAATTTCGTTCCCAACCCATAGTGGCTTCTCTGGCGCACCGCTTGTAGATAGAACGTTTCGTGCAGTTTTTGGAATGGTCTATGGGAATTTAGAACAAAGCATTCAACTGTATTCAAAAACTGAGGTATTAGATAATGAGGTTCAATTTTCTGAAATAGTCAGTCGTATTATAGAGCTAGGCCTCTTTCACAGAGCGCTGGATATAAAAAGGTTTTTAACAGAGTTAGAAGTGCCTGATATCCAATCAGAAAATTATTCAGAGTCGAAACGGGGTTTCGAAACATAGGTTGTTTGCAGTTTAGCCTTCAAGGTTATTGTCAAGCCCAACAAGTCGGTTAAAGGGACGCGCCGCCCGTTGGCGGTTTTGCAGTTTGTTTTTTTATCAAAAGTAAGTGGCTTCGTTTCGCTTTCGCTAGCGGCGCGCCCCTTACCGTAACGTTAGACTCACTCATATCTCTTTGGAACCACTAAATGAAAAACAAACATGAAACGATTTCAATAGTATTGTAAATTCCATCTTTATACAGGTTCTTATTGAAAAGTTTGTTGAGCACAAAGAGATAAACAATGAATTTTGTAAATAAATTATTTAGTTATTCAATGAATGAAAATAAATTTTTTAATGAGTTTAAGCAGGAATTTTATACCGAAAAAATCGACGAGAATCATTCATATCATTTTGATAGTAAACATCCGAATATTATAAAAATTGGTTGCAATGATGTTGGCTGTATGGCTTTGCAAGGCTTCAATAATACCGATTCTCCAGCAATTAGAATCACATATTTGTTTATTTATGAACAGAATATTGGTACAGGAAGTTTAATTTTAAGCAAGCTATGTGAGTTAGCCGATAAATATAATGTAATTTTAGAATTAGATGCCATCCCTCAAAAAAAAACTAAAAATTCAATTTCACGTGAAAAATTAGTCTCTTGGTATCAAAGCTATGGTTTTAATCTTGAGATAGAAGGTGAGTATCTTATGAGGCGTTATGTTCAATTCTAACAATCCAGTCAAAGGGACGAGCCGCCCGTTGGCGGTTTTGAAAATCAGTTTTTAATCAAGGTTCGGCGGCTTCGTTTCAGCTCAGTTAGCGGCGCGCCCCTTACCGTAACGTTGGGCAAAAAACACATGCCATTTGCGAATTACCTTTGAATACCTAAAGAGAACAAGAATGATTCCGAACGTCTCTACATACTGGAACCAACATAAAGCCCTTTGGTATTTCTTTGTTACATTCTATGTAAGTGCGGGGTTATGTGCTGGAACAGCGTCTTGTATTCTTCAATATGAAATCATCAAGCAACTTGTAAATAATTCGCTTATTCCGTGGGTCGCAACCTATTGTCTTGAAGTATCTAAAATTTGCACAATAGTTGTATTTGATTATTTGAGATTAAAAAAAGGGGTAGAACTTGGTTGGAATAGAATTTTAATACGCGTTTTTCAATTATCTTTAATTTCAATGTCTTTTACATGTTCTCTTGTCGTTTTGTCTGATGCTTTTGACAGGCCTGAACTTGAAAAAGTTATAGCTGCTGACATTGATGCAAGAACACAACAATACAATGCCCAAAGCGCGTAGGGTGTATAAGCGAAGCGTCATACACCGCGTCGGGATTGCAATCACTGCAAACAGATTTACCGCTCCGTCATTCATTTCTTAAATGAATTGACCCTATATGGATATTTGTCTATTCACAATTCGGTGTATGGCGCTTCGCTTATACACCCTACTGTGATGTTTTGTTCCTTACCCCAACCTACTACAATACGTCCTTTCGCTATCAACAACCATCTACCGTAACGTTTGGGTATTCAAAATGAATGATCCTAATAACGCTAATGAAAGTCCAGAATATTTGTTTGCCCAATCAGAGCGTACCCGCAAGCTTAAAGAACAGCTTGATGGCCTTGCCGCCAAGCCACGTTCTGGGTGGTATGAATCGTTAGCGTTATTCTTGTTCATTTGGGCTATTAACCAATTGTTTGCCAGTATTTCACTTAACGTAAATGAGCAAATTTTGGTTTCTGTTGGGCTTATTTCACCAATGGCGGCATTGACGGCTAGGCTTTACAAGTCTGAAAAACGTATTGAGTTGCTCATCAAGCTTCTTAGCCATCATGGCGTTCTCAAGCCCTAGTTTTACACTTAGGCGTATCAGCCAATTCTTCTGCTATTCAGCGTTTTAATTCTCAATTTTCTGAGGCGTATTGTTCAATAAGCGGTGGAATTCTTTTTTTACCACGTCGTAGCATTCGCAGGAGCGGAATTCCAAACCGCTTCTGTCCAGTACTGTGATGTGTCCACGTCGATAACTTATTAGGCCTGCTTTCTGTAAATTTCCGGCGGCTTCGGTAATGCCTTCCCGGCGAACGCCGAGCATGTTGGCGATCAATTCTTGGGTGATGGTCAGTTCGTTTGTGGTTAATCTATCCAATGTCAATAACAGCCAGCGGCACAGTTGTTGTTCCACCGAATGGTGTCGGTTGCAGACTGCCGTTTGCGACATTTGTGTCATTAAGGCTTGGGTGTAGCGCAATAGCAAACGCATCATCGGGCCGGCGAGGTTGAATTCGTCCATCATTAATCGGGCCTTGAGCCTGTAACCATAGCCTCCGGTATAAACGGTTGCCAAATTAGGGGTTGTGTTGCCGCCCATAAACAGGGGTATGCCCACGATGCCTTCATTACCCACACCGGCTATTTCCGCTGATGCGCCGTTTTCCATGACATAGTTCAGGGAAACAATGGCGGTGGTTGGGAAGTAAACATGTTGCAATTGCCCGCCGGATTCGTAAATGACATTGCCCAGCGGCATTGCGACTTGCTCTAAGTTCAAGGAAACGCGTTCATAAATAGCTTCGGGCAGCGCAGCGAGCAGGTGATTTTGTCTAGGGTTATGCTGTTGTGGTACTGACGGTTTGTTGGCCATTCTTTTGTCTCTGGAGAGTAAAGCTGGTAAACCCGAGTAAAGGCAAAATAAAGAAAATAGAGTTTGGCAGTTTATGGAATCCCTCACTGACCGATAACCAAAGTCTATTCTTACCCAGTCCTTTATAACATGGTATCCAAAATAGGGATGATGTGAAGTCATCGTTTTTGGATGCTGGGGGCGTTCCCCCTACCTCTTCCAGGTATGACAATTGCCGGCACTGGAATGGTCATGTAAGGAAATATGATAACAGATAACTAAGTTTTCAATTGGTGCGCTACCGCACATAGCGTAATGTAATTATTGCTTAAAGATCGAACGCCGTAAACGCTGAACACTGCCATTTCGGGTGATACAAGCGCCAGGCCTTGATACGCTTGTATACCTTATGTGCGACAGCGGACAGACGAGGAAATCGCCTGTTCAATATACTACGGTTGCCGGTAGTGCTGTTGCTAAAAACAAGAGATAGGGTGTGCCGTTAGTTCGTTAGAAGGACTCATCCGGACACAAGCTACCGCAAACCTAACTTTAAGAGGCAATGTTATGAAAAACTTACAACAGCGGGTAAAAACCATCGCGATCGCTACTTTGCTAATCAGTTTGGCGGGGTGTGCAGGTATGTCCAGACAAGGCCAAGGTACATTGTTGGGGGCAGGTGTGGGTGGTATTGGCGGCGCGGCACTGACGAACGGTAGCGCATTAGGCACCTTGGGCGGCGCAGCTGTGGGCGGGCTGATCGGTAATGTTGTCACCCAGCCAGCACCTAGACCCAGATACAGAAGAAGATAAGGTATTTTCAAAACATATCACGCCACAAATTAAGGTCTTTCAGATGCCAACTTACCGGTGGTATAACACGCCATAAGCTTAAAGCCCTATGCAAAAAAATAAAGCCAGAAAGGGAATACACTGGATAAAAAATTAGAAAACGTTAAAACAGGACGCATTCCGATGGCTTGATCCGCTGGTTGAGTGTAGCCGAAGCCTGTGGTTGCGCTTCGGCTAAGTTCAGAGAACGGCTAAACTTATTCGATCGTTGTCTGGCTAAATTAATAGCAACGGCAGTTAATTGACAACCACTACCGAATGACAGTCTATGCAGATTTTTCAACCACTGAAAATCAATAAGCCCTCACAACGCTTCAGAAACTTTATGGTTGCAGGGTGTTGCCTGTTTTTGGTGATTGCTGGCGTAAGCCTGTGGTGGAACCGGTCATTGATGATGGAATGGGTACTGCTGCGCTTTCTTCAAAAAAGCCCATTGTTGTCACCGCACCTTTCCGGTCTGCATTTTGGTTTAAACCATGCGGAAGTGGCGGAGCTGTCGGGCAGTATTGAAACCGGTTCAGGATTGTTATCGGCGCAATTGCAAGATGTCACGATTAGCTATGATTTACACATTCCCAAAGTTTCGTCGATTAGGGTAAGCCATGCCCAACTGGGTTTTGCTCTTAACACGGGCGGCAAATCTTCCGCTAAAAACAGCACGCCTTTGGGTACGTTGACCTATCCGCTAGAACGCTTGAGTATCGACAATTTAGATTTGGCGGTTACCACGCAATGGGGTCTGAGCCACTTTATTGGCAATGCTGAAATCGTCAGTGCCGGCAACAATCTGCTGCAAGCGCATCTGCAAACGGCAGACACCTTGCTGACGGTTGATTTATCCCCCGGTTTTCGTACCGCAAAAGTCATAGCCAAACAAACCACCGGTAATAAAGTGTTTGAGCTGGATGCCGAACGCCTCGACCAAGCCGATAAGCAAGCGCATTTGCGTGCCAATGTCGGTTTATTGGGCGCATGGCTAAATACCCATCCGTTGATTCCTGAACAAATAAGGGAACATATCAACACATCAACAAAGGCGTGGATAACGCCCGAACTGGCATTAGGTCAGCTGGATATTAACCTAAAAACCCCCGACAATTTTGCAACGCTGGAAAGCCAGGCCTTGCTGACCCGCGACAACCGTTATTTGGCAAGACTCGATTTGGCGATGGCAAATGGTGTTGCCAACGCCAAAGGCCAATTGGATATGACGGTGATGGAGATGCGTGGCTTGCTTCAGCCTTGGCAACCGGAATTAATGCGGGAATGGCAGCTAACCAGCGGGCAGGTGCAGGGCGTTTTACAGCTGCGTTGGCAGCCTCAGCGGCCTATTGTCGGCACCGCGCTAGTCAATCTTTATGATGTGTCGGTGCTGGCTGGTTCTACGCAAATTAAACAAGCGTCGATGAATGTGCAGCTGCCTGATTTAAACCGCCCAGAAGCCATTCTAGTGGCAACGTTACCCGCCATCAGCTTAGGAAAAAAATTGGCGGTGCAGGATTTTGCTGTCAAAGCCCATTTTCATGATGGGCAAGTGTCGATTGAACGCAGTGGCGGCGCTCTGTTTGGCGGTCAACTCCATATTGTGCCTGCTACGTTTGACCTAAAACACCGACCGCTTTTGCTGACCTTGCAATTGGCTTATGTTGATCTGGCGCAATTACTGGCTACGCTGGATTATCCCAATTTATCCGGCAGCGGTAGGGTCAGCGGCGAATTGCCGTTAAGCATTTCTGAAAAATCCGTTGAATTGCTCGATGGCACATTAACAGGCACACAACCGGGTGTTCTCCGTTACCAAGGCCCGATAGCCGATAAAGAAAACATGGCTTTCAAAGCGTTGCGCAACTTGACTTACCGAAGTTTGAACGCCACGGTAAATTATCATCCCAATGGCGATTATCAGATGGCATTACGTTTGGAAGGCAGTAATCCTGACGTGTTGTCAGGCCATGCGCTGGCCTTTAATTTGAAATTGAGCGGGCAATTGCCCGAACTCTTACAAAAAGGCATCATGGCGGGCGATTTTGACCAAGCAATTTTAAAAGCAGCCCAAGGCCAGCCGCTTCCCGCTTCCAAAAAACAACGGCCCCGATCAGGGGATCATCAAACTAAACCGCCAGCGGTACAGAGGTAACAATGAAAAGGACGGCTACAACACGGGTGGCACTCTTGTGGGGTGCTTATTATCTGTTCGGATGTACACCTTCGGTTAAAATTGAAGCCCCCGACAAACCCATTGAAATCAATATGAACATAAAAATCGAACATGAAATTCGCCTGAAAATTGAAAAGGATGTGGACGATCTCATGTCCAACCAGAAAGGTTTGTTCTAAAGGAAACATCAATGAAATCAAAAATATTTACCCTGAATTTACGGTCATTCCTATTGGCTTTAGTGCTTGTTGCTTTACCCATTGCTGCCGCCGATCTGAATCAGGCCAAATCAGCGGGGTTGGTTGGCGAACAAATCAGTGGGTTTCTGGGATTGGTTAAAATGGATGCCCCTGCCGATGTGAAGGCGATGGTGGACAGTATCAATGCCCAACGATTGGCGGAATATCAACGCATCGCCAATAAAAATGGCGTGACTTCCGACACCGTCGCCAAGCTTGCCGCACAAAAAATCATCGCCAAGACGCCTGCCGGACAATTTGTCAACACCGGTTCTGGGTGGCAGCAGCGTTAAGGAATCGCTGGATAAAGCCTTCGGCAACCCATTGATGACGTTTGTACTGAGCTTGATGAATGATTGACGAAATCAATGGGGTCAGTGCTTTGTAAAGGGGATGCGGATGCAATGTTGAAGGCAAAAAAAACCGCCATAACAGCGGGCTTTAGTGAGGAGGGCTTGAGTTCGGATGAGGGTTTATCAGCACAAAATCAGATGATTATCATCGCTCTGCCAGAGATTGAAAGATGTCTGGCGGGTGGAGATGCCGTCCTTGGCTTCTGGCAAGCGATGTGGGTCTGGGTGAATTAATTTTCAATCCAGATCAATTCAACGCGACGGTTTTCAGACTTTCCTGCTTCGGTATCGTTGTCGGCAATCGGATGGTCTTCGCCGAAGCCTGTTGCGGTTAAGCGGTTCTCGACACCTTTGGCTTTCAGGTATTCAACAACCGAAGCCGCGCGGCGTTGTGACAGTTTCATGTTGTAAGCATTGGAACCTTCACTGCTGGTATGGCCTTGTACTTCAATATCATTTTTCTGCGGGTAATTCGCCAGACTTTGGGCAACACCATCCAGCAATTCTTTGGCGTTTAAGGTCAGCTCGGCAGAGTCAAAATTAAAGTGTTCGCCTTTCAGTATCAGCTTAACAGGGCAACCTGAACGGTCGACCGTGCTGTTTGCGGGCGTGACAGGACACTGGTCGACACAATTATTGACGCCGTCATTGTCATCATCGAGCGTACTGCAATCCGGTGCTGCGGCAACCGGAGCCGCTGCAACAGGTGTTTCCGTTTGCGCGACATAGGTCGGTTTGGCACCAAAGGGAATCACAAAGCCCACGTTGACGACCATGTCGTCAAACTCCGTTGTACCGCTTTGCACATGATCCTCATTGTTGTTGTAGCGGTAACGTACATCACTGCGGAGCAGGAAGTTGTTGCTCACTTCGTAGGTCAGGCCTAAACCGCCTTCGGCAAGAAAACCGATGCTATTGATCTTGTTAAGACGCGTATCCATCCCGCCGACAGCGACGACGGCGTAAGGCGCAAGTTTTTGACGGGAAAAGTAGTATTGCAAATCAAGCGTACCGCCCGCCAATGTCCATTCCCTGTCAGAGGTTGCAGAATTGTCACCGTCCAGGCTGTTGTAAAAGCCTCTGACTTCAAGGTTAAGGTATCGGTTAATCATTTTACCCACGCCCAAGCCACCGCCCCAGCCATCATCGGCTTGGCGGTCATTGTCGGTTTTGATAAACGTGCCGAATGGCGAAATGTACCAGCGGTTATCGACGGGTTGGTCGGCAGCGTGTGCAAGCGGTAAAAGGCCTACGCTGGTGAGGGTGGCAACGGTGAGCAAGCTTCTTTTCAACATAATAATTTCCTTAGACGTAGTAAAAAAAGGAAGCCCATAAAACAAGTTATATGATGCCGCCCATTGAGAATGCAGGTTTAACGTACTGGGGTTTGTTTTTATTCGGACTGATATTCGTTCGGCAAGAACGCCATTGGTCTTTTGAATGCCGATACTGTGGGTGAAAATTGCGCAGATAACGGCGAAATCAAAAAGCTGTTTTAAGTATTTGGAATTGTTAAATATCTGAGGTTCAGAGTAACTTTCTTAGGGGGTATCAGTCGGTGCGTTAGCACACATAGATCAGGCTTTGAGGAAGTTTTTGTTGGATTTAACGGACTGATGTTGCGTGTAGCAGACGAAATAGGCCAAAGCGGTCGATTGCAAAGCCTATGGCGAAGTCCGTCCAAACGGGCGAAATGCGAGAGTCATGCTCGGAAGCAGCCTTGTAAAGGCTGTTGATTTTTAAGGAAGTGCTGAACTTATCGATCCCAATCATGTTTCGATAAGCTCAGTATTAACGGTAAGTGATTGATTAAATTATGCTTTATGCTCTTGGGTACTGAGCTTGTCGAAGGCTTTATTTAGCGATTTCTTAATAACGGGGAGGCCAAACAAAAAGCCGGTACTTGGCAGTTGGTTCGGCGATCCCCTAACCGCTTACGGGATCAATTCCAAGGCGTAGTCATCGGTTATTAAGGTGCCGACATTATTCAGGTATAAACCAAACGATAGTGACGTTGCACCGGCAGGAATTGGCGGCGTGGTAAAGCTGGCTTGAACCCAAGCATTGCTGGCGGCAAAACTGCTGCTTGTTACCCAGTACGTCCAAACACCTGCACTGCTCCGATAATAGACGACAAAACCCGTGGCAGTGGTCGATTTATAAAAGCTGCGTAAGGTGTAACGTTTTCCGGCAACCACTGCTGGGGCTAATATTCCCGCATCCTGTGGTTGCAGTAATTTACGGTCACCGCTAGTACGGCTGGTAATTTGTAGGGATTCGGCAAAATTACCACTGTGTGCTAAGGCCGCGCCATTAAGGCGTGTCCAAATAAAGCTGTTGGTACCAAAGCCACTGCGTTGCCAGTTATCGGCAATATTGTCGTTGTTGGTATCAATTTCTAGCGAAGGGTTCTTCAGCAAATTGCCTTGGTGATTGCTGATGGTCAGGTTAATCACGTCAGTTAGCGTGCTGTTGCCCGCCGCATCGTAAGCTTTAGCCGTTAAAGTTGCCGCGCCATCGGCGTTCAATAAGGAATTCCACGTGATGGCATAGGGGGCGACACTATCCGAAGCGACCACCACATCGTTGACGAGAAAATCCACCTTCACCACACCTATATCATCAGTGGCGGTTGCCGCAACGGCTTGTTGACCGGATACGGTAGCGCCTTCAAGGGGTGTCGGTGGTTGGTCAAACGCGATAATTGGCGATGTCAGATCATTCATAGTCGTCAGGAACGCCATGTCAGAAACGGTTGGATTGCCTGCAATATCAACGGCGCGAACCGAGTAAGCCACCGAACCATTGGCCACTGTTGCTGAATTCCAAGTAGCTGAATAGGGCTTCGTCTTATCACTGGCAAACACAGCACCATTGATGATGAAATCAACATGATCGATAGCCACATTATCGGTGGCTGAGGCCGTTAGATTCACAGCCCCAGTAACAACGGTGCCATCTGCCGGTGCAAAAGCAACAATGGTTGGGGGGATGCTGTCCACAGGGGCGGTAGTATCGATAACGGCTGCCATTGAGTAATCATCGGTTACCAGCGTACCGGCGCTATTTAAAGCAATGCCAAAACTGATGGCCTTCGCTCCGGCGGGAACACCATTTTGGTAGTAAATCATTTGCGTCCATGTGCTTGATACCGGCAGTTGCGGGCCATCTAACCAATAACGCCATACGCCATTGGCATCGAGATAAAATAGCACGAGAGCCGATTGGACTGTGGATTTGTACCAAGCGCTGATTTGGTATATCTCTCCTGCAACTACAGCTGGCGCACAACCTCCGGCTGTTTGCCCAACATCTAAAGTGGGCAACAATTTATTGTCGCCGCTGCTGTAACTGGTGATGGTGATCTGATCGCTAAAATTTCCGCTGTGCGCCAATAAGGGGTCGTTGATGTGCGCAAAGCTGCCCGTATTAGTGCCATATTTGCTGCGTGACCAGCAATCGGCCTGATTATCGGCGTTCGCGTCAATTTCCAGGGATGGGTTGGTCAGTAAGTTGATGCCCAATTGCGGCGGTGGCGGTGGCGGCGGATAATCGCCAGTCATCACCTGATTCACCGTCCTAACATAAGTGTATTGGGTCGACCGCGTTTCCAGCCAAGTTAAGAACGCATCCAAAATAGCCGGGCTGACCGATAGGGTGTTGCAGCCATCGCATACCCGATGGAAAACCAGTGGTACCCAACCACCGCCGGTTGTTTCCGCTTGGATCACATAGCCTTTCAAATCATCCAACGTGGTGGTTGACGCGATGGAGTTGTTGGTGGAAATGTAATAGGGGTTGGCAGGTGGGAGCGACTCGGCCCGCGGGCAATTTTGGCATTCGGTCCCGGACACCAAATTGCCTACCGTCCGGGCGGACTGATAAGTACCGATGCCCGGACAGCCAGCCGCCATAATGGACTGCGTGGTAGGGCCGGTTGAACCATAAGGATAAGCGAACGAATGTACTGGGTATCCCCAGTCAAGCAAGTTTTGCAGGTCATTACAGATTGCCGACTTTTGTGCGGCATCCGACAGCGTCGCCAAATCGACATGGCTGATGGTGTGTCCGCCGATTTCATTGCCGTCGGCATAAAGGCCGTCCAATTCGGCTTTGGTCAGATAAGTGCTGCCGCTGCCGATCAGATTGGAATTGATGTAAAACGTGCCTTGCATACCGTGCTTGGCAAGAATGTTGCGTGCAGCCGATTGGGTTAGGCCATCATCAAAGGTTAAGGAAACGAGCGTCAGCCACTGTACTGATGTGGCTTGTGCGGGTGCGGTTAAAACCAGGCTGCAAATCGACAGCCAAACCAAGAGTATTAGCTTTTTCATAAGGCCTCAATTTTCATGCTGGCAGGTTTTGCCAAGTGAGTGGAACCGTTATTGGGGGAAACCGCCACAACCAACGTATATTGACCCGGTAAGCGGAAAGTCAGACGGATTTGCCAAACTTGAGTGGCATTTTTATTGATAGGGAAACCACCTTTTTTATGGTGTTCGTTATCTGTATCGCCTTCTTCACCAATTGCCGCCATGACGCCACCATCAATGATTTCAACTGATAATTGTCGCCAGCCTTTTTTTTCGCGAATGTCGATATTGATGTCGCTTGCCTGTATTTCGCGGTCATCCTTATCATGGATAAACAGCCGTAAGCGCGAATCTGCCGTTTCCTTTCCAGGATTTACCAGACGCACTTCAACCGTATCGATGGGTTTTCCTGATTGGACAATCTCCGGACCCTTCAAGGTAAGACTTAAGGGGGGCGTGTCAGCCCAAGCAGTTTGCGGACCGCCAGCCATCATTCCTGTCGTCACGATGACGATTGCCAATGACAAAGCGCGTAAACGCCAAGCAAACCGTAAGGACTTGGTGTTTACGCTATCTGCACATTCGCTTTCCTCGCTATGCAATGCGGATTTTTTTGGAAAATTAACTTTATTCATGGTGTGAGTCCTTAGCTGTTTGGCTACTTTAACGGTTGCCAAACATCGCTTATTGATGGTTAGGATAGAGAAGTAATGCAAGCCAGTAAGGTATTGAAAGGTTTTAAAATTCCACTATTTACTGCTTTGCGCCAGATTGAGCGGATACAACAAGCGGGGGCCGCCGGGCAAAAAATCACCATTAGCGGTAATCAGCAATAATGGATCATTCTCCGATAAAGAAAACGCTTGGGTGCTATTTGCCAGCAGCGTCACTGTCAACGATTTGCCCGTTTGGCTAACGCGCTGGTTTAGCTCATTTAAAAATGTCCGCCAACCTTCTTTTGCCATCGCATGGTTGATGACGATATTTAAGCCATCAAAAGCCGGGTTTTTGACCCAAAGTAGCGCTTGTTCGCTAAGCGCGGCTCGATCAGCTAAAGGCGTATTGCTGTCAATAAATAACGCGGGAGAAAACCGTAAGTGATGGAAACGGGCAAATATTTCCAAGGTAGTATCGTTGGTGGCGGATGCCTGCGCTTTGCTGTCTTGCCAAGTAAAATAATGCGGGCTGAGGGTGGTCAGTTCTTCCGAATGTTGCCGCAACTGATTCCATGCTTCCTCACCGGGTAACGCGGCAAGAATCGCGCTTTTAGGGAAAAGCGGCGTGGCACTGACTTTAACGATTTCAGCGGATGCCTGACCTGACTCAAGCGTTTCCGCTTCGCCGTCTTTATTCCAAACGGCGAGGGCGAATGCCCCATGATCGGCACCTTCCGGTAACGCAATAGGCCGCGCTAATAAAGCTTGCCCATTCAAATAGGCAATGGCACGCGCACCCACCATCTTCAGCTTCAACGTGTTATCCGCTGTTGGCGAGACTTGACTGGCAAGCTGACGGTAAACCCCATTGCTATCGTATTCTTGCAAAATGATTTGGCCTTCAGCGATACCTAATCGCACCGACGGCTGTTTTGTCCCATAACGCAAAGACAGCCAAAATTGACCTTCCGGTTGTCCGCTTAACTGCACTTCAACCTCGGCATCTTGCCATTTTTCCGTACCACTTAAAGTCATTAACGCGCCTTTTTCACCGTTCATCGTCAATAGCCTAAGATGACCGTTATCGACTGCAATATCGCCCGTATCGACCACCCATGCTGTGGCGGATTGGGTCGATTGGAAAGTATCGCTATAAGCTTCCCGACGCGGCGCGTGGTTAGCCAATTGGGCAAGAAAATCCGCTTGGCTCCAGGATTTGGCAACCCTTATGCGCCTTAAATTGGTTTCGGGGTCAGTCCGGTAATTGGCACCAAAAGGCGCGGCGACAAAACCTGTTTGCAATCCCGCTAGGTGCAAGCCTTGCGACCAAACAGAAGCACCGTCATTCTGCTCAGGATGCCATGACCGAGAACAATCGGCGGTCAGCACAGGCATTTGCAGGTGATGTTCTAAGCTTTTGCGTTGCCTATTGATCCGTTCGGCAAGCAGCACCGGATCGGTATACTCCCCATTGCTATTCGGGCAGCCGGAAATGCCGACTTCCCAGCGACCGCTTCTCGCCATCAATTCCAACTGATGCCAAGAAACCAAATTGATATTGGCTTGATCCAGCAAATCGGTATCGACAAACACCAGTGCAGTCATCCTTAAGCTAAGCAGTAACTTATCGGCAATTTCAAGGGTTTCGCGGTTGGCTTCTTCAAACGTCAGTAAGACGGGTTTCCTTGATAAGGAGGCGGCATCGTTCTCCCGCCAGTGTTGGATGTCTGACAAACGCACCGAAGAATACCCCGACTGTTGTAAGGCATTAAGCTGGGCTGCAAAAGCGGTGGCGGGAATTGCCAAGGCATGGGAAGCACTGACTTTGCCAAACACTAAGGCCAAAAACGCCTCATCTTCCTTTTCCTTGCCCGTTTCTATTGATGTGTTAGTTGAAGTTGCCGCAGGCAAGGACAGGTTGACCATAAATTTAGGCAACTCATGCACCGCTAAAATCAAACAGATTAAAAACAACCACCACACGAGATTTTCCCAGTGGGAAACATGAACGGGTTGCATTTGTGCGGGTTTTTGTGAAGAGTTCATCGTGTCCCCCAGCGATTGTCACGTTGGGTGGCGATGGCATACGGCATTTGCCAGACCAGAAAAATCAGGTAATACAGCGTGAAATACAGGCCGTAAATCCAGTAACGGTCATTTTTCCAAAATAAGTAATAACCGGAAAACATCAGACCAATCATGACCGTACCCAGCAAATAAATGACTGGCGACACGAAATCACCGTGAGCCACAGGCAACCACAAGCAAATCCGCAAAATTAAAATCGGCGCGATGATGGGGAACAGTAGCTGCGCGTAAAAGGCGATGGCGGCAAACGGATGCTTTTTCCACATGAAGGTGGCGGCAATTAAAGTTTCCCGAAACCACGATTTCTTCCAGCGCAATTGTTGTTTCAAAAACTGTTTGTGACGTTCCGGCACAATGGTAGTCGCAACGGCATCGGCGGCATAAATGACCCGATATTTGCGTAACAGATAATTAGTCAAGCTCCGGTCATCACCAAAAGTGGCTTGGATGCCCAAAAAATGTTGACCTAGCCACGGCTCCAAAACTTCCATCACACAACTGCGGCGGTAAGCCGAAAAGCAACCCGGGCAACAAGTGACCGTACCGAAAATGCTTTCAGCAGCTTTTATCACCCGGAAAGCGACGTAATAACGGGCTTGCTGCATTTTCGTCAGGCTATTTTCAGTCACATTTGCAACTTCGGTATGTCCAGCAACTGCCGCCACTCTCAGGTCTGCAAAGCCTTGGACGATTTTATGGACGCCGTCTTTTTTGACAAAACTGTCCGAATCCACATACACCAAAATTTCGCCCGTTGAATCGTAAGCACCCGCCGCCATCGCCTCGCGCTTGCCTTTGTTGCGTTCAAATACATGCAACTTCAGATTAGGCCAGCGTTCTTGGGCGCGTCTGACTTCGGCGACTGTCGCATCGGTCGAGCCATCGTCGACAACAATTACGTCATACAGCCGTTTCGGGTAGTCAATCGCGTAACAGCATTCAACTGTCCGGTAAATGGCGTCTTCTTCATTGAACGCCGTGATGATGATGCTTACCGAAGGCGTGATGCCGACATCCTTAGGCGTGCGGTATATCAGCGAAAACACAAAGCGGGAAAAAATAAACCCCGCAATTGCCAAGGAATACAAATTCGCCAAGGGGCTATACCAATAAAAATTAATATTGCTCATGCGCAGGCCAATGACCGTCGCCATCGCAAACGCGATAAGCACCATTGCTGCGACCACAATCAATAGCCGTTTCATAACATTAGAAGCCGAGAACGTCGAAGGTGCTTCGACGCTAATACCACTTTTGGTCACGAAAATATTTTCATCCACTGATGACATCTTGCTATCTCCTCACTTTAAGGTTGGGGCCGTTGTCGGCTGTGATGGGGAAACGGCGTTTACTAATTTACGGCCTCCAGTGATGCACAGCGGACGGCATGAAGGGAGGCAAACACCATTTAATAAGATCCCTTAGAACGAATCCCACCTTGTCCTTTTTAAAAAAAAAAGGGCAGGGTCTGAACCACGTTACGCGGAAATATACCAGCGGGTTGATAAGACTTCTGTTTGTTAGCGCACATACCAAAATAATTTCAATAAGCGCATTTTAGTGTAGGAAAATAAGGGTTTTATTTATTTAAATCAATGCTTTATTTGTAATCTGTAAGCTATAAGCCTGACCTTATGTTCGCTAGCGCACAGATCAAGTTATCTAAATTGAGTATCTTTTGCCTGCATGAAAAATTAGGCTTTCTGGTCAATCGCTAAAATCAATTGGCCTTTTAATAATGCAATTAGCTTTCAATTTGAAAATGGCAATTTTTCGGGGAAGCAATCGCAGCATGCGAATGACAGGTCGTTTCATTAACACAATTATTAGAAGGGGTCGTCAATGGTAAATCGGTTTCAACCTAGGGTTCACTGGTTGCCACGCAATCTGGCCAACCAACCCATGTTGCTAGGAGCGGCCTTACTTTTACTTTCCTCCCCACCGAATGCCAATGAACGCAGTGCTTTACTCGTTGGCCCCGTTTTAGATCATGCCAATAGTTTGTATGCCGATAAGAAATTCGATGATGCCCGCCAGGCATTTGAACAGGCATTGGTCATAGACCGAGGTTCATTATCGGCGTGGCGCGGCTTGGGCTGGAGCTATTGGGCATTGGGGCAAAAACCACGGGCGTATCAGATATGGACAGATGTGCTGAAAGGTTTTCCTGATGATGCGCAGACACTGTCTGCGCTCGCTAAAGCCAGTGAGCAAGACCAACGCTGGCAAGACGCCGATGGCTATTACACCAAGTTATTGTTCTTGCAGGCGCATGACCCTTCCGCCCATTTGGGGAAAGCACGGATATTGCTTGCCCAGCATGATTTTCCCGTTGCCGAATTGGAAGCCAGGGCGGTGTTAGCGGATGATCCAACGAATGCACAAGCGAAATCCCTGCTTGCCGACACCTTAATCGGGCAACACCATTATCAAAGTGCCGAGTTGTTATTAAGGACGGTCGCCATTGTCGAGCCGGTGCCTAACAATCTGAACCGTTTAGGAAAAGTCCAAGCGGAATTGGGCAAATACCCGCAAGCGGCAGAAAACTATAAAAAAAGCTTAAAACTCAAGACCGATGCGGGAACACTCGCCGCTTGGCGGGGCTTAGGGGCAAGCCTTCGGAAAGCCGGACAAAATGCAGCGGCTTACCGCATTTGGGAGGGTTTATTGCAAAGCCAGCCTAGGGATTTACCGACGCTATTGGCGATAGGCCGGGCCAGTGAGCAGGACCAATTATGGGAACAAGGTTTGGATGCCTACGGGCGCGTTTTACAAAAATCACCAAACGATCATGATGCGGCCTTGGGCAGGGCAAGAATTTTTTCGGCGCAACAAAATTATCCTGCCGCTGAGCTGGAATTAACCGCGCTGTTACAGCATTCACCCTCGGATACACAAGCAAGAACAGCCCTTGCGGAAACTTTGGTTGCGATGGGACGCGGGCAGGAAGCGGCAATCATTTTGAAACCCATTGCCGAAAACAATCCCAGTGCAAAAAAACTCAGCCGTTTAGGTACGATTCTTAACGATGCCGGCAATGATGACGAAGCGTCGGCCTATTTCCAACAAAGCCTGCAATTAGACCCTGACGATAGCACGGCGGTACTTGGCCTGGCGCACAGCTATTGGGAAAAGCATGACTACACCGCGTCTATCGCCTTGTTACAAGGTTATTTGGCAAAACATCCTGACAATGAAAATGTCCGTACCCGCTTAGCCGAACATGCTTCCGCTGCCGACGATTGGGAATTGGCAGAACGCGAATGGCGATACCTTGCCGACAAACATCCAGAGCAAACCAAGTGGCAACTGAAACTTGCCATGTTGTTGCACAGAAATGGACAGCATGACGAAGCCATCACGATTGCCAAAAACGTGATCGCCAAAGAGCCGAATAATGAAATGGCGATGGGTTTACTAGCCGACGATGCTCTTTTTTCTGGGAATTTGGAATCCGCCATTTATTGGACAAACCGCCAAAATACCCTTTCGCCCAGCATTGAAAAAATCACCCGCTTGGGCAGAATGCGCGTGCAATTGGGGGAACGTCTCGATAAAGAAAACCGTCACGATGCGGCGCTCATCCAGTACGGTGCCGCAACCCAAGATTTTCGCCGAGCCGCCGCGCTTGATCCGATAAAGAGTGGCGCACCGATTGATATTGTCCAAACCCTGAGGTTACAAGATCAGCCGGAAGAGTCGATTGCTTACGCCAAGCAATTGCAAGCCCAATACCCGGCTTCAATCGATGTCAACAAACAACTGGCAGTCACTTACCAAGAACAAGAGGCGTATTCAGAGGCTCAGGCAACACTCACCAAAAACACCGCATTTTTACCGAACAGTTCGGCCTTGCAACAAAATCTGGCGGATTTGACGTATCACGCGGGTGATAAGGAAGCTGGTTTTGCCCTGCTGAATGACGCGCTCGAAACAACCCAACGTCCTACGATCCCCATTTTGCTGTACCACGGCATCACCGTATCGGATCATCGCGATACGGTCTCCCTGCAAAAATTTCGTGAACAATTATTGGCACTTAAAAAAGAAGGCTATCAATCGATCACCATGAGCCAGTTGCAGGGGGCTATGGACGGAACGGGTTCATTACCGAGTAAACCGCTGTTGATTACCTTTGATGATGCGCGGGCCGACAGTTTCAAATATGCCGATCCGGTACTTGAAGAAACAGGCTTTCGGGCAACCATGTTCGTTCCGGTGGAAGACGTGGCAACCCATCAGCCGTATGCCGCAGTCTGGACGATAGTGAGAAAAATGCTCGCGACTCAACGTTGGGATATGCAGTGCCACGGGTCTGACGCACAACACTATATCCCCGTCGATGCCGAAGGCCATTTAGGGCATTTTTTGGCTAACAAAATGTGGCTGAAAGACACCAACCGCTTGGAAACTGACCCAGAGTTTGCCGCCCGCATTGAGCAAGATATGCTCACCTGCAAACAAACCATCGCCCGTGAATTGCCTGGCACAAACGTAATTGCTTTTGCATTTCCCTACGGCGACCAAGGCCATCGGTCACTTTCCAATACACCGGAAGCCTTTAGCATCAACCAAGCCACCGTGAAAAAGCAATTTAGCCTGGCGTTCAATGTGGACAATACCTACCTTGCAACCAGTGGTACGCCCCGATACATCCTGCCGCGTTTCGAGGTGCCACGTTCCTATTCAGGTGCAGACCTTGTCCAGCAACTGAAGACGATCGACCCCGTGACGTCAACCTCTTACAAGCTGGCACACTTGGATGTGGAATCAGGCCGTTATGGTCAGGCGTTGAACATTATCAATACCTTGGATAAAGAGGGTGCGGTTGATAAAGCCGAGTTGCTCACCACTTCCGGCAAAATTTTAAATTGGAGTGGCGATCATGCCGGGGCGAGAACCAGCTTGAATTCAGCTTCAACACTGCGTCCAAACGATCCGCTGATACAAAAAGAAATAGCCAACCTAGACAGCCGACTGGGAGCCTCGGTGCAAATGAGTGGCTTGTATTTTGAAGACAATGCCGACCGCCGTTTTTACAGTCTCGGCCCATCCTTACAATACGGCGTTTCCGATAGGTTGTCAGTGGCGGCTTATTATAAATACTTGGATTTTAAACAAACGCTCGATCCGGCAAGAGATGGCGTTATTACAGAGCAACAGTTTGAAACCACCGGCAACCAATTCGGCGGTCAATTCAATTATGAACTGGCGGCCCGATCACACTTATCACTATCAGCGGGTGTTGCTGATTTTTCTGAAAACACCGCATCACCGCCGGCAAAATCCGGCATCACCTTTCCCTTAGGCGCGGTTGAGTTGACTTCAGGTTTAGGAGATAAGCTCGATGTGTCAATTGCCGCCGACCACACTTACGTCAATACCGCCGCTGCAATACTAGATGACTTGGCGTTCACACGGGTGAAGGGTGGAGCCACCTACAAAATCAACGATCCGCTCAGTGTCGGTTTTAATCACGCCTATTTTGACTATACCGACAACAACCAACGTAACCGCACGGAAGTGTCTCTGGATAGCAAGGTTTTGAATAACCCCGATGTTAGCGTCGGCGCACAATTTATCCATGACGATACCCAAACCAACAGCCCGTTGTTTTGGACACCCAATAGTTACATGGCCTTTTCGATTCCAGTCAATTTGCAAAAGAAATGGGGAAAGGATTTCGTCACCGAGCTGGCGCTCGCGCCTGGAATGGGTAAAGAGGCCAGCAATAATTTTGATTTCCAATTTAACGGTGCGGGCATTGTGAAGTGGAATGTCAAAGACAATTTAAGTTTGAGCTTGTCATTAAACCGCTATCAGGCGGCAACGTACTCTAACTTTAGTGCGTTTTTTGGGATGTTTATCAAATTTTAGGTCACATCAAGACAGATCCGTCGGGGTCACATGACCCGCAGGAGCGACGGATTAACCCGGCTTAAACAGCCATAACAACAATAAACATGGTAACAACGCAGCCATGAACCATTACAAAGAGCAAGAAAATCCGAATACGGAAACGGGTAGGCAACTGCCTGTAAACACCGTCAAAGTGCTTTGCGGCAATGACGATACAACCGAGATCAGTACCGATCGCCAATTAAAAGAAAAATACAATTTGGAAGAATGGACGGATGGCATCCGCATCAGCTGGATGTAAGCGGGGTAGGGCAGGGGGCTAATTTGGAAAATCGGTGGGCAGAAAAGCGGTCAACGCCTGCTTACATTAAGAAAACGACACTTACATTTAAAGGAAAGACTATGCCGATTGTTGCTGTGATAGGTTTGGGTTACGTGGGCTTGCCGCTCGTTGTCGAATTTGGCAAACATTACCGTACGATTGGTTTCGATATTGCCGTGGATAAAGTCGAATCGTGCAAAAAAGGCATTGACCCTTCCCATGAATTGCTCGAAGAGGATTTGCTGGCGGCTGTTCATGCCGAATACACCGCTGACCCGACGTATTTGGCGGAAGCCGATTTTATTATCATCGCCGTACCGACACCGGTCGACTCGGCACATATCCCCGATTTTGGCTGCCTGATTAGCGCCAGCCGTTGTGCCGGACAAAATATGAAACACGGTGCGGTGGTGATTTACGAATCGACGGTTTATCCGGGGGCGACCGAAGAAGTGTGTATACCGGTGTTGGCAACCGAATCCAAAATGACGTGGAAAGAAGGTTTTTTTGTCGGTTATTCGCCAGAACGCATTAACCCTGGCGACCGTGAACACACCTTAACCAAAATTTGTAAGGTAGTGTCTGGCGATACTGCCGAAACCCTTGATAAAGTCGCGCAACTCTATGAAAAGATAGTGGTTCCTGGTGTCCATCGTTGCTCGAGCATTAAAGTGGCTGAAGCCAGCAAAGTCATCGAAAACACCCAACGCGATTTGAACATTGCCTTGATGAATGAGCTGGCGATTATTTTTGATATGTTGGCAATTGACACTAACGAAGTCTTAGATGCTGCGGGTACGAAATGGAATTTCCTGAAGTTCAAACCGGGCTTGGTCGGCGGGCATTGTATTGGTGTCGATCCGTATTATTTAACCCATAAAGCCGTGACGATGGGTTATCACCCGCAAGTCATTTTGGCAGGCCGACGCATTAACGATGGCATGGGCAAATTTATCGCTGAACAAACCATTAAAGTGATGATTGCCTGTGGCAGTTATGTGAAGGGTGCGCGCGTGAACGTGCTGGGGCTGACGTTTAAAGAAAATTGTGCGGATTTGCGCAATTCAAAAGTCATCGATGTTTTTAACGAATTAAGGCGCTATGGCGTGGACGTGTTTGTCCATGACCCGTATGCCAGTGCGGAAGAAGCGGTACAGGAATACGGTGTAAACCTGTTGGCTTGGGATGACATGCCCAGAGCCGATGCCATTGTCGCGGCGGTATCGCATGACAAATTCGCCTCCTTGTCGGTTGAAGATTTCCAGAAAAAACTGATTAAAGGCGGTTGCATCATGGATGTGAAGTCGAATTTGCATGCGGCGGAATTTGAGCAAGCGGGAATGACGGTATGGCGTCTATAGCTGGACTGGCTAAACCACTGGGTTTGCTGCTGGCTTTGGGCTTTTCGGCAACGGCGTTCGGGGCTGCGTTGGTTGATAGTTTTGACGATGCCAGTTTGCCCGTCATTACCGAAACTGGTGACAGGAAAGGCAGCGTCGACCCTAATTGGTGGTTAAATGCGGGGGCGTACGTCCATCGCGCCAACGGTTATTTGCAGACGGTGCAAGGCAAACTCGACAGTACAGACCGTTTTCGGTGGTTGTATGCCGCTTCAAATCCGACTGATACTGACAATGGCTATTATCCACAAAATCTCCTGCGCTTAGTGACACAGGCTAAATTTACCAACTTTAGCCAACAGGTGTTTTTCAATATTGCCCAAATCAATCTGTCGAGCAGCCCAAACCGTAACCCATCCAACGGCGTGTTTTTCTTTCATCGCTATCAGGATGGCAATAATTTGTATTATGTCGGCATTAGGGTGGACGGTTTTGCGGTGGTGAAAAAGAAAATTGCCGGACGTTACGCTGTGTTGAAATCCGTCGTCGTTTATCCAGGCCCATACCATCGCGAAACACTGCCCAATTTGCTGCCGCTCCATCGCTGGATCGGTATGAAAACAGAATTGGTGAGCAACGCAAGTAATGAGGTAGACATAACGCTCTATCTCAACGATCCGCAACTCGGTTCAGGCTGGACTAAAATCCTGCAAGTTGAAGACAACGGGGCAGATGGCGAATGTATTATGGAGGAAGGTTATGCGGGGATTCGTAGCGACTTCATGGACGTGAGTTTTGATGCCTATGAAGCGGTCGAAAATTCAAAGAAAAACTAATTTTTGGCAGAAGGAGGGCAAACGATTTTATCGTTTACCCTCCTTTTTTAATGGCTTAAAAAATATCGGACACCTGTTATGGAATGACCGTCATAGGATTACAAACAGTGGCACTTCCTGCACCTGCAATGGCTGCCAGATTGCTTAAGGTCTTCACAGCCACCTGTTCTGTCCGGAAGGCATAACCTTTACCAATAGGTTGATAGGTCACCGCGTCAGAACTGACATACGCGTTGTATTTGTGATTGCTTAGGTTCGTGTACAACCTAAACCGATACGATTTACCCGCCACATACGGAATAGGCGTCAGCGCTGTATAAGTACCGCCGTTTCTCGCATCAATCATGCCATTGGTATTAAAGCGGACGATAGCCGCGAGGTTGCTATAACTCGAAGCTGCCCCGCTCGATAGGCCAAAAACTCCGTCAATACTTGAACCCGATGGTGTGGCATTAAATTCAACGGTCATCGTACTGGTTGCCGTCGGTAATGGGGTGCTGACCCACGTACCGCTGCTGGTTGAACAGTTACTGGCTGTCTTGAAGCTATTGTCAGCCGAAACAGCTAGATTGCTGGAGGCATCGTCGGATTTAACCAGAAAGTGGTAAAGCGTTTCTTTCGTTAATCCGGTCACGGTAACGCTGTGGTTAGTCACCAGCGCGGTATCAAGCAGGCTGGTTTTGCCGTAAGCCGTCGTCGTCCCATATTCCACTTGGCTGTCAGATGGTTCGTTGGTTGTCCAAGTCAATGTGGCCTTGTCCATACCGACCGCTTGCGCCGTAATCGCGCTTAGCACAGGCGGTGTGGTATCGGGTGTGACTGCCGTATCGGGCGATATTTCACGGACACTCATCATTTTGTAAACCAAGCCGTTAGCACCGACATTATCGCTGCGCCAGTAAACGGAGATATTGGGTTTGCCGGATTCTGAGCCCGTGCGGGTATCCGATGCCGTCAGTTTCATGGCGGGATCCATACCGGCTTTACACGGCGTACCATTCACGCCGAAATTGGCGCCGGTATCGACAAGCTCATTGACTTTAATCCAATTGCCGCCGTTTAAACCGTCGGTTTGGTCCATCCACAACTCCAGCTTGACGTTGCCGTCAGCTAAGTCATAAACCACATACTTGTAGCCTATCCAGACATTTTTTGGAAAGCCGCCCGCCCAAATGGTTTTGTTTTGGATTGCGGTCGAATCGGGATGGCTGGTTTCTTTTTCAAAGTCGATATGACCGTCATAGCGAATCCGCGCCGACATGCCACGGGTATCGCAAAGGTTGGCGGTTTCCGAACCGGTCGTACCGTGGTTGGTGCGCGCCAAGCCGACAATGCCGCCATACGCCGTACCGCTATCGGCAACGCGCTTGGCATAAACGGTCATTTCAACGTTGTGCCAGCTGTTGAGTTTTGCTGGATCATGGATATACATGCGCGGAACTGCTCCCGAAATGGTGAATAAACCATTGCCGTCAACCGTATACGAAGCATCGCCATGGTCGGCGTCAAACCAGGCATCCTGAGGGTCGATACCCGTAAAAGAACGTTTGGAGCCGTTATCCCATGAGGAACCCCATTCTTTTCCCCCCAGAAGGGTCGGGTGAATTTGGTTGATGCCGAACCGGTCGGTGGCACCTATAGCCGCTGAAGTGGCGGTGAGTCCATAGATGGTGAGTAACGCTAAAAATTGCGGAATTTTGGGATACATAAAGTTTAAATTTGGGAATACTCAGTTGAGTTATGCTATTGCCATCGTTCTGTACCACACGGGCATATTTTCCCTTTGCACCTTGAGCGTAGCCAGAAATTTTGGCCGAGGAAAATCCGGCTACTTCTGTTCTGCTTCATTGTCATGAAGCTTCAAAAGCCAAAATTATCCAAACCGTTAAAATAGCCTGCTTCATGTGCGCTAGCGCACTGACTCTCATAGAACTTTGAATGAAAATGTCACTTCATAATTTTTTAATACTCATTTGTCGTATTGATAGGTTGTGAAAAAGAAAAAGCGCTTGTCTTGCTTACAAACGGTAATAGTACTGAACCTATTATTACCGTTGCCTTAGGTGGAAATAATTAATTGAAAAAAGGGCAAAAGAAAACTGACAAACTTCGTTGGTTAGAGCTTGGCTCGCCAACGGTTTGTTAAAGCTAATCTACATATTTAATCAAAAAATCGGATTTACACCGGTTCATCACTCTTATTCGTCAATAGGTAAAAAGGTGCTGGCACCAATAAGCAACAGGAAAACTGCTGGAACCTTTTCGAAATAAATGCCAAATAACTTTATTAAAAACAATTGCTTGTTTTTATTGATAAAGAATTCGGACATAAGAAGCATAGGATAAATAGCTTATTCTTACTATGGATAAGACTACTCAAATGTAGTTTTGTGATGGCGTTAGCATTTATTAGTGTATTGATAAACGCTAATGGATGAGTCTGTATTATTTTTTAAGTTCCCGAATTTTTGTCACGCCCTCTTCATCTTTTTCTCTTTTATTCCTCTAAGTTCGCTACCGCACCGACTCAACGTTGCCTTTTTCCTAATATGCAATCGGGTAATAGAAATCTATTTTTCGCCCTATTCTGGCAAGCATCATTCCTTAATGTCATCAAAGCGGTAAGCCCTCTGTGCCAGGAGCGATCATGATTCGAACCCCTCGCTTTTAACAGTGCAGATACGGCTGGTTACATCTAATCAAACAGGAGAATACTATGTGTGGAATTGTTGGCGCAGTCGCGCAGCGTAACGTTGTCCCCCTCCTTTTGGAAGGCTTGAAACGTCTTGAATACCGTGGCTACGATTCGTCGGGCTTGGCGGTTATCCATAAAGCACAAATTCACCGCGAACGTCAGGTTGGTAAAGTTTCAGGACTCGAAGCGGCAATCCAAAAAAAACCGATTCATGGCAAGCTGGGCATCGCTCATACACGTTGGGCGACACACGGAAAACCCACCACCCGTAATGCCCATCCGCATGTCTGCCGCGATATTGTCGCGGTCGTGCATAATGGCATCATCGAAAATCATCAAGCCTTACGTACCGAATTGATGGCGGCGGGTTATGAATTTACCTCCGAAACCGACACGGAAGTGATTGTCCACCATGTTTACAGGGAATTGCAGAGTGGGTTAACGCTCTTCCAGGCGGTCAAAAATACCGTCAAAAAATTGCAAGGCACTTATGCCTTAGGTGTTATGAGCCAAGATGACCCCGATACCTTGGTGGTGTGCCGAAAAGGTAGCCCGTTGGTGATCGGCATTGGCATTGGCGAGCATTTCATCGCTTCGGATGTTTCTGCCTTGTTAGCGGTTACCCAGCGCTTCATTTTTCTTGAAGACGGCGATATTGCCGAACTGAAAAAAGACAGCTTGGTGATTTTCAATGGCGATGACGAGATTGTCAGCCGCCCAGTCAAGGAAAGCGCGTTAAGGGCGGATGCAAACGACAAAGGCAGCTATCGCCATTTCATGCTCAAGGAGATTTACGAACAGCCCGCTGCCATTATCGCCACATTAAAAGGACGTTTCCTTGGGCAACGCTTTCAAGAAAACGCTTTTGGTATGAATGCAACCGCCGTTTTCGACCAAATCAAACGTGTACAAATCCTCGCTTGTGGCACCAGTTACCACGCAGGGCTTATCGCCCGTTATTGGTTGGAAGAATTGGCGGGCATCCCTTGCAATATCGAAGTCGCCAGCGAGTTTCGCTACCGCAAACCGATCATTTCCGCGGATACCTTAGTCGTCACTCTGTCGCAATCCGGTGAAACCGCAGATACGTTAGCGGCCTTGCAGGAAGCCAAAAATTTAGGGGCTAAATATTCGTTGGCAATTTGCAATGTCCCCGAAAGCTCTTTAGTCAGGGAATCGGATTTGGTGATGCTAACCTGTGCCGGCACCGAAATTGGTGTTGCTTCAACCAAAGCCTTTACCACCCAGTTGGTTGCCTTGATGTTGCTGACGTTGGCATTAGGCAAACGGTTCACGCTTGATGAAGTGACTGCCCAGCGTATCACCAAAGACTTGTATGCCTTGCCTAACAAGATTGAGGATGTGCTAAGACTGGATGCCAGCATTGAAAAATTGGCAGGGCAATTTGCCGAAAAACAGCACACCTTATTCTTAGGCCGCGGTACCCAATATCCAGTGGCGATGGAAGGTGCTTTGAAACTCAAGGAAATTTCCTATATCCATGCTGAAGCCTATCCCGCCGGAGAATTAAAACACGGCCCATTAGCTTTAATTGATGCCGAAATCCCCGTGATTGCTGTTGCCCCGAATAACGATTTATTGGAAAAGCTGAAATCCAATCTACAAGAAGTCAGCGCCCGTGGCGGGCAACTCATTATCTTTATGGATGAAAGTCTCAATCCTGAAAATGGCGATAATATCCAAACCATACAAGTACCCAAAATCAGCAATGAATTGGCTCCTATTTTGTACACCATCCCTTTACAGCTGTTGGCCTACCACGTTGCCGTCCTCAAAGGCACCGATGTCGATCAGCCAAGGAATTTGGCAAAATCGGTGACGGTAGAATAGGCCGTATACCCCTTTAACAAATTGAGCCATTTGCAGTTTGGTATAGCTAAATCATTTGGTTTATGTTCGATAGCGTACTGTTTTGTAGGGGAACTACCATTACAGTACCTTTTAGATTTTATGGTTAAAAAAGGCACGTCCTTACTGAGCCATAAAACAGTTTTAACACGTAAAGTCAGTGTTTTTATTTTGGCGTAACCGCCATAACCCTTTAAGGAAAATATCATGGAATCAGTGGATAACGCCTTCACCGCAGCGCATGAAGCGGTCGATAAAATTGCGAGTGCAGCCAGTCATGCCGCAGAAGCGCTGGATGAAAAAGGCGAACAATTGAAAAATGCCGAACATCGTCTGGTCGACAATTGTAATGGCTACATCCGTAGCAATCCGATTGCGTCGATAGGCATTGCCGTCGCGGCGGGCTTTATGTTGAGCCGTTTGTTGGGTAGCCGTTAGTCGCATGTATTTAAATTCATTTTGGGGGCCGTGACCGGCAAGCCCGAGCGGCCTAATGCCTGAGGGTATTTTGAATACAAGAACCCAAGTAAAACATGATGCCAAGCGAAGGGGAAAATCAGGATGCCCATTTTAAGCAAGAATTTGACGCTTTATGGGTCGAGTTACGCGGCTTAGGCTATGACCATTTCCAGCTCGCCGCCTTAGAAACACGGCGGGCGGGCGAAAGCTTCGTCACCATGTTGATGGTTGGGGTGATGATTGCCGTTTTGCTGGTTGCCACATGGCTGGGCATTCTTACTGTCGGCGTCTTGGCTTTAATAGAGCAGGGGGTAATGGTCAGCAGCGCGGTGCTGGCTGCGGTTGCCGTCAATTTACTGTTCGTGTTGTTGCTTGCTGGTGTGCTGCGCCGCAAAAGCCGTTTTTTACAATGGCCCGCCTGCTTGCACAGCTTGCGACAGAAACCGAACAAACAACGTAATAACCCATCGACAAGCCTATGATTTTTTCATCGAAAAGCCATAAAGCGCGGACACTCTCCGCGCAAATTCGCGCCGCCGAACAGCGTGTATCTAATCGCCAGCGGCAAATTGGCATTCATGCCGCAGCGATCACAGAAAAAGTCGAACGCCAATTGACCACGCCACCCAATCTATTGTTGGCGGGCGGCATAGGTTTCATACTAGGGGAAATAACTCAAAAAGCCCCCATCGCGACCAGCAAAAATGGCACTGCCGCGGCGGCGGCTACTCCACTGAAAACAGCTATGAATCTATTTGCTTCCCTTCAATCCGTGTACGCATTTTTGCCATTGGTATTGGTGGCGATAACGGCGCTTGATTCTAAGCCAGCGGCATCGAAATCAACAGTGGATAAGGCTAGCCATTAATGGTCTTGTCAGTAAGACGCACCGCACTTTATTTTGCCTGATAGACCAGTATGGAAAGCAAAAGAACCATGGTCAGAAATGGCTTAACACTAAAACGCCACAAAAAATGCATTGCCTATCATGAAGCGGGTTATGCAGCGGGTATTCATTTAAACAATGCAACCCAGCCGTTTCCTTCCGTGGATTTTAAAATTATCTTAGACGTGCCTGTTGATGCCCAAGCAACGGAAGCAGCCTATCAAAATAACCAGAATGATGGTTATCTAGCGCGGGTAGAAGGCGGGCGCCTAGTGAACGAGATGCCGCCCATCATTAGTTGGGATTGCGAATTGATCGAGCATGAAGAAGCCAATCGGCTATGGCTGAAGTATCACCAGCATGCATTTGATGTCGATATGGTGAATATGATGGTGGGCGCCCTGGCGGAAGCAAAATATGTCGCCGAAAATGATAATGAGCCATTCAACGCCAGATTGGTCAATCTAAACGCCTTGGCAAACTATGGTGGCGGTGACGATCTTGATTTGATCCATGACTATTTGCAGCGCTTTCCCTTTAACCAGCAACAACGGCTTGAGAAATTGGCGGAATTGTTTGCTTCTGCATTTCATTTTGTAAGCAACGAAGCCCGTTGGGCGGCTATTTCCAGATTGGCGGATTTTATTATGGACAGCCGCGAACACGTTATTGCGGGGGAATCGGTGGTCTCCATACTTGAACAATCGCTAGAATGCTTTCAAAACCGGCAAAAGTTGTTATCAAACTTTTAAACGGCTTTAGGCTGCTTTTGTGGGCAATACCTTAAAGCCTTTGCATGCTGATATGCAAAAAAACAGTCAGTTATGGGAGTGATGGGGTATTTTCGCCAATAGGCGACCAGGCTTTTTTTAAGCATAGCGGAGATATTGATGGGGCATAACTTAGGTCAATCGGGTTGATGCGGATCTGCGGCAATAGAGGAAATTGCCGCAGATATGCCAACTGCCTATCACATACCTTTTTTCACATCTTTAGCGGCACCTTCGACATGTTCGCCGCCGCTTGATACGTCTTTGCCCATTCCTTCTATGGTGTTGCACGCCGCTAACACCGTCATAAAGCCCAGCATTATTGTCCAAGTTAACATTTTCTTTGTCATGGTGATTCTCCAAAAGTGTAAGAAATTCCGGCAAGTCGACATGAGCTACCGGACATCACCAGCAAAATTGTTAATTTTACTGGCTTTTAAAATCAGCAGATGATGACCCGCTGTTTTTCGTGCATCCCTAAGCAAGGAAGTGCTTTAGCGTTGCTTGTCAGCTATTTTTGCCTGCGAACATAAGCAAGCCACAACCAGAGGCTATGGCGGCTACGCCTGCCCAAATCGGAATATTGACCGTTTTGGTATCTTTAACGGTTAACTCTAACGCACCAATTTTGGCTTCTTGAGTTTCTTGGGTATAGCTGAATTGACCGTATACCAGCCCGAATAGGCCTGCCACAATCAATAAGGTGGCGATGATTTTGATAGAACCCATTTTGTACCTCCCCAATAATATGAATGTCATACGCGAATACCAAGGCTTGGATTCCCGTTTTTACTAAAGGACACGCCGCCCTTGAATAAGGCGCAGCAAGATCATGATGATGGCAACCACCAGAAGAATATGGATAAAGCCGCCTAATGTGTAAGATGAGACGAGACCCAGTATCCAAAGGATGATTAATATGAATGCAATACTTTCAAGCATGAGCGTGTTTCCGAAAAAGAGTTTGCTTCCTGACGCCAAAGCGTCAGACAAAGACGAAATATGGCTGAAAGCGGGTCGTTTTTATTAGATTTCCACTCAATAAACGGATTTAAAAGGTATCTGCTTCAATGGTTCCTTTTATTTCGCTGTTTTATGAAGGCTATAAACCCACCTTTAAAAACATTTCTTGTTGCCTGGATCAATAGTACAGGCAATAGGAAATGTGTTCGGTGCGGCAACGTACATAGACGAACCCGTACAGGGCAGTGTGGTTTTAACGTTCGCCATCCTGTACAAATTGGCACCCAAACGGCAGGTTAATCGCCAGCCGCGTTGGGTGCTTTTCATCCAGAGGAATCTTATTGCGCCGCTTTCAAATGGGTGACAGCTTCCTCTGCGGATTTCTTCGCTAAGTCGGGATGCCCCATTTTGTTGTGGTCAACCACTTCGTTAAGGCTTTTGATACCCGCTGTCAAATGCTCATTAGCCGTTGTCGCATGGGTTTTTGCCGCTTCTGCATGTTCGCTGGCTGATTTGCTGTCAGTGGCTTTGACAGCCGCTTCGGCATGTTTGAGTGCTTCAGCCAGATGGCATTCTTCGGCGTAACCAAAAGATGAAACGCAAGCTAAGGTAATGCCTATCCAGAAAGCGCTAGCTTTCGTCGTATTTTTTTTCATCGTTATTTCCTGCGAGTTTAATGATGGGTAGGGCGTCTGTATCAGATGCGTTTTTTAAGGTCTTCTTTCAGATCGCCAAAGCCCGATTTGACTTTACCCATGTTTTTTTCAAGGTTGCCATCTAGCTTTAAAGATTCATCATCCAGAATGACGCCCGTTGCTTCTTTGATTTTGCCTTTCACTTCTTCAGCATGGCCTTTTAGTTGGTCTTTGTTCATGAGTCTCTCCAGTTTGGGTAGTGTCATGGCCCAATAGCCACGATCAAAGCGGGGAATGGTTATTCCCAACGCTTGGTTAAGCACACTACAGCGAAAAAAAACGCCAATCGGTTCGCCAACACACAAAGATTGCGTTTTTTCAAACATCCTGCAGGTTCAAGGTGCTTATGTACGATAGCGTACCGACACCGGTTAATCAGTTAGCTAAGCTCAATAAAGGCTTGTGTGACATCAAGCCTTTACTGAGCCAATCTTGGTGATGTCCAAGATGCCGACCTTTTTGAAATTGGAAAAAATTATGAAAAAAACAATCCCTATGGTTGCTGTCTCCGTTTTGAGCGCAGTACTGGCTGGCACCGCTTATGCGGACGATATTCAAGACAAAGAAAAAGAGTTGGTTGAAAAACAGCAGGACGTTGTTGAAATCAAGCAGGAACTCAACAAAGAAAACGAAAAGGTAACGGAAGAACGCGTTCACGAAGCCAATAAAACCATGCAGCAAATCAGCCGGGTCAGCAAAATCATCGGTACCAAAGTGACCAATCCTAAAGGCGAAAGCTTGGGTAGCATCAATGAATTGGTTGTTGACCCTGATAGCGGTCAAGTTGTGTATGTTGTCGTAAGCTTTGGCGGCATGTTTGGCTTGGGCAATAAATTGTTTGCCTTGCCTTGGAGTGCATTGCATTGGGAGCGTGATAAGAAAAATTATGTGTTGAATATCGATAATGAAGTCTTAAAGAAAGCCCCCGGTTTTGATAAAAAACATTGGCCTGACAGCAGCAACAAATGGGATCAGTGGCGTGAAGAAATTGAGCAGTTTTATCGTAACAAGTCCTAATAGCTAGAGGTTGTACGACGATTTAAAAAGCAATTTTTTGCACAGCCGATGGATTAAAGATTGCGGGCTTTCCTCGGCAGATTAATCCAAAGGCTCTGTTGCTGCCGCAGGCACGCTTCAAAATAGACGAGGGTAGGGAATGGACATCAAGACGAAAGATTTCCGCGTTGCAGAAGGCGCTATTGTCAACCTTAAGCATTGGCCGACGCGGACTGAACCTGTTTATCAATCCAATAAAGATTATCAAACACAACTTGATGGGCAGGTG
Organism: Methylosoma difficile; assembly: GCF_054657615.1. NCBI lineage: Bacteria > Pseudomonadati > Pseudomonadota > Gammaproteobacteria > Methylococcales > Methylococcaceae > Methylosoma > Methylosoma difficile. The sequence continues at coordinate 70,246 of NZ_BAAHYJ010000004.1, read as the reverse complement.
GATACCTTGAGCGCCTTGCAACAGCTGCAGTACGCTTCAAACAGGTATGCCTTGTTGGTGATCTTTCAAGCCATGGATGCGGCAGGCAAAGACAGTGCGATCAAACATGTTATGTCGGGTGTCAATCCGCAAGGTTGCCAAGTATTTAGCTTTAGGCATCCTAGTACGGCGGAGTTGGATCATGATTTTCTCTGGCGTACCAGCCAATGCCTGCCAGAACGCGGAAGAATCGGCATCTTTAACCGTTCCTATTATGAAGAGGTGCTGATAGCCCGTGTGCATCCTGAAATTTTGCGCAGCCAAGGCTTGCCGGATGAATTGCTGGATGAAAGGACAATCTGGCAGGAACGTTACCAATCCATTAATGATTTGGAAAGGCATCTCCACCGCAATGGCACGCGGATCATCAAATTTTTCTTGCACTTATCCAAGGAAGAACAGCGCGAACGTTTTCTGGCGCGTATCGACAAACCGGAAAAATTCTGGAAATTCAGTCTTGCCGATTTACAGGAACGGCAATTTTGGCATCAATACATGGAAGTTTATGAAGCGTGTTTGGGCGCAACCAGCAGCGACAACGCACCTTGGTATATCGTCCCGGCTGATGATAAAAAAAACACCCGCTTGATTATTGCCCAGATTATTGTCGATACGCTGAAGGCTATGGATTTGCATTATCCCGAGGCGGATTCGGCGCGCCAGCAGGAATTGCTGAAAATACGCCATCAATTAATGCAGAAAGAATAATAAGTAATGGTGATTTAAAGTCCATTTAAACACAGCACAGCTGATATGGTCGCCACCAAGCCTTGCTCCATTCAGACGAGCCAACACGATTCCACCCTGGAAGCGGCGTTTTTGGGTGACTGGCTTTTGACTGCCAGTATCCCTCCGTTAACGCCGATACTCAGCCAACTCGACAAAAGCAAGGCTGTTAAACAATTGGTGTTTTCCACGCAGGAACTTGGTCGGTGGGACAGCGTGCTGATGATCGAGCTGATCCAGTTGATTGATGAAGGCAAAAAGCAAGGCGTACAAGTCGATACCAGCACCTTGCCTGAAGGCATCCAGGGTTTGCTTAATTTGGTTTATGCCGTTCCAGAACCTAGCGGTGCAAGGCGCGCAGCAGTGCTGGACAGCTGGTTGGCAAAGTTCGGCAATTTCGGCTTGTTGCTCTATAAAGATAGCCAAGCGGTCATTGTTTTTATCGGCGAACTGGCGTTGAGTGCCGTTACTTCGCTACGCGGTAAGGCGAGGATGCGTCCTGAGGATTTTTGGCGCAATATCCAAGATTGCGGGCCATCGGCTTTGCCTATTATCACCTTGATTAGCGTATTGGTCGGTTTGATTTTGGCCTTTGTAGGCGCCGTGCAATTGGCCTTGTTTGGGGCGCAAGTTTACATTGCTGACATGGTGGGTTTGGGTATGACCCGCGATATGGGCGGATTGATGGCGGCAGTCATCATGACAGGCCGCACGGGCGCGACGTTTGCTGCCCAGCTGGGCACCATGCAGGCCAACAGCGAAATTGATGCACTGAAAACCATGGGGTTTGACCCCATGGTCTTTTTAGTGTTACCGCGTCTTTTGGCCTTAATTTGCATCATGCCGATGTTATGCCTGTATGCCGATCTGATGGGTATTTTGGGTGGCGCGTTGGTGACGACCAATTTTTTCGATATTTCCCTGATCCAATATTTGGAGCGCACGGCATCTGCCATTCATATGAAAGATATTGGTATGGGTATCACCAAATGCGCGGTTTACGGCGTACTCATCGCTCTGGCGGGTTGTCTGCGCGGAATGCAATGCGGACGGAGCGCCTCGGCGGTAGGCGATGCCACCACCTCGGCTGTCGTCACTGGCATTGTCTTTATCGTGGTTGCCGACGCCATTATGACCATGATCTGCCAGCGCTTGGGTATTTGACGATGGCAACGCCCTGCTTGACGATTAAAGATTTAACCTTGGCCTATGGCGAATTCATCATTCAGCAAAACCTGAATTTCACCATCAATGAAGGCGATATTTTCATCATCATGGGCAGCAGTGGCTGTGGTAAAAGCACGTTGTTGATGACTTTGGTCGGTTTGCTGAAGCCCCGCCAAGGTGACGTGCTGTTTGGCGAACAAAGCCTGTGGCAAGCCGACCCGGAAGCGCGGCAAAAAATTTTGCAGTATTCCGGTGTGCTTTTCCAAACCGGAGCGTTGTTGAGTTCAATGACGCTGTTTGAAAACGTTGCCCTACCATTAACTGAACACACAGGCTTAGGCATCGACCGCATCCGCCAACTGGTCGCCTACAAATTGGCCTTGGTGGGATTGGCAGGATTTGAAGATTTTTACCCTTCCGAACTCAGTGGCGGCATGCAAAAACGGGCCGGATTGGCACGGGCGATGGCGCTTGATCCTAAAATTTTGTTTATTGACGAACCTTCAGCGGGATTGGATCCCGTCAGCGCCAAACTGATGGATGATTTGATCCGCAATCTACGTGACCACTTAGGGGCGACCATTGTCATGGTCACGCATGAATTGGCGAGCATTTTCGCCATCGGCAACAATTCCGTTTTTCTCGACACCGAAACCAAAACCATGATCGCCACTGGCCCGCCACAGCAATTGTTAGTCGAATCGGAAGACCCGAAAATCATCCGCTTTTTAACGCGTGGCGAAACTGATAAACATCAAACAGAAAAACCACCGGAGCACGCATGAGTAAGCCCGTATCGCCTTACGCCATCGGCTTGTTTATGATCGGGGCGTTGGTTTTGCTGATTGCCGCCCTCATGATTTTTGGCGGCGGGCAACTGCTCAAGAAAAAATCCGAATATGTCATTTATTTCGATTCTGCCTTAAATGGCCTTAACATCGGTGCGCCCGTCACTTTACAAGGCGTACAAATTGGTACGGTAAAAGAAATATCGTTGGAATTGGACGAACATTCCGCACGTATTATTAAACCCGTCGTCATTCAATTGGACTCGGAAATGGTTTTGAATACGGAAGGGCATCCATTTAAAGCGGCGACGACGCTGCAAGAACGTCAGGAAAACGCTAAACGTCTGATTGATGCGGGCATCAAAGCCCAGTTGCAAACCCAAAGCTTACTGACCGGGTTGCTGTATGTGGAATTTAATTTTCATCTGTCCTCGCCATTAAATTTAACCGGTCTGCATTACAAAAACTTGGCGGAGTTACCGGCAGTGCCTTCTACGGAAGACCAAATCAAAAATACTGCCGAAGAAATATTGGCGAAAATCCGCAAATTGCCGTTGGAAGCAATGGTCAACGACTTGTCATCGACCTTAAAAGCAGTACGTGAAATGGCCACCTCGGACGAATTGAAACAAAACCGGCAAGCACTGACCCGGTCGTTGAATGAAACCGAAAAGCTCGTCGCCACGATGAACCGCAATATTACGCCCTTGCTCAATAATATGAACACCACGATGACCGACACACAAACCTTGGTGCGGCAATTTACCCGTGATATGAAACCGGTGTTGGCGGCCACCCAAACAACCTTGGACACCGCCAATAATGTCTTACTGGAGTCGAAAAAATCCCTCGGTGCCGTGGAAACGCTCGCCGCCCCCGATGCTCCGCTGTGGCAGTCGCTGGAATCGCTTCGCGATGCAGCACAATCGACTCAAGAGCTGACCGATTACCTCCAGCGCCATCCCGACTCGATCGTGTATGGCAAGGAATAACCCCTCATGAAATGTCTGCCAACGTTGCTTTTGCCACTGTTATTCAGTGCCTGTATGCACAACGAAAGCCGCCCCATCCACTTTTATCGGTTGAATGCCGATGCGGTAAACCCACCACGCCAGCTTTCTGCACCCGCCTTTAATGGTAGGGTGGGCTTGGGGCCTGTACACGTAGCCGAGTATTTAAAGCGTCCGCAAATGATGATCGGTGTGGGTGACAATGAGTTTAAGCTGGACGAACAGCACCGTTGGGCTGAGCATTTGGATCAAAACATTACCAATGCCTTGCTCAAGGCTTTGTCAGGCTATTTAGGCAGTCAGCGGATAGCCCGCCATCCTTGGCCTAAGGGGCAAACCACCGACTACCAAATCGGTATCGATATTTTGGAATTTCATATCGATGCTAACGGGCAAAGCCGCCTGATGGCCCAATGGACCATCAAACACAAAGATCAGACGCTTATCGAAAAACATTCGCTCTACCAAGCTCCCGCTTCAACGACCGATTATGACCTAATGGTCAAGGCGCAAAGCCTATGCTTAAGCAAACTGGCACAGGAAATTGCCGCAACCTTGCGGAATGGTCTGTACGATTTATAGCAGAGACTTTTTAAAGTTATGGTGGTTGCCTGTTGGCGAATCCGCCTTACCGAGTTGAGCAGATAGACATCTTATCCGGCAAAACACCCAAAAAATCGTAGGTTGGGGTGAGGAACGAACCCCAACACATCCGGACGCATCAATCGTTGGGATTCCTAACTTTACCCCAAACTACGGCTCTGCCTTCAAAAGCTAGCGAACCCCATCTTAAAATTATAAGTCAGATAGCTATTGCCAGAATAAGCTTGCCATGAAATTTCGATTGAACGGAAAAATGTTAAAAAAAACTTCATACGCGCTGTAAGAAATCCTTTTTTTCTGCGACTCATTATTCAGGAAAGCGATTTAACCAAAACGCTGCTCCTAAACCTTCTTTTTAATATAAATTTTGAGATCAAAACCATGAACAAAAAATCTTTGACATTTACTATCGGCAGCATTTTCGCAACCGCTTTAACCACTGCCAGTATTGCCCATTCCGACAGCAATCCGTTTGGCATGAAAGAAATCAGCCAAGCCACTGTGGTTGCCGAAGCCGATAAAGCCAAAGAAGGCAAATGTGGTGAAGGCAAATGCGGTGCAGAAAAAGCCAAAGCTGCCACCGAAAAAGCAGCCGAAGGCAAATGTGGCGCGAAAGGCGAAGAAAAAATGAAAGAAGCCAGTTGTGGTGCCAGCAAAGGCGCGGACAAAATGAAAGAAGGCAGCTGCGGCGGCGAGAAAAAATAAACGAAGTAGCGAAGTGAGCCAAAATAGCGCAGCGTATTCCTCCGCATAGAAACCCCGAACATGTGGCGCAATGCCTGCTGGTTATTGCGCCCTATCGGGTTGTGGCTGGGCTTAGCGAACTCAAATGCCAAGCAAAAGCTTGGGTACACGATACCCGTCCTAGCAACGTAAAGTCACACTAGGCTTTTATATTTAAGTTAGGCATACATGGAAATGGAGTGATGAAAAATTATTATTCATTTGTTGGAGGTGATGTTGGCTCATGGAGTGTGACCGACCAAAATACAAGGATTGGATCCCCTCTTGAACGAGTGCAAAGAATTGAAGTAGTTAACGCGCCACTTAATAATTTGGATGAGCGAGGTATCTGGGCATTACAAGGTTTTACAAGTAATGTGCGTTATGCCAATCGAAATGAAATTATTAAGCTCCAATCAGTACAAGAGGGTTTAAATAGAAAGGAATCTGTGTGCGCCGCTCTTATTCCCATCAAGAAAAATGCAGCATGGTGGTCTATGTCTCAGGATGAACGAAGGGCTATTTTTGAAGAACAATCGCATCATACTGAAATCGGTTTAGGTTATCTTCCCGAAATTGCCCGTCAACTTCACCATTCGCGTGACCTTGGCGAACCGTTTGATTTCATAACATGGTTTGAATTTGCACCAGAACATACGGAACTATTTAATAACTTACTTGAGAAGTTACGGGCAACAAAAGAATGGCAATTTGTTGAACGTGAAATTGATATTCGCTTAGCGCGCTAGGTTGGGCGTGAAACAAACCCCAACCGATCGCCAAACATTCAATGTTGGGGTTTATAAGTCCGCCCCAACCTTGTATATGGTTTCATCTCTTATCTCAAATTATCTTAGTTTTAAAATTTGAGACGACAATTAGTCTGACGCAGGGTAGCCTGCGGTGCTGCTAAAAATGATAATGCAAGCCTACGCCGAAATATTCAATTTTGTTTTTATAAAACTGTCCGCTCGGTGTGTAGCCGTTATAGTATTCGGCTAGGACTTGTAATTTACGGCCTAACACTTGTAAATTTTCAAACTCCACGCCGGCGCGTGCCGACAAATCGGTATTCCAATTATTTTCTTCGAAGTTTTTGATGTCGGCGGCAACGACGGGTCTTAGGGCGGCAAAATCGAGCCGCCAAGGGCTGCGGAATTCCATGCCATATTGCGCCATCCACGGTTTCAGTGTTGAAGGTTCGCGGTCAAACATCCCACCTCCACCGCCATAAATGCGTAAACCAAACGGCAAATCATAAGAAAGCCTTGAATCCACACCCTCGTAGCTTAAGTTCACCCGTTGAAATTTTGTGTGTACTTTGCTGAGCAGAAACTCGTCACCCAAGTGTGAGCTTTGGTGAAACAAACGGGTAAAGGCGGAAAACCGGCCCGCCCGGATGCTGGAGTAAAGGGAAGCGATAAAGTCGGTGTTGACCAAGTCTTTCGATGCCGAATCCAGATTGAAATCACTAAACACGCCACCTTGAATCCCGGTTTCCCATTGCACGTTAGAATGCCCGAACGCGCTGCGGTAAAACGGTATGGTTTCGCCAAAGCTGACAGACGCCACGTTTTTGCCATCAAAATTATCGTTCTGGTAACTGCGGTAAGAAGCCGAAAAATGCGCCCAACGCGGATCAGCAAGTAATGGTTTGAACAAATGACCGGTAGGCAATATTCCCGTCGGCAGTATTGCTGTTTCCGATATGTCGGGTCGGGTATCAACCGATTTTTGGTATAAGCTTGCCGTTTCGTCAGCCTGCGTCAAAGCCACCGGCAATAATGCCAAAGCCATTATTGTTAAACAGGGTCGTTTGTTTATCATTACTGAACCCCTGTGGTGGGTTTGACAAGCAGTTGGGTGATTACGGATTTCACATGTTCTTGCCCATTTGCCAATTCCATCGCTCTGCCCAAGCTTTGCTCGGAATCCACCGTGCCGGAGAGCGTGACGACACCGTTGATGGTCGTGGTTTCAATATGGGAAGCGCTGAGGATTTGATCGCCTGCCAATGCATTTTTTACTTTCAGCGTAATCATTGCATCATCAATATATTCTTCGGCAACATCGGCCTTATCTTTTACGGCTTGTTTCGCGTTATCCATTGTATTGGCAGCTTTTCCCGCGGTGTTTTCCATGTCTTCACCTATTTTATGGGCAGCCTTATCAATTTTTTGTCCGGCTTTTTCGGCGGAACCTTCGGGTTGGCAAGCTGCCAATCCTAAACCAGCAGAAATAGAGGCTATGATAAGAAAATTATCGGTCAATCTCTTGCGTTGAATGTCACTGATTCTGTTCATGAGTGGTTCCTTGCGATGTTGGGTTTTTGATGTGAAAAATACAGCCCTAAGTGATGTGTTGTTGATACGATGGGATGTTGTCAGAGGACTGTGCATATCCCATTCGTCGGTTCAAACCCAGCGGTTTGAACCCCAGTTAAAGCATACCGGCAAGGTAGGAATTCAGTCTGTACGCTATCGTACATAATCAGAGTGGATGGATCGGAGACAGAGGCCAAGCCATCGCATGATTGCTGGCTTGTCCGAAAAATCAATTTAGCGGTGGTTCGGGAGGTAAGCCGGGGGGCGGTGTAGGGGGGAGGGGATATTGGTTGGGGTTATTCTGATTGTCCAGGCTATTGGGTGCATAACTTCTTTCATCAAACGTGGGCGTATTGTCGGAAAAATGCCCGGAAACAGGCACTTGGTGGCCCTTGGCATACATACATTGAATGTAAGCGGCATCAAAACGCTGTTGTAATTCATACATAGAGCCATTGGCGGTACTGGAGCCGATTAAACTACCCGCCACCAAACCGGTGCCTGCACCTATCGCCGCACCACCACCTCCGCCAATGGCAGCACCGGCTGCCGCACCAACAGCGGTGCCGACGATTGCATTGCCAACCCCGCTATTCACCGCCGCTTCATTAGCCGTTGTATTGCCTACTTGGGCAGCAGCAAATTGCTGGCAGACTGAATCATCGTTTCGGAATTGGGCAAAAGATTGGTGGTTGCCAGGTAATACCATCACACTAGGGCCGTTGGGCAGGGTTGCACAGCCTGACAATGCCAGTGCTGCCAAGCTTGGCAATGTTTTAAAAAGGGAAGGCATGGCTGTGTTCCTTAACGGATGAGGGCGGGGTTGGGTTCAACTTGTTGCCAAGCACTCCGACATTGTTTGACGTAAGGATGGTAGCCAGGCGGGTTATAGCAGTAATACCAGTAGCCTGGCGGAAACTGCTGATTGTACGGTTGTTGGATGTAAACGGGCGGAGACGGGATGGTGATGACCGTTGGTGGGTAATACGGTGTTTGATACCGATAATTGTAATAGGGGGTTGAGTAATAAGGTGACCCGAAATAAATGCCAAATCGGGAGGTTCCGCCATAGCCGCCGGGATTGCGGTAACCACCGCCACCATATCCGTATCCGCCACCGCCCCTGTAACCATCATCCCGATCACCGCCACGCCAACCGCCGTTATCGCCTCTGCCGCCAAAGTTACCTTCATGCCCGCCGCCACGATCCCCGCCGCCGCGATCTCCTCCTGGTCCGCCGCCATGATCACCACCACCACGATCTCCTCCTGATCTGCCACCACCATGATCCCCTCCGCCAACCGGTCCACCGCCCTGACCACCTCCGCCATGTCCGCCGCCTTCATTACCGCGCGCCCAACTGACCCCGCTGTGCGAACTCAACACCATCAGAAAGAAGGCAGATGCGATTATGGAAATTTTCATTACTCAATCCTTTTAAAAGTGCTTTTATCCCAAAGCTGAATGCTTGGGGCAAAAATGGCTTGCTTCTGCTAAAAGCAAGGAAACCAGTGCTTGGTGGGGCAATTTTTTAACCTTGCCGATTCAGGTGCAAAGACTTAAGTGAATTCGTCAAAGCACCGCTTATCGCGTTTTCAAAATAGCTCTGGAGAGCCTATTGACTCCAAACATAACGATAAAAACCTATTTACCGTCACGCCCCATCAATTCCATTTTTCCCAACCATTGTTGCCTTTTGCTGGCATCCATCGTATCGACCTTGCCTATCAACGTTTCATGCGTCGTCTTTATGCCGCAAAAATGCAGGATATTCCGCTCCAGACTTTTCAGGCTATGTGCCAAGTAATACCAACGGAAAATAAATGCAGGCATTCCCATCGTCACCACAATATGCGCGGTTTTTCCGGCTAGCAATTTTATCCATCTGTGTCCGTCGCCACCTTTGTCGAAGGCAAAACTAGGGCAAAACACTTGTTCGATAAAGGCTTTTAAATACGCGGGCATAGAGCCTAACCACAACGGGTAGATAATCACCAAATGCTGTGCGGCTTGAATGGTTTGTTGGACCTGTTGCAGACTTTCGGTGGCTGCACCTTCGTAAAAATCAGCTTGGGTGCGTAGTATTGGGAATTGGATTTTGGCAATGTCGATGACTTGAATATGATGCCCAGCCGCTTGCGCACCTTTTAGATACTCAGCTGCCAAGGCGTGGCAAAATCGATCGCCTGAAGGATCGGGGTGGCCTTGAATAAGAACAATGCGTTTGGTTTCCATAAAGTACTCGTTTGGGTGGGCGGTACTGGATTTCATCTCGCAGAAAACCTCAGTCACCTTAGGTATTCGCCAGCAGCATGCCTGATATACCGCCCAAACACCGTACGTTAACGCACTCAAGTTTGTGGGCTTTATGATGGAAATGGTTTTTTCTTCCGATTACTCCAGTCACGCCTGTTAACGCGAGTAGATGAATTGATTAATTTGGGTGTTGAATGTTGGTGGGAATTGGGATTAGGCGCATTGAATTTTTTGGAGATTATGACCGTATTGTTAGCGCAGCACTTTTTAGGTGTATAACATTTTGGGTAAAAAGGTTGTTAACAGAAAACTAAGGTGTTATTTTCTTTTTTCAAAAAATTGTAGGTGAAAAATATAAGCCGTTTTTTGAGTTTTCAATGGCACCTGAAATTGTGTTTACTTAATGTGGGGCTTCTATGGCGTCAAATAATATTGTGAAATGGAACTCTTCAGCTAAAGCGCTTATGGTGAAAAATCCAAATGGATTTAAAGTACTTACTGCCTTTCGTGGTCTTCTTGAATTCATTCATACAAAGGATTGGCAAGGAGCTTGTCATGGCTCATCTGCTGTATTGTCGGTGCTATTATCAAGTCAAGGGATAAAATCTACTCTCTGTCTTGGAGAGGTTTCGTCTGGAAACATTTACTTCGATCATTCGTGGGTTGAAGTAGATGGGGAAATTTATGATGCCGCAATCTCAAACACCCTTATTAGAGGAATTGCTTTTCCACCAGTCTTTCGTAGTTATGATCTATTCACGAAGAATGCTACAGCATTGCAATATGGCGCGCCATCAGGTCAAGGGTACGATGAAGATGCCAATTTGATTCGCCAAATAAGCGTTTATGACTATATGGAAATGTTTCCAGAGCATCCTGATGGCCTTTTTGGTTTTGCTAAAGTTGTGGGAAAAAATATAGGGATTAGTGTTACTAGTGATACCCTTCGCAAACAGGCACTCCGTACGGTATGGACGGAACGTCCATGAATTCGATAAGCTCGTAGGGTGTATAAGCGAAGTCGAGTGTGCAAAACGCGAATGATGCGCCTCCTATCATCGGCACATCCTATAAACTAACGTTGGTTTTCTTAAAGACACCAGACGAGCAAACGAAGATGACTGATACGGTGAAACTTGATCCGGAAGTTGTTAAAGCCCTTGAGATCAGCGCTGTGTCAGGCATTCGCGCTCTTCAAAATAGTAGCGGGCTAGGTCTGTACGAAGCAAAGTTGGTCATTGATGCCTATCTTTTGCAACATCCGGAACACCCGTTGTCACAGCAAATAGCCGAAGCGGCAAAGGCCAATCGACAAATCAGGGTTGGCGTTGGTTTCCAGAATGAGGTCATTTATGCAGATCCTATAGCTGGCGAGCCTATTCCATTTGAATCCTTGCAAAAAGAAATCACGGCGCCAGAGTGCTATGTTGTTCTGAGGGAGCTAAGCGATTGCGAGAATTGGCTTGGTGAAGCCATTAAGGCCTGCAGCGCCGCAATGGTTGATGTAAATGCAGTTCAAATTGTGGATAACGAATATCGCAACGATAACGGTGACATTTCATCTGCTGTTCTGAAGCTGCCTTGCCCGCTTGCTAGAGAAGCTAACAAGGCCTTATCAGAGAGCCTTCAGCGTAACCTTCCGAGAAACATTAGTTTTCATGTGGTACAGGCCGCGAATTGGGAAAAAGCGGCGACGATCCCCCTGCATGAGCTGGCGGTTGAGTATTTTCTGAAAGAGTTCTCAAGGCGAGGTCGGATGTATTTGCCAACAACGAGTTGTGTAAGGTTGATGCACAAGCCAACAGGAATATTCTGCCGCATTTCGGCTCACAGGAGCAGAGCGAAAAACTATGAAGAAGCGCTACTCTTGCTTACATCCCACCTGATGGAAGCAGGACGAGCAACTCGATAAGATGCGCCACATAGGATGTGCTGTACCCAAAGGGCATAAAAGGTACGAAGCGCATCTTTCGAGTGTACAAACGCGAATGATGCGCCTCCTATCGTCGGCACATCCTATAAACTAAATCTATCAGAGGACAATAATGCGCCTATTTGCTTTTGGAATTTTAGTAATTTTGTTAACTGGGTGTATTCCTTTAAGTCACAATGAATACAAAATGTTTGCTTTAAAATTGGTGCCTCCTGGAACAGAGTTGGTTCATGCTATAACTCTTTTGAATGAAAAAGGCTATGACTGTTCTACTAAAGCCTCTTTTAAGATGAAGCCAAAACCTAAAGACCTTTTGATTTATTGCGACCGTTCACGACCTGGTTTTATGTACAGTTGTCTACAGAGGATTGATCTCGATATAGATGAAAATACTTGGCGTATTATTTCTAACAACCCTGAAGCTGCTTGTACTGGACTATGACAGCACATAGGATGTGCTGTACCCAAAGGGCATAAAAGGTACGAAGTGCATCTGTCGAGTGTGCAAACGCGAATGATGCGCCTCCTTTCGTCGGCACATCCTATAAACAGTGTATCGGTTTCCCCTTAGGGTTGTGGCATGGCGGTTTGCTTCGCGAAACCAGCCTACATTTCTACATTTCTGAGCGGTCAGGTTTTCGGTTTTTTATTGGTAGAGACGTTGCATTGCAACGTCTCTACAGTTCTAGCCTGATAAGGATAAAACCAAGAATTTGATTGTTTGAAGTATATGCGCGGCTACTTATGGCACTAAAGCTTTAAGACGCTTCAATAACTCAACCGGATAATCAATTTCAATCTTCACCGCTCCAGCATAAAGCTTGCCTTCGTTACCATCTAAGGTCACCAAATCACCTTCCTTTAAAGTCATACCGCCAATTTTGATGCTACGGCTGTTCTCATCAATTTGTAGCTCAGCACAACTGACCAAACAGACTTTGCCCAATTGTCGCGCGACGACGGCAGCGTGGGAGGTACGCGCTTCGCGTTGCGTCAGTAATCCGGTCGCTAATTCCAAGGCAGCTATATCGCTGGTTTCCGCATCACGGCGTACCAGCACAACCGCTACTCCGGCGGAATGACGTGCTGCGGCGCGGGCTTCGTCTAGGGCGATTTCACCTGTGGCAACGCCATTGCTTGCTGATGCGGCGCTTGCTAGCGGCACTAAGGTTTTGCCACTGGCGGCAACGATGCGCGGTTGTGCCAGCACTTCGCGGGTCAATCCAGCCGTGCGTTCGCGGGCTACGCCACGATCAATCAAACCTTCGTCCAGCATATCCAAGGCGATGCGGGCCGTGGCGTAAGGTGTACGTTTTCCGGCGCGGGTTTGCAGCATGAACAAACGGCCTTCTTGCACGGTAAACTCGAAGTCTTGCATATCGGCAAAATGCTGTTCCAATTCTTGGGTAGCATTTAGCAAGGCTTGCCAGACAGTGGGAAGAATTGCCGCTAGTTCTTCATGACCGTGGGCGTTGCGGCGGCCTGACACCACATCTTCGCCTTGGGCATTGAATAAAAAATCTACCCAAGGCACTGCTTCGCCCGTGACCGGATTGCGCGTAAAGCCAACGCCAGAACCCGACTGCCCACCGGAATTGCCGAACACCATGCTTTGTATCGTTACCGCTGTGCCTAAGCTGTCAGCAATATGGTTCATGCGCCGATATTCAACGGCTTTGTTCGATTGCCAAGAAGCGAATACAGCATTGATTGCGCCGGAAAGCTGCTGTTTAGGGTCTTGCGGAAATACTCGCCCCGTTGCTTGTTGATAGACTTCTAAGAAACGCAGCGTAAGGGTGCGTAGTTCGGCAAAGTCCAACTCACGTTCGTCACGGGTGCCGAACAATGCGCTGGTGGCCTCTTCAAAATGTTGGCTGGCGATGCTTGCAACCACTTCCCCGTAGGAGGCGATTAAGCGGCGGTAAGCATCCCAGACTAAACGCGGATTGCCCGTTTGACGCAGCAAGCCGCCGACGGTGCTGTCGCAAAGCCCGATATTTAAAATGGTTTCCATCATGCCCGGCATAGACACCGCCGCACCGGAGCGCACAGATAAGAGCAACGGCTTTCGGGCGTCGCCTAAACCTAAGCGGGTTGTGCTTTCCAATGCCTGCAAACCCGCTTGCCAAAGGCTTTGGTCTTTAGCTTTTGCTTGTCCTTCGGGATCGCTGCAATAGTAAGTGCCAAGGACAAAAGCGGGCGGAACAGGCAAGGACATTTGCGCCATGCGTTGTAAGTTCCAAGCTTTAAAGCCCATAGTTTGTGCGCTAGCGTCGGCGGGTGTGGGGATGTTGCCGCAACCAACTAGATAAACGTGGAGCGGCAAGACTAAGTCGGTTTGACTGATTTTGGCTGGTTTGGGTGTAAGCTCTGTGGCGAGTTCAGGCGGATGGCTTTTTTCTGGCTTCGATTTTTTGCCGTGATGGGAGTGTGCTTTCATTCCTTCACCCCAGTCTTGTCGAAAGCCACATCCCGCAAAGTGTAAGCCGCTGTGAGCAAATAATCCGAAGCGGTTTCCAATGCGATAGCCAAATCATTCGCTAACATCAAAGAAGGTGCGTCTTTCAATTTCTTTAGAATAACCCGCCGTGCTTCGCGCAATAAGCCATCGCAATGGCGTTCGGCTTGCAAGACTTGCCAAGTCGCGGCAAGAAAATCTTCATTATCAACCGCCTCGCTGTCTGAACCCAAAGTCCGGGCGATTGCCAAGGCTTTCACATAATCTTGGGTTGCCTGTAACACCGTTGCCGCCAAGTGCGACAAGGCTTTGGTGACATCATCGTTCCAACCTTTTTGATGATCGGCAATCAGGCTGATGAGAAACGCCGCTTCTTCCAGGGAATCGGCGACATTGTCCGATTGTTCCACCAGTCTGGCGATAGGTCGCCAGCGCGGTTGGCGGTCGGCTTTTTCGCGGGCTTGAATCACCAAATGATCGGCCTTCCGCTCCCAAGTTTTTGCCCGTGCGGCCAGTTCTTGCGCTGCTTTGTTGGAGGTTTCGGCACCATGAGCCAGACTATCACTAATGGCTTGCGCCAAAGCATGGCAGTATGATGAATGTTCGGTCAGCAAATCAAATTCGCTAGTCCGGTGGCGGACGTACTGCGCCAATAACATGCGGGTTTCATCCGCGACCAAGGCCGCCGGTTGCCCTGTACGCAAAGCATCACAAGACAGTTGCATCACCGCCACCAAGAAAGCATGAGCATCTTCAACGCCGATCACTTCATCAAGGCGGTCGCCAATCCGAAATGCACCTTCGCCTGCCGCTTGCATGGCGGCAAAAATGATTCTCTCTCCGCCCACTTGCACCCAAGCCCGATGACCCACGTCCAAGTTAGCAACTTCTGACAAAATGGCGGTGGCTTCGGTTTTTTTCACAAAAGCTTTCAGGCGTTTGCGGGCATGATTCCAATCAATCAGAAACACAATCCGCGAAGCGATGCCTTCCAAGGCTTTATCCAGGCTGTCTTCATCTGTGCAAACGAACTTCGCGGTGGCGACCGAATAGGCTTCACCCGCATTCAGGCTGGCGCTGGTTTGTGAAGTTAAATCCGACCACACCGCACCCAAGGGCGTGAGCATGGCTTGGAAAAATGCCAAACGCTGGCGATGTAAATCCGAATAAGTCAGCGAGATTTCAAACCCCGTCACTTGAATGACCAAGACATGCGCGTCGTTGGTGCCAATGTCGTTTTGCAGCAAAAGATGCTCGCCGTCGCGCGTGGCGGCGGTTTCCAAACCGGGATGGTCGAATTTAAGATAAGCCGTCCGGTTTAAGCCGCGCATAAAAGCGACAACCCGCCCACGATCAGAATCCAGCAAATCCCAAACATTCGCACCATCAATCACTTCACTTGCCAACTCACCGGAAAGGTGGTTGATTTGCTTGTGCAAATCCATAATCAGCAAATGCAGGCTATCGGATTTGCCACGGCGACCTTGGGTAAGTAGCTCAATTTGCTTATCACTCAAACGATCTGTCGGCAATGCTGCTAAGAAATCTAGCCAATGTTGGACGCGCAGGTGCTGCTCTCGCTGCGAGACAGGAGTCGAGTAGTCCCCAGAAGCGATAGTGCTTGTGTTTTCACGAAGCGTTTTTTGCGTAGTGAAAATGCAGGCTGTCCGAAATCGCGTCGAGTCATTGCGGTAACGATGTCGCCTATCCCCTTGTTGGGTAGGCAGACGAGAGAAGCAGGACGGCTGGGGCAGCCGAAGGCAAGAGCGGTCGCGTGATTTTTGCTGATTGACCGGCACGGAGGCCGAAGCAATCTTTCGCAAAAATAGCGACTCCCTGCTCGCTGTCGTTTGTCTCCAAAATCGGTTTCGCCATGATGCTTAGCTCTTCGGCTAAACACTGGTTAAGTTTGGCTAAATCAGGTGAGAACAACTCATCATCGATGCGCGTGGAGCTGGCGATCAACTCATGCAGCCAAGAGATAGTTAACTTTGTGGCAGCCATATCACCAGAAAAATCAGGAATCTCGCGTTTAGGATGCGCGGCGTGATCCGATGCAGCCTGTAACACAGTCAGATATAACTTAAGCCGATCATTGGCAGCCAGCGCCGCCTTGACCCAAATCGGTAACATCAATCGTTGTTGGCCTAAAGCAGCCACTACTTGAGCTTTTTGCATGATGACCTTCTGGTGAATGTTTAAATTTCAAGTGCATGAAAACGCAAGTTCTGGGCGTACAAAACATGTTTTGTACGCCAACATCTAAACTCTGCAACTCTCGCCAAAGACTAGGTTTTATCACGCCGTTTATGGAGCAATTTGCGGACATTGTGCATAGTTAAAATCGAAAGATAGCTTTTAATACGGGCTTTTATGCTTAACCGTGACATTTCAATTTCATAAAGCGAGGCAATTTCCTCGGTGGTTTCAAGCGATTCATCAGCAAGTTGTTGAACAGCCAAGGAAGAATCATCACGAATAAGCTTTTCTATATCCATTTGCTTGGTTAATTGATGGATTAATCTTCGCTGGGAGCATGCCTGATAGTCCACCCAAGCACTGTGCGTTAGCGCACTCTGTTGTGTGCTTTATGGCGGAAATGGCTTTCTTGCCCTGCTTGAAAGCCCTTGTTCCGTTCTATGGAGCTATCGTTCCCACGCCGGAGCGTTACCGCCATTAAGTTAAGAGTTAACTTTACCTATCAATAGCATAGGCTGGATGTGGCTGGGTTTTTCCGTTCGTCCTGAGCTTGTCCCACAGGGACTTCCTTTGGTCGTCGAAGGATGAACGGAAAAATCCGTGAGCAAAGACTTAAACCATTCATGCTTCGACAAGCTCAGCACGAACGGTTTAAGTCTTTGGATCATATATTTTTCCTGAATTTAATGGTATTGACACCGGAGCGTGGGAACTATGTCATTTTTTGGAAATTATGATCGTATTGTTAGCGCAACATTTTTTAGGTGTATAGCGTTTTGGGTAAAAAGGTTGTTAACAGAGAACTAAGCTGTTATTTTCTTGCTTCAAAAAATTGTGGGTAAAAAATATACGCCGTTTTTTGAGTTTTCTATCACACCTGAAGAGGTGTTTAATTAACGTTGGGACTCTTACCACATGGCGAAAATATGAATTGGAAACCGAATAAGTGGGGAGCTGCTGCGCTTTCATTTCTGGCACCACCCTTGGGTATGCTATATGTCAACCGAGCAAGGCTTGCTGGCATATACTTTGTGGCATTGCTAGTAGTCGGATTAAGCGAGTATTGGTTGAATGCTACAGGAGTCAAAATACCTCTTACTCTAGCCTTAGCTGTTGTTGCTGTGACACATTGCTATCGAGTTGCAGTAAAAGCCAAAGAAAGCATCGCAAGGCCTTGGTTTAGTCGATGGTATGGCTTACTTGGTATCGCACTTTCATTCTTCATCGTAGCCGCCAATTTTCGTGCGTTTTTGTTTGAGCCATTTCATCTTCCTGCCCAGTCGATGTTTCCTTCAATACCGAAAGGAGCATACGTCGTCGTTCACAAATACGGGTATGGAAATTACGCGAGTTATGGAATTCGCTTTCATCGTGGGCCCATCACAGCGTCTTTGAATCGAGGCGATGTTATCGTGTTCGAGTTCCCTCCTGATCGTAGCATTAGCTACGTTAAACGGCTTGTAGGCCTTCCCGGAGACCACATCGAATACAAAAAAAAGCACCTTTATTTGAACGGCACACCACTCGCAACAAAACCCCTTGGTTCTTATGAAGCATTCGAGATTGCTCAGGAATCAACTTACCAAATTGCAACCGATCGCACTGCGGCAACACAAGACTTTGATGTAACAGTTGAACCTGGCCATTTATTTGTGCTTGGAGACAATCGTGATAACTCAAACGACAGTCGATATTGGGGGCAAGTTCCAGAAGATCATGTTATTGGGAAAGTCGTACTTGTACTGAATGATCCCAAGGCTCAACCCATCATTCCACCGGACCTTGCGCATAAGGCCGCGCAAGGCCGGTGAATTCAAACGTTGGGCAATCAGGATATGGTGTTAAACAGTCTGGTAGGGTCGGCAACGCTTTTTTTGCCCATCGAATATATCGAAAAAGGTGTACCCAAAGGGCATAAAGCTCGTAGGGTGTATAAGCGAAGCGCCATACACCACATCGGAATCGCTCGGCACGCCCAACGCTTCAGCCTGGTGGGGTCGGCAACGCTTTTTTTCCCACCGAATATATCGAAAAAGGTGTACCCAAAGGGCATAAAGGCAGAACAGCGTTGCCCTCCCCACATTAAACTCACACTCAACCCACCAACTCCATCCCCCGAAACACCGAACACCTTTTAAACACCTCTAACGTCGGCAAGGTATTTTTATGTTGGCAATATTTGGCGACCAGTTTGGATAAGCCTTTAATATCTCGTCCGGTAGCTTCGGGAAATACTTCCACCAATTGCGCGATCAAATCGGCATCAATCGCCAACCCGTAAGGTGGATTCGCGTTAGCAATCCACCATATCGAAACCACAGTGTTCGCAAACCCGATAAGATGCGCCAAATAGCCAAATAGCCAAATAGCCAAATAGGCTGTGCTGAGGTACTAAGCCTGGTAGGGTGGGCAGCGCTTTTTTTGCCCACCCCGCATCAATTACATTTCACCCCACCAACTCCATCCCCCGAAACACCGAACACCGCTTAAACACTTCCAAAGTCGGCAAGGTATTTTTATGTTGGCAATATTTGGCGACGAGTTTTGATAAGCCTTTAATATCGCGCCCCGTGGCTTCGGGGAAAAGCTCGACCAATTGCGCGATCAAATCCGCATCAATCGCCAAACCAAATTGCTCGACCATCACTTGCCAGATTTTGCCCCGCGCTTCGCTATCGGGCGGGTAGTATTTGATTAAGGCGATGCAGCGGGACACGATGGCTTCGTCGATGTCATCGACGCGGTTGGTGGTGAGAAACAGCAAGCCGTTGAAATATTCCAACACCCGCAAAAACACGCCAACGACGGCGTTCATGGTGATGTTGTTGTCGCGGCGTTTGATGTAGACATCGGCTTCGTCGATTAGCATCACCGCGCCCCAGCGTTGGGCGCGGGTCAGCACGTCTTTTAGGGCTTTTTCCATTTCGCTGACGTTCAAACCTAATTGTCCGGAATGTACGCGGTATAAAGGCCGACGGATGATTTCGGAATACACTTCGGCGGTGAGCGTTTTCCCGACCCCCGCTGGCCCCGCACACAGCACCGTCGTGCCGCCGGATTTGCCAGCGACAATGTCATCCATCAGCACATCCATTTCGGCAGTCAAAATGTCGATCAAATCAATCTGCTCTTCGCGCAAAATCAGTTTTTGCTTGAGTTCAGGCTGGTACTGGTAAGGCTGGATGTCATTCACATGCACCCACAAATGGTGGTGCAACTCCAAATGGAACATCAGTAAATAGCCATGAACAGGCAAGTCGGTGAACAAGCCTTTGGGGATTTCCGCTTGCGAAGCCTCGGCTTCCAATTCAATTTTGCTGTCGTAGCGGGTGCTTTTCGCGGCTTTTCGCAAATATTTGGCGAGGATGTCGCCCGTAGTATCAACGGTCAAGACTCGGTCGCTCAAAATGCTTTCATCACAGACCAGACGGGCGTTGCCGCCTTCGGTAGACAGCACCACCACGTCTTTTTTCGCCCAATCGGTGTTACGGTGCGTGGCGGTCGGGTCTTCGGCGAAAAAGCCTGTACCTTTGCCTAAAAACTGCGCACCGGATTGTCCGCACCAATCAAAATAACGCGCGGCGGCTTCATCGTAACTGGCGATCATTTCAGGTGTTTCTTTCAGATAACCCTTGTCCATGAAGATTTCGGTGACGGTTTTGCCGACAATATCACGGGCTCGGATCGCCACCGTGTTGATGGCGATTTTGCCTTTGGCGTTGGCTTTTAGCTCCAGCGTGACGCGTCCGGTTTCTTCCTCGCCTGCTGGTGTGAAATCCAAACGTGTGACCAAATAAGCCATGGGTTTGCCTTGCACATTAGCGTGGAACAACCAGCCGCGTAGCGCGTTATGGGTCAGATAACGGGCAATCGCTGGCAAGAGCATTTCCAAATCATCTTCTTCAAAACGCACGGTGTCATCGTTCATTGCTTGTTGCAAAGTCGACAACTGCGCGGCTTGGCCTTGCAAACTGCTATCTTTTTGGTAAAGCAGTTGCAGGTAATTGATTTCGCTGGTAGACAGGTTGCGGAATGGCACTTCGGCCTTGTTGCCAAATCGCAGTTGGTCTTGTAAATTTGCCAGCCTAGGAAATTCACTGACCAAGGCTTCCACATGCTGGCGTTGGATTTGTAGTTTCATGGTAGTGCCTTAATGTCTACGAAAAAACGCAACACAACGTAGCGGTAGGATGGGCTGACGTTAGGAAGCCCATCATTTGGGGGATATTTTTTGATGGGCTTCCTGTCGTCAGCCCATCCTACTTTTAATGAGGTGAGGCTTTAATCAGCAAGGAATAAAAAACATGTTTTTTACGCCAACAATCCAAATTAAATCGCCCCAACCGCCATATCTTTTACCACCACAATCGTATTCGCTTCAGCTTCTTCATAAGTCACCAACGCGCCTTTAGCTTTGTAAGATTTGGCAGCATCGTAAGCCACCATTACTTTGTCTTCAGGAGATTGATTTTTCAGTTCGTGTTTTTCAATGTACAGCTCTTCCAAGAACTCATTCCAAACCAAACCTTCTTTGTACGGCAGCAATTGGTAAGTCACGCCAGCCAATTCCACTTGCAGGGCTTTGGCGATGTTTTCAATGTAAAGGATGGCAATGCAGCCATCCGCTAAATCCGCGCCGTATTTTTCGACAAACATCGGCAATAAGGCCAGTTTCGGCAACAAGCCATTCAGGAAAACAATTTTGTCGTTGGCAATAATGAATGCCGAATGCACCAACAAGGCTTCGGGTGGTTTACGGTCGTTAGGGTTGGATGAGCTTTCGCATTTTTCACCTTCTTTCAGGACTAAATCGCCGCGATACGCGTACACGCCTTGGGTGCCGGTTTCGCCGTTGACGAGGGTGACAGTAAGTAAGCCTTTGGCTTGGTAATCGGCTAATAGCATGAGGTTCTCCATTCGTGTGGGGTAATAAAGGTGATTGGGGTCGTATAAGTAGACTTTAATGGAGATAAAGCAAAACTCTTGCCAATTAATAAGTATTTAAAAATCAAAATATTATAAATGTTAGAAGGTTTTGGATAAGACAAAGGCGAGGGCGGATGGCGAAATTGTCGGGAACCTGACAAAACATGCTTGGCTAAACGGCGGGCAGGAGTAGCAGGTTTGCCGTCATTTTTCTGGTATTACCAAGCAAATAGATAAATAAATCTTTTAATAATAGGAATTTTTCCAAAATGCGTACTCGTAAGCATTTTTGGTTTTGAATCTTTAAGTGGCTAGACTACTTTAACGCCGTGTTTTGTTTATAAAGATGAAAGCCAAGAATCACTGTGCGATGGCTTTTGGGTGGAATAATTGAGAGTCCTGTTTTAACCCGACAGAAATTGATGATGCTGGCTTCTATACATTACAGAATAATCCTCATTAATCGGTTTTTACCTAAATAATTATTAATATGGGCAATAATTGTGAATGGTTATCTGTTTTTTTAAAAAAGCCATATTATAAAAAACAATTAAAAAGGCGAATATGAACGTAAAATATTTAATTAATGACGCCATTAATGCTGAGAAAGCTTTATTCGATGATGAAACTGATTTTAGGGTTGTTGCAGAAGATGCCCCCGTTATGTTGTGGCTAACTAATGCAGAAGCCAAAATTGTTTTCACAAATTCAAAATGGAAAAAATTTATTGGCTTAATCGACAACTTCCATATCAATGGCAATGCTTGGTTAATGGCATTACACCCTGAAGATCGTACCAATTGTTTGGCTGTTTTTAAGGAAGCTTTTATTTCCCAACAAGCCTTTGAAATGGAATATCGTTTACGCCGTTTTGATGGACAATACCGTTATATTTTAGATACTGGAGAACCTTATATAAATAAAGGAGGTAAATTTTCCGGATTTATTGGTTCTTCAACCGATATTACCGACCGCAAAAATTACGAAAACCAACTACGGCTTTCGCAAATGGAATTGACCCAACATAATCGGGAAATGGCGCTTATTAACCAACTAAATTCTTATTTACAGGTATGCCGTTCCTTGCAAGAAACCCATCCTATTATTAAATATTATGCGCAAAAAATATTTTCCGATCAGTCGGGTGCATTATATTTGTTGGATGAATCCCACACACTTGTTGAAACGGTGGTCACTTGGGGAGACAGCAATTTCTTTAGTTCACATATTATTTCTTCCGATGGTTGCTGGGCTTTGCGTCAGGGACGGCTTCATGTGGTTGAAGAACCCGAACACGCCATCTTATGCAGCCATGTTTCTGAACACGCCAACCAAGGTTATGTTTGCGCCCCTGCCATAGCCCAAGGTGAAATGATTGGCTTTTTGTGTGTGACCTTAGAAGATACCCGCCGGGACAAGAGCCTGAATTGGACGTCGGTAGAGTCAAGGACGCGCCTGATTTCATTGGCTGCCGATAACTTGGCGATGGCGTTAGTTAGCTTGAAACTTCGTGAAGCACTGCGTAACCGATCCCTACACGATCCGATGACGCAATTGTTTAACCGGCGCTATTTGGACGAAAGCTTGACTTATGAGCTAGCCATTTGCCAGCGATCAGGCAAACCATTGGCGGTGATTATGATCGATATAGACCATTTTAAAACCTATAACGATACTTATGGGCATGATGTGGGTGATTATGTTTTGATAGAAATTGCCAGTATCGTCCGCTCTAAATTACGCGATGGTGATGTGGCCTGCCGTTACGGTGGAGAAGAGTTGGTTATGATTCTTGTGGGGGCGTCTAAAGAAATTGCTGAAGATAGGGCAGAGCTAGTGCGCTCTACTATAGAAAGCCATCAATTTACTTTTAAGGGGAAAACCCAAGCGGGTGTTACCGCTTCATTTGGGGTTGCCGCCTATCCTAATGACGGCTCAGACGCAGCGGCATTGCTCAAATCAGCCGATACTGCGCTTTATCAAGCCAAAGGGGCAGGCCGTAATAAAGTGGTATCGTTTGCCCATACCATCAGTTTCGCTTAGATGGTATCCGTTGCTACGGACACATCGTCTATACGCCTACGCGATCGTATGCCCAGAGCCCAAAACATGTTTTTGGACTCCAAGTTCATTTCCACCCAAATATTTCTAATCAGGCATAGGTTGGTTTAAACGCCTGTTCAGGATTCGCCACCGGACCATCACCTTGCCAATACGGCGACAGTTTCCGCAATGTCGCCACCACGCCTGGCATCACTTTCAAGACTTCATCGACTTCGTGCATGGCGTTATAACGCGAGAACGAAAACCGAATCGTGCCGTGCGCGGCGGTGTAAGGAATATCCATCGCCCGCATGACGTGCGACGGTTCCAACGAACCGGACGTACACGCCGAACCGCTCGAAGCGGCAATGCCCGCCTTGTTCAGCAACATCAAAATCGCTTCGCCTTCGATGTATTCAAACGCAATGTCGGTGGTGTTGGGCAAGCGGTTGTACATATCGCCCGTCACGAAACAATGCGGGATTTGTTCGGTAATGCCGCGTTCCAAACGGTCGCGCATGGCTTTAACGTGGGTATTTTCGTATTCCAGATGTTCCATCGCCAATTCGCAAGCTTTGCCCAAACCGACGATGGACGCGGTGTTTTCCGTACCTGCGCGTCGTCCGCGTTCTTGATGACCGCCGCGTAACAAGGGGCGGTAGCGCGTGCCACGGCGCAGGTACAACACACCGATACCTTTAGGCGCGTGTAGTTTGTGGCCTGACAGCGACAGCATGTCGATTTTAGTGTCTTGCAACATCATCGGGATTTTGCCGACCGCTTGCACGGCATCAGTGTGGAACATCACACCCGCATCGTGCGCCATCTGCGCCATTTCCACGACCGGAAAAATCGTGCCGGTTTCGTTGTTCGCCCACATCACCGAAACGATGGCGACTTGGTCGGACAGCAGTTTTTTGTAAGCTTCGATATTCAAACGCCCAACCTTGTCCACGGGCATCCGGTGGATGGTGTAGCCGTCTTTTTCTAAAGATTCGCACAGGCTTAAAATCGCCGGATGCTCAACCGTGGTGGTGATGATTTCTTTGCGGTTGGGTTGGGTTTTCAACGCCGATAAAATCGCTGTGGAATTGGATTCCGTACCGCAAGAAGTGAAAATAATTTCCGAATCGTGTTCCGCACCGATCAAGTTTTGCACTTGTTGGCGGGCTTGTTTGATGCCGCGCGCGACCCCGTCGGCGAATTTGTGGATGGATGACGGGTTGCCGTATTGTTCGAGGAAATACGGAATCATGGTATCAACCACGGCACGGTCAACTTTGGTGGTGGCGTTGTTATCGAGATAAATGTCGGTCATGGCTGATCCTTGTAGGGTACGCATTGCGTACCTTTTCAAAAGTTTAGGGACACAAAGGTACGCAATGCGTACCCTACTTAAGCGGCGGCAATATTGACCAATTTGGACATTTCCGAAGCGGGGACGACTTTAATAAACTCGCCCATGACTTCCATCAACCGTTGTTGGATACCCGCAATGGTCATCGCTGCCATTTGGCATCCGTTACATGCGCCGCTCATATTCACATAAGCGGTGTTGCCGATCACTTCGACCAGCTCAACATCACCGCCGTCCGCCATCAACGCAGGCCGTAACGATTCCAGCACTTCTTCAATCTTTTTGATGCGTTGTAAATTAGTCAACGGGCCTTTCACTTCCGCAACCACGGGTTTTTTAGTGATTGCTGGCGCTTCAGGATCGAATTTTTCGCCTTTTTCCGCCAAAACTTTTTCCAAAATCGCTTCAATGTCTTCATGGCAAGAGGCGCAACCGCCGCCTGCTTTGGTGAAGTTAGTGACGTCTTCAACGGTATGGAGCTTGTTCGCCCAGACCATTTCTTCAATCATCACCGCATCAATGGCAAAACATTTACAAATCAACGCGCCTTCTTCGTGGTCATCGACCCATTCTTCGCCGCGATAATTGGCAATCGCCGCTTGTAAGGCTTCGCGCCCCATCACCGAACAGTGCATTTTTTCCGGCGGCAAACCTTCCAAATGGTCAGCAATATCTTGGTTGGTGACTTTCAAAGCTTCGTCGATGGTCATGCCTTTGATGATTTCAGTCAGCACCGAAGACGAGGCAATCGCTGAACCGCAACCGAAGGTTTGGAAGCCAGCATCTAAAATCACTTCGCTGTCGTCATCGACTTTTAAAGTCAAACGTAAGGCATCACCGCAACTGATAGACCCCACTTCACCAATCGCATTGGCATCTGCCACCGCACCTGCGTTTTTGGGATTAAAAAAATGTTCTTTTACTTTGTCTGAATAGTCCCACATGGTGGTGTCCTCTGGTTTTGGTAGAGTGGGCACGCTGTTCTGCCCACCTTTTTATATTCGGATTTGGTGGGCAAAAAAGCGTGCCCACCCTACGTTATGAACAGGTCTTTGTGCCTGTGCCGCTAGGATTCGGATTAAACGACGAACCACACGCGCAACTTTTCGCCGCGTTTGGGTTGCTGAACTTAAATCCCGACCCGTCAATGCTGTCGAGAAAATCAATCGACATGCCATCCAGCATCGGCATGGAAACCGGATCGACAAACACTTTCACCGTGCCGCAATCAATCACGGTGTCTTCTACGGTATTTTCGGCCTCCAGTTTCAGGCCGTATTGGTAGCCGGAACAGCCGCCATCGGTGACTTCAATACGAAGCCCGGCGTTAGGCGTTTCTGAACCAGCGATAAAGCGACCGACCGCGCTAATGGCTTTTTCTGTCAAGGTAATCATGGGAGGCTCCTAAAAGTGGCATTGTTCTTGTAATCCAATAATGCAACCAGTGTGCCAGTGTAAAATATGTTTATAAGTGATTGATAAATTAAAACAATATTAGATGTTGCTGTGATTGATGACGCAAACAAAGCAACAATTTTCAAGGTTTTGTTAGGTTTGCTACAAAACCACCGCCAACCAGGAGTGATTATGAGAGTAGAAGATTTGGACATCGGCGACACCGTTTACGCCGCCCACACCATCACCGATGACGGTTCCATTCCCGATGGCATTGAGGGCGAAGTGCTGGCAGAAGCAGGCACGCGCGGCGTGATTACCATGATAGGCCACGTGGAAGAACAACCGGAACGCAGCGTGTTTTTGGTCAGATTTGAAGATCGGCAGCTGAATCTTGGCAATCCGATTGGTTGTTGGGTAGAAGATTTGATGATTGAACCCAGGTTGGTGAATTGAATGGCTTTGTTTTCTGGTTTTATAGGCTTGAAACATCTATGCTTGAACCGATAACCCTATAGCCTAGATAGATGATTATTCCTATGAAGCCAGCCATCGCCAGCATCCATACCTACCACCAGCGCACAAAACACAGCTTACAAGCCTATGCCAAAGGCCCTGAAACCATTGATTGGGAAGATCAACCTGAACCCTTCCGGCGTTTTATAGGCTGTTTGCAGCAGCCTTTACCGAAACCTGGGCGCGATTTGCCGGTGTTGTTTACCGACCTTGACCAACCCGAAGCCATCGCCGCGCAGCCCTTTACATTGGACAATGTCGGTCTGCTGTTGGAATTGGCGTTTGGACTTTCGGCGTGGAAGCAATTTGGCCCTAGCCGCTGGGCGTTGCGTTGCAACCCTTCCAGTGGCAATCTGCATCCGACGGAAGCTTATTTGATTGCCAGCAACAACGTTCTGATACCGGCAGGCGTTTACCATTACGTCAGCCACGACCATGCGCTGGAGCAACGGGCATTGTTTGCCAAACCGACGGTTGCCAACGGCCTGTTCATCGGCTTGTCGTCGATTCATTGGCGCGAGGCATGGAAATATGGCGAACGCGCCTTCCGTTACTGCCAACACGATATAGGCCATGCCTTGGGTGCTTTGCGGTATGCGGCGGCGGTATTGGGGTGGTCGATTGATATTTTGAACGATGTCGCCGATGCCGAACTAGCTAGTCTGCTGGGGCTGGGCCGGCAAGATGACTTTAAGCCGCGCGAGCAAGAATCGCCTGATGTGTTATGCCGCATTACAGTTAGCGGACAAGCACCTATCGCCTGCCAACAAATCTTGGACTTATTACCGGCAGCCACGTGGTTTGGTAGGGCAGAAAGTTTGAAGGCTTACCATTTATACCATTGGTCGGTGATTGATGACGTTGCCGAGGCGGCAGCAAAACCCCATACTTTCGAATTGCCTTGGCGAGAAGCCACTCAGCCCGTGTTGCCGTCGTCTTGTCCGCAACCTGCCACGCAGATTATCCGCCAACGCCGCAGCGCGCAGCAATTCGACGGCAAGATGCAGCCTTTGCCCGCTGCCGACTTTTACCGGATGCTCAGCGCCGTCTTGCCCAGTTCGGCGGCGTTGGCTTGTTGGCAAGCACCGCCGCAAGTGCATTTGTTTATTTTTGTCCACCGTGTTGAAGGCTTGACGCCGGGTTTATACGCCTTGCTGCGCGATGAAAGCATGATGCCCGCCTTACAAATGGCGACTTCTTCCCAATTTGATTGGCAAAAACAACATGCGCTTTTGCCGTTTTATCATTTGTACAGCGGCGACTTAAAGCAAGTTGCCAAAACCTTGTCTTGCCATCAGCCTATCGCCAGCGATAGCGCGTTTAGTTTGGCGATGGTCGGCAATTTTGCTGCTGTCATTGGCAACGCACCGTGGCAATATCGGCGTTTATTTTGGGAATGCGGCCTGATTGGGCAGGTGTTGTATTTGGAAGCCGAAGCGGCAGGCGTGCGTGGAACCGGCATTGGTTGTTATTTCGACGACAGTGTCCATGAAATTTTGGGGATTGAAGATGACACATTCCAAAGCTTGTACCATTTCACCGTTGGCAAACCTTTGGAAGACCGCCGCTTGCAGACCTTGCCGCCTTATAGCCACCTACAAGGCGAATCCTGATGATTGATTGGACGCTTGAACAAGATGCGCGTTTGGCTTATTCCTACGAACGCTTCTCACAAAGCAAGGTGTTTGTGTTTGGAAAATGGTGCGAACAGGCCAACGAGCGCGGCATTGCACGGCCTGATGATTTGTCCGGCGCGTGCAAATACGGCAGTCTGTTTGTCGCCCAAGTCTTTGGCGGCTGTATCCGTGGGCATTACCAACACCAGTACAACCATATCGGTGGGCGTATTGTCGATTTAAGCCACGATGCTTTGGATGTCGGCAAGATGGATAACCCTTATCTGCACGAACCGGATTATTTTGCCATTCCCGAAAAACGCGCGGCTTTAAACCGGTGTTTGCCGCGCGTGGAGGCGTGGGTCAGTGAATTTATCGAGGGTTTGGAAAGCGTTTAAGGTTTGCCAAACAATACTTTTAAATAGCCCAGCCAGCTGTTTTGGCGTTTAAGGTCAGCGCCTATGCGCAGCCATTCGTGCAAGGCAATCCTAATCGGGTTGTAAGTATTAAGTACCGGCGCAACGCCGTACTGTTGGATCGGGTTTTTGCGGTCTTCGGTTTGGTAAGTGCCAAAGCAATGGTCGAACACCATCAAAACGCCGCCAAAATTTTTGTCCAGATAACGGGCGTCGCTGGCATGATGGACGCGGTGGTTGGCGGGCGAATTAAACAGCCAATCAAAGCCCGGTAAGCGTCCTACCAATTCGGTATGCAGCCAATATTGGTACAGCAAGTTAATGCCGATCACCATAAATACATCTTTAGGATGAAAGCCGATTAAAAACAAGGGTGTGAAGAATAAAAAACCACCAGTGACCGCGCCTGTCCAACCCAAACGGTAAGCCCCTGACAAATAAAAATGGTTAGGGGAATGATGCACCGCGTGGCTGGCCCAAAACCAGCGGCAAGTATGGTTAAGCCGATGAAACCAGTAATACAAAAACTCCTCAAGCACAATCAGCGCAGGCCAGTAGCCAATATGTGCCGGTGGCAAAGTAAACAGCCGCCATTGCCAAGCCCAATATGCCGCGCTGCTCACCAGCCCGACCGTGGCAAACCGCAACAAACGCCCGCCTATCGCCACACCTAAAGAAGCCAGGCTTTCGCGCCAATCGTAAGTTTGTTTTTTAACGGACACAATAATGCCCGCTTCGGCGACGGCAACCAGCACTAATAAAGGGAAGGCCAGCAATAGGGTTTCGCGGTTGGGTTCCATGATGATTCTCTGAAGGGTAGGGGGTCATAGGGCTTAACCACCCCACCGATAATCTGGGGGATGGTTAAGGTTTGATGCAGACAGTCAGCGTCGGGTTTAGCGTTAGAACTCACCCGATTTTTTAGTGACACCGTAAACTTTGTTGATGGTGAATTTTATCGGCTTATTAAAATCTTTAACTAAAGTGGCGTTGGCAATCGACGTGCTGGTGAAGGCCAGTTTAAGCGCCGAGTAATCCAATATCGAAATGCCCGCGTAGCTTAGGTTGCCGTTGCTGTCCGCACTGGCAGGTGAACCCATGAACAGGTTGAAGGTGACGGTCTTATCGCTGTGGAATGAAAAATAAGGCACCATCACGTTTGGCGAGCCTTTTATCGTCAGGCTGGCATACATGAAATAATCTTCAACGCCATCGGTTTTCCAAATACCGTCATAAGTGCTGCCGGCATAAGCCATATAAAGCTTGGCAGTCAGATTTTGCGCGGCTGACGACGTGGGGGTGATAACACCGGTGAGCGTATTGCTGCTGACGGTTGCGTCAAACGTGGTGGCGCCATCAGGCGTTTTTAAATTAAGCACGTTGCCGGTCATCGTGCCGGTAAACACATAACGCAATTTTTTATCGGCGGTGACATCCAAGGCCATCACTTGGCCTTTGCTGGATTTCACCATAAAGATCAGATCACCATTGTCACCCAACCAACCGCCGTTAATCGATTCGGCATGGGCGGCGGTAAAAGGGTTGGCGATAAAAAACGCTATGATAAGAAAAGTGTATTTAAAAAATTGACGGGTCATGATGATGCTCCTAAAGCGAAATTGGTAATGGGTTTGTTAAGGGATTAATTGCTGACTTCCATACGCGAAATAGCAGGTTGGTTATGATGGGCAGAGCGGGCGAATTTATTGCCGCCTAAACTCATATCAAACAAGCAATTGTTTAAATTAAAGCGATCTTCTTGGGCGGCTTCCAAGGCTTCACATTGAATTTGCGCACGTTCCAAACGTTTTTTGCCAATATCGGCCAAGGTATAAATTTTGGCGTTGTAATCGGGAATGGCTGGCGCGATTTCGGAACTGAAAACATTGCCGTTAGCTATACGCCAGCTTTCCAAGTAATTGCTAAAATCAGCACGGGAGACTTTGTTCAATTCAGCGTCTGAGGTATCGGTCAGAACAGGCAAATCCGCGCCATCACGGTCAAATAAAGAAAAGTTCAGCGGATTGCCTAACAAACCTTGGGTATCAGCTTCTCTAGGTACGGTAACGTTCAGATCCAGATAAAACGTGCTGGAATTGATGACTGCGGCTATGTCGGAAACGTTATTGGCGACAAAATACGATGCGCCTTTGCGGCTGACATAACCAACATCGCCAATTTTTACGGTTTTATTGCTTTGCAGGACAGTCACTTTGCCGTCAATCAATAACACCGCGCCTTCATCGCCACGGTGCAATTCCGCAGTGTGGCTAGGCCAAGTAAATTTAATGGCTTCGGGGATGGTGTAAGCACTCACTTTATTCGCTTTGTCGACAATAAAACGGCCTACCACGGAAAAGCCGCTGTTATCTTGCAACTCCATTAACGTGTAATCGCCAGGGAAGTTATGGTCATAAGCCAAACCTTTAAAGGTGGTGATGTGCGGATCGGAGACCACCGATGCGGATGCACATTTGCTAAAAGCCTGATAAGGGCTTTTTCCATCAATTAGCCACGCGCTTAAAGCGTATTGGACACAAGGTTTGGCATCGGCGGCGTGGGCGACATTTAACAAGCCAGACACTAACAAACCGGACATCAATAAAGTGTTTTGCAGTTTCATGAGAGTTCTCCAACAAATAAATTAGGTAAAAATGATCGGGTAGAAGGGCAATAGGACTGATTTGCCGAATTGTTATGAAAACCCTATGTTGTTTTCATGGTGCTAGTTTGCCGCTAAGGTGTGGCAAAAGAATGAGCCAAAATCAGGCTTTTATGAGCAAATGTGACAACCAGGGATTTTTGTCATAATTTGTAACAAACGCGCTACAAACAGCCGCTGCGAGACAGGAGTCGAGTAGTCCCCAGAAGCGATAGTGCTTGTGTTTTCACGAAGCGTTTTTTGCGTAGTGAAAATGCAGGCTGTCCGAAATCGCGTCGAGTCATTGCGGTAACGATGTCGCCTATCCCCTTGTTGGGTAGGCAGACGAGAGAAGCAGGACGGCTGGGGCAGCCGAAGGCAAGAGCGGTCGCGTGATTTTTGCTGATTGACCGGCACGGAGGCCGAAGCAATCTTTCGCAAAAATAGCGACTCCCTGCATTTTCTTGCTGGTAAGCTGATTCCAAATTCCACTACACACACAAGAAAAACCATGGCTGACCGGATATTGATTGTTGATGATGATTTAGAAATACGCACCCTGCTGACCCGCTATTTGACCGAGCAAGGCTTAACGGTGCGGGCGGTAGAAAATGGCGTGGCGATGCGCCGCTTGTTGGAGCGGGAAAGTTTTGACGTGTTGATTTTGGACATTATGCTGCCGGGCGAAGATGGCCTCAGCTTATGCGCCAAACTACGGGCGGATGGTTTTTATTTGCCAATTCTGATGCTGACCGCCAAAGGCCAAGATATTGATCGGATTATCGGTATTGAAGTCGGTGCGGATGATTATTTATCCAAACCGTTTAACCCGCGCGAATTGTACGCGCGCATCAAAAGCCTAATGCGTCGGCAAGCGTATGCAAAAATTCCAGGTAGCCCGGAGCAAGCCGAATTAATCACCATTGGTAATTTCCAGCTGGATTGCCAACAGCGCAGCTTAAACAATGCCGACACCACCGTGGTGTTGACCACGGGCGAATTTGCCCTGCTCAACGCGTTGGTCAGCCATCCGTTAAAAGCCTTATCGCGGGAACGCTTGTTGGAGCTATCTCGTAGCCGCGACAGCGAAGTGTCCGACCGGAGCATTGACGTGCAAGTGCGGCGCTTGCGGAAAATTCTCGAAGAAAATCCCGCCGATCCTAAATTTATCCAAACCGTATGGGGCTTTGGCTATGTGTTTGTGCCGAGCGGGGAGAAACGATGAGGCTTATGCCCCAGTCATTGCTGACCCGCAGCACTTTGCTGATTGCGGGCTTAATCATTACCGGACAATTGATTACCGCTGTGTTGTTTGTGTTTCTGGTGCAACGTCCGCGTTTGCAAGTGATGGTGGAATTAGCGGATGGGCATTTGCATACCGTGCGGGTGGCGATGGTCTTGTTGCCGCCTGAAAAGCGCGGGCAATATCTCAGCCAAGCCGGACACGATTTTGGTGTGCATTTGCAAGAACAGCCGCCCATCTTAGACCCGTCTGCGCCGGAGCCGCCGTTTGTTATCCGCAAATTTATCGAAGCCTTTGCCAACAAACTGCATCCGCATGAACAAATCCGTTACCAAGCTGCACCCGATCAGGCCATCTGGGTACAAATCTTTATCGACCAACAAGCTTATTGGGTGAAATTCTCCGCCACGCCGTTCAGCACCGACATTGACGACCATTGGCTAGGCTTATTGCTATTGATGGTAATGTTGGCGTTTTTGGGCGGATTCATCATCCATCGCAGCTTAAATCGGCCTTTGCAACGTTTGGCGGCTGCCGTCAGCCGAATCGGTAAAGGCGAGCGTACCGAAGCGATTAAGGAAGAAGGCCCGAAAGAAATTGTCACTTTTATCCATGCCCTAAATCATATGAACGCTGATTTAAAACAAATGGAAGCCGACCGCACCTTAATGTTGGCGGGTATTTCCCACGATTTACGCACCCCCATCACCCGTATCCAACTGGCGTTGGAAATGATTGGTGGAGATTTTGATAAAGACTTAAAAAATCGCATCGTCGCCAATCTTGCCGAAATTGAAGGCGGATTACGGCAATGTTTGGATTTTGCCAGAGACAGTGCCGACGAACCCTGCCAAATCGCCGACTTGAATGATTTGGCAAGGCTGTGCGCCGCCAGCTATAAAACCAACGGCTATCACATTAGCTTGGATTTATGCGAAGAAGCGGAAGCGGAAATACGCCCGTTTGGTATCGAACGTTTACTGAAAAACCTATTGGACAATGCCATCAAATACGCCAATAAAGACATCACCATCGCCACCCGCCATGACAACGGACAATTGCATTTAAGCGTATTAGACCGAGGCGAAGGCATGTCAGAAAGTGACATTGAAAAGCTGCGCCGCCCCTTCGCCCGCGCCGATACCGCACGGGGTTCGGTGGGTTATGGTTTAGGTTTGGCGATTGTCGATAATATTATCGAAGCGCATCAGGCTAAGATAGATTTCTTGCCGCGCGAGGGTGGCGGTTTGGAAGTGCGGGTGAGTTTTAGAGGCGATCTTTCATAACCCTTTAGCGATAAAAACGGTCGGCAGAAAAGCATTGCCGACCTGAACAAACAAGCCTACAGACCAGCCCCCAATTTATCCAAATCCACATAAAATTCATCACGCGGATTCAGTTCCACCTCCGGCATCGGTTCATATTTCGATTCATCAAACGGCGGCAGGTCGGGTTCGGGTGCGCCTAGCTCTTGCAGATGGCGGCGGGCGTTGCTTAGGCCGAAGTGGTAGGCGTAAGGCGGGCCGTCACACCAAGCGAGTTGGTAGGCGCGGGTGGCGGCGGCAATTGCGGCTGGTGTGTTGCTTTGGTCGCGTTCGATTTGCGCGAGGACGTTGCGGGCATCGGCGTGCAGCAGCGGATACGGGCCGTGTTCGGCGGCATCCCAGACTTGATCCAATAAATCGCGGGCTGTGGCGTAGTCTTCGCGGCGGCGGTGCAGTTCGGCTAATGCGGTCAGGGCGGGGAGTTCTTCTTCGACGAGGTTGACGGCACGGGCGCGGTTGAGGGCGTGGTGTAGGCGTTCTTCGGCGGTGGCTAGATCGTTTAAGCCTAATGCGGCTTGGCCTTGTAGACGGGCGGCGCGGATAAAGTCGTTTTCGAGTCGATAGACTTTAGCCAATTTCCAAGCGTGACAAGCTAGTTGCATTGCGAAAGTGTGTTGGTTTTGCCAAAGTTGATGTTGGGCGAGAAATGTGTTGACCACACCTTCACCTTGTTGATCTTGGTCGTCCAGCCAGATCACCAAGGCACGGCGCAGCACGACTTCGGCAGAGGTAGCTTGTCCTCGTGAGGCAAGAGCCAAGCCCCGAAGGTTTTCAGCCATACCTTCTGCATAACGGTATTCATTTTTTCTGTTGACTGTCAAATTTCTCCTGCTTACTCCTAATGCATGCGTAACAGATGCTTCGGCACCCAGAAGTTGCCCTGATTGCCGTAGCGCATCCGATAGGTTACAACGGACGACTGCGGCATTGATCTCATATTGTTCAGCTTCATGAATGACCACACTACGGCGATAGAACGGCACGGCGCGTTTTGGCTCACCACTGATCTTATAAGCCAAAGCCAGAGGATTTAGCGCAGCAGAACAATTCAGGGCATTTTTTAAACTCGGCAAAACCTCCAAACCATTGGGAAACAAGCGTTCTAGCCACTCAACTCGTTTTCGGCTGGCATTTAAACGGTAGAGCGTGGCATCACTAAGATGATCGTGAAACA
This sequence comes from Methylosoma difficile, assembly GCF_054657615.1. Taxonomy (NCBI): domain Bacteria; kingdom Pseudomonadati; phylum Pseudomonadota; class Gammaproteobacteria; order Methylococcales; family Methylococcaceae; genus Methylosoma; species Methylosoma difficile. Next base: position 35,368 of record NZ_BAAHYJ010000004.1, on the reverse strand, counting down.
CCCAAAAGGCATCGTTATAACGCCCCAAGCTAACAAGTATGTGGTATAGCTCAATGGCTGGGGTCAGGTCTTCCAAACTTTCAACTTCTGAGTAATGAGGAGGTCTAGGCGCTGCATCAAAATAGTCGTGCAATTGGCTGAAAACTTCTTGGCGGGCGTTGTCTGCCAGTGCCGCCCACACCACGCCGCGCACGATGGGGTGCAGGTCGTAGCGGTTGGCGCGTCTGTCCCAACCGACTAGGCCACGGTCTTCCAGTTCGGTGAGGATTTGGTCGAGGCTTTCTGCTTTATCTTCTGGCGCTTTAGCTCCCTCTCCCCGTGGGAGAGGGTTGGGGTGAGGGTGATTTAAACTGGCTTCATTCTTTAGCGTTTGTTCTTGAATTTCGTCGTCAGTATTTTCAAGGACGGGTGTTGGTTTTGATTCCCTCACCCTGCCCTCTCCCTGGGGGAGAGGGTTTAAGGTGGCTGCGCCGCTAGTTTGATGGTTTACGCTTGCTTGGGCATTGTTGAATAATGCCTCTAACGTCTCCCAACCCGCAGGCATCCGAAACGCCGCCAAGGTATGCAGCACCCGTTTTTGCACCTCGCCCAAACCTTGCAAGGCGTATTGCAGCACATGGGTTTTGGTGTTTTTCAAATCCAAACGCGTTGGGTCGAATTTAGGATTGGCCTTACGCCAGCGGCTAAAATCGCCCGGCGCGGGGCGGTAATCGGCTATTTCACCCGCCAAGGCGCGTAGTAATAATGGGTAATTGCCGAAGGCGTTGAACACAGGCAGCAATTCATACTGACACCGAATTCCTGCCATAGGTTGAGTGCGTCGTCATCTTTCAGGCCTTTTAAAGGCATCTCATAGCATCCATTTATATACTTAGCTATTTCGGTTTGGATTTGAGTTTCTAAATCCGCTGGATATAAACGAGTGGAAATTAAAATACGGCTAGCTCGGATTTGGGCGAGGCGACGTAGGAAGCGTCCGGCTCGAGGATCAGCACAGCGGCGCAGACGGTGTTTGATGTTAAGGTTAATCCGTTCGTGGTGAGCTTGTCGAACGCTCTCCTGAGCGCAGCCGAAGGGCATGGACGGATTAACCGTTCGCCCTTCGACGACCAAAGGAAGTCCCTGTGGGGCAAGCTCAGGACGAACGGTTAATCCTTCGTCCAAGCTGTCATCATCCAAATAAGCCGCATCCATGCGTGAATAGGCGAGCAGGATGCGCTCCAAGCCATCCAGCACCAGCAAAAACGGTTGTTCATCCAAGCAACGGAACAAGCGTTCTTCGCGTTCCGGCGGCGGCAAGCTACGGCTATCTTGTTCTGATAAGCCAGCCGTGTAAGCCAAGGCGCGGATGATGAAGTTTTCGTAATGGGCATCGCTTTCGTAAAAGCTCCACCACAAGCGACCTGCCAGATTGGGCAGTTCCAGCGGGGCGATGTCGTTAAACCATTTCCACGTCAACGCGCTTTTGCCCATGCCGCCGATGGCGACAACATTAAACAGACGCACATCGGCTGGCACTTGCTGGTTGCGGGTCACCCAATCGGTGAGCAAATTGAGTTCGGCTTGCCGCCCAACCACGTTTTTGCTTTGCAGTAAGGTGTAAGGGTGGGCGGTGTAGGTTTCGGGGGCTTGGGGGATGTGGCTGGTGGGGTGGAATTGTGGAGCTGGGGTTTCGCCGGATTCGGATTGTTGGCGTTTGAGTTCTTCGCCAAGGGCATGGACGATTTGGGCGCGTAAATCTTCGGGTGATTTGAACTCGGCGCGGCCTCGGCCTTTGCTGGCTTTGTCTTTGAGGGCGGCGAGTTTTTCTTTGGCTTCGTCGCTAACTTGCACCATGTCGATGGTTAAGGCATGGTCTTTGTGGATGAGAAACACCAGTATCGGTATGCCGCGATTTACCGCATGGTCGAATTCCATTTCAGTGACGGAAATGTCGTAACCGTCGGGAACATGCCCGTAGCGCCACGCATAAATGCCGATGTAAATGTCAGCGGCATCAACCATTTCCAGTGATACCCGTATCGCGTCGGCATCACGGGCAGGTAGATGTTCCATCGCTTTGGGAAAAACACCTTGGCGTAAACAAGCATCAATAGCTTGTTGTCGGTGTTCCGGCAAATCCAACGCCGTGCTGCTAATCATTGCTGTCTTAATCGCCTTACTCATCATTGCCAACCTTTTGAATTTTGGATGTTTGGCTATTTTACAATGATTATGCGGTTAGCGGCTTTCGGGTTAGAGTCGGGTGTGGATTGGGTTTAATAGGAATACAAAACATGTTTTGTATTCCTATAGGGTCATTAGTAAAAAATTTTGAACAGTTACTTACAATGAGCCTTTCTGGTTTTTAAAACCCCTAAAGGTCTAGCATTTACAACTGCGGCAGTAACTTGGCTTCGGCCTTCATGGCATTGGCTTTACCCCAGGCGCTGACACCTTCAACAAACCATTGTTTTTTGGTGGGGTGGGGTTTGACTACGTCGTATTCGGCGTAAAAACTGCCGTCGCTGTTAAACTGCAAACGACCTAAGCGTTGGTTGCGGCTGTCGTTAAACCAATAGCAAGCCAAGTTTTCTTCGCCGGTGTAGGGGTCTTTGATTAACGCGTATTGCGCTTGGTCATAGTGCGGGTAATGGGTAATTTCGCCCTGTGCAAAACCCAATTTGTCGATTTCTGCACGCAAACGTTGGCAAACGGCTGAACCCACGTCGCGCTTGGCGTCGATTTGTTCGGCTAAACGGCTCATGCCGCGACTCCTGCCGCCAAATCCATAATCACCGATGCGCCGGACAAATCTTTCAGGTCTAGCGTTTTTAGATTCGCCAAAACGTGGTGCGCGTCTATCTCGTTACCTTGACGGAGTTTGATAAACGCCAAGGCTTTCAAGGTGTACAGATAAAACAAAGTCGTTTCGCTGGCGTATAAATCCCAAGCGTTGGGCGTTGCTGCCAATTGCTGAGGGTTATTCGGGAAACCGCCTTGTTGCGCGGCTTCTGCCAGCCCTGCCAACACCACGTTTTCGGCATCGGCAAAGCGTTTGTAGTGGAAATAGAATTTGTACAAGGCGAAATAAGCTTGCAGACATTGAGAATCCAAAGCTTGCGCTTGCAAAAACAGAGTTTCCGCCCGCACCGGATCGGCATGGCTGGCGGCAACCGCCGCTTGTAGCAGTTGGTTGACGGCATCAGGGATGTTGGGGCTAAACAGCACCCGTTCTTCAAGCGAACTGACGGTCACGACTACCAAACCTCGGCAGGCATCTGCAAATCAGCAACCGGCGTGCCGCCAATCAAATGCTGTTCAATGATGGTTTTGACATCCTCTTTTTTCAGGCTGCCGTACATCACGCCTTCTGGGTAAACCAACACCGTCGGTCCCATATTGCACGGCCCCATGCAACCGGTATTGGTTAGGGCGATGGTTTCAAACAAGTTACGGGCTTGGATTTCGTTCATGAATTCATTCATGACTTCGGCACAACCCGAACTGGCGCAGGAACCACGCGGATGGCCTTGCGGACGGTTTTGGGTGCAGACAAAAACGTGTTTTTCGGGTCTGGGCATGGTGAATTCCTTTAAATGTAGGATGGGCTGAACGAAGGGAAGCCCATCTTTAAAATCACGGATATTGATGGGCTTCCTTACGTCAGCCCATCCTACAATTTACGCAGCGACTTTATGCTCGTGGGTGAAGCAGTCTTTTGGGCAGACTTTCGAGCAGGCTTCACAACCAATGCAATCCAAAGCATTTTTGATGGTCATGACCATGTTCTCGTCATCATCCTCAAAATCGGCGTATTCATCTTCAAAATTGTCGTCTTCCAGAACCGACGATTTTTCTACCAAATCAAACACATCGCGCGGACAGACCTTAAAGCAGCGTCCGCAGCCTATACAGGTTTTCGCGTTGATGTCGGTGACATAAGCGGGCGTCCATTCCGAGCCGCCGAAGGTAACGCCTGTGACAAAATCAGCCATGACACGCTCCTTAAGCGGCTGCCGCTTGTGCGGCTTGCAGTTTTTTGTTGGCCTCGTCCCAGTTTTTGCAAGCAACGTAAGTCGCGTTGGCAATACCGAGCAATTCGCCGTAAGCATCCGGCAAGCGATCTTCGATCAAGTCATGCAACTCCATCGCTTGCTCACTCGCTAAGCGTTTGGTTTTTTTGACTTCTTTTTCCAATAGTCTGATGTCTTCTTCGGTCATCACGGCAGTCCTCAGTCTGTTGCAGCAGCGTTATATTTTTCAATCAAGCCCACGGCTTTTTCGATGACTTTATCGGTTTTTTCGACCAAATCTTCCAAGCTGGCAAAGCCAAAACGGTGGGTGTCGCGCAAGATTTTATCGACTACCACCAATCTGCCGACCATGATTAAGGCGCGTCCGAAACCTTCGTGGCTTAAATGCACAATCGGTGCCGCCATTAATCCGGTTTTTTTCTCCAATAAGGTGGCGACCGAGTTGTAATAGGCTTTCAGGCGGGCGATGGTGATTTCATCAGGATCACCGACCACGGGGATTTTCTGTTTACGCTCTTTCGTTAACACCACGGGGTCGATGATTTTCGCTTCCGACCAACCTGCGTAGGTGTCGTAAGTGTCGATGGCGCGTAATTGTTTGATGTAATCTTTAACGATGTCGGTTGATAAATTGGCATCGTTTTCAGGTACGACTAGGGTGGCTGTGGTCATGGGTTTCTCCGTTTAGATTTTTTAATTTGTTATCGTTCCCACGCTCTGCGTGGGAATGCCGCCTGTGACGCTCCGCGTCACGCAACGCCGGAGCGTTGCAAGATGAATTCCCACGCAGAGCGTGGGAACTATACGAATCTATAGGATGTGCTGAGGTACGAAGCGCATCACTCGCGTAACCCGACCGATGCGCCTCCTTACGTCGGCACATCTTATATTTCTTAACCTTATCGTTCCCACGCTCTGCGTGGGAATGCCGCCCGTGACGCTCCGCGTCGCTCAACGCTAGAGCGTTTCGGGATGAATTCCCACGCAGAGCGTGGGAACTATGGATTTACTCATCCCAACCCTCATCCGCCATTTTGTTAAAACGGTCAGGATCAGAGCCTTTGTTTTGGTTAATCGCCTTCGCCAGCCAACTGGATGGCCCGGCTTTCATCTCATTCTGCAAATCGAAGATCAAATCCTTAATTTTGCTGCCTTCATGCACTTTCACGGGCTGAATACCACGCGCAATCAATTGGTTAATCGCCGATCCGCCTACGGCTTGGCAATACACCGCCGCGCAGCCGTCGAGCAAATCCATCTTCACCGATAATTTGTCTTCATTACCGTCTTGGTTCAGCACGCCAAATTCAGCAGCTTCCAGCATGTGCGCTTCTTCCATATCAACGGCATAGACCGCGAAGGATTTTGCCGAGCCAAAATGCTGGTTGACGGTTTCCATATCGGTGGTGGCAAAGGCGATTTTTAAGGCGGTTTGCATAAATTTTTCCTCATCGGAATCGGGTACGAGGTTTAGGCGGCGGGTCAATGACATGATTTGGTCTGCTCGTTAGCGGGTTTTTGCCCGTAAATCGAATGGTAAACGGGGATTTCTTCGTGCGAATAATTGATGACCAGATTCGCCAAATCGAACAGCGTTTGGCGTGTACCGCGATAACCAATCCAGGTTTTTTGGTAGCCGCCGATGATGTCGTACAAAGGAAAACCCGCCCGTAAAATCGGCGTACCCAAGCGTTCGGCGGTATCGACGGCGTGGGAATTGCCGATCACCAATTGCGCTTTGTTAGCCTTGCCGATGATTTCCATATCTTCCAAATCGCCGATTTTGATGCTGGCGACGGGGATATTGGCGAGTGATGGTGTGTTGCAGGAAGTGACTGCCGCGACGATGTCTGCGCCCATTTCTTGTAACAGATCAACAAAGGCAGCGAGCAAATCAGCATCCGCAGCGATGGCGACACGCAACTGTCCGAGCATAAAATGAGTGTCGAGCATGGCATCTTGCAATTGCCGACGCTGGCGTTCGATGCGTTCGGGTACATCGTTGCCGCTGATTTCCGACAAGGCGCAAATCAGCTCATCATTGGCTTTTAAGCCGTAAAGATGGTCGAGGGAAAAGGTTTTTACGCCCGTTTTTTGCTCCAGCAATTCGGCGGGTTTTTGTAGCGAAGAGCCGATAACCACGGTGGCTAAGGAATCACCCAAAGTCGCCATTTCGGAAATGAGCGTACCGCCGATGGTGACAGGGCTGAAATCGTCATCGGTCAGACATCCGTCTAACGAATCCGACAAATCTGGTACGAACACGGGGCGTAGTTGGAATTGTTCAAACAAATCCCGCAAAGCTTCCAAATCGCCGGGGGTGAGCATGTAGCTGACCAAGACATTCACTTGCCGTTTGCGTTTACCCGGAAACGTTCCCGCTTCTTTGGCATCAGGCACTAAGGCGCGGATGATTTCGGTCAAAGTCGCGGCATAACCCGTTTCGACACTGCCGGTAAAATCCGGCGTGTTGACAGCAACGACGGCAACATCAGCATATTCGGGATTGGCTTCGCGAAATTCACGCACATTGCGGTGCACGTCCGCGCCTTGGGTTTCGGCGAGTCCGGTGGTCAAAATGGTAATCAAGGCAGGGCGGGATTTTTCGGCAATCACGCGGATGCCTTCGCGGACATTTTCATCCGCACCCAACACCGAACTAGCCTGATCCATCGCGGTACTTTGCAGTGGAATCGGTTCGCGGAAATGGCGGACGAAGAATACTTTGGCAAACGCTGTGCAGCCTTGCGAGCCGTGCAACATGGGCATGGCGCGGTTGAAGCCTAGCGTCGCCAACGTGCCACCTGTGGGTTGGCTGGCTTTAAGCGGGTTTACCGATAAGGCTTTATTGCGTTTGAGGATTTCGGTCATGTTGCCACCTAGCGGCGTGGGCGTGAGTCAACAATTCCTGCTAAACAGGGCTTATTGTCACTAAAGCAAACATGATGCCAAAAATTATGCTATTGAATTAAAAGAACTTATGGAAATAAAAAATGTAGTAAACCTGACAAAAGCCCATTGCCTGTGTGGGTTTGCGGGTTGTTGGGATTGATTAAAAGCGGGCAGGCAAGGGCGTGCCTTCGAGATGAAAGCAAAACTCTATCGAAAGTGCGGTATTTGGACTGGCGTAAAAAAGCAAGTTTTTACGCCAGTGAGATAGGATCAGATCAGTGTTGAACGCATTTTTTCGCGTTTTAATTCCGTCGCGGATTCTTGGAATTTTGCGATATATTCTTTACGCAACTCAACCGATTTTAAAACCGCTTGCTGTATACGTTCTTCGGTCAGTGTGTTGTCCGAGCCAATATACACTTGGGTATTTTTGGATTTGCCGCCGTGTATCGGCAAAGTGACTTGCAGATAATGGCTAGGCGTGTTGCGGCCTTTGCGTAGGCGCTGGAACGGACCCGAAATGCCTGAAGGCAAGTTCGAGGATTTGTTGGTGGAGATTTGCTGGCGTATGCCCGTCGGTGCCGGCAAGGTGTCAATACGGTGGTTAAGTTCGGTTATAGCGTTGTTTAACGCCTGTTGAGCCCCCGTACCATTTGATGAACGGTCAGAAAAAAATTTCCACGGCTTGCCGTAACGGACTTGCCAACCGTGCGTGGTTTTGGGGCCAATAATATCTATCCTAACGATGTGCCTTGGCACATCAAATTCCATACCATTAAAAATTTTTACCCTTCGGCGTTCCATAAATTTTACGTCACCTCTCAGTTAACCAAGAAAAATGTGAGTATTCTCACAAAAGTTTAGTGAAAAATATCACAAAAAAAGCTTGCTGGATACTCTATTTACAGCAAATTTAAGAGTATTTTTACGTAGAGGCTAAGATTTAAATAATAGTTGTCCATTGTACGAAAATATTAATCAATGAACGACCCTGTCGTTCCGGACGGCTGCCATTGAAAAGACGCGTTTTTTTTATCTCATCTCTCCAAACTATTGGTGTAAGTTGTTGTTCCGGTGCGCCTTATGTGTAGCTTTACTACCAACACATCGATAGTGCCAATGGAAAAGGCATGGGTATAAGCCTCTTAAAAAATACTGTTCCTGTGACTGGGGCGCTAAGGCAAAGTTCATGTGTCCTTTTCCCAATGCTTGCAGATAGTGGTTGAGCGAAGTTGAAGTATGCGCCTCCATGTTGCCTCCAATTTGAAAGCAAGACCGAGAGTGCTTGGTTTTTAGATGGGCGTAAATTGATGGCATTCATGATTACTTAGGATTGAATATGTCAAACCCTGCTACCACAATTATCTTGCCGACTAAGGACGATCCCCGTTGGCAAGCCGGACTGGCCCGCGATATAACTGCCGATGGCAGGTTTTACTATTCGGTTAAAACCACAGGTGTATATTGCCGTCCTTGCTGGGCACAGCCGAAACAGAACCTAGTCTCGCCGACTTACGCCAGGCGGGATTTTCGCAAAGCAAAGCGCAACTTTGCTGGCAATAAGTCAACAGATAGCGTCCTGTGAATTGCTATTGAGTGACACACAAAAAGAGCAATCTATAGCACAAATCCGGCAACAATTATTGGCGGTTCGTGGCTCGGCTGGCGGTGTATGCGGGGTTTTGCCAACAGGCTCAAAGCTCCGCTAATAGCAGAAATTCCCGAAGCAATGTATCGGATGCCGGAATTGGTATGGCTAAGAAACCTTTCAATGCCGCCCAGCAGTAACGCCGCCATCTAAAGGCAATACCGCACCTGTTATCCAACCAGATTTGTCGTTATCAGCCAAAAACAGAAAGGCGGCGGTGGTATCGTGGACTTGACCGTTACGCCCTAGTGGATGGAAACAATTAAATCTTGCTAATTGTTCTGGGGTCAGCAAAGGATCAAACAGCGGTGTTTCAACCACAGCAGGGGCTATGGCATTGACGCGGATGCTATCGGCGGCAAATTCAATCGCCAAACTGCGGGTTAGGGCATGTACCCCGCCTTTGGCAGTGGCGGCGGCGCTGCATGGGGTCGCGGCGATGGCATGTTCTGACCACATAGAGCCGACATTAATAATGGCTCCGCCGCGCCCACCTTTGCGCATCGCCTGAACCGCGGCTTGGGAGATAAAAAAATAGCCTTTTAGGACATGAAAATAGCCATCAAAATCGGCTTCGGTATGTTCTAAAAATGGCAAAGTGCGGAAAATACCAGCATTGTTAACCAGTACATCAACCTGTCCAAACCGTTGCATGGCTAAAGCAATAACTTGTTGGCTTATCGCCATTTGGCCTATATCGCCAGCCAGCCAAGCCACCCGTTCGCCGCTGGGGTCGAGATGTTTCGCCAACTCAGCTAAAGGCTGTTCGCGTCTGCCATTAAGCACCACTGTTGCGCCAGCCGCAAAAAAACCGATCGCCGCATCTTTGCCCATGCCACTGCCCGCTCCGGTAATCACTACCACTTTGTTTTGCAAACTCATTGTTTTCTCCCGTAAAGTAAATATAAAGCCAATGAAGGCATACACGGCATCTTGGGTTAAGCTACCGTTGGTAAGCACTTTACGGGTTATTTAAGTAATTGAAAATAATGTACAAATTTGAAAGGTGACTATCTTTTATGAAAGAAACGGCAAAATTAGCGGCTTCTAAGACCAGAGAAAATGTCGAATTTAAGGCAAAAACGGTTCTGAATGTCGCGGAAACCATAGAAGCCATATTCGGCTGTAAATGGTCGTTGCGTATCCTGGCGCTTATCCGTGAGGGTATTAACCGACCAACCGCAATCGAACGTGCCTTGGTAGGTTTAACCCCAAAAGTGCAAAGTTATTATTTTCGCCGCATGATTGCTTTAGGGATTTTGGAGCGGGTCGTATTTGCCGAAGTACCGCCAAGGGTGGAATATCACCTGACCCGCTATGGCGAACGCTTGCTGCCGCTGCTGGATGCCATTCTTACGTTGCAGCGGGAATTGGAAGCGGAGGTGGACGGCGATTAGTCGTGTCCAGTTGCTGAGGTCAAGCTGTGTCAATTTAAAGGCAAGGTTTGGCAGGAAACTTTTAACTGATAACCGCCTCTCACGTTTGATAGCATCGCTTTCAGTGGCGAATGTTGGTAAGAGCGAGATTATCTTGCATGCCATACTCTTGTAAATCAACCCCGTATAAAAACGAGCTATTTTCCTATGCATATCACCATCCTGACTTTTCAAGGCTTTAATGAACTTGATTCCCTGATTGCCTTCGGTTTGCTCAATCGGATTAAAAAACCATCGTGGCGAGTAACGCTTTGCTGCCCGGAACCGACTGTCACCTCAATGAATGGTGTTGTCATTCATGCCCAATCGACCTTGGCGGACGCGGCTTCAGCGGATGCGGTGATTATCGGCAGTGGCAGCAAAACACGGGAAATTGTGGAAGATCCGCTTTTAATGTCGGCATTGCGCTTGGATCCTCAGCGTCAGCTTATAGGCGCACAATGTTCAGGGACACTGGTTCTTGCCAAGCTTGGGATATTGGGCGCTGTACCGGCTTGCACCGACCTGACAACCAAGCCGTGGGTTCAAGAAGCTGGCGTTGAGGTTTTGAACCAAGCTTTCTACGCATGGGGCAATGTTGCCACCGCTGGGGGATGTTTTGCTTCGCCGTACCTTGCGGCTTGGATCATTGCCCGTGCTGAAGGCGAAGAGGCCGCCCGTTCGGCACTGCACTATGTTGCACCTGTGGGTGAAAAAGACAAATACGTCGAGCTTGCAATGGCAAATATTTCTCCGTATTTGACGCGGAATGATGTTTAACGCTAGCCAAGCTAGGTGTAGATCGCACGCCTTAAGCTCAGCACAAACGGAATCAATGGGTTACCTTTCGGTCTGAGCTTGTCGAAGGCTTTATTCAGCGATTCCTTAAGCGTTTTCTATGATACAAAAACAAATAATCGGCGAGGTAAACGGGAAGAAAACAGGTTAAGGCGTAACGCTAATTAGGAATCCAAAACATGTTTTGGACTCCAGATCAAAAACTACAACCATCGCCATTATTTAATTGCTTTTGCACAAGCAGTTAATAGCAGAAATTAAACAGGATAACCCTTGCCTTAACCCGACGGAAATTTGCCCATGACCACACAATACACCATCATTCCGGTCGCCTATGTTGCCGGATCAAGAGTTGCAGAAGAGGATGATTTCTGGGGCGGTGCGACTGCCGTGATTGAATTGACTGACGTTTTTCCAGAAGAAGCACTCCTTGGCCTTACCGATTTTTCGCATGTTGAAGTGCTGTTTTTGTTTCACCAAGTTGCCGAAGAGAAAATCATCACCGCAGCCCGTCATCCTAGAAACAATCCCGATTGGCCTGTTGTCGGCATTTTTGCCCAACGGGCAAAGTCGCGGCCTAATCGGCTGGGTAGCACCATCTGCCGGATCATCTCAGTTTCAGGCAGGCGGCTAACCGTGGCGGAATTGGATGCCATCGACGGCACGCCCGTGATCGACCTAAAGCCTGTGATGACAGAATTTCTGCCCCGCCAACAGTTCAGCCAAGCTAAGTGGGCGCAAGAGTTGATGCAGGATTATTGGTCAGGCAATGCCGGTCAACAAAGTGGCACAAGCTAATCCGTTTCTTCCCGCTATCAGGAATCTCTATGAAAAACATCCGTTTAAAATATTTTGACTTGTCATTGCCCGCAATAACCGCCTTACGCGAATGCAAAAGTGCCGTTGAAAAATCAGGTTTAGAAATAACCTTGCTGGAATTGGTTTACCTGCGGGTGTCACAAATCAATGGTTGCGCGTATTGCCTAAGCCTGCATGCCAAAGCCTTGCGGGAAGCGGGCGAAACCGATGCCCGCATTGACATGCTGGCAGGTTGGAAAGTGGCGGCTTGTTATTCTGATGCAGAACGCGCCGCACTGGCTTGGGCGGAAGCGTTGACCGCCATCACTGTCGATGGCGGTAGTGATGCGGTGTTTAACGCGTTAAAAGCATTTTTTACGGACGCACAAATATCCGACCTGACTATTGGCATTGCCAATATGAACGCCCTTAACCGTATTGCCGTGAGTATGAGGGTCTAATTCATCAATCTGCGGCGGAAGGGATATTACAAAAAACGCTATTGTTGCACCGTCACAAACGACAATTTACCAATGCCAGAACGCTGGGCGCTCGCCATGACTTTTGCCACTGCCTCAAATACGGCGGTGCGGTCGGCTTGCAGTTGCAGGCTGATCTCAGGGTCTTTGGCTTGCAGGGCTTTCAGTTCCGCTTCCAACGCTTCCAATGCCACGGGCTTGTCGTCCAACAAGGCTTGACCATCGGCAGCCACACTTAAAATGGAGACGTGTTGGTCGGGCGCAGGTTCGGTTTGTTCGGTTTTCGGCAATTTGACGCGCACCACTTGCGTCAACAACGGCGCGGTGACGATGAACACCACCAGCAACACCAGCATAACGTCCACCAAAGGCGTGACGTTGATCTCGCTCAACTCACCGTCTTCGTCATTAGATACGTTCATGGACATAGTCGTTTACCGTGTGTTGGAGCAAATGGCTTTGCATGGTGTTGTGCAGGAAATCGCTGGCAAAATGTTCCAGCGTCGCTAAGGTTGCGCGGTTTTGGCGCAGGAAAAAGTTATAGGCCAACACCGCCGGAATCGCCACCGCAATACCCAAACCCGTGGCAATCAAGGCTTCGCCGATGGGGCCGGCAACAACGTCCAAACTCGCCGAGCCTTTCGTGCCGATGTCTTTCAGCGCGTGCATAATGCCCCAGACCGTACCGAACAGGCCGACAAACGGCGACGTGCTGCCGAAACTCGCTAGCCAACCTAAACCCGATTCCATTTTGGCTTTTTCCTTTTGCAATTGCTGGCGCATGGTGCGTTCCAACAACTCATGCCAGGCTTTATATTGGTCAACTGGCAATATTTGCTGTTCCGGCAAACGGTTCAAGGTATTCAAACCTGCCTGATAAACTCGTGTCGCTTGCGAATTTAACTGCAAATCGACGTTACCATCGGCGGCGTGTTCCCGAAATTGCTTGATAAAACGATGGTTTCGGAACGCATTCCAAACCAATTCCCCCGCTTTCAGCAAAATGACACTCCACGTCAACAGCGAAAAACAGCCCAATAAACAAAGCGTACCGTTAACGATACCGGTTTCTGACATATCCAAAGTGTTCTCCTTACATTTTATTATTGGTATTTGTTGATGGTTGCGCTTAGCGAATAAAGCATCAGTCATAGGATGTGCTGTCCCCAAAGGGCATAAAAGGAACGAAGCGCATCTGTCGAGTTTTTACGCGATTGATGCGCCTCCTGTCGTCGGCACATCCTATTCAATCTGGTAGAGATGAATGATGTAGGTGCGGATTTATCCGCACTATGCGAATAAATTCGCACCTACTTTTGTAACATCACCCAATTACTCCAAAGAAAACTCAATCGGCACATTTACCCAACTTGCAACAGCGCTATCGCCATGTTTGCCAGGCACAAACCGCCATTGCCTGACTGCATCCATCGCCGCGTCATCCAAAGCCTCATGACCACTACTGCGCTGAACCGATAAATCGCCACAATGCCCGTCTGCCGTGACAAAAACCCGCAACACCACGCGGCCTTCCCAATGCCGTTGCCTTGCCATCCTAGGATAATTGGGCTTGGGGTTATTGAGATAAGCGGCATTGGCGTGGGCGGGAACATCTTTAGCCACGGGCGTGCTTTGCGTTTTGTTTTCGGTCGGTGCGGCAGGTGAGGGCGGTGCTGGCGAAATCTGGGCAGATTGGCTAAGCGCAGGTGCAGCAGGTGGCGACGTTTCTTTTTGTTTGGTTTCCGGTTTGACGATTTTCTTTTTGATTTCGCTTTTGGCCTTTGGCTTAACCACTGGTTTAGCCTTGGCTTTCTTCTCAGCGGGTTTGATGACGGGCTTAGGTGGCTCTGGCGGTGTTACGGGTTTGGCAGGAGCACTGGCAGGAGCTGCTAAGGCAATATCAATCATCGGTAACGGCATGGCTTCGGTGACCACCGGCGGGGCAGGGCGGTTTAAATACCAAACCAACAGCAAGCCATGCAGCAAGGCGGTTAATACCGCAACAAAAGCAACCGCTAAAGGCCGTTGCCAATTGGGTGCCATTGCCATCTGATAAAATGGTAAGTTCAAGGGTTCGTCAGCGGTGGCTTTAACAAAAAAGACATTCATTGTTCGGTGTTGGGCTGTTCAAAATCACTACCGACTTGGGCAAGTCGGCATTGCAAAATCGAGATTTGTTGTTGCAAGGCTTCAAGGCTGCGGTTGGTTTGCTCAAGCTGGGCTTCGATATGTTGAAAATGAATTTGAAAATATCGGGCTGACGGAAATTTCCCCGGGTTGCTGTCATCCCCAGATTTCGGCGGACGCCGTTTAGGCGCAATTATGAGGTGATGTCCGAGCTTATCCACAGATCAATCCGGTATTGGGGTTATTGTTTTTTACCTTCTTGGAGTAAGACGTTTGAACTTTGAAAAACCACACCATGTTTTAAAAAAATTTATGGTGTGCTTGGTCTTTTGGAGTGAAAAACATGTTTTTCACTCCCGTTGGATGCTTTCGGCTAGAAAAAATCGAGGGCAGGTGTGGTTTGCTGGATTTCATACGTCTTGGCAAACCGTTGTTATCCATTGAACCGACATTCCGGCGAGTTGCTGGCTATCACCAGGCGAATGGCCTTTTGCATTCGGGTTGGGCTGGGTGGTTTTTGCCGTCATCCTGTCAATTAAGCTGTGTTAAATCCCCTAGTAAATAAGTGAAATGCCACATTAAAACGTTTAAGGAATTAGCTAATACACTGATTTTATTTGTTAATTAAGTTGGCCTAAGTATTGCTATGGTTGGTAGCTGTCAAAAAATGGGAAATGAAAAATCACAATTAAACCCATTTTGACTACTAATAATAACGACACTTGGAGAGCTTATGAAAAAATGCAGTCAGGAAAAACAACCGCGTAGTAACCCTCATCTTAATGCCGTCAGTGCATTAATACTTTCGGGTTTGGCGATGTCTGTTTTGCCAACCACAATTTACGCTAAAGACAAGGTTGAAGAAAAAACTGAAGAGGAAAAACAGAAATCAAAAGCCAAAGCGGCAGACAATTCGGTGTTTGAATTAGGAGCCGTTACGGTGACGGGTGACAACAAATTCAGTGCCTTGGCAAGCAAAGACATCCTCACTTCCGTTGATGTGATGTACGCCGACAAAATCGAAGACCAAAACGTCCAAAACAGTTATGAGTTGTTCCACCGTATGCCCGGTGTACAAATCACCCAATTCAATCAAGGTACGACTTCAGGAAAGCTGTCGTTCCGTGGTTTCAATGGCGAAGGCAATATCAATGCGGTCAAGTTGCTGATTGATGGCATCCCCAGCAACACCAACGACGGCAATATGCCGTTTATTGATACGTTGTTCCCGTTGGACATCGATTCCATTGAAGTGGTGCGCGGCACCAATGACCCACGTTATGGCTTGCATGCCATTGCCGGCAGCGCCAATATCCTCACGCAAACGGGCGGCAATTATGCAAAGCTGCGCAGCAGTTATGGCAGTTTTGACAGCCACGATGTACAAGCCGGTGCGGGCTATGAAAAAAACGGTTTTTCGCAAAATTATTCGGTGGGTTACCGCAGTTCCGAAGGTTATCGTGACCATTCCGATTCCGATAAAAAAAGCTTTTCCGGCAAATGGTTTTATACCCCAGAGAGTGAAAAGTTTCGGGTCGGCCTGAGTGCGCGCTGGAATGAAAGTAACGCACAAGAAGCGGGTTATCTGACCTTTGCCGATTCCCGTGCCAATCCGACCATGACCAATGCCTATAACGCCACTGATGGCGGACATCGGCAAATCGGACAAGTCAGCGGGCATTTTGATGTGGCATTGAGCGATGATTTGTTCTGGTCCACTAAAAGTTACGTCAATACCTTTGATGACGAGCGTTTTGTGAAATTCAGTGCGGGCGCTTCCCAGCAAGAGCGGCAGGTGGAAGAAGTCCAATATGGCGGCATTACCTCGATGACCTACCGCCCTAAAATCGCTTGGTTGGATGACTTTTCTTTGGAAGGCGGTTTTGACATCCAACAACAGGACAACAAAAGTCCGCGTTACAGAACATTAAATCGCGTTAGAACCGAGCAAACCCGTGATCAAGTTTTCGATTTTCAGGTATTGGGTGGTTATATGCAGGCCAAAATACAACCTTACAAATGGCTACGTATTACCCCAGGATTTCGCGCCGATCAAGTGGATGGAAGCTTCTATCAGCGTGCAATCGGAACAACTCCCGCCATCAACGCCACCATCAACGATTACGGTACCATTTGGCAACCGAAAATTGGTGCGGTGCTTACACCTATCGAAGGTTATAGCTTGTACGGCAACTGGGGACGGACATTCCAAGTCGCCGTCGGAGCAGGTTCGTATTTAGTGCCACCACGCGTCAACAGTTTGGCACCATCAATCAATGACGGTTGGGAAATTGGCTTCAAACTCGAGCCAACGCCGTGGCTGAACAGCCGTATCGCCTATTGGCAACAATCAGCAACCAGTGAATGGGGGCGTGATTTGAATAATCCTAATAACGATTCCATTAATGTTGGCGCTACAGATCGCCAAGGTGTGGATGTCGAAGTCCGCTACACGCCTGATTTGCCGTTTGAAGTCTGGGCTGCATATTCCTTGCAAGAAGCCATTATCAAAACACCAGGCGCTGTTGGGGTCAAAGCAGGCAACAAGGTCGATCATGTCCCCGATTATATTTTCTCCGGCGGTGTCGATTACCGCGTAACGCCGTTGTTTAAAGCGTCGTTATGGACAACAGGGCAGGGCAATTACTACCTTGACCAAGCCAACACGCAAAGCGGTTTTGGTGAATATGCCCTGTTAAACCTCAACTTAGGTTATCAGGTCACCAAACAAGTGGAAGTGCAATTCCAAACCAAAAACCTGACCGATACTTATTGGGAATACGCTTGGTACGACGGCAGCCAAACCTTGCATTCACCCGGTGACGGCATCGCCTTTTACGGCGCGGTCAACGTGAAATATGACTTGTAGATCAGCACATGCGATTCCCAAAACTTTTGCCTAGCAAAATCCGCTGGCGGCAATTTTGGCTGGCTTGGCATCTGTATCTGGGTTTGACGTTGGGCTTGGTGTTTGTGTTGGCAGGGCTGACGGGCAGCTTGCTGGTGTTTTATGTAGAGCTGGACGAATTCATCAATCCGCAATTACAGATTAGCGCCACACAAAGCCAGCAAGCCTCGCAATCTTACGAAGCTATTTTCCAAGCCTTACGCGCCCGTCATCCTGAACGTGGCGGCGCGTGGCGTTTGGAAATACCGCGCCATAAGCAAGCCATGTTGATGGCGCGATACTACAAACCTGCTGAAACCGAGCATTTGCATTTCGCACCGCTGATCGCTTGGGTTAATCCCTACACCGCCGAAGTGGTTAGCAGTCGTTTTTGGGGCGAGTATCTGATGACTTGGCTGTACGATTTGCATTACAGCCTGCTATTGGACACAACCGGAAAAACCGTCATGTGCATTATCGGCGGGATATTGCTGATACCGTTATTGACGGGCATTTACCTGTGGTGGCCGAAAACCGGCAAATTCAAAACCGCTTTGAGTTTTAAACGTCATGCCAGCACCGCCCGATTCATTTACGATTTGCACAAAACCAACGGCGTTTACAGTTTTGCCTTGTTGCTGATATTAGTGATTAGCGGCGTATTGCTGGAATTGCCGGACTTTTTTAATCCTGTCATCAATAAACTGTCACCGCTTTATAAAATGCCCAGTTACCACTCGGATTTGTCTGCCAATGCGGCAAGAATTTCGCTGGATCAAGCCGCGCAAATCGCCTTGAAAAGGTATCCAGAAAGCCAATTGCGCTGGTTGGAAACCCCCAAAGATAGCCAAGCCGCCTATCGGATCATGCTCTACCAACAAGGCGAACCCAGCATGCGCTTCCCTAAAACCACGGTTTGGGTAGACCAATACAGCGGCAAAGTGTTGGCAAACCGCGACCCTAGCTTGCAAAGCACTGGAGATACCTTCATCACTTGGTTGCATCCCTTGCACAGCGGCGAAATCGCGGGTTTGACCGGACGTTGGTTGGTGTTTTTCAGTGGTTTTGTGCCGTGTGTGTTGTATGTCACGGGAGTGATGCGGTGGTTGCAAAAGCGTAAGGCTAAGTTTGGGTAGGTAATTAAGGATTTGCTGAACAATGCCTTCAACATGCTTAGGATCGATTAGTTTTAAGGTTCAACTTACGTTACGCAGTAACGCGCTTTTTCCCGTTTGCCGCGTCGAGCACCGGAGTATTTGTCGGGAATAGCCCGAAGGGGTGCGGCATGGATGCCGCGCGGCGGCAGATGGGCAGGAAGCCCATTCTGCCGTCCCCCGACAAATGCGAGGAGCGCAAGATATGAGCGGTAATCGGGCCGCCTTTTCTTTGGCTACTTTCTTTTGGCGGCGCAAAAGAAAGTAGCTCGCCTTCGGGTGCGAGAACCCGATTTAAAAAACATCGCGATAGCGATTCATTATTATTTTTTCGTCTCATAAAAAGTGAGTGCGTAACATCAGGGTTTAACCAAAAACAAGGGATATGCCACAGGCCACTAAGGCATTTCCCATATTTTTTAAACAGTATCTAGGGCAAAATTTTTAGCCATTCTTTGCAAACCCCAATCTAGCCGTACCCTGCACACCAACTCACCCGCATTGGCACAATCCATGCCCTGTAGAAAACCACACCTTGGCTAGCCGCTTGCCCTTTTCTACAGATGACGTTTACCGAAGACGATATTTACCTGATTTTTTTAGACACCCGTCCGCAAATCCAACGCTTTGTCAGCCAGCGTATCCGTTGCCAAGACACCACGGCGGATTTGCTGCAAGAGGTGTATTTGCGCTTGCGTTTGTTGACGCCGCCACCGCGCAGCGAAACGGAAATTCGCGCTTGGTTGTTCACCGTTGCTTCGAACCTGTCGATTGATTATCTGCGTAGCCAAAAACGACATGGCGAATTGCTTGCCCAATACGGTGATGATAAAACCGAAGCCGACCACCGCGCCGAACCGGAGCGCATCACCCAAGCCCAAGAGCAACTGTTCCACCTCCAAGCCGCCTTAGCGGAATTGCCCGATGCGTGCGCGGACATTTTGTACTTAAGCCGCATCGAAGGCTTAAGCCACGCCGACATTGCCGCGCAGTTGGGCATCTCCACCAGTTGGGTGGAAAAACAACTCGCCCGCGCCTTAAACCATTGCCGCCAATCCCTTGATATACTGTGAACGGTCAATTTTTGTAGAGACGTTGCAATGCAACGTCTCTACAGCTCTAGCCCGATATGGGCAAAAGCTGACAACTTGACCGTTTGAAGTATAAGCACGGACAGTGTGGCGACTGCTACGCCGATTCGTTATAGTGATAAGTCTTCCTCACACGCCACGCCGCCAATGACCGAAACACCCCAACAATTCCGCGAACGCCTCAGCCAAGCCGCCGTCGCTTGGCAAGTGCGCTTGTCTTCCGGCGACGTGTCCGATGCTACCCGCGCCGAATTTGACCACTGGCGGCAACAAAGCGCGGCGCATGAACAGGCTTATCAAGAAGCCGTCCAGCTTTGGCAACAACTGTCCGGCCCTTTGCAAGCCGACCGACAGCGCAGGCTAGCCCTTGCCGCCTCGCAACAACACCGCCGTCAAACCCGCAACCGGACGCTTGGGCTTGCCGTTGCCGCGTCGATGGTATTGCTGGTGCTGGCAGTGCTATTCCCCGATTATCTCCGCCATCCGCTCGCTGACTACCGCACCCACATCGGCGAGCAGACCTCCATCCAACTGGCGGACGGCAGCGTTATCCACCTGAACACCGACACCGCCGTTAACGTCAGCCTAAGCGACCAAGAGCGGCGCATCGAATTGTTAGACGGCGAAGCGGAATTTGAAGTCGCCCACGACCGCACTCGCCCGTTCCGCGTCAGTGCCGGACACACCACCACCGAAGCCCTAGGCACACGCTTCATCGTCCGCTACGACGGCAGCGGCGGCAACGTCACCTTGCTGCAAGGCAAAATCCGCACTGCCGCGCCCAGCACCACAGCAACCTTAAGCGCAGGCCAGCAAATTGCTTTTCATGCCGATGATTTAGGAACCGTGCAAACAGCCGACGTAAACAGCGCCGAAGCCTGGCGGCACGGGCGTTTGCTGATGAATTTTGTACCGTTAAAACAAGCCATCGCCGAAATCAACCGCTATCGGCGCGGACAAATCCGCTTGCTGGACGATAAGTTAGGCGAAAAGGAAGTGAATATCGCTGTTGATATTCAACATATAGACGCTTGGCTGGAGGCTTTGGAGAGAACTATGGGGGTTAAGTTGTTGTATTTCAAAATCTTGTAAGCTATGCCAATCGATAGCTTTAAAAATCAAACAATAAAAACTATCAAAAGCCGTTTGTGCCAAATATATTGCAGACAACTTTTATCGGAAATAGATGAGATTTTTCAAGTTGTAAGATGGTGGCAAAATATTCCAACGAGTAGCCGTCCACCATCTTTTATCCTATCTGGATAAAAGTGAATTCTATCTCTGTCGGGTTCAAGTTTGCTATGCCACCAGAAAATAATATCTTCACCTTCAATATTGATGGATCGCTCTTTTTTTGCAGTGCTATTTTTCTTGGTCTTTCCATTCTCATCTGAAAGATCAATCCCAAGTGAGCCAAACTCTGCGGGTGCATTAATCCATGCCGCTGAAAAAATTCGTTTACCGTGATCAGATAAAGTGCCAAGGTGTTCAGTCAAAGGATTTATAATCTCTCGGTATGGTTTGCTCATATCCTTAATCCCGTTGAAAACTCCTGGTACGAAATCAATTGAGGGGAAAGCTGATCGCACGAACGCTTCCATCTCGCTGGGATTCTTGGTTGTATCTGTTATGAGCCAACGAAAAAAACCACAATAGTGTTTATGATCGGTAATGAACCACAATTTTTCTGTAATATCATTTACTGTGACATCAATAAATCCTGTTAACCGAATGCTGGAAAAGACCAGACAAGCAACGGCATTGGTTTTGTCTTGCTTTGTTTGTTCGTAAGCCCATGCAATTGATGGTGCATGTTCATCATTTTCTTGAGCAATTTGCACATCTAAGGCTGGAGGCAATGAAAAATCAAGCTCTTCCCATTTGGAAAGCCGCGCAAATAGAATTGCAACACGCTCTTGCACTTCCCAAGGAATTGAAATTGGCAAATTTGGTTCATACAACTCATAAAAGCTTTTATTTTGCCAAACAACCCTAGAAAAAAGCTCCTCTGAATAACAAGCCAAATGACCTTGCTCATTAGCATCATCAAGCAAATCCAGCAGTATCTCTAACGCTTCAATACAGGCGTTTTGGTCAAGCCCATCGAAACGCCAGCTTGTTTCATCAATAACAAACCGCATGAACTACTCCTTTCGTCTACGTACACGAGTAAGAGCTGTAACATCAAGTTGGTATTGGTCAAAAAATCCGCGTGGCCAAGAAGCAATACCTCCGGTTTCGGTAAAACTTAGGGTTTGAGGCGGGGCACCATCAACATCAAAAAAATGAATGACTGCTTGATTCTCAGACAAAATACGATGCTCCCCAATAGCGCGACGAATACCATTCAAGACATGATCAGAGTGGGTTTCTACCACTACCTGTACACCAGCTGAGGCAATAGAAGCAAGAAAATAGCCCATTTGAGATTGACCTGCCGGATGCAGATGGGCTTCGGGATTCTCTACAATCAAAATTCCATCTTTCCCAGCCGTAAGTCCGGCTAGAATCACCGGGAGGGCATAGGTGACACCGAAACCCATGTTAGGAGGACGAACCCACTCTCCGCCAGGAACTCGAAAACGCAATGCAGTTACTGTCTTAATCGGGATGGACTCAGTATCAATCTGTACAGGGCGAGCAATACGCGATAGCCATCTCTCAGTTTCAAATTTCACTAAGGCCGCATCAGCTTCCCCTGCATCTGGACATCTGCGGGAAGCATCAATGGAAAGGCTACCAAGATCGTACAAAACCTGCGCACTGTATTCACCGCGAAATCCTACCTCCAATTGTTCAGAAGGTAGTGCGGCAGAACCCAATATGTTGCGGGGACCAAAGCGTTCGGCGCAAAGATACTGAAACATCCGCTCACCAGCTTTGAAAACTGGTGGAAGTTCCTGCGGATGTTTTTGTATATCAGCATAAAGCGAGGTCGGATTTCCTCCCAGTTCCCACGAATATATATAGCTAGTTTTGTCGGTAAGAACAAAGCGCACGGGGTCTTGAGTTTTCCAGTTTTGAATATCCCCAAAAGTGCCTAAATCCAAACCATATGGGCCGTTCAACCTAGCAATTTTGTCGTTGCGGCGAGCAATTTCACGTATCAATAGTAAAGCATGGATCACGGAGGTTTTTCCTGCGCCATTCAAACCAGCTAAAATAGTAAGCGGTGCCATTTTAAAGACGACTTCTGTAAACATTTTGAAGCCATAAATTTGGAGTTCATTTATCATTTAAGAATTTTCTCCAAGGCTTCACGAGGTTTAGTAATCCGTTCTTTTATTTTTTTATAAGAACCAGTGCCATAACTCACGGCAGTTTCATAGTCAGGATCATTAAAAAGCTCACATAGCGTTTTTTGAATAGCATCTTTATTGGCAAGAACAATATCGGGATGATAGTCCGCTAGAGCTAGTGCTTGTGATTCAAAAATTGCTTTGTTAATACTACCTCTTGCAGATTGGTTAGTTGGAAGCCATCGACGGAACGCTCCTTTACCAAAAACTTGATAGCAATTTTGCATGGCTTGCTGAAACGCTATTTCTAGTTGATTTAACTCCGCAAGTTTAGCTTTCTTGTCAATCCAACGGGAAAAATCCAAAAGAAACGCATCCAAACTAGAAGCTTTTGCATATTCTTTTAAAAAAGACTCAAAATAAAAAGCGCAGAAACGCAGTGCCATTTCCCTGTCTGTCATGCGTTTGCTGTCACGAACCCATTGACCATCTGAATTTTCCCAAAAAAGTTTACCCATTGCACTATCGAAGCTTTCGCTTTCAACGAGCTTGCGTAAGAATTCACGAGAACGCATCTTGCTCATGCAGTGGCGAATTTCTTGTGCAGTAAGTGGACTTCCGCCTGTATTTACCCGATTAAAAATATCGTATTTAACGTCATCCGGTGTCTGTGGCTCAATTACATGAGCTACAATTTGAGTACTAGCAAATCGACGTTTGTTAGCGGGATCAAGGGCTGAAAATGTCGAGCCTTTTAGCGGGCTTAGATATTCTAGGTATTCTGCTTTTAATTCTAATTGATCAGACATAAAACGTTTAATTGTCGTGAGACGCTGAACGCCATCAATCACCTGTTGGGCGCCGTCTTTGTCTTGGTTAAAGTAAAAAGCAGGGAGTGGTATACCTAGAAGTATTGTTTCAATAAGACGTATCTGTTGCTTGACATTCCAAACAAAGGATCGTTGAAATTCGGGTGCAAGCTCTAGTTCTTTATCTAGTTCTTTTTCTTGGTCAGGAGCTTTATCTTGAATTTGGGTATAAATCTCTCGGATAGTGAAGTTCTTAGTCGTAATTCGAATATCATCTGGATTCCATGGCTTCATTTTCAGGTCAGAACCAGATTTATCCTCATCATCTAACTTGTTTTCTACATCGGAGATATTCACTTCATTGATGTCATAAAAGTTTTCTTGTGTTTCCATGAATTTCTCAGGGTTAGAACATAAAAAATTAAACGGTACGATAGCAAACAGCATCGTTATAAGCCAGATTCTTTCATAATCAAAGGGTATGAAGGTTATTCATTATCGATGGTTTTTGACTAATTCCACATCCGAATCATTACTTCCAAATAATTATTCGATTCTTCATCCAGTATAAAGACAAGCAAGAATAGCCGACTGCCTGCACTGCAAAGCAAACACCGTTTTAGCCGCTTACCCACCCGCGACAATTTGCCACACTCCCAACCACTACGGCTTTCCCCCATCCCAACCGTTCCCATTGTGATTATCTTCATCACTGGGAACTCTTCATGCGTAAATCGAAAACCTCTTTCAAAACAGGCAAGCCCAAAAACAAGCCATCGTCCGAGTTGCTGGTTTTACCCTTATGTGTTGGCTTGCTTGCCTTAACGTTGCCGCTAGCCAGCCAAGCCGATAGCGCTGCCGTTAGCCATAATCAGCGTTTTAATATCGCTCCGCAACCTTTGTATTCTGCGCTCAACCGTTTGGCGGAGCAGTCTGGGGTGCAGTTTGTTTATAGCGCGGAGATGGTCAAGGGCTTGGATTCGCCGGGGGTGAGCGGCAATTATTCGCTGTCGGCGGCGTTAACTAAATTGTTGGCGGGTTCTGGGTTGGGTTATCAGTTGGGCAAAGGCAATACCGTCACTTTGCAGAAAATGTTGATACCCGTTGCGGCGACAACGCCAGCCCAGCCGCCATCGGCAACGGTTTTGCCGACGGTGAAGGTGATGGGCAGTTTGGCGAATGATGACCCGAATGATCCATATAACCAAGACTATAAAATTGCCAATAGCATGAGCGCCACGAAAACCGACACGCCGATAATGGAAACGCCAGTGTCCATTCAGGTGGTGCCTAAATCGGTGATGAGCGACCAAAAAACCACCACCATTAAAGATGCGTTGGAAAACGTCAGTAGTGTACGTCCGCAATCGTCGTTAGGGCTTAGCAATGCGTTTATTACCCGTGGCTTTAGGAATGGTCGGGTTTTCCGTAACGGACTGGTGGCGAATGGTTTAGGGATTGGCGAAGGGGCGCAATTTGATTCTGCCAATTTGGAACGTATCGAGGTGCTGAAAGGCCCGGCGGCGGTGTTGTTTGGTCGCATCGAGCCTGGCGGTTTAGTGAATTTGGTGACTAAAAAACCCCGGACTGAACCGTTTTATTCCGTGGAACAGCGTTTTGGTTCTTATGATTTTTATCGCACCGAATGGGATGCGACCAATGCGGTCAACAAAGATAAATCGCTCAGTTACCGTTTTACGGGGGCGTATCAAAACAACAAATCGTTTCGGGATTTCAACTTTAATGACCGGATTGTGGTGAATCCGTCTTTAACGTGGCGGCCTAGCGATGCCACGGAAATGTCGTTGGAAGTGGATGCTTTGCACGAAGATTATCAAGTCGATAGGGGCTTGTTTGCGATTGGCAACCGTCCGGCGCCGATTCCTGTCAGCCGCTCTTTTATTGATCCTAACGATCCGGTTGACACCAATTCCAAGGTTAATCTGGGTTTTAATTTAAGCCATGCCTTCAATGACAATTGGACATTGCGGAATCGGTTTTTGGCTTCGTTTATTCACGACAAAAATACGTCGGTGAAACCCGCCAATGGCTTTACCGTCGAGCAATTTCTTGATCCCAGCACGGGTAACCGCACGTATTCGCGGAATATTTTTTCGCAAACCTCCGACAATGAAACCTATTCGACCAATTTGGATTTGGCAGGAAAATTCAAATTGGGCGGGGTCAGCCATCAAACCTTGATCGGCATGGATTATTTACGGGCGGTCGGTAATTATGACTTCTATGGCAACTATATGGATCCGGTGACCGGGCTGGACATCGACATCTATAACCCAACGTACGGCATCGACCCTTCCTATTACGCCACCGCATTGGCAACGCCGTCTGATGGCGGAATCAACCATTATATTTTTAGGGATAACTGGTATGGCGCTTATTTTCAAGACCACATAACGCTTTGGGAGAAAGTCCATATTCTGGGCGGTGGTCGTTATGATTGGGCAACGACAGGGGTGGGAACAGGCACTAATTTTACTGGCGCCGAAGCGGCTTTGCCGTCACGCCAAGATGAAGGCTTTAGCCCACGGGTGGGGATTCTCTACCAGCCTTGGCAATGGGCGAGCCTTTACGGCAATTGGACGACTTCGTTTGGCGCAAACAATGGCGTGACGGATTCGGGCGCGACCATAAACCCAGAAATTGGCGAGCAATTTGAAGCGGGATTAAAAACCGAATTGTTTGCCAAACGCTTGACCACCACCTTGGCTTACTACCATTTGACCAAGGCAAATCTGATGACCCGCGATTTTAAAAGCGCCGATCCACTCGCAGTTGCCGCCATTGGCGAAGCCCGCAGCCAAGGCATTGAGCTGGACATGAGCGGTCAAATAACCGACGAAGTCAGCGTCATCGGCAACTATGCCTTTACCGATGCGCGTATCACCAAGGATTATTCTGGCCTGCAAGGCAATCGCCTGAACAACGTGCCGGAGCATTCCGGCAGCTTGTGGCTCAAGTATGAAATCCGTCATTACATGCCGTTGAATGGCTTAAGTTTTGGCTTGGGTGTGTTCGCCGCCGGAGAGCGGGAAGGCGATAACGACAATACCTTCGTCTTGCCCGGTTATGCCCGCTTGGATGCGTTTACCAGCTATGCCTGCCAACTCGGCGATGCCCGTTTGATTACGCAATTCAATATCCGCAATCTGCTGGATAAAACCTATTACGAATCCACAGATCCGTTCCAAAATGCGCCGCCGCGTGTCGGCATTTATCCTGGTGCGCCACTGACGGCGATGGGGTCGGTGCGTTTGGAGTTTTAGTTATTCAAACCGGAACAGCGTTTGTCATCCCTTCCGGTCTGGAAGGGATGCGATCCGATCCGTTCAATAATGGTAACGGCATTGGGCAATGATGACGGCATCATCGGTAGCTTTGTAAACAATCCGATGTTCGCGGTCGATGCGGCGCGACCAGTAGCCCGTCCAGTTATGCCTTAAGGGCTCGGGATCGCCTAGGCCTGAAAAAGGCTGGCGCTGAATATCGGCAATCAGGAGGTTAATGCGTTTTAACACTTTTTTGTCGGTTGCTTGCCAGTAGAGATAGTCTTCCCAAGCGGTCTCCGCCCAAGACAACATCATTCGTCAATCAGCGGATGCTGGACGCTTCTCCCGCTCTCAATTTCGGCGATGGCTTGATTTAAACGCGTGGCGTTTTTAGGGCTAGCCATAAGGTAAGCGGTTGCTTCGTAGGATTTAAAATCTTCTAACGAAATAATGACGGCGGGTTTGCCATTTTGGCGGGTAATTAAGATAGGCACATGGTCATCATTGACTTTATCTAGGGTATTAGCCAAGTGGCTACGAAAATTTGAATAACTGATGGTGTCCATTGTTAAGCCTCCAAGTATTTTAAGTACTTATCATTGTACTTAAAATACAAAATCATGCAATTGAATGAAGGTCAATTTGTGAATAAGCCAGATACCCAACGCAATTCTCTTAGAGAACTTAAAAGCCGTCGTAAGCTATGGCTAAATGTCCATCTTTGGTTGGGTCTGGCCTTAGGTTTGTTCTTATCCATTTTCGGCATTACTGGCAGCATTCTGGTGTTCCATGCCGAAATCAACGAACTGCTCAACCCACAATTGTTGACCGTCACTGTGCCGAAAACCCATCCAGCCTATCGCCCTTTAGCGGATATTTTCCAAGCCGGACAGGCGGCGATGCCGGAAACAGCGGTTAATACTTTCGCCAATTATCCTCGCAATGACGCGGCCGCTTTCAAGCTGGTGTATGCCTTGCCCGTAGCCGACGCGGTGACCGAACACTGGGAGGTTTACGTTAACCCCTACACCGCGCAAGTCATCGGCAAACGTCTGAAAACCTCATCCGACAGCCTTATCCCAAAGACCTTCATCGGTTTGGTTTTTGAATTGCATTATGCTTTATTGCTGGGCGAGGATTTGGGTTATACGGTGGTCGGCATCATGGGCGTTTTGCTGATTATTTCCGTACTGACGGGCTTGATTCTCTGGTGGCCTTTGACCGGAAAATGGCGGCAAGCCCTGACCATCAAACGCAGGGCTAGCGCAGAACGGCTGAATTTTGATCTGCATAAAACGTCCGGCTTTTACACCACAGTAGTGCTGGTTCCGGTCTTGTTTTCCGGCGTGTACATGGACATCCCAGAGCGCGTTGTACCTGTGTTGGAATTGTTCTCGCCTGTCACTTACCGTTACTGGTTTCAATCACATCCACTCGCTAACCCCAAGTCAATCACTCTGCCGGAAGCGGTGGCAATTGCCGAACAACGTTACCCCACAGGCCGCCCCGATTGGCTTTACGCCGCAACCCAGCCGACCGACACTTACACAGTCTGCAAAGACGGCGTGGCAGAGCAGGGCAGTTGGCTGCATCGCCGTTGCGTGGTGATCGACCAATACAGCGGCAAAATCTTAGATGTGGACGACCCCGCCATCGGCACGGCGGGCGAAGTGTTCACGCACTGGCAATGGCCTTTGCATTCCGGTCAGGCATTTGGTTGGACGGGGCGGATTTTGGTGTTTTTGTCAGGTCTCGCGTGTCCGGTGTTGTTTGTGACGGGTGTGATCCGTTGGTGGCAAAAACGGCAGGCGAAACAAATGGGCGGAAGGCAGCGAGGAAGCCACAACCGCCGCTGGGGCAAACAGCGATAGCCCGTTGCGCCAACGGGCTTTTTCTAGCGGCTGTCGGGTTAAATGTCCTGATACAAGGCTTGATAGTGCTTGGCGCTTTCCTGCCAAGAATAATCTTTCTTCATGCCATTGACCTGCAATTGTTTCCAGACTTTGGGCAGGCTGTAGACCAGCAAGGCGCGTTTGACGGCTTCGGTGAAGCTGCCGGGGCTGGCATCGTTAAAGACAAAGCCGGTGGCGGTGTGGTTGGCGATGGATTCGGGCAAGGTATCGGTCACGGTGTCTGCCAAACCGCCGGTGTTCCTGACGATGGGAATGGTGCCGTAGCGTTGGCTGTAGATTTGGTTAAGGCCGCAAGGTTCGAAGCGCGAGGGCATCAGGAAGACATCGGCACCGGCTTCTATCAAATGCGACAAGCCTTCATCGTAACCGATTTTGACCGCCATTTTGTTGGGATAACGCTCGGCAAAAGCGAGCAATTGCTGTTCGAAACTTTTATCGCCGCTGCCCAGCAGCACAAATTGCAGCGGTTCTGCCAATAAATCTTCCAGACTTTCCAAAATCAGGTCGATACCTTTTTGCTCAACCAAACGGCTAATCAGCGCAAACAACGGGATTTTTTTATCCACCGGCAAAGCAAATTGTGCTTGTAACGCTGTTTTGTTGCCGAGCTTTTTGGCTAAAGTTTTGCTGTCAAAGGCTTGGGCAATATAGGCATCGGCAGCCGGGTCCCAGTGTTCGGCATCAATGCCGTTGATAATGCCGCTTAGCACAGACTTGCGGTAACTTAACAAGCCTTCCAGGCCGTAGCCATAGTCGGCGGTTTGAATTTCATCGGCATAAGTGGGGCTGACCGTGGTGATGCGGTCGGCATAGGCAAGGCCGCCTTTTAGGAACGACAGCCAGCCGTTGTATTCCACGCCGCCCATATGCCAAAGCGCGTTCGGCAAATTGAGCGCGGTGAAGGCGGATTTTTCGAACACGCCCTGATAGGCCATGTTGTGGATGGTAAATACGGTAGCGGGGCGGCGGCTTTCCAAAGACAGCAAGGCTGGCACCAAGCCGGTTTGCCAATCGTTGCAATGGACGATGTCGGCTTGCCAGTCCAAATAGCTGCGGTTTTGGGCGACCTCAACGGCAACGCGGCACAGCAATGCAAAACGTTCGGCATTGTTAGGCCAAGCTTCGCCGCTGGCATCCACGTAAGGGTTGCCCGGCAAGCCGAAGTATTCGGCAAAATCGACCAGCCAAACGATGACATTGGAATCTGGCAGGCGGGTTTCCAGCAGGTTGACATCCACACTACGGCCCGCGTCAGCAATGCGGACAGTGCTTTTAAAATACACCGCTTCGGCGCATTTTATGGCTTGGTAATTCGGGATCAGAATGCGGACATCTTCGCCCAGTTCCGCCAGTGCCTTCGGCAAGCTGCCGGACACATCAGCCAAACCACCGGTTTTAATGAGCGGATGCGCTTCGGCAGTAACAAACAGGATTTTTTTCATGTAAGCGTTGGGTTGTTGCTTTAAGGAATCGGCTGATGGCAAGGGTACGGCGTGCGTACCCTTGCCGTGCCTGTTTATTTAAGCTTCAGCACCATGCCACCCAGCGGTGGCAGGTGCAAGTTGATCGAGCAAGGCAAACCCATCCACGGGATTTCATTCGTCCAAACCTCGCCATTGACCACATCACTGCCGCCGTAGTTGTTGCCGTCAGAGTTGAGCAGTTCTTGATAGCAACCCGCTTGTGGCACACCGATACGGTAATTTTGGCGCACGACGGGTGTAAAGTTCAGCACAATGACCATCTCGTTGCCTTCGCCGTCTTTACGGCGATAGCTGATGACCGATTGCTCGACATCGCGGCAATCAATCCATTCAAAGCCTTGGTAATCAAACTCGTGTTTGTAAAGCGGCGGATAGTTTTGGTACAGATGGTTCAAATCTTTCACCAACACCTGCATACCACGGTGCAGCGGGTAATCGACCACATACCAATCCAAGGCTTGGTTGAAGTTCCATTGCGTACCCTGACCAAATTCGCAGCCCATGAACAGCAGCTTTTTGCCCGGATAGGTGAACATAAAGGTGTACAGCAAACGCAAGTTGGCGAAGCGTTGCCACTCGTCGCCCGGCATTTTGCTGAGCAGCGAGCCTTTGCCGTGCACCACTTCATCGTGCGAGAAGGGCAGGGCGAAGTTTTCGGTGAAGGCGTACAACATGCCGAAGGTCAGCTTGTCGTGGTGATAGCGGCGGTGGATGGGGTTTTCCTGCATGTACGACAACATGTCGTGCATCCAGCCCATGTTCCACTTCATGCTGAAACCTAGGCCGCCCAGCCAAGTGGGGCGTGTCACCTGAGGCCAGGCGGTGGATTCTTCCGCCATCATCACCGTGCCGGGGAATTGTTCGTGGGTGACGGTGTTCAGCTCGCGGAAGAAGTCGATGGCTTCCAAGTTTTCATTGCCGCCGTAGCGGTTAGGAATCCAGTCGTCTTTTTCGCGCGAATAGTCCAAATACAACATGGAAGCGACGGCATCGACGCGCAAGCCGTCAAGATGGAACTCCTGCATCCAGAAAATGGCGCTGGACAGCAGGAAGTTACGGACTTCGTTACGTCCATAGTTGTAAATCAGCGTACCCCAATCGCGGTGTTCGCCTTTGCGCGGGTCTTCGTGTTCGAACAGCGCGCTGCCGTCAAAACGTGCCAAACCAAAGGCATCTTTGGGGAAATGCGCGGGTACCCAATCCAAAATCACACCAATGTTGTGCTGATGGCAGGTATCGATAAAAAAGCGGAAATCATCTGGCGAACCAAAACGGCTGGTGGGGGCAAAATAACCGGTGGTTTGATAACCCCACGAAGCATCCAGCGGATGTTCGGTGACGGGCATCAGCTCAATGTGGGTAAAGCCCAAAGCCTTCACATAAGCGACCAGCTCGCTTGCCAGTTCGCGGTAAGTTAAAAAATCGCCCTGAGGGTTGCGCCGCCACGAACCTAAATGCACCTCGTAAATGGACATCGGTTCGTGCAACCAATCGTGGTGGGTGCGCGCTTGCAGCCACGCATCATCCTGCCACGCATAGGTGGAATCCGCCACAACGATGGACGACGTGCTGGGGCGCAATTCAAATTGTTGTCCGAATGGGTCGGTTTTTACCAAGATTTCTTGGCTTTGCCGGTTCATGACCTCAAATTTGTACAAACAGCCTGCCGCCAAGCCCGGCATAAACAATTCCCATAAGCCGCTGCTGCCCAAGTTGCGCATCGGGTTGCAACGCCCATCCCAGCGGTTAAAATCGCCCACCACGCTGACCCGTCCGGCATTCGGCGCCCAGACGGTGAACAAAACCCCGTCGATACCATCCGCCGTATGCGGATGCGCGCCCAATTTTTTATAAACATGCCAATGCTTGCCTTCGGCGAACAAATGCCGGTCGAATTCGGGCAATTGCACGTCAAAATCGTAAGGATCGTAGCCGATGTGGTTGTTGCCGTCCTTATCTGTCCAGATCAGTTGATAATGCTTGGGCAGCTCGTCGGCTTTGGCGAGGTATTGGAACAAATCCGTTCCGGGAATGCGCGGAATGGTGACACCGCTGTCGGCAAACGCCAAGTTTTCTACATAAGGAAGATAAAACTTAACCGTAACGCCTTCCTCACACGGATGCCGGCCCAACACAGAAAAAGGGTCGTGATGTTTGGCTTCAATAATTTTTATTGAATCGCTATCGACCATCTCTACAGATTTTTTTTTCATACTATTGAGCCTCGGTGAGTGAATGTAAATAAACCAATTGTGGAATAGTACCAAATTAAAACCCGCTTGTAATAAGCGTTTCATCGTGTTTTTTAAATCAGCAATTGCCGCCAATCTGATTTGTTAGACGATTTTCCAAACAAAACCCCCGACAAATTTCGGCTTTCGTCTGTCGTCTTGCAGCTTCTGCACCTTCTTTGCCGTGCAGTCCGTTATAATGGCGGCAATACACAGCTAACTGACGAAAAAACTAATGCCCTTAATCCGCTTAACCAACACCTCCATTGCTTTTGGTACCCACGCTTTATTAAAAAATGCCGATTTTCAACTCGATGCCGGTGAGCGGGTCGGCCTGTTAGGCCGTAACGGCGAAGGCAAATCCACGTTGATGAAAATCATTGCCGGTAACATACACGCCGACCACGGCGACATTTGGCGGCAGCCCGAACTGCGCCTGTCATGGCTGGAACAAGCGCCGGAACTGCCTGACGAAGCGACCATTTACGACGCCGTTGCCAGCGGCTTGGGCGATTTGGGTTCCATCATCACCCGCTACCACGCCTTGTCAACCACCATGGATTACGAAGACGAAAAGGCTTTAGCCGAGCTGGGCGATTTGCAACACGCCTTGGAAGCGCAAAACGGTTGGCATTTCCAGCAACGCGTAGAAACCACGCTGAGCAAACTCAATTTACCGGGCGAACTGAAAATCAGCGGCTTGTCGGGCGGTTGGAAACGCCGCGTGGCCTTGGCAAAAGCCTTGGTAATCGAACCGGAAGTGCTACTGTTGGACGAGCCGACCAACCATCTGGATTTTGAAAGCATCCTCTGGTTGGAAGAGCAAATCTTAGCCTTCCAAGGCGCGGTCTTGTTCGTCACCCACGACCGGGCTTTCCTCCAAAAACTGGCGACGCGCATTATTGATTTGGATCGCGGCAATTTGGTGTCATGGCAAGGCACTTACGAAGATTACCTGCGCCGCAAAGCCGCCGCCCTAGAAGACGAAGCCAACCAAAACGCCGAATTCGACAAAAAACTTGCCGACGAAGAAGCTTGGATACGCCAAGGCGTGAAAGCCCGCCGCACCCGCAACGAAGGCCGCGTCCGCGCTTTGGAAAAACTGCGCGAAGAACGCGCCCAACGCCGCACGCAACAAGGCACCGCCAAACTGGGCCTGCAAAAAGGCGCAACGTCTGGCAAAAAAGTCATCGAAATTAAAGACATCGCCTTCAGCTACGGCGAACGCACCATCATCCGGCAATTCTCCGCGCTGATCCAACGCGGCGACAAAATCGGCCTGATCGGCGAAAACGGTGCGGGCAAATCCACTTTGCTGAAACTGATGCTAAAACAAATCCACCCCACCAGCGGTACGGTAGAGCAAGGTACTAATCTGGAAATCGCTTATTTTGACCAATTGCGCGACCAGCTCGACCCAGAAATGAGCGTCGTTGACACCGTTGGCAATGGCAGCGATTTCATCGAAATTGCCGGTGTTAAACGCCATGTGATGTCGTATCTGGGCGACTTCTTATTCGCACCCGCCTGCGCCCGCTCGCCAGTGAAAAGCTTGTCGGGTGGCGAAAAAAACCGCCTGTTGCTGGCGCGTCTGTTCACCAAACCCGCCAATTTGTTGGTGATGGACGAACCCACCAACGATTTGGATTTGGAAACCTTGGAAATGTTGGAAGAAAAACTCGCCAACTACGACGGCACTTTGTTGTTGGTCAGCCATGACCGAGCCTTTTTGGACAACGTCGTCACCAGTGTTTTTGTACTGGACGGCAAAGGCGAAGTGGACGAATTTATCGGCGGCTACAGCGATTGGCTGGCCTATGCCGAACAGAAAAAAGCCGTCGCGGCGGCAATCCCCAAAGCCAGCGCAAAAAATGACAAATCAGCCGCTGCAACTGCGCCTACACCGGCGAAAAAGAAAAAACTCAGCTTCAAAGAACAGCAAGAACTCGACAACCTGCCCAAACTGATCGAAGAACTGGAAGCCAAACTGGCGGACTTGAACAAACAAGCCAGCGCCGCCGATTTTTACAAAAAGGATCAAGACCTGGTCGGCAAAACCCTAGCCGACCTGCAAGCCACCGAAGAACGTCTGGAAGCCGTTTTCCTGCGCTGGGACGAACTGGAAGCCCTGCAATAAGCATTGGGTTTGCACGCTTAAAGGCGATGCGGAAAAGGGCAGGGAAGCCTAAAACCCAGACCCCAAACGGTCTAAATTAACCGCCAACCCTTAAGCCAAGCCGATAAATCCATTGCAACAGAAGGCAAAGTCTATTATCCTTACCGGCTTTCCGCAGCCCAGCGGAACTAATAGTAGGAGAGATGGCCGAGCGGTCGAAGGCGCACGCCTGGAAAGTGTGTATACGGCAACGTATCGAGGGTTCGAATCCCTCTTTCTCCGCCAATTAAGCATCCGCCAAGATGCAAAGCAGTACAAAAACCCGCAAGCTGTAAGGCTTAGCGGGTTTTTTATTGCCCAACGAAGTGCAAACAGTTTGTGCTTTAACCGCCTTAGCGTGTCTTGGCATCCAAACTTTCTAGGCTGCCTGTGCGGCAGTGAACGCCTGAAAAATACTCCGGCAGGGATGATTCAGTTTCTAAGCTGCCTGTGCGGCAGTGAACTAACCCGCGCCGCTGGCGTTGTAAGCGCGACTTTTCTAAGCTGCCTGTGCGGCAGTGAACATTGAAGCCAAACCGGTTGCCATACCGTCTTGTTTCTAAGCTGCCTGTGCGGCAGTGAACGCAAATCGCCACGGCATTTGCTGCAAACATTATTTCTAAGCTGCCTGTGCGGCAGTGAACAAGCTAGGAACGGGTCGGCGAAGTTTTCATCATTTCTAAGCTGCCTGTGCGGCAGTGAACAATCCACATACCGTTTAAAGAATTGATCTTAGCTTTCTAAGCTGCCTGTGCGGCAGTGAACCGTTTGGGCTCGCGCTCAACGCCGCTTTGTGTTTTCTAAGCTGCCTGTGCGGCAGTGAACTAAGTTATTTTTGTTTTTGTTGCGCCTGTTATTTTCTAAGCTGCCTGTGCGGCAGTGAACAAAGCACGGGTAAAAAATACCGTCTCGAAGGTTTTCTAAGCTGCCTGTGCGGCAGTGAAC